>NZ_JARXWB010000091.1 GCF_029892425.1 Bradyrhizobium sp. BR13661 | reverse complement strand
GGAAAGCCGTGTGCATTGAAAAGTGCCCGCACGGTTTGGGGGGAGGCGTAGGGATATCCTCGTCGAGGTATCCCGCGCCTACCCTACCGAGACGCTGAGCGGCTCGGTTCATATGTGGACGGCCCCTGACTTGCAAGAAATGGCTCTGGCAGCATGCTCGGATCGCTTGCGCTCATATGTCCGGCCTGTTTTCGGGTCTTGCGACCACCGGCCAAGATGGGCTTCGCGGACAGTGAGATCCAAACACGAGAGCGGCATTTTCTGCCGGTAAACCGAGCGGAGCATTTCACTGACCGGCTTGCGCCGAACGTACCACCTCTTCCTGTCCTGCAAGTTCCGCCCCCAGCGTCAAACCTGCCGGTCTGGCGCCAAGCTCTGCATTTCGTTCAAGTCTATGTCGGCACCGGCATGACGCTGCTTGCAGGTCGGTACCGCTCGCCGCTGACCATCAGTTTCCAGGCGATCCGCGCCAGCTTATTTGCCAACGCTATGGCCACCAGCTTCGGCGGCTTGCGTGCGATGATATCTTTCAGCCATGGCCAGGAGCGAGTTTCCCGTCGGCGCATATCTGCGATCACAGCCGTCGCGCCAGCCACCAAAACGGTTCGCAACATGGCGTCGCCGGCGCGTGTAATCACGCCGAGCCTGTTCTTTCCGGCCGTCGAGTGATTCTTTGGTGTCAGGCCGAGCCAGGCGGCAAAGTTTCTTGCCGACTTGAACCCGCGTGCATCCACGACTTTGATTGACAGCAGCGTCGCACCGATCGGACCAACGCCCGGGATAGTGGCCAACCGTCGGCTCATCTCGTTACTCCGGTGTAGCTGTATGAGCTTCTTGTCGAGCTTGGCGATCTGGTCATCGACGCGCGCCAGTTCTGCCGCCAAAGCGTCTACCAGCTCCTTCGTCAAGTCGGGGACCGTTGCGTCGGCCTGAATGTCGATCAGCAATTGTTGAAGCCGCGAAAGCCCCTTGGGCGCGGTAAAGCCGAATTCCGCGGCGTAGCCACGGATCGAATTGGCGAGCTGGGTCCGCCTGCCGATGA
>NZ_JARXWB010000090.1 GCF_029892425.1 Bradyrhizobium sp. BR13661 | reverse complement strand
GCTAAAGCGGGATGGGGTTAGTCTGAATCGATTTGGGATTCCCAAATCAGCCTGTTTCTGATTCACCGTGCTGGCTGGATGGGAGGCCGGCATGGATGGGCAAGCCATACTCTCTGGATCTTCGCAAGCGTGTGGTAGCCGCGATTGAGCGCGGGATGTCCCGCAATCGGGCCGCCAAGCAGTTTGGGGTGGCAATCAGCACAGCGATTGGCTGGATGAAGCGGGTCGACGAGACGGGCAGCGTTGAGCCGAGCCAGATCGGTGGCTACAAGCCAAAGGCAATCTCGGGTGAGCATGCGGTCTGGCTGTCGCAACGGATCAAAGACGGCGATTTCACCATACGCGGGCTCGTTGCCGAGCTCGCCGGACGCGGCCTGAAGGTCGACTACCACTCGGTGTGGGATTTCGTGCATGCCGAGAAGCTCAGCTTCAAAAAAAAGCGTGGCGGCTGGCGAACGCGATCGTCCCGAGGTCGCGCGGCGGCGAGCCCAGTGGGCAAAGTATCAAGGTCGCGTCGAAGCTGAGCGTCTGGTCTTCATCGACGAGACATGGACCAGGACCGATATGGCGCCGTTGCGGGGATGGGCGCCGCGCGGGCACAGACTTCCCGCCAAGGTTCCTCACGGCCGCTGGAAGACCATGACCTTCCTGGCGGCCCTGCGCCATGACCGGATCGATGCGCCGTGGTTCATCGAGGGGCCGATCGATGGCGTGAGCTTTCGCACCTATGTCGAGAAGGTTCTCCTGCCCGTCCTTCGACCTGGCGATATCGTCGTCTTGGATAATCTCGGCAGTCACAGGAGCAAAGCAGTTCGCCTGCTCATTCGTTCGGTCGGCGCCAAACTCTTCTTCCTGCCAAAATACTCACCCGACCTGAACCCGATCGAACAGGTCTTTGCCAAGCTCAAACATCTGCTCCGCAAAGCTGCCGCGCGAACCGTCGACGCGGTCTGCGCCGCAATCGGTCACGCACTCGAGGCCTTCTCGGCCGACGAGTGCGCCAACTACCTCAGAAATTCAGGATATCAAACCTAATGTCATCACGCTTTAG
>NZ_JARXWB010000089.1 GCF_029892425.1 Bradyrhizobium sp. BR13661 | reverse complement strand
TGGGTCCCTGTGTGTGGAAAGTCTGTCATGATGGCGGTGGGCGGGAAGCCGTTGGGTCCTTGGCGCTTGACGCCGTGATCCGGCCCGGTCTCCCGCCCGTTCCATCTATCAACCTGAACAGTTGCACGAGGCTGCGCCAACAGACCTCGCATCACAGGGACAGGCACCGTGATCATACCCCTTCGCTGCGTCGGAATCGACGTCTCCAAACATCATCTCGATATTTTCGATGAGGCCATCGGTGCATCGGAACGCATCGACAACGCGACACAGGCCATCACACAGCTGGTGGCGCGTTGGCGATGCGATACGCTGGTCGTCTTTGAGGCCACGGGGGTCTACGACCTCGAGCTTCGCGAGGCGCTGCGTCAGGCCGGGGTTCGCTTTGCCCGGATCAATCCGGCCCGCGCCCGCGACTTTGCCCGCGCCAGCGGCCAGCTCGCCAAGACCGACCCAATCGACGCGCGGATGCTGGCAGCCTTTGCTCGAGCCATGACGCCCGCAACTGAGCAGGTCGCCACACCGGCCCGCAACGCTTTGGCAAGGCTGGCAAAACGACGCGATCAGCTGGTCAGCATGCGAGCTCAGGAGAAAAACCGCCGCAGTGAGGCCGAGGACCGCGCCATGGCCGAACGGATCGGCCGCCTCATCGCCGTGCTCGACGACGAGATCGCGGAGATCGAGGCCGAGATCAGTGCGCTCATCAAAGCAGAGCAGGAGATCGCCGAAGATGCGCAGTTGATGCGCTCACTGCCCGGCATCGGCCCGGTGGCCTGCATGCAGCTCCTCGCGCAGATGCCCGAACTCGGGCGTGTCGGTCCGAAGCAGGTTGCGGCACTGGCCGGCCTGGCTCCCTTCAACGTCGACAGCGGTACCTATCGTGGAAAGCGCAAGATCGGCGGCGGCCGCAAGCGTATCCGCGACGCCCTCTATATGGCCGCTCTCAACGCGGTTCGCCGCGCCGATCCATTCAAGGCATTCTACGAACGCCTGCGAAAGGCCGGCAAACCAGCCAAACTCGCCCTCATTGCCGTCGCCAGGAAGCTTCTAACCGTGCTCAACGCAATGATGCGCGACCGAAAACCTTATATGATCGCCCCATCGACATAACAGTTGCCGG
>NZ_JARXWB010000088.1 GCF_029892425.1 Bradyrhizobium sp. BR13661 | reverse complement strand
TGAACCGCCCCGGGATTGCCGGAGGCTGTTTTGTTTGAGTCACGCCGCCACGGCGGTTTCAGCCATCATGGCGTAGTAGCGCTCCTCGGCTTCAGCCGGCGGGATGTTGCCGATAGGCTCCAACAGCCGTCGATTGTTGAACCAGTCCACCCATTCGAGCGTTGCGAACTCGACGGCTTCCATGGTCCGCCACGGTCCCCGCCGATGGATCACCTCGGCCTTGTAGAGGCCATTGATGGTTTCCGCGAGGGCATTGTCGTAACTGTCGCCAACACTGCCGACCGACGGCTCGATGCCTGCTTCCGCCAGGCGTTCGGTATACTTGATCGAGAGGTATTGGCTGCCTCGGTCGCTGTGATGCACGAGCCCGCCGCGATGCGCCGGCCGCCTGTCATGGAGAGCCTGCTCGAGCGCATCGAGAACGAAGCTCGCATGCGCGGTTCGTGAGGTCCGCCAACCGACGATGCGTCGCGCATAGACGTCGATGACGAAGGCGACATAGACAAAGCCGGTCCAGGTCGAGACATAGGTAAAATCCGACACCCACAACGCATTCGGACGCGGCGCGTGGAACTGGCGATTGACGTGGTCCAACGGACACGGCGCCGCCTTGTCGCTGATCGTTGTCCGGACCGGCTTGCCGCGGATCACGCCCTGCAAGCCCATCCCCCGCATCAGCCGCTCCACGGTGCAACGGGCAACGTCAAAGTTCTCGCGCTGCAATTGCCGCCAAACCTTGCGCACGCCATAGACCTCGAAGTTCTCCGCAAAGACGCGGGCGATCTCCGGCTTCAGCGTCATATCCCGTCTTGCGCGCGTGGAGAGCTTCTCCGGATCGGCGCGCCCGGCGGCATGGGCGTGGTAGGTCGAGGGGGCGATCGGCAACACCCTGCAGATCGGCTCGACCCCATGGACCTCTCGGTGATCGTCGATGAACGCGATCATGGCTTGTACCGGCGGTCGAGCTCCGCCATCGCAAAATATGCCGACGCCTTGCGCAGGATCTCATTGGCCTGGCGAAGCTCCCGGTTCTCCCGCTCCAGCGCCTTGAGCCGGTCCGAGACGTCGGATGGAACGCCGGATCGTCGGCCGCTGTCGACCTCGGCCTTCTTTACCCATTCATGCAATGTCTGCGGGGTACAGCCGATCTTGGTTGAGATCGAAACAACCGCCGCCCAGCGCGAGGCATGCTCGCCTTCATGGTCCAGAACCATCCGAACCGCGCGGGTCCGGACTTCAGGTGAGAATTTGTTCGTCGTCTTGCTTGTCATGGCTCCACCTTCTCAAGAGTTGGAGCCTCCGGCAATCCCGGGGCGGTTCA
>NZ_JARXWB010000087.1 GCF_029892425.1 Bradyrhizobium sp. BR13661 | reverse complement strand
TGTCACGATGCGTTACCGCGCATTGTTTTGCGCGAAGGCGGTTTCGAACTCAAGGGGCGATTGGTATCCGAGCGCCGAGTGCAGGCGCTCCTTGTTGTAGACCTCCGCGATGAAGCTGTTGATGCGGCGACGGGCGTCATTGAGATCCGCGAAGGCCTTGCCGTTGACCTCCTCGGCCTTGAGCGTTTTCATGAAGCTTTCAGCCTTGGCGTTGTCGAAGGGGTTGCCCGGCCTGCTCATGCTGATGGTGATTTCGCGATCGGCGAGCTGCTGGCGGTAGGCAATGGAAGCGTATTGCACGCCGCGATCGGAATGATGGATCAGGCTGCCGGGTTTCGGCTTCCGTGCGTCGAGGGCTTTCTCCAAAGCGGCGATGGCGAGTGAGGCATCGAGCGTGTTTTCAAAGGCCCAGCCGACGGCCTTGCGCGAGAATGCATCCAGTATGACGGCGAGATAGGCGAAGGTCTTGGCGAGGTGGACATAGGTGATGTCCGCGACCCAGATTTGGTCGGGTGCGGACGGCACCAGGCCGCGCACCAGATTGGGGACGACGAGGACGCCCGTTGGTCGCTCCGCAGGCGGCTTCAGGAACGGCAGCTTACGCTGCGCCAGCAGGTTGTCTTCGCGCATAAGTCTCAGGACTTTCTTGGCATTTACGACCATGCCTTGGCGTCTGAGGGAGGCAGTCACCCGCCGATAGCCGTAGAATGGATGCTTGAGGCAAATGCGCTGGAGCTGGTCGCGCAGCTCGCACTCGGTCGCCTCACGACTGTGCCTGTTGAGATGCCGGTAATAGGTCGCGCGCGGCAAGCCCGCGAGGCGGCACAGGCGCTGTACGTCGGCGTTGGCGTCAGTTCTCTCCGATGTCATGGCTTGGATGACTTCGATGAGGCGGATGCGGGCTTGCCTTGCGCTGCCGGCCGCTCCAATGCGCGCAAGGCGTTCCGAAAAAAATCGAGGTCCATCTGCTGGCGGCCTACTAGCCGCTCGAGCTCGGCAATGCGGGCGTTTGCCCGCACGAGCGCAGAGCGCTTGTCGTCGTATGTCGCAAGCTGTTTGAGTTTGCGAGGGCCTGGCTTGGGCCCGGGCTTCCGGTTCAATCCATCTGGCCCATAGGCCTTCCAGGCCTTGACCCAGTCATGGAGACTCTTGCGGGAGATTCCAAGTTCGCGAGCCACGGGGAGCACACCTTCGCCCCGCTCGACCCGCTTGATCGCCTTGATTTTGTAAGCTGTCGGAAATTGACGCTTCTTTCCTCGTCCTGCCACAGGTCATCCTCGAAATGCCTGTCACTGTAATTATCGTGTCTCACTTCAGGGGTGCAGTCCAG
>NZ_JARXWB010000086.1 GCF_029892425.1 Bradyrhizobium sp. BR13661 | reverse complement strand
CGCTGACATTATGTTGCGTAGAAGCTGTCAATCGTCTGCGAGACAGCACCCAAGTGCAAATGCGCAACATAACCTTCGGCGCAACATATTCGGTCCATTTCCCAGCGAGTCCCTTCGGCGATTCGTGCAGCCGCACGAACAACGAGCGGCCTGGGGTGTTGTGGATGTCGCCGACCAGCCAGTACTGCCCTGCTCTCTTGCCATTGGAGAGATAGCGTCGGCACACCGCCTCGGCCTCGCGCGCGAGACGGCGTGCCAGTTCGGAGGCATCGTGGGGCATCACGCGGCCTCCCGCGCACTGATACGCGCGACTGGATAGGTGTCGAACACCCTCGACGGGATCTCGACGCCCCTTGCGTTGCCATCTGCATCAACGACGGCCCGGACGCTCAGACTTTGTAGAAGCATACGTTGCGCGATGTTCTCCGCGAGCTGCTCGATCGAGACACCGGCCTTGATGCGGCGAACGTTCGACTGGCCGAGCACGAGCTTGTTGAAGGGAATGTCTCGGGACGGCGACAGCGTGATCTTTTGTACGGCTTTCGTCATTTTGGTTCTCCACGACAGGCGGCCGTGAGACTCTCTCTCGGTTTCCAACCCGTCGCTAACAGCCTCCCCTCCTCTCACTCTCGCGCGGCGACGAGGCCAAGTATCACGCCGCCTCGTGGTCGGCGGTAACCCAGCGTTCAATCACCGCGCCCCAGAGTATGAGGATGTTAACGCCGCTGCATTGCCGGTTGGTCGACGCATTTTTCGGCATGGCCAGCGACGCTTTCGACGCGGCCGTACCCCAGGGCTGAACCCAGGGGACGCGGCCGGCCTTAAGCCGGCAATGATCTTGTCGGTGATTTCGTTATAGAGGTTCGCCCGGTCCTGGCCGACGCGCAGGCAATCAGCAGGGTTTGACATCACGGGTCTCCGCGACGGGCGCCGCGAGCCTCTCTCACAGCTTGTAACCCGTCACGGAAAAACCCAGCCTGCACTCTTGCTCTCAGCTTCTTGCGCAATCTGCCTAAAGGCCGCAGGCCTGATCCGGCGTGCGCCAGGGGCGCATCGCCCTGAGAAATGGCACCCGGAGAGCGTGAGCATAGCGACCCGAAGGGACACGCGGTTCCGAGTGCAGCGACGAGACCGGTTCAATCGCGGCACCCGGGAACGGGGCAGTGATAGCGATCGCCGCAGGCGAGCCCCTTTTCCGAGTGCCCCCGGCGAGGAGCACCAAAGCTCCAGCGCGAGGGATCGAAGCCGCACGGCGTGCGCCGTTGAGGCGTGGAGAAGAAGGGAGTGTTCGAAAGAATGGAGCCTGCTGGTTATGGCTCTTACTTGCCCGGCTTACCGGTGTCG
>NZ_JARXWB010000085.1 GCF_029892425.1 Bradyrhizobium sp. BR13661 | reverse complement strand
TGATGCTGTGGACGGCTCCTCCACGGGCACGAGAGTGCCAAGGAGTGGGCGCCGTTTGAGGCTCCCACGATTCGGAGGAGCAGCCTATGCAGTCAATTTCGACGATTGGTCTGGATATTGCGAAGTCGGTCTTCCAAGTACACGGCGTTGATGCAGCCGGCCAGGTGGTCATACGCCGTCAGTTGAGGCGCAGCCACGTCTTGGCTTTCTTCCAGAAGCTGCCGCCATGCCTGGTGGGGATCGAAGCTTGCGCATCATCGCACCATTGGTCCCGTGAATTGCAGGCGTTGGGCCATACGGTGCGATTGATGCCTCCGGCCTATGTGAAGCCCTACGTCAAGCGGCAGAAGAACGACGCTACGGACGCGGAGGCGATCTGTGAAGCGGTGACGAGGCCCAACATGCGGTTCGTGCCGACCAAGACAGTCGAGCAACAGAGCTGTCTGATGCTTCACCGAGCGCGCCACCTCTTCATCCGCCAGCAGACCGCGATTATCAACTCGATCCGCGCCTATCTTGCCGAGTTCGGGATTGTCGCCCCTGTTGGGCGGCGAGGCGTCGAGCAACTGCTGGAAGTCGTCGCCGATAAAGCCGAAGACCGAGTCCCGGAGGTCGCCCGGATGTGCCTTGCTGCTCTTGGCGGTCAATTGCGCGCGCTGAAGGCCCAGATCCTGGAGTTCGACCGCCGCATCATCGCCTGGCATCGATCAAACACGACGAGCAAGCGGCTGGACGCGATCCCTGGCGTCGGTCCGGCGCTGGCAACAGCGCTGGTCGCGAGCGTTGCCGATCCCAAAGCCTTCCGATCCGGGCGGGACTTCTCGGCCTGGGTTGGTCTCGTGCCAAAGCAGAGCTCGAGCGGGGGTAAAGACAAGCTTGGCAGTATCAGCAAGCAGGGCGATCGCTATTTGCGTAGCCTGTTCACGGCTGGCGCACTTGCCGTGATCCGCTATGCCAAGATCCATGGCACGGGGCATCGGCCCTGGCTCACCGCGTTGTTGGCGCGGCGACCCACCAAGGTCGCCGCCATCGCGCTTGCCAACAAGCTCGCCAGGATGGCCTGGGCGATGATGGCCAGGAACGAACGCTACCAGGAGCCGGCCGCGCTGGCGGCCTAAACGAGATCGCGCCGACAACGCCGGCGTGACGTAACGGTTGGAAGGGCGAACAGCACGTAATGCAGCGCCGGTCGATCCGGCGATCAGGACAACCCACATGGGCCACAGCATTGTCGAATGCGAGGTTTTGACCGGGACCTGATCCGCGGAGGGCATTATGGCCAGCGGTCATGCGTACCGCACTAACAGGCCGAACACATGGCTGCTCCGACCAAGCTGCAAAGTGAAGATTCTCCTTGCCAACCAGGAGCCGTCCACACATGGCCC
>NZ_JARXWB010000084.1 GCF_029892425.1 Bradyrhizobium sp. BR13661 | reverse complement strand
CTGAAGCCGAGGAGCGCTACTACGCCATGATGGCTGAAACCGCCGTGGCGGCGTGACTCAAACAAAACAGCCTCCGGCAATCCCGGGGCGGTTCAAAACGACTAGATCCCGAGAATGCCTTTATCACGTTTTCACTGGCCCCAAAACACCGAGATTTAGCACGATATTGACTTTTTTGAATGCGCTAGGTTTGTGTTTTTCACTTAAGCTGCTTCCTCGAAAGGGATGATCCCGTACCAAAACGGCTTCTGACACAACAATTCGCCGTAATGAAAATGCGCGCGAGAAGCCGCATAAGGCCCAAGTCAATGTGTGCTAATTCATCCAGGGCAGCAGCAAAGTAGTCGATCATCTCTTGAAGATGCCGTCGAGCACTATCGGCCCCTGCGCGTCGTTGCCAAACAGGAGACCGGGGCCTGCAGGTCCTTTTCGTGCGAGCCAGGCCACTGATGCGACCTAGGGCTTTCTGTAGGAACTAAAAGCCGAGACAATGATTGGCAATCACCTCAGAAACTGCAAATGGCACAATCACCGAGGCACCCCTCTCAAGAGCATCCGCACGCGGTGACTATTGGAAGGCATCACGCCCGAACGGCAAACGCGGTGGCTGGCTTCTGAACGTAACCCTCCGGTAGAGGCCGCCTTGCGGAACTGAGCGCGGACTGGAAGTCATAGGACTATTTCTAGGGATGGTCCTATGACGAACGCGCAGGTCGAGGTAATCACGTCGGTTCAGCGGCGGCGGCGCTGGTCTTCGGAGGAGAAGCGGCAGATCGTTGCGGCGGCGATCAAGCCCGGTGCCGTGGCGTCCGAGGTGGCGCGGGCAGCCGGGATTCATGTGAGCCAATTGTTTCGCTGGCGGCAACAACTGTGCGGGCCTGCGCGCGAGACGCCGGGGTTTGCACCGGTGGCTGTTGTGCCAGATGCGGCGTCGTCGAGCATGATCGAGGTCGAGTTTGCGAGCGGAGCCCGGATGCGGATCGCAGGCGCGGCCGATCCGGCAACGGTCTCGGCGATCATCAAGACGCTGGCCAGGGACGTGGGACGGCGATGATCCCGGTCCCGAGTGGCGTGCAGGTCTGGCTGGCCACGGGTCACACCGACATGCGCAAGGGTTTTGATGGGTTGGCGCTGCTGGTGCAGGAGACGCTGCATCGCAATCCACACAACGGCAACCTGTTTGTGTTCCGCGGGCGGCGGGGCTCGCTGATCAAGGTGTTGTGGCACGACGGCCAGGGCATGTGCCTTTACGCCAAGCGGCTGGAGCGGGGCCGCTTCGTCTGGCCTTCGACGGCTCCGCGCGAAGGCGTGGACCGGTCGGTGACGATCACGCCAGCGCAGCTGGGATATCTGCTCGATCACCCATGTTGATGCCCCTCTTTATTAGGCTGACAGATTCTTAGATCAAGTTGCGCAATGACGTGGTTTCGAAGGTCTCGGACAGC
>NZ_JARXWB010000083.1 GCF_029892425.1 Bradyrhizobium sp. BR13661 | reverse complement strand
GGGTCTTGGTTGTGTGCAAACGCACAGGTCGGGAGCGGCCGTTGCCGCCAATCATTGCAGTCGGCCGATGTCGTCGGGTCCGATCGTCAATGACTGGGCCAAAGGGAGTATCGCGGCAGGGTATTGCGGCTTTGGACGCGCCTTTCCGGCCTTCAGGCGGCGCGGATGGCTGCAATCAGGCTTGGTTTGCCGACGATGTTCATCACCCGCGTGAGGTTATAGGCGAGGACATGCAGCGCCATCTCAGCGGCGACATTCCGTAGGCGCTTCATTAGGAAGTGGGTCGCACCCATGCGGGCCTTGATCGTGCCGAAGGGATGCTCGACTGTCTCGCGCCGCGTCCGCATGGCGTCTGGATTGGAATCTAGCCGTCTCTGGACCTCCTCGACCACATGTTCATGCTCCCAGCGCGTGATGCGACGTTCCTTGGACGGCGTACATTGGCTCTTGATCGCGCAGCCTTGGCATGCCGCCGTCGACCAGTAACGGCGCAACGTCATTCCATGCTCGATGTTGGTGAAGTGATACGGCAGCTGCTGGCCGGATGGGCAGCGGTAGACATCCTCATCAGGCAGGTAGGCGAAGTCCTGTTTGCCGAACCGGCCCTCCGCCTTGGCATTCGACGTCATGGGCTTGGGCAAGGTGACTGCAACGCCAGCCTCTTCGCAGGCCAATATCTCCTCTCCGTCGAAGTAGCCACGGTCGGCGACCGCATCGAGTTTGTCGACTTCGAGCACTTCTTTGGCTTGCTTCGACATCCGAGCAAGCTGCCCTCGGTCGTTGCCGACGTTTATGACCTCGTGCGTAACAATCAGATGGTGTTCGGTGTCCACCGCGACCTGGACATTGTAGCCGACGACACCCGATCCGCGTCCGCTGGTGGCCATCGAACGGGCATCCGGATCGGTGAGCGATATTTGTTGATCCGGCGTGTTGCGCATCTGCGCATCAAGCACTTCCAGGCGGCTCATCTCCTGCTTCAGCCGAGCGATCTTTTCCTTGATCCTCGTCGTCTTGATGCTGATTGCTTCCGATGGCTCCTGCCGATCGGCGCTATCGAGTTGACGCAGATATCGGCCGACACTTTCCTCAATCTGCGCCATCCGCCTCGCCATCTTGGCATGCGTGAAGTTGCGGTCGCGATTGTTCACCGCCTTGAACTTGCTGCCGTCGATTGCGACGCTTGGGGTCTGCAACAGGCCCATTTGCCGGCATAGTGCAATGAACTTCCCGCAAACCTTCCGGATCGCCGCACCATTGTCCTTCCGGAAGTCCGCGATCGTCTTATGATCGGGAGCCAGGCGGCCGATCAGCCACATCACCTCGATATTTCGGCACGCCTCACGTTCCAGGCGGCGACTAGACTGCACCCGATTGAGATAACCGTAGATGTAAAGCTTCAGAAGGACCGCCGGATGATATGAGGGCCGGCCCGTCTCCTTGGCGATCACGCGCTCAAATCCCATTCCATGGAGGTCGAGCGCCTCGACAAACACATCTATCACATGGACCGCGTTGTCCTCGCCTACCCAATCCTCCAGACATTCCGGCAAGAGCGTCAGCTGGGATCTGTCCGCGCCTTCAACGAAGCGTCCCATCCGTGTCCTCCATCAGGAAACGGAGGAATCGTAGCCGACTCGTGGCTTTTCACACAGCCAGGGTCA
>NZ_JARXWB010000082.1 GCF_029892425.1 Bradyrhizobium sp. BR13661 | reverse complement strand
AATGCCGACCTGTCGGTCACGGGCACCGGCAACGCGCTGAACGTGCTCGGCCTCGCCGGCAACACCGGCACGGCGACCGCGTTCACTGCGGCCCGCACCTCCGGCATCGGCGGCATCACCGGCAAGACCTTGACCTTCTCCTCCTTCAACGGCGGCACGGCGGTCAACGTCACCTTCGGCGACGGCACCAATGGTACGGTCAAGACGCTCGATCAGCTCAATAGTCAACTCCAGGCCAACAACCTGACGGCGACGATCGACGCCAACGGCCTGCTGACGGTCTCGACCACCAACGACTACGCGTCCTCGACCATCGGTTCGAGCGCCGCGGGTGGTTCGATCGGCGGCACGCTGACCAAGGCTCTGACCTTCTCGACGGCTTCCAGCCCCGTCCAGGACACGGTTGCGCAGACATCCCGCGCCAACCTGGTGTCTCAGTACAACAACATCCTGAGCCAGATCGACTCGACTGCGCAGGACTCCTCGTTCAACGGCGTCAACCTGTTGAATGGCGATCAGCTCAAGCTGGTGTTCGACGAGACCGCCAAGTCGAGCCTGAACATCACGGGCGTGACATACAACTCCAAGGGTCTGGGCCTCGCCTCGTTGACCACCGGTGTCGACTTCATCGACAACTCCGCGACCAACAAGGTGCTGTCCAACCTGAACGCCGCGTCGAGCACACTGCGCTCGGAGGCTTCGAGCCTCGGTTCGAACCTCTCGGTCGTGCAGGTTCGTCAGGACTTCAACAAGAACCTGATCAACGTGCTGCAGACCGGCTCGTCGAACCTGACGCTGGCCGACACCAACGTCGAAGCGGCGAACAGCCAGGCGCTGTCGACCCGCCAGTCGATCGCGGTCTCCGCGCTGTCGCTGGCCAACCAGTCGCAGCAGAGCGTGCTGCAGCTGCTCCGCTAAGTCGCGGACGACATCGCAAGCAAGATAAGGGCGGCGGGGCTTCGGCCCCGCCGCTTTCTTTTTGCGTCGGCAGCAGAATGCCGCTGACTCAGATAAGGGCGTAGCCCCCGAAGACCGAGAGTTGCCGGCTCCGCGTTATGGTTGACAAATGGCAAACGTCCTGCCGCCGCAGCAACGCGCTCAGATGGAGACAATGCAATTGAATGCAGCGAATTGCTCACTCTGAGTTATGGTTGACAAGTGGCAAACGCCCGCCGCTTTATCGAAAAGCATCGTCCGATCATGACGATAGAAGCGGGCACGATCCGTCGCGATCACGCATATGGTGAATCCGCGCAAGGACTCGCACGACACGCTTCATGCTTTGTTAGCCGTCTGCGTTCACCGTCCCGGCATCGATTAATCCTAATCGAAGTTTGTTGCGTTGCGTACCAGAAGGGTAACACTCAATGTCCGGTATCGTCCTCTCATCCTCGGTTCGTCAGAACCTGCTCTCTCTTCAATCTACTGCTGATCTTCTCGCCACCACGCAGAGCCGCTTGTCGACCGGCAAGAGTGTCAACTCGGCTCTGGACAATCCGACCAACTTCTTCACCGCCCAGTCGCTCGACAATCGCGCCAGCGACATCAACAACCTGCTCGATGGCATCGCCAATGGCGTGCAGGTGCTGCAGGCTGCCAACACCGGCATCACCTCGCTGCAGAAGCTGATCGACAGCGCCAAGTCGATCGCCAACCAGGCGCTGCAGACCACCGTCGGTTACTCCACCAAGTCCAACGTCTCCACCACGATCTCCGGTGCGACGGCGGCCGACCT
>NZ_JARXWB010000081.1 GCF_029892425.1 Bradyrhizobium sp. BR13661 | reverse complement strand
GTGTGCCTTCCTCGAAATGCCCCGTTAATGTCGTCGATTCCCATGACGGACCTACGACTCTAAGAGGACAGTTGCGATACAGAACCTAACAGACCGACCCGCTCATCGTTCTCCGCCACCGAATCGTCCGCGGCAATGCCCCCTTCACGCACAACGCACGGCACCGCTTGCGTCTTTGACATGCGCTTCTGTTTCACCAGGAGTTCGAGGGCGCGATAGCGCCTGCCGCCCGCCGGCACCTCGAACATGCCGGTCTCGTTGCCATCTGTATCAACGACGGCCCGGACACTCAGACTTTGCAGAAGCGTACGGTGCGCGATGCTCTCGGCTAGCTGCTCGATCGAGACACCGGCCTTGACGCGGCGAACGTTCGACTGGCTGAGCACGAGCTTGTTAAAGGGAATGTCCCGGGAAGGCGACAACGTGATCTTTTGTACGGCTTTCGTCATTTTGGCTCTCCACGACGGGCGGCCGTGAGACTCTCTCTCGGCTTCCAACCCGTCGCAAACAGCCTCCCCCTCCTCTCACTCTCGCGCGGCCACGAGGCCACGCATCACGCCGCCTCGTGATCGGCGACAACCGAATGCAGCGACGCGTGCTCAATGGACCCGGGAATGAAGCCGAGCAAATAATCCGCGGCCTTGCTCGCCTGCGAGGCGGCACGCACGATGGCCCGATTGTCTTGGCGCAGGACTTCAAGCCAGCAGCCGATATAGTCGGCGTGACGCACGGTCGGGACGATCCCGAGAGACGCGCAACTGAATGCGGAACTCAACTCGGCGACCAATTCTTCGAAGGCATATTTCTTCGTACCGTAGGATCCGCTCTGGTCGCGATTGAGGCGTGAGGGATGCCCAGTCGCATGACCGAGTTCATGCAACGCCGTGCGGTGCCAGTTGATGGGTTCGAAATAAGCCTGCGGCGGCGGGACCTGAACGAAGTCTTCGGCTGCTGCATAGAATGCGCGATCTCCACCAATCCGAAATGCAATTCCGCTGGCCTTGATCAGGGCGTCGACCGTGGGTTCGATGAGGCCAGCCGACGGTGGCGGCGCAGAGGTGGCAATACCATCGCTCAGATCTTCGCACTGATCGGTGTTGAAAACGGTGAATCGTTTGAGGAATGGAATTGCCTGCGCATCTTCACCGGTCTCGGCGGCGCGTCGCTTTTCGTCATTCGGCACGAAACGATCCGCGTAGACGACTGTGGTGCCGCGCTCTCCCTTGCGAACGTGGCCGCCGAGCGAGAGGGCCTGACGAAAGGTGAGCCAACTTTGACCGGAAAATCCGCGTTCGATCACGGCTCCCCAGAGGATGAGGATGTTCACGCCACTGTATTGCCGGCTGGTTGACGCATTCTTCGGCATGGCCAGCGGCGCTTTCGCCGCGGCAGTACCCCAGGGCTGAACCCAGGGGACGCGTCCGGCCTCAAGCTCGGCAATGATTCTGTCGGTGATTTCGTTATAGAGATTCGCCCGGTCCTGGCCGGCGCGCGCGCAAGCATTAGGGTTTGACATCGCGGGTCTCCGCGACGGGCACCGCGAGCCTCTCTCGCAGCTTGTAACCCGTCACGGAAAAACCCAGCCTGCACTCTTACTCTCAACCTCTTCGCAATCTGCCAGGCCACAGGCCTGATCAGGCGTGCGCCAGGGCGCATCGCCTTCGAGAAATGGCACCCGGAGAGCGTGAGCATAGCGACCCGAAGGGGCACGCGGGTCCGAGTGCAGCGACGAGACCGGTTCAATAGCGGCACCCGGGAACGGGGCAGTGATAGCGATCGCCGCAGGCGAGCCCCTTTCCCGAGTGCCCCCGGCGAGGAGCACCAAAGCTCTGGCGCGAGGGATCGAAGCCGCAAGGCGTGCGCCGTTGAGGCGTGGAGAAGAAGGGAGTGTTCGAAAGAATGGAGCCTGCTGGTTATGGCTCTTACTTGCCCGGCTTACCGGTGTCGGA
>NZ_JARXWB010000080.1 GCF_029892425.1 Bradyrhizobium sp. BR13661 | reverse complement strand
CTGTCGAGCGTGCTGGCGGGGCGCGTCTCCTATGTGCTGGGTCTCGAAGGTCCGGCGATGACGGTGGATACCGCGTGCTCGTCATCGCTGACGGCGTTGCACCTGGCCTGCACGGCGCTGCGGCAAAGCGAGTGCGATCTGGCGCTGGCGGGCGGCGTCACCGTGATGTCGACGCCCTCGACGTTCGTGGCTCTCGGACCCGACAACGGCATGGCGCCCGACGGTCGCTGCAAGGCGTTCTCGGCGGCTGCCAATGGCGCCGGCTGGAGCGAGGGCTGCGGCGTGCTGGTCTTGAAGCGCCAGTCGGACGCGGAGCGCGACGGCGACGAGATTTGGGCGTTGATCCGCGGTTCGGCCGTGAACCAGGACGGGCGCAGCCAGGGCCTGACGGCACCGAACGGTCCGAGCCAGCAGCGCGTGATCCGCGCGGCTCTCTCCGCCAGCGGTGTGAGCCCCGACGACATCGACGTCGTGGAGGCGCACGGCACCGGCACCAATCTCGGTGACCCCATCGAGGCGGGTGCGCTCGCCGCCGTGTTCGGACCGACGCGGCACGCGGACCGTCCGCTGTGGCTGGGCTCGTCGAAGTCGAACCTCGGGCATGCCCAGGCGGCTGCAGGTGTCCTTGGCGTGATGAAGATGGTGCTGGCGCTCCGGCACGAGGTCTTGCCGAAGACGCTGCATGCGGAACAGCCGAGCAGCCAGATCGAGTGGGACGGCAGCGGGCTGTCGCTGCTGCAGGAGGCGCGGGCATGGCCGCGTGAGGCCTCGCATGTGCGTCGTGCCGGCGTGTCCTCGTTCGGTATCAGCGGCACCAATGCGCATGTGGTGCTCGAAGAGGCGCCGGCGCGTGCGAAGACTGGTAGTGCAACTGATACGACCTCGCCGATGATCCCGCTGCTGGTGTCGGGCCGTGACGAGGCCGCGCTTCGTGCACAGGCGGGCCGTTACGGCGAGTGGCTGTCGCAGCATCCGCAAGCGGATTGGTCTTCCGTGGTGACCACCGCGGCATTGCACCGGACGCAGTTTGCTTCGCGTGCCGCGGTGTCGGTGCGCGATGCGAAGGAAGCAGAAGAAGCATTGCGCGCGCTGGCCGAGGGCCGCCCGCATGCGGTGGTGTCGGTTGGCGAAGCGCGAGGCGATGCCGGCAAGCTGGCATTCCTGTTCACGGGCCAGGGCGCGCAGCAGCTCGGCATGGGCCGGGCGCTGCTGGAGAGCTGTGCCGCGTTCCGCGCCACGTTCGAGGAAGCCTGCGGTTATTTTGATGCGCTGCTGGATCTGCCGCTGCGCGATGTGATGTTTGCGGAGGAAGGCTCCGAGGCAGCGGCCAGGCTCAACGAGACGGCTTACGCGCAGCCCGCTCTGTTTGCGGTCGAGGTGGCATTGTTCCGCCAGCTGAAGCAGTGGGGCATTGCGCCCGACATCCTGCTTGGTCATTCCATCGGCGAACTCTCGGCCGCGCATGTTGCCGGCGTGTGGTCGCTGAAGGACGCCTGCCGCGTCGTCGCGGCACGTGGCCGCCTGATGCAGGCACAGCCCGCCGGCGGCGCGATGGTGGCGATCGAGGCGGGCGAGGCAGAGGTGCTGCCGCTGCTCACCGATGGCGTCGAGATTGCCGGACTGAACGGGCCGCGCTCGACGGTGATCTCGGGCGATGAAGCCGCCGTGCTGGCGCTCGCTGAAGCGTTCAAGGGCAAGGGCCGGAGGACCAGCCGTCTGCAGGTCAGCCACGCCTTCCACTCCCAGCGCATGGAGCCGATGCTGGAGGCCTTCGGCGAGGTGTTGTCGTCTGTCACGTTCGGCACGCCGCGTCTGCCGATCGTGAGCAATGTGACGGGACGTCTGGCGACGAAGGACGAGCTTTGCAGTGCGGAGTACTGGGGGCGCCAGGTGCGCCAGGCCGTGCGCTTCCTCGACGGCGTGCATGTGCTGGAAGCCGAAGGCGTGCGGGCAAGCCTCGAGCTCGGTCCTGACGGTATCCTGACCGGACTTGCGGCGGGCTGTCTCGTGGAAGGCTCACCGATGCAGGTGATTGCTTCGCAGCGTCGCGGCCGCGATGGCAGCGAGGCGTTGCTGGCGGCACTCGGCGCGCTGCATGTGCACGGCGTTCACATTGATTGGACGAAGGCGCTCGGATCGCATGCGCTTCATCCGGTCGCCTCGTTGCCGACCTATGC
>NZ_JARXWB010000079.1 GCF_029892425.1 Bradyrhizobium sp. BR13661 | reverse complement strand
TGTCAATCGGCTTGCAAATTTGACCCCTCATCGGCGTCCAATTTTGACCCCTTCGAGCGGCGGGGTTTGGCGGTAGCGCTCGTCTCGTCGGAGCTGGCCGGGATAGCGGAGGCGAGACGAGCGCGGGTGATGTGATCGTCATCTCGGCTCTTGAACCGCCAGCTATCGTTGCCGGTCTCGACAATGTCGCAGTGATGGGTCAACCGGTCGAGCAGAGCGGTGGTCATCTTGGCGTCGCCGAACACGCTCGGCCATTCGCCGAAGGCAAGATTGGTAGTCACGATGACGGAGGCGCGCTCATAGAGCCGGCTGACGAGGTGGAAGAGAAGCTGCCCACCGGACTGGGCGAAGGGCAAATAGCCGAGTTCATCCAGCACGATGAAGTCCATCCGCGTCAGATGCTCGGCAAGCCGTCCCTGCCGTCCGTTGCGCGTCTCGGTCTCGAGGCGATTGACGAGGTCGACGACGTTGAAGAAGCGGCCGCGGGCACCGGATCGGATGCAGCTTCTGGCGATGGCAATGGCCAGGTGGGTTTTGCCCGTGCCGGTGCCGCCAACCAGCACGACATTGCGTTGTTGGGCGATGAAGCCGCCGCCAGCGAGATCATTGACGAGAGTCTGATTGATCGGCGTGCCGTCGAACTGGAAGTCGGCGATGTCCTTGGCAAGCGGTAGCTTGGCAATGGTGAGCTGATATTTGATCGAGCGGGCCTGCTTCTCGTTGATCTCGGCGTTGAGCAAGTCGCCGACAATACGCTGAGGTTCGTGCTGGCGCTTGACGGCAGTTGCCATGATCTCGTCGAAGGCAGCCTTCATGCCGTAGAGCTTGAGTTCGCCCATGAGGTCGAAGATTTGGGTTCGTTCCATCAGATGGTCCTCCGGAGGTTGTCGTAGCGGGCACAATCGGCGATCGGTGCATGACGGAGCGTCAGTGCGGCCGGCGTCATGATGTTGGCCGGTGGGGCGGGTTCACGTTGCCGGGCCAGGATGTTGAGAACGACATCGGCGGAATGGACGCTGTGACTGAGCGCTTCGGCACAGGCCGCTTCCACCGCAGGCAGACCGTCAGTCAGCACCGCGTTGAGGATGTCGACCATCTGCCGATTGCCATCGTCGGTGCTGGCAAGCTTGCGCCGGATCCGCTCGATCGCGGCCGGCAGCACCCAGTCTTTGAAGGGAGCACCGTTGCGCAAGGCACCGGGTTTGCGGGCGAGCACCGGCACATAATGCCAGGGGTCGTAAACGGTATCGCCGCGGCCAAAGGATCGCGGGTGCTCGGCAACGATGCGTCCATCCTGACGGATCACGATGCGATCGGCATAGGCTTGAACCTCGACCGGTCGTCCGACTGCGCTGGCTGCGACCGAGTACTTGTTGTTGTCGAAGCGCACCAGGCAGGTCTTCGAGACCGACGCCGTCACCGCATGGAAGCCGTCGAAGCGGCCGGCATAGGGAACGAGCTTGGGGCGTTCGGCTTCGAACACGTCCCAGATCGTCTGATCGACCAGCTCCGGATGGCGATGAGCCTTGGCGTAGGCGATGCATTTGTCGAGCAGCCAGGCGTTTAACTCGTCGAGGTTTTTGAACCGCAGCCGCGGCGTGAAGAAGCGTTCCCTGACTAGCCCGACCTGGTTCTCGACCTGCCCCTTCTCCCAGCCCGACGCTGGCGTGCAGGCGACCGGATCGACCAGATAGTGGCTGCACATCTGGAGGAAGCGGCGATTGTAGAGACGCCCTTTACCGACGAAGATCGTCTCTACGGCGGTCTTCATGTTGTCGTAGATGCCGCGGGTGCAGGTGCCTTTGAACAGGGCGAACGCCCGGTCGTGGGCGTCGAACACCATCTCCTGCGTCTCCCGCGGATAGGCCCGCACGAACAGCATGCGGCTGTGACAGAGCCGGACATGGGCGACCTTCACCATCACCGTGGTACCGCTCAGCAAGACTACCTCGTGGCTCCAGTCGAACTGGTAGGCTTCGCCTGGGGCAAAGCTCAGCGGGACATAAGCCGCCGCGCTCGATTGCCCGCGTTCTTTGCTCCACCGCCTGGCGTAACGCCGCACGGCATCGTATCCGCCGTCGTAGCCGCCCCCGCGCAGCTCTTCGAAAATCCGGATCAACGTCAGCTGTTCACGAGCTGGTTTGGCCGCGTTCGCCGCCAGCAGCCTGTCGAGCTCAGATGCCCACCGCCCCAGCTTTGGTCGTGGCTGCACTTGCCGCTCGTACTCGAAGGAGGTCTCTCCGGACCTCAGCACCTTCCGGACCGTGTTCCGCGACACCTTCAGGTCGCGGGCGATCTCCTTGATCGT
>NZ_JARXWB010000078.1 GCF_029892425.1 Bradyrhizobium sp. BR13661 | reverse complement strand
CCAAACCGCGTTTCAACAGGAACATTTGCCGAGGTCTAATCAGCCGCTTGGACCAAAAAAGCTACAGAAATCAAACCGCATGGAAATTCCATAATCTATGTTATGCGAATAGTATCAATAACTTATGCGGCATTCATCGAGCTGTTGCAACCGGCTAAGCTAATTGGCGGTCCACTGAGCCGCCGGGTCGGATGGCGACGTCGCTGGGCGCCCCATGCCGTATCATCGAGGTCGCCAGAGACTCCTTCACTGCGCGGCAAGACGGATCACGGTCTCTGCGCGCCAGTCCTGCACCGCAATCGAGCGCTGCTTGTTGGCATCTGCCTGGACCAGGCTCGCGTCGACCGCAAAGCCTTCCCCACCCGCGGCAATGCACGCTTCGACGACCCGCTCGAACATCCTGCGGAAAACGTCCCCTTCACGAAAACGCCGTTCCGGATCACCCGAAAACGCCAACTTGATCCGGCATACAGCATCGATCTCCGCATCTTCCGAGCGCCATCCCGTTTCTCGAGCGCTTCACCTGCCGCGCGAGCGCGTCGTGATCCCGGCGCCGGCCCAACTGTCCTTGCTGCGGCTCGGGCAGGCTGTCGAAGCTTGGCGAAGACATCACCGAGACGCTGCAGATGGTTCCGCGGTAGTGGAAGGTGATTCAGACCGTGCGCGAGAAGTTCAGGTGCCGGGCCTGCGAGACGATCGCCCAGCCTCCGGCGCCGTTCCACGTGACGCCGCGCGGCTTCGCCGGGCCGAACCTGCTGGCGGTGATCCTGTTCGAGAAGTTCGGCATGCATCAGCCCTTGAACCGGCAGAGCGAGCGCTATGCGCGGGAAGGCGCCGATCTGAGCTTGTCGACGCTGGCCGCTCTGGTCGGCGCCTGCACGACCGTTCTGCAGCCGCTACACGCCTTGATCGAGGTGCATGTGCTCGGTGCCGAGCGCCTGCATCGCGACGACACAAATGTGACGCATTGACGCCCTGTTCGAGATCGAGCGCGGCGGCGCAACGGAAACCGCACAGTATCTCGGCATCGAAGTGGACTATGAGCAGTCAGGTGGATGTTCTGAAATGCCATGGGCAGAGCGTACATGCTCTGCCCGACCTCGAACCGCCAGTTTGTGGTCAACAAGCCACGCTCACTCGATCACCTTGTCAGTGCGGACGAGTGGTGACCGTTGCTGTGAGGCTTCAACGCATCCCATCCGTACGCTGATCGAGGGTTCCGCCCACAATACGCAGTCTGCCCGGATGCCGTCGCTATGCACTGCTGGTAGCTTGTGAAATGACACAACCCCGGGACGCCGTAGTCTTCGCCTTGTAGGCAGTAGGGATAATCGTAGGGAGGATTTGGATGATGAGCGGATGCCGGCAATGCTGTGAACGCCATGGCTACAAACCCCGCGGCTACAATGATCTTGCGCACTTCAGTTTCTCCTTTGATGCCGAATTCGCTAAGAATAGCGTTCTGAGTTCGGCCAGTTTTTTTGCGTTACCACCTGGCA
Source organism: Bradyrhizobium sp. BR13661 (assembly GCF_029892425.1). Taxonomy (GTDB): domain Bacteria; phylum Pseudomonadota; class Alphaproteobacteria; order Rhizobiales; family Xanthobacteraceae; genus Bradyrhizobium. Next base: position 911 of record NZ_JARXWB010000078.1, on the reverse strand, counting down.
CCGCCAGCCTATATTAACAATTTCGGAAGGGGGTCAAACTGTGACAAATGAGCCAAGTGGTGCGACAGATGAGCAGCTCTTTTGTAAGCGACCGCAGATGATGATCACGCGGTCGTAATGATGCGGCGGCTTGACAATGCATGCAGCAGTACCTTGCGGTGCTAAATCGTGGACACAATTGCGCGGACGGCAGCCCCGCTGCTGCGCGAGTACGCCGAACAAATTGGCCTGGATCCCTCCTTCACGATTCACGACCCGGAAGACTCTGCGGACCTCATCAACCTGGTCAGGCATGAAAGAGCTTTTCGAAAACCGAAAGTCGCTTTCCAACTTTAGGAACTTGTCTCTCGATCTACTCGCGCCGCGTCAATGCGGAGTTGCCAATCGAGCAGATCATTGGCACCTCGTATCCATGGTGCTTCGTTCGCCCAATCCCGCAGTTCAGAAGTAAGCATCCGCTCAAGGCCGCGGGGCGGTCGGAAACTGACGCCGGCAGGTCAGGCGGCGTGGTCGACCCGGATCGGGTGGCTCCAATTCCAGGGCAATAGCGCAGCCAGATCGGTGATCTTGTGATCGGCGATCCGGGCGAGCACGTCGGCAAGCCAGGCCTGCGGATCGACATCGTTGAGCTTGGCGGTCTGGATCAGCGTGAACATCACGGCGGCGCGTTGCCCTCCGCGATCGGAACCTGCGAACAGCCACGCCTTGCGGCCGGCACTTGTGACCCCTCGATCGCGCACTGATTCACAATGTCGCGTTCAGCCCGCCGCCTGTGGACGCCACGTCCGTTGTGGCAGCCGCCAGTCGATGCCTTCAAGCGAGGGGATTGAGGAATGTCCCTAATAGTGAATCTGACGAATCATTTCCGGAGGTGGTCGAAGTTCGAGACCCCCACCATCCTCTGTACAGCC
>NZ_JARXWB010000077.1 GCF_029892425.1 Bradyrhizobium sp. BR13661 | reverse complement strand
AGCGAGGGGATTGAGGAATGTCCCTAATAGTGAATCTGACGAATCATTTCCGGAGGTGGTCGAAGTTCGAGACCCCCACCATCCTCTGTACAGCCGCTCATTTCGAGTGATCAGGAAGATCGGCCAGCGAGGCCGAAGCATTCCCGCTTCGTATGAAGTTGAGTTTCGCACGGGAAGCAGTCTCCTAATTCAGGCAACCGCAATCGAATATTATGGACAAGAAGCAAATCAGATTAAGCTGAGTATGGAGGCTCTACTCGAGCTTCTATCGACAGCGGATTGTTCCGACGCACATGAGCATGGATCCAGCCGATCTTTGGTCGACGCTGACGCCCGCGCTCCGACGCCAGATCGTCGAAGACGTCGCCGCGATTTTGGCGGAGATCCCTCATGAAGTCCGAGCTGGTCACACCAAGCCACTTGGCGCGCAAAGCCGTCGTCTACATCCGGCAGTCGACGCCCCACCAGGTTGTAAGCAATCAGGAGAGCCTGCGCCTTCAATACGCGCTTCGCAAGCGCGCACGCGAACTCGGATGGCGTGAGGCGGCCATCGACGTGATTGATGCCGATCTCGGGTTGAGCGGTGCGTCTACAGCGCATCGTAATGGCTTCAAAGAACTCGTTGGCCGTGTTGGCCTGAGTGAAGTGGGGCTCATCTTGTCGATCGACGTGACTCGCTTGGCGCGTAATTGTACCGACTGGTATCCGCTCCTGGATATCTGTGGTCTGCGTGGCTGTCTGATCGCCGACCGCGATGGTGTCTATGATCCGGGCACTCCCAACGGACGGTTGCTTCTCGGGCTGAAAGGCTCGATCTCCGAGCTTGAGCTACATACGATCCGCAGCCGGCTGACTGCCGGCCTGCTGGCTAAAGCCGAACGCGGCGAACTTGCGGTTATGCTGCCAATCGGGCTGATGCGGGACCCGAGCGGCGTGGTCGTTAAGGATCCCGATATGGCCGTGCAAGGGCGGCTCGGTCTCGTCTTCCAGCTGTTCCTGCAACTGCGCAGCGTTGCCAAGGTCATGCGGGCGTTGAACGAACGTGACCTGGAACTGCCACGTCGTGATCGGCATGGCGATTTGTGCTGGACGCGCGCGACGCTGGCTGCGGTGGCGGCCGTCTTGAAGAACCCCGCATACGCGGGCGCCTTCGTCTATGGACGAACCCGCTTCCAGCCGCCGAAGCGGGAGGGCGCCCTGCCGCAAAAGGCTCCGCGGCCGATGGAAGAGTGGCGGATCGTCGTCAAAGATCGATATCCAGCCTATATCGACTGGCCGATTTATGAAAAAATCCGAGCTGTCATCAGAGATAACCGAGCCGAATACATGCGCATCAAAACCCGAGGCGCGCCTCGCAATGGCGAGCTTCTGCTCCACGGCATCGCCTGGTGCGCACGATGTGGCCATAAAATGTACGTCCGCTACAAGGGCGGCGGCGAGTATGTATGCAATCACCTGCGCACCCAAGAGGGTCAGCCAACCTGCCAACACATCCGCGCCAACCGTATCGATGAGGCCGTTGGCGAGGCATTCCTAACCGCCCTAGCGCCAGCCGAACTCGATGCTTTGTCGCACTCCCGCCGAGTCCAGCAGCAGATGAACAATGCGTTGCGCTCCAGCGCAGAACGAGAGCTCGAGCGCAAGCGGTACACGGCCGCACTCGCCGAACGGCAGTTCAACCGAGCTGATCCAGACAATCGGCTGGTCGCCTCGGAACTCGAGCGCCGATGGGAAGCGGCGCTAAACGACGTGCGCGCCGCCGAAGAGGCGCTTGCCAGACAGACGCCCTCCAAAGCCATCACACAAGTGGCCATAAGCAAGGAGCTCGACAACAAGGTCATCAGCCTCACCGGCCGCTTGCCGCAGATATGGGCTGACGAGGCTATTTCGGATGCGCATCGCAAGGCGTTGTTGCGATGCCTCATCGAAAAGGTCGTGCTCGACCGTGGTGAGCACGACCTGGCCCTGGCCAGGATCGTCTGGCGTGGCGGCGCCGTGACGGAGCTCGAAGTGAAGATGACCGTCAGCTCCGTCACCAGATTGACGCGAGGCACAGAGATGCGGGAGCGCCTGCTGGCGCTTGCCCGCGACGGCGTCCCAGACGACGAGATCGCCGCAATCCTTACTCAGGAAGGCCACCGCTCTCCTCATTGCCCCGATAAGGTGCTGCCCATCACCGTTGGGCGGCTCCGTCGTGCCGCTGCCATCAAGGTAACTACCCAGCGCAACCGATGGGAGCATGAAGCCTCACTCCTCAGCCCGCCCGAACTGGCCCGAACGCTCAAGATCCCGGTGAACTGGCTCTATGTGCAGATCCGAAGTAAGCGTTTGCTGATTGATCGCCAGCCAAGCGGCGCCTATCTCTTCTCAAACACACCATCTGTTCTTGGCGCTGTCCGAGACCTTCGAAACCACGTCATTGCGCAACTTGATCTAAGAATCTGTCAGCCTAATAAAGAGGGGCATCAACATGGGTGATCGAGCAG
>NZ_JARXWB010000076.1 GCF_029892425.1 Bradyrhizobium sp. BR13661 | reverse complement strand
GCGTCTCGGTAGGGTAGGCGCGGGATACCTCGACGAGGATATCCCTACGCCTCCCCCCAAACCGTGCGGGCACTTTTCAATGCACACGGCTTTCCATACGCGCATGCTCTCGACCGGAGACGGTTAAACGGCATGACGGACACAGGACGATGGTCTTGCGCCGCCAACCGGATCGTTTCCAGACCGTCAGCGATCCGCTTCGCAGGTCTCCTACGCGGCGGAGGTGATGCATCTCAAATGGTCCCGTCGTATCGCCGCACGCTTCGCATCTGCGAGCGCTAAGGCGGTCGATCAGATCATTTGGGCTTTTGACCCACCACGCCCCTGCCGTGACGCTGTCGACCACAGGACTCGTCCAGTAGGTTTGGGTCAGATGCTTCAGCCTCCACAGCTTGATGCTGCGAAGCTTACCACGGACCACGGAGCTAACCTCGTAGTCCGTACCATTCCACAGACGCGCCATGGTTCTCGCTCTCGTCGTCCGATGTCGCATCGCCAGCGTCTTCACAAGGCTGCGGAACACAACAAGCTCCAACAGTCCCAAGGCGCTCTTGAAGTCATCAGCAAACGAATGGTAGTTCGCAAAACCACGGAACTCTGAGTTGTAGGCGAGGACGGTTGCGACATCGCTGGTTGCCAAGAACTGCTCGCGAGGACGGCCAGTTTTCCTGGCGAGATCGCCATAGCCGTGTCGCTTGCAGAACGCGGTAACCCCCTTCCGCGGCACTCGCAAACTGACATTGCCGGTGGTCGGCCGGCGTACCACGCGCCATGTCCGTCCATCCGGTCCCGTGCGGTTGGATTTGCGTCCAGCCCCATAGGATGTGTATGTCGCGATGCGATAGCTCAGGAAGGTCACTCCCTTTGAAGCGGCGTAGACCCCAGTTTTCTCGGGCGACACGGTGAGCTTCAATGTCTGCGTCAGGAATTGTTCGACGCAAGCCATGATCTCACACGCTTCCCGCTTGCTCCCGATTACGCCGATGAGGAAGTCATCGGCGTAGCGGCAGTAGCGGAGCCTTTTGAAGTTGGGGTCCATCGGATCGACGGAGGGCACTTTCCGTCTCTCCTTGTTAATGGCTTTGATCTCCGCGAGTGCAGCGTCGATCTCGGCCCGATCCGCGCCGTCGGCGCGGAGCCGTTCAATTTTCCGGCGGAGACTGAGGACGCGCCGTTCCAGCGCCGCATAGCGCGGGAATGGACGTCGGTCGCGGCCTTTGTCGAAGCCCGTCTTCATCGTCTGCATGTGCTGGTCCAGCTCGTGCAGATAGATGTTGGCGAGCAGGGGCGAGACAACGCCGCCCTGTGGCGTGCCACTGTAAGTGCGTCCGTAGACCCAATCTTCCATGTAGCCTGCTTTGAGCATTCCTTCGATCAGAGCGATAAACCTATCGTCATCGATCCGCTTCTTTAGAAGCCCAAGCAGAATGTCATGGTCGATGTTGTCGAAGAACCCACGCACATCCACTTCGACCAGCCACTTGCAGCCCGTCCAGGTCTTCTTGATGGACTTGAGTGCGGTATGACAGGATCGTCTCGGGCGGAACCCATGCGACTCATCGAGGAACACAGGTTCGTAGATCGCTTCGAGCAGAATCCTGACCGCCTCCTGAACGAGCCGGTCTTCCACCGTGGGGATACCCAGCGGTCGTGTTTTGCCGTTGTCCTTTGGGATATAGACCCGCCGGACTGGCCGGAAGCGATAAGTGCCGTCTGCTACGCGCCTGGCGATGTCAGCGAGCTTCGCCAGCGACATGCCGTCGAAAGTCTTGCCATCTACACCGGGCGTCAGGGCTCCCTTGTTGCGGGAGACCTTTTCGTAGGCCCACTCGAAGAGATGCGGAGATCTCATCAGGCGGTGAAGGCCATTTACGCGCTTGCCCGACCGCGACAAAGTCGGCAGTGATTCAATTCTTCTCTGGATGGTAGCGGCCTGCATCAGCAGAACCTCTCCGTCGAAGAATCTCTTCTACGCATACTGCAAATGCCGTTGTTGGCGGCATCGTCCTTCCCCCGATCGGAGGCGCTTTCGGTCCGGTCACCCGGCCTTATACGCATGATCGTCCACCTCGCGGTGGCTGTCCCGGCCATTACTCCGGGCATTTGGGTACTATGACGGCTCCGTCGCCATACAGGTCCTCGAAAGAACCTGCTGCAGGCGATCCCGTAGTTGCGTGTGTAGGAAGTTGCAGTGTGTTTAGGTGTCCCATTCGTCTCCTTGACCCACGGATGGTGGTCGTCCCACGCGGACCGGTGGCAAATCGCACTGGCCGGTGCGATCTGCCCCGCGTGGCATAGCGTGTCAGCCGCGTTCGCTACGGCCAGCCCTTTGGCAACTGGAAACTGGGATTCAGGCAATACAGCTTTCACCATGCACACCTTACTCTGTGCTCTCCACCGGGCTGCGGCGCCCGATTTCGAGACGTTTCCCGGCATGCTCTGGTCCCGTTCTCCTTTCGGAGTTTCAGTCGTTTCCGACACCGGTAAGCCGGGCAAGTAAGAGCCATAACCAGCAGGCTCCATTCTTTCGAACACTCCCTTCTTCTCCACGCCTCAACG
>NZ_JARXWB010000075.1 GCF_029892425.1 Bradyrhizobium sp. BR13661 | reverse complement strand
GGGGCCCCCACCCCGTCCCCCCCCCGATGGTCCCCCCGGGGTGGGGTGAGGGGCCCCCGGCGACCACCCGTGCCCGCGGGGAAATACCCCCCCACCCCGCTCGCGCTACGCGCGATCGACCCTCCCCCTCCAGGGGAGGGTAAGAACAATCACATCCGCTGCATCGAGACCGAAACCTTCGGCCCGTTCTTGATGGTCTGATAGACTACGCAATAGCGCTCGGTGAGCTTGAGCAGCAGATCGAGCTTGTCCTGCGGTGCCGGCGTGTCGACCTCGAAGCGCAGGCGGATCTCGGCGAAGCCGACCGGGGTCTCCTTGTCGACGCCGAGCGTGCCGCGGAAATCGAGATCGCCCTCGGCATACACGTTGCCGGTCTTGAGCGGCACTTCGATCGCGGTGGCGACCGATTTCAGCGTCACGCCGGCGCAGGCAACCAGTGCTTCCAGCAGCATGTCGCCGGAACAGAGTTCGAGGCCGGAGCCGCCGGTGGCCGGATGCAGGCCAGCCATCGCGATGGCGCGGCCGGTCTCGACCTTGCAGGCGATGCCTTCGCCGTCGGTCGAGCCCTTGGCCTTCAGCGTGATCATCGCGGCCGTGGGATCGGTCTTGTAGCGTTCCTTGATCGGGGCCTGCATCTGGCGCAGTTCTGCGGCGTCCATCGTGTTCTCTCCCGGGAAAATTGCCCCTCGATGTACCGGCTCAGCGCGAAAAAGTCACCACCACATGGCCTGACCGGGACCCTGGGTTGCGTCACGGTCAGGCACATTGCGGTCGAGCGAACGGTCGAGTGACGTCAGCACACTTCGCTTGAAATTCTCGAACAGCGGCGAATTGCGGTCGCGGGGCCGGCCCAGATTGATCTCGATCTGGTCGAACAGTCGGCCCGGCCGCGGCCGCATCACCAGCACGCGATCGGCCAGCACCACGGCTTCGTCGACATCGTGGGTGACGAGGATGAGCGTCGGCCGCGTGTCGGCCCAGAGGTCGAGCAGATGATCCTGCAGGTCGCGCCTGGTGAAGGCGTCGAGCGCGGAGAACGGCTCGTCGAGCAGCAACACCTCGGGCTGCGGTACCAGCGCGCGGGCAATCGCGACGCGCTGTGCTTGTCCGCCGGAGAGCTCGCGCGGCCAGGCTTGCGCCTTGTCGGCGAGGCCGACGCGGGCAAGTGCGCGCGCCACCTTTTCACGCCGTTCCGCCGCAGACAGGTCGGCTAGACCAAAACCGATATTGTCGGCGACGCTGAGCCAGGGCAGCAGCCGCGGCTCCTGGAAGATGATGCCGATCTTGGCATGCGGCGAAGAGATCGCTTCGCTGTCGAGCGTCACGGTGCCGGAGCTCGCGCGGTCGAGACCAGCGATGGCGCGCAGCAAGGTAGATTTGCCGCAGCCGGAGCCACCGATGATGGCGAGGATCTCGCCCTGCCTGATGGCGGCGGAGAAGCGCGCGAGCGCCTCGACGCCGTTGGGATAGGTCTTGCTGACCCGGTCGAGCGCAAGCATCGCCTCAAGCTCCCTTGTTAAGTTTCTTTGGCGCGGCCGAATGCGTCCTGCCAGCGCAGGAAGGGCGCGGAGGCAATCTCGATCAACCAGTCGGTGAGCTTGCCGAGGATGGCGAAGATCACGATCGCGGCGAGGATCTGCGCGGGCTTGCCGAGCTGTTGGCCGTCGAGCAGGAGATAGCCGAGGCCCTCGGAGGCGCCGATCAGTTCGGCTGCGACGACGAACATCCAGCCGAGGCCAAGACCAACGCGAAGCGAGACGACATAGGCCGGCAGCACCGCGGGCAGCAGAATGCGGCGGATCATCGCGAAGCCGGAGAGGCGGAAGGTGCGGCCGACCTCGACGATCTTGCGATCGACCGACAGGATCGCGCCCATCACGCCGAGATAGACTGGAAAGAACACGCCGACCGCGATCAGCGCGACCTTCGACGTCTCGAAGATGCCGAGCCAGAGGATGAACAGCGGCACCCAAGCGAGCGACGGGATTGCACGCAAGGCTTGGACGGTGGGATCAAGAAGCCGCTGCGCCAGCGACCAGTAGCCGGAGATGGCGCCAAGAATGGTGCCCGCGACGACACCGAAGGCGAAGCCGAGGCCTACCCGCCACAGCGTCGCGGCGATGTGGTGAACCAGCTCGCCGGAGCGGGCGAGATCGGCGATGGTGGCGAAGACCCGCGAGGGCGGCGGCACCAACCGGCCGTTGGACCAGCCGAGCCAGACCACGAACTCCCAGCCGATCGCGAGCGTAACCGGCAGCAGCAGTCCCAGCATCGGCCGCGCGTAGCGCGACAGCCGCGAAGGCGCGGCGACGCTCGCGGCTGGTTCCGAAGATTTCTGCAGGACTGGCGCGTCGGAGATCATGGCCGGTAGGAAGCGCGTCTGGCCGGGGAATGCAACATTACTCTTGCCGCGCCCACCGCTGTCGTCCCGGGGCGCGAAGCGAACCCGGGACCCATAACCACAGGGAGGAGTGCGGGGCACACTCCCACTCCGAGTCTTCGCCAAACATCTCCCTGTGGGTATGGGTCCCTGTGTGTGGAAAGTCTGTCATGATGGCGGTGGGCGGGAAGCCGTTGGGTCCTTGGCGCTTGACGCCGTGATCCGGCCCGGTCTCCCG
>NZ_JARXWB010000074.1 GCF_029892425.1 Bradyrhizobium sp. BR13661 | reverse complement strand
TGCGCATTCCAGAGATGGTGATCAGGCGTTCCAGGCGATGGTGATCACGGATTCCAGATGATGGCGATCACTGGAGACGAACACGGCTGACGAGTTTATGTGTGCTGGAAACGGCCTCCTCGTCAAGGCTGGCGGGTTGGTTCGAAGATCGTTCCGGCGGTCCATGGGAGGGCCCCGTGCGCGGCGCGGAGTGCCCCCACGAGCGACGCAGCGACGCGCGCGGGAGGGGCCTGTGGGCCGGCGGAACGATCGTGCGGGAGGTGCTCACGGCTTTTTCTTTTCACCAGCTTGGCGCCGCAGACTGTCGCCCTTGAGTTCGATGCGGTGGGCATTGTGAATGATGCGGTCCAATATCGCATCGCCAAGTGTGGGGTCGGCAATGACGTCGTGCCATTGCGACACGGGGACCTGACTTGTGATCAATAAGGATCCCTTGTCGTAGCGATCATCGACAATCTCGAGCAGATCTCGGCGCTGGTCGGCGGTAAGCGGTTCAGGTCCCCAGTCGTCGAGGATGAGGAGATTGACGCGCTCGAGGGCGGCGATCAGGCGGGCCAGACGGCCTTCGCCGCGCGCCTGCGCGAGATCTGCGAACAGGCGGGGTGCCCGCTTGTAGAGCACGGAGAAGCCGTCGCGGCAGGCTTTGTTGCCGAGCGCACAGGCAAGCCAGGACTTGCCGGTGCCGGTTGGACCGACGATGACCAGGTGGTTGGCCTCACGGATCCATTGGCAGGTGGCGAGGGTTTGGAAAAGCGAACGGTCGAGACCACGGGCGGTGCGATAGTCGACGTTCTCGACGGCGGCCGCTTGACGCAGCTTGGCGCTGCTCAAACGGCGCGTAAGGCGGCGGTTGTCGCGGGCAGTGACCTCGCGATCGACGAGGAGGCCGAGCCAATCGGCGTGCGGCATCTCGGCCGCCTCGGGATTGTTCTGCAGTTCGACGAAGGTGTCGGCCATGCCGGCAAGGCCGAGGGCGCGCAAGCGATCGACGGTGGGATGAATGAGCATGCTGATATCTCTCCTGATCAATTGTAGTAAGTGCGGCCACGGATGTTGGCGTGGAAGAGGATGGGCGCCTCCTCGGCGGGCGGCGCGGTTCTGTCAGTGCCGTTTTTGAGGATGGCGGCGACCGATTTGTACGAACGGGCGTTGAGCAGCAGCGCCCGAGCGCAGGCGGCGTCGACGCGTTCCTGGCCGTAGCGCTTGACCAGGCCGAGAATGCCGACGGCCGAGCGGAAGCCCTGTTCCGGATGCGGCCGCGACCGCAAGATGACGTCGATCAGTGTCTCGGCATCGGGACCGACCTTGGCAGCTTCGGAACGAATACGCTCATGGGTCCAGTCGCGATAACGACGATGCGAGCTCGGCATATGCTCGGCAATCGTCGTCGGGCGATGCGGCAGGGTGCTGCGCAGATGTGACGCCACCCGCTTGCCGCGCAGGAAAATCTCGACGGTCTTTTGGGTGACGCGGGTCTCGACCTCTTGACGCACGAGGTTATGAGGGACGCTGTAGTAATGCTTGGCGATCTCGATGTGATAATCGAGGTTAACCCGGCAGCGCTTCCACTCGGCATACTGGTACGGCTCATCCGGCAAGGGAGTGAGCGCCGGACGATCGAGCTCTTCGAACAGGTCGCGCCGACTTCGTCCCCAGCTTCGGAGAGGTCGGTCGTTCAGCTCGACCAGAAGCGCATGGATCGCCTCGTTGAGGGCGGCGAGCGAGAAGAATCGGTGGTTGCGCAAGCGCGCCAGAATCCATCGCCCGACAATTTGGACCCCGACTTCGACCTTGGCTTTGTCGCGCGGACGATACGGCCGCGCCGGGACGATGGCGGTGCGGTAATGGCGGGCGAGATCGGCATAGGTCCGGTTGACCATCGGCTCGTGAAAGCAGGCCCGGGTGATGCCGGCCTTGAGATTGTCGCTCACCGTCTGCCGGGCCGCGCCGCCGAAATAGGCAAATGCGCGGACGTGTGAGGCGATCCAGTCCGGCAGGCTTTGGCTGAGGCTGGCCTCGGCGTAGGTGTAGTTCGAGGCGCCGAGCACGGCGACGAAGATCTGTGCGCTGCGCACCTCACCGGTGAGCCCGTCAACCACCTCCATGGTGTGGCCGGAATAGTCGACGAACAGCTTCTCGCCGGCGACATGGATCTGGCGCAGGGTGGGCTTGAGGAGGCCGGCCCATTCCTTGTAGCGTTCGCAGAACCACGAATAGCTGAAGCAGTCGGAGTTTGCGTCGCAATACTCCTCCCACAGCAGCATCAGCGTGACGTTCGGGCGCCGCAGCTCGCGATGCACCAGCGCCCAATCCGGCTGTGGACGCTCGTCGCTGGGCCGATCGGATGGCGGCGGATATAGGCGGTTCTCAAGCCGGACGTCGTCATCCAGCTCCGGCGGCAACGGCCAGGTCAGGCCGGCCCGGCGGGTTCGGTTGAGGTACTTGCTGACCGTGCCCTGGGCCAAGCCCAGGCTGCGGGCAACGGCGCGTTGCGACATGCCGACGCTGTAGTGCAGGCGTAGAACTTCGCGAATGTGGCGCATGGACAGTCTCTCGGTCGGCATCTCGATCCTCTGCGGTTAGGCAAAAGACCAAGCTACCCGGGTTGCAGACTGTCAGCGGCGCGCGCCTCCTGGTTACCCCGATCGCAATCGCTGGAAATAGCGATCACGATCCGCTGGAAACGGTGATCACGATGCTCTGGAATGTGTGATCACGATGGTCTGGAATCCGTGATCACGATCGGCTGGAACACGCA
>NZ_JARXWB010000073.1 GCF_029892425.1 Bradyrhizobium sp. BR13661 | reverse complement strand
ACGTCTGTGTGCCTTCCTCGAAATGCCCCGTTAATGTCGTCGATTCCCATGACGGACCTACGACTCTAAGAGGACAGTTGCGATACAGAACCTAAAAGCGCAACGCGATGGACGTTTTCGGCAAGCGAGTCCTCTTCCGCGGTGATCTCCGAGCAGGCATCAGTGACGATGCACGGGACCGGCGCGGTTTTCGCCAAACGCTTCTGCTTTACCAGGAGTTCAAGCGCGCGATAGCGGCGACCGCCGGCTGGCACCTCGAACATGCCGGTCTCCTGGCCTTCAGCATCGAGAACAGGCCGGACATTCAGGCTTTGCAGGAGGGACCGACGTGCGATGTCTTCGGCGAGATCCTCGATCGAGATGCCCGCCTTGATCCGGCGGACATTGGATTGAGCCAGCACGAGCTTGTTAAAGGGAATGTCACGTGACGACGATAGCTTGATCTTCTGAACGGCCTTTGCCATCTCAGTTTCTCCAGAACGGCCGGCCGAAAGCCTCTCTCTCGGCCTCCAAGCCGTTCACGGAGCGAAGCGCCGCCCTCTCGCTCCAGAGGGCGGCGCCACAGAATTGGCAAGAGGGACACGTACCAGAGAGACCCGAAATTGGTCTCTGTGGCCTTCGCCCAAGTCAGGCGGCACGATCCAAGAGCTTCTTCGCCTTCGCCTCCATGTCGAGGCGAGCATCCTGATGCGGCTTATCGCGCGCGACGGCCGTGATGCCCTGCACGAAATCGAAGATGCTTTCAGGCGGGCGGCGCTCCTCCGCCAGCACGGTTTCTATCACCTTGGCTGTCTCGGCCTTGGAGAAGCCGCGGCGACGCAGAAACTCGGTGCGATCCTCGTCACTATGTGCCACGATCCGCTCGCGCGCAGCCTTGATGCCATTGACAAAGGGCATGGGAGACGAGTTGGCGAAGTTCAAGAGCGCGGGGGCCGCTTCGTGGGCAAAGCGGGACGGGGCGTATTTGGAATGGCGAATGATGATCTCCTCGAAATCCTCCACGCCCCACAGATTCCGATTCTGGCAGACTGCGCGGAGATAGAAGCTCGCCATGCCGAGCGTCTTCGCCCCAACTTCCGAGTTCCAGCAATAGAAGCCGCGGAAATAGAGGTCGGGCGAGCCGTCCCGGAGACGACCAGCTTCGATCGGATTCAGGTCATCGACCAGGAAAAGGAAGACGTCCCTGTCCGATGCGTAGAGAGTCGTCGTGTCCTTGGAAATATCGACACGCGGATTATAGATTCCGGTCGACCAGTCGAGCACCCCCGGCACCTTCCAGCGTGTATCACCTGTGCCGTTGCCGGCGATGCGCTGCACGGCCTCAACCAGCTCATGGTCAAATATCCGGCCATAGTCTGGGCTGGTGACGGCACGAAGCTCAACACGGCCATCGTCGGTCTCGAGCGTCTTGATCTGTTCGGCACGATTGGAGGTCAGGCCATATTGCAGGTTGATGCCTGCCAGCGCCGCAGGGAGCTGCCGCAGGTAAGCGGCCGGAGCGCCAACCTGGCTTGCAAGCTGCCCGAAGCTCCAGTGAGTCGGCGCGACGGGTTTGTCCGAGCCGGGCAACATCAGCGCCAACCGCTCGGGATTAGTCCGGTTCGCTTCGACATGAATGAGCGCGCTTTCGACCACGCGCGTGCGACTGCGATCCGTGCGATCGCGCACGGTGCGCGCCAGCTCGTTGAGCGACAGATAGCGCTGATCGGCCGGACGGGAAAACCACTCGGAGGATACCCGACCGACGCGCTCGCCGCGGCTCACGTCCACCCTGTAACCGCCGCCGGCATCGCGGCTGGCATCGAGAATCTGCATGTTCATGGGACAATCTCCATGACGGGCGCCGGAAGACTCTCCTCCGGTCCTCGACCCGTCATGACCAACCCGGCCTGCCCTCTCCCTCTCGCTTAGGCGCCGCCTCAGCGCTCACGACGGCTTCCGAGGCGGCCGAGCGAAACCGCAAGCTCCGCGTCAGGGATGGAGCCCGAAGGGTGAAAACCTGGCGCAAGCCGGGGTTTCAGCGAAGCCGACAGCCCGGTCCCGCAGGGAGACGCCCGTTCTTAAGCGCGCGAGCGTTCGCCGCAGTCACATCGGAAGAATCTGGCTGTTAATTTCCCCGATAGTCCGTCTGCATATCTTGCGGGCGATAGGTCGGAATATCGCCAGGATAATTCAGCGGGCATCGAGCCGCAGGCATGAAAGGAATCTGCGATAACCGCAACAACACGCGCCGGTCTTCCCAATGCTCCTCGGCGCCGGCGCAGCTTGAGTGACCGAAATAGGAGGTCAGTCTTACAAAAACTGTCTATTCAGCCTTCTCAATCCGTCGGAAGCGCATAGCGGTCGACGATGATCTCATCGGACTCAGCGGTTTCCAAGGTCAGTTCCAGAATCATGTTGACGAGGTCGCCGTCGCTGTCGATTTCATCGAGCGCTGCGTCAAACAGATCGCGCTGCATGTCGATATCCATTCCCTCAGGGCCGTTGAGGCAAATGAGCCCTGCATGTATTTCAGCCCGCTGATACTGACCGCGCGTTCCCGGTGCGGCCTCTGGCCCACGAAAGTCGTAGGCGTTGCGGGTTACGAGAGTCCAATCGCCTTCAAGGACGATTTTCAGCAAGTCCCAATCCTTGATACCCTGGCGACCGATCCAGACCACATGAGAGCTTTCGCCATGGCCGCGCTCGCGCGCCATGTGTACCAACTCAGGACTTAGACATTCATCAATGAGAAGCTTCATGTCGCCGTCGCCGAAGGGCCTTCCGCGAGGGCGACATTGCCGTAGGGCGCCGCGCTTGCCGTGGACGGCCCCGGGGCGGGGTCGCCTTGGCATAGAGAATTGCCAAATCGATAAGCTCTCGTGTCAGGCTTGGATAGGCCTCCTGAAGCCGGCGCATCGGAACGCCTGAGGCAGCAGATGCAGCAACATCGTAGACAGGCACGCGCGTTCCCTTGATCACGGGTGTACCGCCCAAAATTTCCGGATCTTCCGTCACGGCGGCACGAGCACGCGTCAGCTTGTCGTGTTCGGCCAACGTGTCTGCAATGAATCGATCGAAGTTCAGCGTCAGGAAGTGATGTTCGATCTTCCAGTGGGGACGCTTGTCTCGCCAGGTCTTGATCAATCGCACGGCGGCCTTCGCCTTCACCTCGCTATACAGTGTGTCGATCGCATATTTCCGCTCTTGTGCTGTCAGCGATGGCGCAGCGTCATAATAGAAACGAATGAGCGTGCAAGCCCATGCCCAAACCCGCCGACTGTCCTCGTTTGTGTACAGCCCCTCGGGCAGGATGTGTTCGTCGATCAATCGGTTGACATCGCGCACTTCGACGCCGGCCACGACGGCAGCCTCAGGGGTCGTGAGCAGTTCAGGCTCGGTGGACATTGCACACCAATAATTCTTCCGATCCGTCGGAAGATATAACCTTTTGCGTCGAAAAACAAGGTCCGCGAGTAAGGCTTGGCCGTGGTCACGGCTCTTGTTTTCTTTTTGTTCCACTGGTGAAAATGGGTACTGTCCCGCATTTAACCCCCTGTTTTCTAAGCTGATTTGGCGAGCGCCCTAAATGGACGTTTGATAGGTCGCGATTCGCTTTTGATCCAGATCAATTGCAAACCTGGCTTCAGTTTCATCAATTGGACCGTTCGGCGGCAGACCATGCGGCAACTCGATTGGGCAACGATAGCGTGGAGTATTTGGACGGCGTTGCTCGCCATCGCCATTCTTTATCTGCTGTTCTATCCGTGAGGTCGCCTCAGCTAGCCACTTCCTATTTCAGCACAATCCGCAAACCGAAGCGGCGTTTGCCAAACCGTGAGTTTCTCTGAGAAATCCTGTGAAAAGCGCGACGTCGGCCGCTGTACTTGTGATCTCCCGCGTCATCTTTGTAATCGCGTTCGACGGGAGGCAGAGAAAAGGCAGCCGACGAAGGGGCAGTGATAGCGACGCGGGCATGAAATGCCCGCGGGCACCGAGGCGACTGCAGTCGCGAGACCGGTTAAAAAGGCACCCGCGTTCGGGGCAGTGATAGCGGCGCCGGCATGCAATGCCGGCGGCCCCTAACGCGAGAGCCTCCGGCGAGCGACACCGAATCGCGCAAGGGATCGAAGCCGGACGGCGTGCGCCGTTGAGGCGTGGAGAAGAAGGGAGTGTTCGAAAGAATGGAGCCTGCTGGTTATGGCTCTTACTTGCCCGGCTTACCGGTGTCGGA
>NZ_JARXWB010000072.1 GCF_029892425.1 Bradyrhizobium sp. BR13661 | reverse complement strand
GACCGAATATGTTGCGCCGAGAGTTATGTTGCGCATTTGCGCTTGGGTGCTGTCTCACAGACGATTGACAGCTTCTACGCAACATAATGCCAGCGCGCTGCGGGAGGTTGCGTGATGCCCCGCGACGCTTCCGAACTGGCGCGCCGCCTCGCCCGTGATGCCGAGGCGGTCTGCCGCCATTACCTGTCCAACGGGCGGCGCCAGGGCCGCTACTGGACGGTGGGCGATGTTCGCAATACGCCCGGCCGGTCGATGTTCGTCCGGCTCAGCGGACCGGAATCCGGTCCCGGCGCCGCCGGGCATTGGACCGATGCCGCCTCGGCCGAACATGGCGATCTGCTCGATGTCATCCGCGAGAGCTGTGGTTTCATTGACTTTCGCGATGTCGCCGATGAGGCACGACGCTTTCTGAGCCTGCCGCCGCCCGAACCCGATCCGTCGACAGCACGGACGCCCCGCGCACCGGCGCCGACGGGATCGCCGGAGGCCGCACGGCGCCTCTTCGCTATGTCCCAGCCGATCGAGCGCACGCTCGTAGAAACCTATCTCCGTGATCGCGGCATCACGCATTTGCACGGAACCGGAGCCCTGCGTTTCCACCCACGCTGCTACTATCGGCCCGACGACGATGCTTCGACCGAGACCTGGCCGGCGATGATCGCATCCGTCACCGACCTCTCCGGTCATCTCACTGGCGCGCATCGCACCTGGCTCTACCCGCGCGGCTTCACCGAGGCGACGCTCGGCAAGGCGCCGATCGACACACCGCGACGAGCGATGGGCGACCTTCTCGGCAACGCCGTGCGTTTCGGCGTGCCGGGCGACGTAATGGCGGCCGGTGAGGGCATCGAGACGATCCTGTCGCTCCGATGCGTTCTGCCCGACATGGCGATGGCGGCAGCACTCTCCGCCAACCACCTCGCTGCCATCCTGTTCCCGGACACACTACGCCGGCTCTACATCGCCCGCGACGCCGATGCCGCGGGTGACATGGCACTCGCGGCATTGACCGAACGCGCCGAAGTTGCGGGCATTGAGGCGCTTGCCCTGTCTCCGCGGATGGGCGACTTCAACGAGGACCTGCGTGCATTCGGCCTCGGCGCGCTGCGAGCGGCACTGCGTATCCAACTCGCGCCGCAGGATGTCGTTCGCTTCATGCGCCGGGGAACGGCCAGGACGGGGTGACAGATGGCGGGTCTGGGCCGTCCTGGCCGATCCGGCGAGGCCCATGCCGGACCAAGCCGCGCCGGCCTTCAAGAGGGCGATCGCTGCACCGCGTCCACCACTCAAAGCAGGAGCTCTCGGTGGAGGACGCCGTAACATAACTCCTGACTCACAAGGATTTCAGAAAGGCCATGAGATTCTTGTCCTCCTTCCATGAGCGAGCGGGTCGTGGCTGACCGACTTCGCAAAGAGCTACGGCGTTAGCTTTCAGCGTGAGGTCTATTTCGGCATAGATGTTGGTGGTGCTAATCGAGACGTGGCCGAGCCAGGCGCGGATGGTATTGATGTCCACGCCGGCGAGAACCAGGTGGCAGGCCGTCGTATGCCGGATCACATGCGGGGTTATCGTTCTGTCAGCCAGTTCCGGCACCCGGGCCGCGTAACGCTCGATAAGGCGATAGACTCCGAAGCGGGTGAAGGGCGTTCCGAGCCTGCTGACAAATACGGCGTCATCGCCCGAGCGACCGAGGCTCTCGTCTGCCAGAACTCGTTCGGTTTCCGGCCACAGTGGGCACTGGCGCGTCTTGCCGCCCTTCCCGTGCAGGGTGGCAAGATCGTGACCGCCATTCCCACGCCCGATCTGCAGATCGCGCATCTTCAATTGCGTGGCCTCGGAGACACGCGCCCCGGTGTTGTAAAGAAAGAGCAGAAGCGCGTATTCGCTGCGGCCCCGCTTGGTTTTGCGGTCGGGCACGGCGAGCATGGCCTCCATTTCCGCCCTGGTCAGCCATCCGACCGGTGGCGGCATGGATTTCTTCGATGCGATGGCCCGGATATGGCCGCACCATTCGACATGGGCCGGATCCCGGCTGCCGATGAAGCGGGCAAATGCCCGGATGGCGGCAAGCCTCTGATTGCGGGTCCGGGCAGAGCACCCGCGATCTTCCTCGAGATGTGTAAGGAACTGCAGCACATGCCGGGAGGTGAGATCGCGCACGGCCAGCCGGTCCACGGGCTTGCGCAACTTGCGGCTGACAAAGGGCAGAAGAAGGCTGAAGCTGTCCCGGTAGCTCTGGCGAGTGTTCCGGGCCAGATTGCGCTCGGTGACGATATGTTCGCACAGGAAGCGCCGGAGCCATGGGCCAAGGGTTATGAGTTCAGGCATTCTGGGCTCCCCCGGCATAGCGAGCAAAACGCAGCGACGCTTGCTGCAGAAGCTCCGGCGTCATCGACAGATAGACCTTCGTGCCCTCCAGATCGGAATGGCCGAGGTAGGTGGAGAGTACGGGTAGCAACCGTTGCACATCCGCTCCCTGACGATACCAGGCAGTCAGGCTGTGAACCGCGAAGCTGTGCCGGAGATCGTGCAGGCGCGGAATCTGTCGCCCGCCTGCCGTGCCATGGACCCCGGCGATGCGCCGCAGCGCGTCGAATGCGGCCTGAACGGTGCTGCTGGCGAGCCGCGTGCCGTCTCGGTTCGTCAGAAGGAAGGAAGTCTCGCCCTGCGCAAGCCCGCCGCGTCGCCGCAGAGGCATATAGTTCGCCAGCACCGTTGCAAGCTGCGGTCCGATCGGAACCAGACGGCTCTTGTAGAACTTCGTGGCGCGTATGGTCAGAACGTCTTCCGCCAGATCGACGTCCGCCAGTGTGAGTCCTGTCGCTTCGCTGAAGCGCAACCCGGCTCCGTATAGCAGGAGAAGCAGAGTCCGGAACGTCACTGCGTCGAGCTGAACCGCACCGCGCCGACTGCTCGCGACGGTCGCGAGGTCAAGAAGCCGCCGCAACTCGTCATGCGAGTAGATATACGGCGGCGTCCGGGGCGGCGATTTCGGTTCGCTGTTCGGCAGCGGCGAGCGCATCGCATGGCCACGGCTGATCGCATGGCGCCAGAAGCCGGCAAGGGCGTAATGCTTGTTCTCGCGATGCCGGGCCAGTGGCCCCTTGCCCACCAGAAAGGCCAGGACCTGGGTCGTGGTGACCGCGTCGCAAGCGGCATCTCCATTGGCATATCCAAGGAAGTGACGCAGGAGGTTCGCCCCAGTCGTGAACTTGGCGCCATGGGCCCGTCGCCAGAGGATATATTGCTCGATCGCCTCGCGCAGCATCATGCCAGCCCCTCCAGATCGAGAGCCGCCACCTCGCGAAGAGCCGCGAGATTGACCTTGGCGTAGATCGCGGTGGAGGATGGGTCGCGGTGCCCGAGAAAGTCCCCGATCACCTTCATCGACATGCCCTGATCCAGAAGATGCTGGGCGGCCGCATGCCGTAAGGCATGCGTACCGCGTCGACCGGAGACGATGCCAATGCCTGCCAGGCGATCACGGACCATCTTGCCCAAGGTTGTTCTGACAAGCGGTCGGATCGGCGCATGCGCTGTAAAGAAGAGGCTGCGCCCGAAGCCGGATGGCCGTGCCTCCCGTATGTAGCGCAGGATGGCATGTCCGACCTCATGTGACAGCGGCCAGAGATGGGTCCGACCGGGCTTCGGGCAGCGGACACGGAGCATCCCGTTTTCCCAGTCCAGATCGTCCAGTCGCAGGCCGCCGACTTCCCCGGCCCGCAGCCCGTACGCGACAAACAGCATGAGGATCGCGCGGTCGCGCTTGTCGACCGCGCGATCCCCCCGAACAGAAGCCAGTAGGCGCAGGACGTCGTCGCGCTTTATGCCCTTCGGCACGGTCTCGTCCGCCATGAACCGGGGTGCCATGATCCCCGCGGCCAGCCCCGTTTGACACCAACCGCGCGCCTCGGCGTAGAGGAAGAATGCCCTCAGTCGTTGCGCGTAATCGTGCATCGTCCGCCGGTTCCAGGCTCCCCGCCTGTACTCTGCCGCAAAAGCATCATCGATGTCGGCCATCTGAACTGCATCCAGCGACGTGCCTCTTCCCGCCAGCCAGAAGAAGAAGTGGTCGGCGGCGTGGCAATAGTCTCGTATGGTCGCGTCGGACAGACCGCGCTCCTTGCGCAGCCACTCCTCAAAGATCGTGACCTTAGCGCGATGCGGATGGCGCTCACGTTCGTGTTCATCAAGCCAGCCCAAGAAGAGTAACCATTGGATTCCGCAGCTGACAAAACGTTTGCACGCCTTGGGCGAAGCCGCCCGGACAAACCTGCGCCCTTTCGGTCTTGCCCAAATTGCTGCTGCGGCTTCGATCTGGGAAACTCGCACTCTGGTGCTGCCATCTAATTCCAGAAGGCGCACAAAGCTCAATTGGTCATTAGCGCATTTCCGCAAGGCCGATCGTCTGGCGCCTGTCTCCCTGAGATGAACGAGATATCGTTCCCGCTGCTCGACAAGTGGCGCTGCCCGATATCTCTCAGCGGTTCGGGGAAAGAATATTTCTTCAAACATACTTGTGCCTCCATGTTGATGGAGGCCCAAGCTTCCGCACCGGGCGCCGTGATGAAAGTTAATTGCGTAGAAGCCGCTCAATCATCTGTAAAAAGTACCCATCCTGCGGCGCGAGTTGGATGCGCAGTGCCGCTCGCAGCGCGTCGAGGCCGAATGCATGCAGATCCTCGTTGAAGTCGCCCATCCGCGGAGACAGGGCAAGCGCCTCAATGCCCGCAGCTTCGGCGCGTTCGGTCAATGCCGCGAGCGCCATGTCACCCGCGGCATCGACGTCGCGCACGATGTAGAGCCGGCGCAGCGTCAGCGGGAGCAGAAGGGCGGCAAGGTGGTTGGCCGAGAGCGCGGCAGCCATCGGCATGGCAGGCAGCGCACAGCGCAGCGACAGCATCGTCTCGATGCCTTCGCCGACAGCGAGGACGTCGTCGGCCGCGCCAAAGCGGACGGCATGGCCGAGGAGACCGCCCATGGCCCGTCGCGGCGTGTCGACCGGCGCCTTGTCCGCGCCGTCGCGTGCGAGCCAGGTGCGGTGTGCGCCCGTGATCCTCCCTTCGAGATCGGTGACGGCGGCGACCATGGCGGGCCATGTCTCGGTCGGGCCGTCGCCCTCAGGTCGATAGTAGCAGCGCGGATGGAATCGCAGGCTGCCCGTGTCGCGCAAGTTCCTGATGCCGCGGTTTCGCAGATAGGTGGCGACCAACGTGCCGCTGATCGGCTGCGACATGGCGATCAGCCGCTGCGCCGCTTCCGGCGATCCGGCGGGGACGCTTGTGCGAACGGGCTTTGGGCTGTGGCGCGGTTCGGCGCGCGGCAGACTCAGAAAGTGGCGCGCCTCGTCCAGCGTCTCCGGCAGGGAAATACCGCCCAGCCGGGCGGCAATCAGATCGAGCAGATCGCCATGTTCGGCCGAGGCGGCATCGGTCCAATGCCCGGCGGCGCCGGGTCCGAATTCCGGTCCGCTGAGCCGGACGAACATCGACCGGCCGGGCGTATTGCGAACGTCGCCCACCGTCCAGTAGCGGCCCTGGCGCCGCCCGTTGGACAGGTAATGGCGGCAGACCGCCTCGGCATTTTGGGCGAGGCGGCGCGCCAGTTCGGAAGCGTCGCGGGGCATCACGCAACCTCCCGCAACGCGCTGACATTATGTTGCGTAGAAGCTGTCAATCGTCTGCGAGACAGCACCCAAGTGCAAATGCGCAACATAACCTTCGGCGCAACATATTCGGTC
>NZ_JARXWB010000071.1 GCF_029892425.1 Bradyrhizobium sp. BR13661 | reverse complement strand
AGTCGTGGCCGGATGTTGCGGGGATAAGAGCGAGGCGGAGCAAAGCGACGACGGCCTTCGGTCAGACATGCCAAATCGAGGACGCCGTGGGCGAGCCGAGAGAAACGGTTAGTGGACATCAACGGCGACAATCGACGTCGTGACGACGGACAGAACCGCCGGCAGAGCGCACCCGGTTGGCAATGCGTGAAGATGCACATCGAAGCCCGAAGCAACAGGTGACCGCGCGGCTTTGCTGAGCACGGCTGCGATGGCCCGTCGGGCGCTATCATGCCAGTCGACCGGGGACAAATTGGGACCCGCGCAGAAAGCGCTGATCAGAGATCGCACATGCCTTCGCATTCGTTGGCGAGGAGATCGAGCTGGCCACGGTCAGCGTCTTCAAAGTCGGTGCCGTATCGGCGACATCGGGATCGAGTGGGCGGCTTCTGCATGGTCAGGGTCCGTCAAGGCGGGAGCTTCGAATGGCGTGATGCGCAGCGGGCATCACGCCGTCGGTCCTTGAACATACAATGCAAATGCATTACACTGGGACGCACGATCGGAGCCTTCGATGCCGAAAACCGCCGAAATCCTCGAAATTCCCGCCACGATCACCGAGCGGGGCCAAACTACGGTTCCTGCCGCCATCCGCAAGATGCTGGCACTGGGCAAACGGGACCGCGTGGTGTTTCGAGGGCTTGCCGACGGAACGGTCGTCCTGGCCAAGAAAGCGGCGGACGAGCAGGCTGACCCCGTCATCGGAAATTTTCTGCGCTTTCTCGAGAAGGACATGGCGGCGCACCCGGCGCGGGTTCGAGCGATTCCTTCGACTCTGCTCGCGCGCGGTGCAGCCCTCGTCAAGGGCGTTGAGGTCGATCTCGACGCAGCCTTGCCGGACGACGATGCGTGACGGACCAGACGATCGAAATCAATGGCTGGACCATCTACGCGCATCCGCTCTTCCTTGATCAGCTGGAGGCCCTAATCGCGGCCGTCGAGAAGGCGCGTGCCAAAGACCCGAAAGGCTATAAGACGAAGCGAGCGGCAAAACTGCTTGCCGCGGTCCTGAAAGTCGCCTTTGAGAACATCCCCGCCGATCCGGCCAGCGACGTATTCCGCCAAGGCGATACGCTCGGCGCCGACTACAAACACTGGTTTCGCGCGAAATTTTTGCAACAGTATCGGTTGTTCTTTCGCTATCAGCAGGCGGCCACGAGCAAGATTATCATCCTGGCTTGGGTGAATGACGACGACACGCTGCGCGCCTATGGCAGCACGACGGATGCTTACGCCGTGTTCCGGAAGATGCTGAACCGAGGAAACCCACCTGATACGTGGGACGCGCTGGTCGCCGCAGCGTCCGGCGCCGGGCCGAAATCGCGGTTGCGAGCATCGAGAGCGAAGCCGAAGGATTGACGCCTGTGCCGACCGATAGGGGAGTGGATTGCCGCTGTTTGCCGATTGGTGTGATTGCGAGCCCGCGCAAGACGGCCGCAAGCGCTTACTGAAATTTACCGAGCGGGTTGGGGGACGAGCGGCAATTGCTGGCCGTCTTCCCGATCTGCTGCGCTCTCACTACGACGAAATGGAACGCATAGCGGAGGATGTCGCCCTTCTCGGTTATGCGAGCGCCGCAGCATTGCTAGCCGAGCGTCTTCCCCGAACCACGCGGGCACGCTCCGGCGAGCTAGGGGAAATCTTCGCAACCGAGCTGGTTGAGGAGTCGTTGGGCTTCTCGGTCCCGGTTCGTCGCCTTCGCTATAAGGATGGCCGCGAGATGGCGCTCCGCGGCGACGACTTTATCGGCGTGCGATCGAGTGCTGAGGGACACCTCTTTCTTTTGAAAGGAGAAGCCAAGAGCCGGGCCAATCTCGCCGGCGCAACGATTATCGAGGCTCGAACGGCGCTGTCGCGTGATAGTGGCCGGCCGACGGCGACCTCCCTGCTCTTTATCGCCGACAGGTTGATGGAGGGTGATGGTCCGCTCGCGGCATTGGGCCGAATCATCCGAAATGAGGTCGCAAGCCGCGCAGTTCCCTCCGATCGCATCGACCATGCTCTCTTCACGATGTCCGGCAATGCCACGCCCCGAGCGCTTTTCGACGATCTGCGCGGTGCCGGCGTTGATCGCAGCCACACTGTAATCCACCTTCGGATCGACGATCATCAGGAGTTCATTCGGCTGTCCTACGAGGGAGCACTCGCCCTTGGAGACGGTTGACGAACTGGCAGCCTTCTTGACGCAGGCGACCGCTGACGGTGTCAGGGGTCGGCTGCAAGCTCGCGGCGAGGCGCGGTCCATCATTCGCCGCGACGGCGTCCTGCCTGACGATGCGCCGGCGTTCGGAGAAACGATTGACACCGATCTGTCCGAATATGCGCTCTCCGTGCTGCGCGCATCCATGGCGCTTCGGGAAGGCGGCGGCAACGATGAGATTTGGCGGCGCGGCTTCGCGCGGGCCGGAAACGCGTTCGAAGCACTGGTGCAAAATGGCTCCCACGAGGATGTCGGCCGGGGCTTCTATCGGATCGCAGGCGCCGCCGCGTATCATCTGGCAAGCTACTCCGCTCTCGCCTTCTCTCTGATCTCTCAACGGCCTGAGAACGCGAATCTATCGCCAGCGGAAGAAGCGTTGGCGCATCTTATTTTGCGGGATCTGGCCGGTCTAGGTCGCCGCGCGCGAGCGTGGCTGCTGAACCCAGCCCATGGTGATGCAAATATTAGCCAGGCGTTGCGCGCAGGAGAGATTGATTCGGACGACGCCGTCAGGTTGATCGCCACATCAACCATTTTTCGCGCCCTCGCGTTCTTCGAATTCGCTCTTCAGACCGGGGCCGCGGTCCTGATTGAGGAGTCTCGGTCCCTCCTGCGCCGCGCGATCTCCCTCGCCAGGAACGCCAATGCCGTGTCGCTGTGGTGGACCGCGCGCATAGCGTTCAATCTTGTCGATGACCTGTGGTCTAGCAGCTTGCATCAGGTGCTTCCCCTCGACGGGCCGGCGGGCGCGGGAAACTATCAGGATTTGCGCCAACTCTTCATCGGGGAACTCTTTGGACGTGACGTCGCCGAGGTGGAGCTTTGGCCGTCGCAGATCGAAGCAGCCCGACGAGCAACCGATGACCGACGATCTCGTCGTCGCGTTGCCGACCAGTGCTGGCAAGACACGAATCGCCGAGATCGCCGCATTGATGGCGCTCGCGGCGCGCAGGCGGGTCCTCATTGTAACGCCGCTTCGCGCATTATCCGCCCAGACGGAACGATCATTCCGTCGGACGTTCTCGAGCCTTGGGTTCTCGGTCTCGTCGCTCTATGGCGCGGCTGGAGCCGCTGGCGGCGACGAAGACGCACTCCGTACGCAGGATATTGTCATCGCCACACCGGAGAAGCTGGACTTCGCCTTGCGGAATGACCCGTCGATCATCGATGACGTCGGGCTCGTAGTCCTCGACGAAGGTCACCTGATCGGGCCAAGCGAACGCGAAATTCGGTACGAGAACCTCGTTCAAAGACTGCTCAGGCGTGCTGACAACGAAACCCGTCGCATCGTCTGTCTCTCGGCGATCTTGCCCGAAGGGGATCAGCTTAACGATTTGACCGCTTGGATTCGTAGTGATGCAGGTGGAACACCGATTCAGTCGCGCTGGCGACCAACGCGGCAACGCTTCGGCACCCTCATGTGGCAGGGTAACTCGGCCCGCCTGAGCTTCGATCTCGAAGCAGGCGGACCCTATATTCGTCATTTCGTCCCGGAGGAGGCAGCTCGCCGGCCACGGCGCACGCCGTTCCCGATACAAAGGAGCTGACGCTCGCGGCCGCATGGAAGTTTTCGGCTCAGGGTAAGCGAGCGCTCGTCTTCTGCACGCAACGTGATCACGTCGAGGGATACGCCGAGACCATCGTTGACCTGCACAGTCGCGGTTATCTGCCCTCGCTGCTTGACGACGCAGCCGCGGTCGCGCGTGCTTTGGCCGTGGGTCGCGAGTGGCTAGGCCCGGATCATCCCGCGGTTCGGTGCTTGCCGATCGGTGTCGCGATTCATCACGGTCGGTTACCAGGGCCGTTCCTTCGCGAGGTGGAGGGCTTGCTCGCCGCAGGCGTTCTGCGCGTGACAGTCGCGTCACCGACGTTGGCGCAAGGTCTCAACCTCAATGCCGCTGTGCTGCTGATTCCGACCCTCTACCGTGCTGGCGTTCCGTTGTCCGGCGAAGAATTCGCTAACGTGGCCGGGCGTGCAGGCCGTGCCTTTGTCGATCTGGAAGGCCTTGTGTTGCACGTGATGTTCCAAGCCGAGGGGTGGCGACAACGCGCTTGGCGAGACCTCGTCGGATCGGCGACGGCAAGGTCGCTTTCAAGCGGCATCATCACCATCGTCGCCGAGGTGCTCAACCGTCTGGCGCGCGCGAACGTCTTCCTGCGGGCCGACGCAATGGAGTATCTCGCGAATGCCCAGGAGGCCTGGTTTCCACAGGACCATGCCGCTGATGCCGAGCCGATCGAGAGTCTGATCGAAAAGCTCGATGCAACTGTCTTTGGTCTCATCGAAGCGCTGGACAGTGGCAGCGCGGAGCTTCCGCGGCTAATCGACGAAGCCCTGAACGGATCACTGTGGTCTCGCCAGATCGCCCGGCTAGGCGAACAGACCCGCTACAACCAACTGTGGATTCTCCAGGCTCGCGCGCGCCTAATCTGGAACAAATCGGACGCCGTGCAGCGCCGCGCCACCTTCGCGATGGGCATTGGACTGGAAGCGGGCCTCGCCATCGACGCGATCGCCCCTGAATTGACGGAACTTCTTGATCGGGCTGATGACGCAGCACAGACCGGCGCAATTGACGATTTGAGCGCCGCTCTCACCGGCATGGCGGCGCGCTTGTTCGGCATTCGGCCATTCGTGCCGGATGTCGATCTGCCGGCGAATTGGCGCGAGCTCCTCGCAGCCTGGCTTCGCGGCACCGATGTTGTCACGATCGGTCTGGACAACATGCGCGTCATCGAAGACGCGTTCGTTTATCGGCTTGTATGGGCAATCGAGGCGATCCGGATGCGGCGCCGTGCGAGCGGCGGAGAATCGGACTTTGTTGAAGGCAGCGCCGCGGCCGTTCTTGAGGCCGGCGTGCCGCAGGCCATGATGGCGAGTCTAGTCCGGGCCGGACTGCCCTCCCGAGTCGCCGCAATGGCCGCGATTCGTGAAACACAACCGGTTTTCGTCGGTGGGGCGGAAATGAACCGATGGTTGCGATCGAATGAGATTGCAGCGCTCTCGGATCAGCCCGATTGGCCGACCGCCGATACAGCGCATATCTGGAAGAAGTTCAGAAATGACGCACTCAGTGGTGCAACCTCGAAGTGGAAAACTCAGGACTGGACGATGCAAGGCGACGTGCCCAACTTTGTCGATGTGGGAATGCCGGGTCGCATCGAGATTGAAGAACATACGGGCGCAGTGTCGGTCACGACGCCGGACTACCGCTCCATCGTTGGGATCCGACAGCGCCTTCGGCAATTTCGACCAAGTCTGTGCCATGTTGAATTCGCGACCGACCGTCGCAGCTCGCGCATCATCCGGCTTGGGCGAGGTGAAGCGCAATGGCAAGACAACGAGGGGTAGACATCTGATGGGTATGCCTAGAACATCTGCCGTCGCTACGCCGGGGACAAACCGCATATGCCGGAGCCGGGCACGGAGCCGCCGGGCCGCAGCGCGCTGAACGCGCGATTGATCACCCGCGTGAGAAGAGACGTCGATGCAGAAACGGCCCCGCCTTTCGGCGGGGCCGTTGCCGTGGAGGCCCCTTAGTCCCGGTTCGGTCGGGACCAGATGAGCTGGAGGCCCTCCTGGCC
>NZ_JARXWB010000070.1 GCF_029892425.1 Bradyrhizobium sp. BR13661 | reverse complement strand
TTAGGTTCTGTATCGCAACTGTCCTCTTAGAGTCGTAGGTCCGTCATGGGAATCGACGACATTAACGGGGCATTTCGAGGAAGGCACACAGACGTCCGAGTCAAGCGTTCCCGCAGCGTAAGCGAGGACAACGCTTGACGCGGCGGCGACACCACAAACTAGTCAAATGGTTGCAGGCGAAGTCCTGCAACCCTGCCACGTGGCGAACGGGAGAGCGCGAGGGGAACCCCTCGCAATAAAACAAAAGAGTGCGCCGAAGGCGCTCCGCTTAGATAACAGCTGGCTCGAGAAACTGTCTCTTTGTTGCTGATGGAAGGGCTTGCGCCCTCCAGGGTGTCGTTTGCCATTTGGAAAGGTCGTGAGCAAAGAGGACAGAGCGTGGTGCGGATCATCAGGGCAGCGATGGGCTATGCTGCAATCCCGGCCGGCTTTCCGATCTTGGTGTCGGAACGGATGGCGATCATCGAGCCCGCGTTCGCTTGGCTGATGGAGCTGGCGACGATACCCGGCCGCAGCCACGCGGCGGAAACGGTCAGAACCTACGGCGAGCATCTTCACGACTGGTTCGACAGCCTGGAGCAGTCTGAGCTCGACTGGCACAGCGTGAGCGAGGCCGAGATTGCGGCCTGGCGCAATCGCATGCTGTCACAGCCGAGCCTGCATACGAAACGACCCTACGCGCGCTCGACGGTGAACGATCGGGTCCGCACGGTCTGCCGGTTCTATGCGTGGGCGCAAGGCCGTGGCTGGATCGAGAGCCTGCCGTTCCACTTTGTCGATGTGCGGGTGGGCTCCGGCCGGCGACAATCGTTCCTGGCGCATGTCGATGCGCGTCCAGGCGTCATGGCGGCAAACATCCTGACGGTAGCGGAGCACGAGCGTTTGCCGAGACCGTTGCGTGTCGATCAATTGCGTCGCGTCTTTGCGCATCTGGATATGCCCTACCGCCTGATGGCGGAATGGGCGCTGGCGACGGGACTGCGGCGCAAGGAGCTTTGCGGCCTCGCGGTCTTCCAGGTTCCGGAGACGGCGCATCTTGACGACGAGGATCATCCTTTGATCGGCGTGCCGCTGACGATCACCAAGGGTGACAAGCCGCGCACGATCTACCCGCCGATTCGCCTGGTCGACCGCACGCAGCGCTACATCGACGAGGTTCGCACGCCGCAGGTCCGGGCGTTGCGTCGAGGGAGGCCCGACTATCGGCCGCCTTCGGCTCTGTTCCTCAACACCCAGGGAAATGTGGTCAGCAAGGCGCGATTGACGGCGGTGTTTGCCGAGGCATTCCGCGCGGCTGGCGTGACCGGAACATTACATTACCTGAGGCATACATTTGCGATGACGATGCTGGTGCGATTGCAGAGGCAGGCAGCGACCACGCCCGACCTCAATCCGCTGAAGATCGTGCAGGTCCTGCTGGGTCACAGTTCGATCCAGAGCACGTCGATCTACCTGCGCTGCGTTGAGCTGAATGGGCGGGACCTCGCCGACGGCATCGACTATCTCTATGGCGAGTTGGTCCCCGATGGCCGTTAGACGCGAGCGCATCGACCGGAGGCTGTCGGCTGCGGCGCCGATCGTTCTGGATCAGCCAGCCGATACCATCGTCGTCTTCCGCGACGGCTGGGGCGAGGTTGTGAAACGCTACGATCTCGGCAGCCTCGGTTTGCCGTTGGGCATCGCGATTCTTCTGGCCGATGCCTTCCGTCATCATCATGCCGCCTCGAGCCGGGACACGCAGCGTCATTGCTGGATGGCGCTGCGCGCCTTTGCGCGCTTCGTGGCGGAGGACGGTCTTGTTCTGTCGGTCAACGATCTGACCAGTGCGATGGTTGGGCGCTACATCGCATGGCTGGATCGCCAGGTCGCAGGACAGACCAACCAGCCCTGGTCGAAGGGTTCGCGGGCGAATGTGCTCATGCAGCTTCGCCAGATGATCGACTGGACCAAGCGGCGGCATCCCTCCCGGCTGCTGTCGCGGATCGACTTCCCCTGGCGGGTCTGGCCGAACCGCATTGCCGATACCCGGCCGCGCCTTGGCGGAGGGGACCTCAAAGCGATCCTGCGCGCGTGCTATGAGGAGATCGACGAGGCATGGGATCGCTTCGAGGCTGGGCGGAAGATCATTGGGGCGCGCGGGCCGGTTGATGGCGTCGATCCCGAGCTTTGCGAACTGATCCGGGCGTTTGCAGCCGTGGGTGACGGTGTCCTGCCGTCGCGCACGGAAGCGATCCGTAGCGGCATCAACATATCGGCGGCCAACCGCCATGGCGGGCTTCGTCATCTTGGCGGCTACATGCACCTGACCGGCGAGACGGTCGCGGCGTTCTTCATCGCGCTTTCGATCCAGACGGCGGGCAATCCGGATGCGCTGCGGCTCATCACGCGCGATTGCCAGGTGGCACATCCGCTCGACGAGCATCGTATCATCGTCGAGTGGGCCAAGCCTCGGGCCGGCGCCAAGGTGAAACGCGCGCAAAGGCGATCGTTCGACCGCCGACGCCGCTACGCGGCGCCGAATCTGATCGACAGGTTGCTGGCGATGACGGCGCCGCTCGTAGCCCGGGCCAGCCGGCAGGATCGAAACCGCCTGTTCCTGGTGAAGAGCGAGAAGAAGAATATGGTCACGCTCATTGCGGAAGCGACCTTGTCGCACGCCCTGAAGCCGTTCATCAAACGCTCCAATGCCCGGATCGCCATCTGGAACAAGGCTGCACCGGAGCGCGCACGTCAGCTCTTGCCGGACTTTGCCGCCGTTCTGCTGCGCGGCAGCGTCGCCACCGAATATTACAAGGCGTCTGGCGGCGACATCGTCGCGACACAGGATGTGCTCAACCATGTCCGCGCCGACACGACCGAGCTTTACATCAAGGGGCCGCAGACGCGCCGCATCCAGCGCGAGACAATCGCCCGATTGCAGGAGCTGATGCTCGGCTGGATCGTCGGCGCGAAGGTGAACTGCGAGGATCGGGCGCAGCGCGACCGGATTGCGCTGGCGAGCAATGCGACGGTTCCGTTCAGTCATGATTGCCTCAACCCGGTCGCGGGCACAGCACCAGACTCGATAGCAGGTCGGGTCTGCCGGCACTTCGGCGGATGTCTGCGCTGCCCGGGACTGGTCATACCGATCAATGTGGAGCACATGGCGCGCATCCTTCAGGCGATCGGCGAACTGGAGCGGGCGCGTGAACGCATTGATCCGCGTCGCTTCGAGCTCCTGTATGCGCCGAGCCTGCGCATCTTGGTCGACGACATCCTGCCGGACTTCCCGCAAACACTGCGAGGTGATGCCGATCAACGAATGCTGGCCCTCGCACCGCTTCCGCCGCTGGAGTGAGCGATGACGGCTTCCACGGCATTCCCTCTTCCCGCCGAAGCACGTGCGCCGCTTCGGATCTCGACACGCTCGGTGTGGTTGGATCAGGTCTGGCATCTCGACGGGCGTCGCCCTGGCAGCAACCGAGCTGACTTCTCGCTCGACTGGAGTTTTGTTCTTGCTGACGACAGCCGGTTCAGTGATCCGCGATGGGCTGACTGGCGAGAGGCGGCGAAGCTGTTCCTGTGGAGCCTGAAGCTCGACCCGCCTCCTGGGTACCGCAACGCTCATGAAATGACGATCGTCTCCGTCTTCAATAGGTTGCGGATGCTGATCCGCTGGATGGCGGCGCAGGGATATCGGTGCTTTGCCGATCTCGACCGCGACGCCTGCGACCGGTTTATGACGGCGATGGCGCAGCGTCCGGGCCGCAAGCCGGGTAAGCCGCTGAAGAGCACCACGCTGCAAAACCACGCCAATCTGCTGACGCGCCTTTATCTGCAGGGAGCAAAGTTCCCGGAAGTGGCGATCGCCGATCCATTCCCGGGGATCGCGCCGCCGTTCGTTCGCCGCGACCGGGGCTGGCTGCCTTATACGCCGGACGCGATCGCTGTGCCCCTGGTCTCGGCGGCGCTGCGACTGATCGGGACCCCGGCCGACGACGTCATCGCTCTGCAGGCCCAGGCGCAGTCCGTCTATGACCATGCGCTCGCTAACGGGATCAGCCAGACGAAGGCCGGCTTCATCG
This sequence comes from Bradyrhizobium sp. BR13661, assembly GCF_029892425.1. Classification (GTDB taxonomy): domain Bacteria; phylum Pseudomonadota; class Alphaproteobacteria; order Rhizobiales; family Xanthobacteraceae; genus Bradyrhizobium. The sequence continues at coordinate 2,472 of NZ_JARXWB010000070.1, read as the reverse complement.
TGACCGACGCAATCGCGCCGTTCACCTTCGCGACACTGCCTGGGGAGGAAGCTGCCTGGCACGAGGCGCCGGTCACCAGCACCAAGCAGCTGCGCTATGTCGCCGATCGCATTTACGACGCCTGCTTTGTGGTGGTCAGCTATCTTGTCGGCGCCCGGATCTCGGAGATCCTCGGCCTTCAGGTCGGCTGCATCCAGCAGCATCCTGCCGGGGACGGCAGCGAGAGCTTCGCCTATCTCGTCGGGCGGATTTACAAGACGGCGCGTGGCATCGATGGCGAAGCCCATCGCTGGGTTGCGCCGGCACCCGTCGAGCGGGCTGTCGTGGTGATGGAGCGGCTGACCGCCCGCCTGCGGGCCCAAAGCGGACGAGACGATCTCTTCCTGGCGATGGCCAGCAACGGGTTGGTCGGTCCTGCCGCCCGCATTGACCTCCCCGTCGGCTCCACGATCATAAGGCGGCTGAATGATCTGTTTGCGCCGTTCATCGGCCTGCCGGACCACGAGGGCGAGCCTTGGCATCTGAACACGCATCAGGGCCGCAAGACGTTTGCCCGCTTCGTCGGCAAACGCGACCGCACAGGCCTGCATGCGCTTCAGGCGCACTTCGGTCATGTGACCCGGGCCATGACCGATCGTGGCTATGTCGGAACCGACTTCGCGCTCGACGATCTGATCGACCGGCATACTCAGGAAGAAACCTGCGCCGCCCTGGAAGAGGTGCTAACGGCGACGGCGCTCGCCGGCAAGGGTGGACGCATGATCGCCGCTCGCTCGCAGTTCCGCGGACGCACACGCGACGGCGATGTCCAGGCTTATGTCCGCTTCCTGATGGAAGAGACCGACCTCCGCCTTGGGGTCTGCGACTGGGGCTATTGCGTCTATCGCGTCGAAACGGCTGCCTGCTTTGGCGACGAGCGTGGCCCGAATCCTGTGCTGAGAACCGAAAGCACGTGTCTCACCTGCGCCAACTTCGCCGTCACCGCCAGGCACAGGCCTGTCTGGCAGGCCCGCCGCGATCGCAATGCCGATCTTCTCGGCCATCCTGACCTGGACCCGGTCAGCCGGCAACTCGCTGAAACACGGATTGCCGAATGCGATCGCATCCTTGGCGAACTCGACCATGGAAAGGATGCTCGCCATGACGCGTAAGACCAGCAAAATGCCGGCCCTCACGCCTGCCGAAAAACGCCTGCGCAACACCCACTGCAAGCTGCGCGATGCTCTGGAACGGCTGGTGAAGGGTCTGCCCACACACACGGACCTGCAAAAGCGATCCTACCGGCTGACCGTCGCGACGCTTGCACGCGAGGCGCGTGTCGGTCGTAACGCCATCTACACCAACCATCGCTCGATGATCGATGAGTTGCGTCGCGCCAGCGATCGCAAGATCGTCCCCGAAAAGTTGGCGGCCTGGGAAGACAAACTCGCCCAGCAGCGCACTCTGATCCAGGTCTTGCAGATCGAAGAGCGGCGCATGGTGACGGAAAATGCCGCACTGCTGAAGCGCATCCTCGAAGCCGAAACGGAGGTTGAGCGGCAGAAGCGTCATAACGCCCGCCTGATCGCCGAGCGCGATCGCGCTGCGAAGCCAGTGCCGCTCGCTCGCGGGCCGAAATCCTGACGTTGTCTACGTTGCCGCTTCGTGTCGCCGCGCTCGCCGAAGGATATTTGTCGCCCCATCCATTGCCTGCGACAATCATGCGCGGCATGATCTGCGGCATGCTTGACCCCTTCGATCCAGACAGCTTCATTGTGCGCGCCGAGGTTCATATCCTCGACATCGAGCCCAGGATCAGCCGCACTCTCGAGCTGCCAATCACTCTCAACCTCGCCCAACTCCACGAGGTGCTGCAAGCCGCCTTCGGCTGGACCGACAGCCATTTGCATCAGTTCAATATCGGCGGTCTCATCTACGGGGCCCCGGAGTTCAATGAGGACGGCCTGTCCGACAGCCGGATCTTCGAGGCGACCGAGGTCAGGATGATCGACCTTCACTTTCCCTACGATCCCGACGAGAGCCCTCTTACGATCCTTTACGAATACGACTTTGGCGACAATTGGCGTCATCGGCTGCGGCTGGAGCGCGTCGCGCGCGAGGAGGGGACCAAATATCCGCGCTGCGTCGCCGCCAAACGTTCAGGTCCTCCCGAAGACTCTGGTGGGCCTTCAGGCTATGCCAACTTCCTCGAAGCCTGGCTCGACCCCGATCATGAAGAACACGAAGCCATGCATCGATGGGCTGGCCGCAAGTTCCACCCGGAGTCCTGCAATCTCGACGACATCAACAAGGCTATCGCCAAAGCACTACGCGCATCAAAGCGCGACTATCGCTTCCGTCGAGAAAGACATCGGGATTGACTCCCACCGGCTGCGATTCAAAGCCAAAAATACACCCAAAATGCAGGATGCAGCCAGAAAGGCCACAGAATCAGAGTCATCCAGCTAACAGGACACTTGACGCATAATCTAA
>NZ_JARXWB010000069.1 GCF_029892425.1 Bradyrhizobium sp. BR13661 | reverse complement strand
AATACACCCAAAATGCAGGATGCAGCCAGAAAGGCCACAGAATCAGAGTCATCCAGCTAACAGGACACTTGACGCATAATCTAACCGCTGCATCCGCTCGATCAGTTTCGGGCCTTCCAGACACTCCGCGATCTCGGCATGACCGAGGAAGACATCGCCGCCCGGCACTTCGTGAACCCGGCGATCGTGAAGCAGCGGTTGCGGCTGGCGTCGGTGTCGCCAAAGCTGCATGAGGTCTATGCCGAAGACGGCATGACGCTCGAGCAGCTCATGGGGTTCTCAGTCACGGCCGATCACGCCCGCCAGGAGCAAGTCTGGGAGAACGTCAGCCGTTCCGGTTACGACGAGCCATACCAGATCCGCCGCATGCTGACCGAGAACACCGTGCGCGGGTCCGATCGGCGGGCCCAATTTGTGGGCCTCGATGCTTATCAGCACGCGGGTGGCGGCGTTCTGCGGGATCTGTTCGAGCACGACGACGGCGGCTGGCTTCAGGACGTCGTGTTGCTCGACCGCCTCGTAACCGAAAAGCTCAAAGCCGAAGCTAAGACCATTGCCGCCGAAGGCTGGAAGTGGATCTCCGTCGCTGTAGAGTTCTCTTACGGTCACACTCAGGGCCTACGAGAAATCGAAGGCAAACCTGTCGATCTCTCGCCTGAGGAGCAGGCGACCATCGACGCCCTGAACGCCGAGCAAGCCAAGCTTGAAACCGACTACCAGGATGCCGACGAATTGCCCGAAGAGGTCGATCAACGTCTCGGCGAAATCGAGTCGGCACTGGCGGCATTCGAAGACCGGCCGATGCTTTACGAACCGACCGAAATCGCCCGAGCCGGTGTCTTCATCAGCATCGATTCCGAAGGATGCCTCTCCGTGGACCGGGGTTACGTCCGGCCTGAGGACGAGATGCCGACGGCCGATCCTGATGCCGAGCAGGGCGCCGATGCGTCGTCGACCGAAGGTCAAGGAGAGGGCCCTTCCGTCCAGCGCACGGTGATCGCGGTCGCGGGAAGTGCTCCTGATGCTGAAGAAGATGATGAGGACCCGGCCAGGCCTCTGCCGGATCGGCTGATTATCGAGCTGACGGCGCATCGTACGCTGGCATTGCGGGATGCGCTGGCAGAAAATCCAGCAGTCGCGTTCCAGGCAGTGCTGCATAACTTCGTGCTGACGGCCTTTTACCGGTTCGCGTCGTCTGGGAGCTGTCTTGAGATCGGCCTTCGCACGCCGAACTTTCCAGCCCAAGCTCCCGGGCTGAGGGACAGCCTCTCGGCCAAAGCCGTCGAGGCGCGACATGAGGCCTGGAAGGCACGGTTGCCGAAGAGCGAGAACGATCTCTGGGATGCGCTGACGGCTCTCGATGGTCGTGAACAGGCATCGCTGTTTGCCCACTGTGCATCATTTGCCGTCAACGCCGTCTATGAACCGGCCAACCGCTACAATCAAGGCCGTGTCTCCGCTCAGGGTGTCCGCACGCGTCTAGACCAAGCTGACGTGCTGGCGCGCGCGGTCGGGCTCGACATGGTGCAGGCTGGCTGGCGACCGACCGTCGACAACTATCTCGGCCGGGTCACCAAGCCGCGTATTCTGGAAGCGGTGCGGGAAGCCAAGGGCGAGCCGTCGGTCCAACTGATCGACCATCTGAAGAAGGCCGACATGGCCAAGGAGGCCGAGCGCCTTCTGGATGGCTCGGGGTGGTTGCCGGAGCCGCTGCGTCTCGTCGATCTCAATGCGGCGCCAGTGGAGCAGGAGGGAGAATCGGGCTCGCTGCCCGAATTCCTCGCCGGCGAGGAGGATCAGGAGACCGCCGGCGACGAAGATCCGCGACAGCTCGACGCGGCTGAGTGACATCATGCGGCGGGACGGCTGAGGCTGTCCTGCGATTATTCGGGGACCGGTGCACAGCGCCGGTCCCCATTCTTATCGGCGAGCGCTGAGAGGGAGAGTTGGGCCGGGAAGGGTTTGAGCCGTCGGGGTCAGAGGAGAGCGCCTGGTGGTTCGATCATTCCTGCTCTCCGAAAGAAATCCTGCCATGACCGAATCTCTCGCCGGCGGCGCTGCCGCCGCGCCCCTCTCGATGCGTGCTGCTGCAAGTCTCACCTCCGCCGCTGCCAGGGCCGCGCGACAACTCCTGACCGATCTCGAACGTGGCCGTCGCATCGATGCGGCCGCTCTGCGTAGCGCCATGGAGGCTGCCTTCGGCGCCTCGGACGCGTCTGGTGCCTGGAACTGGAAGACCGCCTATGACGTCTGCGAGGCGGCAACTGTTCTATTCCTTCGCAAGTTCGGCCCGGCCATGCGGGTCAAGGCTGGTTCGACGGCCGCCATGCTGCCGATGCTCGCGAAGGTCGCGAGCTGTCTGCTAACCCATACGCGACGCTCCGAGGACAGTCAGGCGCTTCAGCAATTCTCGACGCCGATCCCGCTTGGGCTGGCTGCATGTTCCGCGGCCGGCGTTACGCCTGCCGATCGCGTTCTGGAGCCATCTGCGGGGACAGGCCTGCTCGCCGTCTTTGCAGAGCTCGCCGGCGGCGCCTTGGTGTTGAACGAGTTGGCCAAGGCCCGCGCAGAGCTGCTCGGCCATCTCTTCGCCAACGTTCAGGTCACGCGGTTCGACGCCGCGCAGATCGATGACCACCTCGATGCGAGTGTCGCACCGAGCGTCGTCCTGATGAACCCGCCGTTCTCCGCGCTGGCCAACGTCGATCGACGGATGGCGGATGCGGCTCTCCGCCACATCGCTTCGGCGCTCGCGCGTCTTCGCGACGGTGGACGCCTCGTTGCCATCGCGGGCGCAAGCTTTGCGCCGGACAATCCGGCATGGACTGATGCCTTTGTTCGGCTCCAGGAACGCGGGCGCGTGGTGTTTTCTGCCGCTGTCGATGGTGCCGTTTACGCGAAGCACGGAACGCAAATGGACACGAGGCTGCTTGTGATCGACAAGCTGCCCGCCGTCGATCCAACGGCTTTTCCCGCCTCGCCAGGCATGGCGGGTGATGTCGCTACCTTGCTCGACTGGGTGAGCCTGCATGTGCCTCCACGGCTGCCTGTCGCATCGCCATCGGAAATCGTTGCTATCGGCCGGCCAGCGAGGTCGCGATCGGTCGGCGCCATTGCACCGCGTTCATCGCTCTCTTCGATAGGCGTAGCGCCAGAAGGCGTCGAACTAGCGTACGAGACGGTCGAATGGTCGCCGCCGGAAGGCGCCCGGCTCACCGATGCGCTCTATGAAGAATACGGAATGCAGTCGATCCGTATTCCCGGATCGTGCGCGCACCCGACCAAACTCGTGCAGTCCGCGGCGATGGCGTCCGTTGCGCCACCGAAGCCGTCCTACCGGCCGCACCTGTCTTCGAGTCTGGTGGCGGATGGACTTCTGTCGGACGCTCAGCTCGAGAGCATCATCTATGCCGGCGAAGCGCATTCCGAGTTCCTGGCAGGCTCCTGGACGGTCGACACGACCTTTGATGTTGTGGCCGCCGCGCGCGACGACGCCGAAAATGCCGTACGCTTTCGCCGCGGCTGGTTTTTGGGCGATGGCACCGGGGCGGGCAAGGGGCGGCAGGTCGCCGGGATTTTGCTCGACAACTGGTTCAAGGGCCGTCGTCGGGCGATCTGGGTCAGCAAGTCCGACAAGCTGATCGAGGACGCGCAGCGCGATTGGTCTGCGCTCGGCATGGAGCGGCTGCTTGTTACGCCCTTGTCTCGGTTTCGCCAGGGCACCCCGATCCGGCTCTCGGAAGGCATCCTTTTTACCACCTACGCCACGCTACGGACCGACGAGCGCGGCGAAAAGCTTTCGCGTGTCGGGCAGATCGTCGAATGGTTGGGCTCCGATTTCGACGGAGTGATCGTCTTCGACGAGAGCCACGCCATGCAGAATGCGGTCGGGGGCAAGGGCGAGCGCGGTGAACAGGCTGCATCTCAGCAGGGCCGCGCGGGCCTGCGGCTCCAGCACGCTCTGCCGAACGCCCGCGTGGTTTATGTGTCGGCGACGGGCGCCACCACGGTCCACAACCTGGCTTATGCCCAACGCCTCGGCCTTTGGGGCGGCGCCGACTTCCCGTTCGCCACCCGTGCCGAGTTCGTCGAAGCGATCGAGGAAGGTGGGGTTGCGGCCATGGAGGTGCTGGCGCGCGACCTCAAGGCGCTCGGTCTCTACGCAGCCCGTTCGCTCTCGTACGAGGGAGTCGAGTACGATCTCGTCGAGCACCAGCTGACGCCGGAGCAGGTTCGCATCTACGATGCCTATGCCGGTGCGTTCAGCATCATTCATAATAACCTCGATGCGGCGATGCGAGCCGCCAACATCACCGGCGCAACGGGAACGCTGAACGGGCAAGCCAAGTCTGCGGCACGCTCCGCTTTCGAAAGCGCGAAGCAGCGCTTCTTTGGCCACCTCCTGACTTCGATGAAGACCCCGTCGCTGGTCCGATCGATCGAGCGCGACCTTGATGCTGGTCACGCCGCTGTTGTCCAGATCGTGTCGACAGGCGAAGCGCTGATGGAGCGCCGGCTCGCTGAGATCCCGACTGAAGAGTGGAGCGACGTCCAGGTCGACATCACGCCGCGCGAGTATGTCCTCGACTATCTCGCCCACTCCTTTCCGGTCCAGCTCTACGAGCCCTTCACCGACTCGGAGGGCAACCTCTGCTCCCGACCAGTCTATTGCGACGGCCAGCCGGTCGAGAGCCGGGAAGCCGTCGCACGACGCGACCGCCTCATCGAGAAGCTTGCATCACTACCGCCCGTACCTGGGGCACTGGATCAGGTCATCCAGCGCTTGGGCACCGAACTGGTTGCCGAGGTGACGGGCCGCTCGCGCCGCATCGTTCGCAAGGGTGATCGGCTGGTGGTCGAAAATCGAGCCGGTTCAGCCAACCTCGCCGAGACCTCGGCTTTCATGGACGACGTCAAGCGCATCCTCGTGTTCTCCGACGCCGGAGGCACGGGGAGGAGCTACCATGCCGAACTGTCGGCTCGGAATCGCCGTTTGCGTGTCCACTACCTGCTCGAGCCCGGTTGGAAGGCCGATGCCGCGATCCAGGGCCTCGGCCGGACCAACCGGACCAACCAGGCGCAGCCACCGTTGTTTCGTCCGATTGCGACAGACGTGAAGGCGGAGAAGCGCTTTCTCAGCACCATTGCCCGCCGGCTCGATACGTTGGGAGCCATTACGCGCGGCCAGCGCCAGACGGGCGGACAGGGCCTATTCAGGCCCGAGGACAATCTCGAAAGCCAGTACGGGCGTGACGCATTGCGTCAGCTCTACACGCTGCTCGCGCGAGGCAAGGTCGACGGCTGCTCGCTTGGGAGGTTCGAGGATGCGACCGGTCTGAAGCTCATGGATGCTAATGGGCTCAGGGATGACCTGCCGCCGATCACGACCTTTCTGAACAGGTTATTGGCGCTCACCATCGACCTACAGAACGTGCTGTTCACCGCCTTCGAGCAGCTCTTGACCGCTCGGATCGAAGGCGCGGTTGCATCCGGCACCTACGACGTGGGGTTGGAAACCCTCCGTGCTGAAAGCTTTGTCGTCACCGACCGGCGGACGATCTATGACCATCCCGGCACCGGCGCCGAGACCCGGCTGCTCACGATCACCCAGCGCCAGCGCAATCATCCGGTAAGTCTGGATGACGCTCTTGCTCGTCTTTCAGATCGTCAGGCCGTCCTGCTCGTCAATGAGCGCTCGGGACGAGCCGCCGTGCAGCTCCCGGCGGCGAGCGTCATGCTCGATGACGGCGAGATCGAGCGGCGCGTCCGTCTGATCCGGCCGATGGATCAGCACACGGTCCCCTTGAGTATGATGGCGGAGAGCCACTGGATCGAAGCGGACCGGGGGCGCTTCGCTGCGGCCTGGCTGGCGGAGCTTGCCGAGGTGCCCCAGTTCACGGAAAGCACGATCCACGTTGTGGCGGGCTTGCTGCTTCCCATCTGGAAGCGGCTGCCAAACGAATCGACCCGCGTCTATCGGCTTCAGACCGATACAGGCGAACGCGTCATCGGCCGCAGGGTATCTGCCGCGTGGGTCGCAAACTTCCTTGCGGCGGACGCGCCTTCGCCGACGCCGGACGTTGTCTTTGCAGCACTGATGGAAGGACGGACCGTCCTCGACCTCGCAGAGGGAATTCAGCTTCGCCGCGTCCGGGTGATGGGTGCACATCGCATCGAGCTGTCGGGATTCAACGACACGATGCGTGATCGACTGCGGGCCTACGGACTCTTTGGGGAGATCATCTCCTGGAAGCTGCGCATGTTCGTACCCACGGACGCGAGCGGCATCGAGGTCCTGTCGAGGGTGCTCGACACGTATCCGGTAGCGCGCGTCAGTGAGCGGGAGGCCGCGTGATGTCCCGCGATGCTTCCGAACTGGCACGCCGACTCGCGCGCGACGCCGAGGCGGTGTGCCGACACTATCTCTCCCACGGCAAGCGCGCGGGGCGATACTGGGTGGTCGGCGACGTCCACAACACGCCGGGCCGCTCGTTGTTCGTACGGCTCCAGGAATCGCCGAAGGGACCCGCTGGGAAATGGACCGAATATGTTGCGCCGAGAGTTATGTTGCGCATTTGCGCTTGGGTGCTGTCTCACAGACGATTGACAGCTTCTACGCAACATAATGCCAG
>NZ_JARXWB010000068.1 GCF_029892425.1 Bradyrhizobium sp. BR13661 | reverse complement strand
GCGATCACGATCCGCTGGAAACGGTGATCACGATGCTCTGGAATGTGTGATCACGATGGTCTGGAATCCGTGATCACGATCGGCTGGAACACGCAGCCACTAGCCGCCGTGTGAATCTCAGATGCGTAGTCTCGGTACAACCGGCAGTCCCTACGGGCTGCGGCCGAAGCCATGGATCGCACGTCTCAGTCTGGTCCTTGTCGTCACTCTTGCATGCGCAAGCGGACTTGCAGGTTCGACGCATGGCCGCGTCGTCTCGGGCTCCTCCGCCGCCGAGCGCGCGAATGGGCGCAAATCGGCCTGCCCAGTCCTGGGTCGACGCTCGCCGAACAGGAGGAGAGAGCGCCTCGCGTCCAAAGACACGAAACCACACGACAGACGCGCCCCCAGCTCCACGGCTCTACCCTCTCAGCGCCATGTCTTTCGAACCTGTCCTGATCCACACCTGCTTGCGCAGGCCCTCAGCAAACCGTCGGCCTCGCCGCTGACCCCATAGGCACATCCGCTATGAACTTTCAGCCACGATCGCAGCTCTCAATTGCGCAGCGTCAATTGCCCTTCGATTGCATCGCCCTGCTGTTGCAAGGCGGCGGCGCACTCGGCGCCTACCAGGCCGGCGTCTACGAAGCCCTTGCCGAGGCCAATATTCATCCCGACTGGGTCGCCGGCATCTCGATCGGAGCCATCAACGCCGCCATCATCGCCGGCAATCCGCCGGAGACCCGTGTTGACCGACTGCGCGAGTTCTGGACCCAGGTCACCTCGACGGCGCCTTGGGATTGGTCCGGCCACCCCTTGCTCGATTGGACCCGGAGTGACGCTACGCGCAATCTTGTCAACCAGATGAGCGCCGGCCTTGCAGCCGCCTGCGGTGCAGCCGGATTTTTCTCGGCGCGACCCGTGCTGCCCTGGCTGCAGGCTGGCGGCACCAGTGACGCCACCAGTTTCTACGACACGGCCGCACTCAAGACCACGCTGGAGCGCCTGGTTGATTTCGATCGCTTGAACGCCGGAATGACCCGCTTCAGCGCCGGCGCGGTCAACGTCAGGACCGGCAATTTCGTCTATTTCGACAACACGACCCACACCATCCGACCCGAGCACATCATGGCGAGCGGCGCGCTGCCGCCGGGCTTTCCGGCCGTGGAGATCGAGGGCGAGCACTATTGGGACGGCGGCCTGGTTTCCAACACGCCGCTGCAGTGGGTGATCGAGTGGGGCGCCCCGCAGGACACGCTTGCGTTCCAGGTCGATCTCTGGAGCGCGCGCGGTCAAATTCCGAGCAACATGGCCGAAGTCGTGACGCGCCACAAGGAGATCCAGTATTCGAGCCGCACGCGCGCCAGCACCGATCAGTTCAAACGCGTGCAACGCCTGCGTCGTGCGCTTACCGATCTGCTCGGGCGGCTGCCTGACGATCTCAGCAAGCATGAGGATGTGCAGCTCCTGAGCACGGCCGTGTCCCGAAACGTCTATAACATTGTGCACCTGATCTATCGGACGCGAACCCACGAAGGTCACTCCAAGGATTACGAATTCTCCCGCTTGTCGATGCAGGACCATTGGCGCGCCGGCTACCACGATGCGCTGCGGACGCTGCGCCATCCCGAGGTCCTCGCCCGCCCCTCCAGCCCGGACGGCGTCTTCACCTTTGATCTCGAACAGGACGGCCGTGAGTAGCTAGGCCGACCAATCGAACCTTGTGGAGAAACTCGAATGCGTGAGATCGACGTGAAACAACGTGCCTTTGCGATGCCGCTCACCAATCCCGCCTATCCGCCGGGACCGTACCGGTTCGTGGACCGCGAATATCTGATCATCACCTACCGCACCGATCCGGCCAAGCTGAGAGCGGTGGTTCCTGAGCCGCTGGAGTTCGATGAGCGCAACGCGCTCGTCAAATATGAGTTCATCCGCATGCCAGATTCGAACGGTTTCGGCGACTACACCGAAAGCGGCCAGGTCATTCCGGTCGCATTCCGCGGGCGCAAAGGCGGCTACACGCATTGCATGTTTCTCAACGACGAAGGCCCCATCGTAGGCGGACGCGAACTCTGGGGTTTTCCCAAGAAGCTGGCGCAGCCGACCTTGCGAACCGAGATCGATACCCTGATCGGCACGCTGGACTACGGTCCCCTGCGCGTGGCGACCGGGACGATGGGTTACAAGCATCGCCCCGCGGATCTGGCGCGCGTCAAGGCTGGTCTTCACGAGCCAAACTTCCTGCTCAAGATCATCCCTCACGTCGACGGCAGCCCGCGCATCTGCGAGCTCGTCGAATACCACCTTGAGGACATCGTGCTGAAGGGAGCCTGGACCGGGCCGGCGGCTCTTGCGTTGACGGCTCACGCGCTGGCGCCTGTCGCCGAGTTGCCGGTTCTGGAGATCGTCTCCGCTGTTCACATCCGCGCAGATCTCACACTTGGTCTCGGGAAGGTGGTTCACGACTATCTGCAACAGCCGGTCGGACACTCGCTTCGGGCCAATGAGAGAGCTTTGGTCTTCTAAGACCGAAACTGGCCCGGAACGCAGTTCCGCTACGTCTGGACCCCGCTCGTGGAGAAGCAAATTCCGAACACAATGAAGGCCCCCCGGATGAGCAGAGACGACGTCGTCAACAACATCCTGCTCGCAGCGCAGCCCACCAATGGTCGTGACGATCGAGCAGCTTGCTTCTCTCCCCTGCTCCCGTGCGTGACTCCGTGGCCCGGATCACCGGCGCCAATCTCTGCATGGATGGAGGCTTGACCGCCGCGTAGATCGTCACAGGTCGAACGCGATCAAAGCGCGACGGCACATATTCTCGCAACACGGATTTCCTCATCATGTCCTCTGTCAAAGCCAGCAACGAGTTCAAGGACTCCAGCCGCAGTTCCCCGCTCGACCTTACCGCAGATAAGAGCCTTGTCAGGGCTCTGTACGGGCGCGAGGATACCTTCAATGATGACGTTCTGCCCGGCGATGCGCCGCTGATAGCTCCGAGAGAGTTCTACGCAGCGGTCGTTGGGACCTCCGTCGCACGATCGGAAACCAGCGCGACCGCAACGCAATCGCCGCGGCAAAGCGACAACGTTTCTTCCCTATATCGCCGGGCTAGGCGGGGCTCTGTTGGCCCACTCCGGCATGCCAAGGCGAGGACGGTTGACACAAGTCAATACGAGCAAGGTCGAGCTCGGAAATCATTCGATCTCGGCTAGTCAGCGGAGATGGGTCATGTCACAGCAGAGCAGCATGCATTTCTACCTCAATTGGGCGAAGGAGCGCATCGACGAGATGGACGCCGCGCTTGCCTCGTTCGAAATCAAGGCCGGCGAGGCCAAGGCCGAGTCAAAGATTAAGGCCGACCAGATCATCGCTGATCTGAAGAAACGCCGCGACGAATTCCAGGCGCAGCTCAAGACGCAGGCGGAAGTCGGCGAAGCAGCATGGGCACGCAGCAAGGCAGAGCTCGAGAAGCAGTGGAACGCATTCGAGGCGCAGATGACGACCTACTTCGAGAGCGCGGGCAAGCAGTTCGAGCAACAGCAGACCACGTTCAAAGACATCGCGGCGGCGCAAGCCAAGTCCTGGCGCGAGGCGGCCGAGAAGTTTCGCGAAGCGGCAGGCAAAGTTGCCGCGGCTCACACCGGCGACTTTGACGCTGCGCTCAAGCAGATGAAATCCGACGCATCCGATGCAGAGGCTCGTCTGCAGAAGCTGAGGCAAGCGGGCGGCGAGTCGTGGTCGGTGCTCAGCGCAGCGCTCGCGGAATCCCGCAAGGCATTCGATCAGGCCAACCAGGCGGCTTGGGAGGCGTTGAAGGGCTCAGGCTCGAAGAGCTGAAGCAACAGCTAGACGTTTTCCAGTTGGCAGCCAGTAGGGGAGATGCTTGACAACTCTCCTGGCGGCCCGCCTGCAGTATGGGATCTGTCAGCCAGGCAGGAGGGCGGGGATATTCGGCTCGAAGACCTGAAAGCCGAACGTCCCAGCCTCAACCGCACCAGTTTCGGAGCAGAAACAACCTGATTGGTGCGCAACAAACGCGATCGAAAGCAAAAGGAAAGCCAGAACATCAACGAAGCCGGTCGATATTCCACGATTGCATTCGCCATCACCTAGATCGGCCTAGCGGGATCGAGCGGATGCGCGAACTTGCGCACGAAAGAGAAGTGCCCGTATCTGGTGCGGCGATCCAGCTCGGCCCAAAAAAGATAAGCAAGGTGGTTGATTTCGTTGGTGAGCCCGGCAGGACTCGAACCTGCAACTAGACCGGAGCCGCTGATTAAGAGGCATATGATCTCCTCGGAAAGTCAACGGCCATTCCGACAAACGCCTCCTCAAACCTGTATTGAACCCGCACGAGGTTCTCCTTTTGTCGGAAAGGCTCGCTCAGCAGGTCAATCTCGGCCCGATATTCCGTTCCAATTCGGCGATGGCGCGGCTGAAGCAAGCATGACAGCCAGTGACCGCCCGATTCGTCGTCCCGGAGGGGGATGATGAGATGAACGCGGGCTAAGTCACCTCAGCGACACACTTTGACGTATACGCAGATCTTCTTGAAATTCTCCCAGCGGCACTGCTGCTCCATCCGGCAAACCTTCGCTCTTTCTCCCGGCTGCGTCGCATGCGCAGGGAGTGCACCAACAATCAAAGCCGACATCACCATGAGTGTAAATGCAGTAGCCAGCCTCATGAAGTACTCCTCTTGACTTGACCATTCCGCTTCTGGCCACAGGCCGACGACGGCACGGCAAAAGTAACCTTACGGCCGTTATGATTCAGGCAGCCGTCAATCCAGAATCCCTTTAACACGCCCTGCAGCGTGATGAGCGTACCCTCCCCGTATGGTTTGCCCTTGCGGAACTGCCCCTCATAACGGGCCGCCTGCAAAGTCATGATACCATAGCCATCCGGCTCGCCGCTCACGAGGTCGCCCTCGTAGCGTCCCGTTTTCCAGTCCTGGGTACCCCGTCCCTCTTGACGCCCCTGTTTCCAACCCCCGTCGTCCATCTCGAAGATCCTCCCGCTGCGGAGCCACCGCAGCGTGCCGACACCTTCTGCCAGGCCATTGACGCAGCTGCCTGACCAACTCGCAGCTTCGTCGGCAAGCGGATGAGGATTCCAAACCTTGCAGCCAGTACCAGGGTCAGCAACGAAAGCCCCTGGCAGATTTGACTGTGCTTCGGCCACTGACCAGCCGAGCGATATCCCAATCAGCATTCCAAGGGCTGCTCGCGCCACTCGCCTACTCCCAGCTTTCGTTCGCGCCGCTCAATGCGGAAGTAGTGGCAGCACCACGTCACGCAACAACTGTTCGCGGACATCAATGAACTTATCTCTCACGACGCCATCGCGATCGATCACAAAGGTCAGCGGAAAACCTTCCGGCGGTCCAAACCCGTCTTGTGAAATACGCTCCAGCGTGGACGTCGGATATGCCAATGTCCCGCTGATCTTGCGCATTTTGCCGAAGTCCTCCGGACGGTCCGCGCTGATACCTATCAGCTCCAGTCCTCGTTCGTGATAGCGGCGATAAAATGCGTTGAGAACTGGCAATTCCCTCCGGCAGGGAGCGCACCATGTTGCCCAGTAGTTGACCAGCACGACCTTCCCGCGCATTTTGCCGAGATCGAGGGTCTCGCCACCGAGCGCGGACACAATGAGAGGCGGGGCTGCCTCATCGATCGCGGGGGCGGCGGAGGCAGCGCCCCACATCGCCACCGCGATGATGCCGGCAACAAGAGGCACCGTGCGCCTGCTGCGCGCTCTAATCGGCATTCCCTTCTCCAGTCGATCCGAGGCTAGAAATTGTAGCTCGCCACGGTCTTGAACATGTAGGGCGCAATGAGCTGCCCCTGGCTGCCCTTGTCGTTGATCGCAGCGTTGGTCCGATAATAGATCGGAATCTCGACATCGACATAGAACTTGAAGACCCGCTTGTGCTCTTCATCGAGAACCTTCGTGAACTCGATGCCGGGAGAGATCATGAGGCGGTCGAATCCGGTATTGAGCGGGTCGGAGGCTGGGCCGCTATCGCGTTGCCGATGGGAGGCGATGAGTTGCACCAGCGGGGCAATCTTATCAAAGCCAAGCACATTATAAAAATTGTTATAGACGATGCCGCCGGCAGCATCAATCTGGTAGCCAGGCTTGTAAAGCTCGTTCAGCCCCGAATCTGGATTATACGCTGACTGATACAGAAATGGCTGCTGCCACCTGATCTGAGAAAAATATTGCCAAGCGTTGTCGCCCGTGATCATTCCACGATGGAAGGCGCCGAGGATGAGGTCGGTGCTCCCGGAGCCGATCTGGGTATCGCGATCCAACCCGGTAGCGGTAAACGTCCCGGTCGGCAGCTTCAATCCAAAGATGATCCCGGTCGATAGATCTTTCGAGAAGCCGGTGTACATTCCCATGACTTCGACATCGCCGAACGAGCGTGATTTGAAAGTCTGCGGGGTGGCTGGGTCGTTCGGGAAGTTGGTATCCGTGGTGAAGGACCGATTGACGTAGGGAACGCGGACAGTGACGCCCCAGTCACGATTGAACATGTATTGAAGCCCGACCGTGAACCAGTCAGTCCGAACTTGCTTATCGGAATTGGCGCCTGCCGGCCCCTTCGATCCGCCAATCCAGTTCTTGTTCTGATCAGAATGCCACCATTCTGTGAATATCCTGCCGCCATGGTCGTCTTCCTGAGGCAGCAAGCCGCCGCCAACGTCAAAAACACTGCAGCCGCAAGCACAGGCATTCGCCGGCGCTGGCGCCAGCACCACGATGAAGCCGAAGGCCAAGACGAGAGGCATAACGAGACTCAGCGCCTGTCGGACAAGCTGGGAGCTGTGGTTGTGAGGATTGATGAACATATCTTCTCCAGTCAGGTCTGGGGGAGCATGCATGGTCAAAACCAGGCGCACGCTGCTGTTACGAGATTTCGGGAAGAGTCTGGCCAGACTGCTGGGTTGCGGCCTCGGCTCCCTCTGTTCAGGTCATGGTCGTGCTAAGAACTGTCATAGGATCGTTAGTTCACGACTAACCTCAGGAGCGGAACGTCGAAATCCGCCGGGCCGTCAATGAAGAAACGGATAGCTCAGGACCAGGATGGCTCAGGTGGTCTGAGGGGGTGCTCGCGCCTGCCTGCTCGTGTCGAGAAGCGAGGCTATCCCGCCGGGCATTTGCCCGGACCAGTCGACGCTCGTGCAGACGGCTTGCGGCGCCGAGATCGCGGTCAACTGCGGTACATTGAGCCACCCATCCCCTTGGGCAGCTACACAGCAGAGAGGGCAGCCATCGTCGCATCCGTGGCCGCTATCATCGCCGTTTGGAGACGAGGCATCGGATCCGTGGTGGCATATTTTATCCGACCACGCCCAATCAGATACGGCTCCGGCAATCGCAAACGTAGCGACGATTGGCGCCAGAACCTGAATGGCCAGCGCCACTAAGAGAACCGGAAGAAAATTTCGCAGCCGTTGGCGCATCTGCCCACCTAGTACCTCTGCACAGAGGTTTTGACGGATTGATCTGTAGCTTGCAGAACGGGGAGGTCTTCGGGTGGCACGACGATCTCGATGCTGCGTGAGGCGCCTGGCGTTCTGCGAATGAAGCCGTTGCGCTCGAGGGTGAGGATCATCTGGTGCACGGTCGGCGGCGTGACGCCGAAAAACCGTTGAATGTCGCGTTCGGCCGGCGGCAGCCGATTGACACGGATATAGGCATCGATGAACGCCAGATATTGGCCCTGCTTGGCGGTGAAGCGGGGCGCAGCTTTGCCAGACATTTGATTCATCAGCAGATTCACCTCGGCCTCCACGATGGAGGCCACGATGAATGTACGATATCACGTCAAGCTGACCAGGGACGAGCGGGCGGAACTCAGATTGCTGCTGCAGGGCGGCCCGCTGGCGGCGCGCAAGTTCAAGCGCGCGCAGATCCTGCTGGCAGCGGATGCAGGGATGAGCGACGACGACATCGCCACCAGCGTGGGTATCGGCGCCTCGACGGTCTATCGGACCCGACGACGCTTTATCGAAGGGAATCTGACCGCGGCCTTGAGCGAAGAGCCTCGTCGCGGGGCGGAACGCAAGCTCACGGAGAAAGAGGAGGCGCTGCTGGTGGCCACCGCCTGTGCAAGCCCTCCGACAGGCCGTGCGCGCTGGACGCTGGAGCTTCTGGCCGACGAGATGGTCAGATTGACGTCTCACGAGGGACTGTCGCGAGAAACGGTGCGGCGGCGCCTGGCCGAAAACCACATCAAGCCATGGCGCAAAAGCATGTGGTGCATCCCAAAGGTCGATGCGGAGTATGTCGCGCAGATGGAGGATGTGCTCGATCTCTATGCCGAAGCGGCCGATCCGCAGCGGCCTGTGGTCTGCTTCGACGAGAGCCCGGTCCAACTCATCGGCGAGACCCGTCAACCGATTCCCGCCAAGCCGGGCCGGATCGAGCGTTACGATTACGAGTACCGACGCAACGGCACGGCCA
>NZ_JARXWB010000067.1 GCF_029892425.1 Bradyrhizobium sp. BR13661 | reverse complement strand
ATTATGGAATTTCCATGCGGTTTGATTTCTGTAGCTTTTTTGGTCCAAGCGGCTGATTAGACCTCGGCAAATGTTCCTGTTGAAACGCGGTTTGGGCTGTTGCGATTGGCCCACTTCAGCCAGACCGTAGTCGGCACGCTTCCACAACAGCAGCAGCCGCCAGCATGTCCACTGCCAGTCTCCGATCTGCGCTCGTTCCGCCGGCGCTTGCCGGCCGAGTCTGTCTTGGCAGATCAAGCATCCCCAGGTTCTGGGCATCGATTTGGATCGACGTGCTCAAGGGCTCGTTGGAGCCTGCCACCAGGCAGCGCCACCTGGCTGCCCTAGGACGCCTCTACGAAGCTGTAGAACGCCAGCGCGGGACCGACTGCTTGGACCGGCTCCTGGCTGGTTTGGACTTCGACGGCCTCGAGGACGTCCTGATGGGCTTCCTAGCTCAACTCCGGAACGAGGCCGCGATCGACGGCGCCGATCGATCGTCGACCTGGAGCTCGGCACTGACATTCGTGCTGGACATTCTGCGCCACGGCAGTTCGACCGGCGAAATCCGGGCAGGGGCAATTGAAACGCGGATCCAGCGCCTTGAGAGCTTGTACAGTCAACTGAGCCCGGCCCCTGTTCGGGCCCCTCCTCCAATCCGCGCTCTGCCGCCGGCCGTGATCAACGATCTCTACGCGATCTTCGATCCGGGTTCTGCCCGCAATCCCTTCAAGACGGAAAAGCAGCGCTGGCGCAACTTGCTGCTCTTTATGCTGCTGTTGCGGCTCGGCCTGAGACGCGGCGAGGCGGGCCTCTTGGCGGCGAACGCAATCAAGGACGACATCGATCTGACGTCGGGCCAAACCGTCACATGGATCGATGTCGAACCCACTACCGACGAGGACCCTCGGTACGAGCAACCTGGCCTGAAAACAGCGCTCTCGAGACGCCAGCTTCCGGTGCCGCAGGAGATTGTGCTGCTGACCGATGTGTACGTTCAGAACTATCGAGAACGAACGCGCTATCCGCAATTGCTGATGTCTCAGAAGCACCGTCCGCTGTCGTTGCGTATGATCAGCGAGGTCTTCGAGGCAGCAACTGCGGCGCTCTCGGAGCCGGCGCGTAAATCTCTGGAGAAGCAAGGACTTACAAGCGTCTCTTGTCACGACTTACGACATACCTGCGCGGTAGTGCGGATGCGGCGTTACCAGGAGGCTGGTGACGACCTCGGCCGTGCGATGGAAAAGCTTCGTCTGTTCTTTGGATGGACGCCCGAGTCCGACATGCCTCGCCTCTATGCGCGGGCGTACTTCGAGACCGAGCTCTCCGAGGTCTGGAACGAAAAGTTCGATCTATTTGTCGACGCGCTCCGTCGCTCCCTCCATGGGGGCGACACATGAGCATTGCAGCCCAAAACATCGATCAAGATCGCCTGGAAACGGCGATTGCGGCGGCTGTTCGCTCGTTACCACCTCTCCCGCCGCTCGTCCGATACCATGACGACTTTGCCGATAAGCTCCACGCAATAAGGGACTTGTCGGAAGCATCGTTTATTACCGTTGAGTTCGACGGCAAGCGGCAACGCATCAATTTTGACGGATACGGTTCTGCCTCTCCGATTATCAAGCTTGTGCTGGCAGATTGGTTTGCTCGTCTCGACCTCCACACGGTCGTTGTCAGCGCCAATCAGCTCGAGACGTATGTTCGAGACCGCGGTCTCGCGTCTCTAATGATGTTGGTGGCGCTCCCTATTTTTGAGGCTCGTTCTCACTGGAATGTCTTTGCTAAGCCAAATGCTACTCCGGGCCAGGCCGGAGCATTGCGACGCACACTGCACTCGCTTTGCAGCCTGTCCATCGGTCATTGGAACCCCGCCAGCGCCCCGCTTGTTCGCGCCTTGAGAAGCCCAAAGGTCGACCTGTATCGCGCCGTCCGCTCGGGCGAATGCTTCCTGCCGTTGGACCATCAAGCGGCTATCGTCGACCACATCGACGAGGTCTGTGCGCTCTTATCCAAATCCAGTGAAGCGGTGGACAGCGTTCAGCTCCGGGATGCTTGTATCCTGGTGATCGCCTACCAGTACGCCTTCCGGCCTGGGCAAATCGCTCGGATCGAGGTCGCCGACGTTCGTGTGTTCTCGACCGGCGCTGTGCATGTAGCCGTCATCGCGGCCAAGCAGCGCGACAAGAAGCAGCGGAATCGCGTTACGCGCCGGATCAAACGCGAATGGGCCCCGCTCTTCGTCGAACTTTGTCGGCGCCGTGAGCACCGAGACCTCGGAGCCAACCCAGAGACGCCGGAACGGCTCCTCTTCAGACTTACGCCCGGCGAAATAAGCGAGATCCTTACCGAACTTTGCGAGGATCTGACCGACGAGTCTTGGACCCCGACCGACCTACGTCACACGGCCGCCCAACGGCTTGCGGATGCCGGCGTCGCCCATATTGCGCTCACCGAGTTCATGGTGCACGCCAGCTACCGAACCGCCAATATTTACTTCGATACCTCGCCGACCCAGGCGCAGCGCGTGAACCAGGCGATGGCGATCTCTCCGATCTACGCCAACGTCGCGAAGATCGCTCGGACGCGGATCATCGACAAGGAGACGCTGCTGCGGCTGCCGGCAGACAAGCAGATCGGCGGCGTTCCGCATGGCATACCGATCGCTGGAATTGGCGGCTGCGAGGTCGGTCAGAGCCTCTGCAGCAAGAATCCGGTGCTGTCCTGCTACACCTGCCGGCGCTTCATGCCGTTAAGGGACACCAACATCCATGAGCGGGTTCTGGAAGATCTGAGACCCGTCGTTCTGGACTTCGCCGCCTCCTCCCGTAGCAACGAACAATCGCCGGCCTTTGTGCAGCTTCGGACCACGCTGGATGGTGTTCGCAGGGTCGTTGAAGGCCTGAAGGCGGAGGATCCGGACCAATGAATGCCTCGTTCGCTGCCTATGTGGCTTCAGCCCGCGTTTTGGCGGATGAGCGTGGCCTCGAGTGGGATCTGCCGTGTGACGACGCCGGCAAGATCGCCAAGGAGAGCCGCTGGGATCTGACCGCCCTGGTCGGAATGATCCCGCCGCCGTCGATCCATGTCTCGGACTTTGGCGTTGAGGAAGACGCCTTTGAGCGCTTGAATGAGGTCAGGCGACGCGCCGGACAATCCGAGCTTGCGCCTGCGCCGATGAGCCAATCGTGGCGCGACCTGTACCTCGCCGCGATCATCCATCAGGTGCTGGTGCGGAAAAACAAGCCGCGTAGCGCGATGGTGCCTGCCCGCTGGATCAGGCACCTCGCGTCGGCCGCAGGTAATACGCCGCCGTGGGCTGTCTCGCCTGACCAGGTTCAGCAAGCCTATAACGCAGCCCTTCTCGTCGGCGACTCCGGCAAGAACGCCCTTAACTTCGAAATGACGGTCCGGACGGTGCTGGACGATCAGCACCTGGCTGACATCTCTGCTCTTGCCCGGTTCTGCGCGCCGTTGGGATCCGATGCTGCCCGTCTGAGCCACGAACGGGTGCAGGGCGAGCGCCTTCGCGTTAACGCATCCTCCGGAACGAGCGCTTTGCGCGGTCGCTTATCCGAGCGCAAGTCCGAGGCAAAACTGCCTGAAGAACGCGCGTTTTGGGAGATGGTCCGTATTGTCTTCACTGAAACTCCGCGCAGCTTCTCCGATGCGATCCGCTTCGCGGTTCTGAAACTCGGGGTCATCTCCGGCCTCCGTATCGGTGAACTCGTACTATTGCCGCTCGATTGCCGCCGCTGGCGCGAGTACGTCGATGCCGACGGTGGTGCCGCAGGCAACAAGGGCGGACAATCCCGATCGCTGATGCTGCGGCACTTTGCCGAGAAACAGGTCGAAGACGAGCGCGTCGACGGCATCTGCCTCTATGAGAACGCACAGCACGTCCCGCCGATTTTTGAAGATGTCGTTCTCGAGACCCTCACCAAGATCGCCGATCTGACAGCTCCGCTTCGTGAGCGGTTGCGTCTACAGGTCGAAACAGGAAGCCTGTTCCCGGAATATCCGTCCGACGCCCTGGTCCCGGCCCACGAAATGTTCACGCGGCTCAGCGGAAATGCCGTCTTCTCCAGCAAGGAAGTTCCGGTTGAGTTGGAGGCCCGCTACCGACAAACATTGGACACCAGCGTGCTCGAGGAGATCAGGGACATCCAGATCGGCAGCGCCGCCTCCTTCCAACCCACGTCGGTATTTTGGTTACGACCGCGCAAGGCCGGCCTGATTGTGATCCGGAACCGGTTCGGCGACGTCGTCGATCGCGTCGAATGGCGAGATGCCTTCCTTCGCGTTGGCGAGGTCGAGGCCTACGTCCGCGCCAACATGCCGACGAAACTGCCGGACCTCGAGCCGGCAACGCTGACCGATGGCACCCTGATCTATCCGCACGACCTGATGTTCCTTATGCCGATCCGCAACCTCATCGAAGGGCGCAATGACGGCTTGCTGGATCCGACCCACTACTTTGCCGCTGGACGCATTGCGACGGCTGACATTCAGACGATCTTGGACGGCAGCAAGCCTGAATCGATCTTCCGCCGATATGGCGTTGACGAGCAGGATCGCCAGATCAGCCTCAATCCTCATGCGCTCCGGCATTTGCAAACGACCGAACTGTTCCGGCTCGGTGTTGCCGACACCATCATCACAAAGCGCTTCAACCGGCGGAGCGTCGCCCAGAGCTACGAGTATGACCATCGGAGCTTGGCGGAGGATTTGGCCAACATCAATGTCCCCGAACCGGCCGAGGAAGCTCTCAGCGACAACGCGCGGCAGGTCTATCGGATGATCGCCGCCAACAAGGTGAGCGGTCCCATCATCGACGAGTTCCGTCGTATCCAGCATGAACACGGTGATGATGTCGCGTTCGAATATTTGAACGCCGAGGCAGACGGGCTGCACGTCACGCCGTACGGGTTCTGCGTGAATAGCTTCGCGGTGGACCCCTGCCCCAAGCACCTTGAGTGCTTCAACGGCTGCAGGCACCTCGCCAGATCCGAGGTCGACGAGGAACGCGAGCATCTCGAACGTCTGCGCGATCGCATGGCCGGCGCGGTCAAGACGCTGGAGGCTCTGCCCGAGCATCAGCGCTCGATCGGATGGCACAATCAGGTCGCCCATGCCCGGACCCGGTTGACGAATATTTTGACGACGCTCGATACCAGCCCGGGCGAAAAGCCGTTCCCGGATGGCCCCGATCTCTATCAGTCCGCGGAGAGCCGGCGCGGCACTTCCGTTCTCGACACCGTGACCTTCTTGCGGGATGGCCTATGACCGAAAAACTTGATCGTCTTGAAGAGGTGCTTGAGGCAATGCTCGTCGATGACGAGAAGATCACAGCGCGGGCCGTGATCCGCCGAATGGACGGTGTTCTCAAGTATCCGACCGACATTACCCGAAACGAGAAGCGGAAGGCGCTGGTTGCTGATTACGCCAGTCGACAGGACAAAATCCGGTCCGCCGTCGAGCGATCCAGCAAGTTGTCGCGCGTTGAATTGGAACGCCAGATCTCTCTGAAGAACAGCGAGATCGAGCGCCTTCGTGGCGAGAAGGAGCTCCTGATCGCGTCTCACCGGGCGATGATCCTGTCGACCGCAGAGATGGGCGGTTTTGGCACCTGGAAGCGGTTCTTCGACAAGTACCAGGCGGCCATCGATGCCTTGGACGGCATGGGTGCCCTCCCGCAGGCCAAAGTCGTGCGCCATCCGCTCTCGGAGCATCCCTGATGGCCAAGGGGACCGGCAAAAGTGGCATCGAGCTCGCCCAAGAGAACGTCGATGGCCTGATCGAATATCTGGAAGGCCGGCGCGGGCAACCTCTCCCGCGTTATGGCGTCGAGCTCAATCGGAGCGCGATCGCCAAGGCCTGCGGCTTCGACCGCAAGGTCTTCCAGACCAACCCGCGGTGCGCCCGCATCCTTGATGAGGCCGACGCGGCAGACCGGAAAGTGAACCTGACCCGGCTGGAGCAGGCTGAAGCGGTTCGCGAGCAGAAGGGCAAGGTGGACGCAGACCGAGCCGAACTCGAGGCGCAGAATCTGCGGTTGATGGCCGAGAACGCGTCGCTCCGCCGCGAAACGGAACGTTGGCGTCGTATGAACGCCCTGATGACTGAAACGGGGAAGCTTCCCTGATGCTGGTGAGAAGTCTGGTCCTCGGAGCCGCTCCGTCGCAGCCCCGAAAAGCCATAGCGAGCGGCTCGCAGTGAACGAGGCGCAGGGACCCGCGCCGGTACGGCGTGGGTGGCCGCAGTGAACGGAGAGACGAGCGCTATGGCAGGGGCTGAAAAGCGACGGAGTGGCTTCGGGGATCAGACTTCCGGTCTGGTCCTTGGTGAGCTACCCGAGCAGACTTCCCTGTCATCGTTCGAACTTTGCATGACGTCCGTGCATCGAAGCGGTTACGGCGGCTTGATCCTGATCGGCCGGGACGAAGCGGGGGCTCTTAGGCGGGCGGTTGTGCCGGCTAAGATCAGTGCCCGGGATCCTGCCGTAGGTGAATCGTGGAGGCTGACTGGGACCGAGCGCCTACATCCCGAGTATGGCCCACAGCTCTACGCAGATTTGGCCCTGCCCCTCATTCCCAAAGGCCGGGCGTTGATCCGCTACCTCGCGACCGACAAGCGCTTCGTCGGCGTCGGCTGGTCGACGGCAGAGAAACTCTGGTCGACCTTGGGAGACGACATCTACGCGCACGTGCAAGCCAGACGCCTGGCGCCGATCGCCGCCGTCGTCGGACCTGAAAAAGCGGCCGCGATCGTTGATGGCTTCGGACTCCTGGCCGACGAGGTTGAGGTGTTCCGATGGCTTGATCGGTATGGGGTCTCCCCGCGCGTCGCGGGCGCGGCCGCAAGCCTCTGGGGCCTGCAGGCCATCGAGCGGATAAAGGCGGACCCGTACACCCTGACGCTCCTTGAGCCTTGGGCCGAGGTAGACGCCCGAGCGCTACGCCTGGGCCTGACGCTCGACGACAAGAGGCGTCTGTGTTCGGCCGTCGAGGAGGCCCTCGCGGTTCGCTTCCGCCAAGGACACATGGCGGCGCCCTCCTCGTCGATCTTGCCGCTGGTGCAACACCTCGCAGCGCCTTGGGGCGGCGACCCGGACCGGGCGCTGGAGATTGCGGTAGAGGCCGGGCGGATCATCGCGATCGGAAACGACCTTCTGCAGTCCCGCGCCTGCTGGTTCATGGAGCACGAACTCGAGCGGTTCTTCGGCGAGCGCCTCACGCGGAACGTCGAGCCTATCGATCCGGCGGCCATCGACGATGCCATCAGGAAGGTCGAAGCGGAGGTTGGCTACCAACTTACGAAGCTGCAGCGCGAAGCTGTGTTCATGGCGACGTCGAGTGCGGTCAGCGTCATCACCGGCGGTGCCGGCACCGGCAAGACCACGGTCGTCAGAGCCGTTCTCCGGGCTTCGGAAGCGCGCCGCGCCGCCCTCCCTGCTGTCGAGCAAAGCGGCTTCGAGTACCCCCAGGTCGCCCTGGCCGGACGGGCCGTTCGGCGAATTGCCGAGGCAACCGGCAAGGAAGCGACGACGATCGCTCGCTTCCTGCATCAGATCGAAGGAGGCGGTCGGCGCCTTCGACGTGGGCTGATGATCTTCGACGAGGCGTCCATGCTGGACACGCCCTCGGTGTACCGCATCCTCTCGCAGATCCCGACGGAGGTCGACCTCGTCTTCATTGGCGATCCAGCCCAGCTTCCGCCGATCGGCCCGGGCCTCTTGTTCCGCTCCATGGTCGCTGCGGACGCGATCCCGCGCGTGGCTCTCGACGTCATCCATCGGCAAGCAGATCAGACGGGCATCCCGCGCGCCGGCGGCATGATCCGGACCGGCGCGATCCCCTCGTTCCTTCCGTTCAACGAGACAGCGCCACTTGCGCCGGGGGTGTTCCTCGTGCCGGCCAGGCAAGACGAGATTGCCTCGAAAACCTTGCAGGTGTTCCGGGCAATGTGCGGTCCCGCTCCGGAAGCGGGTCAGGCGGACCGCCTGCACGCACTCGACGTACAAATCCTCACTCAGACGAAGAACGGGCCCGCCGGCGCAAAAGCGCTCAACCAATGTATCGAGGCAGAGTATATGGCCCGACAAGCCCGCATCCGGGATTGGGGGCTGAGCGCCGGTTCGAAGGTCCTTTGGCTGAAGAACGACTATCGCAAGGCCCCTCTCCGTGATCGGGCCGGCAACGTGGTGCTCGATCCGCTTACGAACGAGCCGACCTACTCCGGCTTCATGAACGGGGCGATCGGGACGATCAGGCACCCTCATCAGGATGGCGCGTGGGTAACCTTCGACGATGGCACCGCGGACGCGATCTTGGCAGCCGATCTCGAGAAGCTCACTCACGGCTGGGCGATCAGCGTCCACAAGGCGCAGGGATCGGCCTTCAGGCGCGTCATCCTGCCGATCGCGCGGTCTCGGCTTCTCGACCGGACGATGATCTACACGGCCGCAACGCGATCTGTTGAAACGGTCGTGCTCATCGGCGACCCCGACGTGATCAGCAACGCGATCCAGGCGGCTCCGAAAACGACCAATCGAGCCTCTGGGCTCCAACTGGAGCACCTGCTAGATGAGCAACAAATTGGTTCTTCGGCGCGCTTCGAAGAAGCACACTCCGGCAAGAGCGTAGTGTTGTCGGAGGTCTGATAAAGCAACAAACTAGGCTTCCCGCCGTCAGCAACATGCCCGAGACGCAGCGAGCGAGAAATAGATCGTCAAATCAACGGGAAACTCACACTCACTCACCCAGCTCCAAAGCCGAAACAGCATACTTTGGAA
>NZ_JARXWB010000066.1 GCF_029892425.1 Bradyrhizobium sp. BR13661 | reverse complement strand
GCTGTCCGAGACCTTCGAAACCACGTCATTGCGCAACTTGATCTAAGAATCTGTCAGCCTAATAAAGAGGGGCATCAACATGGGTGATCGAGCAGCGCAAGCAACTGCGAATGGTTCAATTGCAACGTGGCCGGCCCAATCCGGGGCCAGCAAAATTGCGCGTCCTCGAGCGTCTTGGCAAACAGACATACCCCTGTGCCATCAAACCAAACCGCCTTGATCCGGTCTGCTCTTTTCGAACGGAACACGTAGAGCGCGCCATTGAACGGATCAGCGCCACCATCCCGAACCAGCGCCATCAAGCCCGTTGCTCCCTTGCGGAAGTCGACCGGCATGCTCGCCACATAAACCTGCACCCCGGCCGGGATCATGCCTTGCGAACCGCCCGGATCACGTCGGCAAGCCGATCAGCTTCGACGTCCCCGCCGGCACGCACCACCACATCGCCAATAACGATTTCTACCGTGTCGCTCCCCATCGCTTCAAAGCGCGTGAACCTGACCGACCGGCTCGGCAATCTCTCCAATGGCGCGACCATACCCGAGGCAATCGCCTTGCGACGCCATGTAAAAAGTTGTGACGGATCCAGCCCATTTGACCGCGCAATCGCCGACACATTTGCTCCGGCAACCAACGTCTCTCCGACAATCCGGGCCTTTTCCTCATCAGACCACGACCGATAGCTGCGCCCCGGACTGCTCGACAGTCGAACTGGGCTCGCCGTGAGAACTTCGAAGCTTTTGCTATCAGACATAGGTTTGTTCACAGCAGCCTCCTGCACAAGTCACCAGGAGATTCTCTGCTATTCGAGCGTGCCGCGCTACGTGGGGTCTCCTACGCGCTTACTTTGGTGTGCCAGCATGGCCATAAAGGGTTGCTCTGCCGGAAGGCGCGGCTGGCCGGATTTGGTTGTGGGTCTCTCCGGTTGGGGCAGTTGGTGATGCAGCGGTTTGGGCGAGTCGCAACTTTCCCGGTCAGGCCGGGGAGGCGCGGGCTCTGGGGGCTTCGGTCAGGCGGTGCACGTCGATGGCCCATGGTTCGGCGGCCGGACAAGCCGAGGCCATGGCGATCCAGATGCGGCGGACGCTGATGCGCACTAGTACCTCTGCACAGAGGTTTTGACGGATTGAACTGTGGCTTGCAGGACGGGGAGGTCTTCTGGCGAGACGAGGACCTCGATGCTGCGTGAAGCGCCTGACGTTCTGCGGATGAGGCCGTTGCGCTCGAGGGTGAGGATCATCTGGTGCACGGTGGGCGGCGTGACGCCGAAAAACCGTTGAATGTCGCGTTCGGCTGGCGGCTGCCGGTTGACGCGGAGATAGGCGTCGATGAACGCCAGATATTGCCCCTGCTTGGCGGTGAAGCGGGGCGCGGCTTTGCCAGACATTTGATTCATCAGTCGATTCACCTCGGCCTCCACGACGGAGGCTGCGATGAATGTACGATATCACGTCAAGCTGACCCGAGATGAGCAGATGAGCGGGCGGAACTCGGATTGCTGCTGCAGGGCGGCACGCAGTCGGTGCGCAAGCTCAAGCGAGCGCAGATCCTTGTGGCAACGGATGCCGGGATGAGCGACGACGACATCGCCGCGAGTGTGGGTGTCGGCGGCTCGACGGTGCATCGGACCCGGCGGCGCTTCGTCGAAGGAAATTTGACCGCAGCCTTGAGCGAAGAGCCCCGTCGCGGAGCGGAACGCAAGCTCACCGAGCAGGAGGAGGCGCTGCTGGTGGCCGCCGCCTGCGCGAGCCCTCCGACCGGTCGCGCGCGCTGGACGCTGGAGCTGCTGGCCGACGAGATGGTCAAATTGACCTCTAACGAGAACCTGTCGCGAGAGACGGTGCGGCGGCGCCTGGCCGAGAACCATATCAAGCCGTGGCGCAAAAGCATGTGGTGCATCCCAAAGGTCGACGCGGAGTATGTCGCGCACATGGAGGAGGTGCTCGATCTGTACGCCGAAGCGGCCGATCCGCGGCAGCCGGTGGTCTGCTTCGACGAGAGCCCGGTCCAGCTCATCGGCGAGGTCCGTCAACCGGTCGGCGAACAGCTTAGACCTCGTGCGAAGCACCGTGAGAAGGCGCTCATGTAGCGGGCGCAGATGGAAGGCAGCATGCCCAACCCAGTCCGCCAGTGTCGATCGATCGAGAGCGATGCCCTGGCGGGCATAGATTTGGGCCTGCCGGTAGAGCGGCAGATGATCGGCATATTTGGATAGCTGAACCTGGACGACGGTTGCGCAGGGGCTGACAACGGGGGTCAAAAGTTAACTACCTGGGAGCTTTCGCGGTCTGATCAGGAGCAACCTGCTGGGGCATCACAGCTAGGGCGCTATCGCATATTGCACAAAAGCACACGATCGGCTAAGGGCCTGATTATCAACGGCTAAGGGCCGGACTATGAAAGCAGTTATTTTAGCAGGTGGATTTGGAACGCGTCTGTCTGAGGAATCCCACCTCAGACCGAAGCCAATGGTCGAGATTGGTAATCGGCCGATCCTCTGGCACATCATGAAGATGTACTACCACCATGGCGTGCAGGAGTTCATTATCTGCTGCGGTTATCGTGGTTACGTGATCAAAGAATATTTTGCTAATTATGCATTGCATATGTCGGACATTACCACCAATGGCAGAACGAACTCCGTCGAGGTGTTGACAGGCCGAGGCGAGGATTGGCGAGTGACATTGGTCGATACTGGCGAGAACACCATGACGGGTGGCAGGCTCAAGCGTATTCGTGGCCTGCTAGGCGACGACGATGCTTTCTGCATGACCTATGGCGACGGTGTGGCGGATCTGGATATCACGAACTTGATCGCATTCCATCGCGCTCATGGCAATCTTGCAACCGTTACAGCAGTGCCCCCGCCGGGCCGGTTCGGCATACTGAAGGTGGACTCTGACCGGGTCACTACTTTTGGTGAAAAAACGGAAGGCGACTCGGAACTCATAAACGGCGGCTTCTTCGTCTTGTCGCCGACATGTCTCGACTTGGTCGCGGGCGACGAAACGACTTGGGAAGGGGAGCCTATGCAGGCGCTCGTTGCGCAAAATCAGCTGATGGCTTTTCGGCATACCGGATTCTGGCAGCCGATGGATACGTTACGCGAGAAGCAAAAGCTCGAAACGTTGTGGAAGGACAACAAGGCACCGTGGAAAGTGTGGAGCGGTGGATAAATCATTCTGGGACGGCAAGCGGGTCTTGATCACTGGACACACCGGCTTCAAGGGCGGCTGGATGTCGGTGTGGTTGCATCGGGTTGGCGCAAGGCTGTTTGGTATCTCCAATGGCCGCGTTTCGAACCCGGATTTTTACACCGCGTGTGGCGTATCGTCGCTTTATGAGAAGGAGTATTTCGAAGACGTTCGAGATCTCGTGGCCATGCGTGCGAGCGTATCAGAAGCACGACCCGATATCCTGATTCACATGGCGGCCCAACCGATCGTCCTCTATGGGATGACCAATCCAGCAGAAACATTTGCCGTCAACGTTGTGGGAACTGCCAACGTTTTGGAAGCGGCCAGGGCTGCGCCGTCCCTCAAGTCGATCGTCAATGTCACGACGGACAAGGTGTACCGCAACTTGGAATGGGTTTGGCCTTATCGTGAAGGTGATGAACTGGGCGGAAAGGATCCATATTCGAGCAGCAAGTCCTGCGCCGATATTTGCGCGCGTTCGTTCTATCGCTCATATTTTCAAGACCTCGGTGTCGGCATGGCCAATGTGCGTGGCGGAAATGTCATTGGCGGTGGCGACTGGGCTCGCGACCGGTTGGTTCCGGATTTCTTCCGTGCGCTTGAGGTCGGTGCGCCAATTACGATTCGAAACCCACGCTCAATCCGCCCTTGGCAGCACGTCCTTGAGCCGGTTTCAGGATACCTTAAGCTCGCCGAGCGGCTGTATGGCGATCCAGCCAAGTACTCTGGCGATTGGAACTTCGGACCTCGAGCACAAGACTGTAAGCCCGTCGAATGGATTATCAGTTACCTTCGAGCCAACGCCGAACGCAAGATCGACGTTTTCGTAGAGCCGGCGTCCAATGACAAGGAGGCCCGTTTGCTAAAGCTCGACAGCAGCAAAGCCCGGGAGGGCCTTGATTGGGAGAGCAGACTGCCAATCGAAACTGCCCTTTCTTATTGTTTGGACTGGTATGTTGGCTACTCCAACGGGCGCGCCTTGAAGGTCACCGCCGCGCAAATTGAAGAATTCAATGCGCGATAGTGAGAGATTTGCATTTACTGAGACGCCCCTCCGTGGCGCTTTTGAGGTTCACCGGCGCAAACTCGGGGATGATCGTGGATTTCTGGAACGAATGTATTGCGGCCGTGAAGTCGCCCGGCGAGTTGGCTTTCAGAATATCGCCCAAATCAACCGCACGTTAACTCGTGCGATTGGGGTCGTGCGCGGAATGCATTTCCAAATGTCCCCGGGCGCTGAGGCCAAGCTTATCTCGTGCATCTCTGGTGAAATAGTGGATGTCATCGTTGATATCCGCAAGGGCTCCGAGACTTTTCTGCAATCGTTCACAACCGTCCTGTCGGCAGATCGCGACGTCTCGCTCTTTGTGCCTCGCGGATTTGCGCACGGGTTTCAGACATTGAAACCGGAGACAGAGCTGATTTACATGCACGATAATTATTACGATCGAGATTTGGAACGCGGCCTTAACGCTCTCGATCCGGCGTTGAAAATTCATTGGCCATTACAGATATCGCAGATGTCCGAGCGTGACCGCGCGCATCCGTCCGTTTCGGATGACTTCGAGGGAATCGAATTATGAAGTGTCGTCACTGCGGCGCCAAAGTCACGCAAACCTTTTGCGACCTGGCGTCCTCTCCGCCGTCAAATGCTTATTTGACGACTGATACTCGCGACGCGGCCGAGCAATGGGTGCCATTGCGAACTTTCGTTTGCGGGGAATGTTTTTTGGTGCAGACACAGGACTTCCATGCGTCAAGCGAGTTGTTCTCATCGGACTACCCATATTTCAGTGCGACCAGTTCCTCATGGTTGAGGCATTGCGAGGACTATGTGGCCATGATTTCCGAGCGCCTCGCTTTGACCTCGACAAGCTTGGTTGTGGAAATTGCCTCGAACGATGGATACCTCTTACAATTTGTTCGGGCGAGACACATCCCTTGCCTCGGCATTGAGCCGACCCTCAGCACTGCCGAAGCGGCGCGTGCCAAGGGTATCGAAGTGGTGACCGAGTTCTTTGGCCTCGCCCTTGCGAACGAGTTGCGGGAGCAAGGAAAAAGTGCGGATCTGATTATCGGCAATAATGTTCTGGCTCATGTCCCCGATATCAATGATTTTCTGTCCGGTGTCGGCCGCCTTCTAAAGGACGACGGTGTTGCGACGTTCGAGTTTCCACATCTGCTGAAGCTGATCGAGTTCAAGCAATTCGACACGATCTATCACGAGCATTATTCCTATTTGAGCTTGTTGGCAGCCAACAACCTTGCAAAACATGCGGGCCTTGAAATTTTCGACGTCGACCAGTTGACAACTCATGGCGGGAGCCTGCGCCTCTACATCCAGAAGAAAGCTACTGGCAAGCGCCCGATTTCGCCGAACGTGGCGGCAGTCCAGACGTCCGAAAGCAATGCCCAGTTGAACGACATGAAAATCTATCGGGATTTTCAAGATCGAATATACAAAATCAAATACGATCTGCTGACATTCCTAATCGAGCAAAGGCGACAGGGAAAGAAGGTTATCGCCTACGGCGCAGCCGCCAAGGGCAATACGCTGCTGAATTTCGCTGGCGTGCGTGAGGACCTGATTTCGTTCGTGGTAGATCGAAGCCCTGGCAAGATCAATCGCTACATGCCAGGCAGCAAGATTGCGATTGTTTCCGAAGACAGAATTCGTGCCGAAAAGCCAGACTATATCGTCATTCTACCTTGGAACATCGCGGATGAGATCGAGAAGCAACTGAAATATGTCCGGCAATGGAATGCCAAGCTGGTAAGGGCAGTTCCCGAACTCTGTATCTGGTGACATGGCAAAGCGCATCATCGTAACCGGAGGACTTGGCTTTCTCGGATCCGCCGTATCGAGAGCCTTGGCTCAGCGCGGTTGGGAGGTCCACACTTGGGACCGAGCTCCATCGCGCCGTGGTCCACCATTCGTTCACGACGGCGTTCATCATCATATTGTCGACATCTACGACCAACAAGCGGTCAAGACCGCGATGATGGAAACGGCAGCCCACGAAATGATTCATCTCGCGTGGGGCGGATTGCCCAATTACATGTCGTGTCATCACGTCGATGTTGAACTCGTCAATCAGATCAAATTTGTGCGGACGGCCATAGAATGTGGCATCGAGAATTTGACTCACACGGGCACTTGTTTGGAGTATGGGGCAATTTCTGGCGCACTCAGAGAGGAAATGACCTGCGCACCGGACACGCCTTACGGTTTCGCAAAACTTGCGTTGCTTCGCTATATTGAATTTCTGAGGACCGAACTGTCGTTCCACCACAAGTGGCTTCGCCTTTTCTACATGTACGGTGAGGGGCAGGCACCGACGTCGCTGTATTCTTTGCTCTGCGCGGCCCACGCGCGCGGTGACAAAACGTTTGATATGTCGCTTGGGCATCAGCTTCGCGACTTCTCGCCTGTAAGCGAGATTGTAACCAAGGTCGTCATGCTGCATGAATGTGAGGCTGCGGACGGGGTGTACAATGTTTGCTCGGGCCGGCCGGTATCGGTACGCCAATTGATCGAGTCTTGGGCTGCCGAACGCGGTTACGATGTCAACTTGAACCTCGGGAGATTTCCAATTCCAGAGTACGAGCCGTTGGCTTTCTGGGGCAACGATACGAAGACGCGTCAAGCGCTTGGAAAGCACCAAGATGCTTAGTCCCAGAAGTATACTTATGTTGGCACGAAACGATCTTCGCCAGCGTTTCCGCGGCGCCGTTATCGGCCGACTTTGGCTGGTTATGACGCCGCTGATTAGCCTGCTGTTATATTCACTTGTCTTCTCAACAATCTTCCAGGCGCGCTGGAAGTTCATGAGCGCAGACGCCTATACCGACTATGCGATGGTGCTATTCCCGGGCCTGATGATGCACCAGCTGTTGATCGAGGTGCTGGTGAAGGGTGCTAACGCATTTGACGCCTACGCTGGTATTACGAGCAAGCTGAACATTGGCTTCCTCGATCTGGTACTAGGCAGCGCCCTGGGCAGCTTAATCCAATTTTGGATGGCACTTGCGGTATGGTATCCCGTGGCCATTTGGTATTTCGGTATTTCCTTATCCGGCCTGTTAATGGTGCTCGCCTGTCTCGGTCTCTTTGCAATCTTTTGCGTGGGTTTGATGCTGCTCTCGGCGGTAATCGGATCTTTGGCCAAAGACTGGCAACAGATAATAAGCATGCTCGGCATGGGTCTACTGTTTGTCTCGCCTATCCTCTACCCGGTAACCAATCTGCCCATAGGCATTCAGGGAGTAGTCGCCGTCAACCCGCTTACGCACTACATTAACGCAATTCGGCAAGGAGCATTTGAGCCAAGCCTAACGTTTTCGTTCTCCTTAATCGGCGATTGCTTAGGGATGGCCGCAATCGCGATCGCTTTGGGGTTTTGGCTGCAAGGTGTAACGTCTAGGTTCGCCAATGACTGACCGCGCTTTCGGCGACGTCGCCATCGAAGCCAGAAATCTGACAAAGTTCTATCGTCGCTACCACAGCAATTCGGCGCGAGTGCTGGACTTTGCCAGCTTTCTTCTGCGCGGCAGGCACGCTGGGCGCTTCTTCGAGAGCGCCTATGTTCTCAATGGTATCGACCTGACGGTTCGCAGAGGTCAATCGCTTGGCATTATTGGTCAAAATGGGTGCGGCAAGTCGACCCTGCTCAAGATGATTGCCTCGCTGATCAACCCAAGCAGTGGCCAGATCGCCGTTCACGGTCGTGTGGCATCGATCATCGAGTTGGGAGCGGGCTTCAATTCCGAGGACAATGGATTAAACAATATCAACAGTTACTTGACGATCCATGGAATTCCATCCACGGCATTCCCCGATAAAATCAAAGCAATCGTCGAGTTCTCCGGACTCGGCGAGAAGATTGGCGATCCCGTGAAATCCTATTCGAGCGGCATGGTTGTCCGGCTCGCGTTTGCGATTATCGCGCATCTGGATGCTGATATCCTTCTCGTCGACGAGGCGCTCGCAGTTGGCGATGCGGTTTTCGCGCAGAAATGCATGCGTTTCATCAAGGCCTTCAAAGCTCGTGGAACGATCTTGTTCGTCAGCCATGATCTCAATGCTCTGCAAGACCTTTGCGACGAGGTAATCTGGCTGCACGGTGGCATTATTCGCCTGCAGGGAGCACCGAAGCGGGTCTGCGAGGAATACCTTGCGTTCACGCTGTCCGAGGACTACCCGGATATGCTTGGGACCAGTGCTTCGAAAGGCACCGCAGAACTCGTCGCCCGAGCGGAGCTGCTCAAGCCAGT
This sequence comes from Bradyrhizobium sp. BR13661, assembly GCF_029892425.1. Classification (GTDB taxonomy): domain Bacteria; phylum Pseudomonadota; class Alphaproteobacteria; order Rhizobiales; family Xanthobacteraceae; genus Bradyrhizobium. The sequence continues at coordinate 1,317 of NZ_JARXWB010000066.1, read as the reverse complement.
GTCTGATGCCAAGATAAGCTCCGATCCCGATTTCAGTCGAGGATTCGGCGGTCACCGTGTAGATATTCTCGACGTAACCTTCGCGTCCCGAGGTAGCGAACGTCGCAAGCTGCTCTCAGACGGGGAGCACCTGGTATTGTCTGTCAGGCTCGTAGCGAAGGACGATATCGCGCACCCTATCGTCGGTTTTTTGATGAAAAACAGCCGGGGAGTCGAAATCTTTGGCGAAAACACTTTGCATGTGTCTGAAAAGGAGCCCTTCAAATTTAAGCGGGGGCAGCGCTATCGTGTTGAATTTCAATTCCAACTTCCGATTCTCCCGAGTGGAGACTATACGGTTTCGGTCGCGGTCGCCGACGGCGATTTCCATCAGCATCAGCAGCTCGTTTGGCGGCACGACGTGTTGGTGATGCGAATATCTTCGGCTCGGTTTCGCTACGGAGTGCTGGGGTTGGCCGACAGCACGATCGCGTTGCACGTAGAGGGATGATGCGTGGTTTTGACAAGTGGGAGGCGTATTTCCCATTCTATGAGCGGGTCATCTCTCGCATTCGACCGGGTTCGACTTATCTAGAAATAGGCGTACAGAATTTGGGATGGCTTGAAGCCTTCGATACTGAGAGAAAATTTTCACGCTGTGTAGCTTGCGACATCAATCCAAAGGTCGCCGAATATGCGAAATGCACACGGTTTACGGACGTCATTATTGGAGATTCGACGAGTGACGGGGTATATCAGCAAATTGCATCGCTAAATGAACCCTTCGACATGATCGTCGATGACGCATCACACACGCAACACGACATCATCAAAAATTTTTTGTTATATTTTCCCTTGCTTCGTGACGGTGGCGCATTTCTCATCGAAGATTGCCACACTGATTTTTCTGATCAGTTTAGCAAGAACAACTACTTTGGTATGTCTGTTTACGAATTCTTCGCATCGCTGGTTGCCTTGCCAACGCTGGTTGCAGTGAATCCAGCCCTTCGGCGGCGCAATGCGGCTTTCGAGCTTATGCATCGGTTTTGCGGCGAGCGATATGGTGAAGCGACCGTCTCTTCGATCAAAGAAATTGCTTTTGCTAATTCTTGCATTCTCATTATCAAGGGCGATGGCGGATTGGGTAAGCGGGTTTTGAAGGGCGATGATTGGCCGGTCGTCCCGCTGCATGAGCTAGGCAGTTTTGATCTTACAGCTCTGAAGGACTCGGCCACGCCATTAGGGCCCGATATCGCGGTTGTTTATCTGAACCGCGTCACCGATGCGCAGGAGGAGAAGGGGCGGAACGCCTTCATCGAGAGTTACCGGCGCTACCGG
>NZ_JARXWB010000065.1 GCF_029892425.1 Bradyrhizobium sp. BR13661 | reverse complement strand
AAAAATACACCCAAAATGCAGGATGCAGCCAGAAAGGCCACAGAATCAGAGTCATCCAGCTAACAGGACACTTGACGCATAATCTAACCGCTGCATCCTCTCGACCAGTTTCGAGCATTCCAGACCCTGCGCGAGCAACGGAAATCTGAGGAGGAGATCGCGGCCATCTTTTTCGTTTCCGTCAGCGTGGTGAAACAGCGCCTCCGCCTCGCGGCGGTCTCTCCGAAGTTGCTCGACGTCTATGCCGACGACGGCATGTCGCTCGAGCAATTAATGGCGTTTTCCGTCACGGCCGATCACGCGCGGCAGGAGCAGGTCTGGGAGAACGTCAACCGGTCGGGCTATGACGAGCCGTATCAGATCAGGCGCGTTCTCACTGAGCGTGCGGTGAAGGCCTCCGACAAGCGCGCGCGGTTTGTCGGTCTTGCGGCCTATGAGGCGGCCGGCGGCAACGTGCTGCACGATCTCTTCGAGGAGGACGGTGGTGGCTGGCTCGAGGACATCGCGCTGCTCGACCGTCTCGTCGCCGAGAAGCTCCACACCGAAGCCGAGACGATCGCGGCCGAAGGGTGGAAGTGGATCGAAATCGCCCCGAGCTTCCCCTACGGTTACGATCACGGGCTGCGCCGGCTCGAAAGCGAACCGGCCGATCTCACCGTTGAGGAACAAGCAAGCCTCGATGCACTCCAGGCCGAGTATACGGCGCTGCAGGAGAAATACGAGGGTGCCGACGAAATACCGGATGAGGCGGACACGCGCCTCGGCGAACTCGAGCAGGCCCTCGCGGCCTTCGAGGACTGGCCGCATATTTTCGACGCGGCCGCCATCCCGCACGCCGGCGCCTTCGTCAGCATCGATACCGATGGGACGGTGCAGGTCGCGCGCGGCTATGTCCGCCGCGAGGACGAAGCGGCGTTCGCTGCGGCAGTAGTCGAGCCCGATCCTGAATCGGGCCCCGCAACGCCTGGCTCCGACGATGGTGCTCAACCCACACCGCCGGTCCAGGGCAGCGTGATTACCATGGCCGGGCAGGTACCGCCGGATGAGGAAGAGGATGATGCCATCCGGCCCTTGCCCGACCGGCTCGTCATCGAGCTCACCGCGCACCGGACGCTGGCGCTGCAGGACGCGGTTGCGGCCCAACCGCAGGTCGCGATGACGGCGCTCTTGCACAAGCTCTGCCTCGACGCCTTCCATCGGACTTACGGTTCATGCTGTATCGAGGCCGGCGTGCGTCATGTGCAGCTTTCCATCCAAGCGCCCGAATTGAAGGAAAGCGCGTCCGCCAGATCGATCGCCGCTCGGCATGAGGGCTGGAGAGCCGACATGCCGACCGACGAGGCTGCCCTGTGGGATTGGCTGGTTGCGCTCGACGATGCCAGCCGGCTGGCCCTGCTCGCCCACTGTGTTTCCTTCGGCGTGAATGCCCTGTTCGAGAAGGTCGATCGCCATGGCGGGCCCGGCATTACCAGCCATGGGCTGCAGCGCCGTCTCGATCAGGCTGATCGGCTCGCCCGTGCCGTTGGTCTCGACATGGTGGAGGCCGGCTGGCGTCCGACGGTCGACAACTATCTCGGCCGTGTCACCAAGGGCCGGATCCTCGATGCGATCCGCGAGGCGAGGGGCGAATCCTCGGTTCAGCTCATGGACCATCTCAAGAAGTCGGAGATGGCGAAGGAAGCCGAGCGCCTGCTCGAGGGCGCCGGCTGGCTCCCCGAGCCGCTGCGCATCGCCGCCGTGGCTTCGCCTTCGGACAGCTCTGACGCGCCGTCCGAGCCGCTTCCCGAATTCCTCTCCGGCGGTGACGAGGAATCGACCGACGGCGGCGAGAGCGAGCAGCCGCACGCCGTCGCGGCCGAATAGGCCATCGCTGCGGGGCGGCATCCGTCGCCCCGCAGTTCTTTACCACTTCCCCTTCATCTCTCGGCCCGGCCCTCGCGCCGGGCTTCATCGTCTTGGGAGCACCATCATGACCGGCGATACTTCAACACCCGGCTCGGGTTTCGATTCTGCCTCCTGGCTCCTGCGGGACCAGGAATTTATTAGACTATGCAAGTCCAACAAGACAGCCTTGTTCGACGCGCTCGCCAGTGCGCGCATCGACGCGGTGGAGGTCACATTCAACGGCTATGCCGATGAGGGGCAAATCGACGGCGCTGTCGCGGACGGAGAGGGCGGTGACACGGATCTCCAGAGCATCCATGTCGAGATTGCGCGGGTCGAATGTGGCAACCAGATTGTCACGCGGCAAACCCTCTCCGTGAAGGACGCGATCGAGAAGCTCGTCTACGACCTCCTCGAGCAGACCTACTCGGGATGGGAGAATAACCAGGGCGCCTACGGTGACTTTCTGTTCGACGTCGCCGAGCGAACGATCACGCTCAACTTCAATGAGCGGATCGAAACCTCCGAATACACCCAGCATTTGTTCTGAAGGAGGAAACAATGGTGCATCCCTATCATCATTCGCTCTCGTCGGTGAAGAAGTGGGGCGGGGCAGCCAGCGACTATCCGGCGATCCATAACTGGTTCGATGCCAGCAAGCAGATCACGGCAGATTTCCGGCATCGCGTGCTCCGCCATCACGCCGAGGGCATCTTCATGGCCGAGATCGTCTTTGGTCCGACTGTCACCTTGTCGTCCGGTCGCGTCATCCCGACACGTTGGATCGGCGAGCAGCACGTTATCGAGGATCTCGGCTTCATCCCGTCCTTCGCCGATTGGGTGAGGTGTATCCGTCCCGAACCCTGGATGAGCCGCACGCGGCGCATCGCGTGCGAGGTTGAGCCGCCGGTTTCTTTGACCGCAGAAGGAGCTTGACCATGTACGGCACATATCTGCGCCTGAATATCACCGTGCATGACAGTTGGCGTGCGGTGGTTCGCGCGGCAGCGCGCAAGCTCACTCGGCAAGCGCTTCGCGACCCCCGGTGTCGCATAGCGCGCAAGCGGTTCTACCGCGAGATGCTCGATTATCACCGCCGGGAACAAGAAATCGTTGCGACCTGGCGGCTCTGAGACATCGTCCGTCGCGAGCCTTCCCCATCCAAGTCCCACTCGGCCCAGCGCTCCGCGCAAGGAGCGTCGGGCCATCGCATGTTCAGGAGAACGAAAATGGCTGACTACTTTACTCCCACCGTCATTCAACAGACGATTCCCGAAGCGGACATGACCCCGCTCGAACGCCTGCTTCTGTCCCACGTCTTCGAAGTCGAGCACGACGGAGACGGCTGGTATTTCTTCTCCGAGCACGGACCATCAGACATCATCTGGGTCACGCGTGTGGCGCTCGAAGATGCACTGGCTGCGTCGCTCGCGGGGGATGAGACCACCGCCAACCGCTTCGTGAAGGGTCTCCTGCCGAACCCGCGATCAGAGGGGCCGCTGCCGTCAACCATCGATCTTGACCTCACCGAGATCTCCTGGGAGGCCATCCTTCAGGACATCGTGCGGCGATCAGCGACGCTGAAATACGTGTCCGCGGTATCGTCCTTCACATGTTCGCGCATGCGTGCCGACGGATTCGGCCGCGCCGTCGTCGTCATCACGGCCGACGCCATCCTTGGCAAGTCCACCAACGATCTTCTCGAGGAGTTCATCGATCAGGTCGTGCCCCTTGAGCGATAATTCTCTCAAAGACCGGCGCGCGAAACCTTGTTTCGCTACCGCAGGGTCTCCCGACCGGCACCTTGCACCGCGTTCCAACGCACGGCGCCGGTTGCCGCACGCGCGATGTTTGCTGAGAACCCCTGCATACGTTCGCGCCTCCCGATCCGCATCGCGGCTTGTCCTGTCTGGGCGCGGCACATCCGATGTCAACGGGCAAGCCGTTCCCGCCGCGGCCCGAAGGCCTTGCGTGACATCGGATGCTGGACCGCGCCCGATCGCCAGTCCACCGCAACGCGAAGGTCGGGAGGCGACGGAAAATGTGCAGGGTTCTCAACAAGCATCACGTAGGTCTTCCGGCAGGCGCCGTCTACATCGGGCGCGGCAGCAAATGGGGCAATCCGTTCCGGATCGGCCGCGACGGCGACCGCGCGGCCGTCATCGCCAAGTACGAGCGATGGCTGGCGGACCAGCACCATCTGCTGCGTGCGCTCGATGAACTGCGCGGACGCGATCTCGTGTGCTTCTGCGCGCCGCACGCTTGCCACGGCGATCTCTTGCTGCGGCTCGCCAACGCTACGCGCGAGGTGCGCGTCGCGTGGTGGCGCGCCGTCAAGGCCGCGGCATGAGAGCGAGAGGATTGCCGGGATCTGAGGCGAGCCCGGCGCGCGGCGAGAGCGAGCCGCCGGGATGGTTCGCCCGCTCTCGGAGTCTGCCACATCTCCAGGACATCCAACGCCTTCGATTCTCGAAAGTCCGTCGCCTACGACGCCGAGGCCAAGCGCCTCTTCCACAGCCATGCGAGATCCCAGCTCCGCCGTCTTGCGACGGCGCTGGGTCTTGAGCCCGGTTCCTACGACCTCCGCTCCAACCAGGCCGGCATTGCCGTGTCCGGTGAAATCACCCTCCACGGCGATCGCCTCTACGTGCAGGTCTCCCAATCGGCGATGGGCTACCACAGCGGCATTCTGTTTCGGACCTGCAAGGGCCGGAAAGACTATGTCGGCGGCCCAAACAATTTCGCATCGCTCGACTTGCTCAACAGGCCCGACGAACTCGCGCATTGGATCCGCGAGGTGTGCCGTGTTTGATGTCATCCGCCGTCGTATTGCCGCCATTGCGTTGTGGACACGCCGTCACCGCTATCGCTGCGGCGCCAGCCTCAGCCGATGGACCCGAGCCTGGCGTTATCCCGCCGGGCGGCTTTCGGCGGATGAGGCGCAGCGATTGATGCTCGACTGCCGTTATCCGGCAGGCTGGCATCCGCTTCTTGTCCTCACCGTTGAGGATACCCTCAAGCTGGCGCGCGAAGAGATCGCCGATCATCCCGATCTACACCGTTTGATCGCGAACGGCTGCGCTCGCGTCGGCGACAAGTGGGAACCCTACTACGGCGAACTGCTGGAGGCGCGATGCTGGGCAATCAACTTCGCCAAAAATTACGCAGTCGACGAGGGCATCACATTCGTTCTGCTCAATGATGAGCCCGATTCCAACCTGTGATGGTCGGGTCGGATAGTTCGCTCAAAGGGTCCGGCGCTGGTCGCCGGACCCTTGCTCTTTGGCCGAGATCAAGAGGGAGAGGCGGGCCGGGAAGGGTTTGAGCCGCGGCGGTGTGAGGAGAGCGCCGGGCGGTTCGGCCCTTTCCCGCTCTCCGAAAGACATCCCTCATGACCGAATCTCTCGTCGGCGGCGCCAGCGCCGCGCCGCTTTCGATCCGTGCCGCCGCAACTCTCACCTCCGCTGTCGTCAAAGCCTCGCGCCAGCTTTTGACCGATCTCGAACGCGGCCGTCGCATTGACGCAACTGTCCTGCGCGGCGCCATGGAGGCTGCCTTCGGCGCCTCCGATGCGACCGGAGCCTGGAACTGGAAGACCGCCTATGACGTCTGTGAGGCGGCGACCGTCCTGTTCCTGCGGCGGCATGGCGCCGCCATGCGCGCCAAGGCGGCGTCGCCGGCAGCGATGCTATCAATGCTGATGAGGATCGCAAGTCTGCTTCCGACCCAGACGCGCCGGTCCGAGGAAAGCCAATCCCTGCAGCAGTTCTCGACGCCGATCGGATTGGCGTATATCGCGAGCGTGTCCGCCGCGATTACGCCGGCCGATGTCGTGCTGGATCCGTCAGCCGGCACCGGCCATCTGGCCGTCCTCGCAGAGCTGGCCGGTGGCTCCCTCGTTCTCAACGAGTTCGCCGATAGCCGTGCCGGCATTCTGGGGCAGATCTTTCCTGCCGTCCCCACCACGCGGTTTGATGCCGCACATATTAACGACCACCTCGATGCGCGCATCGTGCCGAGCGTCGTCCTGATGAACCCGCCATTCTCGGCGGCGATTCGTGTCGATCGCGCGATGGCAGATGCGGCATTACGGCACGTCGGCTCGGCGTTGGCCCGTCTTCCAGCAGGCGGGCGCCTGGTCGCCATCACCGGCGCGAACGTCGCGCCCGACAACCCTGTGTGGACCGACTCCTTCAAGCGGCTTCAGGAACAGGGACAGGTCGTGTTCTCGGCGGCGATTGACGGCGCCGTCTATGCCAAGCACGGTACCACCACCGACACCCGCCTGACCGTTATCGATCGCGTGCCGGCGGGCGATATCGCGTTGTTGCCGGCATCCGCTGGCATCGCGCGAGACCTGCCGACTTTGCTCGGCTGGGTCATCCGGGACGTGCCAGCACGTCGTCCAATTGCTGGAAAGCCGATTGCGGTCGTGCCAGCGATTGCCAGCCCTTCAACGCCCCGAACCCTCCGCGCCTACGTTGCCCAGCCCCAGCCGGTGACCGCGGCGCCAGCATCTGAACTCGTGACGACGGAAGTCGCCTACGAGTCCGTCGACTGGGCGCCCACCGATGCCAACAAGATCACCGACGCGCTCTACGAATCCTACGCATTGCAGTCGATCCGCATTCCCGGCGCGCAGGCCCATCCCACGAGGCTCGTGCAGTCGGCTGCAATGGCGTCGGTCGCGCCGCCAAAGCCATCCTATCGGCCGCATCTGCCGGCCAATGTCATAACGGATGGCATCCTCTCGGACGCGCAGCTCGAGAGCGTTATCTACGCTGGCGAAGCCCATTCGGAGTTTCTCGCGGGTTCCTGGACGGTCGATGCCACCTTTGACGTCGTGGCGGCCGCGCGTGATGACGCTGAGAATGCGGTTCGTTTTCGCCGCGGCTGGTTTCTCGGCGACGGCACCGGCGCGGGCAAGGGACGGCAGGTTGCCGGTATCCTGCTCGACAATTGGCTCAAGGGCCGCCGTCGTGCGGTCTGGATTAGCAAATCCGACAAGCTGATCGAGGATGCGCAGCGCGATTGGTCGGCGCTTGGGGTGGAGCGGCTGCTCGTGACGCCGCTTTCCCGCTTCCGGCAGGGCACGCCGATCCGGCTTGCGGAAGGCGTCCTATTTACCACCTACGCTACGCTGCGCACCGACGAGCGTGGAGAAAAGCTTTCGCGCGTGCGTCAGATCGTTGAATGGTTGGGCTCCGACTTCGACGGAGTGATCGTCTTCGACGAGAGCCACGCCATGCAGAACGCGCTTGGTGGCAAAGGCGAGCGGGGTGACCAGGCGGCCTCTCAGCAGGGACGCGCGGGGCTCAGGCTCCAGCATGCCTTGCCAAATGCCCGTGTTGTGTATGTTTCCGCAACGGGTGCCACGACAGTGCATAATCTCGCCTACGCCCAGCGCCTCGGCCTGTGGGGTGGCGACGATTTTCCGTTTGCGACGCGCGCCGAGTTTGTCGAGGCGATCGAGGAGGGCGGTGTCGCCGCCATGGAAGTGTTGGCGCGCGACCTCAAGGCGCTCGGCCTTTATGCCGCGCGTTCGCTATCTTATGAGGGTGTCGAATACGAACTGCTCGAACACCAGCTTACGCCCGAGCAGGTTCGCATCTACGATGCCTATGCCGGCGCATTCAGCATCATCCATAACAATCTCGACACGGCCATGCGCGCCGCGAACATCACCGGCGAGACCGGCACGCTGAACGCGCAGGCGAAGTCCGCCGCGCGTTCCGCCTTCGAAGGTGCCAAGCAGCGCTTCTTCGGCCATCTGCTTACCTCGATGAAGACGCCCTCGCTGATCCGCTCGATCGAGCGCGATCTTGATGTCGGCCATGCGGCCGTCATCCAGATCGTCTCGACCGGCGAGGCGCTGATGGAGCGCCGGCTAGCGGAGATTCCGACCGAAGAGTGGAGCGACGTTCAGGTCGACATCGCCCCGCGGGAATATGTCCTCGATTATCTCGCCCATTCCTTCCCGGTCCAGCTCTATGAGCCCTTCACCGACTCAGAGGGTAATCTCTCTTCCCGGCCCGTCTATCGCGACGGTCAGCCGGTCGAGAGCAGGGAAGCCGCCAAGCGCCGCGACCGCCTGATCGAAAAGCTCGCCTCGCTTCCGCCCGTACCGGGTGCGCTCGACCAGATCGTCCAGCGGTTCGGCACGCACATGGTCGCTGAGGTCACGGGACGTTCTCGCCGCGTCGTTCGTAAACGGGATCGGCTGATCGTCGAGAACCGGGCGGCCTCGGCCAATCTCGCCGAGACCGCGGCCTTCATGGACGACGCCAAGCGCATCCTTATCTTCAGCGACGCCGGCGGCACGGGACGTTCGTACCATGCCGAACTGTCGGCACGGAATCGCAGGCTGCGGGTTCATTACCTGCTCGAGCCTGGCTGGAAAGCCGACGCCGCCATCCAGGGCTTGGGTCGCACGAATCGTACCAACCAGGCGCAGCCGCCGCTGTTTCGCCCCATTGCGACAGATGTGAAGGCGGAAAAGCGCTTTCTCAGCACCATTGCTCGCCGGCTCGACACGCTGGGCGCCATCACCCGAGGTCAGCGCCAGACCGGAGGGCAGGGCCTGTTCCGCCCCGAGGATAACCTCGAAAGCCATTACGGCCGTGACGCACTGCGCCAACTATATCTGCTTCTCGTCCGCGGCAAGGTTGAAGGCTGCTCGCTCCAGGCGTTCGAGGACGCGACCGGTCTGAAGCTGATGGATGCCAACGGCATCAAGGATGAACTGCCGCCGATCACGACATTCTTGAACAGGCTGCTGGCGTTGAACATCGACCTGCAAAACGTGTTGTTCGCCGCGTTCGAGCAACTGCTCTCCGCTCGCATCGAAGGCGCGATCGCCTCCGGCGCCTACGATGCCGGACTGGAGACGCTGCTCGCCGAGAGCTTCATCATCACCGACCGACGCGTCATCTATGCCCATCCCGGGACTGGCACCGAGACACGGCTGCTGACCATCACCGAACGGCGGCGTAATCGTCCCGTGACGCTGGAGGAGGCGTTCGATCGGCTCTCCGATTCCTCCGCCGTTCCGCTCGTCAACGAGCGCTCGGGCCGGGCCGCCCTTCAGGTCCCGGCGCCGAGCTTCATGCTCGATGACGGTGAGATCGAACGGCGCGTGCGGCTGATCCGGCCGATGGAGCAGCACAGCGTTCCCCTAAGCACAATGGCGGAAAGCCATTGGGCCGAAGCCGATCGCGGCCGCTTCGGCGCGGCCTGGCAGGCCGAGCTCCATGACCTGCCCGAATTCTCGGAAAGCACAATCCATGTCGTCGCCGGCTTGCTGCTGCCGATCTGGAAGCGGCTGCCGGACGAGTCGACACGGGTCTACCGGCTTCAGACCGATGCCGGAGAAAGAGTCATCGGTCGCAAGGTTTCGGCCAGTTGGGTGGCGAACGTCCTTGCGGCCGACGCGCCCAAGCTGGCGTCCGACGCAGCCTTTGCCGCTCTGATGGAGGGGCGAACTCTTCTCAACCTGGCCGAAGGCCTCCAGCTTCGCCGCGTCCGCGTCATGGGAAGACACCGGATCGAGCTGTCCGGATTCAACGACACGATGCGCGATCGCCTCAGGACGTATGGCCTCTTCATCGAGATCATCTCCTGGAAGCTGCGCATGTTCGTGCCTACTGATGAGGCCGGCATCGAGGTCCTGGCGAAGGTGCTCGAGCACTATCCAATCGAGCGCATCGTCGAACGGGAGGCTGCGTGATGCGCCGCGAGCCTTGCGAACTGGCGCATCGCCTCGCGCGCGATGCCGAGGCGGTGTGCCGTCATTACCTTTCCAATGGAAAGCGCGAAGGGCGGTATTGGCTGGTCGGTGATGTCTACAATACGCCGGGCCGCTCGATGTTCGTGCGGCTCCAGGACTCCACCAAGGGGAGCGCGGGTAAGTGGACCGAATATGTTGCGCCGAGAGTTATGTTGCGCATTTGCGCTTGGGTGCTGTCTCACAGACGATTGACAGCTTCTACGCAACATAATGCCAGCG
>NZ_JARXWB010000064.1 GCF_029892425.1 Bradyrhizobium sp. BR13661 | reverse complement strand
CCACCTTGCCCTTGTCATCCACCACGCAGATTGCCGTCTCGTCCATGCCGACATCCAGACCACAGAAGAATTCCATCACACGCCTCCCGCGTTGCTGAGGCGGCGCACTGTGCGCGTCATTCATCGCGCAGACCACTTGCGCTGCGGCCGCAACTCCCGGCGCAGACCGATTACGGGCGGCCTTCCTAATCGGGCGTTCAAAGTCAGCCCATTCCTACGTTTTTGCTCGACTCCTCGCAGAATAAGCACCGCTGCTTCCCTCCATCGACAACGCACAAACGCCACCACACCGGGCTTGCGGTCGCATTCACCAGGCGGGGTCCATGCGTTCCTTCGCGTTCAGCACTGGGGCCGTCGCATGCTCTTCACCAGGTTCGTAAACAGGGCCGTCCAAGCAGTCTGGCGCTCTCACCCCGAGGGGCGGCAGCAGGCAAGAGATAGCGGACATTCCCCGTTTCGCGGCCCCGCCAGGGGACGCTCACCGCGCGCGCGGATCTCTAATTGTGCTCCTCCTCAACCTGTTGGGCGTTGACCCAGCGCCTTCCTAACCACACCTGCGCCGCAGCTACGACGCTGGCTTTAAGCGCAGCCGTTGCGTGATCTTCGCACCGAATCCGACGTGGAAATCGGTCTCGCTGACCCACATCCGGCGAAGAATGCCCGCGAGCTTTCGCGCGACCGCGGTAATCGCGCACAGCATGCTCGATCGCTTGGCAATTCGCAGGCCCCACGCCCGCTATGCCGACCATTTTCTGACCCGTAGCAGCAGACTTGCAGCCGCTTCGCACAGCGCCTCCCGCACGGAGATATCGCCCTGTTTGCTGATGTGACCTTCAAAATCGATCAATGTACCGGATTGGTGGCGCTTCGGCGTCAGGCCAAAATGGGCGCCTACTGTGCGTGATCGGCTAAAGCGATGAGGGTCATCAACCCCAACCTTGAATGACAGCGCGACTACCGGACCGACACCGCGAACCGTGATCAGACGCCGGCAAACAGGATCATGCTGGACTACCTGTAGCAGCACGCGATGCAGTCGATCGTAGCCTTCGAGAAGAGCACGGCGCACGTCCAGCATGACCTGGATGGACATCACAAAAATCGGGTCGCTGTGCTCGATCAGCTCGCGGGTGCGAGCCTCAAAGGCCCCTCGGGAGACGGCTCCGACGAGCAATCCATAGGCCCGCAATGCATGGTTCTCGAGGTCGACCAACTTGCGCTTCAGCAGCTTCCGGTTGGTCAGCACGGTACGCATTTTCTGCATGTCGATGTTCTTGACATGGACGGCGCGGTACCAGCCCAACCGCATCATTTGCGCGATGCCGCGCGCATCGTTTCGGTCGGTTTTGTTGCGCATTGTCGACAGCGAAACGCGCATATGGCGCGCCTCCACGACAATGATTGGAAGCCCGGCTGGCTGTAGTTCGCGATACAGCCAAATGCCCAGCGATGACGCCTCGACCCCCACCCTATCGAGGCGATCCGCGTAGCCCTCTACAGCGGAGCGGATCGCCTCTGGCTCCGTGCTGACCTTAGTTTCGCGGACCGTGAGACCATCGCTATCGACGATGCAAACGCTAGTTTCTTCAAGGCCGACGTCCAATCCAACGTACATTTTCATCGGAGCTCTCCCTTGTGGCAACGACCTTCCAAGTCGTTGCACCAGGCTCCGGATTCGGCCACGGCCGTCTTGTCTCCGTGCACCGCTATCTCGAAGCCCGATTTGAAGAGCCGTCCTACCGTCGTGGTCTCCCGGTCGCCGGTTCCCGAAACAGCCGCCGCGACCTGGCAGCTGACTTGCGAAGCCCCCATTGCTTCCGAGCGCTTGCGATAGCGATCGTTACCCGAAGGGCCGAGACACCCGAAGGGTGGCTCGGTGAGGAGCGAAGCGACGAGTAGAGCGCGGGCCGAAGGCATCGCCCATACGCCATCAGCTTGCGAACCCGCACACTTGGTCATTGCGATGCTCCCGAATCCAATCGAGGGACGAATACGCCAATAGACTGAGGAACCATGCGCGACATTTCGTGCACTGAGATTGCGGTCGTCACACCGCTCGACGGCATGAGCGCCAGTAACGGATCGCGCGTTTGCATGAGATCCGATCGCACGACGAACAACGTCGCAGCTGCTGATGACTGTCCGCTGGACGTCCACCTCGGCGGCAGTTCGATGGCAAGCAGATTTGCAAGCTTTGCGACGTATGCTTGCGTCTCGTCTGGCAAAGAGCCGCCTGCGAGATGCTCTTCATAGCGAGCTGGTCCCGCGTTGTACGCGGCAAACACGCCAGGCGAGCCATACCGATCGAGCAGTTCGCGCAAGTAAGCCGTGCCGGCCAGAATATTGTCACGCGGGTCGTAGGGGTCGTTCCCGAGATTGTAGCGCTCGCGAAGTTCCGCCCAAGTTCCCGGCATGATCTGCATCAGGCCCATTGCGCCCTTTGGCGATCTGGCGTGCACGTCACCAGCACTTTCTATGCTTTGGACCGATCGGATCCAGTTCGGCGCAATCGCAAAGCGTTGTGAGGCTTCATTGATGAATTCGACAAATGAGTAAGCGGTCTGACTGATCGCCGTCTGGGCGGCTGATCCACTCTGGGCCAAAGCAGCGCTGTCGAACGCGATCAGAAGAAGCATCAGGGGCACGACAGCACAAAGGCGAGCGCCGAACCGACCCAAGCACGCGGCCGGGCTCGCGCCAGCCTTGCCGACATCGATCGAGACGGAAGAATGATCCCGCAATCGATCGAGCAACGAAATGGCGAGCAGAACACGTCGAATTCGCACGATCACTCCGCCCACGTCCACACCGGCAGCGCGCGGCCAATCACGTGAGATGCCGGAAGGAACCCAAAATACCGGCCATCAAGAGAGTCGTCCGACTGCCAGTTCATCAGAAACAGCTCGCCGTCGCGGACGACGCGGCAGCCCTGCCATTTCGGCAGCGGCCGGCCGCGTCTGTCGTGTTTCTTCGCCTCGCCCATTACAATGTCGTCGACCGAAATCGAGAGGCCGGTTCTGCAAACACTCTGCCCCGGAAGGGCGAGCACGCGCTTCAGCATGGGGACGCCAAGGGGCAAATAGCCGTTAAGGTCGAGGAAGGTCGCGAGCGGCTCGGGCGGCTGCACGGCGACCAATTCAGTGACCTGGAATTGGTCCGCCGATCGCAACCGATAGAGACCGATGGGCACGCTTGCCGATGCGTTCCAGATGTAAAGCGGAAGCGGCTCCAGGACGATCGTCGCGATCAGCGCAGCAGCGACCCCAATCGTCCCGGCCAGCATCATTAGGCGGCCCGTCATCGCATCACCCTTTGACGATGGAGCCACGCCTGGTGGCGCGCCTTCGTATACAGGCGCGGGTTTTCATTGACGGACAGGCGGTTATGAACGTGATGCCAATGATCAGGCGCGACATCAGCCGGATCGATGCCGAGCACCTCAACGGCATCGATCATTTGCAACAGGCGCTCGACCTTCGGCCAGCCGGACAGACGCAGCAGAATCTCTCCGCCCGGTGTCACATAAGGGACGGTCGAACAGCGCTGTCCCGGAGCGACTGCGCGCAAGATGTCGATCCGAGAAATGATTGCCCCAAAGTCGCTGGACGTCCATCGGACGAAGGCAAAGATGCTGCCGGGTGCAAATGACAGGACACGCCGATGGAGATCAAGCTTCCGTTCCTCGACGATACGACCGAACCGAACGCTGTTTTCGATGCGCTTCTCGAGCCACAACACTTCCACCTCCGTGAGGTCGCTCATGATGCCAATCCCTGATGCTGGAGCTGGCGGCCGTGAGCTTGGTGCTCGGTCGACAGTGTGTATGGCCTGCAAAGGTAGGCTGGCGTGTCGGACCGCCGTTGCCCGGCGCCGCCAACGCGGCTTTCCGCCTGGCTCGCTAGTAGAAATCCGAAGGATTTCTGGTTAGTAAAGTCAGAGCCGCCAGAAAGCGCGAAGAAACAAGCTCTTAAGCTCGATTGCGGTCCCCGATGGCACGAGGATCGGGTCCCCGATAGCATCAGGGTTGCGGTCCCCGATAGCACGGGCCAGGAGAAACGGCGCCGTCGCCGTTTTGTCGGCTGCCGGATGGAAGTCAGCACTGTTGTTGACTGAGGTCTGTCGAGACCGGCCTTCAGCCGGTCATAGTCGCTTGCGCTGGTGCCGCGGCCGACGAACGTCAGAATTTCGTGAGGGGTTGCAGCCATCAGGCGCGACGTCTTCAAGCCGGCATCACGGGCTTCGACGATCTGCGACGCGGCCCAAATCAGAACGTCTGCATCCCAGATGGTCGCCATGCCGTGTTCCGGCACGGCTTCGACCCGTATTGCGATCGCACCCGCGCGGAAATCGATCGGCATGATCCGCTTTTTTTTGGCGAGGGAGAAGAACGGATAAGCCATCAGATCCCGCGCGTCGCGCGGCGCAGGATCGCTGGGCAAAGCCCGAAAGAGCTCAAGCTGATCGTGCTCGGAATGGTGTTTGCGCCGCATGGTCACTGCTCTCACGCTGATATCAGCGACGTTCCTGGCCCGCATACGGCCGCAGCGCCGGGTGCTTCTTGGCCGGCAGCACGGTCCCCTTGCCGGGGTCGGAGGTCGACGTCTTGGCGCCCCGGTCGGCCCACGCTTTCAGGTCATCGACGGCGTAGACAACGCGCCCCCCGATCTTCCGATACGTCGGTCCGGTACCGTACGTTCGGTGTTTCTCCAGCGTGCGACCGGACAGGCCAAGATAGCGCGCGGCCTCAGGGGTACGCAGGAATCGCGGTGGTAGACCGGCCATCGGATCGGGCATTTGAGGTCTCCAGGAGGACAGCGCACTACGCTTGGCTAGGCCCGCGTGTGTGTGGTCATCATGGAGGAGCAGGATCTCGGAGGGGGATGCCGAACATCGAGGGGGCAATTTTCGGCACCCCTAGGGGATCGCTACTGGTCCTTGCGCCCGGGCCGCAGGAGTTTGCGGTAACCACCGCGCATCAAGGCGAGGCCGCCTTGCACCAAGCGGATTGTCCGATTGCGCAGATCGTGCGTCTTCCAGGCGCGATCGGGGATGCGCTTTTTGCCGAAGAGCGCTTCGGCGATAGCGCGATAACTGCCGCCGGCGCTATGCGCATCGAGCGCGCGGAGCGAAGCGCTCAGGCGTTCGCGTCGCTGCTTCGATAATTGATGAAACGCAGGCCCCGGCACGCGTCCGTTCATCGCGCGCCACAGCCGGCGTGCTGCATACGCCCGCGCGTCGAAATCGCCATCAAATCGCAATTCGGCCGCATATGACACGCCGAGCACTGGCGCGTCTTTGGACCAAATACGGTGGTCCACCGCACCGATGCGCAGCACGGCATGCCAGCCGTCGACAGCGCGGCGCACCTCGCCTGCTGTAAGGTCGAGCAGACCCCTATGCGACGCCCCGCCGTCGTCGGCCACCGCGACCTTGACCGGAACGACCGCCGCTAAGACCTCAGGCGCCCAAAAGATCGTCTGCTCGTCGAAGGACCTCCGCGGGTCATGGGCGAAAGCAGAGACCCCACCTCCTCCTGAATTCGTCAGTCACTTCGCCGTTCGGACTGCTGGCAATCATCACCTCGTACTCGCGCCGATAGTCGGCGTTGCGACGGAGACATTCCCAGGCGATGTCGGTGATTTCGGCGTCTTGTAGGCTCTTGTAGGAATCCGGCGACCGCCAGTCGAATTCAGGCATTGCTTCCGTCCCATTGCACGCTGCTAACAACGATTGCGGCGCAATAGGTATGAACGAAGCGGTTGTAGGAAGACCCTAATTTGGCACCACGTGGTGCATCGGAAGCACCACCGGTCGGCAAAAGAAAATAGTTCTGCCTGCAAGACACGGCCGGCGATTGTCTTCTATTTGGAGCCAGTGCTGCGCAAGAGGCGGCCCTGCTCGGTCAACCATTTGGCCCGCGCGAGGTGACTCTGATATGCGCTCCGCGCACGGTCCGGCTCTCGCTCGGGGTCAAAATGCAAGACCACTCGAGCCACTTCGCGCCAGTTCGCCCCCTCACCTTCGGCCTGCAGAAGGCGCATGTACGTGACGACATGCTGTTCGTCATAGATCGTGAGCGTCGGCTCGTTCGGAGCACTATCGGCTACGTCCGGATCTAGGGATGGCTTGTGCATCATACCCACTTTTAGAACGCCTATAAGCTAGGCCGTGGCTTGGTCGCAATCCAGACGTCCACTACCCCATTGGAATCCTGGATATTCGCAGGGACGAAGCTTGGCCGCGTCCGCAACGTTGCCACACTCGATAGCATATTCGGACACGAATAGGAACGATCGTTCCTAGAACGATCGTTCCGGCTCAGTTCCCATATCGCCATGGATCTCAAAGAGATCATGGCTGTGAATCTGCGTCGGAAACGCCACGATCTGCAAATGACGCAGGAGGAGCTGGCCGAGCGCGCGGGCTTAAGCGCCCGTTACGTCGGCGCCATCGAGCGCGGCGATGTATCAGCAAGCGTCACCGTGCTCGGGCAAATTGCTGAAGCTTTGGGGGTCGAACCGGGAGACCTAGTCAAGAAGGTTGCGCGGCTTACCAAATCGTAAGCCCGCTCAGGCCAGCCGCGAAGCGCCCCGTCCTGCGGACCGGACGGGGGCTCCGGCTCGATGGGACGCTCTTACTCCCCGTTCTTGCGCGGCCGCGACCACAAGAGCGTGTAGCCCTCGCCGCCTTCGTCGTCGAAGAGGTTCGCGTAGATCGGAGCGTTGAAGGAAGGATCGTCGAGCTTGAGCGAGAGGTAGTCGCGGCCTTCCTCGGAACGCTTCGACCAGGCTGCGCCGATCTCTGCCCGGCCCACATAGATGCGGTGGCTGGGAGCGTTGTCGTTGGAGCGGTTGGTCTCGGCGACGATGCGGACGCCCTTGGCTTGCAGGCTCAGGGTGACGATTTCGCCCTGGAAATCATCGCCGACCTTCTTGAAAGAACCGATGTTAGCCATTTCACTTCTCCTATTGTGTTTCGAGCCCGCGACCACCGCGGCCTCGATGGCGATCTAGGGCCGAGGACGATTGGCGACGCACCCGCTTGGGCCGGAGCGCAGCGGAGGACGTCGTTGTGGCGACTTTCTTGTCTCGCGAGGAATGGGCGAAGCCCAGGGGAAGAAAGTCGCATCAACGGCGTTGCGGCTCAGACGATCGAGGCGAAGCCGGTCTTCGGCCAGATCAAGCCATCAACGAGGCCACGTGCGTCCGCGTGCTGAGCCACAATCTCTGGAGAAGCGTGGCTATCTCGGTTTTGATGAACAAGAGGCTGGAACGATTCAGCGTAGGAAGAGAAACAATCTCCTGCAAAAGGCGGCATCGTCTCCCAAAAACCGATCGGGGTAACATCGCTCTGCCCCGGCTGGGTGGGCCGGACCCAATGCCGGCAGCTTGATTGAGGAATTCCGAGGAGGAGCCTCTCCCGCGCTCAGGTTTCGATCATCTCCCGTTCGCTGCGCCGATCTACGCACCTGTTCGATGAAGGCGGGAAACGGTCATCGCTCGGCCAATGCGGCCGTAAGAACTGCTTAGGACGGGTTCTCCACCACCCGGCTCCAACGGGCGAGCCTCCGCGAAAACCATCAAGCGCGTCCATGACGTAACGCCAATGCAAACCGCGCCCAGGCAAGCGAAGACCTCACGCCAGGCCGGCGAAGGCACCCCGATGTAGGAAACGGCGAAAACCAGATGATAGCCGGCGGCGGCGGCGGCGGGAACAGCGAATGCTGTCGCGATCGCGATGCGCAGGGCCGAGGACCGAGTAGCAACGACGGCGACCTGGCCAAGGACGAGCGTCAGCGCACCGCCGGCCGTTGCGATAAGCAGCGCACCGATCAAACCAGCGCCGCCGTGAAGCGCCGTTATCCCGATACTCAGTGCGACGAAAACCGGCAAGGCATACACTGCGAGCGCAAAGATCGTCCAGCAAAACAAACCAATTCCGAGAGTGTTGAGGACGAGCCCAAGGGCGATCATGGTGGTGGCTCCATGTGCATAGATGTACCAGTTGCGCCTTCCACCACCACCATGGCGCAACTCTGGATATGAGACCGAAACGAGGCGGAGTTGCGGCGTGGGCAATTCACGCTCGCAGGCTTGGGTCGAGAAGACGGCGCTCACACGCCGCCGAACCTCCAGACTGGGATGCCGAGCCGCTTCGCCTTGTCGGCGAGGTTGTCCTGAATTCCCGTACCCGGGAAGTGCATGACGCCGATCGGCAGGAGTTCAAGCATGGCGTCGTTGCGCTTGAACGGCGCTGCCTTGGCGTGCTTCGTCCAGTCGGGCCTGAAGGCGATCTGAGGTACCTTGCGGTTGGTCGCCCATTTGGATGCGATCAGTTCGGCACCCTTCGGGGAGCCGCCATGGAGCAGGACCATGTCGGGATGCTTGGCATGAACTTTGTCGAGACGATCCCAGATAAGGTGATGGTCGTTGAAGTCGAGCCCTCCGGTGAGGGCGATCTTCGGCCCAGCCGGCAGCATGACCTCGGTCTCGGCGCGGCGCTTGGCCGCGATGAAGTCGCGGGAATCGATCATCGCTGCGGTCAGCGTACGATGGTTCACCAGCGATCCCGATCGGGGGCGCCAGAATGAGCCGGTGTGAGTCTCGAAGCGCTCTATGGCCTGATCACGGAAGTGCTCCAAGCAGTTGCGGCGCTCAACGAGCGTGATGCCTTCCGCCGTGATGCGTTCGAGTTCGACGGATCGAACTTCGGAACCGTCCTGCTCGTGCTGACTCTTCTGTTGCGCCTGTTCGTTGTCGTCAAGTTGACGACCGATGCGGTCGACGGCACGATGGAACAGGTTGACAGTCGACCAGAGCAGATCATTGAGGTCCGGCTCGAGCCGCGTGTCGCTCAACGTGGCGACCAGGGCATCGAAGATGTCAGCGACGGCACCGGTAATGATCCTGCCCTCGGGAAGCGGCCGTGGATCGGGCTGGTCGTCGAAGGGGCGGTAACCGAAGAGCTGCAATTCGGTAAGAATGTGTTCGGTCGCAGATGCGGCGTGCGGCGGTTCGATGTCGTCATGGTCGGTCATGAGAGAGGTCCTTGCCGGATCGGCCGCGCCCATCGCGGCCTTCGTGGCGATCACTCAGACGGCAGGCGGAGCGGCCAGAACCCGGAGCGGCTTGTCCGCCGAAGCCTAGCGGGCGTAGGCGGAAGCGGAGGGCCGAAGCGGCAGCGGAGGATGGCGGAGGCCGGCTATTTTGCTTCGCGATGCAAAGCGCGCCGGCCAGATAAATAATGTGTCTTCCATCGCCCGCGCGCGGCGGAAAATAACCGGTCGCAGCCATTGCCGGCCCGAGCCGCTTGCCGTCCGATCGCCCTCTAGAAGGCCGTGGTCGCGTCCTCTTCCGGCATTGGCCGCACCGCGACCGACCTGTCGACGCCCATCGAATTGCGGGGCTATTCCGCGGTTACCATCGACGAATGCAGGAAACGGACGACGTCCTCCGGTGCGAGTTGAAGTAGCAACGCTGCTCGGAGGGCCTCGAGGCCGAAGATGTGTAGATCTTCGTTGAAGTCGCCCTGCCGGGGCGACAATACAATCGCTTCAATGCCGGCAGCTTCTGCGCGCTGGGTGAGAATAGCCTGTGCGGCGTCTCCGGCGGCATCTGCGTCACGGGCGATATAGAGCCGGCGTAGGCCAGACGGCGGCAACATGGCTGAGAGGTGATTGGCCGAGAGAGCAGCGGTCATGGGCAAGGTCGGCAGTACATAACGCAGCGACAACATCGTCTCGATCCCCTCGCCCGCAGCGAGCACGTCGTCCACCACGCCGAAGCGAACGGCGTTACCAAGCAGGTCGCCAATGGCCCGTCGTGGCGTGTCGATCGGGGCCTTGCCGAGCCGCACGCGATCAAAGCCGTGTGGATCAAGCCAGGTGCGATGCACGCCGGTGATCCGTCCCTCGAGGTCCGTGACAGAGCCTATCATCGCCGGCCAGGTTTCAGTCGGCAAATGCTCGTCCGGCCGATAGTAGCAGCGGGGGTGGAAGCGGAGGCTGCCACCGTGGTGGATGCGGGCTATTCCGCGACGCTGCAAGTACGTTTCCACCAACGTCCCTTCGATCGGACCGGATATCGCAAAAAGTCGTCGGGCGGCTTCTTGCGATCCGGCCGGCACGACTGGACGAATGGGTCTCGGGAGTGATTGCTCCTCAGATCGAGGCAGCTTCAGAAAGCGCTTCGCCTCCTCGGCGACGTCGCGAAAGTCTCGCAACGCCAGACTTTCGCGGATGATGTCGAGGAGATCGCCATGTTCGCCCGTTGCGGCGTCGGTCTTATGTGCAGTTGAACATAAGACCGAATATGTTGCGCCGAGAGTTATGTTGCGCATTTGCGCTTGGGTGCTGTCTCACAGACGATTGACAGCTTCTACGCAACATAATGCCAGCG
>NZ_JARXWB010000063.1 GCF_029892425.1 Bradyrhizobium sp. BR13661 | reverse complement strand
GAAACCGCCTTCGCGCAAAACAATGCGCGGTAACGCATCGTGACAACCCCGCTGTCACTGTAATTATCGTGTCTCAGTTCAGGGGTGCAGTCCAGTGCACTCAATTCACTCGATCTGCTAGGCGGCCACACGCGATGACGCGTCGAGTTTAGTGCACTGTCACCGTAATGACGATGGATCTGCCACCAAAAATGACCTCCAGGCGTTCGGGCACGGCTTCAAGTCGGGGAGGGCGAGGATAGTCCCATACGGATTCCATGGCAGAAGCTCCATCGAAATCGCAATGTGAACGAAACGATGCGACCAAGCGTTTGGATGAAGGTTTTGCCAATTTTTCAAAGGGGGCTGCGTTCATTCGCGACACAGGGCTGACCTGATATCCCGAACCGCAAGCGGGGGCTGTCGGTTACGATGATTCGCCGTCTTCACGAACGTCTTGGCATCTCGGCAGAGATACTAGGACGTGGGCTCATTGGCGCCGAGCCATAGCCTGATTGACGCGAGTTGGACGGCGGCAAGTTTGTCGTGGCGCGTCGCTATCCGACGACGTTGAGTACGGTGACGCATCGGCGCCGCTGCTTATTCGATGACTTCGTCAGCGCGAGCTAGAAGCGATGGCGGGATGGCAATGCCAAGCTCTTTTGCGGTCTTGAGATTGATCACCAAATCGAACTTCGTAGGTTGCTGCAGAGGAAGGTCTGCAGGTTTCGCGCCGCGCAGCAATTTATCGACATACTCCGCTGCATCTCCCATGAAGCTGCTGAAGTCTTGCCCGTAGGTTAGAAGAAGGCCTTGCCTTGCGTAATCCGCCAGATCGGAGATGGTCGACACGCCATGTTCGAGCGCCGCATTGGCGATCTGTTCGCGTTCGGCAAAAGAAAAAGCCGTCGTCCAGAGATATGCTGCGTCGAAACGGTCGGCGGCAATTTGCGCAAACACCTGGTCAACATTTTCTTTGGTTGGATAGAAAACACTCCAGCTAACGCCGAGAGCCTCTGCGGACTTAGCGACGTCCTCGCGCAGCCGTTTATCGTCTACGGGATCGGGAGCTAATCGAACCACGCAAATGACGGCCAGTCTGGATAATCCTGGCAGCAGCTCCTTCAGTACGCCCATGCGCTTGCCTGTAAGGTCAAATGTCATCGGTGCGATTCCGGTAACGTTCGCCTCCGGATGCGCCAGATTGTTTACGATCCCGCTGCTGAGTGGGTCCGACGCGAGCGTAATGATGGGAATTTCCGTAGTCGCCTGCTTCAAGGCGCGAACCGTCAGGGTAGCCGCTCCGAACAGGACATCAGGTCGCCGCAGCACAAGCTCGCGCGCAAGCATGGGAGCCTGCTCTATGCGGCCATTTGCGGAGACGCAGTCGATGACAAGAGATCGCCCCTCGATCCAACCTCGATCGGCTAGTTTCTGAAGCAAGGGCTTCCAGAAAGCCGGCCCCGACGGACCTGGGCAAGTGGAGCCGCCCATTAAGATACCGAGGCGCTTTGGTGGCGCGGTGGTTTCCGCATTTCCGGGGCGGCCACCCGTGATGTAGATGGCGAGCCCGATGAGCATGAGCCGCACGACAGATGCCGCCGACTTGTCCCATAAGACCAATCTGCTGTTGCGCTGCTGGATGGGCATCGGCGCCTCCGATCGGACTATACTCTCATAGCGGAACTTCGGGACCGAGCCTAGTGACGCACCGCTCGACCTGTTCGCGGCCGTTCTGCAAATTGGCTCATCTGCGAAGTTGCGCCGCGTCTAACGGAAGTCCGCTCATCGCGGTATAGCCGATCCGATTTGTTCAACCTGAGTTCTTCGCATTGTGACCCGTTGCAGACGAGCGTGGCTTTTGGCTATGCCCGCACTTGACCTAAATCGGCATATACAGGGATGTGGTCACACGGAACGTTGCCACTTTGCGAGGCTCCCCTGGCACATCTTGACCTGATCCGAGAGACACGAAGAAAGTTGGCCGCTGACGGTCCGCCGTGGGTCCGCGCAGCCAACGATTTTGCGACCGTGACGCTTCCAGAAAGCGACTGCGACGTTGTTCGCGATCTACTAATTGCCGAGAGACCTGGCGCGGTCATAGAGATCGGCCTTGCTTATGGCAGCTCCGCGCTGGCGATCGGCGAGGCGCTGATTTCGGTAGGCGGTGATCGGCACGTCATAATCGATCCGTTCCAGGACAGTGAGTTTCGCGACTCAGGTTGGGAGTCGATCCGCTCGGCCAAATTGGATGGCATTTCGGTGTTGTTGAGGGAACGGTCCCAGATCGCGTTGCCGCGTCTGGCAGTGGAGGGGATGTCGGCGGATGCAGCTTTCGTCGACGGCAGTCATTTGTTTCACAATGTATTCGTCGACCTTTTTTACCTACAGATGATCGTACGACCCGGCGGGCTGGTCATTCTCGACGACCATTGGTGGCCAGGGGTCGCTGCGGCGGCTCGCTATTACGAGACCAATCTTGGCTGGCAGCCCCATAAGCTTGTGAACGGCACTCCGGGAAGAGTGTGTGCGCTACGGTTGCCCGATTCTCCGGTGACGCCGAATTTCAAGGAGTTGACGCCATTCTGGCCCGGAGCAGCATGAGCGGACATCAGGCGGCCCGCCTCGATGAGGACGCAGCCTAATCCGGGCCAGTCAGAAAGAAACGGTGCAAAACCGCAGACAATCCTCGTGAAATCCATATGCAATTGCGCCCCGCCCCTCACCTCTCCACCGGCACGCCCGCCCCGCGATGATACCGGCTGGAGAAGAACACCAATGGCGTGGTGTCGCGAGAATCGCAGTTCGAGACTTCGGCGATGATCAGCGTGTGGTCGCTGACATCGATCTGGCGTGTGACCTCGCAGGCGAACCAGGCGATGCATCCCTGAAGGCGCGGCAGGCCGGCTACGATCTCGTAATCCGGCGCAGCCCCGCTGTTCGGCTGGCGTGCGAAATGTTGCGACAGGTCGCGGCCGTGATCCGGCAGGACGTTGACGCAATAGCGGCCGGTCGCCGAAATCGCGCGGTGCATGCGGCCGGGCATGACCGAGACCAGCACGGTCGGCGGCGACAGGCTGACGGTGACGAAACTGTTCGCCGTCATACCGCAGACACGGCCATGCTCGTCCAGCGCGGTCAGCACCGCAACGCCGGTCGCAAAGCGCGAGGCGGCTTCGCGGAATGACGCCGGGTTGGCGCGCGGCATCTCAGTCTCCGCTCGCATCCGACATCACGCAATCGCCCTGATGGGCACGGATGGTGGCGACATGCGCTCGATCCAGGCCTGGATACGCTGCGGCGTCGAGATGCGGTCCCACTGGCGATCGGGATAATTGAAATTCTCGGTGAACTCGTTGGCCAGCGCCGGGTTCTGGCTCATCGCGCCGATCAGCATGCCCAGCGCTTCCGAAGGCGGCTGCAACATCACATTGGTCCAGCGTGAGGCCGCCAGCACGCGATCCTGCCGCTTCAAGTCGATCGTCTCGCACAAGCGCGCATCGAGCGCATCGGCGTTGACGATCTCCTCGCCGAGCACGAAGGCGGCATAGGAGGCGACATTGGCGCCCTGGCCCATCATGGGATCGACGATGGCGTGGACATCGCCCAGCGCGATCGCGCATTTGCCGTCGTCGAACTCGACAACCGTGTTGCGCACGGTCGGGACCACGCCGCCTTGCAGCAGATCCTGCGGCTGCGCGAGATCGAAGCGCGCGGTGTCGATGCGGTCGTAGGTGGTCGGGTGATGCTTCTCCAGCTTGCCCAGCAGCACCTTCAAAAAGTGCTTTGGGTTGTCGTCGTAGCTGAGCGTCGCCAGCTCCTCCATGTCGCCGCCCGGCACGTTCTCCATCAGCAGCGCGTTGGCGATGCCGCCGAAGGTGATGGTCGGGATCACGATCATCTCGCCATGGCCGGGCGAGACCGAGAGCGTGACATTCATGGGATCGGGCTGCCGCACGCCGGTGTAGAGGCCGACGCAGAGACGCCGTTGCGGCTGCTGATAGGGTGAGTGCTCGGGACGATAGGTGAAGAGCTGGCCGAGCGGCCCCTTCCCTGTGGAGACGACGAGCAGGTCGAAGCGCGCGACCAGCGGAGCGATGTCGCGCTCCTCGATCCGCCGGTACTCGATCTTGCCGCCGCGCTTCGTGAAATCCTGCATCAGGGCGGGAAGATAGAGCCTGTAATCGACGGCGCGGCTCGGTTTCGAGAAGTCACCGCGAAAGCTCAACGGCTGCGGAAAATTGAAGACATGGTCGTGGTAGTAGTAGTGGTCCTTCGGATCGGTCCAGTGATTGACGCCGAGATAATCCTCGCGCGCGATCGTCACGTGGTGATGTGCGACGGTGTTGAGCAGCCGGATGCTGCGATAATCTTCGGGCGGGCGATCGGTAATGATGGTGGCGTCCACGCCATGCTTTTGCAGGTAGAGCGCGAGATGCAGGCCGGCGATTCCGGCGCCGACTATTCCGATGTTGTGTGCCAATTTAATCCCTCCCCTGTGATTGCTTGTTTTGAGGAAACCTAACGGCCCGCCGAGTTGCGCACCACGGAATAAATAGGATATAATTTATTCCTGAGCGGAATGAATTATGGACCGGATCGATTGCCTGCGCGCTTTCGTTCGCACCCTCGAGGGTGGCAGCTTCTCGGCTGCCGCCAAGGAGCTCGGCATTGGCCAACCCGCTGTCAGCAAGCGCATCGCGATGCTGGAGAGCGAATTCGGCACGCAGCTGTTTTCGCGCACGACACGAACGCTCAAGCCAACCGCCGAGGCGCACCGCATCTACGATCTGGCGCGGCAGATCCTCGATCGTTTCGACATGGCGCGGGCGAGTGCAGTAGAAGCGGCGCCCCGCCCCACCGGCACGCTGAGGATCGGCGTTCCCTCGTCATTCGGGCGACGCTACATCATGCCTGTCATCGCCGAGTATGTGCGGAATTATCCGGAGGTGCGGGTCGACATTCGCTTCAGCGAGCGGTTCGTCAACCTGGTGGAAGAAGGCATCGAACTGGCGCTGCGGATCGGACATCTGGAGGCGAGCACGCTGGTCTCGCGCCGGCTCGGGACCGTGCAGCGCTATCTGGTCGCGACACCCACCTATCTGCACGGCCGGCCGCTGCCGCGGACGCCCGATGATCTCGGCTCACACCAATGCATCGTCTATTCCAGGATGTCGCCGGCGCATCAATGGGCCTTCGAATCCGAACATGGCCGTCACGTTGCATCCATCAACGGACCCATCCATGTCGACGACGCCGATGCGATGCAGGAGGCGACGATGCAGCATCTCGGCATCGCCATCCTGCCCGACTGGAATGCAGCCGACGGTCTGCGCAGCGGCGAGCTCGAGCATGTGCTTCCGGACTACAGCATCGCCGCACTGCCCCTGCACGCGGTCTATCCGGAGACGGACTGGATGTCGCTGCGTGCACGAAGCTTCCTGGATCTGCTGGTCGCGCGCGCCGGGCATTTTGCGCCTGTGACATCGCATAGCCGAGCCGCCAGCGCCGGCGGTTGACGCCGTTCCCACCATCATTAAATGAAGTGCATGAAAAAAATCGGATTCCTGTCCTTCGGACATTGGACACCCTCGCCGCAATCGCAGACGCGGTCGGCGGCGGATACGCTGCTGCAATCGATCGAGCTTGCGGTCGCGGCAGAGCAGCTCGGCGCCGACGGCGCCTATTACCGCGTGCATCATTTCGCGCGGCAGCTGGCCTCGCCGTTCCCGCTGCTGGCCGCGGTCGGAGCCAGAACCAGCACAATCGAGATCGGCACGGCCGTGATCGACATGCGCTACGAGAACCCGCTCTATATGGTGGAGGACGCAGGCTCCGCCGACCTGATCGCGGGCGGACGGCTGCAGCTCGGCATCAGCCGTGGCTCGCCCGAGCAGGTGATCGACGGCTGGCGCTATTTTGGTTATCGGCCGGCCGAGGGCCAGAGCGATGCCGACATGGGCCGGCGCCATGCGGAGGTGTTTCTGGACCTGCTGCGCGGTGAAGGTTTTGCCGAGCCCAATCCGCAGCCGATGTTTCCGAACCCGCCGGGGCGGTTGCGCCTGGAGCCACATGCCGCGGGCCTGCGCGAGCGGATCTGGTGGGGTGCGGGCTCGAACGCGACGGCGGTGTGGGCCGCGAAGCTCGGCATGAACTTGCAGAGCTCGACGCTGAAGAACGACGAGACCGGCGAAGCTTTTCACGTGCAGCAGGCCGCGCAGATCCGCGCCTATCGCGCCGCGTGGAAGGAAGCCGGTCACACCCGCGAGCCTCGCGTCTCCGTCAGCCGCAGCATCTTCGCGCTGATGGACGATCGCGACCGCGCCTATTTCGGCCGGGAAGGCGGAGGCGAGGACCAGATCGGCTTCATCGACCCGCAGACCCGCGCGATCTTCGGCCGCTCCTATGCCGCCGAGCCGGATGCGCTGATCTCGCAGCTCAGGCAGGACGAGGCAATCGCTGAGGCCGATACGCTGCTGTTGACGATTCCCAACCAGCTCGGCGTCGACTATTGCGCGCATGCGATCGAGGCGATCCTGAAGCACGTCGCGCCGGCGCTGGGGTGGCGCTAGGCCCGCGCCCGGGAGGATCGAGAGATGCATGCCGACCGATTGTTGCCGGCGCAGATCGCGCCCGAGGGCTACGCAGCGCTCCGCGCGGTGGAGGCCTACATCCACAAGAGCGGGCTGCCGAGAGGCCTGATCGAGCTCGTGAAGATGCGCGCGTCTCAGATCAATGGCTGTGCCTATTGTCTCGACATCCATAGCAAGGATGCGCGGAAGCATGGCGAGAGCGAGCAGCGGCTCTACCTTCTCGATGCCTGGCGCGAATCGCCGCTCTATTCGCAAGCCGAACGCGCCGCACTGGCCTGGACCGAGTCGCTCACCAATGTGATGCAGACTCGTGCACCGGACGCGGACTACGACGAGCTCAAAAGGCATTTTGCCGACAAGGAGATCGCCGATCTCACCATCCTCATCGGCATGATCAATTTCTGGAACCGGCTCGCGATCGGCATGCGCTATGTGCACGACGTGAATTGACGCGCCATCGTCGGAGACAGCGACAGATGTTCATTAAATCGGCCATTGCTGTCGCCGCATTCCTGCTGTCGACGTCGGGGCCCGCATTTACGGCGTCAATGCCCGTCGACTGCAAGCTGATCGTGGACGGCAAGTCCTACATCGATGGCGTCTGTGAATTCGTACGGAACAACACAGAGGGTTCGTTCGCAATCTACGGCGACCAATATTGGGCTTCGGTCGATATTGAGAGCAACAAGGGGGTCGCCTACTGGAACGAGTCACCTGGCGCAACCCACGGCCAGGCCCGGCTGGGTGACGTCAAGCGAAGTGGCGGGTGCTGGGAAAATCGAACGGTTCGCATCTGCGCGCTCGCCATCGAACCGGCGAGACGAGAGAAGCTCCTGGCGGAGCGTCCGAAGGGTGTGGCAATACGCCCCTCTTATGCCGACTATCTCTGCCTCTCCGCGCCAAACTATCAGTTTGTGCCAGGCGCGACCTTGAGGATCGAGCAATGCGATTCATTTTGGGGCATACGGCAGCGCGTGTTTCGCCTGAGCGGAGGCAAGATTTCGATGGAGGGCAAGCCGGAGCTTTGCATCGACGCAAGAGGAGCGATCGGTAAAGGGGATGCTGCGCTCGTTCTCGACGATTGTGCGCGTGCTGCAATCCGATGGACTTACGACACGGCCAGCAGCGTGATCCGCTCCGACAATAATCTGTGCTGGATCCTCCGCCCCACCGGCGACGCGAAAGTGGACGTCCGGTCGATCCCGATCGGTGCTCGCGCCTGCGACGCCACGCCTTCGGACGAAAGCCGGTTTGCGATTGGCGGCGATTGACGGAATGGGCTGATACCGGATCGGCGCGCGCCGCTCGCCATCAAGGACCGATGACGAACGGTCGCTTGAGCGCGCTCGTCAGGCCAGCAATATTTGCCCTCGTAGCCGACATGGGTGCCGCGAGGACACCACAGCGCTATCAGGGTCAGCGGGGACGCGCTGACGGGAGTTGCGGCAACGGGGGTGGAGTCAGCGGGAGCCGCGGCAGCGGCGCCCACCGGTGTCGCGAACGCGAAACAGCAGAGGAAGGGAATCGACCACCTCCGCGCATGGGCTCGGCGCATCGGGACGGTTGCCGCTCGAATTTTCTTCGCATTCCGCGCGCGTCAATCGTCTCAAGATAGACTCCTGATTTCGTCGAGTGCGGACGCATGCGTATTGTTTCGGCAGGCCATCTTGTCCTGGTGGCCCTCGCCGTACTGGCGATCAACCCGGCAACCGGACAGATCAAGCCTGAGGATCTGCCACCTGCCGCCGGTGCGCTGGAGCGCGAGCTTGGCCTGCCGCCAGGCGAGCGCGTCGCGACTTCGCCGGCGAGCGCTCCCCAAGACGCCGCCCAACTCGTCGCCACCATCGAAATCCCTTTCATCCTGGAAGGTGGTCATATCATCGTCGATGCCAGCATCGACGGGCACCCTCCTCGGCCATTCATGTTCGATACGGGTGCGCACAACCTGATCGACAACACCAGCGCGCAAGGCCTCAACACGACCGTCATCAGCGCCGCCCGCATTTCCGGCGTTGGTCCGAAGGTCTCGCACGCCGACATCGTCACGATCGGCCGGATCAACATCGGCGGTGCCGTGCTCGAGCAGCAAACGGCGCTCGCGACTACCCTTCCCAACGTGATCGCCGACCGCGGATCGCGGCCACGCCTCGCGGGGCTGATCGGCTCTGAACTATTGGCGCGCTACACCGTCACGATCGATTACGCGCGCCGCGTCCTGATCCTGAATTCGCTGGGGTTCCGGCCGCCATCGACAGCCTTCGCGCTGCCGCTCGGCTATGCGATATCGCGGGACGGACTGAGCCATCCCTCCATCACAATCGAGCTCGACGGCGTTTCAGGTCAATTCGTCATCGACACCGGCGCGAGCGGTCAGGTGTTCGTGTCCGAACGGTTCGAACGTACCCATCAGCCGTTCGCCGCTTCCGGCAAGACGTTGCGATTCCTCTCGCCAGGCGGCATCGGCGGCCGCACCAATATTCAGATGGGCTTTGGCAAACGGCTGCGCCTCGGGCCGGTCACCCTGTCGCCTCCGGTCATCGCAGCCAGCACCGACGCGGGCGGCGCCAGATTTTCGTCCTCCGAGGGAATTCTCGGCAACACGATCCTGTCGCAGTTCCTGGTGACGATCGATTATCGTTCGGGACGGGCGTATTTTTCACCGGTCGCCGGCCGCACGCTTCCAGCTACCCTGCGAGGCAGTGGACTGATCCTCGACAAGCCGGATCATGAGGCCTTCGAGGTGCTCGATGCCCTGTCGGGAAGCGCCGCCGAGCGCGCCGGATTACGTCGGGGCGACCATATCGTCGAGATCAACGGACGCCCGGCACGGGACCTTGGCATTGCGGATTTCCAGGCATTAGGTTCGGCGTCGAACGCCTCGGTCTCGGTTCGCACAGCTGATCAGCGCCGCATCAATCTGTCGATCGGGCAGACCTTGCCGTAGCGGGCGCAGGACTGCTTGAAATTGGTGTCAGGTTGGCGGAGACCAATGTCACACCGAGATTGTCGCTGGTACCTTCACAGCAGCAACGAGATGGCCGCCAACGCGATGAACCAGCATCTGTCCCTCATCAGCCTCGTGGTCGCGGACTATGACGACGCGATCGCCTTCTTCACGCGCGCGCTGAATTTCGAGCTGTGCGAGGACACGCCGCTCGGTGGCGGCAAGCGCTGGGTGGTGGTACGGCCGCGCGGCCATTCCGGCTCGGGCCTGCTGCTGGCGCGGGCGGACGGTCCGGCACAGACGGCGCGCATCGGCGACCAGACCGGAGGGCGCGTCTTCCTGTTCCTGGAAACGGACGATTTCGAACGCGATCATGCCCGCATGATCGCCGCCGGCGTTCGTTTCGTCGAGGCGCCACGGCGCGAGGCCTATGGCGTCGTGGCCGTGTTCGAGGATCTCTGCGGCAACCGCTGGGACCTGATCCAGTCCATCAGGCGCAGTTGACGCGAGCGGCTGTCCTGCACCTCACCCCGTCTTCGTCCCCGTGACCACCGCCAGCGCCTCGACGAGGCGGTCGAGATCGGCTTCATCCGTGAAGAGCGCCGGCGTCACGCGGATGCATTGGCCCTTGGCGACGCCGGCCCGGCGCACCGTCATGATCCTGTGGGTGTCGCGGAGCTTCACCACGATCGCCTCATTGTCGGCCTTGCTGGTCTTGCCGGCGAGGCGGAAGGACGTGATCGCACCATATGAGCCGGCTTCGTCCGGTGTCAGGATTTCGAGGTCCTTGAAGCCGCGGGCGCGGCTCACCCAATAGTCGCGCAAATAGCGCAGGCGCACCTGCTTGGCCGGGGCGCCGATCTGCTGATGCAGCGCCACGGCGGTGGGCACGGTCAGCACGGTGGCGAAATTGACCGTGCCGGTGTGAACCCGCGAGCGGATGTCGTCTTGCGCAAAATCCTCGTCGCCCATGTCGCGGTCGATGTCGGCGAGGCGATCCTTTTTGATGTAGAGAAAACCCACGCCGAGCGGCGCACCGATCCATTTGTGCAGGTTGAAGCCGACGAAATCGGATTCGAGGTCTTTGACGCGGAAGTCGATCTGTCCCCAGGAATGCGCAGCGTCAACGATGGTGTCGATGCCTTTTGCTTTCGCCATGCGGGCGATCTCGGCGACCGGCATGACGAAGCCGGTGCGATGGCTGACATGGGTCTTGGTTGTGTGCAAACGCACAGGTCGGGAGCGGCCGTTGCCGCCAATCATTGCAGTCGGCCGATGTCGTCGGGTCCGATCGTCAATGAC
>NZ_JARXWB010000062.1 GCF_029892425.1 Bradyrhizobium sp. BR13661 | reverse complement strand
TCGCCAGGAAGCTTCTAACCGTGCTCAACGCAATGATGCGCGACCGAAAACCTTATATGATCGCCCCATCGACATAACAGTTGCCGGCTCTGCGCCGCAACGCTACCGCGTTGCGGCTTGTCCGGGACACGAGAGTGTGGCGCCAGCTAGCCAAAATCCTCGTCGCGCAGCTCGATCGGCATGCCGTGCGGCGTGCGGTCCGCGGCATGGTCCCAGGCATCGCGATAGCGATGCAGCGTGTCCATCGACGCGACGCCCTTGCTTGCGACCAAGCCTTCCAGCGTCGCGAGCCAGTGCAGGTAATACGTCTCGCCCGTGTCGGGATCGCCGGCAGCCTGCGCGCGCTTGATCTCGGAGGCCAAGGCTGCGGCCCATTCCGGCCAGGTGAACACGCCGCGGTCGTGCAGCGTGAGCGCCATCGCAAAGGCCTGCGCTTCCCACGGGGCACGGAACACCGGGCCGTCGTCATCGCGCGGAATGCTTGGTATAGCCGCCGTCGCGGCGGCCGCGGCCGTGCTGCTCATCACGCCGGGTCCAGATAGGGCTCGAAGGCGTCGATCGAGACTTTCAGCGTCGGGTCGCCATCCGCGCCCCAGAGATCGCGGCCTTCGAACACGACGGTGTAGAGCCATTGCGGATTCTCGCCGAGCTCCATCGCCGCAGTGTCAGGAAACACGTGGCAGCCGTGGTTCAATTCGACCACGCCGACATGGCCGCGGACATATCGCGGCAACCGCGTATGCGTGGCCGGATGAATGTTCTTGGCGCGGACGCGATCGCCGATGTTGAATTTGGCGGGTGCCGGCGCAGGCCGGTCGAACTTGCCGCGCACCATGATGCGCTCGACATTGGCGAGATCGAACTTGCCGTGCTTGAGCGGCTTTCCGGGCTGCATCGCGTGGCCGGCAGCAACTTCCCGCCGCGTCAAGTAACCCTTCTCGATCAGCATCTCCTCCAGGCCGAGGAACCATTTCTTGTAGTAGGAGCTGGAGAGGTAGACATGCGGCGGCAGCGTCTCGCGATAGAAGCGCGAGGTATCGATGTTGAAAGCGCCGGCGGCGCCCATCGCGCGCACCATGGCGAGCACGCGGGATTCCCATTCCTCGTGGAAGACGGGCTCGTTGGCCTCGGGCTCGACCTTGCCGAACCCGTCCATGCCGCCCATGTCATGGACACCGTTCACGACGGTGCTCCCGGCGTTTTGGGAAAGCCTGTTCCGATCATGGAGTCGCGCGTGACGAGGTCGGCGAGCTGCTCCTCGCTCCAGCCTTCGGTGCCGGCGGGGCGCATCGGCAGCACCAGGAAGCGCGTCTCTGCGGTGGAATCCCAGACCCGGATTTCCATGTCCTTCGGCAAGCTGACGTCGAAATCGGCGAGCACGCCGCGCGGATCCTTGACCGCGCGCGAGCGATAGGGTGAGGCCTTGTACCAGACCGGCGGCAGCCCCAGCATTTCCCAGGGGTAGCAGGAGCACAGTGTGCACACGACCATATTATGACGCTCGGGCGTGTTCTCGACCACGACGAGATGGTCGCCGACGCGGCTGACATGGCCGAGCGTGCCGATCGCCTTGCTGCCGTCCTCCAGTAGCGCCTTCTTGAAATCAGGATCGGTCCAGGCCCTGGCGACGACGCGCGCGCCGTTATGCGGGCCGATCTTGGTCTCGTAAGCCTGGATGATGGCGTCGAGCGCGGCCGGCTCGACATAGCCTTTTTCGGTCAGGACAGTCTCGAGCGCGCGCACGCGCAGCTCGGTTTCGGACAATTCCGAATGATCGTGGTCGTGGTGATGATGGTGCTCGTGATCTTGGCTCATGGCGCGAAAGATTAAGCGCATGGTCCCTGCCTGTCGAGCACTCGTTGCGGCGCGATCGGTCCCACGCCGAGCAGCGTCCTGACGCGGCGCAAACCTAAGTTTGGAGCAAGGTCGCCAACGCTTTCTTTACCGCCTTGCGCGGGAGAGGCGCGCTGCAAACCCATTCTCAATTCCGCCTGCGATATCCACCTCGGCAACTTTCTGCCCAGGGGTGGGCGCGCTTGGTTAAGGAATTGCGGACATGCTTGCCGCCGACACGCAAATGATGCCGAACCTGGTCCTCGCCGGTGGCATTGTCACTGCGCTGCTGATGGCGCTGGTCGTGGGCATCTGGCTGCGCTCTCGCCGGCTGTTTGGCATGCTCAGGACGATCGAGGCTGAACGCGCCGACCACGCCAGGCAATTGCAGGACACGACTGCGCGGTTGACCTCGTCGCTCAAGGCGGCCGAAATCCGCACCAAGGAGATCGCGCTGCTGACCGAGCTTTCGGGCCTGCTGCAGTCCTGCCAGAAGCCGGACGAGGTTTTTGCAGCTGTCGAGACCTATGCCGGATTCCTCTTCCCCGACGAAGCGGGCGCACTGTATCTGATGAACGATGCCCGTGACGGCGTCGCGCGCGGACCGCGCTGGGGCGAGGTCGCCTCGACGGCGCAGGCGTTTGCGCTGGAGGATTGCTGGGCCCTGCGCCGCGGCACCAAATTCCCGGTCTCCGAGGCGAGCCAGGGGCTTGTTTGCGGCCACGCCTGCTGCGAGGCGCGCGCCGGCATTTATGTCTGCGAGCCGCTGGTTGCGCAGAACACGCTGCTCGGCGTGCTCTATCGCGAGGCCGGCAGCGCGGCTTTCGCCGACGGCACCGACCAGCTCGCGACCATGCTTGCCGAACAGATTTCGCTGGCGCTCGCCAACCTCCAGCTGCGCGAGCAATTGCGCAGCCAGGCGATTCGCGACCAGCTCACTGGCCTCTACAACCGCCGCTTCCTCGAGGACGCGCTGGCGCGCGAATCCGGCCGCGCCATGCGCACCGGCGAGACGATGGCGCTTCTGATCATCGACATCGACCACTTCAAGAAGATCAACGACACCTATGGCCACGAATCCGGCGATGCGGTGCTGCGCGAGCTTGGCGCGGTGCTGGAAAAGACGATCCGCAAGACCGACATCGTCGGCCGCTTCGGCGGCGAGGAGTTCCTGGTGCTGATGCCGGGCGCCGACATCGACGCCGCCATGTCGCGCGCCAATGCCGTACTCGATGCCGTCAGGGCGATGCATGTCGATATCCCCAATGGCGCGCCCTTGCGCCACATCACGGCGTCGATCGGCCTTGCCGTGACGCCGCTGCACGTGCCGAAGGGCGACATGCTGGTCGCCGCCGCCGACACGGCGCTGTACCAGGCCAAGGGGCAGGGCCGTAACCGCGTGGTCGAGTCCGACCGCCGCGCCGTGATGGCGCCGCCGGCGGTGCTCGCCAAGACGGGAACGGACGGCTAGAACGGGTCCGGCGGCAGCGGTTCGGTCAACGATCCCGTGTGTGCCGCGGGAGGACCGATAATGCATCGCTGGAAGTTGATCGCACCGCTCATCGTATGGCTCGCGATCTATCTTTGGCCGATCCCGGCGGGTCTCAACGTCAATCAGTGGCACTATTTTGCGGTCTTCGCCGCCGTCATCACCGGGCTGATCCTGGAATCGATGCCGGTCGGCGCGGTCGGCCTGATCGGACTGACTGTCGCTGGCGTCGCCGGCTATATCGATGCCGATCCCAACAAATCGCTGCGCTGGATGCTTGGCGGCTTTGCCGAGAGCACGGTCTGGCTGATCGTCGGCGCCTTCGTGTTCTCGATCGGCTATCGCAAGAGCCAGCTCGGCCGGCGCATCGCGCTGGTGCTGGTGCGGCGCCTCGGTACCAACACGCTCGGCCTCGGCTATGCGGTGGCGATGTCCGACTTTCTGCTGGCGCCGGCAACGCCCTCCAACACCGCCCGCAGCGGCGGCATCGTCTATCCCATCATCAGCAACATCCCGCGCATCTACGGCTCCGAGCCGGGGCCGACCGCCGGCAAGATCGGCACCTATGTGATGTGGACCGCATTCGCCGCGACCGCGGTCACGAGCTCGCTGTTCTTTACCGCGCTGGCGCCGAACGCTGCGGCGCTCGCCATCGCCAAGAAGACTGTCGGTGTCGACGTCAGCTGGGGCCAGTGGTTCATCGGCTTCGCGCCGCTGGGCATCTTGCTGATGATCCTTGTCCCGCTGCTCAGCTACGCGATCTGCAGGCCCGAGGTGAAGCGCAGCCCGGAGATCCCGGAATGGGCGGCGAAGGAGCTCGGCGAGATGGGCCCGATGTCGCGCAACGAGTGGATCATGCTGGTTCTGATCGTGCTCGCGATGTTCCTGTGGATTGCGGGCTCCAGCCCGGACATTCACGTGCCCTTGTTAGGTGCGAACTTCGTCAACGCCACCACGGTCGTGTTCATCGTGATCTCGCTGATGCTGGTGACGGGCGTGATCGAATTCGCCGACATCGTCAGCGAGAAGGGCGCCTGGGAGGTTTTCTTCTATTTCACCTCGCTGCTGACGCTGGCCTCGGGACTGAATGAAATCGGCTTCATCAAATGGTTCGCCAATGAATTCGCGAAGCCGCTGTCAGGGCTGACGCCGTCGACGGCGATGATCCTGCTGGTCGCGCTGTTCTTCTGGATCCACTATTTCTTCTCGAGCATCACCTCCCATGCCGCCGCCGTGCTGCCTGTCGTGCTCGCGGTCGGCTCCGGCATCCCCGACCTGCCGGTGGCGACGCTCGCCATGCTCTGCATGTATTCGCTCGGCCTGATGGGCGTGATCTCGCCTTACGCGACCGGGCCGGCGCCGATGTATTACGGCAGCGGCTATATCGGGAAAGGCCAGTTCTGGGGCTTTGGCCTGATCTTCGGAGTGCTCTATTTCGCCGGGCTCCTGGTGATCGTGCTGCCCTGGCTCGCCATGGTCAGGTAGGCCCGGAAGCGGGCGGATACCCCTCAGCAGGAGAATATTCTTCCACGTCGAGGGATCGGGAAATCTTCGCCCAATCCCCTGCAAACATCTGAAATTGCAAGAAAGACTGGAAAAGGCGATGGTGCGCTGCAGTGCAGTGTCGCCGTCAGGCGCTCTGCTTTTGTTCCACTCCTTGTCGCATGCAGAGCGACCCGCCTCCCGCGCGCCTTCCGCACGGGCGCGCTAAACATCGTGCATGAAAGTCGCTTCCATGAATGTGCACCCATCGCTGGTGATCGGAGAACCGGTCGAGATCCGAGACGGCGCAGCTCAGCCGGAGCCGATGGTCCGGTTCGAGAACATCTCGAAAACCTATCCGGCCTATCGCGGCAAGCCCGGCGTCAACGCGCTGCAGGGCGTCGACTTCGCGATCGCGCGCGGTTCGATCACCGGCGTGATCGGCCGCTCCGGCGCCGGCAAGTCGAGCCTGGTGCGGTTGATCAACGGGCTGGAGAAGCCGACCACGGGCCGCGTCGTGGTCGACGGCAGGGATATCTCGGCGCTGACCGGGCGCGATCTGCGGCTCGCGCAGCGCTCGATCGGCATGATCTTCCAGCATTTCAACCTGCTGTCGTCGCGCACCGCCGCCGACAACATCGCGCTGCCGCTGGAGATCGCGGGTTGGTCGAAAGCCGATATCAAGGCACGCGTCACCGAGCTGCTTGCCCTTGTCGGTATCGCCGACAAGCACGACCGCTATCCCTCAGAACTCTCCGGCGGCCAGAAACAGCGCGTCGGCATCGCCCGCGCGCTGGCCACGCGGCCGGACGTGCTGCTGTCGGACGAGGCGACCTCCGCGCTCGATCCGCAGACCACGCGCGCGATCCTCGATCTGCTCGCGAGCATCAACCGCGAGCTGGGCGTGACCATCGTGCTGATCACCCACGAAATGTCCGTCGTCCGCCAGCTCGCCAAGGAAGTCGTCGTGCTCGATGCTGGCCACGTCGTCGAAAGCGGCCATGTCGCCGACATCTTCACCCATCCCAGGCATCCGATCACGCAGTCTTTCCTGGCCGAGGTGACCGGCGACAGCCTGCCGGTCTCGCTCGCCAGCCGGATCGTCCAGCAGCCGGGCAGCCATGCCGTGATCCGCGTCCAGGTGCGCGGGGCAGGGGCCGGCGACACGCTGATCGCGCGGCTCGCGCGCGAGCTCGGCCTCGACGTCTCGCTGCTGTCGGCGCGCATCGACGAGATCGGCGGCCAGCATGTCGGCTCGCTCGTCATCGGCATTCCCATGGGTATTTCTGGCGGCGAGGGCGCGGCAACGCGCACGCTGGCCTGGCTGTCTCAATATCAATTCTCGGCGGAGCGTCTCGGCTATGTCGCCTGAACTCATCAATCTCATCGTCCAGGCCACGGGCGAGAGCCTGTACATGGTTGGCATCGCAGCGCTGCTCGGCACCGCCTTCGGCCTGCCGCTCGGAGTCTTCCTGGCCACCAGCCGCAAGGGCGAGCTGTTCTCGGCGCCCGCCATCAATCGCGTGCTCGGCATTGTCGTCAACGCGACGCGCTCGACGCCCTTCATCATCCTGGTCGTCGCCATCATCCCGTTCACGCGGCTGGTTGCCGGCACCTCGATCGGCTCGACCGCGGCGATCGTGCCGCTGGTCATCGCTTCGACGCCGTTCATCGCGCGCCTGGTTGAGGCCGCGATCCGCGAGGTCGATGGCGGCCTGATCGAGACCGCGTCCTCGTTCGGCGCCTCGCCGCTCCAGATCGTGTTCAAGGTGCTGATCCCCGAGGCGCTGCCCGGCCTGTTGCTGGCGCTAACCCTCGCGGTCGTCAGCCTGCTCGGCTACTCCGCCATGGTCGGCGCGGTCGGCGGCGGCGGACTTGGCGATCTCGGTATCCGCTACGGCTATCAGCGCTT
Organism: Bradyrhizobium sp. BR13661; assembly: GCF_029892425.1. Classification (GTDB taxonomy): domain Bacteria; phylum Pseudomonadota; class Alphaproteobacteria; order Rhizobiales; family Xanthobacteraceae; genus Bradyrhizobium. Next base: position 6,814 of record NZ_JARXWB010000062.1, on the reverse strand, counting down.
CATGCCGGAGATGATGCTGGCCGTCGTCGTCGTGCTGATCGCGCTGGTGCAACTGGTGCAGAGCGCCGGTGACTATCTGGCGCGGCGGGTCAATCGCCGGCTGCGGCACCGCTGATCTCGATCGTGAACTAAAAATTGCAGGGTCGGTTACTGGTCGCGTCGGCCGATTAACTTCAGGGCTGCCTCGAAGGATGGCGCTATCGGCTGGACACTTTCTGGCAGGTCGATGTTTGTCATATCGAAGGCAACGAGTGGGTAGGGCTCACTTTCGCGTAGGTCAAATGCCACTGCTTCGCCGCCGCCATTGCCGCCAATCACGAACAGCCCCTCGAAGATCTCTTTGAAGGAGCCATTCCGTTCGATTTGCGCGGCTTCCTCGGCGGAGTAGAGACAAAGCCACAACGGTTGGACCGCCAGTGGTCCTTCACCGCCGTTACTGAAGGAAAGCAGGGAATAGTAGCTTTCAGGAAGATCAGCCGGGGCGATCGATTTAAGCACAGCGATCGCTTGTGAAGAGGCCCCCCCGACCTTATGCCATTCTCGACCTTCCAGCACGCGTCCTCCTTTGAGCTTTCCGCATTGTAGGGCCTCGGTCAGGCCGCCAGCCTGGCACGCTTGAGCGTCTCCGAGGGCAGCTCGGAGAAGTGGCGCTTGTAGTCGAGCGAGAACTGGCTGAAGTGCCAGAAGCCGTGCTGCACGGCGACGTCGTAGACCGATGTCTCGGTGCCGTGCTTGAGGTCCCGCCGCACCCGGTTCAGCCGCATCGCGCGCCAATAGTGCATCGGGCTGGTGCCCACGACCTCCTGGAAACAGTAGCCGAGCTTGCGCGGGCTGGCGCCCACCGCCTTGCAGACCTCCAGCAGCGACAGTGCGTGCTCGCCGCTGCCATGCATCAGCTCGCGGGCACGATCGACCGTGCGCTTGCGCGCCGCGGAACTACGGCCGGGATCGCTCGGCCGCGCCGTCGGCAGCATGTCCATGATGTCGACGAGCAGGGCGTCTTCCAGCGCCTGCCGTGCCGCCGGATCGTCGAACTTCTCGGGCGCAGTTGCGAGGGTGTCATGGATCGCCGCGAGATGCGCGCGCAGCCGTGCGACCGGCGCCTCGTCCATCTCGATCACTCGCAGCTGGTGCCAGACCGCGCGGGGCAGTTCGATGTCGAGCTTGGTCGCCAGTTCCTCGATCAGCGCCGATCTGGCGACGACGCCGCGCAACTCGAACGCCTTCGGCGTGCACATATCGACTTCGGCGTCGATGCAGGCGATCACCTGGCTGCCTGCGACGCTGGCGCCGTTGCAATTGATCTCGCCGTTGCCACGCCAGGGCAGGCCGATGCCAAAGCTGTCAGCACCCAGCTGGCCATACTGGCGGACCTGCTGGCTGGTGATCTCGCGGAATACCTCGACGTGGGGGAGGGAAAGCTGGGTAAAGCTGCCTGCGAATGCGCCGGCGCTGATCTGGTCGTAGCTCAGCCTCCAGCGGCCGAGCGCGGCGCAGTGCTCGTCGACGTCCGTACTGCGCGCCTGGAACAGGTTGGCCGCCGAGTCCTGAATCGGAAAAGTTGCGCTTAAGGCCATGACGATACGACGGAATTTGTGAGCCGAGCAGCCGGCACGGACCGCGCCAGACTGGCACGACCACGGGCCCTGTCCAGCGAAATATTGCCGGATCTCGATAACGCCTGGCGCTGTCGTTGTGCACTCTTCGCCATTGCCACTCCCGGCACCGGAGTCGGGAGACCTTGGCGGAGGGATCGAGATGCGACCGACCGAGATCATGCGCGGCAGCCCGCCTGCGCCCGAGGCCCAGGTAACGCGCGCCAACTGGCGCAGCTTTCCAGCCATCCGCTGGGGCTTCACCCACGCGCGCGAAGTGTTGCCGACCGCCGAGATCCGTCGTTCCGCGCAGCCGACGAAGATCGTGAGCGCGCCGCGCGAACTGGCAAAGATCGGCTTCACCGCGCCTGACGGCATCAAGACCACGATCGAGGCGACGCTGCGCGAGACCTTCGCTGACGCGCTGCTGGTCATGCACCGGGGCACGCTGATCCACGAATGGTATGGCGACGGCATGGGCGTGACCACGCCGCATCTGATCTGCTCGATCAGCAAGGCGATATCAGGCACGCTTGGCGGGGTGCTGGCCGCGCGCGGGCTGGTCGATCCGGAGGCGAGGGTGGTGCGCTACATTCCGGAGCTCGAGAGCTCGGTCTACGGCACCTGCACGGTCCGCAATCTCCTCGACATGGCCGTCGCGATCCAGTTCGAGGAGGATTACGAGGATCCCGCCGGCGATGTCGCGCGCTATCGCTTCTCCTCCGGCTGGGACGTGCCGCCATCAGGCGTCGAGCCCGGCCATCAGCGCGCCTATCTCGCCACGCTCCGCGGCACCGGCAAGCCGCACGGCAAGGTGTTCCATTACGTCTCGACCAACACCGAGGTGCTCGGCTGGGTCTATGAGCGCGCCTGCGGCATGCCCTACCATCGCATCCTCTCCGACTATCTGTGGCAGCCCCTGGGCGCGGAGGAAGATGGCTCGCTCACGCTCGACAGCCACGGCATGGGCCGCCTCGCGGGCGGCATTTCCGTGACAGCGCGCGACCTGCTGCGGTTTGGCGAGATGATGCGCAATCGCGGCGTGGTGGAGGGACGGCAGGTGGTGCCGGGCTGGTGGATCGACGATATCAGAGAGAACGGCGATCCCAAGGCCTGGGCCGACGGCGATCTCGCCGAGTTCTTCCCGGGCGCGCGCTATCGCAGCAAATGGTTCACGATCGACCCGTCGCGCAACGCGCTGACCGCGATCGGCATCCACGGCCAGCACCTCCATGTCGATCTCGACTCGGACACTGTCATCGTCAAGTTCGCGACCCAGCCCAAGGCGATGGACGTGCCGCTCGACCAGCGCTGGTTCGCGGCCTTCCGCGCTATCGCCACACATCTCGCTCCGCGCTGATCTCTGGACATTACCATGCTCGATACCGTCAAAGCCAAATCGCAGGCGCAGACCGCGACGCCTCATCCGCTCGATCCTTTGACCGCAGAGGAGATCACCGCAGCCTGCACGCTTGTGCGTGCGGGGGCCGCTTCGCCGGAGAACTGCCGGTTCCCGACGGTGCGGCTGGAAGAGCCGACCAAGCAGGAGCTGGCCGCCGGAGGGACGCCGCGGCGTGCCTTCGCGCTCACGCTCGACGTGGCGACAGGCGAGGCGATCGAGCACATCGTCGATCTCGCCCGCAACGAGATCGTTGCCCGCAAGGTGATCCCGAATCGCGAGGCGCCCTATGGGCAGCCGTCGGTGATGCTCGAGGAGTTCTTCAAGTGCGAAGCCGTGGTCAAGGCCGACCCCGGCTGGCGCGCGGCGATGGTTCGGCGCGGCCTGACCGACAAGGACATCGAGCTGGTTCAGGTCGACCCGTTCTCGTCGGGTTTCTTCGATTTCGAATATGAACGCGGCGCGCGCATCGTTCGGGCCGTCAGCTTTTTTCGCGAGCATCTCCAGGACAACGGCTACGCGCACCCGATCGAGGGCGTCGTCGCAGTCGTCGATCTGATCAGCGGCAAGGTTCTCGACCTCACCGACGCGGACCCGATCGTGCCGATCCCGCGCAAGAAGCGGAATTACGGCGCGCATGAGGTCACCAACCCGCGAACGGATATCAAGCCGCTGCATATCGAGCAGCCCGAGGGCGCGAGCTTTGAGGTTGATGGCTGGAAGGTCGACTGGCAGAAATGGAGCTTTCGCATCGGTTTCACACCGCGCGAGGGGCTGGTGCTGCATCAGCTCGGCTACCAGGACGGCGACCGGAAGCGTTCGCTGATCCATCGCGCCAGCGTCACCGAGATGGTGGTGCCGTACGCCGACCCGACCGCGAACCATTTCTGGAAGTCGGCGTTCGACGCCGGCGAATACGGGCTCGGCATGCTCGCCAACGCGCTCGAGCTCGGCTGCGACTGCCTCGGCCACATCAGATATTTCGACGTGCCGGCCGCCGACAACAACGGCAAACCCTTCGTCATGCAGAACGCCATCTGCATGCATGAAGAAGACTACGGAATTGCCTGGAAGCACTACGAATTCCGCAACGGCCTGTTCGAGGTCCGCAGATCCCGGCGGCTCGTGATTTCGTTCTTCGCCACCGTCGGCAACTACGATTACGGCTTCTACTGGTACCTCTATCAGGACGGCACGATCCAGCTCGAGACCAAGCTCACGGGCATTATCCAGACGGCCGCCGTGCCCTCTGGCGAAAAGTACAAATGGGGCGGCATGGTCGACGACGCCCTCGGCGGCCCGACGCATCAGCACTTCTTCAACGTGCGCATGCACATGGATCTCGACGGCGGCGGCAACACCGTGACCGAGCATGAGTTCGTGCCGCGGCCCTGGGGCGCCGACAATCCGCATGGCAACGCGTTCGACACCACCACGCGCGTTCTCTCACGCGAGCGTGACGCCGCCGCCATTGCAAATGGCGAGACCGGCCGGTTCTGGAAGATCAGCAACCCGAACGAGATCAATTCGGTCGGCAACGCGCCTGCCTACAAGCTCGTCGTCAATCCGAGCCCGCTGATGCTGGCGCAGGAAGGCAGCTACGTGCGCAAGCGCGGCGGCTTTGCCACCAGGCATGTCTGGGTGACGGCCTTCGACGCGGCGGAAAAGTACGCCAGCGGCGATTATCCCAACAACCATGCCGGCGGCGATGGCCTGCCGCGCTACGCCGCGCAGAACCGCAACATCGAGAATACGGATATCGTGCTGTGGCACTCGTTCGGCCACACCCATATCTGCAAGCCTGAGGATTTCCCGATCATGCCGGTCGAATATGCCGGCTTCATGCTGAAGCCTACCGGCTTCTTCGCGGCCAATGCGGCTGGCGACATCCCGCCCGATCGCAACAGCCGCAGCGTGCTGGCTGGCCAGCAGAAGGACGCCGGAGGGACGTGCTGCCACAAGGGCTAGCGGAGGAACGCCTCGGTAGAACCGTGAGGCTCAGCCGGCGGCAATGCGAGCGAGGCGGGGCCTGCCACCAGACTGTCAAGATCGACCAGAAACAGATCGGCCATGTGGGTGAGCTGGTGGAGCGGGATGCTGACCTCACCGCTCTCGGCACGCGAGACGAATTCGGGCGAGACGCCGACGAGGCTTGCGATCTGGGCCTCGGTGTAGCCACGCGCCTCGCGCGCGCCTTTGACCTGGGCGCCGATGTGCCGCCGGTGCAGGGCCTGCTCTTCCTCGGTCATCATGAGCGCCTGCTCGTCCAGGCTCGCAACGCCATCGACGAACGCGACGCCCAGCAGCCGCCGCTTTTGCCAGGCGACGCGGCAAGCCTTGCGCAAGCCGTCGGCAAAGATCAGCGTAGCCTCCTTCGGAAACGACAGCGACCAGTCGAGCTGCAGACGGGCGCCGGTGCCGGAGACGTCGGCGATGGTGCAGGGGATGCTGACGGTGCCGCGGGCACCCTCGAATTCGATGATCCCGGTCCTCGCCGTGGATTGCCTGGCCGCAGCGCGCAATTCGCTCATGGACGTCGCCCCCGGATGTCCGGCACTTGCTGAAAAATCTGGAGGTAATTTTACCTCCAGGGGTCCCTGCGCTCAATCGAACCCGGCAGGCATGGTGAAGGATTGGTTCTCGATGGAGCAGGGCACGTCGCCTGAGATGAACCTTCCGGCCCGGCGCGCCCACAAAGACTGGAGATCGCCACCAGTCTTCCGGACATTGCAATGAGATCGCTTGCCTTACTCTGCCTGCTTGCCTTCACCACATCGGCACATGCGGCCACCACTCCCGAGCAGCACTATCTTGATCTGCGGGATCGCTACATCGCCAAATTCTCGAAGGCCAAGGAGAGCGACGAAACATCCAGGCAGCACGATGCGGCGCTCAACGAGCTGACCGGCGTACTGCGGGGCCTGGTCGGCCCCGTCACGATCAAGGGGCTGCCGGCCGAGGGCAAGTCGAACGTCGACACGCTCTTCAGGGGAGACAGCGGCTTCGGCCATCTCGACGGGCTCGGCTTCGCCACGGAAGGCGACAAGCAGCAGGCCGTGGTGACGACAACGTCGCTGCTCAAGCATTGGCTGCGCGAGCATAACAAGGACGGCATGCCGCAGGAGATCGATGCTGCGTTCAAGTCAGATCGCTTCTACTATCAGGCGATCCAGGACTCCGCCTTCGCCAAATATGCCGAACTGCCGATCATCAAACCCGCAGCCGCGACCGCCGCCGTCGCCGTGCTCGGCGTCCGCGGTAATGGCGACCTGAAAGGGCCGCCTCATGAAATCGACGTGGTCGCGATCCAGGGCGAGAAAGTGTTCTTTCTCGCCATGAACGAGGCCGTGAAGACCGCCGAGATCCCGGCTTGCGAAAGGGTCTGGAAGCAGATGATGGCCAGGACGCTGCCGAAGGATGACATGGCCAAGGAAGACCAGGCTATGGACGCCTACACGAAATGTTTCGCCAAGGAGGCGCCGAGCCAGAGCTGGTTCGCGGCGGCCGTCAAGAAGGCGCAGGGCCAGCTGGAGCTGCTGCCGCTGCGCTAGAGCGTGCCGCGTCCACCTTCGACGACGAACCGCCGTAGCCAGAGCGTACACGCCACGATGTCGCGTAGCCCGCTCACTGGAGCGCTATCCGGGCCGGGAGCGGGGGTTGTCCAAGCCGCCATGGCACTGGCCGTCCTGATCGACCCACCCATACCTGTAATTCGCATAAGGTATATTATGGAATTTCCATGCGGTTTGATTTCTGTAGCTTTTTTGGTCCAAGCGGCTGATTAGACCTCGGCAAATGTTCCTGTTGAAACGCGGTTTGG
>NZ_JARXWB010000061.1 GCF_029892425.1 Bradyrhizobium sp. BR13661 | reverse complement strand
GCATAGGTCGGCAACGAGGCGACCGGATGAAGCGCATGCGATCCGAGCGCCTTCGTCCAATCAATGTGAACGCCGTGCACATGCAGCGCGCCGAGCGCCGCCAGCAGCGCCTCGCTGCCATCGCGGCCGCGACGCTGCGAAGCAATCACCTGCATCGGCGAGCCTTCCACGAGACAGCCCGCCGCAAGTCCGGTCAGGATGCCATCAGGACCGAGCTCGAGGCTGGTTCGCACGCCTTCGGCTTCCAGCACGTGCACCCCGTCGAGGAAGCGCACGGCCTGGCGGACCTGACGCATCCAGTACTCCGCGCTGCAGAGTTCGTCCTTCGTCGCCAGGCGACCCGTCACATTGCTCACGATGGGCAGACGCGGCGCATTGAATGTGACGGACGACAGCACCTCGCCGAAGGGCTCCAGCATCGGCTCCATGCGCTGCGAGTGGAAGGCGTGGCTGACCTGCAGGCGGCTGGTCCTCCGGCCCTTGCTCTTGAACGCTTCAGCGAGCGCCAGCACGGCGGCTTCGTCGCCTGAGATCACCGTCGAGCGCGGCCCGTTCAGCCCGGCAATCTCGACGCCTTGGGTCAACAGCGGCAGCACTTCGGCTTCGCCGGCTTCCAGCGCCACCATGGCGCCACCGGCGGGCTGTGCCTGCATCAGGCGGCCACGTGCCGCGACGACGCGGCAGGCGTCCTTCAGCGACCACACGCCGGCAACATGCGCGGCCGAGAGTTCGCCGATGGAATGACCAAGCAGGATGTCGGGCGCAATGCCCCACTGCTCCAGCTGGCGGAACAGCGCGACCTCGACCGCAAACAGAGCGGGCTGCGCATAAGCGGTGTCGTTCAGCTTCGACGCGGCCTCGGAGCCATCGTCCGCGAACATCACGGAGCGCAGCGGCAGATCCAGCAGTTCGTCAAAGTAGCCGCAAGCTTCCTCGAACGTAGCGCGGAATGCGGCGCACGTCTCCAGCAGCGCCCGGCCCATGCCGATCTGCTGCGCGCCCTGGCCCGTGAACAGGAATGCCAGCTTGCCTTGCTCGCCGATGGCTTCGCCAATCGAGACTGCCGCATGCGGACGACCCTCGGCGAGCGAATGAAGCGCTTCTATCGCTTCCGATGCATCGCGCACCGACACTGCGGCTCGCGAAGCAAACTGCGTCCGATGGAGTGCCGCTGTCGCAATCACGGAATGGAAGTCGACGTCCGGATGCTGCGACAGCCAATTGCCGTAACGGCCCGCCTGCGCACGCAGTGCGGCCCCGTCGCGGCCCGATACCAGCAGCGGGATCATCGGCGATGAAGCATCTGCCGCGCTAACAAAATCAGAGTGCGCAGGCGCTTCCTCCAGGACCACATGCGCATTGGTCCCGCTCAGTCCAAACGCGCTGACGCCTGCGCGCCGCGGCCGAGCCGCGTCACGCGGCCAGGCCGTCAACTGATCGACCACCTCGACCTTCAATCGTTCCCAATCCAGATGCGGATTGAGCGGTCGACAATGCAGCGTGGGCGGCAATGCTTCCGTTTCGAAGCTCGCCAGCATCTTGATCACGCCGACCAGACCCGCTGCCGCTTCCAGATGCCCGACATTGGTCTTCACGGCGCCGAGCTTCAATGGCCCGAGATCGTCGGGGCGCGAGCGGCCATACACGGCGTCCAGCGCCTGGACCTCGATAGGGTCGCCGAGCGACGTTCCGGTGCCGTGACATTCGACGACATCGACGTCGGCGGCATCGAGATGCGCATCGGCCAATGCGGCGCGCAATGTCTTCTGTTGCGCCGTCCCGTTCGGTACGGTGAGGCCCGAGCTGGCACCATCGTGATTGACGGCCGTTCCGCGCACGACGCCGACGATGCGCTTGCCCTGCGCCTGCGCATCTTCCAGACGCATGACCGCGAGGACGGCGGCACCCTCGCCACGGCCGTAGCCGTCGGCAGCATCGGAAAACGTCTTGCTTCGACCGTCGGACGCCAGCGCGCGCGTCTGCGACAACACCACAAATGCGTCCGGGCTCGACGCCACCTGCACTCCGCCCACGATTGCGAGATCGCACCGTCCTGATCGCAGATGCTCCGAGGCAAGGTGCAGCGCGACCAGCGACGACGAGCACGCCGTATCCACGGCCATGACCGGACCTTGCACACCCAGATGGTAAGCAAGCCGCCCGGCAGAGAACGCCGCGCCGCCGCCCGTCGCGACATAGGCGTCGGCGTCCTCGAGTTTCGTACCCCGGATCTGATATTCATTCGGGCCAATGCCGATGAACAGACCGGTCGTCGACTCCGCAAGCGATTTCGGCACGATGCCGGCATCCTCTAGCGCCGACCACGTGACTTCCAGCAGCAACCGATGCTGCGGATCGATCTGCATGGCTTCGCGCGGCGAGATGCCGAAGAAGGCCGCGTCGAATCCCGCCACGTCTTTCAGTAGCGACGCCTCCTTGACGTAGGAGGTTCCGCGATGTTCGGGATCGGGGTCATAATAGGTTGCACGGTCGAAGCGCTCGGCAGGAATCGGTCCCAACGTATCCATGCCCGTCGAGAGCACCTGCCAGAAGCTCGGCAGATCTTCGGCGCCACCGGGGAAACGCAGTCCCACGCCGATGATCGCAAGCGCTCCTGACGTCTCAGCATGGCGCACGACCGCGGCGGTCTCAGGTTTACGCGCACTGTCCGCGAGCTCCAGCGTCTCCAGCACCCATTCGCTCACGGCCTTCAGATTGGGATGGTCGAATGCAAGTGTCGCCGGCACCGACAGACCGGTCTGCTTTGCGAGCCGGTTTCGGACCTCGACCGCCATCAGCGAGTCCAGACCCAGCTCGGCGAAGCCGACTTCGGAGGCCAGTGTCTTGGGATCGTTGATCCCCAGCACGATTGCGACGAGATTACGCACCAGTGACAGCACGTGGCTGCGGCGCTCGCGCACCGTCAGCTTTTGCAGCTCGGTCCTGAGGTCTTGCGCATGACCGTTCGCGTTGTCAGCGCCGGATGTCCGCGCGACCTGCATCTCCGGAAGTTCGCTCAAAAGCGGATTGGAGCGACCGGCGAGTTCCCGCGCGCGGGCCCAGTCGACATCGAAGATCGCGAGCTCAGCGCGACCTTCATCCAGTGCGCGCTCCAGTCCGAGCAGGCAGAGCTCCGGCTTCATGAAGGAGCCACCGCGGCGACGAAGCTGAGCCTCGGCGTTCGGATCAGCGGCCATTCCGGCGTCTGCCCACGCCCCCCAATGAACGATCGTCGCCGGCAATCCCCTGGAACGCCGCAAATGGACCAGTCCCGTGAGCCCGGCATTCGCGGCGCTATATGCGGACTGGCCGTAATTGCCGAGGAATCCGGCGGCCGATCCGTACAGCACAAAGGAGGCGAGTTCGCTGGCCCAGCGTTGCACCGAGTCATGCAGCGCCCAGGCGCCGCCGAGCTTGCCGCCCTGTTGTTTCTCAATCGCCTCGAGGGTCAATTCGTTGAGCGGGACGTCGACGACGTCGCCGGCGAGGTGAAAGATATGACGCAGTGCGGGTCCGCCCGCTTCGCTGGATGTCAGCTCTCGGACGAGCGCGTCGACTGCGGCGTTGTCGCCAACGTCACACGCCCGCACTTCCGCGCGACATCCCTTGGCCACGAGTGCCGCCACCAGATCAGCCGCACCGGGCGCCTGTCGGCCACGTCGCGACGTCAGGATGAGATGCTTCGCGCCACGGTCCGCGAGCCAATGCGACAGGAACGATCCCAGCGCTCCCGTACCACCGGTGATGAGGATCGTGCCTTGCGGGTCCCATTTGCTCGCTGACTTCGAGTTGGTTCGCGACGGCGCATGATGCAGCTTTCGCGTCCAGAGGTCTTGGCCGCGCAGCGCGATCTCTTCGCCCGTCGTCTCGGCGGACAGGAATGTGGCCGCGAGCCGGCGCAGGGCGACGTCGTCAGCAGATCCAAAATCTGCGAGCCCGCCAAAAGCGCCTGCAAGCTCCAGATTCAGCGTTCTGCCAAGACCCCACAACGCCTGCAGGTAGGGTGCAGCGGGCGCGTCGTCATCTCTGATCCGCAGAGCGTGAGGCGTGCACAGCCACAGGCGCGTTGCCGAAGCGTCTTTTCGTGTGCTGATGGCCTGTGCCAGCGCCGCGGCTTCGCTGGTCGCGCGCAGCCAGGGTTTTTCGTTCGCCACAGAACTCGCTTCCGGCAACTCGCCTGCCAGGTACACGACCGCTCGCGGCAGAAGGGCGTCTGCCCCACCCGCGTCAGCCTGCAATCGAGCGATCGCCTCGTTCATCGTAAGGCACTCGACGACGGCGCCTTGCGCACGAAGGATTTCTTGCAGCCGTTCCAGGTGAGCCGCGTCAGGCCACTGGCCACTCACCAGCCAGCAGATGCCGTCGGTGACACCGGACGAGGCTGATGGGCTTATCTTCTGCCACTGATCCTCGTAACACCATCCGCCGACCGTCGCTTGCGCTTCAGTATGCTCGTACCAATTGTTCAAGGCCGGCAACAGCGCCGACAGGTGCTCGCGTTGTCCGCGGTCCGGAAGCTGCAGGAGTTGTTCGACACGTTCCATGCTGCCGCTCTGCACCGCTTCCCAGAAACGGGCATCAACGCCATTTCTCGATTCAGCCTGATGCGGCTTCTCCGCCTCAACCCAGTAACGCTGGCGCTGGAACGCATAGGTCGGCAGCGAGGCAACAGGTGCCTTCGCGCTTGCGCCAAGCGCCTTAGACCAGTCGACAGCAACACCGTTCACATGCAGCGCGCCGAGTGCCGCCAGCAACGCCTCGCGGCCATCGCGCCCGCGACGCTGCGTGGCAATCACCTGCATCGGCGATCCCTCAGGCAGGCAGCCCGCCGCAAGCCCAGTCAGAATGCCGTCCGGACCAAGCTCGAGGCTGGTTCGCACGCCTTCGGCTTCCAGCACATGCACCCCGTCGAGGAAGCGCACGGCCTGGCGCACCTGGCGCACCCAGTACTCCGCGCTGCAGAGCTCGTCCTTCGCCGCAAGGCGTCCCGTCACATTGCTCACGATCGACAGACGCGGCGTGCCGAACGTGACCTGCGAGAGCACCTCGCCGAAGGCCTTCAGCATCGGCTCCATGCGCCGGGAGTGGAAGGCGTGGCTCACCTGCAGGCGGCTGGTTCGGCGGCCCTTGCTCTTGAACTGTTCGGCGAGTGCCAGCACGGCTGCTTCATCGCCTGAGATCACCGTCGAGCGCAGCCCGTTCAGCCCGGCAATCTCGACGCCCTCGGTCAACAGCGGCAGCACTTCGGCTTCGCCGGCTTCCAGCGCCACCATGGCGCCACCGGCGGGCTGCGCCTGCATCAGGCGGCCGCGCGCCGCGACCACACGGCAGGCGTCCATCAGCGACCACACGCCTGCAACATGCGCGGCCGAGAGTTCGCCGATGGAATGACCGAGCAGGATGTCGGGCGCAATACCCCATTGCTCCAGCTGGCGGAACAACGCCACCTCGACCGCAAACAAAGCGGGCTGCGCATAAGCGGTCTCGTTGAGCCTGGCCGCGGCCTCGGAGCCTTCCTCGGCAAACATCACGCCGCGCAGCGGCAGATCCAGCAGTTCGTCAAAGTAACCGCAGGCTTCCTCGAACGTGGCGCGGAACGCGGTACACGTCTCCAGCAACGCCCGGCCCATGCCGAGCTGCTGCGCGCCCTGGCCCGTGAACAGGAACGCGAGTTTACCTTCACCCCTGGCCTCGCCAATCGAGACTGCCGCATGCGGACGACCTGCAGCTAGCGCACCGAGTGCTTCCACAGCTTCGGCCGCATCACGGGCCGATACCGCGGCACGCGCGGCGAACTGGGTGCGATGGAGTGCGGCGGTCGCCAACACAGACTGGAAGTCGACGTCCGGATGCTGCGACAGCCAATCGCCGTAACGGCCGGCTTGCGCACGCAGCGCGGCTTCGTCACGGCCCGATACCAGCAGCGGGATCAGAGGCAACGACGCTTCAGTAGCGCTAACAGTCTTCGGTCGTGCCGGCGCTTCCTCGAGCACCACATGCGCATTCGTCCCGCTGATACCGAACGACGACACGCCGGCACGGCGCACATGCGAGGCCTCACGCGGCCATGCCCGCGCCTCCTGTAGCAGCGACAGCCCGCTGCCGTCCCACTCGATCTGGCGGCTCGGCTGTTCCGCATGCAGCGTCTTCGGCAAGACCTCGTGCCGGAGCGCCAGCACCATCTTCATCACGCTCAGCACACCCGCCGCGGCTTGGGTATGGCCGAGGTTCGACTTCGACGAGCCCAGCCACAGCGGACGGTCCTCGCGCCGCGTCGGTCCGAACACCGCGGCCAATGCACCGGCCTCGATCGGGTCACCGAGATTGGTGCCGGTGCCATGCGCTTCGACCACGTCGATATCGTCGGGGCTGACGCCGCTCGCCGACAAGGCCGCGCGGATCACGCGCTGCTGGCTCGGACCGTTCGGCGCGGTCAGGCCCTGGCTGCGTCCGTCCTGGTTCACGGCAGAGCCGCGGATCAATGCCAAAATCTCGTCGCCGTCACGCTCCGCGTCCGACCGGCGCTTGAGCACCAGCACGCCGCAGCCTTCGCTCCAGCCCGCGCCATTGGCGCTATCAGAGAAGCTCTTGCAACGCCCATCCGGCGCCATGCCGTTATCAGGACCCAGCGCCACCAGCGTCGCGAGCGTCGACATGACAGTCACGCCGCCGGTCAGTGCGAGATCGCACTCACCCCGCCGCAACGCCGTGCATGCCAGGTGCAACGCGGAGAGCGACGACGAGCACGCCGTGTCCACCGTCATCGCCGGACCCTCGAGGCCCAGCACATAGGACACGCGGCCCGCCAGCACGCTCGACGTCGTGCCCGTCGCCGTCCACACCGTGGTCGCCTCGAGCGAGCGCGTGCCGTAATCGCTGCCCATCGAGCCCAGATAGACGCCGGTCCGGCTTTGGCTCAGCCGGTCCGGTTGCAGGCCCGCGCGCTCCAGCGCTTCCCATACCACCTCCAGGATCAGACGCTGCTGCGGATCCATCTCGATGGCTTCGCGCGGCGAGATGCCGAAGAAGCCCGCATCAAACCCTGCGACTTCGTCGATGAAGCCGCCTTGTTGCGTGAGCCCTCCCGTCACCGCTTCCAGCCGACGCAACAGATCTCGGCTCCAGCGCTCAGGCAGCGGGCCAATGCCGTCGGCGCCGCGCTCCAGGAGCGACCAATAGCTCTCAGGGCTCGTCAGGCCTCCGGGACCACGGCAGCTCATTCCGACAATTGCGATCGGCTCGGAGGAGGCGTTTTCCACCGCTTCGAGCGACGACTTCAGATCCCGAATCTTGTGCAGACTCTGGCGAAGCGCGTTTTTGAGATCCTGAACTTCTTGATTCATCTGCTGCATGACTTTTTTAGAGCAATTCAGACGCAATACTCAGCAAAGAGTCGGTTTCCGCGTCATCAATATGCGCGGACAATTCATCGTCGTTTGCACGCCGGGACGTATCGTTCGGCTGCATCATGAGACGCTCGAGAAGGCCCGATTTACGCAGTGCTTCGATCGAAACCTCCCGGAGCTTCCGGCGGATCTGCTCGTCGCCCCAGATCGACGGACCTGCTTTGACGTTATCGAGCTCGAGCTTCTCGAGCAGGAGGCGTGCCATGGCGCGTGCGGTGGGGTAGTCGAAGGCGAAGGTGGTCGGCAGTTTTGCGCCGATGCGGCCCGACAGGCGGTTGCGCAGCTCGACCGCCATCAGCGAGTCCAGCCCCAGCTCCTTCAGCGGCTGGTCCGCCGGCACCGAGGCGGTGCCTGATGAGGCCAGCACCGCTGCGATCTCTTCCTGCGCCAGCTCGACCAGCGCAGCCAGGCGTTCGCTCTCGCCGCCAAGCGCGGCCAGCCGGACCCGGAGTGCGTTGGTATCGCCGCTCGATGCGGTCGATGCCTTCCGCAATCCGCTACGGACCAGGCCGCGATACAGCGCCGGCACCTCGCCGGCGAACTGGCGCTGCATCGCACCGATGTCCAGGTGGATCGGCACCAGCATCGCCTCGGGCTGGGCTCGGGCCGCATCGAGCAGATCGAGCCCGAGCTCCAGCGACAGTGCCTGCACGCCCTGCCGCCGCATCCGCATCAGCTCGGCCCGGCCCAGATGCGCGGTCATGCCGACGCCGCGCTGCTCCCACAGGCCCCACAGCAGGCTCTGGCCGGCCAGGCCGCGATGCCGACGCTCGGCTGCAAGCGCGTCCAAAAACACGTTTGCCGCCGCGTAGTTCGCCTGCCCCGGACTGCCGAGTGCCGCCACCGACGAGAACAGCACGAAGGCGGCCAGATCCATCTCCGCCGTCAGCTCGTGCAGATGCCAGGCGCCGTCGAGTTTTGGTTGTAGCACCCGCTCCAGCCGCTCCATGGTGAGCGCCGGCACGATGCCGTCGTCGAGTATCGCCGCCAGGTGGAACACGCCTGTCAGCGGATGATCCGGCGCGATGGACTGCAACACTGCATTGATCGCATCACGGCTGGAGACGTCGCAGCTGACAAGCTCGACCGTCTCGGCGCCCAGTGCTTGCAGCTCGGTGATGAGTTCAGATGCTCCCGGCGCGGCCATGCCGCGGCGCGACGTCAGCAGGAGATGACGCACACCATGATTGATAACGAGATGCCGTGCGAGCTCGCGGCCGATCTCGCCCGCACCGCCCGTGATCAGCACTGTGCCATCCTGGTCGAGACGCCGCGGCAGCTGCACCACCTGCTTGCCGATGTGGCGGCCCTGCGCCATCTGCCGCAGCGCCGCCGGCATCTGCCTGACGTCGTAGGCCACGTAAGGCAGCGGCTCCAGCACGCCAGCTGCGAACAGGTCCATCAGCTGCTTGAGGAGTGACGGCATCCGGTCCGTCGGCAGGATGAAGGCATGGTAGCTGACGCCAGGATACTTCCTGGCGATCGCATCGGCCTCACGCCCGTCCGCGATCCCCATCTCCAGGAAGCGGCCGCCCCGCGGCAGCAGCCGCAGCGAAGCATCGACGAACTCGCCCGTCAGCGCATTGAGGACGATGTCGACGCCTTCCTTGTTGGTGGCCGACATGAACTGCCGCTCGAAGCTGAGGTCGCGGGAGTTGGCGATGTGCCGACCATCGAGCCCCATCCGTTCCAGCACCGGCCATTTGCCGGGGCTCGCCGTGCCATAGACCTCCGCGCCAAAATGCCGGCACAGCTGCACCGCCGCCATGCCGACGCCGCCGGCCGCCGCATGCACCAGAACCCGATCGCCCGACTTGATCTGGCCGAGCTCCTGCAGCGCATAGAGCGCCGTCAGATAGGCCAGCGGGATCGTCGCGGCGGCCTCGAATGACATCCCTTGCGGAATCTTCGCCAGCTGCGCCGCCGGCGTCACGGCGCGGGTCCCGAAGCAGCCACGGCCGCAGCCGAACACGCGATCGCCGACACTGAGCGTGGTCACGTCCGCACCGACTGCCTCGACCACGCCGGCAAACTCGAAGCCGATGCCGGGCGAGGCAATCTGGCCGAGCGTAATCAGGACATCGCGGAAGTTCATGCCGGCGGCACGCACGGCCACCCGGACCTCACCGGCTGCCAGCGGCTCCGACAGCTCAGGCGCCGCCACCAGGCTGACGCCGTCGAGACGGCCGGCATCGCTGACCACCACGCGGTAATCCGGCGCGGCCGGGGCTTGAAGGACATTGGTGCCCGCGCCAGCGCGCATGAGCCGTGGCGCCAGCGCCGCACCGTGGCGCAGCGCAAGCTCGGGCTCTGACGTCGTCGACACCAGCCTGCCCAGCGATGCCGCATCCAGGGCCGCAACATCCAGGTCCACGAGCCGCAAGCTGCGGTCGGGATGCTCGGCCCGGGCGCTGCGCACCAGGCCCCACAGCGGGGCCCGCGTCAGTCCGCTGGCGCCGTCATCGGGACCGGTCGCCACCGCGCCACGCGTCAGCCACGTCACTTCAGTCTCGTTCAGCCGTGCCTCGCCGAACAGCGCCTGCAGCTCGGCAAGGCCACGCTCGGCCGTTGCATGCGTTGCCGCAAGCACGCTGCCGATGGGCTCGGCCGGATCGGAGAGATGGTCGAACACGATTGTCGACGGGATCGCCCCGCCTGCATCGAGGCGCGCAACGAGCGCCGAGAGGTTGTCAACATGATCGAGCTTGAGACGCGCCGCAAGCTGGCCATCGCCACCCACGATCAGAGGTGCCGCATCAGCTCCGGCGTCGTTGACAGTCACCGCACGCCAGTCGAGCCGGTACAGATGCTGCGCTTCGCTGCGCGCGGCCTCGCGGATCTGCGCTTCGCTGGCTTGCTTCAGCCTGAGGCCACCGACATGGGCGACCACGCGCCCCTGCCCGTCCGCAAGTGCCAGACGTGCCAGCGCCTCTCCGTCGCCGCTGCGCTCCACCGAGGCGCGCACCCGCAGCTCACGTGCGCCGGTGGCTGCCAGCGAGACCTCGGACCATTCGAACGGCAGCAACAGCGGCGCATCGGCGCCCTCGCTGAGATCGGCGTCGGCGACAGGATCGAAGCTCAGCACATGCAGGGCGCTGTCCAGCAGCGCCGGATGCAGGCCGTAACTATCCGCGGACGATCCCAGCGCCTCCGCAAGCACGGCGCGGCCGTAGACGGCATCGCCGACGCGCCAGGCCTCAACCAGGCCCTGGAACAGCGGCCCATAGCCATAGCCGCGGGCCGCAAGCCGCGCGTAATGACCGCTGAGGTCGATCGCCTCGCCACCCACAGGTGGCCACACTGCGAGTTCGCTATCCGTTACGGCTTCTTGCTCAACCGCCTCGCCCAGCACACCCTGTGCATGCAGCGTCCACGAGGCGCCCTCGGGGGCATCTTCCGCGCGGCTGTAGATGCTGAAGGGACGGCTATTTGCAGCACCAGCCTCAGAACCATCCACCTGAACCTGCAGCCGCACCCCGCCCTCCGCCGGCAGCACCAGCGGCGACAGCAGCGTCAGTTGCGACACGGAAGTGAGACCGACCGCACGCGCGGCCGCAAAGCCGAGCTCCAGCAGCCCCGTCCCCGGCAACAAGACCGTGCCGAACACCGCGTGATCGCCGAGCCAGCCCGCCTCCGACAACGACAGCCGGCCCGTCAGCAGGAACCCGTCGCTCTCCGCCAGCGGCGTCGCCGCGCCCAGCAGCGGATGCGAGGCCTCCGACAGACCCATGGTCGAAGCGTCCGCGCTCGGCTTCTCTGCCTCCAGCCAATAACGCTGGCGCTGGAATGCGTAGGTCGGAAGGGATGCGACCGGCAACTTTGTGTGCGAGCCAAGCGCCTTCGACCAGTCAATATGGACGCCATGAACATGCAGCGCGCCGAGCGCAGCCAAGAGTGCCTCACTGCCATCGCGCCCGCGACGCTGCGAAGCAATCACCTGCATCGGCGAGCCTTCCACGAGACAGCCCGCCGCAAGTCCGGTCAGGATGCCGTCCGGACCAAGCTCGAGGCTTGTCCGCACGCCTTCGGCTTCCAGCACATGCACGCCGTCGAGGAAGCGCACGGCCTGGCGCACCTGACGCATCCAGTACTCCGCGCTGCAGAGCTCGTCCTTCGTCGCCAGGTGCCCCGTTACATTACTGACGATCGGCAGACGGGGTGTGTTGAAGGTGACCTGGGACAGCACCTCGCCGAAGGGCTCCAGCATCGGCTCCATGCGCTGCGAGTGGAAGGCGTGGCTGACCTGCAGGCGGCTGGTCCGGCGGCCTTTGGCCTTGAACTGTTCGGCCAGTGCCAGCACGGCCGCTTCATCGCCTGAGATCACCGTCGAGCGCGGCCCGTTCAGCCCGGCGATCTCGACGCCATCGGTGAGCAGCGGCAGCACCTCAGCCTCGCTCGCCTCCAGCGCCACCATCGCGCCGCCGGCGGGCTGCGCCTGCATCAGCCGGCCACGTGCCGCGACGACGCGGCAGGCATCCTTCAGCGACCACACGCCTGCGACGTGCGCGGCCGAGAGCTCGCCGATGGAATGACCAAGCAGGATGTCGGGCGCAATGCCCCACTGCTCCAGCTGGCGGAACAGCGCGACCTCGACGGTAAACAGAGCGGGCTGCGCGTAAGCGGTCTCGTTGAGCCTGGCCGCTGCCTCGGAGCCTTCCTCCGCAAACATCACATCGCGCAGCGGCAGATCCAGCAGTTCGTCGAAGTAGCCGCAGGCCTCTTCGAACGTGGCGCGGAACGCCGCGCAGCTCTCCAGCAGCGCCCGGCCCATGCCGAGCTGCTGCGCGCCCTGGCCCGTGAACAGGAATGCCAGCTTGCCAGCATCACCTCTGGCTTCGCCAACCGACACCGCCGCATGCGGACGGCCCTCGGCCAGCGAGCGCAGTGCCTCTACCGCTTCGGCTGCATCACGGGCCGATACTGCGGCTCGCGCGGCGAACTGGGTGCGATGGAGTGCGGCCGTCGCAATCACAGAATGGAAGTCGACGTCCGGATGCTGCGACAGCCACTCGCCGTAACGGCCCGCCTGCGCACGAAGCGCGGCCTCATCACGGCCCGACACCAGCAGCGGGATCGGAAGCGAGGACGTATCATCTGTAGTTCTTGTATCTGGGGCACGCGCCGGCGCCTCTTCGAGCACCACATGCGCATTGGTGCCGCTGATGCCGAACGACGACACACCTGCTCGGCGCACATGGGCGGCCTCACGCGGCCATGCCCGCGCCTGCTGCAGCAGCGAAAGCCCGCTGTCCTCCCACTCGATCTGGCTGCTCGGCTGTTCCGCATGCAGCGTCTTCGGCAAAACCTCGTGCCGCAGCGCCAGCACCATCTTCATCACGCCAAGGACACCTGCAGCCGCCTGGGCATGCCCGAGGTTCGACTTCGAGGAGCCCAGCCACAGCGGACGGTCCGCGCGCCGCGTCGGTCCGAACACGGCAGCGAGCGCACCCGCCTCGATGGGGTCTCCAAGATTGGTGCCGGTGCCGTGCGCTTCGACCACATCGATGTCGTCGGGGCTCACACCACTCGCCGACAGAGCCGCGCGGATCACGCGCTGCTGGCTCGGGCCGTTCGGCGCGGTCAGCCCCTGGCTGCGGCCGTCCTGGTTCACGGCCGAACCGCGGATCAACGCCCAAATCTCGTCGCCGTCACGCTCCGCGTCCGACTGGCGCTTCAAGACCAGCACGCCGCAGCCCTCGCTCCAGCCGGCGCCATTGGCAGCCGCCGAGAACGCCTTGCAGCGACCATCGGGCGCCATGCCGTGGTCGGGTCCGAGCGCCACGAACGTCGACGGCGTCGACATCACGGTGACGCCGCCCGCCAGCGCCAGATCGCACTCGCTTTGCCGCAGCGCCGTGCAGGCCAGATGCAAGGCCGTCAGCGATGACGAGCACGCGGTATCCACCGTCATCGCCGGACCTTCGAGACCCAGCACATAGGAGACGCGCCCCGCCAGCACGCTCGACAGCGTGCCCGTCGAGGTCCACATCGTGGTCGCCTCGAGCGAGCGCGTGCCGTAATCGCCGGCCATCGCGCCGAGATAGACGCCGGTGCGGCTCTCACTCAGCCGGTCCGGTTGCAGGCCCGCCCGTTCCAGCGCCTCCCAGGAGGCTTCCAGGATCAGCCGCTGCTGCGGGTCCATCTCCATCGCCTCGCGCGGCGAGATGCCGAAGAAGGATGCGTCGAACTCCTCGACCGCATCGAT
>NZ_JARXWB010000060.1 GCF_029892425.1 Bradyrhizobium sp. BR13661 | reverse complement strand
AGCTCCGACGAGACGAGCGCTACCGCCAAACCCCGCCGCTCGAAGGGGTCAAAATTGGACGCCGATGAGGGGTCAAATTTGCAAGCCGATTGACACGCCAAGGCGCGATGTTCGGATTTGTGTTGCTCTAACGGTTCAATCTCATTCGTTCCGGAATGGCACATGGGCTGCATTTTTTGAGTAAACTAGGCAACGATGCTGCACGGCAGACGCGGAGATGAATAATCGATTTAGTTTGCGTTTTTCGGATGTTCCAACTCGCGCAGTTCAGGAAGAATTGCCTCAAGACGGCTTGCCAACTCGTCGGCGATGCCTGGAGAATTGAGATGAACGCCGATATCGCCCCACGGGAAATCGGGGTCGGTCGCAGCCGAAGCCCAGTTGAGGCTGGTGATGACAATGTCGTCCTTGTCCCAAGCCGCGAATTTGCCGTGAAGCGGAGGTTTACGAGTTCTGCGCAGGATCAGGCCATTGCTGTCTGCTTCCTCCTCGAGCGCCTTGGTATGCCTATTTTTCAACGGTCCACTCGGCTGCGTATAGAGGACGATCGCCTTGACACCCTCTCGGCTGGCCGCTGTTTCACCTTGCATGATCGCGCCAGGGCGCGCGGTCGAACCGAGCCGATGACTTCCGACCAAAAAACGATGCGAAGCTCCGCTTGCGGTTCTGATCAGTTGATCGTGAGTTTCGCCAACAACGATGGACATCTTTGCCGAGCCCTGAGAGCCGGCGTGCCTTCGAAGATCGCGGGTCGTCACGGCCATCTCGGTCGCCATGTCATCGGCCAAGCCGCGACGCCCGACGAGCCGCTGAATGGAGAACGCAACGTCGGCGACAACGTGCTGGTTGCGAAGGATGACCGACAGCTCAACTGCCTGAAACGGCGACGACAGCCAATTACAAGAGCCGACTGCGGCGATCCACCCATCGTCGGCTGTGTCATACAAGATAACTTTGGCATGCGACCCAGTTGACTTCATCCGTACCGAAAAGCGGCCCTTCATGACCGGATCGTCACGTATGAATTTCGCGATGTCTGATGCCGCCGTGGAGTTCTTCGTTTCTGTTTCGTCGTCTTTCTCCGCTCCCCAAAGCAAGTCAAACTTCACGCCGCGGAGGCAGGCCACCCTGATTGGCTCGGCGAGAAGTTGAAACCGTTTTGCGTCCAGGAATGTCGAATGGATTATCATTCGTCGGTGGGCCTGACCCAGCATAGCCTCGAGACTTTCTCGATGCGCGGTACCGCCGATAATAATGTCCTTCGCATCGAAGTCGCAGACGTGGCTCACGGGCTCGCTGTCGAGCGTCTCGCGGGGACCGCTGTAAATCACCGGAACATGTGTAGTGCCGGGCGGCAATGCCGCAGCCTCGGCAACAAGTTTGCGCAGGGCAGGGCCGGCCGACTGGGGAAGTCCCTGTGCCTCGCCGTCGATGACGCGCAGCACCATGAATTCATCATCACGCAGAGTCGCCGTTCTGCCGTCGACCAAAGCGACCTGCTCATCCCAACCCCGTGCCGCAATTTCGGAAAGACGGTTCAAATTGGCTTGATGGGACATCGACGGACCGCCCCCCTCGACGAAGATCGTCCGGACCTCTGCCCCAACCTGCCGCTCTTGATCAAGTCGAAACGCCGACAACAGCCGCGGCACTTGTCGCGTTGGAAAGAAGTTACCCGTAGCCCATTCGATCACGAAGCTTACACGTCTCGCGACCCGCTTCGGAAAATACGGGAGGGGATGTCCGCCGCTGACGGCCTTGAAGCCATAATCGCTCGCGCGAAATGCGACGGTGCCATCTTTGGGCGTAACTTCAACGAGGCGGAAACGCATCAGGCGGGCAATCGACGCCACAATAATCTGGCGTGGAAGATCAGTCTCAAACGACAGGTCCGCAACGGTCTTTGATTGCCGTGTGATTGCCCACAAAACCGCTTCTTCTACCACACTCCATGCTCGGCCGCGGTCGATGCCGACCCTGCACCCCACACGAAATACAGGAACGGCGATTACGACCGTCATGGGCGAGCCTTCAAAATGGAAGGCGCTACAATGCTTGCAAGCGGCGAATGTCCGCGCTTGCGGGTGGCGAGATTCTCGATCGCTTCGACCATGATGGTTAGAAAAGAAAGGTCGTGTTCCTCAGCGTCCGGGTTGACCCCGCGTACAGCCTCGCGCAAAAAAGCGAGGCTGCCGACGACGATCAATTGAGTCTTTGCGCGGCTAAACGCCACATTCATCCGACGTCGGTCCCGCAAAAACCCCAGCGCCCCGGCGCCAGTCCGCCCGCTATTTCGGACCAGAGATAAAATAACAACGTCGGCTTCGCTGCCTTGAAATGAGTCGACCGTGCCGACGAAGGCGCTATTGCTTCGCACCGGCGAAAACCCTTCAAGGTGTGCCAGTTCGTTCGTCCGGTGTGCGGCAAGTCCGTCGCGGAGCTTGTCCACCTGCGCCTTATACGGTGACAGAACGGCGAGGCTGGGCTTCTTGTTGCTGCGCCGAGGCCGCAGCCCTCTGAGGACATCGATGACGGCCGACACTTCCGCTGGGTTATGCCATTGAGGTCGCCCGCGCTCGGCGCCGAAGCCATGACTGGTCGAACTGACGTGCGGAAAGTCCACGACCACGACCGGCGACTTCGGCATTGCGCCAAGATGGATAATAGGCGGTTCTTCTGTTTCAGCGGCAAGTTTGCGGCCAGATTCAGTTTCCAGGCGACCGCCGTAAAAAGCTTTGGAAACGATTTCGGCAATGGCGGGGTCCATGCGGCGCTGCTCGGTCAACGTCGCAGCCAGCGAGCGATGATTGGGATTGGAGGCAGCGCGCCGCTCATCTTCCTCGACAACCGTCCGGAACGGCTCGAGCACGCGCAACGCCGTTCCGGCTATCTCGCGCAGCGCAATATGATCGGCTTTCAGGGGCTCGAGCTCATCGAGTTCTCCCTCCCGCATCAGGGGTCCTACAAGCTGTTCGGCAAGCCCGAGCGCCTCGACCACGAGGCTGTGGTCGCTGAGAATTTTCACAAGGCGGTCTGCCTCAAATGGTGGAAGTTGGTAATGATCACCGATGAGCAGTCGGCGCCCGGAAAGCATCAGCGGCCCGATCAATTCCGGGCCTGTCGCCTTGGCCGCCTCCTCGACGATCACCCAATCGAATTGCTCGCGTGCTTCAACGAGACGCTCAATATCTGGCGAATTTGCAGTCGATATCACGACATTCGCGGCATCCAGCACCAAATGCGAAACCGCGCCTAGGCTGGAGCGCTCCTGGCGATCGACCATATCCTTGGCGTGTTCGAGGCGACCAGCCGCTTGCTTTAGCGCGGTGGCGCGGGTTCGGATCGACGACGGGAGATCGCCCATGATACGACTGTTTGCGAGGCGTTCGAGATATTCCAGTCCTGCCCGGTGAACTTCCTCGTCGCTGGTCGTCCGTTTCTCAGGGGTGGTCGAACGAATCACGAGCACGTCATTGAGCTTGGCTTTGGCGAGCGTCTCTTTGACTTTCTCCTGGAGATTGTCGAGGGCGTCGTGCCCCTGCGCGCTAATCAGCATTCGCGTCGCACCATCGGCAGCAAACCGACGCCGAACAATTTCAGTCGCAAGTTTGGTCTTGCCCACGCCAGGCGGACCGACGACGAAGAACGACGGCAACGTGGACCAAGAGCCAATCAGGGCCTCTCGCTTGGGCTTGTCGAGATCGAGGAAATGTTCATCGTTTCGCTCGGCATCTGTCAGAGTTTCGCGACTGGCACGCCTTACGCGCCAAGGATCAGCCAGCATCTCGGTGAGATCAACGCGCGTATCGAGTGCCTTGATGTTTCGCAATCGGCGGCCGATTACCTGTTCTGTACCAGTGTCGCGTTCGGTCCGCAGAAAAAGACGCTCGTCACTTGGCAGCTCTTCATCGATTTCAAATTGATAGCCGCGCAGTCCACGATGATCGACAACTTCGGCGAAGCTCGCGATGACATCACCGCTTCTGGATGCCCCCAAGCTTGCTGCTTGACTTAGTCGCCACTTTGCATCGGCATCGCGATGATCGTCCTCAAATAGCCGCTTCAGCGCTGCGGCACTTTCAGAAAGGCCGACCCGTTTTGCGATCTTGTCGCGATCGTTGTCCGGCTCAGCCCGAATGATCGCAAATCTCCGGCCCTCGCGGCGCCCTGTCTCTAGAACCTCGACAGGGTAGACATCTAGCGCCTTGGTAACGGCTTCAATAATCTGGACCAAAAGCAGGGCTCGTCGGATCGCGACGTTTTCGCTGATGGGTCCAGCGTCGCGAACCGGCCTCGCAAATGAGCTCCAGTCCAGTATGTCCGGCCCCAGCCGTCCGCGGAGCTCTTGTGCCGTTCGCGATGAGGTGGCAACCGTAATCGGCTGAACAATGGTGTGTTCGTCGTGCTCTCCAGGACTGAACACGTCATCTCGAACATCGACTCCTTGGCATACGGCTGTATCCCAAACGGGCGTACCTTCGTTGCGAAAAGCGCGTAGCCTGTAGATCATCGTGTCGGTAACGAGCCGCAACCAACTGGTCGCGGGGTCGAAATCGCGAGGAACGAGCAGCGTCGCGCCTTGATCGAGGTCCGCCCGGACCCAATCGAGTTGCCGGCGATATTCATCAACAGGAATGGCGCCAGACGTGATGGTATAGACCGCATCGCCCAGCTTCGACTGAGTGTCGAAAAAAAAGATAAACGTGCCGGCTCGCACCGATGACGCCCGCGATACGCTCGCAATCAAGTCGCTGATCGCACGGGCAATTGAATCCGCGTCGAGATGGTCCATTCGGGCAGGTGTAACCAGGCGGCGCAGCAAGACTCGCTCTGGAACATCTAACGTAATCAGCGATCCCGATTTTGGATATACTTCGCCGGTCTTCTGAATGACCGTCTCCAGGCAATCGGCGATCATCAGCCCGAACTCGCGCCAATCGTCGGCGAAGGAATAGCTCTCGGCCCGTTTGATTGCCGCAGCCGGTCCGAGTTTTGCCTGCGATTTCTCAGCCAGATCTGACGTCAGCCAGAGACTCCATTCGAATCCGCCGAGCTGGAAATCCGGCTCGTCCGTACCCTCAGTCATGACCACATCAGCATTGATGCGGCCGTGCACCAGGCTTTGCTTGTGGATGATGCCGAGTGCGACCACCAGCCGCGCGATGTTGCGCCAGAACAGAATTCTGAAGCGGGGAACATTGAGATTTCGCACCCAATGGGCGCGTGAAACTCGTTTTCGCTTCTCGCTCAATGGTTGGCCGACGCGCTCCAAAACAACGCCGAAATTCTCGTCGTCCTCTACGAATTCCAGAACGTCGACGATAACTTCGCGCGCCCCTGCATAGGACATGACCCGCTGCACCTGCCGCATCTCATGCAGCCAAAGCTGACGAAGATCCTCGTCAACCGGAGTTCCGGTCTTGCGCCATAGCTTCAGGCAACGCTCAGCACCCGAGAGCCGGTCCTCGACCTCGAACATCGCAGACCGGAGAGCTTCGCGATCGGCAGGCGCGACCGCGTCGCCGACGAAACTGAAGCGTGACTCCAGCGTCGGCTTCGCGCACCTGGAGTTCCTCCCGGTTGCCATTTGGAGGCGGTATCCGAATCAGAAGGTTAAATATTGTGAAGCATTACATATTCTTGTTTTGTTCGCAATTCGAGGGCTTGGCTGAGGGGGAGTTCGAGCGGTACCGACTAGATCAGGGTGAAGGTGCGGGATTCAGGTGAGACCGGAATGCCTACGCGCAGCTTATAATTGCGCGTATGGCTGTCGCCACCGCCCCCTGACGAGATCTGGGCAGCGGGGAGGGAATATGGTCCAAATGCCCAAGGCGACCTGACATCTGTCGTCCTGCTGGAGACCGAATTTTCGCGAAGCGTTGGTCTTTTTCTGATAAGAAATTGAAATTACATGGAATTATGAGGTTTCTCTTTCTGATTTGAGAAAGATTGTTTGACAGTCGGGCCGACCTTGTGGCTGACTGTCCTTAGTCCTAGGACAAGGGACAGGGGCTTATATCAGATGAAAAGCCAGGATGTCGTCATATTGCTCAAGCTCGTAAGCTTGGAGCGAGAAGAGCAGGAGGGGGGCCGGCATCCAAGGTCGGATGCGCACCGTGAAGACCCCTTTTCCGTTCGCGGCTTAGAAGCTTCCCTCGGAATCAGCAAGACGGAAGTCAATGCCTCGATCAACCGAAGCGTCTCTTCAGGCATTGCGGTCAAAGATAGCAATTCCGGCCGGCCAAAGCCCAACCGTCGCAACCTCTGCAATTTTATTGTCCACGGACTGAAGTTTGTTTTTCCGGCGAAGCCCGGTGCCATGACGCGAGGCGTCCCCACCGCCTTTGCAGCTCCCTCGTTGAAGAGTCTGCTGATCAGCGCGGGCGAATATATCTACGTCTGGCCATTTGCCAAAGGCAAAGCCCAGGGACAATCGCTGGAGCCTCTGTTCAAGAGCGTCCCTGAAGCCGTCCAGAAGGACGACCGTCTGTACGAATATCTAGCCCTTGTTGATGCCATTCGGATTGGAAATCAGAGAGAAACCGGGCTGGCCGTTGAGCGTATTTCAGAAAGGCTTTTGAAAAAATGACCAGCGTGAAGGGCCAATTGCTTGTTATGTTGGAAACCGTCGCCACGGCGCTGGGCGACGACCTGCGGGAGCGGCTGGTCTTTGTTGGTGGATGCACGACAGCTCTTTTCATTACCGATGAGATTACGCTCGAAGGCGTACGAGCAACGGACGATGTGGATCTGATCGTTGATCTCGTCGGACGTGCGCAATGGGCGCAACTGCAAGAGCAATTGCGGCAAAAGGGATTTGCGGAAGCTCCAGAGGACGATGTGATTTGCCGGATGAGGCTTGGCGACCTCAAGGTTGATTTTATGCCCGACGATGAAAGCATTCTTGGCTTTAGCAATCGCTGGTATGCCAAGGGCATTGAAACGGCGGTCAATCATCCTCTGACCGACACGATGACTATCAGACGCCTCACGCCAGAACTGTTTCTGGCGACAAAGTTGGCGGCGTATCTCGGTCGCGGGAACAATGATCTGTTGGGAAGCCGCGATATGGAGGACATTCTTCTCGTGGTCGATGGCCGGGAGGAGCTCGTCGCTGAAATTCAAGCCGCCGACGATGATGTTCGCCGCTACATTGCAGAACAGTTCAGAGCTTTATTGAAGCACGATGATTTTGATCATTTTCTGGCGGGCAATATCAATGGTCCGGAAGGGCGCGTCGATATTGTGCGTGAGCGCTTTGTCGCCATAAGCGAGAGCGACAGTTAAAATGAAAATGCAGCTCGATTGGCGCAGTCAGCGGGGAACAAAGACCGGAGACAATCGTGACTATGGCGGCGTCGGAATACGCCCCGATGGGGTGCTGTGCCTCGTCCTAGATGGGGCGACGTCAGGACCAAAGAGCGGCGAACTTGCCGGCCAGATCGCCCGTGATGTCATAGATTGGTACGTCGCTACGGCTGACGACGTAACGGCAGAGACCCTGACTGCACAATTGCGCAAAATTCATGGAAGCCTATCGAAGCAGTTTCCCCGGGATACGGCCAGCTATGTGATCGTGTGTCTCGCAGGAACCGGACCGGCACTCGTTCTACACGCCGGCGATTGTTTGCTGGGACGGCGGGTAGGAAAAAGTCCTCTCCAGTGGCTCATCAGGCCACACACGTTGGCCAATGTGATTGACGACATTCCAGTCGCGGCGATTGCAGAAAGTCACGTCAGGCACCGACTCACTCGGAGTTTCCGGGCCAGGGAGTTCATGCCTCCTAACGCCGCTGAAATCAAAGCGGAGCGGGGCAGCTCACTTATCGCTGCGACTGACGGGTTTTGGACAGAGCTTACTTCCGAAGAACAAGCCATGTTCATGCAGGGCCAGTTTCCCCCAATGATCGGCGAAGCTGACGACCGCAGCGTTCTTGCGATTGAGCTACTTGATAACGAGCAAGATATTGAATTCTGCTTCAACGAGGATAGATCGGAAAATTTTTACATAGGCAGGCCTTAGGCTCGATCTGAACCTCGGACTAAATGAAAGGCACACGTCTCTCAATATGGGTAATGGGCTTTGGGGAGGATTTCGTGAGCACCGATTTGGACGCCGCCTGTGCGAAGGTGGGTCGCTATCTTTACGAGTTCGCGCTTTTGGAACGCGAGATCAACGCGAGCATCGTGCAAATACTCGACCTTAAGAGCGACGCAGCGGATGTGGTGTCGCACAGCTTGGACTTCTTCAAGAAGGTCAACTTGCTCAAGATTGTCGCCAATGAGACGGCGCCGAAGGAAGACGTTAACGCGCTACAGAGCCTCTTCAACGACATAGCCAAGCTCAATGAAGGCCGCATCCTCATGGCTCACGCCGCGTTTGAGCCTGCAGCAAATGACGGCGTGCAATTTCGAGTAACCAGCGCGCGCGGTGGCGCGGTCAGGGTTCGCGACCCGCTGTGGGACAAGAAGCAGTTCGAAGACGCTTATGCGAAGCTTCAAAGCACGCGCGAGAAAGTGAAAAAGGTGCGACCGAGCCTGACCGTCACCATAAGCCCGGAAGGGAAGAGCGAGCTGCTTTCTGCCTACACCTACGGCTCATTGATGTCTGCCAACGTCGGCGGCAGCTACTACTGACCGCCCACCACACGCACATCAGAACAATTGGAGCAGCCCATGGCGTCCCCGTTCTTCGGAGAGAATAAATCAAACTGGACGGATATGTCCGACTACGTCGTGCACTTCGCGAAGGACTATGATCAGAAAAGTGCCTACGAAAACATGCTACGAATTTTGGGCAGCCGCGTCATCAAGGCCAGGAACCCGTTCGGTTTGGTGCGGGAAAAGGCACCGGATCCGAAATCGCAGCGTGTCGCCTGCTTCAGCGAGGTTCCGCTCCACCGCCTAACACGCTTGGCCGAAGCTCGGTCCGAGTATGGCATCGTATTCAGGAAGGATTTCGTCGTTCACAGAGGCGCCAATCCGATCATGTACGCGTACAAGGACCACGACGTGACGGCCGGGCTGAAGCAAATAGTGAAGAGCGCAAAAAAGGACCCGGATCATCCGATTTGGAGAATTACCCCCTTCGTCGACGCCCCGGGGAAGTACGGCAACAGCACCTATTTTTTCGAGTGGGAACGGGAATGGCGTAAGGCCGGCCACTTCGAGTTCTCCGAAGACGACGTCGCGTTCCTCATCATCCCCGAGAAACGGCACGAGGCTGCACGCGGATTCTTCGACAATGCGAAGGTCGAGAACCTCGGCCCCTGCTACGAATGCCCATTCATAGATCCTTTCTGGAACCGCAAGAAGATCAAGCCTCTCCTGCCCAAATGCGCCGAGGAGAACGAAGCTTAGTCTGCGGTGGGAGAAATAGGCTGACTCAAGTCGCGGAGGACCTGCGCCGCCCACTTCAGCAGACCTTCCAGCACCGGCACCAACTCGCGCAATTGCTCCGCATCAAGGACGCCGTAGAGCATGGCGTCGATGCCGTCGGGCAGCTCACCGTAGACCCTGCGGTAATCAATCGCGCTCTTCGTCATGAAGACATAAGCATCCTCTTCAGGGAAGTGTCGGACGATGAAGTGAGCAACAAGGTTTCGCGTGCGCCGGTATTTCTCTATCTCCTGCAGAGCGAACCTATTCGAGTCGGTCCAGATGGGGGATGATTGTATCGCTTCGGCGACCTGAGCCATCGTGAGCTTCTGCGCCTTTCCGGCCCAGGGCTCCTTGAACATGCCTTGCTTATCCATCGTCTCCGCCATGTAGCGCAGGATGAAATCGAAGGCGCTGTAGATATGGGTGATCTTTCCGAATAACGCATAGTCTTCGTCCGTCGGTTTGGCCCAGCCCAGCATTTGCTCGGGGCCGGTCTCCTCGACGATCTTGCGGAGAGCCAGCGTGCGCGGTGTTTCGGTTGAATCAGGTAATGCCATCGGACATCACTGGAAAGCAGCATGGTACACCGAGGGCCGAGCCGGGCAACCGGTCAACTCTCCCAGTATCTTTTCAGCGCGGCTGTAAAAGTGTTGAAGTTGGCCGTCGGCCAGCATACCAGAGAATTATCCCGAACGAGCCAGTGCAGGCCGCTCGCCGTTGTCAGCTTCGTCTTATCCGTCGTCACGAGCCAGTTGAAGCATGCCACCCAGGCTTGGGTGTAGGTCCCCGCGAACTTGTCCTTCGGCACGTTCCAAAGCATGCCTTCTATGAAGTAGGACGGAGCGATTCCTTCGGCGAGCAACCCGTTCTCGATCATGCGGTTCCGCATGTTCTTGAAGATGCGGACCATGTGCTTGAAGTTACCGGTCTCCTGGTGCTTGGCCGTACAGTTGTCGGAATGCTGCTTCGGAAAGTTCTCGATGCGCTGATTTCCGACATAGAACGCCATACCCTCGGCAAATTCTTCGCGCCCGATTCCATTGAAATTCCGGTAGCGGCGAAACTCTTGGCAGATGATGATGTCCGCGTTGCGCCGATTGCCGTTGCCGCGCACTTTGATCGCCTTCTTGCCGGAACTGTCGACGTCGTCTTTATAAAGGCCGTTGATCCATTTGAGTGCGTCCGTCTTGAAGTGGTGATAGCCGTACGCGGCGTCGGCACCATACGCCTTTGTGAAGGCTTGCTGCTTCTCCGCGGGCATCTCCGAAAGGTCGTGGTAGAACGCGCCGGTGTGCTTCAGTACAATATCGACATCGCTAT
Source organism: Bradyrhizobium sp. BR13661 (assembly GCF_029892425.1). Taxonomy (GTDB): domain Bacteria; phylum Pseudomonadota; class Alphaproteobacteria; order Rhizobiales; family Xanthobacteraceae; genus Bradyrhizobium. Next base: position 4,028 of record NZ_JARXWB010000060.1, on the reverse strand, counting down.
CGGCCCACACGTTCGTGTCGTTGCCGTAGGACCCTTGCAGGCGGATTTCGACATTCTTCACCGGATACGGCGCATGTCCGTCCAGCAGCTTCTCCCGAATGGAATTGTATGTGGTGGTAAACTGGGCCGTCTTGCCTTGCTGCGACCACGTATCCAACTGACTTTCTGCAATCGCCACCACATCCTCCCTAGAGCAAGAAGTTTTTCAAATCGGATTCGACTTCGCGCGCGGAATCGCGGCCGCGGAGCCACAATGTGTTGAGCTTGTTGAGATCCACTTCGAGCATGTCGGTTGCGAGCTCGGGCTGCGTATACTTGTTGTGAATGCGGACGGTCTGGATCTCCCGGAAAAGCACTTTCCGCAATTGATCCATCGACTGCGTACTTATCTCCATCGTCTTTTGGAGAAAGACCATCGTCGGCAGCTTGCTTGCCCATTTCCGCACGCTCCACGTCGGCAGCTTCGGTGGCGGATATTCGCCAACCCCGATGCTAACGACACGAACGTCGGTGCGGGGGAAGCCAAGCGATTCGGTCGCATCCACTATCGCAAAGAGCGCCGGATTATTCGCCACGAAACCGCCGTCGCGCACCTCAATGCGCTCGCCGTGGCCGGTAAGGACAAATTTCTTCTCGAAGAATGGATAGGCCGAGCACGATCCGATGACCGCGTCAGCGATAGTGCAACCGAAGCCGGGTTCGAAGGTCCCTTTGCCCGAGAAAGCTTGCCGACGATTCGTCTTGAAGATCATAGGTCGTTCTTCCAGCCAGCGCGTACCGACGATGCCGATATCGGTCTTAAACGCATCGAACTTGAGGTCACCGAAGACATCGGCAGCAAGCTCCTCGAGCGCCGCCGTCTTTGAACTTGGCAACCAGGCCGCCATGACCTTCACGACGTGGTCGCGATACAACGTCTGGATCTCGTCGACGGATTTTCCGAGACCGAGCAGCGCAGCGATAATGGCGCCGGTACTCGTGCCGTAGATCAGGTCGAATTTCTCGAAGAGCGGGCAGCCGGCCAGGGCCTCAATCTCTTTGAGGGCGCCAAGCGTATAAAATCCCTTCGCGCCCCCGCCATCTAGGCTCAGGACTCGACAAAGTACCTGCGCCGGTTCACTCACCCCGCTCTCTCCGACTCCAGACAATTAACGATCATAGCACACCATTCCTTCTTTATTCTGTGGGCGTGTCCTTGACGCTCCTTCGGCAATCGATCTCAAACAAAGAGGCCCGAAAGGGTAGAACGCGGACGTCTAACCCGCGAGTTCGGCTCCCTCAGCCCCACATATTCCGTAGTCCGTGACTTCACGTCGAGCGCCCGGCGGCGCCGGCCGCTTGAGGTCTCGGCCAATACCGGCCCTGGAGATGTTTCGTGATAGTGTTCGAACCAAGCGCCTGCGCTGCGCATAGACATGCCGATCCCCAAGGCTGCGCTGGCCGTGGGTGAAAACCGCCTCGGGATTTTGAACTCATTGCGTGGATACATTGCTGGCGATGTAGCGCGCCGTCGCTGTTTCTTCGTTTTTCGCCATGGCCCGCTCCTCTACAACGCACTCAGATCGTCCGGCACTCCGACCCGCTGTTCGGATGATGCAAACGCACATCCTTGAACGCGCCTTCCCTTGGCGAATCGAAGCTTCAGCAACTAGGAGCGGCAAATCAACATCGGAGTAAGCTGGCGCAATTTGTGCGACTCACGCTAAACAGTCGCCGTCGCCTCTTCACTGCGCAAGATGGAATAAGATGGCTATTGTTTCCCGTGAATTGCCGGCTTCAGGTTATGCGGTCCAAATCGACGGCCGACTCAAGGCCGAATTTGCGACGAGGGACGGTGCTAGGACTGGCGCGGAAGAGCTGAAGAAGCGTTTTCCCATGCTCAAGATCAGAATCTATGACGCGCAAACACAGACTCGCGAGGACGTCGAGCTATCATGAGTCCGGCACCAGCACGCTCATAGCGTGCTTTTCGCGAGGCAGGGCCGTCTCCCTGCGGGCCCGGGCTGTCGGCCGCCGCTGAAACCCCAGCTTCGCCGGGTTTTCACCCTTCGGGCTTCCATCCCTGACGGAAGCTGCGGCGGGAGCGGAGACGCATTGGCGCCGGCGATCGAGGGTGCAGCAGAGGCAGAGTGGGGCTGCGCCCGCTGTGACGGGTTGAGGGCCGGAGGAGAGTCTTCCGGCGCCCGTCATGGAGATTACCCCCCATGAATATGCAGATTCTCGATTCCCGCGGCGACGCCAGTGGCGGTTACAGAGTGGATGTGAACCGCGGCGAGCGCGTCGGTCGGGTATCCTCCGAGTGGTTCTCCCGTCCCGCGGATGAGCGCTTTTTGTCGCTCAACGAACTAGCCCGGTCGGTGCGCTATCGCGCAGACAGCAGCCGGACGCGCGTCGTCGAAAGCGCGCTGATCCATGTGGAGTCGAACCGCGCCGACCCCGAGCGCTTGGCGCTGATGCTACCCGGCTCTGACACCTCGGTCGCGCCGACCCATTGGAGCTTCGGCCAGCTTGCAAGCCAGGTTGGCGCTCCCGCCGCTTACTTGCGGCAGCTCCCCGCGGCGCTCGCAGGGATCAATCTGCAGTATGGCCTCACCAGTAATCGCGCCGAACAGATCAAAACGCTCGAGACCGACGACGGTCGCGTTGAGCTCCGCGCCGTCACCAGCCCGGACTATGGCCGGATATTTGACCATGAGCTGGTTGAGGCCGTGCAGCGCATCGCCGGCAACGGCATAGGCGATACGCGGTGGAAAGTGCCGGGCGTGCTCGACTGGTCGACCGGGATCTACAATCCCCGTGTCGACATTTCCAAATACACGACGACCCTCTATGCATCCGACCGAGACGTTTTCCTTTTTCTGGTCGATGACCTGAACCCGATCGAAGCCGGCCGCCTCCGGGACGGTTCCCCCGACCTCTATTTTCGAGGCTTCTATTGCTGGAACTCGGAAGTGGGCGCCAAGACGCTCGGCATGGCGAGCTTCTATCTCCGTGCCGTCTGCCAAAATCGCAATCTGTGGGGCGTGGAAGATTTCGAGGAGATCATCATTCGCCACTCAAAATACGCAGCTTCCCGTTTTGCTCACGAGGCGGCCCCGGCGCTCCTGAATTTCGCGAACTCGTCACCCTTGCCCTTCGCCAACGGCATCAAGGCTGCCCGCGAGCGGATCGTGGCCCGCACCGACGAGGATCGCGCCGAGTTTCTGCGCCGCCGCGGCTTCTCGAAGGCCGAGACGCGCAACGTGATCGACACAGTGCTAGCGGAGGAAGGTCGCCTGCCTGAAAGCATCTTCGATTTCGTGCAAGGCATCACGGCGGTTGCGCGAGGCAAGACTCATCAGGACGCACGCCTTAATCTCGAGGCGCGCGCGAAGAAGCTGCTCGATCGCGCAGCCTGATACCCGGAAAGCGGGAGATGCGGAACGGCGTGTTACCGGCTTCGTGCCTTTCCGTCTTTCCTGATCGTCCGCTTGCGGCGCTGCCCTCAGAGTAAGAGGGTGGCGCTGCGCTTCGTGACGGGTTAGAGACCCAGAGAGAGACTTTGGGTTGCCCGTCGTGGAGTATCATCCATGGTTACTGCCGTTCAGAAGATCACCCTCTCACCTTCTCGCGACATTCCCTTCAACAAGCTGGTTCTCAGTCAGTCGAATGTCCGGCGCGTAAAGGCCGGCATCTCCATCGAGGAGCTGGCCGAGGATATCGCCCGGCGTACTTTGCTCCAGAGCCTCAACGTCCGGCCGGTCCTCGACGCCGCAGGCGCCGAGACCGGCATGTTCGAGATCCCGGCCGGCGGCCGGCGCTACCGTGCGCTGGAGCTGCTGGTGAAGCAGAAGCGCCTGGCCAAGACCGCGCCGGTGCCCTGTGTCGTGCGCGATCCGGCGACCGGCATTCTCGGCGAGGACGACTCGCTTGCCGAGAACGTTCAGCGCGAGCCGCTGTTAGGTTCTGTATCGCAACTGTCCTCTTAGAGTCGTAGGTCCGTCATGGGAATCGACGACATTAACGGGGCATTTCGAGGAAGGCACACA
>NZ_JARXWB010000059.1 GCF_029892425.1 Bradyrhizobium sp. BR13661 | reverse complement strand
GCGATCACGATCCGCTGGAAACGGTGATCACGATGCTCTGGAATGTGTGATCACGATGGTCTGGAATCCGTGATCACGATCGGCTGGAACACGCACCAATCTGACGGGAACGACAGAAAAGGCAGGCTGAGCCTGGGCTCAACAGAGCAGAACTGCCGATCATGCTCTGGCGTAAGAAAAGAAAGGAGATGCGGAGTCGCGTTGATCGGCAACGGAGTATCAGCGGAGGGATGATCTGTTTGGCGCATTGCGGTCTGAGCGATCACCAGAACCGGCGGCGATCGCTTCTCAAAATAGTTGCAACGGCTTTCGCGAATGAGGCTGTCTGGGCCCGCGGCTCTTCTTCAGGGCGAAATCGTATCATCCTTAGGGAGAACGGGCCTAATCTTTGACTTGCGCCGCGCTTCCGAGTTCAGGAGATTCGATACTGACTTCGTTGAGAACCGTCGATCCACTGGAGAGACGCCGGCCGAGTGCTTCGACAAAGCGATCGTAGCGTTCGGCGCCTTTGGCACGCGCTGCTTGGCTCGACTGCTCTGGGAGAGCCGGCGTTGACGTCAGCCAGAAGCGAATGAACAGGGCTATGGTCTCGAGCGTGATGCCATCATTGCGTTCGAGCCGCTCCAGCACCCGCACGATCCTGTCCAGGCGCTTGGCGATCACAGCCTCGCGCCGATCGGAATCGTCAGGGGAAAGAAACGACCCGATCGCGGCCTCGGCCACCAGCGACTTCGGCTTGCCCTGATGCTTGGCGTAGGCGTCCAGGCTCGCGAATATCTCTGGATCGAGGTAAATGCTGAGCTGGGTCTTTTTCATCTTGCCTGCTTACAGGCCCATCTTGTCGTCAGGATCGAGGCTGACAGCGCGTGCCAGGCCCTGCATTGATCGATTTAACGCTGATGCCTGCACGGCTTCAGCGTCACCCTCATCGGGCGCAGCATCAAACTCGTTCTCGGCGAGTGGCGCCTTCACGATGACCTCTTCTTGCTGCGGCAGCTCCGGTTCGCGGCGAATGCCGCCATTCTGATCGCGCGCCTTGTTCTTGAGAGCGGTCAGCAATTTGACCGATGGAGGAATTGGCCCACGTCCTGACCACTCGTCCGATCGCGCGGCCCGGTCGATCGGCATCGCGTCCGATGGCTTCAAGATCCGGCGTTGGAATTGAGGATCTTCATAGTAGCGGACCTTGGTGGCGCGGATCGGATGCAGCCCGGAGACCATCACAATTGCCTCGTTGGGGGAGAGTTGCATAATCTCTCCAGGCGTTAGCAACGGACGCGACGTCTCCTGGCGGCTCACCATCAAATGGCCGAGCCACGGCGAGAGGCGATGACCGGCATAGTTCTTCATCGCGCGCATCTCGGTTGCGGTCCCGAGCGCGTCCGATACGCGCTTGGCGGTGCGCTCGTCATTGGTGGAGAACGCGATCCGGATGTGGCAATTGTCCAGAATCGCGTGGTTCGGGCCATAGGCGCGTTCAAGCTGATTTAAGCTCTGGGTGATCAGGAAGCTTCGGATCCCGTAACCTGCCATGAAGGTTAGCTGACTTTCAAAAAAGTCTAGCCGGCCGAGGGCTGCGAACTCATCGAGCATCAGGAGCAGCTTTTGCCGCCGTCGGTCGGTATCCAAGCTTTCGGTCAGCCGCCGTCCAATCTGATTGAGGATGAGGCGCATCAGCGGCTTTGTGCGGGCGATGTCGGAGGGTGGTATCACAAGATACAGAGATATCGGTTGATCCCCATCAACCAGATCACGGATGCGCCAGTCGCTTCGGCCCGTCACCTTGGCAACCACAGGGTCGCGGTAAAGTCCCAGGAAGCTCATGGTCGTCGACAACACGCCCGATCGCTCGTTCTCACTCTTGTTGAGGAGCTCGCGTGCCGCCGAGGCCACCACCGGATGGACGCGCTCGCCGAGGTGCGGTGTCGCCAACATGGCGTTCAGGGTTGCTTCGATTGGGCGTAACGGATCCGACAGGAAGTTGGCGACCCCCGCCAGCGTCTTGTCGGCCTCGGCGTAGAGGACGTGCAGGATGGCACCGACCAGCAGAGAATGGCTGGTTTTCTCCCAATGATTGCGCCGCTCGAGCGCTCCTTCGGGGTCAACGAGAATGTCGGCGATATTCTGCGCGTCGCGTACCTCATTGTCTCCTTTACGGATCTCGAGCAATGGATTGTAAGCAGCGCTCGCGGGATTAGTCGGATCAAACAGTAGCACCGACCCGAGCTGGGCTCGAAAGCCGGAGGTCAATTGGAGGTTTTCGCCCTTGATGTCGTGGACAACAGTGGAATACGGCCACGTCAGAAGGGTCGGGATGACGAGACCAACGCCCTTTCCCGACCTCGTCGGCGCAAAACACAGCACGTGTTCGGGACCGTTGTGCCGCAGGTAGCGATCGCCCAGACGACCGAGCACGACGCCATCGGGCCCAAGAAGGCCGGCACGGCGCACCTCCCGCGCATCGGCCCACTGCGCCGAACCATAAGTCGTAACGTGCTGAGCTTCCTTTGCACGCCAGACCGAGAGGATCATGGTAACGGCCATGGCTGCGATCCCGCCGCTTGCGGCGATGCACCCACCCTGAAGGAAAATCGTTGGCGCATAAGCGTCGAATTTGAACCACCAGATGAAGAGGGCCAATGGTTGATACATGGGCCAGGGCCCGATCATGAACCAGGCCGGCCCGAGTTGCGGCTGAAAGCCGAGCCGCCAAGCGGTCCACTCGGTGGCTGTCCAGAGAAAGGCAAGCACGAGCAGCGACGCAAAGAAAAGCTGGCCCCAGAGGATTTTGGTTGCGGACATGCACAGAGGGATGCGCAAGTCCGGCTGACATTCAACAGCGATCCAGTCGCTGTCGTGATCACGCGCGCCGTGGCGTAGAAACCGGATGGTCAGACCGCGAGGTCCCGCTTGCGTCCGAGACTCCATTCAACGCCACCGGGACCGGCGATGCCGTTGACGTGCCGGCCAAGCTCGCGTTCCAGGGAAGGTGTCCAGGGTACAAGCTGAAATCCCAAACCATTGTCGATCATTGCGAAGCGGCCGGAAGCAAGGGATAGCCGTTGGCGATAAACTCCTGTGACTGTCTCCCCTGCCTCGGCGGGCAAATGCGACAGTCCCGTTTCCGAAGCGAGACGCCGTCCGATCACGTCGAGCTCGCGGCTGCGCAGCGTAGCGACAAGGTTGCGCCCGATTGTGACCTTGTCTCCGTCGCGGCGGACAAGGCCCTGCTCTGCCAAAATATCGATCCGCCGATCGAGCGCAGCACGAACCTCGGCGCCGAAACCGGCCCGCGAAAGCTCTGCACCTTCTCGGGCCACCAGCCGGCGGTCGAGCCAGGTCGCCCCCTCCGCTACCACCTGCTGGTCGAGACTGAGATCCGAGCGGACCGCGAGTGCGATCCGCTGACGGCCCCTTGCATCATCGAAATGGCGGAGCTCCACGATCCCGCCGATTGGACCATCCCCAGCCGCTTCAATATCGGGGAGCTTGAGATGATGAACGCGCCCGTCGATGCCGTCGACGACGGCGAATGCTGAGCCCCTCAACTCGTCATCCAGCCCGCGGGCGATGAGGCGGCCGATCACGGGCTCGCCATGGCGTTCGCCTTCGAGCGCCCAGGATGACGGGGCGCGTGTGGCACCATCCTTCGTCAGGCTCTTGTGCAGCCGCTTGATGATATCGCCGCGCTCGCCTAGCTCCCGCAAGCGGAGTTCTGCGTCAGGCGCGAGCACCCAGCGTGCTGGCCCCGCAGGTTCAGCCAGACCCAGCCGCTCCAGGGTCCGCATCCGACCAATTCTAAGCTCCCGCAGCGGATCGGCCGCGACATCCCGGCTCGGCCTGACATCAATGACCCCATCCGCCGCCCCCGCTTCCCGGGCAAGCACCCGATCGATCCGTGTCCAGCGTTCGGCCGTCGTCTCATTCTCAAGACCACGACGGACCTCAAGCTCCGATCGCGGACCGAGCTCGCGAGTAACGAGATCGCCAGCGCGGGCACGCAAGCCCGTCGAAATATAGTCGCGGCTGATGACGAGGTCTTGGCCGTCATCGGCGCGGCCTCTCACGAGGATATGGACGTGTGGGTGCTCGGTGTTCCAATGGTCGATGGCGACCCAATCGAGCCGCGTGCCGAGGTCGCGCGAGGCCTGGTCCATGAGCTCGCGGGTGAAGGTCCGCAAGCTCGAGAGCTCGCCGGCATCATCGGGCGAGACGATGAACCGGAAATGATGCCGGTCGTCCTTGCAACGCTCAGTGAAGGCTCGGCCGTCGGCCTCGTCTCCGGCGGCATCGAACAATTTGCCGGGCGCCCCATCGCGGGTCACCCCGTCGCGCTGGAGATATCCGATATGGGCGCGCAGCGCACCCGGCGATCGCATCCGCCGGACCACTTGCGCCTTGATGACAGCGCCGCGAGCACGGCTGCCTAGGAGTCTTGACGCGGCAAGGCTCGCGGCGCGGCCACGCCCAAACGTACTGCCGCGTCTCTGGCCGGCCCGCGAGAGTCCGCCAGCCTTCTGCGCGGCTTGGAGCGCCTGCGCCAGGAACGGTTTTGTACGCGCCGCGCGCGTCGAGCGGATGCGACCTGGACGGATCCGAAAATCGTCGCTTCTGGTCATCTTGGGCTCATAGGGTGTGGATAGATGAGCGGCGATAACGCTTTGCCGAAAGTCGCAAGGTGTGCCTGATATTGCGCAATGTTTGCCGGATCGCTGGAATTTTCAGGCAGTCCCCATCCCAACCGACCGCGCGCACCTTGTGCGCTTTATCCTGCCCTCCTCGGTCGCTCGTTCCCAGCGTCCAACTTCCAAGCCAACAGACTCTCGATGCTGGCGGCGATTTGCGAGATGCGCCCCACTGTTTGCGAGCAAAGCGAGCGCTTGCGATAGCGATCGCTACCCGAAGGGCCGAGACACCCGTAGGGTGGCTCGGTGAGGAGCGAAGCGACGAGTAGAGCGCGGGCCAAAGGCATCGCCCGTGCAGCGTTTCGAATGCAAACCGAACGTCCGTCACGGTGCGCCCCCCGCTCAACAAACAAGGGCGCCTGCCGCCAAGGAAGTGCATGCCTGCCGTCAGCTGCGGTATGTTCACGTTGCTCGTTGTCCGGCAATGGTGTGACCGCCGCGACGTAGGCCGTAGTTTTGGGTGGAAGCGGCTTTCCCGTTACGAGATGCTGCTCATATCGCGTCGGACCGGCATGATAGGCTGCAAGAAAACCCGCTTGCCCGAAGCGATCGTGCAACTCTTTGAGGTACGCGGTGCCTGCTAAGATGTTGTCACGGGGATCGAATGGATCGAGGCCCAAGCGATAGCGGGCGCTGAGCTCAGCCCAAGTTCCTGGCATCAGCTGCATCAGGCCCATCGCCCCCCGAGACGACGTCGCACGTTGGTCGCCTGAGCTCTCCACCTGCATCACAGCGCGGATCCAGCTTACCGGCACGGCGAAGCGAACGGATGCTTCCGCGATGCATCCGGCGAACCGATCGATGCCGCCCGGACGCGGCGCGGTTTGCGCGTGTACGGTCACGCCGAAGGCCACCGCGACGGCCACATGGCACACAAATGGCGCGATGGCGACGATGACGTGCGCCATTGACCGGCGCGAGCGGAGCAGCCCAATCGCGCCCGTCAACGCACGGGAATGGCTCTTCCGTTGCGAGGCGAGCGCCGGTTTTTCATCATCGAGACTGCTCCGGTAAGGAAGGATTCGAGCGGGTTCGGACGAACCCAAACCAGTCGAAAGGGTGATGCCGCCCCGCACGGTCACTCCTCCTCGGTCCACAACGGTACCGCCCTGCCGATGACTGAGGATGCGGGGATCGGTCCAAAGTATCGACCATCTAGCGAGTCTGCGGACTGCCAGTTCATGACAAAGATATCGCCATCAGCGATCGCGCGGCATCCATGCCAGGCGGGAAGCGGACGGCCGCGTCTGTCGCGCTCGTGTGCCTGCCCCACATCGACGCCATCGACAGTGACCGTCAGGCCTATTCTGCAGACGGTTTGTCCAGGAAGCGCCAACACGCGCTTGAGCATGGGGACCCCGGTCGGGAGATAGCCATTGAGGTCAAGGAATGCGGCAAGAAGCTCAGGCGGCTGTACTGCAACGAGGTCAGTAACGGCTATCTGTGTCGCAGGTTGAACGCGATAAAGGCCGATCGGAACGCTGTTTGATGCGTTCCATATGAAGTGCGGCGGTGCTCCGCCGAGCGTCGCGAGGAGAAGGCCTGTTGTCGCAATTGTCGTGAAAATCGTCGCACACCGCGCGTTCATGGCATCACCCGCCGCCGATGGAGCCAGGCCTGATGACGCGACCGGGTGTATGGCCGGGGTGCTTCGTTGACCGACACTCGGTTATGAACGTGGTGCCAATACTCAGGTGCTGCGTCGGCAGGATCGACGTCGAGCGCCTCGACGATATCGATCATCTGCAGCACCCGTTCGACCTTCGGCCAACCGGAAAGTCGCAACAGGCTCTCACCGCCCGGCGTGATCCAGGGCACGGTGGAATAGCGCTGTCCAGGCGTCGCTGCGCGCAGGATATCGATGCGGGACAGCATCGTCCCAAAGTCGTTGGACGTCCAACGCACAAACGCGAAGATGCTGCCAGGGGCGAATGACAGCACGCGTCGATTGCGGTCGATGATCTTCTCCACAACGGATCGACCGAACCGAACGCGGTTTTCGATGCGTTTTTCGAGCCACAGGATTTCAACGGTCGTGAGGTCGCCGACTCTGACCTCTTTCGTTGAGTTGCTCTCGGGATGATGAACGTGTTTCTTCATGGGTCAGCGCCGCTCTTTTCCTGCGTAAGCGATGGGAGCGTGCCGCTTGGCCGGCAGTACGGTGCCTGTACCTGGATCGCTGGTTGACTTTCTGGTGCCGACGTCTGCCCAGGCTTTGAGATCAGCAACCGCATAGATGACGCGACCGCCGATTTTCCGGTAAGCAGGACCGGTACCGTACGTACGGTGTTTCTCGAGCGTGCGGGGTGAAAGGCTCAGGTATCGCGCTGCTTCGGACGTTCGAAGATATCGTGGCGATGTAACGAGGTTCAGATCGGACATCTGAAAGGCTCCGTGGCCGTGTGGAGCGCCAACGAGGTTGGTGGCGCGCTGACGGGGACAATGACGGAGAAGAACCTCGAAGGGGGATGCCGAACATGAGGGGGTGCAGTTTCGATACCCCCAAAGGCAGCGCTACTTCCTTCGCGAGGGTGGTCTTAACAGGGCGCGGTAGCCATCTTGCGCCAAGGCGAAACCTGTCTTGACCAGGCGGACGATCTGGCTGCGCAAGTCGTGCGTTCGCCAGTCCCGCTTGCCAATGCGGTGAGCGGGCAGCAGGACTTCAGCGATCTCGCGATAAGTGGCGCCGTCCGTCCGGGCGTCGAGCGCGCGCAAGGCAAGCGCGAGCCGCCGGCGGCGGTAGACTGAGAGCGCATGGAGCGGCGCTCCCTGCGGTCTGCCGTTGAGGCCTCGCCACAAGCGCCTGCCCGCATCGACCCTGAATTCGAAGTCACGATCGAGCGGGTATTCAACAGTGTAGGCAGCCGAGACGAGCGGCGCCTCTTTGCACCAGATGCGGTGCTCTACGCCGCGCAGGTGCATGACCGCGTGCCAGCCGTCAGGGCCCTGCCGCAACTGACCATCGTCCAGGTTGCTGAGGTCCAGGCGGACGGGCGAATACGGGCCGGCGATCAGCGCGGGACGTACGGGTATGACCGTCGCCAGCACTTCTGGCGCCCAGAAGATCGTCTGCTCAAGATAGGACTGACCGGGATCAGCTGCGAAAAACCAACCCCCATTGCTGTCGAAACTCGATACTCGCGCTGACACCAGGCGGCGGGGCCGCCCGCTGGAAAGCAGGATTGCGGCGCAAGCACTCCCAGGCCAAGCCGGTCATTTCCGCTCCCTCAACACGACCGTAAAATTCTGCAGACGATCTCCAGTTGATTTTCGACATGTACGCGTCCCACTACACAGCTCGATTGCGGCGCAATAATCGTGACGAGCAGGAGTTGTAGCTAGCCCCCGATCGTGCATCGCGTGATACAATAGATCGAACCCAGCGGCCAGATAGCAAATTGTTCTACGCAAGACTTCAAAGGTTTGGGTTTGAAGCACCACCTCGGAGCAGATGGCGATAACCATGCTCCGTCATCCACTTTGCGCGGGTCAGGTGACTATCGAACGCACGTCTAGCGCGGTCGTGCTCGAGCTCTGGATCGATGTGGAGAACGATTTGCGCCACCTCGCACCAGTCGGCTCCCTCCGCGTCTGCATCGAGCATGCGCAAATAAGTAACGATATGCTCTTCGTCGTAGACCGTGAGCACAGGATCCGTTGGCGCAAGGTCGGCAACGTCCGGATCTGCCGGTGGCTTTTTCATGAGCGCTTCATAAAGCGAATGATTCTAATTCCCGCTGATCTCAAGGACTTACTTTAGCCTCATTCGGGCCAGCGCCGCCAGCACCATTTTGGTTGCCCTTTTACACTGATAAGGGCGGGCCATCACCGCGTAATAAGTAGAATAACATGTTCTGCGACGAATAGAACGATCGTTCCCGGAACGATCGTTCTGGCTCGGATTCACATACTGCCATGGATCTCAAGGAGATCATGGCAGTGAACCTGCGTCGCAAGCGCCATGATCTGGAAATGACGCAAGAGGAGCTGGCTGAGCACGCGGGCCTAAGCGCCCATTATGTCGGCGCGATCGAGCGCGGCGACGTGTCGGCAAGCGTCACGGTGCTCGGGCAAATTGCGGACGCATTGGGAATCGAGCCGGGAGACCTGCTTAGGCGCGCCGGGCGGGCGACCAAGTCGTAGGCGCTGGTCAACGTGCTTTGTTCTTCAATCGGCGCGGCCGTTTGCTGAGTATTGTGTGAAGCAGAAGCCCCGCCCGCTTGTCTCGGGCGGGGCTTTGAGAGCCGGTCTTACTCGCCGTTCTTTCGCGGCCGCGACCACAGCAGGTTGAAGCCTTCACCACCCTCGTCGTTGAACAGGTTAGCGTAGATCGGCGCCGTGAAGGAGGGATCGTCCAGCTTGAGCGAGAGGTAGTCGCGACCTTCCTCTGAGCGCTTCGACCAGGCGGCGCCGATCTCGACGTCGCGGCCCACGAAAACACGGTGGCTCGGAGCCTTGTCGTTGGAGAGGTTGGATTCCGCGACGATGCGAACGCCTTTGGCCTTCAGGCTGAGGGTAGCGATTTCGCCCTGGTAATCGTTTCCGACCTTCTTGAACGAACCGATGGTAGCCATGTCTCTTCTCCTGTTTGTGTTTCAAGCCCGCGACCACCGCGGCCTCGATGGCGATCTTTGAGGCCGGGGACGATCGGCGACGCACCCGAAGGGCCGGAGCGCAGCGGAGGATGCTGTCGCAGCGACCCCCGCCTTCGCGGGGGCATGCTTTCTTGGCTCGCGCGAGGAATGGGCGAAGCCCAGGGGAAGAAAGTCACTGCGACAGCGTTGCGGCTCAGACGATCGAGGCGCAGCCGGTCTTCGGCCAGATCGAGCCATCACGGAGGCCCGGTGCGTCGCGTGCTGAAACATAACCTCGGGAGAAGAGTTGGCTAATCTCGGTTCTGCCGTACAAGAGGTCGAAACGGTTGGGCGTAGAGAAAGAAACAGAATGCGGGAAATAGCGGCATCGGCGCCGAGAGAGACCTCCAGAGAGAGGCCCTTCCACTTCGAGGACGGAGCGGGAGTAATCGCCAGCTGGCCCGAAGTGCTCTGGAAAGACCCGATATTCTTTCGCTCAGCTCCCGAACACCCCGCGCGTTGATCTGCGCAAACCTGTTCGACGACGAGGGTCAGCAGATCATCATTCGCGCGCGGCGGCCGTGAGAACTGGGCGAGGACTGTCGCTGACCGCCCTGCCCGGCTCAAGCGGGCCGGGCTCTGTAAAGACAGTTAAACGCGTCCAAGCCGTGCCGCCGATGAAGATCGCCCCAAAGCAAGCGAAAAGCTCCCGCCAGACAAGCGAAGGTGCTCCGATTTGTGCCATCGCGAGAGTGACGTGATAGCCAGCAAATGACGCCGGCAAAGCAAACACCGATGCTATGACCGCACGCAAAATCAACGACTGGGTCGTGGCGAACGCGATTCGAGCGATCGCCAGCGTCATGACGCCGACGGCGACGGCAACAATCAACGCGCCGGGAACGCCGGCACCACTCTGTAGAACTAACATGCCGGCATTCATGGCTACAAAAAATGGCAGAGCGTATACCGCCAGCGTGAAGGTCAGCCAGCAGAACAAGCCGATGCCAACGATATTGAGAAGAAGTCCAAGGGCGAGCATGGTGGTGGCTCCATGTGCAATAGATGTCATGGTCGCGCCTTCCACCACCACCGCGGCGCAGGTTTGACATATGAGCGAAACGAGGCGGAGTTGCGGCGCTGCAACTCCACCTGGGTGGTAGGATCCGAAGCGTGTCAGGGTGGCGCTCACGCGCCACCGAATGTCCAAACAGGGATGCCGAGCCGCTTCGCCTTGTCAGCGAGATTGTCCTGGATTCCAGTGCCCGGGAAATGCATGACGCCGATCGGCAGCAGTTCGAGCATCGCGTCGTTGCGCTTGAATGGTGCTGCCTTGGCGTGCTGGGTCCAGTCCGGCTTGAACGCGACCTGTGGCACCTTCCGGGTGGTCGCCCATTTGGAGGCGATCAGCTCCGCGCCTTTTGGCGAGCCGCCATGGATGAGGACCATGTCAGGATGTTTGGCGTGAACTTTGTCAAGGCGATCCCAGATGAGGCGGTGATCGTTGAAGTCGAGGCCGCCGGTCAGTGCGATCTTCGGTCCTGCTGGCAACATGACCTCGGTCTCGGCCCGGCGTTTGGCGGCGATGAAGTCCCGCGAGTCGATCATTGCTGCGGTGAGCGTGCGATGGTTGACGAGTGATCCCGATCGAGGACGCCAAGTGGAGCCGGTGTGGAGCTCAAAGCGTTCGATTGCCTGGTCGCGGAAGAGTTCCAGGCAATTGCGCCGTTCGATCAGTGTGATGCCTTCGGCCGTCAAGCGCTCCAGTTCGACGGATCGCACTTCCGAGCCGTCTTGCTCGCGCTGGCTCTTGCGTTGCGCCTGTTCGTTATCGTCGAGCTGACGGTTGGTTCGGTCTGCGGCGCGGTGAAAGAGGTTGACTGCCGACCAGAGCAGATCTGGAAGGTCTGGCTCGAGCCGGGTGTCGTTCAGTGTGGCGACCAAGGCGTCGAAAATGTCGGCAACGGCGCCAGCGATCGTCTTACCTTCGGGCAGCGGTCTCGGATCGGGCTGGTCGTCGAATGGACGGTAGCCAAAGAGCTGCAGTTCGTTGAGAACGAGGTCGGTCGCAGATGAAGCGTGCGGCGGTTCGATGTCGTCACGATCGGTCATGAGGAGGTGTCCCTTTGCCGGATCGGCCGCGCCCATCGCGGCCTTCGTGGCGATCACTCAGACGGCGGGCGGAACGGGCCTGCACCCGGAGCAACGCGGAGGGCCGCAGCGCCAGCGGAGGATGGCTGAGGGGCGGCTATTTTGCTTCGCGATGCAAAGGCCCGCAGTCGGGGTCCCCACGCGACTCGTCGCGTGGGGTGGCAAGGGCCGGCGGAAAATAGCCGCCCCTCAGCCATTGCCGGCCCGAACCGCCTGCCGTCCGATCGCCCTCTAGAAGGCCGTGGTCGCGTGCCACTTCGGCATCGGGCCGCCGCGACCGAGCCGTCGACGCCGAGAGACGCCGCTCGCGCCTATCCGACGGCATCAGCCGGCGCGAGAAAAGCGGACGATGTCCTCCGGTACGATTTGCCCCATGATCGATGCGCGAAGGGCGTCGAGTCCGAAGGTGTGCAGATCCTCGTTGAAGTCGCCCAGCCGGGGCGATAACGGGATCGCCTCAATGCCGGCAACTTCTGCGCGTTGCGACAGAACCGCTTGCACCATGTCGCCAGCAGCATCGGCGTCACGCGCGATATAGAGCCGACGCAAATTCGGCGGCTGTGCCATGGCTGCGAGGTGATTGGCCGACAGTGCAGCGGCCATCGGCAAGGTTGGGAGCACGCAACGTAGCGACAGCATGGTCTCGATACCCTCGCCAGCTGCGAGCACGTCATCCGCCATGCCGAAACGAACCGCATTGCCGAGAAGATCACCCATGGCGCGGCGGGGCGTATCGATCGGCGCCTTGCCGAGCCGATGAGGTTCGAAGCCCTCAGGATCGAGCCAGGTACGGTGTACGCCCGTGATCGTCCCATCGAGATCCGTCACGCGAGCAATCATCGCCGGCCAGATCTCGGGCGCATCCTGGTTGGGCGGATGATAGTAGCAACGCGGCTGATAACGCAGACTGCCGCCGTGATGCACATCATCAATGCCGCGACGGCGCAGATATAGCTGCACGAGAGTACTCTCGATCGGTTGCGATATGGCAAAGAGCCGCCTTGCCGCCTCTCGCGATCCACGCTGCACCGCTGGGAGAGCGACTTTGGGAGTGACGTCCTGATTGGGACGAGGCAATTTGAGAAATCGCCGCGCTTCCTCGGCAACCTCGCGGAAATTGCCGAAACCGCAGCGCTCACGGATGATATCCAGCAAGTCGCCGTGCTCGCCCGTCGCCGCGTCAGTCCATTTACCTGCCGGGCCTTTTGGCGATTCGTAGAGCCGCACAAACAGAGAGCGGCCCGGAGTGTTCTGGACATCGCCAACCAGCCAGTACCGTCCCTGGCGCTTGCCATTGGACAGATAGTGACGGCATACGGCCTCGGCCTCTCGCGCGAGACGGTGTGCCAATTCAGACGCATCGCGGGGCATCATGCGGACTCCCGCTCACTGATGCGCGACCGGATAGTGATCGAGCACTTTCGACAGGATTTCGATGCCGCTTTCATCTGTTGGCACGAACATGCGCAGCTTCCACGAGATGATCTCGGCGAAGAGCCCATAGCTGCGCAATCGGTCGCGCATCGCGTCCGTGAATCCCGACAGCTCGATGCGGTATGCGCCCATGATCCGAACGCGGCGCAGCCGCAGGCCTTCGGCGAGCTCGAGGACCGTTCGGCCCTCGATCAGAGCGGCGAAGGCAGCGTCCGATGCCAGCTTGGGCGCGTCGCCCTCAAGGACGCTCGCGACCCAGGTAGCTGAAACCTTGCGACCGATGACTCTTTCTCCGGCATCGGTCTGCAGGCGGTAGACCCGCGCCGACTCGTCCGGCAGCCGCTTCCAGATCGGCAGCAGCAAGCCCGCCACGATATGGATCGTGCTGTCAGAGAATTCAGGGATATCCGCGAGCTCCGCCCGCCAAGCGGCGGAAAAGCGTTCGCGGTCGGCTTCGACCCAATGGCTCTCCGCCATCATCTTCAAGGGAACGCTGTGCTGCTCCATCGGACGGATCAGCCGGACACGGCTTTCGATCTCGCCGTCATCGAGCATGAAGCTCGGCGCCGGGATCTGCAGGGCGGCTCGATTAGAGCGCTCGTTGATCAGCAGGACGGCACGTCGATCCGACAGCCGGCTCAAGGCCTCATCCAGGCTGACCGGGCGATTCCGCTCGCGCTGGGTAATCGTGAGCAGCCTGGTCTCGGCACCGGTCGCTGGATGAACGTAAATCGCGCGGCGGTCGGTGACCACAAAGCTTTCGGCGCGAAGCGTTTCCAACCCGACGTCGTAGGTGCCGGACGCAATGGCGCCCTCGATGCGGGCCGACAATAGCTGCTCGAATGCCGTGAAGAGAATGTTCTGCAGCTCGATAGCGAGGGCAAGCAGCCTGTTGAGGAAGGTCGTGATCGGCGGAAGCTCGTCCTTCAGCCCACTGGCGTCCACGAGCTTCAGCCCGGTGGCGTCTTCAAACGCCTCGAGCGAGCAGCCCTCGACCTTGCCCCGCGCAAGCAGCGTGTAGAGCTGGCGCAACGCATCACGGCCATATTGGCTTTCGAGGTTGTCCTCGGGACGGAATAGTCCCTGCCCTCCGGTCTGGCGTTGACCACGGGTGATGGCACCCAACGTGTCGAGCCGGCGAGCGATGGTGGAGAGAAAACGCTTCTCCGCCTTCACGTTCGTTGCAATTGGTCGAAACAGCGGCGGCTGCGCCTGGTTGGTCCGGTTGGTGCGGCCGAGTCCCTGGATGGCAGCATCCGCTTTCCACCCAGGCTCGAGCAGATAGTGAACCCGCAAGCGGTGATTCCGTGCCGACAATTCGGCATGGTAGCTCCTGCCGGTGCCGCCGGCGTCGGAGAATACAAGGATGCGCTTGGCGTCATCCATGAATGCCGTGGTCTCCGCGAGGTTCGCCGACGCGGCACGGCTCTCGACGACAAGGCGACTGCCCCTGCGGATGACACGGCGGGAGCGGCCGGTGACTTCGGCGACCATGTCCGTCCCAAACCGCTGGACGATTTGATCGAGTGCACCGGGCACCGGCGATAGCGATGCCAGCTTTTCGATGAGGCGATCGCGTCGCGCGACAGCCTCCCGGCTCTCCACCGGCTGGCCGTCGCGATAGACGGGCCGGGAGCAGAGGTTGCCCTCCGAGTCGGAGAAAGGCTCGTAGAGCTGGACCGGGAAGGAATGGGCGAGATAGTCGAGTACATATTCGCGTGGCGTGATGTCGACCTGGACGTCGCCCCACTCCTCAGTCGGGATCTCGGCGAGGCGCCGCTCCATCAGCGCTTCCCCGGTCGAAACGATCTGGATGACGGCGGCATGTCCGGCATCGAGATCGCGCTCGATCGAGCGGATCAGCGAAGGTGTCTTCATCGAGGTCAGCAGGTGCCCGAAGAAGCGCTGCTTGGCGCTCTCGAAGGCAGAGCGTGCTGCCGACTTCGCCTGGGCGTTCAGGATCCCAGTTGCGCCGGTGATGTTGGCGGCCCGCATCGCCGCGTCGAGATTGTTGTGGATGATGCCGAAAGCATCTGCATAGGCGTCGTAGATGCGCACCTGCTCAGGCGTGAGCTGGTGCTCGACGAGCTCGTATTCGACGCCCTCGTAGGACAGGGACCGCGCAGCATAGAGACCGAGCGCCTTGAGGTCCCGGGCCAGCACCTCCATGGCGGCGACACCGCCCGCCTCGATCGCCTCGACGAATTCAGCTCGGGTGGCAAACGGGAAATCGGCACCGCCCCACAATCCGAGGCGCTGGGCGTAGGCGAGGTTATGAACCGTGGTAGCGCCGGTCGCCGAGACATAGACAACGCGGGCATTTGGCAGGGCATGCTGGAGCCGTAGGCCCGCGCGTCCCTGCTGAGAGGCGGCCTGATCACCGCGTTCGCCCTTCCCACCCGCTGCGTTTTGCATGGCGTGGCTCTCGTCGAAAACGATGACTCCGTCGAAATCGGAGCCCAACCATTCGACGATCTGCGCAACGCGCGAAAGCTTCTTTCCGCGCTCGTCGGTGCGCAGCGTAGCGTAGGTGGTAAATAGGACGCCTTCCCCAAGCCGGATCGGCGTGCCCTGCCGGAAACGCGAAAGCGGCGTGACCAGTAGGCGCTCCATGCCGAGCGCCGACCAGTCACGCTGCGCATCCTCGATCAGCTTGTCGGATTTGCTGATCCAGACCGCACGACGGCGCCCCTTCAGCCAGTTGTCGAGCAGGATACCAGCGACCTGCCGACCCTTGCCAGCCCCGGTCCCATCCCCCAAGAACCAGCCGCGACGAAACCGAACAGCATTCTCCGCATCGTCACGCGCGGCCGCCACGACATCAAAGGTGGCATCGACCGTCCAGGAACCGCTAAGAAACTCCGAGTGCGCCTCGCCAGCGTAGATGATGCTTTCGAGTTGAGCATCCGACAGGATCCCGTTCGCGACGACGCTCGCTGGCAGGTGCGGCCGGTAGGATGGTTTCGGCGGGGCGACCGAAGCCATCGCCGCTGACTGCACAAGCTTGGTCGGATGCGCCTGTGCGCCGGGTATGCGGATCGACTGCAGCGCATAGGCCTCATAAAGCGCATCGCTGATCTGGCGGGCATCCGTGGGCGCCCAATCGACTGGCTCGTAGGCGACTTCCGTCGCCACGGGCTCGATTGCCGGCACCGCCGCTGGCTGACGTTGGCCGGCGTAGGCGCGCACGGTTCGAGAGGGGCTGGCAATTGCCGGCACCATCGATGCCGCTTTGCCGACAAGTGGGTGCCGTGCTGGCACGTGCTGTGTGACCCAGGCGAGCAGCGTCGGCAGGTCAGGTGCAACGCCGGGGAATGGCGGTAATGACGCAACATCGTCGGCCGGCACTCTATCGATGACGGTCAGGCGGGTGTCGACGGTGGTGCCGTGCTTGGCGTAGACTGCGCCGTCGATTGCCGCCGAGAACACGACCCGGCCCTGTTCCTGCAGCCGCTTGAAAGACTCAGACCACACTGGGTCGTCAGGTGCCAAGTTGGCGCCTGTGATGGCGACCAGCCGCCCGCCTTCGGGAAGACGTGCAAGTGCCGAGGCGACGTGCCGTAACGCTGCATCCGCCATCTTTCGATCGACATGAACCGCGGCCGAGAATGGCGGGTTCATCAGCACAACACTCGGCACTATGCCGGGGTCGAGATGGTCGTTGATGTACGCAGCATCAAACCGGGTCGTGGCAACGCCGGGGAAGAGCTGGCCGAGAATACCTGCGCGGCCGTCGGCAAACTCGTTGAGAACGAGGGATGCCCCGGCCAGTTCAGCTGGGATGGCAAGAAGGCCCGTGCCAGCCGATGGTTCCAGCACGACGTCCGCCGGAGTGATTGCGGCAGCAACGCTGGTGACGAATGCCAGCCCGATGGGTGTCGAGAACTGCTGAAGCGATTCACTCTCTTCGGACCTGCGCGTGTGGGTCGGAAGGAGCTTCGTGATCCGCGCCAGCATCGGCAGCATCGCGGCGGGCGACCTCGCCTTGGCCAACATGGCGACGCCATACCGGCGCAAGAACAGGACGGTCGCTGCCTCGCAGGCGTCATAGGCGGTCTTCCAATTCCAGGCACCACTCTTATCGGAGGCGCCAAACGCTGCCTCCATGGCGGAGCGTAGAGCGGTGGCGTCGATGCGGCGGCTGCGCTCGAGGTCGGTGCAGAGCTGTCGTGCAGCCCTGACTACCGCGGAAGCGACGACTGCGGTGGCACGCATGGAGGCCGGCGCGGCGCTGGCGCCGCCGAGGAGAGATTCGGTCATGGGAGGATTTCTTTCGGAGAGCGGGAATGGGCTGAACCGCCCGGCGCTCTCTCAAGACCGCGGCGACTCAAACCCTTCCCGGCCCGGCTCTTCCTCTTGGGTCCTCGCCAAAAAAATAGGGACCGGCGCCGTACGCCGATCCCCATGTCACTGTCATCAACGCGGGCGGCTGGAGCCGTCACGCGGCACGATGCTATTCGGCGGCGTCAAGTTGTTCCGGCCGATCTTCGTCGGCTGCGGGCTCGCGCTCCTCGTCATCGGAGAGGAATTCGGGCAACGGTCCTGCTTCCCCCTCCTGCTCGGCCGGCTCCGAGGCGATTTCAACCGGGCGCAGCGGCTCCGGCAGCCAGCCGGAGCCATCGAGAAGACGCTCGGCCTCCTTGGCCATATCGCCCTTCTTCAGATGGTCGATGAGTTGAGCCGACGTCTCGCCCTTCGCCTCCCGAACCGCTTCCAGAATGCGCGGCTTGGTGACACGACCGAGATAGTTGTCGACCGTGGGCTTCCAGCCGGCCCGAACCATGTCGAGCCCGACGGCGCGTGCCAGCACGTCGGCCTGGTCAATACGCGAGCGGACGCCGTGGGCTGAGACCCGTCCCGTGTTGTAGCGGTTCGTGGGCTCATAGACGGCGTTGACGGCAAACGACGCACAGTGGGCGAACAGGGACGCTTGAGCCGTGCCGTCGAGGGCAGTGAGCGCATCCCAGAGGTCCTTCTCGTCCTTGGGCAACCGTGCTTTCCAGGACTCATGCCGCACCTCGACGGCTTTCGCCGATGCGCTTTCCCTTAACCCTGGAGCTTGAGCGGGAAATGTGGGTGTACGAAGTCCGATCTCAAGACAGCTGCCGGAGCTAGCGAACCGATAAAAGGCCGTCAGCACGAAGTTGTGCAACACGGCCTGGAACGCGATCGCGGGATTTTCTGCCAGCGCGTCGCGCAATGCCAGCGTCCGGTGCGCCGTCAGCTCGATGATGAGGCGGTCCGGAAGCGGACGCGCGGCATCCTCGTCATCATCCTCGGTATCAGTGGCACTCCCTGCAACCGAGATCGCGGTCAGTTGCACACAGCGGGGACCATCAGACCCTCGGCTGTCGCTGGACGACGTATCGTCGCCCTGCTCGACGGCCGAATCTTCCTGCCGCGCTTCATCCTCGGGGCGAACATAACCCCGGTCCACCGACAGGCGCCCTTCGGAATCAATGCTGACGAAGACGCCGGCGCGGGAGATGTCGGCGGGATCATAGATGATTGAACGCTCTTCGAACGCTATCAGGGCTGCTTCGATTTCGCCAAGACGCTGATCGACGTCGTCAGGCAGCTCGTCCGCGTCCTGATAGTCGAGCTCCAGCTTGGCCTGCTCAGCATTGAGCGCATGGATGGTCGCCTGCTCCTCGGTCGTGAGATCGGCAGGTTTGCCATCGAGCTCACGTAGGCCCGTGGCGTGGCCGTAGGGAAACTCCACGGCGGCCGAGATCCATTTCCAGCCTTCCCTGGCGATCGTCTCGGCCTCGCTCGTGAGCTTTTCAGTTGCGAGACGATCGAGCAAGGCGACGTCCCGCAGCCAACCGCCATCATCATGCTGAAAGAGGTCACGCTCGATCGCACCGCCCGCCTGCTCGTAGGCATCAACGCCAACGAAGCGGGCACGCCGATCCGAGGCTCGGACAGTATTTTCGGTGAGCATTCGGCGGATTTGATAGGGCTCGTCGTGACCGGAACGGCTCACGTTGTCCCAGACCTGCTCCTGTCTGGCGTGGTCCGCAGTCACGGAAAATGCCATGAGCTGTTCGAGGGCCATTCCGTCTTCGGCATAGACCTCGTGCAGCTTCGGCGACACTGATGCCAACCGCAGCCGTTGCTTGACAATCGCTGGCGTCACGAAGTGACGCGCGGCGATGTCCTCCTCGCTCAGCCCGGCGTCGCTCAAGGCCTTGAATGCTCGGAACTGGTCGAGCGGATGCAGGCCTTAGATTATGCGTCAAGTGTCCTGTTAGCTGGATGACTCTGATTCTGTGGCCTTTCTGGCTGCATCCTGCATTTTGGGTGTATTTTTGGCTTTGA
>NZ_JARXWB010000058.1 GCF_029892425.1 Bradyrhizobium sp. BR13661 | reverse complement strand
CCAAAAATACACCCAAAATGCAGGATGCAGCCAGAAAGGCCACAGAATCAGAGTCATCCAGCTAACAGGACACTTGACGCATAATCTAACCGCTGCACCCGCTTGACCAATTCCGTGCCTTCGTGACTCAGCGTGAGAAGGGCCGGACGGAGGAGGAGATAGCGGCTGCCTTCTTCACCTCAGTCAACGTTGTGAAGCAGCGCCTGCGCCTCGCCTCAATCTCGCCCGCGTTGCTCGACGTCTATGCCGACGACGGCATGTCGCTCGAGCAGTTGATGGCCTTCACCGTCACCGCAGATCATGGCCGGCAGGAGCAGGTCTGGCAGGCCATCTCCGGCTCTTGGCAGAAGGAGCCCTATCAGATCCGCCGCATGTTGACGGAGAAGACAGTGCGCGCCTCCGACCGGCGCGCCGTGTTTGTCGGCCTCGACGCCTATGAGGCGGCCGGTGGCGTGGTGCTGCGCGACCTGTTCCAGTCCGACGACGGCGGTTGGCTCGAGGGCGTCGCTCTGCTCGACGGTCTGGTCGCTGGGAAGCTGAAGGCAGAGGCGGAAACGATCGCTGCCGAAGGCTGGAAGTGGATCGAGGTCGCCTCCGACTTGCCCTACGGCCATACTCGCGGCTTGCGCGAGCTGGACGGCGTATCCGCCGATCTCACCACCGAAGAGCAAGCAACCATCGAGGCGCTCGAGACCGAATATGCCAAGCTCGAAGCCGAGCACGATGGCGCGGATGAGCTTCCCGATGAGATTGACCAGCGCCTTGGCGAAATCGAGACGGCTCTCGGCGCCTTCAACGATCGACCCGTCATCTATCAGCCGGCCGACATCGTCCGCGCGGGCGCGTTTGTCGGCATCGACGCCGAGGGCAAGCTCTTGGTTGATCGCGGCTACGTCCGGCCCGAGGACGAAGTGCCAGTGACCGAGCTAGAGCAGGGCAGCGGCGGCGAACCTGTCACCGCGGCCATGGATGGCGATGAACCATCAGCACCGGCTGTCCAACGCGCCGTCATTATCATCGGCGGGCAGGTCGCGGATCCCGAGGACGAGGATGACGATGCGGTGAAGCCGCTTCCGGACCGTCTTCTGACCGAGCTCACGGCGGAGCGGACGCTGGCGCTGCGCAACAAGCTGGCGATCACGCCATCGGTCGCTTTCCAGGCGGTGCTGCACAAATTTTGCCTCGACGTGTTCTCCCGCTACTCCTCTTTTGGAACGGCGATGGAGGTCTCCGTGCGCAGCGTCAGCTTCTCCATGCAGGCGCAAGGGCTGAAGGATACGCAAGCGGCCAAGGCCATCGACGCGCGCCACAAGACATGGGAGGAGCGCTTGCCCAAGGACAAAACCGGTCTCTGGGACTGGCTCACCGGGCTGACGGGCGACGAGCAGGCAGCGCTCTTTGCGCACTGCGCCTCATTCGGCGTCAACGCGCTCTACGAGAAGGCCGACCGCTACGGCGGCAGCGCCACCCGGCACGCCGTCGAGCAGCGGATCGCGGATGCCGATCGCATTGCCCTCGCCGTCGACCTCGACATGGTGGCGTCCGGTTGGCGCCCAACCGTCGAGAACTATCTTGGCCGCGTGCCGAAGCGCCGCATCCTCGAGGCGGTGCGCGAGGGTGCCGGCGAGCCGGCTGCCCAGCTCATCGACCATCTGAAGAAGGGCGACATGGCCAAGGAGGCTGAACGGCTCCTGGCCGAGACCGGCTGGCTGCCCGAGCCCCTGCGGATGGTCGACGTCGACGTCGAGCAGGCGACGGCCGCTGGCGCCGCTGAGCCCACAGGCAATGGCGAGGCTCTGCCGGAATTCCTCGCCAGCGACGACGAGGAAACTCCGGCCGACCAATCGGACGAGCCGCACATGATCGCTGCCGAGTAGAAACACTGGCTGGGGCGACGATCTTCGCCCCAGCCAATTTTTTATGCGCTACGAGCCACCAGTGGCTGCACCTTCAGGCCGTCGAGCCAGATCGCGATCTTGCCGGCGGCGACGAGGCCGGACGTCTCCGCCACGAACCGCCGTACCTCGATAGCATTGGGCTACTGCGCGATCGGTAAAGCCTTTCAATGCAGCAAACCCCGCCGCTTCCTCAAACTGAACCCTCCACCGCGTGCGTCGTGGCCGAACATCGTCGAGCACTTCGACGTTGATGCGGTGCTTACTCCCGCTGCGAACGGTTACCGGTTCGATCTTCGTGGTGGGAAACTTCAGAATTTGAGCCATCAAATCCTCCTTCATTGTGCGAAGCGGTTCGATGGTCTTGCCAGGGCTAGTGAACCGTATGCCGAGACCCGCGCCCCGAGCAAAGGCGCGAGTGCAGGTCAGCGGCAGCCTGTTGACCAAGCCATTCAGCTCTTGAGGCTTGCGCCACAAGCGGTTCTTGCCGCGCAACGCGCAGCGACCCTGACGCAGCGAATGTCCTGCCCGCAGCGTTTCAAGGCATCGGGCAGAGAGTGAGAGTCGGGCCGGGACGGGTTTGAGCCGGTCCGGTCCCAGAGAGAGCGCCGCCGGCTCGCTCCTTCTCGCTCTCCGAGGCTCCCCCCATGAACCACCTTTTCCCGACTGCGGCCGATGAGGCCGCCCGGATCTCGCCTGTGCGCGCTCCCGAAAGCGTCAGCGTCATCATCGCTGCGGCTGAGCAGCTTCTCCCACATCTTGAGCATGGTCGACGCATCGACGCCGCAATTTTGCGTGCCGCAATGGAATTGGCCTTCGGCGCATCCGATGCCACGGGCGCGTGGGATTGGAAGACGGCCTATGACGCTTGCGAGGTCGCCACGGTCCTATTCCTGCGCAAATACGGGAAGGCGTTGTTCCGCAAAGCTGACTCTCCAGATTCACGACTTTCCGCCTTGGACAAAATCGCGGGGCTCCTGCCGACCCACACGCGCCGCTCTGCCAAAAGCGAGACCTTTCAGCAATTCTCGACACCGCTACCACTCGGCCTGGCTGCGCTGACCGCGGCCGCCATCACGGGGGCGGATCGCGTGCTGGAGCCGTCTGCCGGCACCGGGCTGCTCGCTATCCTCGCCGAGGTCGCCGGCGGCGGGCTCGTGTTGAACGAACTGGCCGAAACCCGGGCCATGTTGCTCTCTTCCCTCTTTCCGGCCATTTCCGTTACGCGGTTCGACGCGGCTCAAATCGACGATCACCTCGATCATGCCGTCGTCCCGAGTGTCGTGTTGATGAACCCGCCGTTCTCGGCAATGGCGAACGTTTCCGGCCGCATGGCCGACACGGCGTACCGTCACATCGCCTCGGCGCTGGCGCGTCTCGCCGATGGCGGCCGGCTGGTCACGATCACCGGTGCAAACTTCTCACCCGCAGCCTCAACCTGGCGCGAGGCTTTTGCCCGATTACAGGAACGCGGCCGCGTAGTCTTCACCGCTGTGATCGCCGGCGCGGTCTATGCCAGGCACGGCACCACGATCGAGACGCGCCTCACGATCATCGACAAGGCGCCGGCCGATGACGCGCATGCGTTCCCGGAGTCGCCGGGATTGGCGCCCGACGTTGCGACGCTGCTCCGCTGGATCGGCGAGCACGTTCCAGCTCGCTTGCCAGTCGCCTCGACTGGCGCGCTCCCAATGTCAGCATCGGAGGCGCCTCGCACCGTGCGCGGCTATCTCGCGCGAGCCACCGCACATTCGGCCAAAGCCTCGGTCGCCGATCCCGAAGCCGTTAACCTCGCCTATGAGATAATCGATTGGACGCCGCCCGAGTGCGCGCATCTCAGCGATGCCATCTACGAGGAATACCGGCTCCAATCGATCCGCATCCCCGGTGCGCAGGCGCATCCCACCAAGCTGGTGCAGTCGGCCGCGATGGCTTCGGTCGTGCCGCCCAAGCCCAGCTATAGGCCCCGGCTGCCGGCCAACATCGTCAGCCACGGCGTCCTGTCCGACGCCCAACTCGAGACGGTGATCTATGCCGGCGAGGCCCACGGCAATTATCTCGCCGGCACCTGGGCGGTGGATGAGACCTTCGACCTCGTCGCGGCCGCCCGCGATCATGCACCGAACGCCGTCCGCTTCCGTCGCGGCTTTATGCTCGGCGACGGGACCGGCGCCGGCAAGGGTCGCCAGTCCGCCGGCATCATTCTCGACAACTGGCTGCAGGGCCGGCGCAAGGCGGTCTGGATCTCAAAATCCGATAAGCTGCTCGAGGACGCGCAGCGCGACTGGTCGGCGCACACCCGCGCCGAGTTCGTCGAGGCGATCGAGGAGGGGGGCGTTGCGGCGATGGAGGTGCTGTCCCGCGATCTTCGTTCGCTCGGCCTCTATACTGCTCGCTCGCTTTCCTACGAAGGCGTCGAATACGAGCTCGTCGAGCACCAGCTCACCGATGAGCAGCGGCGGATCTACGACGCCTATGCCGGCGCCTTCAGCGTCATCCACAATCACCTCGACGCGGCGATGCAGGCCGCCAACATCACCGGTGAGACCGGCACGCTCAATCGTCAGGCGAAGTCGGCCGCGCGCTCGGCCTTCGAGTCCGCCAAGCAGCGCTTCTTCGGCCATCTGCTCACCAGCATGAAGACGCCGACCCTAGTGCGCGCGATCGAGCGGGACTTGGCCGAGGGCCATGCGGCCGTCATCCAGATTGTGTCGACCGGCGAGGCGCTGATGGAACGGCGGCTTGCCGAGATCCCAACCGAAGAATGGAACGACGTCCGCGTGGACATCACGCCGCGCGAGTACGTGCTGGATTACCTCGCTCATTCCTTCCCGGTGCAGCTCTATGAGCCCTTCACCGGCGCCGATGGCAATCTCTCGTCGCGGCCCGTCTTCCGCGACGGCCAGCCGGTCGAGAGCCGCGAGGCCGTCGCGCGCCGCAATGAGTTGATCGAGCGGCTCGCGTCGCTTCCGCCCGTTCCCGGCGCGCTCGACCAGATCGTGCAGCGTTTCGGCACAGACCTCGTGGCGGAAGTCACCGGGCGTTCGCGCCGCGTGGTGCGAAGGGGTGACCGCCTTGCGGTCGAGAACCGGGCCGCCTCCGCCAATCTCGCCGAGACTGCGGCCTTCATGGATGACTTGAAACGCGTGCTTGTCTTCTCGGAGGCTGGCGGCACGGGCCGCAGCTACCACGCCGAGCTCTCGGCGCGGAATCGCCGGCTTCGCGTCCATTATTTGCTCGAGCCGGGCTGGAAGGCCGATGCCGCGATCCAGGGTCTCGGTCGAACGAACCGTACCAACCAGGCGCAGCCGCCGCTATTCCGCCCCATTGCGACCGACGTGAAGGCCGAGAAGCGGTTCCTCTCGACCATCGCGCGGCGGCTCGACACGCTGGGCGCCATCACGCGCGGCCAGCGCCAGACCGGCGGGCAGGGCCTGTTCCGGACCGAGGACAATCTTGAGAGCCACTATGCCCCAGATGCGCTGCGCCAGCTCTATCGGCTGCTTGTGCGCGGCAAGGTCGAAGGCTGCTCGCTCCAGATCTTTGAGGACGCCACGGGCCTGAAGCTCATGGACGCGAACGGCATCAAGGACGAGTTGCCGCCGATCACGACTTTCCTCAACCGGCTGCTCGCGCTCACCATCGACCTACAAGCTCTGCTGTTCACAGCGTTCGAGCAGTTGCTGAACGCCAAGGTCGAGGGTGCTATCGCCAGCGGTATCTATGACGTCGGGCTGGAGACGCTGCAGGCTGAGAGCTTCGTCGTCACCGATCGGCGCCCGATCTATACGCACCCTGCGACCGGTGCGGAAACCCGGCTACTCACGATCACTGAACGCCGGCGCAATCACCCGATCACACTGGATCAAGCGTTGGATTATCTCACCGACCCTCACGCGGTGCTGCTGGTCAACGAGCGCTCAGGGCGTGCTGCGGTGCAAATTCCCGCGTCGAGCTTCATGCTTGATGACGGCGAGATTGAGTGCCGGGTGCGGTTGATCCGTCCCATGGAGCGCCATCATGCTTCGATGAAGATGATGGACGAGAGCCACTGGCAGCCTGCGGATCGCGAGACATTTGCTGCAGCATGGAATGGCGAAATTCTTGAGGTGCCCGAGTTCGCTGAGAGCACCCTCCACATCGTCGCCGGCTTGCTGCTGCCGATCTGGAAGCGCCTTCCGAACGACTCGACCCGGGTCTATCGGCTTCAGACCGACGATGGCGAACGCATCATCGGCCGCAGGGTCTCACCAGCCTGGGCGGCGAACACTTGCGCTACCGGCGTCAGCAGCTGGCCTCCACAGGAGGCCTTCTCGGCGCTGATGGAAGGACGCATCGTCATCGACCTCGCCGAGGATCTGCAACTCCGTCGTGTCCGCGTGATGGGCGCCCATCGCATCGAGCTGTCCGGCTTCACCGATGCAATGCGCGACCGGTTGCGCGCCTACGGCCTCTTCAGTGAGATCATCTCGTGGAAGCTGCGCATGTTCGTACCATCAGATGATACCGGTACCTCGAAGTTGGCAAAGGTGCTCGACCACTATCCGGTCGTGCGCATAGGCGAGCGGGAGGCCGCCTGATGGCCCGCCAAGATGCATCCGAACTGGCCCGCCGTCTCGCGCGTGATGCCGAGGCGGTGTGCCGCCATTACCTGTCTAACGGGCGGCGGCAGGGCCGCTACTGGATGGTGGGCGATGTCCGTAATACGCCTGGTCACTCGATGTTCGTGCGACTCACGGAATCGGCGAAGGGACACGCGGGCAAATGGACCGATGCTGCCTCAGCCGAACATGGCGACCTCCTCGACGTGATCCGCGAGAGCTGCGGTCTCGTTGATTTTCGCGATGTCGCCAATGAGGCACGACGCTTTCTCAGTCTGCCGCGTCCAGAACGGGAGCCAGAGCAAAATCACCACCGACCGAGAAAATCGCCCGTGCCTCTCAGACCGTCGGAGGCGGCGCGGCGTCTCTTTGGCATGTCGCAGTCGATCGCGGGCACACTCGCCGAAGCGTATCTCCGCAATCGCGGCATTACGGCTTTGCACGAAAGCGGAAGTCTGCGTTTCCACCCACGTTGCTACTACCGGCCCGACGACCACAGCCCGACCGAGACCTGGCCGGCGATGATCGCTGCCGTCACCGATCTTTCCGGCCGCTTGACCGGCGCGCATCGCACCTGGCTTGACCCCGACGGCTTCAGCGCGACGACGCTTGGCAAGGCGCGGATCGACGCGCCGAAACGGGCGATGGGCGACCTGCTTGGTCACGCCGTTCGATTTGGTGTAGCCGGCGACGTCATGGCGGCCGGCGAGGGCATCGAGACAATGCTGTCCCTTCGGTGCGTTCTGCCCACCATGCCAATGGTCGCTGCCCTCTCGGCGGCGCATCTCTCCGCCATCCTCTTCCCGGATACGCTGCGCCGGCTCTACATCGCCCGCGACGACGATCCTGCCGGTGACGGCGCCATGGCGATCTTGATCGATCGGGCGCGGGAGGCGGGAATCGAGGCGATCGCGATCTCGCCACGGCTTGGCGACTTCAACGAGGATCTTCGCCTGCTCGGCCTTGACGACCTTCGAGCCGCGAGCCGGGTGCAGATCGCTGCGCAGGACGTCGCACGCTTTATGGAACTGGCGGCATAGCCGGAACCGAGATGAGGGGCGACGCGGCCGCTTCGTTACCGCGAGGCCAGCGGTCATGCTTCCCCTCAGCCGGAGAGGACCGCACCCACGGCCTTCTGAGAGGGCGATCGGGCGGCAAGCGGCCCGGACCGGCAACCTCGTTGGCCAACTATTTTCCGTCGGCGGCAGCGCCGCCTTTACATCGCGAGGCAAAATAGTCGGCCCCCTTCGGTCCTCCGCCAGGGCTCCGGCCCACAGCTAGCGCTGTGGGTGCAAGTCCGTTCCGCCTGCCGCTTTCGTCGCTATTAAGGCCGCGATGGGCGCGGTCGATCCGACGAGGGAAAGCCGCAATGACAGCCGACCACGACAACGATTTCGAGCCGCACCATAGCTCATCACCGACTGACCAGGTCCTCCAAGAACTCCAACTCCACGGTTATCGCCCCTTTCAGGACGAGCCCGATCCCCGGCCGCTTCCCGAAGCAAAGATCCTAGCCGGCAGCATCTCCGACATCCTCGATGCCCTGGTGGTGGCGCTGTCCGATACCCGCCTTGAACCCGACCTCGAAGACCTGCTCTGGTCGACGGTGAACATCTTCCATCGTGCCATCGACAGGATCGAGCGTGAGCTCGACAGCAACGAGTTGGCCCAGCAGCGCTCGCAGCGGGAACAGGATGGCAGCGAGATCAAATCCGTCGAGCTGGAGCGACTGACGGCAGAAGGGCAGACCCTGATTGAACGCCGCAACGCCTTCGAGCTGATGCGCGACCAGGCCGCCGACCAGTTCGAACGCCACACCCATTCCGCATGGCGGCCGCGCAACGGGTCCAAGCTCAACCACCGCAATCTGACCTCTGCGATGATCGACAGTCGCGATTTCCTGGCCGCGAAGAAGCGCGCGCATAACCAAGTTCTCCTGCCGGCGGGCCCGAAGGTGGCGCTGACCGGTGGGCTCGACTTCAACGACCACCGGCTGATCTGGGCCAAGCTTGATCAGGTCCACGCCAAGCACTCGGACATGGTGCTGCTGCACGGCGGATCGCCCAAAGGCGCCGAGCTGATCGCGGCCAAATGGGCTGACAACCGCAAAGTGCCGCAAATCGCCTTCAAGCCCGATTGGACGAAGCACAACAAAGCCGCGCCGTTCAAGCGTAACGATGCGATGCTGGAGGCCTTGCCGATCGGGGTCTTGCACTTCCCGGGCACCGGCATCCAGGACAATCTGGCCGACAAGGCGAAGAAGCTTGGCATCCCGGTCTGGAAGTTTGGCACGGGCGGCGCCTGAGTGCCGCTATCCCACCTTCACTCCTCCGGATAAACGAAGGATTTCAAGGTTGCTGGCGCCAGAACTTAGTGCTGTAATTGTTCAGTCCGCGGGTACGAGAATCGACTGTTGCCTGGAAGGTTTCCGGAATCTTGTCTCCGTCGCCACCATCCTTGAAATAATCCCTGACCGAATAAAGCGCTCCTCTCATCAGGTGCTGCCATGTTTCATACAGCCTGGTCTGCCGATCCTGCTCCTTCTTGGCTGCACTTGGCTTTCGCTTTGGGACGGGCATCGTATAGTCGGGGCGTCGATCTACCTCATGGACGAACGTGATGCTGCCAGACGTCCACTCGTCGTCGACGGCCCGGCGCCACCGATAGCTCACTCGGACACTTAGACGCTCGTCAAAGCGGTAAGACGGCATGATCTGATCATCGACGTAGAAGAACTGCCCGTCCTTTTGTTCCGTTTCCATTCGGCGCTTCATGGCCTCGACCGCAAAGGACAAATCACTGCCGGCGCGTTGGAGGGTGTGTTCTGTTTCCGCGCGCTTTCGTGGCGCCTTGGCCTGACGGTGGTTCGTCAACGCCTGTTCAAGATTGTGAAGCTTTCTCGCAATGTAGGCTCCACAGTTCGCGAGAGGGAGGCGGTGCACATCACCTAATCGTTCCTCGCGGATCGCTTGGTCGATAAGCCTGCCCAACTCATCGGTATCGATCGCCGCGAGGGCATTTTGTTGATCGCGAGGTATATTGATCTCGCCCATGCCAAGTATCCTTGTTTGGCCCCTTGAGGCTCGAATGATCGTGACGACGCGTGAGGTCAGCTTCCGCAAGAATTGCACTTCCTCGAGCGCCTTCCTCATCAGATGTAGGTTGCGTCCTATGAACGCTGGCACGCCGGCCTCCTCAACCGTGCATCGACTCACGATTCATTCTAGCCGATCAGCCGCCGCACGGTGACCGTGTTCCCACCGAGAGCCCATATCGCGCTTAACAACCGGCATCCCGTCTGGCGGACACCGCCCCGCTGCCTTGGCGCTGATCCTTGGTCCAGCCGCAGGCCTGACGCCATCAACCCGCAAGGGGTCGGCTTACGCTGAAGCGTGCCGCCGCTACGTCTTCGCCTGCGCGGTGATTGCGGCCCACGGCCGGACACATCGGGCGCCTGTCGCGCGGGGATGGTCCCCGCCTCAGAACAGGAGCCGGACCGATGTCTCAAGCCATTGCCTTCGCCAACGCCTGGAACCTTGCCACGACCCTCATGGTTTGCGTCATCATCTTCCGTACCGGCACGGGTGGATATGGCGTCATGCCGGCCGCCGAATACGATGGCGATCCTGCCGTCGTCATCCACGAATTCGATCCCTTCCAATGACGAAGGCGCCGTAGATCGTGAGTCGGCGCGCGGAGGTCCCTGTCGGGTTTCCGCTCGCTGACCGCTCGATTTGCGGCTATGCTGTCGGCTGCGCCGTGGTGGTGGTGGAAGGCGTGATTGCTAGACGTTTGTCTATCTCACGGAGACCACCACCATGTTTGCCCTTGGACCAGTCCTCGTCATTGTCGGCATCGGTTTCCTCTGCTGGCTGCTGTTCGCGCTTGCCGTCTTCGCGCTGCCAGTCTTTGTTGGCCTCACCGTCACCACATGGGCTTTCCATACCGGCGCCGGCGCCCTCGGCGGCATTCTCGTTGGCTTGGTTGCTGGCGGGTCAACTTACTGCGCCGGCCGGTTCGCTCTGGCCTTCGCACCGTGGATGTGGCTTCGTGTTCTCCTCATCATCCTCTTCGTCGCGCCAGCCACGGTCGCTGGATACAGCGCTACACACGGGATCGCGCAGATGGCGATTCCATCAGCGACTTGGCAGCTGATTTTATCAGTCCTTGGCGCCGTCGCCGTCAGCGTCACGGCATTGGTCCGCTTCTCGACGATGACAACGGCCCGGCCAACCGGGCACGGCATGGCGTCTGGCTGACAATCTCGGACAGGTAGTGGTTCTCAGGCTTTAGCCCTCACCATCCTCGTCATCTGTCTGGAGTGACGATAGGTGATAAAGTCTGATCGCGCGCAGCGGCCCATTTCGATGCGATGTCGAAGCTTTGGATTGTTCACGGCAAAGCTCGACAACGCGGCCGGGAAGACCGGGAGATTGGTGCGACTTGGGAGGCATTTGTCGTGGACGCGGACTCTCATCTTCTACTTGCACAGAAGGGCCTCAGTGGCCGAGGACTCTCTCGCCGGTATCTGAAGGCTTTACGACCGTTGCCGAGTGCTCCTTGATGTCAGGTCTGTTTAGATCGAGCGCACCAACGGCCTCTTCGATGGGTGAATCTGGCCGAAGGGCGGCTAAAGCCTCGACCGCCTAAAGCGCAATGGCGCCGATCGACTTTCTTCCCCTGCCGGCTGCGCCGTCATTCCTCGCGGAACAAGAAAGTCGCTCTGCTGCCATCCTCCGCCCGCGCTTCGGCCCTTCGGGTGCGCCGTCGATCGCCTCCGGCCTGTCGATCACCATCGAGGCCGCAAGGTGCGGGCTCGAAAAACAGAGATCAAGGAGAACTCCCATGGCGACCATCGGCACCTTTAAGAAGACCGGCAACAATGAGTTCAACGGACAGATCGTGACCCTCTCGCTTCAAGCCAAGAACGTCCGGATCGTCCCCGAGGCCAATCGTTCCGGCGAGAACGCCCCGAGCCACCGGGTCTATGTCGGCCGGGTTGAGATCGGAGCCGCTTGGTCCAAGCGCTCCAACGAGGGCCGCGACTATCTGAGCCTCAAGCTCGACGATCCGAGCTTTACCGCTCCGATCTTCGCCAACCTCTTCGATGACGAGGGCGATGAAGGCTTCAGCCTGATCTGGTCCCGCCCCAGCCGCCGCAATGGCGAGTGAACGGACGCACATGCTCCGCCCGGCTGGTCCGGGCGGAGCATCACTAAGCTCAGCGCCGTACCCCCGTCGCGAACCGATGCTGATCAGCGTCCGCGGCCTCGTCTCGCCCGAATCGGCCGCCTTCGATTTGCCTCCAAGACGCTTTCAACGATATCATCCCAATCGGGACAAATTGCCAAGAGCCGATCCAAAACCGTGAGATCTCGTTCGATCTGGCCGAGCGCCTGAGCGCGCCATTGATCGTTGAAGCTGATGCTCATCAGGCCTACGCATTCGACGACCGAACTGTCGGGTTGCAATTGTTCCAATACGGCCGTTGCGAGACCCGCCCATTGTTGGATCATATGCCAAGGCTCGGGCTCGGTCCTGGCCTCCAACTTCTCTCCGAGCAGGCCAATCAGAGCGAGGAACCGACCTGGCCATGAATACGGCGTCAGCTCCGCCACCAGCGAATCCACCATACTGCGGATGTCGGCTGGCAAGTGCTCGTATAAGGTCATAAAGCCATCTCCGCCCTCGTCGTCACGCTCTTCCACCAGCGGACAAGGGCATGCATTCGGAGAGTGGCCAGATTTAGGTGCGATCGGCTATCAACTTATGCGTGAACGCGCAGCGCTGATTTTAGCGCGGCTGTGCTTCGGCAGCACAATCGTGCCGATCATCGGGTTCGACGAGAGTGATGAGCCGCTCGTTCAATCAGATCCGCGGCGTCGACTTCGAGCGCTTCAGCGATGCGGCCCAGCACCGTCACACTCGCCGACACATCTGCGCGCTCAATTGCGCCGACGTACCGGACGCTTAGTTCGGCAGCATCCGCCAATTCCTCCTGCGTCATTTTCTTCGCATGGCGTATTCGACGCAAATTGATCGCCATGACCTCCTTGAGATCCATGGCGGGTAGGGAACTTGCATCGGCACGATCGTTCCAGGAATGATCGTTCCGATTCGTCTCGCGTTGTGCTAATCATCTCCTCGCGTTCGGTCCTCTTTGCCCCTTTCGGGGAGGGCGTGATGCAGGCTGCGCATCACGTCTTAAATCGTGCGTGACGATTGGAAAGTTTCGGGGTTAGATGAATTCTAACACTGCATCGACGCTGAGGGGCAGTTGCAATGAACGAAGTGCAATTTCAGGATCGGCCGCCAGAAACCGATCGCGTAAATGCTTACGACGAGAAACATCTTGCTATTTATGTGCGATTGTTGATGGCCGAAGAGGAGGGGGCGGACTGGCGGGAAGTCGTCAGCGTGATTTTCGGCCTCGATCCGGCCCGCGAACCGGATCGTGCCAAAATCGTACACGACAGCCATCTCGCCCGTGCGCGATGGATGTCGGAAGCTGGATATCGGCATCTTTTGCAACCGCGGATGCAATAATTGACGACCGATAACGCAAATTGCGATACCGCGTGATGCAACCGCTGGGTCTAGTCTCTTGTGATGCCTTTCCGCATCGTGATGTGGGGGTAACAAGAAGACGGAAAAACAGCCATGCCGACCCAGTACTGGCGCTCGCCGGAGACCGTTGAACGCTTGGAGCGCCTTGAGCGTGCCGGTTTTGCACTCGAATTCCTTCGTCGCAATGCCGACTACCGCCGCGACTTTGCCCGCACCGAGCGCCAGATCGAGCGCGAAGGCGCTGATCCCACGACCATTCGACGCAGTTTCGCACATCGATGGAGGTTGCGGTGTCGCGCATGATCCCCTCTCTCCGGTCGATCCCGAATCAGTCGTTTGGCTCCCAGAGGCTTCACCGGGGACGTTGATCCTGGAGTCCGCGCCGCCGGGGTTCGATACGCCTCGCTCGGTCGATCACGTCGCTTTCGGGCAATCGTTCCGCGAACTGTCCGATGCCGATGGTCGCGCTCTGGCGATTGCTGACAGGTCGGGTGAGCTTCATGTCGGTTTGCGTGATGAGCAGGCTGCGCGCCGTCCTGCCGTGCTTGTGCCACTCGACAGCGTGGGCGAGCTGCGGGCCGACGTCGCGCTGCACTTCGCGCGCCGCCTTGCCGGTCAGCGCACCCCTCTTCTGCCGGCGGCTCTGCGCCTCACATCGTTTCAGAAGCGGCGATTGATTCAGCTGCTTCACGCCTTCGACGTCCACGACCTAGGCGGCGGTCCGCGAGACGTGGCAGCGAAGGTGCTCGCCTCGGACCACGCCCAGCGCCGCTCGGTCGAGTGGAAGGATTCGCACGCCCGCCGCAAGGCGAACCGGCTCATTCATGATTCGATCGCCCTTGTCGAGCGTGGCTATTTGAAACTCCTGCGCGGCTTCTGACCGGCACTTCGATCTCTCCAATACGTTCGCCCTGATGAGCTAACCCACGCCTCGCTGGCAACGCTTGGCTTCGCCCGGTTGCGACTATGGGGGGACACAATCCCACGCGAATTTTCGTCCACCCCCAACGCCAAAGCTCTCCGCCACTCTGGCCCTGACAAGCCGCGACTTGGCTGCGGCTCTTCAAGGCAAGACGGAGATCGCCCATGCTCGACCGAACCGCGCAGCTCACGACGCGCTACGTGCGCACCCCCGAGGCCGCGCGCCTCCTCGGCCTCTCGCCGCGTACGCTCGAGAAGTATCGCTGCCACGGCAACGGTCCGACCTTTCGCAAACTCGGCGGGCGCGTCGTCTATTCCATTGGCGATCTCGAAGCCTGGGCCGATCAGGCCGCTTGCAGCTCGACGTCGGACCCGCGCTACGTCGAGGCGCGCGCCGCCGGCAACGCGCATCGCTAAAGGCAACGCTCGCCCATGTCGTCGCGCCGCCTCATCCCGCCCAGCGAGCGAAGCAAGCTCGATCCGTTCGTCATCGCCACCGGCGATGCCAGCCCGCGCGATCAGCGCGACCTGATGGAACGACCATTCTTTTCGCTCGCCAAGGGCAAACGCACGCGCCCAATCCTCTATCAGGCCGGCGACGTGCGTGTCGAAGTCTATGCAGTTCCTGAGCACGGGATGGCGACCATCTGGGATGCCGACGTGCTGATTTGGGCGGCGAGCCAGATCGTCGAGGCTGAGAACCTTGGTCTAAAAACGTCGCGCTTCCTGCGCTTCACACCCTATCAGCTTCTGATCGCGGTCGGCCGACAGACCGGGGCGCGTGACTACAAGCTGTTGAAGGGGGCACTGAGCCGTCTGCAGGCGACCGTCATCCGCACCAGTATCCGGCAGGGCGAACATTGGCGGCGCCACCAATTCTCCTGGATCAACGAATGGGAGGAATGCGCACGGCGCGACGGCCGCGTGGAAGGCATGGAATTTGTCCTCCCCGACTGGTTTTACCGCGGTGTCATCGATCGCTCGCTCGTTCTTACCATTGATCCGGCCTACTTCAGCCTGACCGGCGGGATCGAACGTTGGCTCTACCGCGTCGCTCGCAAGCACGCCGGCCGCCAGCCGAGAGGGTGGCTGTTTGAGATCGCACACCTCCACGAGAAATCCGGCAGCCTCGCCAAGCCCGCTGACTTCGCCTTTGACCTCCGCCGCATTGCGGCCCATCAACCGCTGCCAGGCTACCGCCTAAGCATCGAACGCAGGGAACGCCGCGAACTCCTGCGCATCCTGCCCAATAAGTCATTCACAGCGCCTGTGGATGGCGCTGTGAATCATCTCGGGACTTCAGGCGCTCGCGCTATCGGGACTTCGGGCGTGCCGGTATCGGGATTTCGGGAGCGCGAACCACAGCTAACGCTTTGGCCGGAAACGACGATCTCACGCCCTAACTTAGAGTCTAACTTAGACTCTAACTTCTGTAGTGGGCCAGTGCGTCCTGCGGATAACGCCGACGCGCGCGCTGAGTCGCCAACCGGGCACCAAAGCCAACAATCCTTGCCGCTTCGCGACCGCAAGCCGGGAGGCAAGCAATGATTGTCGCGTTGCTCAACCAGAAGGGCGGTGTCGGCAAGACGACGCTCGCCCTGCACCTCGCCGGCGAATGGGCGCTGCGCGGAAGGCGTGTGACGCTCATCGATGCTGACCCCCAGGGGTCCGCATTGGACTGGTCCCAACAGCGGGCGCGAGAGAACCTCGCACGGTTATTCGGTGTCGTCGGCCTCGCTCGCGACACGCTCCATCGCGAAGCGCCGGAGATCGCACGCACCGCAGATCATGTCGTCATCGACGGACCGCTGCGCGTCGCTGGATTGATGGGTTCGGCGCTGCTGGCGGCCGACCTGGTGCTGATCCCCGTGCAGCCGTCGCCGTTCGACGGCTGGGCGTCGGCCGAGATGCTCGAACTGTTACGAGAAGCCCGCATCTATCGTCCGCAGCTTGCCGCTCGCTTTGTGCTCAACCGTTGTGGTGCGCACACGATCATCGCCCGCGAGACGGCTGAGGTTCTTGCTGATCACGACCCGCCGGTGCTCGCCAGCAAGATCGGCCAACGCGTCGTCTTCGCCGACGCCGCGCAGTCGGGCCGGCTCGTCTTCGAGTTCGCCGAGCAGAACGCCGCCGCCCGCGAGATCGCCGCGCTCGCCGCTGAAGTTGCGAGGTTCGCGCCATGAGCGAGCGCTCCAACAAGCGCGGCTTCGCCTCGCGTCCCGGCGAAGCCGAGAGCTGGATCAAGGCTAGCGACGCGCCGCCCCGCCGCACGGATGACGCGGTCACATTCACTGCGCGTCTGACCATCGACGTCACGCCGGCGCTGCGCGGCCGCATCAAGGTCGCCGCGTTCCAGCGCGGCGTCACCGTCGCAGAAATGCTGCGCGAATTGCTGACGCAAGAGTTCCCGATCGACACTGGAGAGGTGTCATGAACGACAATGAGGCCTTGCCGACTCGCGCGGTGCCGCCCTCTCATCGGCGCGAGGTCGCGCTCACCCATGTCGAACTGACCTGGATCGAGAAGCGGATCGAGCATTGGCTGCGCTTTGGCCGTCGCGTGGAGGAAAAGATCCTTGACCGCCGCCGCAGTGTCTCAAGCTTTGCGCCCGGCAGCATCTTCGGCCTCGTCCGTTGGGCCTCGAACGACTATGGCACTGTGGTGTCGCGAATGGACATCGTGCGCGCCGTGGAAGCGGGCCAGCGCTATCAGACGCTGCCATTCGTGCGACCCGGTGGCGAAATCCTGCTGCGTGTCGACAGCTGGCCGAAGGTCGAGCGCGTGTTGCAGGCGATCGACGCCATCGAGGCGCTCGCCATCGATCCGGCCGACGCTGCCCCCGAATATTGGCGACATCTCCACAACCGTCTCGCTGCCGACCATGTGCCGCGCGCCTACACGCGCGAGCAACATGTCGCCTGGCTCAAGCGCCGGAGCGTTACGCCATGAGCCGATTTGGTTATGTCATGTTGACGTACATCGCGATGCTCGCCGCCGGTGGCCTAGCGTTCCTTCATCCCGCGCCGCGGCTGATCTGGAACGCCACCGCGAGCACACCGATTGGGCTTTACACACTACGTCCGGTCGGACAGCTGCATGCTCTCGAACTGGTCGCAGCGCGGCTCCCTGAGCCCATCGCGAACGTCCTCGCAGATGGCGGCTTTCTTCCGAAAGGTGTGCCGCTGCTGAAGCGCGTGATGGCGTTGCCTGGACAGACGGTGTGCCGGTCCGGTGATGCCATCACCGTCGACGCTGTCGATGTCGGCGCCGCCCACGATCGCGACCATCTCGGCCGTCCGCTACCGCGTTGGAGCGGGTGCGCCACCCTCCAGCCGGGGGAGGTCTTTCTCATGAATCCGACCGTCCCGGACAGCCTCGACGGCCGCTATTTCGGCTTACTGCCCGTCAGCTCGATCGTCGCGCGCGCGGTCCCGCTTTGGACTGACGAGGCCGCCAATGGCCGCTTCGTCTGGCGCGCCGTCACCCATTGACTCGCTTCTCAACCCGCCAAGTAAGGAGATCTCCCATGGCACAAATCGGTCAGTTCACCCGCGATAAGACCGGCTTTATCGGACGCTTAGAGACCCTTTTCTTCGAGCGGATTCTCACCCTCGTCCCGGCCGAATCCTCGGAAGCCGAGAACGCGCCGGACTACCGCATCCGCCTCGGCGATGCCGATGGGCCGGAGATCGGCGCGGGTTGGAAGCGGACGGGCGAGAAGGCCGGTGAGTACGTTTCGCTCATCATCGACGACCCGGCGCTGCCGCGGCCGATCCGCGCCAATCTCTTCCAGTCGGGCGACGACAAATCGGCCTGGACGTTGAACTGGAACCGTCTGCCGCAGCGCCCCGAACGGGATTGATTGCATGCAGGCTCCCGTCACGCGTGCCGCCGGCAAGGCGCATCTAAGCTCCATCCCTTTGCTGGCGGTAAAGCCGTCTCATCACTCCGGTCCGCGCCACCGTTGGCCGGCCGGCGCGCACAGCGGTGGTCAAGCCGGCAGCCCGCGCACGCCGTTGGTGAGCAGTACGACGCCTCGCCGCGATGGCGGAGCCACGATGGGCTTTGCCGTTCTCCTCCTTACCGGCCTGCTGGTGATTGGCGGGCTAACGGCAGCAGTGTCGGGGCAGAGAGCGCCGGCCCAAAGTCAGCCGGCGAACGATCGCTATGTTACTTTCGTGACGGAAGGCGCGCAGCGCTTTGGCATTCCGACTGCATGGATTCGTGCCATCATGAGGGTGGAAAGCAACGGGGATCGGCGTGCCGTCTCACCTAAAGGTGCACTCGGCGTCATGCAACTCATGCCCAAGACCTGGGCGGAGCTGCGCGCGCGCTACGGTCTCGGGCGCGATCCCTTCGATCCCCGTGACAACATCCTCGCTGGTGCCGCTTTCCTTCGCGAACTGCACGACCGCTACGGCTCGCCGGGCTTCCTTGCGGCCTACAATGCGGGGCCCGGCCGTTACGAGGAGTTTCGCGATCGACATCGTCCACTGCCCGCGGAAACCGTCGCTTATGTGGCGACCATCGTCCCTTTTGTCGATCCGGAAGGGGCGCCAGGACCTCTTCTCCTCGCGGCCTCTTCTCGTTCATCCTGGACGCGGCCGCCGCTCTTTTTCGACCACGTTGACGGGCCGTCATCTGCCGCGAGAGTGACAGTCGATCGACCGGCGCACGACAGGCCGGCTGTGGTTCCTGTGCACGATCTCTCAGCGATCGTTCCGCAGTCGGAAGGCCTCTTCGTTGCGCTCTCGACAACGGGGCGATCGCGATGATGGCACGGCATCATCAACATCGGCGCTCGGATTGGCGCAAGCTGGCGCCCCGTAACGGACATTTGGTTTGCATTCGAAACGCTGCAACACGATCATCGCTAAGACTTTCGGGTTTGCTACTAAACGATCCTCGCTCACGCGGGCAAGAGTTCGCGGAGGAATGCGGAAATAACGTGCTGAGGGCATACGGGCGATGCCTTCGGCCCGCGCTCTACTCGTCGCTTCGCTCCTCACCGAGCCACCCTGCGGGTGTCTCGGCCCTCCGGGTGACGATCGCTATCGCAAGCGCTCGCTTCGCTCGCAAACGGTGGCGGCTTCTCAAGTCAACTGACAAGTCGCCGCGGCTATTTTGCAATAAATCGGCCACCAGCCGACGTGTTTGGGCGGGCGCTATTGAAGGATCTACCGCAACGACCCGAACTGCATTTTGTCGCAAATCGCTGCGAGTACCGAGAGTCTTTTGGCTTGGAAGTCGGTCCCTGGGAACCCGCGACCGGGAGACCACGACAACGACCGAAGGACGGCCGCCCGTAATCGGTCTGCGCCGGGAGTTGCGGCCGCAGCGCAAGTGGTCTGCGCGCTGAATGACGCGCACAGTGCGCCGCCTCGGCAACGCGGGAGGCGTGTGATGGAATTCTTCTGTGGTCTGGATGTCGGCATGGACGAGACGGCAATCTGCGTGGTGGATGACAAGGGCAAGGTGGCGCTGGAGGTCGCGGTGGTGACCGATCCGGAGGCGATCAAGGCGGCGTTGACGCCGTATCTCGGCCGGCTGCGGCGGCTCGGCCACGAGGCGGGCTCGCTGTCGCCCTGGCTGCATCCGGAACTGCTCAAGCTCGGCCTGCCGGCAGTCTGTCTGGAAACCCTTCACGTCCGCGCGGCGCTGAAGGCGCAGCGCAACAAGACCGACCGGA
>NZ_JARXWB010000057.1 GCF_029892425.1 Bradyrhizobium sp. BR13661 | reverse complement strand
TTGACGCTT
This sequence comes from Bradyrhizobium sp. BR13661, assembly GCF_029892425.1. Taxonomy (GTDB): domain Bacteria; phylum Pseudomonadota; class Alphaproteobacteria; order Rhizobiales; family Xanthobacteraceae; genus Bradyrhizobium. Next base: position 22,058 of record NZ_JARXWB010000057.1, on the reverse strand, counting down.
CTTTCCTCGTCCTGCCACAGGTCATCCTCGAAATGCCTGTCACTGTAATTATCGTGTCTCACTTCAGGGGTGCAGTCCAGTGCACTAAATTGACGCCGCCGGAGGAATGATCATTAGTGCACTGTCACCGTAATTCGATGGGTTTCGCAAGGGCTCAACCCATCCTACGGGCTTCAACAGCTCAAAGACTGGTGGCTGAAGAATGCGCAAGGTTATGTCGTGAATGTTGCGAGGGATAGATGAAGTCGCGCGCAGTACTCGATGTGGCTTTTGGGAAAGTGGTGGGGACGACGGCCGAGAAAGTAGATAAGCTAGGCTTCCATCGGCAAGGCTCCATCTTGAGGGTCGTCAGACAGGATAATGCTGGGATTATCGAGTTTCAGAAGAGTACAAAGAGCACTGGCGACCAGATTCTTTTTACAGTCAATCTAGCTGTGATCTGCGGCGCATTGCTGGAGCCGGATCAGCCTTCATTAGAGAAGGCGCGAAGTATGGGCGCCCATCTTAGGCAACGTATCGGAATGCTTATGCCTGGACGCCCGGATAAATGGTGGGAAATCTCGGAAGCTGTGGCCGTTGGCGCGCTGGCTGCTGAGGTTTCTGAGGTGATTGCTACCAAAGGGGCGCCGTACGTCACGCGCTATCTCGACGTGAATGAGCTTGTCGCTCTGTGGGAAACCGGAAAATCGCCGGGGCTGACAGAAACACAGCGGGTGAGATACCTTGAAAAACTGAAATCCCGGCGGTGAAGTATGAGCTTGGTCGGTGCATGGGTGGTGGACCGGACGGACGCGCGGGCGCTGACTGATCTAGGCAACGTGCTGCTCGAGTTCGGCGAAGGCGGCGACCTGCTCTACACAATCCGCGGCCAAGAGAAGAATCAGATCATGAAGCTGCGCTATAAGGTCGAGGGCTCCACCATCGTCACAGCGCGTAGGATGGGTTGAGCCCTTACGAAACTCATCTCTTCCCGATCACAGCTCTCCGTAGTCGCGGCCATCATCTGGCCGATGGTCCGCCCAATCGGCAGGATAATTGCCAAGGTCGACGTGACGATAAAAAAAGGACGGCGCCCACTCTGTCGACGGATGCTTGAGTGAATGGATGGCGCGCGTGCGTCTCGCCAGACGCGGCGCGGGAGCGATCTCCGAATAGGGCCAGCATGGCATCATGCCATTGTTTTGCCCGACGGGTCAAACGATATTCGTTAAAAACGAAATTGCGTCCATCCTTATCGCTGCCGACAGGCGCTGCCGCTGGTTACGAAAACGAACGCGCGCCGCAGGTGCTGCGCTCCTTGCCGGCTTGCGGCTGATTTGCTCGACGCTGCAATGGCCTAACCGAGCGAACCTCGCGGTGGCGAGGAATCTCGCTTCTACTGTGCATGGGGTTGTTTTTCGCCTTTTGGCGGAATGCGAAGAGGAGAGGGGCGACGCCCGCGCTTCGCTTGGTTATTCCTCGCCTCGCGCCGACCAAAACAAAAGGCCCGGTCGCCATCGGCGATCGGGCCCTTCTGCATTTCCGCGTCGTTCCCTGTGGAACGACGGAGCCTACCACTTCAATTCGCGCATCAGCGCTTTCGGCGGGTGGCCGAACAATTCCGTCACCGACTTCGGATCGAGCTGGTCGAGGCCTTCGAACTCCTCGGCATGGATGCCGCGGGTGACGAACAGGCAGTCGATGCCGAATTCGCGCGCGCCGGTGAGGTCGGTGCGGACGGAATCGCCGATTGCCAGCACCTTTTTCCGGTCGATGGGATGGCCCTGGCGCTCGCCGGCGAGCGCCATCGCGCGCTCATAGATCGGCCGGTGCGGCTTGCCGTAGAAGATCACCTCGCCGCCGAGCTCGCGGTACAGCTCGGCAATCGCGCCGGCGCAATAGATCAGCCGGTCGCCGCGCTCGACCACGATATCGGGGTTGGCGCAGACCAGCGTCAGCTTGCGCTCGCGCGCCTTCAGCATCATGCCGCGATAATCTTCCGCGGTCTCGGTCTCGTCGTCATAGAGGCCGGTGCAGACGATGTAGTCGGCCTCTTCGAGCGGCGCGGTCTTGGCATCGAGGCCGCGATAGATCGAGTTGTCGCGCTCGGGGCCGAGCCAGAACATTTTGCGGCCGGGGTGGTCGGCGACATAGAGTCGCGTCAGATCGCCGGAGGAGACGATCGCGTCATAGGTCTCGTCGGCGACGCCGAGCTTGCGCAATTGCCGCTGCACGGAGTCGGCCGGGCGCGGCGCGTTGGTGATCAGGATCACCGTACCGCCGTGGCTGCGATAGGTGTGCAGCGCCTCGCAGGCCTCGGGGAAGGATTCCAGTCCGTTATGGACCACGCCCCAGATGTCGCTGAGCACGACATCGACGCCGCCCACGAGCTCACGCAGGCTTTGAGCAAAATGCAGCGTGGTCATGATGTCAGCGACCGATCAGATTCGGCGCGCAAGCGCAGCGTTGCCGGTGATGCGCGATGACGGGGCGGCAGGCGCCGCAGCTGATGTTGCGCTCGACGTTGTGCTTGGGCTGGGTGTACCGGAACCATTGGATCCCTGAATGTCCTGCGCCTGGTTCGGCGCGGCCCCGCCGGTAGCAGATGGCCCCTCGGGCCGCAATGGCCGGGGCGGGGCGAACAGAAAGCCCTGGCCGAACCGTACGTCATAGTCGAGCAGATCGACCACCGCGCGCTCGCCCTCGATCCGCTCGGCGATCAGATCGATGCCGAAGCGGCCGAGCAGATCCGACAGGTCTGAGGGGTGGATGTCCGAGGCCGAGGCCTGCTTCGGATCGAGCAGCAGGGATGCAGGCACCTTGATGAAGCGCACGCCGCGGTCGGCGAGCTCTCGGGGCTCGATCCGCAAGTCCGTGACATGGTCGATCGAGAAACGGAAGCCGCGCTGCGCGAGCGCCGCGAGATTCTCGGTCTCGGCGGGGCCGAGGCCCCGGAAGGTCGCCTGCTTGAACTCCAGCACCAGCGCCGGCGCGAGCGCCCGGTTGGCTTCGAGGAAATCGAGGCATTGCGCGAAGGTCGTGGAATTGCCCAGCGTCGAGGCCGCGACGTTGCAGAACACGCCGACATCCTTGTTGCGGATCATCAGCCGGCGCAGCACCTGCACGCAGCGCAGCATCACCATATTGTCGATGCGGCCGATCAGGCCGGAAGCCTCGGCAATGCTGATGAACTCCTCGGCCGCAATCAGCTGGTCACGCTCGTCGCGCACCCGGGTCACGGCTTCGTAGAACCGGACCTTGCGCTGCGGCAGCGTCACCATTGGCTGCAGGAAGATGTCGATGCGGTTCTCGTCGATGGCGCTGCGCAGCGTCGCCAGCATCTGGGTCTGGTTGCGGCCGTTGACGGTCTGAACGGCATTGGTGGCTTGCGTCTTGACGGCAGGCGCAGGCGCGGCCACTGGCCGCGGTGGCGCTGCAGGAAGCGGGGGACGCGCAGCCTGTCGCTCCTCGAAGGGCGCGATCAGGTCGATCGGGGCTTCCGGCGCCGCCTTGGCGGGCGGAGCGGGGGCTGGCGCCGGTGCGCTGCCGGCCAGCATGTCCTCATGAGCCGACACCGTGGCGGCGAGCTGCCTGACCAGTCCGCCAAGCTCGTTGATCTCGCCGACCACGGTCTGGACGCGGTCCGAATTGGTCGAATTGGACGAGGCGATGCGGCCCTCGATCGCCGCTAGCCGGCGGCCGAACTCAGCCACCTGGCGGGCGAGGTCGGCGGTGCCGCGTGAGAGGTCGGCGATCTGGCCGCCGACGTCGCTGCGGTCGCGCAGCCGCATCGAGACCGCGTTGTAGAGGATCAGGAAGGTCAGCGCGGTCAGCGCCACGATTGCGGATTCGGTTCCGCTGATGCCGGCGACCGAATAGAGCACGAGCCCGAGCGAGGCCGCGACCAGAACCATGCAGAAGGCGATGAAGATCGTCGAAATACGAATCATGCCGCGCGTTACGCCTCAAGAGCTGACTTCCTCACCCGGGAAAACACGGGCCGCCATTCGCACCCGTCGCGTCTCATGCTCCCCAAGCCGCATGACCTTAACAGCATTGTTGATTCGAGGGGATAGTGCCCTCCGTCAGACTCACATCAGGGCAGCCCGGCGAAAGCCCTGGCGAGCACGCTCGTCGCGGAGGCTCAGGTTCGGTGCTTCCGCCGTATCCTGTAGGGCTTGCCGCTCGATTTCCGAGTTCAGCTCGGCCCCGAGCATGATCGCTATAGCCGACATCCACATCCACATCATCAGGCCGATCGCAGCCCCGAGCGAACCATAGGTCGCGCCGTAATTGGCGAAGGCCGAGAGGTACCAGGACAGCAGCGCCGAGCCGGCAATCCAGAACAGGGCAGCGGCCACCGCACCGACGCTCAGCCACTGCCGGCGCGGCGCCTCGTGGCTGGGTGCAAAGCGGTAGAGGATGGCGAGCGCCGCCAGCAGGATGACGAGCAGCAGCGGCCAGCGCGCCAGCGCGACGATCAGCCTGCTCTCGGGCGCGATGCCGAGATGATCGAGCGCGAGCGGGAAGGCGACCACGGCGCCGACCATCAGCAACAACGCGGCGATGGCGCCGACAGTGAACGCCAGTGAAATCAGGTTCAGCTCGATCAAGCCGCGCTTTTCGCGCGTCTCACAGGCGACGTTGAGGGCATCGAAGATGGATTTGACCCCGGCATTGGCGCTCCAGATGGCCAGCAGGAGGCCGAACAGGAAGGTGGCGCCCAGCGCCGTATTGCCCTTCGAGACCACGCGCGCGACCTGGTCCTCGACGATCTGGAACGCGCCCGCGGGCAGCATCATCGCGAGCGTTTGCAAATTATCGCTGATGGTCGAGGGATCGGCGAACAGTCCGTAGGACGAGACCAGCGCCGTGACGGCGGGAAAGATCGCAAGCAGCCCGAAGAAGACCACGCCGCCCGCGGTCGCGAGCAGCCGATCGTCGTCGATGCGCCGATAGGTTCGCCCAAGGATATCCTTCCAGTCGGCCCAGGGGATAGCGAACGGGCTTTCCCAGCGGCGCCCCCGGGCCGGCTGCGTCGCTGCAGGTGCGATGCTCGTGTCCGGCGGATGCCGAGGCCTCGGTCCGATGACGCCAGCCTCATGGAAGTAGCGTTCCGCGGTGAGGACGAGGATGGCCGTGGCGGCGACCAGCAGCCAGCTATCAAGCTGCTCGGAGCGCCGTGCCGACATCATGCATCCTGGCTGCGGGCAGGGTACCTCCGCCGCGCCGCGGTGACGCCCACCAGAGTGAGGGCAGCGAGCATCAGGCCGAGCTGCGCAGGACGATTGCCGCGAACCGGCGAGCTCTTTTGGCCGTTGCCTGGTTCGCCCGGCGCAAGCGGCGCCAGCGGGATCGTCGTCGCGACCTCCTTCACCGCCTGCTTGATCGTCCCGCGCGGAATTCGCGGCGTAGCGATCGCAACGCGCATCCGGCTGGCGAGCGGCACGATCGGCCGGGTCCGGCGATTCATCCGGGCTATCGCCACCCCGGCACACGTCCCGGCGAGGACCAGCAGCACGGCCGCGACGCTGCCAAAGCCCCAGAATTGCCCATAGGCGATGGCAACCCAGCGGTACAGGGCAATCAGGCCGACAAAGATGGCTGCGATCACGAACAGCCCGGCCATTGCGAACAACCCAGCCGCAACCGCATAGGAGTTCATGCGGCCTGTGGTCTGGCTGGTGCGGTCACGCAGGTAAGACCTGACCGCGCGCTTGAGATGGTTGAGCTTCAGCGCCATGCCGGCGCGCAGCAATTCGCCCGATGGCGCGAGCATGCGGACATCCTCCGAGAGAGACATTGGTCGGGGAATGAACGTGGCGGATTTTGACTTGTTCCGCCGGGACGCTGTTGCCGCAGCGGATCAGCCGAGATCGGCGGCGGCAATCCAGAACACCTCGCCCTCGGACTCTTCGGTGTCCAGCCAAAGCAGCGGCAGTTCCGGAAAGGCCTCGTCGACCACCTCACGGCCGCGGCCAATCTCGCAGATGAGGCCGCCATCGGGCGTGAGATGGTCGGGCGCTTCGCGCAGGATGCGGCGCACCACGTCGAGACCATCGGGGCCGCCGTCGAAGGCAAGCTTCGGTTCGGCCCGGCATTCCGGCGGCAGCGCGGCCATGCCTTCGGCGTCGACGTAGGGCGGATTGGTGATGATCAGATCATATCTGGCGTCGCCGAGCGGCGCGAACAGATCGCCGCGATGGAGCCTGATCCGGTCGTCCAGCCCATGCTCCGCAACATTGCGCGCGGCGACTTCAAGCGCGCCCTTCGACACGTCGACGGCATCGATCGTGGCGTTCGGGAAATGATGCGCGGCGAGAACGGCCAGGCATCCCGATCCCGTGCAGAGATCAAGCACCCGCTCCACCGCCGTGGGATCGTCGATCAGCGAGCCCACCTCGCCGTCGCCGCCGAAATGCGAGTCCAGCAGCTCGCCGATGAAGGAGCGCGGAACGATGACGCGCTCGTCGACATAGAAGGGCAGGCCGCGCATGTAGATCTTGTTGACCAGATAGGCGGTCGGCTTGCGCGTGGCGATGCGCTTATGGATGAGATCGAGCAGGGTCTTGCCTTCCGCCGCGGTGACGCAGGCATGGCCAAAAATCTCGAACTGGTCGGGATGCAGATGCAGCGCCTCGCAGACCAGGAACACGGCGTCCGCGACCGGATCGGTCGTGCCATGGGCGAATGCGAGCTTGGCCTCGGTGAAGCGGCTCACCGCATAGCGAACGAAATCGATCAGCGTGAGCAGCTCGCCCCGGCCGACCTTCGCGAGTTTCGGTGCGGCGCGGCTTCGCGCGGGCTTCTTGGATGCTTTTGCCATCAGGATTTGGTCCAGCGTGCGGCGGCCTCGTCGTCACGGGCGTGGGCTTCGACCCAGCCGGTGCCGGTGGCGCTCTCTTCCTTCTTCCAGAACGGGGCGCTGGTCTTGAGATAATCCATCAGGAACTCGGCCGCCTCGAACGCCGCCCGGCGGTGTTGCGAGGCCGTGAGCACCAGCACGATGTTCTGGCCGGGCATGAATCGCCCGACCCGATGGATGACCGTGACGCCGTTGAGCGGCCAGCGCGACATGGCCTCGTCGACATGTCGCTTGATCTCTTCCTCGGCCATTCCAGGATAATGCTCGAGCGTCAGCGCCGCGATCCTGGAGCTGTCCTCGTCGGCGCGGCAGATGCCGGAGAAGCTCACGACCGCGCCGATATCGGTGCGGCTCCTGGTCAGGACCGCGATCTCGCGCGCGATATCGAAATCGTCTTCCTGGATGCGGATGGCGACCGGGCAGTTGGCGACGGAGGAAATCATGGCCTAGCCGCCGGTCATTGGCGGGAAGAACGCGATCTCGCGGGCGCCGGCGATCGTAGCGTCCGCCTTGACGTGGGCACGGTCGATCGCGGTGCGGATGACCTTCGGCCTCTCGAAGGCATAAGCATATGCCTCGCCCTGGCTGGACAGCCAGGCGATCAGCTCCTCGACGGTACGCACCGTCGCGGGCGGCTCGATGGTCTCTTCGGCCTTGCCGACGCGCTCGCGCACCCAGGCGAAGTACTTCACCTTCATCCCTCATCCTCCTTGATGAGGTGATGGATGCCGGCGCGGAAATAATCGTAGCCGGTGTACATGGTCAGGATCGCGGAGGCCCACAGCAGGACGATGCCGATCAGCGAGACCATGGGGACGACTTCGTCACCGGCAGGACCTGCGAGCAGGAAGCCGATCGCGACCAGCTGCACGGTGGTCTTCCACTTGGCGAGCTTGGTCACGGGAACGCTGACGCGCAGTGCGGCGAGATATTCGCGCAGGCCCGAGACCAGGATCTCGCGGCACAGGATCACGATGGCGGCCCACAGCGACCAGCCATGGATGATGCCGTCGGCAGCCAGCATGAGGAGGCAGGAGGCGACCAGCAGCTTGTCGGCGATAGGGTCGAGCATCCGGCCGAACGCCGATTGCTGATTCCAGATCCGGGCGTAGTAGCCGTCGAGATAGTCGGTTACCGCAGCGCCGATGAAGATCGCGACCGCGACCCAGCGCAGCCACAGCGGATAGTCCATGATCGATTGCGCGTAGATGCATCCAACCACGACCGGGATCGCGGCGATCCGGCCATAGGTCAGGATGTTCGGGAGGGACATCGCGCGGCTGGTCGTCCCTCGTGTCGTGGCGATGTTCATCCGTCCTACCAATACCGCTCAAGCCTGAAGGTCAACCGTTCCTCCCCAGATGGGGTACAGGATGCAACGACCATATGACTACCGCCCCTTTAGTTCACCCCGGCTGGGGATGGAAATAGTCGAATATCCTGCGGGCGCTCTCGGCGCTCACCCCAGGAACCTTGCCGAGATCGGCGATCGAGGCTCGTTCGATCTCCTTCAGGGTTCCGAAATGGTGCAGCAAGGCACGTTTGCGTGACGGGCCGATGCCGGGAATTTCCTGCAAACCGGCCTCGCGGATGTCCTTCTTGCGCAGCTTGCGGTGCGAGCCGATGACGAAGCGATGGGCCTCGTCCCGCAGGCGCTGGATGAAATAGAGCACGGGGTCGCGCGGCTCCAGCTTGATCGCCTCGCGCCCCGGCATGAACAGGGTCTCGCGGCCGGCATCCCGGTCAGGGCCCTTGGCGACCGACATCAGCGAAACCTGGGTCAGGCCGAGATTGGCAAAGATCTCGCGGACGGCGTTGAGCTGGCCGCGGCCGCCGTCGATGATCACGAGATCGGGCCATTGCGGGAAATCGTCGTCCTTGGCCTTGTTATTTTCCTTGGCCGCGCCCTCTTCGGGCGGGTTGATCAGGCGCTTGAAGCGGCGCTCCAGCACCTCGCGCATCATCGCGAAGTCGTCGCCCGGCGTGATCCCTTCCGACTTGATGTTGAACTTGCGGTACTGGTTTTTCACGAAGCCGTCGGGGCCGGCGACGATCATGGCGCCGACCGCATTGGTGCCCTGGATGTGGCTGTTGTCGTAGACCTCGATGCGCTTGGGCGCATGCGGCAGGCTGAGCGTCGTGGCCATGGCATCGAGCAGGCGGCTCTGGGTCGCGGTGTCCGCGAGCTTGCGGCCGAGCGCCTCGCGCGCATTGGTCAGCGCGTGGGTGACGAGTTCCTTCTTCTCACCGCGCTTGGGCGCGATGACCTCGATCTTGTGACCGGCCTTGATCGAGAGCGCGTTGGCAAGCAGGTCGCTCTCCTCGATCTCGTGCGAGAGCAGGATGGTCTTCGGCGGCGGTTTGTCGTCGTAGAACTGTGCGAGGAACGAGCCCAGCACTTCCTCCGGCGTATAGGTCTTCTCCGCGCGCGGAAAATAAGCGCGATTGCCCCAGTTCTGGCCGGTGCGGAAGAAGAACACTTCGACGCATGAGAAGCCGCCCTCCTGATGGATGGCGAACACGTCGGCCTCTTCCACCGTGCGCGGATTGATGCCCTGCTGTGACTGGATCGCCGACAGCGCGGCGAGGCGGTCGCGGTAGAGCGCCGCGCTTTCGAATTCGAGCTCGCCCGAGGCCTTCTCCATCTCGCCCGCGAGTTCCTGCTTCACCGCCTGGCTCTTGCCGGAGAGGAAGTCGGTCGCTTCGCGCACTAGCGTCGTATAGCCGCCAAAGTCGATCTCGCGGGTGCAGGGGCCGGCGCAGCGGCGGATCTGGTAGAGCAGGCACGGCCTGGTGCGGCTCTCGAAGAACGAGTCCGTGCAGGAGCGGATCAGGAACGCGCGCTGAAGCGCGGTGATGGTGCGGTTGACGGCGCCCGCCGAGGCGAACGGGCCGAAATAGCGTCCGGGCCGCGTCTGCGCGCCGCGATGCTTCAGGATCTGCGGCGCCCAATGGTCGCCGGTGATCAGGATATAGGGAAACGACTTGTCGTCGCGCAGCTGCACGTTGAAGCGCGGTCGCAACTGCTTGATGAGGTTGGCTTCCAGCAGCAGCGCCTCGGTCTCGGTCGTGGTCGAGATGATCTCCACGGTCACCGTGGCCGCGATCATGCGCAGGATGCGCGCCGGCAGCGGCGCGCTTTGGCGCGCGTAGCTGGACAAGCGCTTTTTGACGTTCTTGGCCTTGCCGACATAGAGCACGTCGGCGCTCGCACTCAGCATGCGATAGACGCCGGGCGAGGTGGGCGCGAGCCGGACCGCGCGCTCGATCGCCTCGTGACCTGACGCCAGCGGCTCTTCGCCGATCGCGCCGCTCTCTTCCAGAATATCCGGGAGCCGCGAATCGTCCTCGTCGTCGCCACCGTTGGTGGCGGGATCGAGGTCCGGCGACAGCGTCGACGCCGTATCCTCCTGGGGTGGGGTGCCGGTTGCGGGCTGCTGCGATTTGCGTGCGCGCACCTCGCCCGGCTTGTCGGTGGAATCGTGAACCATGATGCGAATTTAGGCGCTGAGGGGATCGATTTGAAGTTCCGGCTGTGCCGCACGCACAGGGTTGGCGGGCAGTTCCCGGTAACGCTTCCTTAAGTCTGTTAACAGCGCGGTAACGGGTCTTAACAGCCCTTTAACTTAAAACTCTCGATAAATCTTACGCGAAAGAGTGGTGGTTCCGTAACCACGCGGTTGTGCCCTCGCGCGGCGGCGCGGGCATCCCACCCGGTTACGGCAGTTGCGTTGGAGTGTGGAATGAAGAGGCTCGTTGTAGGCGCAGCCGCATTGGTTGCAGCCGGCTGGACGGCTTCAGCAGAGGCCGCCGATCTGAATTATGGGCAGCGAGCGCCCTATACGGTCAATCAGCCGCTTAATTCCTATAGCTGGGCCGGCCCGTATCTCGGCGCCAATCTCGGCTATGAATGGGGCTCGGTGAGCAACAATCCCGCGAAGCCCTCCGGGTTTGTTGGCGGTGTGCAGGCTGGCTACAATTTCCAGAACGGCCCGTGGGTGTTCGGTGTCGAGGGCGACATCCAGGCCGCTGGCGCCGATGACACGTTCGCGCCCTGGAAGTTCTCCAATCCCTGGTTCGGCACGTTGCGCGGTCGCGCCGGCTACGCCTTCAACAACGTGCTGTTCTACGGCACCGCGGGCCTCGCCTTCGGCGAGCTGCGCGCGCAGACATTCGGCTGGACGGAGTCGCACAACAGCGTCGGCTGGACCGCCGGTCTCGGCGCGGAAGTCGGCTTCGCGCCGAACTGGAGCGCGAAGATCGAATATCTCTACGTCGATCTGTCGTCGAGCCAGTTCGCAATTACGGGCGTGTCAAACGGCTATAGCGCCAGCATTGTTCGTGCAGGCGTGAACTATCACTTCTGATAGCCAAATAAGAAAATACCGGACAATAACCTCCCGGCCGCTCGCGGCCGGGACTTTTTTTGCGCCAGCTTTTGGGTCAGGTCCGCTACGAAAGGATCACGAGATTGACCGCCTTCGGCCCCTTCCCCTTCTTGTCCGGTTCGACTTCGAATGTGATACGCTGTCCTTCGGCAAGGTCCTTCAGTCCCGCCCGCTCAACAGCGGTGATGTGAACGAAGACATCGCGACCGCCGTCATCCGGCTTGATAAAGCCGTAGCCGCGCTCGCCGTTGAAGAACTTAACCGTTCCCGTATTGGCCATCGGGAAACTCCCCCTCATTGCTCCTCCGTCGCAACGCAGACGCGCGTCGCGACATGACCGGGCGTTACGAAGCCCGGGAGAGCTGGCCATCCTTCGGCAGACCCTTCGGTCCGACGGGATCTTTCTTAGGCCTTCACTCCGCCGCAACCATTCGCGGAAGCGGAACGTAAAGCCAGTCACAGAAACAGCATAATACGGTTCTTTGCGGATTGACTACCGCTACTGCATATTTTTCCCAAGAATGGCGGCGGCTTTAGGCCTTTGGCACCTCCAATCGGAATCTGGCAGCGCCACCTTGTCCGAGCGGCATTTCCAGTTCGGGCAGGATCGTCTTGAGTTCACCTTGCAGCGTGTAGGGCGGATTGACGATCAGGAGCCCGGTCGAGGTGAGAGCGCCGCCGTCGGTTTGCGGTGCCACACTGAATTCGAGGCGGAGACATTTTCCCGGAGTCTTTGCCGCAGCTGCGGTGCGTGCCACGAGCTGCGCGAGCGTGTCGGTGGCGCGCCTGGATTTGGCGGGGTACCAGATTACATAGATACCGGTCGGCCATTTCGCGAAGGCCGTGGAGAAGGCTTCGCCAAGTTTTTCGAACTCGTCCTTGGCCTCGAAGGGCGGGTCGATCAGCACGAGGCCGCGCCGCTCCTTCGGGGGCACGAAAGCCGGGAGCGCCATCCAGCCGTCGAGATCGACCACGCGGGCCTGTTCGTCGCGCCGCAGCACGTCGATCAGCGCTTTGCGCGCCTTGGGCTCGAGCTCGCAGGCCACAAGCCGGTCCTGCGGCCGCATCAGGCCGCGCGCGATCAGAGGCGAGCCGGGATAGGTCTTGAGCTCGCCCTTCGGATTGAAGGCACGAACGATGTCCATGTAGGGCTTGGTCAGTGCGACTGTCTCGTTTGAGAGGCGCGCCTGCATCAGACGGGCGATTCCGGTCAGCCACTCGCCGCTGCGGCGCGCCTCGTCGCTGTCGAGATCATAGAGGCCGGCACCTGCATGGGTGTCGATCACGCGGAACGCGGCCGGCTTGTCCTGCAAATAAGTGAGGATGCGGGCCAGCACGATGTGCTTGATGACATCGGCGAAGTTGCCGGCGTGAAAGGCGTGGCGGTAGTTCATGGCGGAGAGTTACGACATCACGCGATGAAAGTAACTCCCGTCATTCCGGCGCGGTGCGAGACAACCGAACCTGGGACCCGTTTCGCCACCGAGAATGCGGAGCGATGGATTCCGGGCTCGCGCTTCGCGCGCCCCGGAATGACGGCTTGAGGACGGTCTAACCGCCCCTGATCGGCGGCATCGTTACCTGGTCGCGGCGGCAGGAGCGACGCTCTAATTCCTCGCAGGCGCGGAATTGCAGGTCCTTGCTGAGACAGACGCGGACTTCCGATAGCCGGGTCCGGTTGCAGGTGACCGAGACGGCCGCGTTGCTCAGGCCGGGATTGGCTTTGATGAAGGCTTCTTCCACCTCGCCAGGTGCCACGGTCTTGGCCTGCGACAGGTCGAGATATTCGGCCGGGATCTTGATCGCGGCGCGTGCCTTGCGGATGGTCTCGAAATAATTGCGGCCGTCGAGCCCGGAGCAGGTGCCGTGCTTGTCCCACTCGTTGAAGATCAGGCCGGGCGCCGGCATCAGATCGAGCATCGAGGAGACGATGTTGCGATTCAGCCGCGGCGACGGCCGCTGGCAGTATTCCGGGAAGCCGCTCTCATATTGCGGCCACAGCCCGTGCACCACGAAGGAATAGGGCCGTCCCTCGCACTGGATGTTGGAGCGCCCGCCACCGCGGCCGCGCTCGGCCGCTTCCTCGCAGAACGACGGCGACCAGGATAGCGACAGCACATAGAAGTCGAACTCGCCTGGCGCGTTCTGCCGCTTGTCTTGCGCCTGTGCGCCGCCGGCCAGCGAGGTCAGCCCGGCAAGAATCAGGGGGAGGGTTAGCGAGATCACGAGACGGGAGAAAGAATGCAATCTAAAATGAAACATGACGACGCCCCTCAACTAGACTGTGCAGCAGAGCCTAGCAGGCAACGAGAACATTTCAAGAACAAATTTCGAGCGACCGACGATTCGGCCCTTGATCAGTTCGAATCAGGCTTCGAACTTAGGGCTTGGCAGCGCGGCAGGCCGGATTGTAGGCCCAATTGCGGTCGAGCCCGACCACGCACCATTCGACGCCCTGGCCGTAGCCGGCAAAGCCGCCGTCCTCGACGATCGCGAAGTGCACCCGGCGCATCTTGCCATCGTTGAGCATGGCCTCGCCGGTGCAGTAGCGGCGCGGAATGTTGTCGGACGCCCAGGGCCGGAACGCGGTCTCGTGAACGTTCGAGAAGCCCGTGATCTGCAACGGCGAATTCCAGAACGACCTTTCCTTGTCCCAGAACTGGTTCGCGATCGTCGGCAGCGCCTGGTCGCAGTCGACGAGCTTGCCGTCATAACGGGGTCCGCTCAGCCAGAAGTTCAGCTCCAGCGGATTGGCGGCCTTGGCTTCACCGAGCGACAGTGCTCCGAACATGAGGCCGAGGGCGGCGGCAAAACGAAGCGATTTCAGGGAGGTCGAGGCGCGCATGGGCAATCCAGACAGCATGATCTGCGAAGGTCGAACGGTGCCGCGAAGGGCGGGGCAGGTCAAGTGCAGCGCGGCAACACTCGGCCAGGAGTTGATCACAACGTCGCAGCCGGCAGGCCTTCGGTTCTTTTCACGGCCGCGCCGGCACCGTAAACTGCCGCCAACCAATCGGAGTGACGGGAATGCGAATCATTGCGGCCGCGGGCCTTCTTGCCAGCCTGATCTTTGCCTCGGGTATGATGGCGAGCCAGTCGGCGCGTGCCGACCTCCTTCCGGTGCCGCCCTTCAAGGGCAACGACACCGGCGGCATCATCGCCTATTCCATGGCAACCCAGACCGATGCGCGCCAGGTCGCGGTCGATCACTGCGCGCGCTACGGCAAGGTGGTGAAATTCCTCGCGGTGCAGGCCTATGAGGGCGGCTACATCTCGTTCGCCTGCCGCTGGGTGCCCTACGGTGCCGCCGATCGGCCGATCCGCACGCTCTACTGAGGCGTTTCGGAACGCCAGCCACGACAATCTCAGCCGGGAGTTGCTCCTATGACGCGCAAGCTTGCTTCGCTCGGTTCGGCCGTCTGTTTCGTGTTGTCGGCGAGCAGCGCTTTTGCCAACGATCTGCCGGTGCGCAAGGCCGGCCTCTGGGAATTGAAGATGGTCCGGACCGGCTCGGCGATGCCGGAGATGACCATGCAGCACTGCACCGACGAGACCGTCGACAAGGAGATGAGCAACAACGTCTCCCCGATGGCCAAGCAGATCTGCTCCAAGCAGGACATCAAAAAGACGGCGACCGGCTATGTCAGCGATTCCGAGTGCAGCGTCGCCGGCATGTCCACGACCTCGCATGCCGAGATCACTGGCGATTTCAATTCGGCCTACACGGTGAAGACCTCGTCGCACGCGCAAGGCGGCGTGGCCGGCACCGCGGGCCGGGACACCACCATGACGTTGGAGGCGAAGTGGCTCGGCGCCTGCAAGCCGGACCAGAAGCCCGGCGACATCGTGATGCCCGGCGGCTTCAAGATGAACGTGCGCGACGTTGATAAGTTGAAGGCGCTGCTGCCGAAGTGAGTTCGCTTCCGCCTTCTCCCGCAAGGGGAGAAGGGAAGAGGCGCTACACCGGAATCCGCACACTCGCCCTCAGCCCACCCATCGGGCTGTCGCCCAGCGTAATGTCGCCGCCGTGCGAGCGGGCGATGTCGCGGGCGATCGCGAGCCCGAGGCCCGTGCCGCCTTCGTCCTGGTTGCGGGCATTGTCGAGCCGCAGGAACGGCTTGAAAACTTCCTCGCGCAAATGGACGGGGATACCGGGGCCGTCGTCGTCGACCGTGACGGTCAAGTAGCGGTGATCGCGCTGGCCGGAGATGGCAATGGTCTTGCCGTAGCGTGCGGCGTTGGTGACGAGGTTGGCGAGGCAGCGCTTGAACGAGGCCGGCTTCACCGTCACCACTGGCAGGCCGCTGAATGTCACGGTCGCGGTGTGGCCGTGGCGCTCGGCGTCGCTGCGCAGTTCCTCCAGTGCCTGCGCCATGTCGGTCGGCTGCGATTGCTCGCCGGAATCGCCGCGGGCGAACGCGAGATAGTCCTCCAGCATCATCGACATCTCGTCGACATCCTTGCGCATGCCCTCGAGCTCGGGATTGTCGCCGATCAGCGCCAGCTCGAGCTTGAAGCGGGTGAGGATGGTGCGCAAATCGTGACTGACGCCGGCGAGCATCGCGGTGCGCTGCTCCATCGCGCGTTCGATGCGGGCTTTCATCTCGAGGAAGGCGCCCGCCGCGCGCCGCACCTCGCGCGCGCCGCGTGGCCTGAAGTTCGGCGCCTCGCGGCCCTTGCCGAAGCTTTCAGCGGCGTCGGCAAGCCGCAGGATCGGCTTGATCTGGTTGCGCAGGAACAGCACGGACACGATCAGCAGGATCGAGGACGTGCCGACCATCCAGAACAGGAAGATCTCCGAGTTCGAGGCATAGGCGGCGCTGCGCTGCGCGAAGATGCGCATCACGGCATCGTCGACCTGGACGCGGATCTCGACCTGATTGGAATTGCCGACGGTGTCGATCCAGAACGCACGATTGAGCTGCCGTCCCAATTGCACCGAGAGCGTCTGGTCGAGCAGCGAGAAGAACGGCTTTGGCCCGGGCGGCGGCATGTCGCCGGGAGGAAGGAAATCGACCACGAACTGCATGCGTACGGCGATGCGGCGCAGTTGCGTGTGGTCCTTATCCTGCGGATATCCCTTGTAGATGTCGACGAGACTGCCGACGTCCTGCGCCACTGCTTGCGACAGGCGGCGCGTCACCGTGTTCCAGTGCCGCTCCATGAACACGAAGGCGATCACGGTTTGCAGGATCACCATCGGCACGATCATGATCAGCAGCGCGCGGGCATAGAGGCCGGTCGGCATCCAGCCCTTGAACGCGTTGCCCATCCAGCCATTGGCGGCAGAGACGCGGCCGGCGGCGCTTTTGAGCAGCGTCAGGCCGGTATCGATCGTGCTCATCTGGCGCGCTTCACTTCACTATGGCGAGGCCACCAGCCGGTAGCCGATACCGCGCACCGCCTGCAGGAACAACGGATTGGCGGGATCGGTCTCGATCTTGCGCCTGAGGCGATTGATCTGCACGTCGACGGCGCGCTCGTTGACGCTGCCATTGCCTGTGAGCGCGCTGCGCGGCACAGTCTCGCCCGGAGTCTCCGAAAGGATGCGCAGCATCTCGCGCTCGCGGTCGGTGAGGTGGATGACCTCCTCGCCCTGGCGCAGCTCGCCGCGATCGAGATGATAGACGTAGGGGCCGAACGCGATCTTTTCGATCGCTGCAGCCTGGACCGGCGGCGCGGCGCGCTTGAGGATGTTGTTGATGCGCAGCGCCAGCTCGCGCGGCTCGAACGGCTTTGCGACGTAATCGTCGGCGCCGATCTGAAGGCCCTCGATGCGGGCCTCCGCTTCATGCCGCGCCGTCAGCATCACGATCGGCACCGAGGAGGAGGTGCGGATGAAGCGGGCGAGATCGAAACCGGACTCGCCGGGCATCATCACGTCGAGGATCAGCAGGTCGAAATGCAGGCCCAGAAGCTTCGACCGCGCATCGCCGGCACTGGCGGCGGTGGTGACGCGATAACCTTCGGCTGCGAGAAAGCGTGACAAGAGATCGCGGATGCGGCGGTCGTCGTCGACCAGCAGCAGATGCGGGGCATCGTCGGCCGGTTGCACCGGCGGGCGGGCGAGCGTGGCAGAGAGCAGCAAGGTCACTCCTCCGAGTCTTGATTGGTCGCGAAGATCGTCTCCAGCACCTTGTCCGGATCTTCGCGGTCGATCATCGCGCGCAGGAAGCGCTTCACGGTCTCGGCATCATCAGGCGCCATCTCGGCGAGCGCCTTGGTGATCCGCGTCGTCTGCAGGCCGGCGAGCTTCTGCACCAATGCTTCGCCCTTCGGCGTTGCATAGAGCAGGCGCTGACGACGGTCATTGTCGCCGGTCTTCTGGACGATATAGCCCTCGTCCAGCAGCTGCTTGAGCACCCGGCCAAGCGATTGTTTGGTGATGCGCAGGACGTCGAGCAGGTCGGCGACCTTCAAGCCGGGATAGCGGTAGACGAAGTGCATGACCCGATGATGAGCCCGGCCGAAGCCGAATGCCTCCAGCTCCTGGTCGGGATCGCCGACGAAATCGCGATAGGCGAAGAACAGCAGCTCGATGATATCCCAGCGCAAATTGCCTCCATCGTCTGCCGCCGGCCGAGGCTCGGCAGCGTCTTGTGAGGGAGTTGCGAAATTTATGTCAGGCATATTGACGTATCTTGGGTTCAATGTTACAAAACGATCAGCCCGCACGAAATTTTAGATCGTTTCGCGTCGGATGGCAGTTGTCAGAGTGGCCGGAAAGAGCCGGACAGGCGACGACGGCCGGATCAGATCTACCGTGCGATTGTCGAGCGGCATTTCGGCAAAACATACTGGACTTCCGCCTTCCGCAAAAGCATGTCCTCGGAAGACATGCTGGCCACGGAAACCGGCCGTAACAAGGCTGGCGGTGGTCCGGCCAGAAACCACATCAAGCCAGCCGGGCCCGGAAGCGGGCAGGCGGCGCCGGAACAGCGCCGCCACCGGCAGCGGGAGGCAAGGACATGAGTATGAAATTCGACATCCAGCCCGCATCAAATCCGACGCTCGAGAAGGACCGGGTCGCCAAGCTGGTCGACCCCGGCTTCGGACGCGTCTTCACCGATCACATGGCTGTGGTCCGCTACAACCAGGCCAAGGGCGGCTGGTATGAAGCGAAGGTCGAGGCGCGCGCCAACTTCCAGATCGATCCGGCCGGCGCGGTCCTGCACTACGCCCAGGAGATTTTCGAGGGCCTCAAGGCCTACAAGCGCGACGACGGCGGCGTGAACCTGTTCCGCCCCGACGCCAATGCGCGCCGCTTCAAGGATTCCGCCGATCGCATGGCGATGGCGCAGCTTCCCGAGGACGTCTTCATCGAGGCGGTCGAGCAGGTCGTGCGCATCGATCGCGCCTGGATGCCGGGCGGCGAGGGCAGCCTTTATCTGCGGCCCTTCATGATCGCGAGCGAGACCTTCCTCGGCGTCAAGCCGTCGTCCGAATACATCTTTGCGGTGATCGCTTCGCCCGTCGGTTCCTATTTCAAGGGCGGTCCCGCGCCGGTCTCGATCTGGGTCTCCGAGAATTACACCCGCGCCGCGGTCGGCGGCACGGGCGCCGTCAAATGCGGCGGCAATTACGCGGCGAGCCTGCGCGCGCAGGCGGAAGCGATCCAGCACGGCTGCGATCAGGTCGTCTTCCTCGACGCGGTCGAGCGCCGCTACGTCGAGGAGCTCGGCGGCATGAACGTGTTCTTCGTGTTCGACGACGGCTCGCTCTCGACCCCGCCGCTCGGCACCATCCTGCCCGGCATCACCCGCGACTCCATCATCGCGCTCGCCCGCGATGCCGGAAAGACCGTGCGCGAGGAGCCGTATTCGCTCGATCAGTGGCGCAAGGATGCGGCGAGCGGCCGGCTGAAGGAGGCCTTCGCCTGCGGTACCGCGGCTGTGATCTCGCCGATCGGCAAGGTGCGCTCGGTCAGCGGCGATTTCGAGATCTCGGGCGGCGCAGCCGGTCCCGTCGCCATGGGCCTGCGCAAGCAGCTCGTCGACATCCAGTACGGCCGCACCAACGATCCTCACAACTGGATCCGCAAGGTGTTTTGATCTTTCGTGTCCCGGACGCGCGAAGCGCGAGCCGGGACCCAGAAATGCGAGTTTGCTGGACCCCGGATCAGCAGCGCACCACGCCACCAAGAGGCGGCGTGGTGCGCAGCATCCCGGGAACCCTAGTCTAGTCAACATGCCATGAACGCACTGCCGTGCCCGCGCGACAAAGCCCAAGCCTTGAGTGATTTGGATATCGAGGCATTTGGACATCGCGCATGACATCCACGCTTTCCCAGCCCATGAGATGGGCAATGCTGGCGGCGCTCGCCGGCTTCACCGTTTTCGCCTTCCTGACGATCGCTCCGAAGGCTCAGGTCTCCGCCGAGGACCGCTCGCCGGTCATCGACGTGCGCACGGCGGACATGGAGATGAACGCCGCGATCATGCGGGCGCGCGATACGCTGCCGAGGTTCTGGGCCTCCTATGACGCACCGAAGTCGACCGAGGACGGCCACTCGCTGAAAGTGCGCTTTCCGACCCTTAAAGGCGCCGAGCATATCTGGATGGCCGAGGTGAAGAAGCTGCCCGATGGTCACTATTCGGGCCGTTTCGCCAACGAACCGCGTGACCTGCCCGGCAAGCACGCAGGCGACCAGGTCCAGTTCGCGCAAGGCGACATTTCGGACTGGATGTTCATGCGCAACGGCAAGATCGTCGGCGGTGAAACCATCAAGCCGCTGCTCAAATCCATGCCGAAGGCCGACGCCGACGCGCTCCGGGCGCGGATGGAGCAGCCGTAGGGCCAGCCGGCAGTTGCCGCATCGCGCGTCGGCTGGTAAACGCCCGCATGGCCGAAAAACCCAAGAAAACCCAGAAACTGAAGGCGCGGCTGCCGCGCGGGCTCGAGGATCGCGACCCTGCCGCGATCCGGGCGACGCGCGAGATGGTCGAGAAGATCCGCGCCGTCTACGAGCTCTACGGATTCGAGCCGGTGGAGACGCCGGCGATGGAATACACCGACGCGCTCGGCAAGTTCCTGCCCGACCAGGACCGTCCGAACGAGGGCGTGTTCTCGTTCCAGGACGACGACGAGCAGTGGATTTCGCTGCGCTACGATTTGACTGCGCCGCTCGCCCGCTATGTCGGCGAGCGCTACGGCACTGACGGTCTGGTCCTGCCCTATCGCAGCTACCGCGTCGGCTACGTCTTCCGCAACGAGAAGCCCGGTCCCGGCCGCTTCCGCCAGTTCATGCAGTTCGATGCCGACACCGTCGGTTCGGCGACGCCGGCGGCGGATGCCGAGATCTGCATGATGGCAGCCGACACGATGGAAGCGCTGGGTATCGCGCGCGGCCAGTACGTGGTGAAGGTCAACAACCGCAAGGTGCTCGACGGCGTTCTCGAGGCGATTGGGCTCGCCGGTGAGGAGAACGCGGCGCGCCGCCTGACCGTGCTGCGCGCGATCGACAAGCTCGACAAATTCTCCGCCGACGAAGTGCGCAAGCTGCTCGGTCCCGGACGATGGGACGGTGGCGAAGAAGGCAAGGGCGATTTCACCAAGGGCGCCAACCTCAGCGCGGCGGAGGCTGACGTCGTTCTCGCCATCACCAAGCCGCGGGACGATTGGAAAGAGGCCGTTGCCGCGGCGGAGACCTATCTCGCCAAGACCGAAGTCGGTCAGGCCGGCGTGAGCGAGCTGGAAGAGATTGCCAAGCTCGTCACCGCGTCGGGCTACGGCGCAGATCGCATCAAGATCGACCCCTCCGTCGTGCGCGGCCTCGAATATTACACGGGCCCCGTCTACGAGGTCGAACTGCTGCTCGATACCAAGGACGAGAAGGGCCGCCCCGTCCGCTTCGGTTCGGTTGGCGGCGGTGGTCGCTACGACGGCCTGGTCTCGCGCTTCCGTGGCGAGCCGGTGCCGGCGACCGGCTTCTCGATCGGTGTCTCGCGGCTGCAGGCGGCGCTGACGCTGCTCGGCAAGCTCGACACCAAGCCCGAGATCGGGCCTGTCGTCGTGACCGTGTTCGATCGCGACCGCGTCGCCGACTATCAGAAGATGGTGGCAATCTTGCGCACCGCCGGCATTCGCGCCGAGCTCTATCTCGGCAACCCCAAGAACATGGGCAACCAGCTCAAATACGCCGACCGTCGCAACTCGCCCTGCGTGATCATCCAGGGCTCGGATGAAAAGGCGCGCGGTGAGCTGCAGATCAAGGATCTGATCGAGGGCGCCAAGGCCGCGGCGGCGATCGCCTCCAACCAGGAATGGCGCGAGACGCGGCCGGCGCAGTTCTCGTGCAGCGAAGCCGATCTCGTCGCGAAGGTGCGCGAGGTGCTGGCGCGCCATGACGTGAGCTGGGGCTAGCCATTCGTTTCGATCGTCGTGCCCGGGCTTGTCCCGGGCACCTACGTCTTGTTTGATAGCGATGTCCGTGGATGGCCGGGACAAGCCCGGCCATGACGGCGAGGCGAGAGGGAGAAGTAGTATGCCTGAGATCACCGTCAGCATGGCCGAAGGCCGCACCGACGAGCAGAAGGCCGGCATGATGCGCGATATCACGCAGGCACTGGTGAAGAATCTCGGCGTCGACGCCGAGGCCGTCGTCATCCAGATCAACGAAGCGCCGCTCCGCCACAAGATGAAGGGCGGCAAGACGTTCGTGGAGCGCGCGGCGGCGGCGAAGAAGTGACGCTGCTCTAGCGTCACTCACAACTGTCGTCCCGGACAAGCGTAAGCGCAGATCCGGCAACTGTTATGTCGATGGGGCGATCATATAAGGTTTTCGGTCGCGCATCATTGCGTTGAGCACGGTTAGAAGCTTCCTGGCG
>NZ_JARXWB010000056.1 GCF_029892425.1 Bradyrhizobium sp. BR13661 | reverse complement strand
GCATTTCTTTTGTGTGGGTGGGGGGGGGGGGGGCGTTGGCCCCACCCCCCAAACTCTGGGGGGGGGGGGGGGCCGGCTTTGTGGCTCCGGGCGCCGGGGGGCCGCCACGACACTGAAGATGGAGCTACACAGTGGCCGCCACACCCTCCGACACCGGCCGGAAGTTCGCGAAGTCCCAGCCGCGGCCCGGCGCCGCTTCGAGCAACGCCCGCGTGTAGGCCTCCTGCGGATGCGTCAGCACCTGCGCGGCCGGGCCCTGCTCGACGACGCGGCCGTGCTGCATCACCACGACTTCGTCGCAGATCTGGGCTGCGACGCGCAGATCGTGGGTGATGAACAGGATGGCGATGCCGAGCCGCTTCTGGATCTCGTCGAGCAGCTCAAGCACCTGTGCCTGCACGGAGACGTCGAGTGCGGACACGGCCTCATCCGCGACCAGCACGTCAGGATCGAGCGCGAGCGCGCGCGCAATCGCGATGCGCTGGCGCTGGCCGCCGGAGAACTGGTGCGGATAGCGCGACACGGCGTCGCTCGGCAGGCCGACGAGCTCGAGCAGCTCGCGCGCCCGCTTCATCGCATTGGCATGCGAGACGCCGTAATTGATCGGGCCTTCCGCGATGCTCTCGCCGACGGTGACGCGCGGGTTGAGCGAGCGGTAGGGATCCTGGAACACGATCTGGATCTTCTGCCGGTGCGGCTGCAGCAGGCGGCGCGAGATGTCCGAGATCTCGCGGCCGGCGAGACGCACGCCGCCGGAGGTCGGGTCGATCAGGCGGACGATGCAGCGCGCCACCGTCGACTTGCCCGAGCCGCTTTCGCCGACGATGCCGAGGGTGCGGCCCTTGCGCAGCGTCAGCGTCACCTTGTCGGCGGCGACGACCTCGCGGCCTTTGCCGAAGAACGCGCGCTCCTTGTAGACCTTGCTGAGCTCGTTGGCCTCCAGCACGACCGGCTCGCGGCTTTCCTCACGAGGCGCGCGCGGCACCAGGCTAGGCACGGCAGCCAGCAGGTTACGGGTGTACTCCATCGTGGGATTGCGCAGCACGGCATCGAGCGGACCGGTCTCCACCAGGCGGCCCTGCCGCATCACGGCGACCCGGTCGGCGATCTCGGCCACCACGCCCATGTCATGGGTGATGAACAGCACGGCGGTGCCGTGATCGCGCTGGAGGTCGCGGATCAGGGTCAGGATCTGTTTTTGGGTGGTGACGTCGAGCGCGGTGGTCGGCTCGTCTGCGATCAGCAGCTTCGGTTCGAGGACGAGCGCCATCGCGATCATGATGCGCTGGCGCTGACCGCCGGAGAGGCGATGCGGGTAAGAGGCGAAGATGCGCTCGACCTGGGGCAGGCGGACCTGCTCCATCATGTCGAGGATGCGCTTCTTACGGGCCTTGGCATCGAGGTTGGTGTGCGCGCGCAGGACCTCGTCGATCTGGCGGCCAACGTGCACGACCGGATTGAGCGCGGTCATCGGCTCCTGAAAAATCATCGCCATCCTGGTCGCGCGCAGCTGGCGCAGGCGGCGATCGGTCGCAGTGAGGATCTCCTCGCCGACCAGCTTCACGCTGCCGCTGGTCGGAACCAGCGTGCCCTTCGGCAGCAGGCCCATCGTGGTGAGCGAGGTCACCGACTTGCCCGAACCACTTTCGCCGACGAGGCACAGCGTC
Organism: Bradyrhizobium sp. BR13661; assembly: GCF_029892425.1. GTDB lineage: Bacteria > Pseudomonadota > Alphaproteobacteria > Rhizobiales > Xanthobacteraceae > Bradyrhizobium. Next base: position 24,374 of record NZ_JARXWB010000056.1, on the reverse strand, counting down.
TCGCCTTCGCGGACCTGGATCGAGATGCCGTCGATGATCTTCGGCCCGCCCGGCTTCTTGCCGACGGAGACGACGAGATTGTTGATGTCGAGGACGGGGTTGGTCATTTGATCGGCCATCACTTGCCCTCCCGCTGCTTCATGCGGGGATCGAGAGCGTCGCGGGCGGCGTCGCCGATCAGGTTGATGCTGAGAATGGCCATCGAGAGCAGCAGGCCCGGCCAGAAGATCAGCGTCGGCTTGAGCTGAAAATACTGGCGGCCCTCGGCCATGATGTTGCCCCAGGTCGGCGTTTCCGGCGAGATGCCGGCGCCGAGGAAGGAGAGGATGGCCTCGGTCAGGATCGCGGAGGCGCAGACATAGGTGCCCTGGACGATCAGCGGAGCGATCGTGTTCGGCATCAAATGCCGCCACATGATCTTTGGCAGCGACGAGCCGACCGAGATCGCGGCTTCCACATAGGGTTCTTCGCGCGCCGACAGCACCACCGAGCGCACGAGGCGCGCCACGCGCGGGATTTCGGGGATGGTGATCGCGACCATCACGGTCCAGATGCTGGCCCCGGACAGGGACACCACGGCGATCGCGAGCAGGATGCTCGGCATCGCCATCAGGCCGTCCATGACGCGCATCAGCACGGAATCGACCAGCTTGAAGAAGCCGGAGACGAGGCCGATCGCAAGTCCGATGACGATCGACAGGATCGCACAGCCGATGCCGATCAGCAGCGAGATGCGGCCGCCATAGATGACGCGCGACAACAGGTCACGGCCGTAGGCGTCGGTGCCGAGCAGGAACTGCGCCGATGCGGGCTTGAGCCGCAGCGACGGTGCGAGCTGGACCGGATCATGCGGCGCGATCAAAGGTGCCACGATCGAGACCAGTACGATCAGCGTGAGGCAGATCGTGGCCGCCGCGATGATCGGCGTCGAGGTGAGGAATCCGAGCTTGGGTCGCAGCGGCGACGTGATCGGAATGGAGGACTGGGGAAGGCTGTCGACCGCCATTGTTATACTTTTCCTTAGCCCTAGTACCGGATGCGGGGATCGAGCAGCGTGTAGGCGACGTCGATCAGGAGATTGACGACGACGTAGATCAGCGAGGTGAGCAGGATCATCGCCTGGATCACCGGATAGTCGCGCGCCAGCACGGCGTCCACCGTGAGGCGGCCGATGCCGGGGATGTTGAACACACTCTCGGTGACGACGACGCCGGAGATCAGCAGCGCAAAGCCGGTGCCGATCACGGTGATCACGGGCACGGCCGCATTGCGCAGCGCGTGCCGCATCATCACCGCGACCTCGTTGATGCCTTTGGCGCGCGCGGTTCGCACGTAATCCTCGCCGAGCACGTCGAGCATCGCCGCGCGGGTCATCCGCGCGATCAGCGCGATATAGATGAAGGAGAGTGCACAGGTCGGCAGGATGATGCGTTCGAAGAACGGGCCGAAACCGGCCGAGATGCTCTTGAAGCCCTGCACCGGCACCCAGCGCAAGTCGATCGCGAACACCTCGATCAGGACATAGCCGACCACGAACACCGGCACCGAGAAGCCGAGCACGGAGAGACCCATCACGAAGCGGTCAATCCAGGTGCCGTGCTTCCACGCCGCGATGACGCCCAGGGGCACGGCGACGATGACGGCGAGAATGATGGTCGACAGCGCGATCGAGATCGACGGCTCGACGCGCTGGCCGATCATCTTCATGACCGGCAGATTGGAGATCAGCGAGGTTCCGAGATCGCCATGCAGCAGCTTGTTCACCCAGGTGATGAACTGCACGATCAGCGGTTCGTTGAGGCCGAGCGAGGTGCGGATGCGTTCCAAACGCTCCGGCGTCGCATTGTCGCCGGCGAGGATCGCGGCGGGATCGCCCGGCGTCAGCCGCAGCAGCAGGAATACGAACAGCGCGACGACACCCATCACGGGCACCGCGGCGAGGATTCGGCGAAGGAGATATCCGAGCAAGTTGTATCCGTCAGATGAGAGTCAAATCGGCAGTAGCGGTCATGGCCCGTTCTGCCATCAGCCTAACATTTCAGCAATTCCCGTGCCATCAAGGCCACAGATATTGCAGTGCGGCCAGTTGTTTTGACGGCATCGCGCACTCGGTGCGTCACTCCAGCGTCGCCAGCAGCCCCGCCATCAGGCGGCCGCGCTCGACCAGGCTTTCGACCTCGATATACTCTTCCAGCGTGTGTCCATTGCCACCACGCACGCCCAGGCCGTCGAGCGTCGGAATGCCCATCGCGCCCGTAAAGTTGCCGTCGGATCCGCCGCCGGAGCTCGCATGCGGTAATTCCGCGCCGAGAGATTTGGCGATCCCGCGCGCCTTTTCATACAGCGCCATGGTGCCGGCATCCGGCTCCCACACCGGCCGCGTCACGCCGCGCGTGACCTTGAAGGTGACGTCGTTGGTGGTGCCTGAGAGGGCCAGCATGCGTTCGACGCCGCGGTCGAGATCGGCCTGGCGCTTGGCCATGGAGAGCGCTTCACCGGTCGCGGTCGTGGCAACGCAATTCACCCATTGTCCGCCATGCACGACGCCGACGGAGAAGGTGCAGTCTTCCGTCGTCATGGCGTCGATTGCCAGAATCTGCCGCGCCATCTCGCGGATTGCCGAGCGTCCGGCCGACAATGTCGCGCCGGCGTGGCTCGGCCGTCCCGTCGCTTCCAAGTTGAAGCGGGCGATAGCGTAACGTCCGGTAGTGACGCCGTTGTCGGCACGGCCGGGTTCGGGCACCAGCACATATTTGTTGCGCGCGGCCTCCGCCTCGATGATGTCTCGCGTCGAGGGCGTGCCGACTTCCTCGTCCGGCGTGAACAGGATGGTGATCGGCAGGGGCGTGGTGAAGGAGGCGCGCGCCAGCTGCCGGATCGCTTCCAGCGAGAGGTAATTGCCGCCCTTCATGTCATAGATGCCGGGGCCGTAGCATCTGTTGCCTTCGCGGCGCCATTTCAGCTTCTCGATGGTGCCGACCGGGTGGACGGTATCCATGTGGCCGGCGATCAGGATGCCCGGCTCGCCTTGCTTGGGATGCGGAAAGCGCGCACGGATGACGCCGCCAAAGCCCTGGCGACCGGCGATGCGTTCGATCGTCGCACCCATGATCGCCATATCCCGCGCCGCGATATCGAGCATGCGGTTCACCGCGCTCGCGTCCCAGGTCGGGCTCTCGCATTCCACCCAGGTGCGCAGGCCTTCGAGCATCGCCTCGGAATCAAAGGGGAGATTGGTTGGATTCATCTCAATGTCTCTCGATCTTCGAAAGGTGGAACGCGCATTGCATTGCCCGGGCAGGGCAGGCGGAGAGAGTTGTAGAGCCAATCCGATCTTTGTGGAGCCCGCGCGTTCGCTGCAAGGGCTTGCACTGAAAGCGGATTGACGCGCTCAAGACTGTCTGCAAGTCTCGAAAAGATAAAGGCATTGCACGAGGTTAGTTCGCCTAAGGAACGAACCTCATGCTCAACCAATAACCTGCCTTTGAACAGTTTCACGTCAGGAGAAACTTTCTATGTTCCAACTCATGCGCCGGGGGCGTCGCGCGCTCGCCTCCACACTTGCGCTGTCGGTCGTCGCGCTTTCGACGGCGATGGCCTCGCCGGTATTTGCGGCCGGCAAGACCATCACGGCGGTGATGCATTCGGATCTGCGCATCATCGATCCGATCTTCACCACCGCCTACATCACGCGTGACCATGGCTACATGGTCTATGACACGCTGATCACGACGGATGCGAACTTCAAGATCCAACCGCAGATGGCGGACTGGAAGATCTCCGACGACAAGCTCACCTACACCTTCACGCTGCGCGACGGCCTGAAATGGCATGACGGCGCGCCCGTCACCGCCGAGGACTGCGTCGCCTCGCTGAAACGCTGGGCCGCCGTCGACGGCATGGGCCAGCAGATGATGCAGTTCGTAGCGAGCATCGAGGCGACCGACGCCAAGACGATCACGCTGAAGCTGAAGGAGCCCTATAGCCTGGTGCTGGAGTCGATCGGCAAGCCGTCCTCGCGCGTGCCCTTCATGATGCCGAAGCGCCTCGCCGAGACGCCGCCGGACAAGCAGATCCCCGAGCAGATCGGTTCCGGTCCGTTCAAGTTCGTGCAGGGCGAATTCCAGCCCGGCGTGAAGGCGGTCTACGAGAAGAACACCGACTACGTGCCGCGCAAGGAGCCGGCGAGCTGGACCGCCGGCGGCAAGGTCGTGAAGGTCGACCGCGTCGAATGGATCACCATGCCGGACTCGCAGACCGCGGTGAACGCACTGCAATCGGGCGACATCGACTTCATGGAAGTGCCGCCGTGGGATCTGCTGCCGGTGCTTGAAGGCAATCCCGATCTCAAGGTCGAGACGCTCAACAAGTTCGGCTACCAGACGCTCGGTCGCATGAACTTCCTCTATCCGCCCTTCGACAATCCGAAGATCCGCCGCGCCGCGCTTCTGGCGATGAACCAGAAGGACGTGCTCGACGCGCTCGTCGGCAATCCGAAGTACTACAAGATCTGCGGCGCCTTCTTCATCTGCGACACGCCCTTCGCGACCGATGTCGGTTCCGAATCGCTGGTCAAGGGCAACGGCATGGCGGAAGCCAAGAAGCTGCTCGCCGAGTCCGGCTATGACGGCACGCCCGTCGTCGTCATGGTGCCCGGTGACGTCGTCACGCTGAAGGCGCAGCCGACGGTCGCGGTGCAGCTGCTTCGCGAAGCCGGTTTCAAGGTCGACGCACAGGCGACCGACTGGCAGACGGTGGTGAGCCGTCGTGCCAGCCAGAAGCCCCCGAAAGAGGGCGGCTGGAACATGTTCTTCACCAACTGGGTCAGCGCCGACGTGTCCAACCCGATCTCCAATCTCTCGATCGGCGGCCAGGGCAAGAAGGGCGGCTGGTTCGGCTGGGCGGAAGACGCCAAGATCGAGAAGCTCAAGGACGATTTCGTCCGCGCCGCCTCGCTCGACGATCAGAAGAAGATCGCGACCGAGATCCAGAAGGAAGCCTATGACCAGGTGATCTACATCCCGCTTGGCCAGTATCTGGCGCCGAGCGCGTGGCGGAAGTCGCTGTCGGGCATGCTCGACGGTCCGGCGACCCCCGTGTTCTGGAACATCGACAAGTCGGAGTGAGGTCAAGTCCAGCTGAGGCAAGGCGCATCTCGCGCCTTGCGTTCTGAACGTTACGCGGCGCCGCTGTCATCAGCGGCGTCGCTCGTCAGCCAACCGCTCGCCAGGAGAACTTCAATGTTCCATCTCATGCGTCGGGGGCGTCGGTCGTTCGCCTCCAAACTTGCACTTTCGGGCTTCGCGCTTTCAGTCTTGGCGTTATCCACGGCACTGGCCTCGCCGGTTCTTGCCGCGGACAAGACTGTCACCGCGGTGATGCATTCGGATCTGCGCATCCTCGATCCGATCTTCACCAGCGCCTATATCGCGCGTGACCATGGTTACATGGTCTACGACACGCTGATTGCGACGGATTCCAACTTCAAGATCCAGCCGCAGATGGCGGATTGGAAGATCTCCGACGACAAGCTCACCTACACCTTCACGCTGCGCGACGGCCTGAAGTGGCACGACGGCACGCCGGTCACTGCGGACGATTGCGTGGCCTCGCTGAAGCGCTGGGCCGTGGTCGACAGCATGGGGCAGCAGATGATGCTGTTCACCGCGAGCATCGAGGCGACCGACCCCAAGACGATCACGCTGAAGCTGAAGGAGCCATACGCGCTCGTGCTGGACTCGATCGGCAAGCCGTCCTCGCGGGTTGCTTTCATGATGCCGAAGCGTCTGGCCGAGACGCCGGCAGACAAGCAGATCCCCGAGCAGATCGGCTCAGGCCCCTTCAAGTTCGTGCAGAACGAATTCCAGCCGGGCGTGAAGTCGGTCTATGTCAAGAACACCGATTATGTGCCGCGCAAGGAACCGCCGAGCTGGACCGCCGGCGGCAAGGTGGTGAAGGTCGACCGCGTCGAATGGATTACGATGCCGGACGCGCAGACGGCGTTGAACGCGCTGCAATCGGGCGACATCGATTTCATGGAAAATCCTGCCATCGAAATGTTGCCCACCATTGAAGCCGACAAGGACCTCAAAACCGATATCCTGAACAAGTTCGGATTCCAGACCGGCGCGCGGATGAACTTCCTCCATCCGCCGTTCGACAACGTCAAGGTTCGGCGCGCGGCATTCCTGGCGGTCAACCAGAAGGACGTGCTCGATGCGCTGATCGGCAATCCCAAATACTACAAGATTTGTGCTGCGGCCTTCATCTGCGACACGCCGTTTGCGACGGACATCGGCGGTGAGACGCTCGCGAAAGGCGGCGACATGGCGGCCGCGAAGAAGGCGCTCGCCGAATCCGGGTACGACGGGACGCCCGTGGTGCTGATGGCGCCCGGCGACGTGCTGACGTTGAAGGCTCAACCGATCGTGGTGGCCCAGCAGTTGCGCGAAGCCGGTTTCAAGGTCGATTTGCAGGCGACCGACTGGCAGACGGTGGTCAGCCGCAGAGCCAGCCAGAAGCCCCCGAAGGAGGGCGGCTGGAACATGTTCATCACCAACTGGGTCAGCGCCGACGCCTCCAACCCGATCTCCAACATCGCCGTCGGCGGGCAGGGCAAGAAGGGCGGCTGGTTCGGCTGGGCGGAGGATGCCAAGATCGAGCAGCTCAAGGACGCCTTCGTTCGCGCGAGCTCCCTCGACGATCAGAAGAAGATCGCGACCGAAATCCAGAAGGAAGCTTACGATCAGGTGCTCTACGTCCCGCTGGGGCAATTTCAGGGGCCCAGCGCGTGGCGGAAGTCGATCTCCGGCGTGATCGACGGCCCGGCGACCCCGGTGTTCTGGAACATCGACAAGTCGGAGTAAGCAGGGCCGAGTTCGGGACGGTGGCGTCCCGTGCGTTTCCCCCGATAACACGCGGCGCTGCTGTCATCAGCGGCGCCGTTGTCTTTTTGCATGCCCGCGTCGAAATGCGGGGCGCTTTTAACTGTTCCAGTCTGCAATCATTGCTATTTGTTTCTGATCTGAAATAGATGGTTCGTCTTCGTGCATCACTTTCCTCATCCGTCGCTTTGAACTTGTTGATCTGAATCCCTTGCCGATCGATTTTGCATTCCAGGCGATGGCCGAACGGTCGGATCGCGCGCCGGCGCGCTGGCGAGGTCCGTTGTTGCATTGGCTCGATGGCGTGGAGGCGGGCTGGGCAGTCCCGCTTCTCATCGCGTGCTTCATTGCGGTCTGGACGCTCTATCTCGCCATTGCTTATGCCGGCAGCGGCCTGCACCCTGACACCCTCGAGGCCTGGACCTTGGGGCGGCACTTCGCCTTCGGTTATCACAAGCACCCGCCGCTGATGGGCTGGGTTGCGGCAAGCTGGACCTCGGTGTTCCCGCTCAGCGACTGGTCGCTGCAATTGATGGCGATGGTGAATGCGGGGCTCGCGCTGGTATTCGTCGATTGCGTCGCGCGGCAATTCGTGACCGGGCACAAGCGCATCCTGGTGCTGCTGCTGTTGATGCTGACACCGGCCTATCAATTCCACGCCCAGCGCTTCAACGCCAATTCCGTGCTGCTCGCGACCTGGCCGCTTGCGACCTGGTGCTTCCTGCGCGCGTTCGAAACCCGCGGTGCCGTCTGGGCGGTCGCGGCCGGATGCGCCTCGGCGCTCGCCATGGTCGGAAAATATTACTCGATCTTCCTGGTCGCGAGCTTTGCATTCGCCGCGTTGGCGCATCCGGCGCGCCGCGCCTATTTCACATCAGCCTCGCCGTGGATCTCGGCCGTCACCGGGCTTGCGGTGCTGTCGCCGCACATCCATTGGCTCGCGACAACAGGCGCGTCGACCTTCGGCTACGCGCTGGCTCACGCCAACGGCAATTCCATCAGTTCGCTGCGTGAGGTGAAGGACTTTCTGCTGGGCCTTGTGGCCGCCATCAGCGTCGCCGCAATTGTCTGGGTGTTCATCGCCGGCACGCGCCTCAAGCAGTTTCCGGCCGACTTCGCCGCGATGAGCTCGGGCATTCGGCTTCTGTTCTACGTCGCCATCGGCACGATCGTTCTGCCTGTCCTGACGTCGCTCGCACTGGGCACGGATCTGCCCTCGCTGTGGGCCTTGCAGGGATTGTTCCTGTTCGTCGTGCTGATCGTCTGCGGCGCCCGCTATCCGGTCGAACGATTCTACACCGTCAATGTCGCTGTCATCGTGTCAGGCGTTGCGCTTGTCGCCGTCCTGGTCGCAGCACCGATCCACGCCGTCTATCGCAATATCAACGGTTACGAAGAGGGACGGAATCTCTACCAGCAGGCCGCGGGCGAGCTCACGCGGCAATGGCGCGAGCTGACAAGTGAGCCGCTCGGAGCCGTCAGCGGCGACGATTCACTTGCTTTCGCCACGGCCTTCTACAGCCCGGATCATCCGCATTACGCGCGGCCGTTCGAGTACCAGTATGATTGGGGAATGCCGCGCAAGACGACGCTCGATAGCGGCTGGGCTGCGCTCTGTTTTCAGGGCCAGGATGATTGCGGCCGCTGGATGGAGGTTGTCTCCTCGCGTGCCGGCGCCTTCGTCCGGCGGGAATTCACCGTGCAGGCCTCGCTCTTGGGCTGGCTCGGCCTGAGCCGCGACGTCGTCGTGTTGATGGTGCCGCCGCGCACGCAGGGCGGCACATCACCCGAACATGCGGCGCAGGATATCAGCGCCAGCAAGCGCAGTCTGGACCAGTAAAGCCCCTCACACGATCGGGCGGTTGTGCGGCTTGAACAGCCGTCCCTTCTCCACGACGAGCACGATCGCGAGTGCTGCAATCGTCGACAGGAAGAAGCCTGTCGAGAACGGCAGCAGCGTGCCGTCAAAGCTCTGGCCGATCGCGGTGCCAACCACGATGCCGATCAGTGTCGTGATCGAGCCGTAGAGCGAGGACGCAGTGCCGGCGATATGGCCCTGCGGCTCCATCGCCAGCGCCGTGAAATTGGCCACCATCATGCCGAACGAGAACATCATGAGCGCCGACAGCACCATGAACAGGGGCAGCGGCAACACGCCGAGGATCTCGGTCAGCAGCATCACACCTGATACCGCGGCATAAAGCATCAGCGCGCCGTGCGAGATCACGCGCATGCCGAGCCGCCCGACCAGCTTTGCATTGAGGAAGCCTGCGCCGGCGGTGCCGGCCGCAATCGCGGCAAAGGCGAGCGGGAAATAATGACCGAGATGATAGATGCTCGTGAACACCTGCTGGGCTGAAAACACGAAAGCGAACAGCGCGCCCATCACGGCGCCTGCAGCCGTCGCATAGCCGATGGTCTGGCGGTTGGTGACGGTCTGGCGGAAGGCCGAGAGCACGTCGGCGGGCGCGAGCGACCGGCGCTCGGTTTCAGGCAGTGTCTCAGGCAGCCGCCACACGCTCCATGCCAGCGCGACGATGCCGTAGAGCATCAGCACGACGAAGATGCCGCGCCAATGCGTGACCAGCAGCACCGCCTGCCCGAACGAGGGCGCGATCACTGGGACCGCGATGAAGATCATCATGGCAAGCGACATCACGCTGGCCATGCGGCGGCCGGCGTAACAGTCGCGGACAATCGAAGTCGCGATCACGCGCGTCGCAGAAGTGCCGAGCCCCTGAAGCGCGCGGGCGAGCAGTAGCGTCTCGAACGAGGGCGCGGCGACTGCCAGCACGCTCGCCACCGCATAAACAGCCATGCCGCCGAGCAGCACCGGCCGGCGACCGAACCGGTCGGACAACGGGCCCATGACGAACTGGCCGGCGCCGAAGCCGATCAGGAAGGTCGACAGCACGAGCTGGAGATGGTTGGCGTTGGGAATGCCGAACGCCGCCCCGATGTTGGGCAGCGCCGGCAGCATCATGTCCATCGCAAGCGGATTCAGCGCCATGATGGACGCGATCACCACAACGAATTCGGGGAAACCCATTGGACGGTGCCCCGAGGACACCCATTCGTCGGCATTGACGTCGGACAAGCAGCTCACCTCTGATTTCAGAGGCGATATCTAACGCGGATGTTGCGTCGCACAACCCATGTTTTGGGATGGGTGGTAGGCGGGGCAGCGAAACGGACAACAAGACGGACAACAAATGGTGAAGATGGCGCTAGAGCAGGATCCGGAAAAGTGTGAAGCGGTTTTCCGAAAAGATCCTGCTCAAACAGAGAGCTAAAGCGCGATGACGATTCAACCCAATCTCATCGCGCTTTAGCGGAGTCAGCCTGCGCGCCGGGCCTGCGTGACCAGATCGAGCGCCATTCGGCCTGCAGTCTCGACATAGGCGAGATCGCGATGGATCAGCATCACCGTCGTGGCGCCGTCGAGCAGGATCACGATCCGGCGTGCAAGCGCGGCCGCATCGGCGATGTCACGGTCGCGCAATTCCGCTTCCAGCCACGCTTCGAAACGCTTCTTGTGGGCCGCACCGGCCTTGACCGCCGGGTGCGCCGGCGTGTTGGCGAGCTCGGCGATCGTGCGCAGGAAGCCGCAGCCGCGCCATTTCGGCGTGTCGACCGATTTGCCGAGCCTTGTGAAGAGACCGCGGATCTTGTCCGCCACGGTGCCGTCGGTTTCGGCGAACCAGCGCATATAGAGGTCCAGCGTCGGCTGGTCCCTGGCCGCGATGGTCTCGGCGACGAGCTGGTCCTTGCTGGTGAAGTGATAATAGAGCGTCTTCTTGGTGACGCCGGCCTTCTCGGCGACGGCGTCCATGCTCACCGCCCTGATGCCCTCGCCATAGAACAGCCGCGTCGCCGCAATGACGATCTGCTCCCGTGTGCTGTCACCCTTGGTTGCCATCTTGGCAATGTATACCGCCTAGTGAGTATACACAACAAATCCGCTGTGGCTGACTTCTTCCTCTTCGATCTGGAAGGAGCCTGCACTTGCCTGATTTCGTACTCTCGGAAATGCGCGGCGCTGTCGCGCTATTGACGTTTAACCGCCCAAGCAAGCTCAATGCGCTGAGCTACGCGCTCATTGATCAGCTGATGGCGATGTTCGATCTCATCGAGGACGATGCGCGCATACGCGCCGTGGTCCTGACCGGCGCCGGCGATCGCGCCTTCTCGGCGGGCGCCGACATCGCCGAATTCTCCGAGAGCGTGAAAGATGGCCCCGATGCCGCAGTCAAGGCCTTCGTGCGGCGCGGGCAGGCGATGACGGCGCGCATGGAGGCGTTTCCAAAGCCTGTTATCGCCGCTGTCAACGGCATCGCTTTCGGCGGCGGCTGCGAGATCACGGAGGCCGTGCATCTGGCTGTCGCCAGCGAGCGGGCGACCTTTGCGAAGCCCGAGATCGCGATCGGCATCACGCCGACCTTCGGCGGCACGCAGCGCCTGCCGCGTCTAGCGGGGCGCAAGCGCGCGCTCGAATATCTTCTCACCGGCGATTCCTTTTCGCCTCTGCGGGCCTGCGAGATCGGGTTGGTCAACCACGTCGTGCCGCATGAGCAGCTGCTGGACGCGGCCTTCACACTGGCCGATCGCATCAGCAGGCATTCCGCGCTCGCCGTGGCGCGAATCATCACGTCAGCCACGCGCGGCCTCAACGTTTCGATCGCGGAGGGCCTGGCCATCGAAGGCGAGCAGTTCGCCCGCATGGCGGCGACGCAGGACACGAGAGAGGCGCTCGATGCCTGGCTCGCCGCCCGTGGCTCGCGCTAGGCAACTCTGGAAACCAGGGATTCACCATAAGAGCGGGGGCAACCGATCGGGGAGATGAATCCGCAACGCATCGTGTCCAGTGTGGCCGGACCGGGCGCCGGTCGGGCGCCGAGGGAACGCGAGGCTCGGGCAGGACCAGACGTGTCGGATATCACCGGAACAGCACGTTGGACGGGACCGCTCGCCGGCACAGCCGGCAAGCGGAGCCTTTGGCTCGACGGCCTGATCGCGCTGGTGACGCTGCTGGTGCTTGGCAATCTCCTCAGCGATCTCGCGCTCGATGTGAAATATGGCTGGGACGTGCGCGTCAATTGCGCGGCGGTCGATGCGCATGCCAGCGGGCTCGATCCTTACTTCGTGAAAAACCTCAAGGGCACGCAGCTCTCTTATCCCTATCTGCCGGTGACGCTCGACGCGTTCCGTCCGCTCTGCGCGGGCGGCTGGCTGGTCGATCATTACCGCGGCGTCTTTCTCCTGCTCGCCATGCTGTGCGGCCTGCTGCTGCCGGGTGTGGGCCGCGACCGCGGCGGCGTGCGCGATATTGCGCTCAGGGTACTCTGGGCGCTCGGCGCCTTCGTCGGCTTCGAATGGGTGTCGGCCTCGGGCAATTTTACGCTTCTGAGCGGCACGCTGAGTGCGGCTGCGCTGGCGCTGCTGCTTCGCGTCCCTGCGCCGGGTGCGGACGATGATCGAAGCTTCGGCTTGCGTGTCCTCGGCGCGGTGCTGCTCGGCCTCGTCGCCTCCTTCAAGCTCGTCTACAGCCCGGTGCTGGCCGCGCTCTATCTTCTGCCGCTGCCGCGCCGTCAAAAGATCGGCTTGATGGCAGCCGCGGCCGCAGGGCTGGTGCTGCCGGTCTTGCTCTCGATGCTGCTCTATCCCGATCTGTTTTCGAGCTGGCTGCTGGCGATGCGGGGGCAAATCCCCGACCAGCATTCGATCTATGTGGTCGACACCACGCCTTCGCTGCTGCTGCTGGCGCAAGGCGCGCTGGACCATCTCGGGCTCGGCCGCAGCAAGCCAGTCGTGTTCATAGCCTATGCGCTCTTGGCCGTCGTGCTGCTGCTCGGGCCGCTTGCCCTGGTGGTGCTGCGCATGGTGAACCGACAAGCGGGCCGTGACGGCACGTTCCCGGCACGACTGGATCGCTGGCTGATCGATCATCGAGGCGAGGCCCTGCGCATCACGGCGCTCGCGATGGTCGCGCTCTATCTCTGCGCGCCGCGCCTGAAGGAATACGCCTTCTTCGAGCCGGCGCTCTACAGCGCCATCCTCATCGTCGATCTCCCGGCCGCGGCCCTTGCAGCCGTGCTGATGTCAGGCGTTGCCGCTCCAGCACTCGTCGCGCTCGCGGGGCTATCGATCGGGGACAGCTTCGTCCAACTCGCCGCGGCGCTGGTGTGTTTCTGGGTGATGTTGTGGGCGGAGTATGTGGCCTCAGCTCAGGTGGTGCGGGCAGCCGGGGTCGAACCGGCACAGCTCTCACGAGCCGAGGGATTTTAAGTGTTATGCCGTATAGCCAAGTAATTGAAATTATTGGCGTATTCGGAGTCAAAAAACGGATGTGCTAAATTCTGTGCTAGAAATGCCTGAAATCCCGCGTCCTGGCGGACTCTTTTCGCTCGATCTTTGGAGCTAAACGCGCGGTAACCCGCGCCAGGCAAGCACTAAAGCAAATCCGTTAACAGACTAACCACCCAAAACCGTCTGCCCCGTTGCATGGGGTAATAGCGCAATCGGCGCGTTCCCAAAAGGAAATTCGGTAAACCCACAATCACACGGCCTGTGGCCTTTTTACCGCTCCCTCAACGCCATCTGCTTGTGGCGCAGGAGCGGGGAGAGCAGGTATTCGATGATGTGGCGGGAGCCGGTTTTGATTTCGGCGGTGACGGCCATGCCGGGCTCCAGAGGTACCATATGGTCGTCGATATCCATTTCGGTCTGGTCGAGGGCGATGCGGGCGGAATAGACCAGCTCCTGCCCCGTCGGTTCGCTGGTGTCGCTTTCGTCGCCAGTGTGGCGCTGGCTTTCTGATTTGTCCGCAGGTTTCTCGCGCTGGATCGAGTCATGCGAGACCGATTGCACCACGCCATGCACGAGGCCGTATTTGGTGAAGTTGAAGGTGTCGATTTTGATCTCGGCCTCCTGCCCTTCGCGAACGAAGCCGATATCGCGGTTGGATATCATGGCTTCGACCTCCATATGGCTGTCGGCAGGAACAACGGACATCAGCACTTGCGCCGGGGTCACGACGCCGCCTTCGGTATGGACTGCGAGCTGCTGAACCGTGCCGTCGACCGGCGCTGTCAGGGTCTGGAGGCGATATTTCTGCGCCGCCTGAGTTAGCTGGGCGCCAAGGCTGGCTTCCTTTTGCTCGGCTTCTGATAAGTCTTTGAGATTAGTGTGCTTATATTCATCTTCGGCTTGCAGGCGCTGTTCCTTGAGCGCGGCAAGGGCTCCTTCCGCCTCATCCAGCTTGCCCTGCTGGACTTTTAATTCCTGTTGGTGTTCGACGAGGTCCTGCTGCGTCGTAAGTGACTCCAGTTTTGAGCCATAGCCCTTCTTGGCCAGCGCCTCGCGCGCTTCTGCCCGCTTTTCAAGATAGGGGATGCTCTGGTTTAGCTTGGCGATCGTGGCGGCGACGGAATCGCGGTCGCCTTCATGCTGTTTGATCTGGTGGTCGAGGCCACTAAGCTTGGCGCGGATTTCATCGACCTGATTGGTCAGGTAGCTTTTTTGCAGGTCGATCTGCGTCGGTGTAGCGCCTTCAGGCGGCATAAAGCTTGCGACCGGATCGCCGTCGAGGTTGAGAGCGGCTTTGAGCCTCGCCACATCGAGCATCGCCTGCATATGGTCGCTTTGTAGCCGGTCACGCTCCGCCGCGCTGACCGTCGTATCGATCTCGATCAGCACATCACCTTCCTTCACATGCTGGCCGTCCTGCACATGGATGGCATGGACAACGCCGGATTCAAGAGGCTGGATGATCTTGGTGCGCCCGGTCGGCACGATTTTGCCCGTCGCCGTCGCAATGATATCGACCGAGCCGAAGATCGACCAAAGCAGCGCGATCAGCAGGAATGCGATGATACTTCCCGCAATCAGGCGGCTGGCGGGTGAGGGCGGTGTTTCGACGATTTCAAGCGCGGCAGGCAAAAACTCATGCTCGTCGGTCTGGCCAGTCAGTAGATGGGAATGCGGCAGCTCGCGGATTTTGCCGAGGATGCGGTTGTTAAGCTCTTCCCACTTCTTGAGGTCTTGGGCATTGGTGTAGGCCAGTTTCGCAAAGGCATGGATACAGTCGCGCAGCTCCGCCCGTTTCTGCGGGTCTTTGCGGAGTTCGGTGATTTCTTGCCATAAAAAGCGCAGCCCCGCGATCACGCGCGGTTTTTGTATCTCATAGTGTTTTTTGAGATAGGCGATTAGCTGCAGTACATAGGGCTTGATGAACTTAACCAGCCGCATGCGCGCCTCCCTGAATGCCCCAAAGCGAGGCATAGCGGCCTTTGGCTTCGATCAGCTCATCATGCGCACCGTCTTCGACGATGCGGCCTTTCTCGATGGTGATGATGCGGTGGCAATGGCGTACGGCGGAAAGACGATGCGCGATGATGATGACGGTGCGGCCCTGTACGATCCGGCTCATATTCTGCTGGATGATGCGTTCGCTTTCGTAATCGAGGGCAGAAGTGGCTTCGTCAAAAATCAGAATGCGCGGGTTCATCACCAGCGCACGCGCAATGGCGATGCGCTGGCGCTGGCCACCGGAGAGGTTGGAGCCGCGCTCCTCCACAATCGTGTCGTAACCCTGCGGCAGTTCGAGGATAAATTCATGGGCTCCTGCGAGCGTCGCGGCTTCGATCACGCGCTCGATCGGCATGCCGGGATCGGCGAGGGCGATATTGTCGCGGATCGAGCGGTTGAAAAGGACATTCTCCTGCAGCACCACGCCGACCTGCCGCCTGAGCCATGAGACATCGACGACCGCAAGATCGACTCCATCCACCAGCACACGGCCATGTTCCGGAACATAAAGCCGCTGCACCAGCTTGGCGAAAGTGGATTTGCCCGATCCCGATGGCCCGACGATACCGACGACCTGCCCGGCGGCGAAGGTGACGTTAATGTCGTGCAGGATTTCGGGACCATCGACGCGATAGCGGAAGCCGACATGCTCGAAGCTGATGCTGCCCTTGATGCCTGGCAAAGCCGTGCGTCCGGGCGTGAAGGTTGGTTCGGGATGGGTATTGAGAATATCCCCCAAACGCGCGACCGAAATACGCGCCTGATGAAAATCCTGCCAGATTTGTGCGAGGCGTAAGACCGGCTGCGCCACGCGCCCCGCCAGCATATTGAAGGCGACCAGCTCGCCGATGCTCATATCATTATTGATGACGGCCTTCGCACCGAAGAACAGGACGGCTGCGGTCACTAGTTTGCTGACTAGCTGGATCGACTGGCTCGCCCAGTTGCCGATATTGGAGACACGGAATCCGGAACGCACATAACCGGCTAGCTGCTCTTCCCAGCGGCGCTGCATCTGCGGTTCGACCGCGAGGGCTTTCAGGGTCTCAATGCCGGTGATGCTTTCGACAAGAAATGATTGGTTTTCGGCGCCACGATTGAACTTTTCGTCCAGACGGCGACGAAAGACCGGGGTCACAATCGCCGAGATGGCGATATAGAACGGAAAAGACAGGATAACGATGCCGGTCAGCGTCATGGAATAACAGGCCATGACACCAAGAAAGACAAAGGTAAAGAACAAGTCGATGACGAGGGTCAGCGCTGAGCTGGTCAGGAAATTACGGATATTTTCAAGCTCGCGCACGCGGGCGACGCTGTCACCCGTGCGGCGGCTTTCGAAATAGCCTATTGGCAAAGCGGCAAGATGCTTGAACAGCCTCGCACCAAGCTCGACATCGATACGGTTGGTAGTGTGAGAGAAAACGTAGGTGCGCAGCGCGGTAAGTAGGCTTTCAAACACCGCAACCACGACGAGGCCGAAGACGATAATATCAAGCGTCGTCAGACCGCGATGCACCAGCACCTTGTCGATCACCACCTGGAAAAAGAGCGGCGAGATCAGCGCGAAGACCTGTAAAAAGAACGAGGCCACTAGCACTTCGGCCAACAAACGCCGGTATTTATGCATCGCTTGCAGGAACCAGGTCACGTCGAACCGGCGTGCCAGCTCGCCAAGCCCTGCCCGTCGCGTCATCAGGATCAGTTTGTTGCTCCAGAGATTTTCGAATTCGTCACGGCTCAGTGACTGCATTTTGCCGGTGACGGGTTCGTGGATCAGAACCGTGGTGGCAGCAAGCTTCCCGACAATGAAGAAACTGCCATCACGCCGGACGGCAATGGCGGGAAGAGCGGTCTTGCCAAGCCGGTCCCAATCGCTGTCAATGGCACGGGCTTTGAGCTTCAGCTCCTTGGCGCAGCGTAAAATCTCTTCAACGCCGAACTCGCGCCCATAGCGGTGCATCAACTGTTCAGGGTCGGCGGCAATGCCTAGAAAGCGTAAGACCAGAATAAAGCAGGACAGGCCGGTGCCGGGCGATTGAGAGTTGGGTGCTATGATATCCGCCGCTGTCATGTGCGCTACCGCGATGCCTCTTCATCGGCAGGCGGGACCTGATAGTGGTCATCGTCGCGGCTGAAGCCGATCCACTGGTTACGCACGTCATGATAATGCTGTTCGGGGTCATAGGCGGGCACGGACAGCTGGAGCGCCGCGACCGTTAAGATGCCTATCGCGGCCTTGATCTGTACAATCGCCAGATTGCGGTCATGGAGAGATTTGGCTAGGTCAATTTTGGCGTCGAGCAGCTCCTGCTCCGCATTCAAAACATCGAGCGTGGTGCGCGTGCCGACCTTGGATTCCTCACGCACGCCTGCCAGCGCTTCTGCAGCAGCCTTGACCTCGTCCTTGTCCGCTTCCACGGCGGATTCCGCCGACTGGAAAGTCTGGAAGGCGTTATGCGCAGTCTCGCGCGCCTTGTGCCGCGCTTCTTCGAGATCCATGCGCCGGGCGGTGACGGTCTGCTCGGCCTGCCGCGTCTTGGAGTAATCGGTGCCAGCACGGTACAACGGCATGGTCGCCTGAACCAGGATCTGGCTGGAATCCTGATGACCGGGAACCGTAATGCTCTGCCCCCAGTTCTGCGTCCTGCTGCCGACAAGGTTGATTTCAGGGAGGAGGCTGCCTTTGTTCAGATCAACCTCGGCCTTGGCTTCGTCGATGTCATAACGCGCAGCGATGACTTTCGGATTCCGCGTTTCGGCGAGATGCAGGAGGTCGTCCAGCTCTTTCGACTCTGCCAGGTGCAAATCAACCGATGCCAGCTGTTCCGGCATGTGCCCGACAAGGCGCGCGTAACTTGCCTGATCAGCGGTGAGGGAGGTTTCGGCCTGATAACGCGCCACATGCGCCCGCGCCAAACGCGATTCCGCCTGCCGCACATCGGTTTGCGTCAGCTCGCCATAATGGGCGCGGACGCCGGTTTCTTTGAGTTTCTGCTCCAGCACATGTTCGTTCTCGCGGTTGCTTTCCAGAACCGCCTGGTCGCGGATCAGGTCGAGATAGGCCGTGGCTGTATCGACAAACAATTGCTGTTCGGCGTCATCGAGCTTGGCACGGCCCGAATGCACCTGGTTTTCGGCGGCCTCGGTTTCGGAGTCGGTGCGAAAGCCGCGAAACAAGGGTTGCGACACCTGCACACCATAGCTACGCGACGTGTCGGAGAAATTCGGGTCAAGCCCGACCTGTTTTTGCGCCGGAAGATATTGGTAGGTCTTGCCGATATTGGCGGTGGCGTCGATGCTCGGGCGCCAGTGGCTTTGCGCTTGTGCGACCGCTTCATCGGTCGAACGCAGCTTGGCGCGTTCGGATTGCAAAGACGGATTGATACGATACGCTTCCGACCATGCCTGTTCGAGAGTCTCGGTTTCGGCCATTGCGCCGCAAGGCATGACACAGCCCAACATCAGCAAACACAAAACCGCGCGACGCATGAAATGCTCTCACAAACGCAATAGCGACCCCCACGAAAGGTGAGGGTGTTTCTATAAATTCATTCTGAAGGCACTGCCGGGCACGGCTCAAAGCCACTCACGGCAAAAAATATGAGGCCGCGAGGCTTCGCCGGACAGCACCGGCGGTTGGTCATTTCTAGCGCAACTTACTCACGTATGCCAAGCCGCCGTAATCGCGCTCTGCAACGTCGTATCCGTGGGCATTGCCGTGGCGGTCTGGGGATTAAATCCGCTATGAGCGGAGGCATAGCTCGCCATGGCCGACACCAACTGCGCCACCTGCGTATCGAGCGTCAGGCTGCCGGCATAGATATCCGCGACTTGGTTGCCCGCGGCTCCGCTCGTGAACCAGCCATTGACAGTGATCTGGTCGGTCGTGCCGAGAAGGTCGATCAATAAGTTATTGCCGCTCTTCTTGAACCAGAGATTTTCATCCGTAACGCTGGAACCGAAGCTGATGCTGCCGTTCGCGGTCGTACCGCCGCCATTGTTGATCGTATAATTGCCAAAGGTCGAAGCGAAGTTATATTGATCGCTGCCACCGCCATTCAGCACGTCGTTGGTATCGCTGGTGCTGGGGTCAAGCCAAAGATCGGTGTTGGCCCCCATCGTCACCGTGTCGTTGCTGCCATGTACGCCGAACGCATCCGTCGCTCCGGCGGTGATGGTGTCATTGCTGCCATAAATATCAACGCGGGCATTAGATTGCAGAACCGCCGTACCGCTGGACAGGCTGATATAGTTGTCGGTTCCCCATTGGCCGTTGCCAGAGATATTGACGGTATCACCGGTGCTCGACGAGTCGTAAACGTTACTGTTACCGGCGCCGGTCACATTAATGGTGTTGCCACCGCTGGTACCCATATTGACGGTACCAGCAGCACCAATGGTCAGCGTGTTGGCACTGCCGTAGATACCAACGGTATCGTTCGAACCCGCGGTAATGGTATTGCTATTACCAACGATATAGGCATTGGCGCTGCTGGAGATCGCCACCGTACCGCTCGCGATATGAATGCCGTCCGATGTGCCGCTTGTGCCGTTGCCGGAGACATTCACGGTATCACTGGTGTCGGAATCATAGACGTTGTCGCCGCCGTTGCTGGCTGTCACATTGACGGTGTCGTGGGCGTTCGTGCCGTACCAGAGCCAGATATTGCTACCGTTACCGATCGTCGCCGCGTTGCCGGTTCCGTCGACGCCAACCGTATCATTGAGGCTCGCGGTCACCGTGTTGCTGTTGCCGAAAATATCGGCGCGGGCGCCGCTCTGATAAACCACGCTGCCATTCGAGAGGTTAATATAATCGTCGTTGGCGCCATTGCTGGTGTTGGAGACATTCACGGCGTCGCCGGTGCTCGACGAGTCGTAAACGGCGCTGTTACCCGCACCAGTGATATTAATGGTGTTACCGCCACTCGTGCCCATATTGACGGTGCCAGCCGTGCCAATGGTCAACGTGTTGGTGGTGCCATAGATACCAACGGTATCGTTCGAACCCGCGGTGATGGTGTTGCTGTTACCAACGATATAGGCATTGGCGTTGCTGGCGATCCCCACCGTACCGCTCGCGATATGGATGCCGTCCGACGTGCCGCTGGTGCCGTTGCCGGAGACATTGACGGTATCGCCCGAAGTGTCCGAGTCATAGACGTTGCTACCGCCGCTACTGCCATTGACATTGATGGTATTGCTGCTGCCACTGCCGAGCCAAGCGCTACTGTTGCTGCCGATGGTCACCGCATTGTTGGTGCCGTTGTAGGATCCGACGATGTCGCCGGAGCCAGCGGAGATTGTATTATGGCTTCCATAGGTATCCGCACGCGCATTGTTTTGGAACGTGATCGTGGAGCTCGACGCGGAGACATAATCATCGTTGCTACCGTTACCAGAGATATTGATGGTTTCGCCGGAACTGCCACCGTCATAAAAGGTCGTGCCGCCGGCATTGTTAAGATTGACGATATTGCCGCCATAGCCATCGCTAATTATGACATTGGCCGCTGCGTTGATAGTGTCGTTATCGCCGTAGATGAGGGCACCCGTGGCGTTGACGTTGATCGTATTTGTTGCGGTCGACGAATCCGTGAGTGTGTCGTTGCTTCCATTCATATTCACGGTGTCGGGGGAGCTACCGGTGATGGTGACACTATCGCCACTCCCCGAGTCTACGATCGTCAAGTCGCCAACGGTTGATGTAACATTAAAAGCTGGTTGGGTCTGACCCGACGGCGCCGCTTGCAGAGTTACAGTGTCGATGTTGTTTGTGAAGCTACCCATTGTGAAAGTGCCGCCGCCAGACAGCGACAAATTGTAACCGCTGATAAGTTTATTCAAAACGGATACGTCAGAAGTCACTTGCGATCCGGTTAATGACAGCGTTGGCGCGAGGATGTCTGTCAAGATGATCGAAGCGATATGGCTGACATCGGAGGCTAGGAAGGCCAGATTTGCTGCAACGTTGGTCCCAGTGTCTACGACTTTATAGCCACCAACAATCGAATCGAGCGTAGACTGATTAGCCATCGCTCCAGCAACGGAAGCAGCGCTCCATGCCGAGGTAAGCGCAGTCTGCAACGTCGTGCTGGTCGGCATACTTGTCGCCGTTGCAGGGTTAAAGCTTGAATGCGCTGCTTGATACGTTGCCATGGCGCTGACGAGTGCGCTTACGCTCGTATTAAGCAGTGTCAGTCCTCCCGCATTAATGGTTTGGACCTCCGCCACCACGCTGCCGAACCAATTCTGGACAGTAATCGTATCGTTTGTGCCAAGCAGCCTGATGATCAGGTTGTTGCCGCTCTGCGTAAACCACAAATTCTCGAGCGTGATGCCCGAAGCGAAATTAATGGCTCCGTACGAGCCAGAGGCGCCTAATCCGTAAGCATGATTTATAACATCCTGCCCAAAGCTAGTTCCAAAGTCATAGATGGTATTCCCGCCACCACCGTAGAGGTTGTCATTACCCTGGCCAACAAGCATGGTCACCGAGCTGTCGCCATTACCACCGGAAGAAGTCCCCGAAATGCTCTCAGCCGCGTAAAGGTTGTCATTGCCAGTAGAAAACTCGGCGTCCAGAGTGATGTTGGACGAGCCGTAGGAAATTAAGGTATCGTTGCCTGAGCTGCTTGCCGTCAATGTTATGTTGCTGACAGCGCCTTCTTCAAGCGTCGTCCCAGCTGAGGATAGAGCGACCATATTGAACGGATTTACCCGGCTGTAGGAAAACAGCACATTATAGACGCCGCCTGTCGCGGCAAAGATGGTGCTCGGGGTAGCATTTACTCCAGCTTCAAAGAGTCCATTTGTGAAGCTGCTTAACTGACTTGCTGTCAGTGTAATATCACCCGTAAGATTGAGATTGGTAATTCCGGAAATAGAAGCGCCACTGATATCTCCTGCTGCTTGTAGCGTTTCAAAGTAACCCGCAGGATGATTGGTTGCATTGATGACCGAACCTGCGGCCAGTCCGTTGTTGGCTACAAATATTTGGTTATTGCCAGTTCCGCCAATTAAGGTATCAACACCGCCGCCTGCGATCAGTGTATCATTGTTGAAATTACTGGCCTTCAACGTATCATTGCCTGTTGCGCTAGCTGTCAGAGTTTCATACCCATAGGCGCTTCCACTGCCATCCAGAGTCGTTCCGCCAGTCGACGTCGCCACCAAATTGATTGAGTTGGTGACATTATTCAGCGAATATGTTCCGGCTGAAGCTGCATATGTTGGCAAATTTTGAGCTAGCACAAAACTGAATGCGTTGAATTGAGCTGCGGTTAAAGTAAGCCCCAGAGTACCATCATTGAAAAAGCCTTGCTCTCCGGCATACAGACGTTGAATGCCTGAGACTGTAGCGCTGCTAATGTCACCCCAAGCGTACAGCGTATTATTGCTGCCATTGCCCTGCAATACAGATCCAGCCGCAAGCCCATTCACGGCATAAAATGTATCTCCACCTGTACCGCCAGTAAGTGTATCGACGCCTTCGCCCGCGACAAGCCAATCACCCGCACCGTTCCCCGCAGTCAGCGTGTCGTTGCCGAACTGGCTAGCCGTTAGCTGCTCATTTCCCCCATTATTTCCAATGAGTGTCGTACCAGACCAGTCGGCGGCCGTAAGGTTGAAGCTTGCGGTCGAGTTGATGCTGGCAATATTGAGGCTGTATGTTCCGCCCGTCGCGGCGACGAACGTACCACCCTGCATGCCTGCGCCAACAGTAATCGCATTGAAGCTGCCCAATTCGCTCTGCGTAAGGATGATAGTGCCGACGGCGTCATTGCATGCGAGTGTTTGAATATTGCTGATCGTATCTCGGCTTAGATCAACCGGACCGCCGGCCTGACCGTCGGTATTAAGAATGTTGTTTGTCACGGGCAGAGTGAGGTTCGAAGAACCATTGCTAACTACCACAGTGTTCTGTCCGGTTATGGTCAGCCCACCAGCGCTGCCTCCAACAACCGTAAAGGTAAGCGTAGCGTAGGTGTTATTGGGATTTGTGACTGTTCCACTGAGTGTCGAAGGAGTTCCGACCGGATTGAGATAGTTGAATTCCTGCTGATCCAGCTGCGCTGCCGTCAAGGGATCGCCGAGCGCAGACAAATCACCAAGCAAGGCTTGCTCAGCGGAGCCCGTAGAAGCAACTAAATGTGCTGCTGAGCTTACAGAGATTGGAATCGACATTCCCGTTGTCGCAAAATCGGCGGGAAGGCCAGGTAAAGTTAAGGTGCCCGCGTCGGACGATGGATTGAAGGACAGCGTGCCAAGCGCGTCACCGGCTGAAGTCGTCAGGTCGATCGCGACGTTACCGTTGGCTTGCAGCGTGAAGCCGGAATAGGTTCCTTTGGCAAATGTTGCAAAACCACCAAACACCGGTGTGTCGATTATCAGAGCGCCACTATCGTGGCCGTCGATGCTCGATCCGACTACGAATACCTTGCTACTGGACGGATCATACACATAGGTCTCGCCAAAGAGAGGGGGCAAATGAACATCGGTGCCGGATGTTACGGTAATTGGATTAGCAAAAGGGACGTGTACAAGGCCGCCAACCGCGAAGCTTGCGTCAGCAAACGGCACGTTGATCCGTTCCAAAGTTGCCACATCAAAACCCCCACTGAGCCCATACTTTGTAACGATAGATCCGGCAATGTTGTTCGAGACGCCGCCGCTCCCGTTCGCATCCGCCGCTTGCGGGATGTAATAGCCGTCATGAATCATAAATTGATCAACTACAGTACCCACAGCGACAGCAGCAGTTCGCACAGAGGAGGGAGAGCTACCCAGTGTAGTAGTCTCAAACTCTTTGAGTAGCTGGTCGGCATCACTGAAGGCGGCTCCTAATGCTGATATAGAGGCTGTAGTTCCAGCTTTAATAAAAGCCATAGCGACTGATCCGATATTGTCGGCATCAGCAAAATCGATCTTATTCATTGTCGAAAGCGACGTTGAATTATTTGGCGCAAACACGCCATTACTGTAGTCGGTGTATGCTTGGGTTATCTGATCCACTCGTGCTTGCGGTAAGCCATATGCGCCGCTATGATCCGCGTTAGTGCTGAACTCGTTCAATGCTGCTGCGTGAACCGCCCCGGGATTGCCGGAGGCTGTTTTGTTTGAGTCACGCCGCCACGGCGGTTTCAGCCATCATGGCGTAGTAGCGCTCCTCGGCTTCAG
>NZ_JARXWB010000055.1 GCF_029892425.1 Bradyrhizobium sp. BR13661 | reverse complement strand
GGCTGTACAGAGGATGGTGGGGGTCTCGAACTTCGACCACCTCCGGAAATGATTCGTCAGATTCACTATTAGGGACATTCCTCAATCCCCTCGCTGGAGGGCATCGACTGGCGGATGCCGCAACAGACCTGGCGACCGCAGGCGGCCGGCTGATCGCTGGGATTTGAATCGGTGGCCCGATCAGCGGTTCGGACAGAGACCGCGTGTTGTGATTCTCTGGTCGGCGGTGGGCGCTGATGATTCTCTTCCCGGCGAGGTGACTACCCTGCAGGCGATGCTGCGCGCCGAGCGAGCGGCCCGGTCGGCCGCGGAGGCCGAGGCCAGGCGGGGACCTTGCTGATCGAGAAGCTCAAAGAGCGGATCTCGTTCCTTTATTGGCCATCCGCGTGCATAATTCTGCCACCTACTTATGATTTGAAGCAACTCAGAAACTACGTAGCAGAGAGCTGACTTGTCCCACAAAATAGAGCGAATGTTCAGGTCGAATTGCTCGTTAGCGGTCGTGCTTTGGTTATCGTTTGCTGGCAATTTGTTCGCGCAAGGACTCACAACAGCCGATCTTGGTGACCGAAAGCATCACGATGCTAGTGGTAGGGCCTGTCTGGAAGCAACCGGAGTTGCTCAGCCCCTCACTTCAAATCCAAAGATATTCACGCATATTGTCACTTTAGAGAATCGCTGCGCCGACTTCATCAAGGTGCGCGTCTGCTATCATGGATCTGATACGTGTTCAGGCGTCGAAGTTCCGCCACGTTCGCGTAAGGAGCAAATGATCGGCGTATTGGCTATGCAGCAATTTCGCTACGACGTGAAAGAGCAATTTTGAGGCGAGCTGATTTGCTTCCCATGGCAAGGTCGACTTCCAGCCCGGCGGGCGAATGAGAGGACCACGACTATACACGGGCGCGCCGATGGTACCATCCGAACGCGCTGGAAGCAGGGTCCTGCAGGCCAATCGGGTAAGGGTATTCGGTGCGTTCAGGGTTCTCTCGGAACCGATTCTGTGCTATGTTTGGAAATGTTGCTTGGGAAGGCTTCCCGGACGCGGATATCGAAGCGCACGAGTGGAATTCTGTTGTATGGCAGTGTCTGCGAGCTTTCTCGGGGCAATTGGCGCAGGCTTCCTTTCATTCGGGTCCATCAGCTGAAGTTGAGGACGAGCCTGCCGAGACGACGGACTAACCTACAACCTGGGTTTTTGACATTATGAGACGACATGGTCATTGCGGTAAGCCGACCAGAAGGGGGGCGGAAGGTAGGGCTGGCAAGAGGACCCGTGCCAGCCACCGAAGTCGATCAGCGCGGCGGGCCGTGTTCTACCGAAGCGAGCATCTGAACTTGTCGCATCCGAATCAGTCGTAGCCATAGCGCCAATGCTCCAAGTCCCTCATCTCAAGCCTACTTCCGAATACCGTTCTTCGCCGATCGAAATGGTGTCGACCGCGAAGCTGCTGGATGCAATTCTCAGCCTTACGCGGAGAAGGCTTGGGATTCTTGTTTTGATTTTTTCTGTGAGCGTGATTTGCGGCGTCATCTATCTGTACACTTCGCCGCCAAAGTTCCTGGCGCAGGCGGAGTTGCTCATCGACACCAAAAAAACGCAGCTCTTTCAGCAGCAATCTATAACCAGCGACTATTCCATGGATTCGGCTGCGGTCGACAGCCAGATCCAGGTGTTGATGTCCGAAAACATCGCTGCGGCTGTGATAAAGGATCTTCACCTTACCGCTGATCCCGAATTTGTCACCTCCAAGCCTGGGATACTTGGACGCCTGCTTGGCCTTTTTTCACCGGCTGCTCCTGTTTCAGAGTTGGCGCTTCAGCAGCGGGCGTACGGCTATTTTCGCGGCGGCCTTGTCGCGAGAAGAATAGGCCTGACCTACGTTATCCAGGTTGGATTTCTATCCCTCAGTCCAGGGCGCGCTGCTCAAATCGCCAATGCGACGGCGGATGCTTATATCAACGACCAGCTCGAAGCCAAGTATCAAGCCACACGCAGGGCAAGTACCTGGTTACAAGAGAGAATCCAGGAGTTGCGCCAGCAGGCATCGACGGCCGAACGAGCCGTGCTGGATTTCAAGAAGCAAAATAATATCGTCGACACCGGTGGTCGACTGATGAGCGAGCAGCAGCTCGCTGAACTAAACAGCCAACTCGTTCTCGCTCGTGCAAACGCGGCTGAGGCTAATGCACGCCTCAATCGAATTAGCGAAATCACCAAGAATGATGTTTCAAATATAGACAATGTGTTGCGTTCGCCGGATCCCGCTGTTGCCGACGTCCTTCACAGTGAAGTCATCAATAAGCTCCGCAGCGAATATCTCGACACCGCAAATAAGCAATCGACTTTTGAGACGCGACTTGGTCGTGACCATTTGGTGGTTATCGGCTTGCGCAACCAAATGTATCAGATTCGGAAGTCGATTTTTGATGAGCTGAAACGTATTCAAGAGACCTACAAGAGTGATCTGCAAATCGCGGTTGCCCGCGAACAAAGCATTGAAAAGAGCCTGGCGGATTCGATTTCACAAAATCAAATGACCAATCAAGCGCAGATTTCCCTGAAGGATCTTGATGCCAAGGCCCAGACTTTTCGGGCTATGCACGATAATTTTGTTCAACGCTACATGGAGTCTCTTCAGCAGCAATCGTTTCCATATACGGAAGCGCGTGTAATTACCCATGCCGAGGTGCCGGGATCGAATAGTACGCCGAATTCCAAATTGGTAATAGCGGTGGCCTCGGTGGGTGGATTGGTGCTGGCCTTCGGTATCGCGTTGTTGATCGATGCTTCGGAACGTGGATTTCGTACGCCTGATCAGGTTGAAACTGAATTGAGGGCGAGCTGTTTGGCGATTGTCCCAGCGATCAAATCAGAAGCAGCACCGGGAGCGGTTCAAAACGGAAAGTTGGAACGGGACAGTTCAAGGCAGATTAATCGAACCGGATTGCTGTCCAGCGTGGTCTCAAACCCGTTCTCTAGGTTCGCCGAAGCATTTCGAGCCATTAAAGTCAGTATTGATTTGTTTTCTCTAGGCAAAGCTGTCTCGGCAAAAGCAATCGGAATTACATCGACCAACCCCGCAGAGGGAAAATCAACGGTAGCTGCGAACCTCGCGCGACTGATATCGCATGCAGGTGGGAAAGCAATCCTGCTGGATTGTGATCTACGGAACCCATCATTGAGCCGTTCACTGGCTCCGGGGGCTGAAATTGGATTGCTTGAAGTGCTTTCGGGAAAGCGGCTGCTGAAGGACGTCGTTTGGACTGACCCGATGACGTCACTAGCCTTTGTACCGATGGTTGCGCAGACTCGCTTATCCCACACAAATGAAATTTTGGCCTCCGCTGGAATGAAGAAGCTTATCGAGGCCCTCCGCGAAATCTATGATTATATTTTGATTGATCTGCCGCCTCTCAACCCTGTGGTAGATGTTCGTTCCACCAATCAAATTGTTGATTCATATTTGTTTGTTATCGAATGGGGGCAGACCAGCTTTGATGCCGTGGAGCACGCATTGTCATCTGCGCCGCTGGTTTATGAGAATCTGTTAGGTGTGATTCTCAACAAGGCAGATTTGGAGGCGATGCGCAATTACTCACGCAACGCTGGTGACATTTATAGCAATGAATATCATGAACGGTACGGATTTAACGATTAAAGGCATTTCCGAGATTAAAGGCATTTCCGATAGGTCTTGGATCGTTCCTACTGAAGCGCGCCTCAAAGCTTTAAGTTTACATCACCGAGTTTCTCGCTTGGTTGCAAAAGGACGCCGTAATAGAAGTCCAGGAGCGCGTTTTTTGTGCCCTGCGTGCTCAAACCATAAGATCCACCCGTCAGCGCAGTCAGAAAAAGCCTAAGTCGCGCGATAAGCTTATTATCCTTGTAGATTGATGCCCTTGGAAGATAGGAACGCTCGAACATCCTGTATAAGCTTAAGTGTTTTGCCAGACTGGGATCATCGCATGGTTTCTCGCGCTGACTAATTTCTTCCAACACTTTCAATTTGCTTCTGCTCGCAAGCCCCCTGCCCAGCAAGTGTTGATGTAAAAAGCTCCTTTTAGCTTGCGCTAACTGAGGTCGTCCAAGCAGCGTATCTTTTACAACCGTAAGATTACCTCTGATGCCGCCATCTATCGTTAGAGAGCTGCTGGGAGCGCCATAAAGATTGGCGCCGTGCTGTCGATAGCTAAGAAGCGGCCGCGATACGTGCTGGAGCGAATTGAAGGAATGAGCGAGGAATAAATACCATTGATCGTGTGCCATGCGTTCGGCGGGATTGAGGTGATCAATCGACAATTCCCAAAGTCCTGAATATTTCAATAGCTTGCGTCTAAAAACGATAGTTAAACCGCGAATATTGGTCCACGGATCGACTGACTCGGGGCACAAGTCAGGAGCCATGTCGGCTATCGGGTTTCCATTCGCATCGATGAGGCGAAAATCGTGGAAAACCAAATCCACATTGGCCATGTCAAAATATTCCAGAAGGGTCGAGAGTTTGTCACGATCCCAAATGTCGTCTTGGTCGCAAAATGCAATGAGGTCCCCCGAGCAACGGCTCGCGCACCTCATAAAATTCTCTCTATAATTAAGTCTGGTGCTGTTAGCGTGAACGAGCACGGGAAATGGTGCTGTTCGCGCAAAGTCTGCAATTACATCGAGTGTCTTGTCATTAGAACCATCGTCCGTCACGACAAGCTCGGACGGCAAATGAATTTGCTCCGCTAGGCTCTCAAGTTGTTTGCGGACAAACTTTTCGCCATTATACGTCGCCATGGCGATGGAAATCGTAGTCATTCCAGATTCTCCTGGCCTTGTCCGCTCAAGAGAGTACCGATGGTGACGTCATCTTGAAAGTTCGCACAGCTGCGTTGGTCGCTGTCGATCTTATGCCATTTAACCAACTGCGTGCAATGTGCGATCGGGAGGAAGACCTGATTTCACCACAGTCGGAACCACTCACCGGCCCTTAAGGCGAGGGTTGCGCTAGCCGCAGTCAAAGGCGATCGAACCATCGCCGAGCTGGCCGGGGGATTTCAACGTTCACCCCAATTAGATCAGGATCAACAACAAGGCACGCAAGGGTTCTGGTGTGGGCAGCCGGTGCACTGGTTTCATGAAGAGAAGGTACGGATCGTCGGGGAGATTGTGTCGAGCGGCAATTCGGTCTGTGAAGTCGCTCGGCGCCAAGGTTTGTCGCCGCAGCAATTGTTCCGACGGCGGGCCGATTACGAGATGCGGAAGTACTGCTTCTGCGGTATCGGTTGGGCCCGTGTTCGTACCCGCTGGTGTTCGGGGATGCACGAGCCTATGCCTGTTCGCTAAGCGGCTCGAGGACAGTATCTAGCGTTGGCCGATGCGCTGGAGCCGTGGCTTCGGGCAAGGCTCGCGCTGATCACCAGAAGAGCAAATTGGCGATCCGCTATGCTTTGACGATGGGAAGGACTCAGCTCTTCATCAACGACAGCAGCATCGATTTTGGCAACAATATGGTCGAAAGGTCCATCCGCCCGATCGCATTGACCCGAAAGAATGCGTTGTTCGCGGCCTCGCTGGCGGAGCCTAGCAGAGAGCAACAATCGCGTTGCTGATCAAGACCAGCAATATCAACGACGTCAATCATCTCGACCACCTTACCGACGTCATTACTAGGATCGTGAATGGTCAGCGCGCTGCTGTAACGGTCAAGCCGTTTCTTCAACTGGGTACCATTGAACCCAAGCGCGCGGCATGGAAGTATGGGTGCTATAAAATACCCTCCCCCGAAGAGAGCAGGCCCCATGCTTCGTGCCGTCAAGGATACGCTTCGCGACGCTTTTCCCGGACTCTGGGTCAAATATCACGAATACAAGCGCTCATATGTTGAGCCGGAAGTCGCCATGTTGCCTCGCGTCCTGCCGAGTTGCCGGACGGCCATCGACGTCGGCGCAAATATCGGCGTGTATACGCGAGCGTTAGCCGGTATCGCCAATAGGGTGCATTCGTTCGAACCTCACCCGACTGCTAGTCGGATCCTTCGTCACACCTGCCCGAAGAACGTCACGGTACATCAAACGGCGCTATCCGATCGAGTCGGCAGCGGCACGCTGAGCGCTCCAGCTGCCACCGATGGCCGGATCACCCACGGCCTCGCCTCGCTTGAAGAGCGTCCGGATGCGGGTGATCTGCAAAAACTCTCGGTTCCAACCTCGACCGTTGACAGCTTCGAATTTCCCGACGTCGATTTCGTCAAGATCGACGTCGAAGGTCACGAGCTCAAGGTGTTGGACGGCGCGGTGAGCACCATCGGCCGAGATCGGCCGACCTTTCTGATCGAATGCGAGGACAAATATAACAAGGGTGGCGTCCAGCGCATGTTTCAATTCTTCACCGAGCGGGGCTACGCCGGGCGCTTCATTTATCAGGGAGAGGTGCTGGATGCCGACCGGTTCGAACTCGCCAAGCATCAAGGCGAGTGGGGCCATAACTACGTCTACAATTTCTTTTTCTTCCCCGGCCGGCCGCTGATCTAAATCGAGAGTGACGCGGCATCAAATAGCTAAGCCCGGCTGCGTTGGCTGACGGCGAACGCCGCCGCCATGGATCGAGTTCGGGCCTTGATTGCGCTTAATGCGAAGGTGCGGGATCAGGTTGTTAAAGTTCGTGTTGATATCGAGGTAGAGCTGCCGGTAGAACTTCCCGGAAGAATGCTGCCGGGCGTAGGTCCTATATGATCTGATGTGCTTGATCAGCATCCTGGATGCCGGCGTCGGTGAACTCGGCAAACGTCTCGTGCAACCAGATGACCGGGCGCGGCAGCGACGCCGAGAAACCGGGTCGAGGTTGCAAGGTCCCAAAACAGGCTGCTCATGCGATGTGCATGGAGATCCGGTCGGCGACGCGCTGCTTGCGAACAGCCAGAGCGCCCGCTGACGGCGAGAGCGACGCTGGCAAAGCCGAGCCACAGCGTGGCAATTTGCCAATCGTTCAGCGCGCCTACGCCGCCGAGCCCGAACATCGACGCGCCGCCGGTCAGCCAAACGGCCCCGCGTACAATCGCGGTGGCCAATATGCCGACGGGCCTGTCTGCCGGCAGGAAGCGATCTACGCGCGTGATGGCGTCGATCTCGACCGATCGCTGATGGCACAATGGATGGGCAAGGTCGGCTTCGAATCTTCGAATTGCAGCCGCTGGCCGACTATGTGCTGGAGAAGATCAAGCAGCGCGACGGGTCTTCGCCGAGGAGACGATCCTGCCAACACACGCCCCTGGACCCGGCTTGTCGCAAAGGGCCTGGCTGTGGGACTATGCGCGCGACGATCGGCCATTTTTCGGCATCGGCCACCTATGGTCGCCTATCGCTTTGAGGACAGCTGGGGCGGCGAATGCGTCGAGTGACATCTGGCCGGCTTTACCGGCATCCTGCAGGTCCACGGCTAAGCCGCCTACAATCGGCTCGCCAGGTCAGCGGGTGCCAATGAGGGCGTGACGCTGGCAGCGTGCTTTGCCCACGTCAGGAGACGGTTCTGCGAGCTTCACATCAACGAGTCACCGCCATGGCCGGGCTATGGGAGATCGAGGCTGACATCCCGGCCAGGATCCTGAGATGCGGGTGAAAGCGCGCCAGGAAAAGTCCGCCGTGATCGTCGCCGCGCTGTTCGATCGGTGGGACAAGGAGACGCCGCGCCGGTCGGGCAAATCCAAACTCGCCGAGGCAATCCGCTGTGCCACATCCAGACGCGCCGCCCTCGAGCGCTTTCTAGCTAGCCGACGGCCGTATCGAGATCGACTTCAACACCGTCGAGCGGGTAATCCGGCAATCCGGCCGCAAGCCATCACAAGAAAAAAAGCGCTCTTTGCGGGCAGCCATGGCGGCGGGGCCGGACTAGGCGACCATCGCCACGCTTCTGCAGACCGCGAAGATGAACGACGTCGATCCGTACGCCTGGCTCACGCAAACTCTCGAACGGTTCGCGCAGGCTGGCCGATCTCTCAGATCGATGCTCTTATGCCCTGGCACTTCAAAGCCTGGACGGCTCAGCTTGGCGCTTACCGTCAATCCGGTCAGCGAAATCGATCCTCAACACATTGGGAAATGAGGTGGCGATCCAGCAGGATTGGGCTGAAGTTAAGCCGACGGCGGCGAGCACGTCGTTGATGTGGTTGAGATAGTTGAGGCGCATCCGGTGGCCGTCCTTGAGATGGCCGATCATGGGCTCGACAGCGGCGGGGCGCCGCATCTCGCGGTGGATTGATTTGGTGACGCTGCGGACTAACACACTCGAATTTTGGCGGAATCCATTACCGAGCGCGGACCTTAGGCTTGGTGCGTTAGTCTAGTTTATCCACGGTGAGCGCCCGTCTGGTCCGGCTACCTTCCGTGCATCACAGAATATACCATAAGGCCTCGAACGAGCGACGCCCAAGACACCGGTTTTCGGTTGGCCCAACGTATAACGGCCGAGTTGATAAGATCAGACAGCCGCGTTAGGCCTCACAAGCTGCCGATTCAGACCTAAACTTCGGACGCGCCTTGTAGTAGCCAAAGATACCGAGGGAAAGCAGTGCCAACGTGAACAATGAGAAGGAAGCTGGAAGAGGAACCGGCGAAACCGAAAGACTGAGAAAATTCGTAGCATTGGTCGAGAACGAAAAAGTATAATTACCAGCCGCTCCAGAAAACACCTCGCTTATCGAGCCCGTCAGCGGGGAAATAATCGTATTGGCCCCACTTACGGTCGAAGAAGTGAATGGCTGGAAAGGGCCAGCATTCGTCGCAAATAGGTTTGGAGCGCTGCCAGGACTGCCCAGTTCAAGCGACAGGTTAGTGATACTGAACGCATCCGAGCTGGAGTAGGAAAGAACGAATGTTTCTGGACCACCCGTCAGAGTCACAGGGTATACGATTGATGAAAAGGCAGATGCCTGACCAATAGACCCGATCAAAACCGTCACAGCACCCAACAATTTGAGTAACTTACGCATGCGACTGCTCCAAAAAGTTGGCATTGATCTCGTTAGCTACTCTCGCGGCCAAACCACCTATAGAAATATCCCGCAATGCGGCGAGAGAGTCAAGGAATTGTTAACAAATAAATATCAATGATTTCAATTGATTACATGCTGGAGATTTTCTTTTTGGGTCATTTAGTTGCGCGCAGGGGACTTTGTTACGCGTGGGGACGAAAACTCGGAATCATCCTGGGTACGCCCGGGGACGAAAGTATGTAAAATTCCACTTACATCGATGATCAGCTTTTCTGCCGCCGCATCTGCAGCGCCCTCATCCCCGCGAGAGACGGTAGCCACAATACGTATGAGGGCTCCATCTGTCCTGTTATCTACCAGAGCGTCTCTTAGGGCGTAATATTTGAGCGCGCCCTCTTCCGCGATGTGACGGCCTCGCTCCTCGAACCAATAGTAGACAATTTGCTTGACGCCTTGCTTCTCAATAACCACGCGATTTGCGGTTATTGCTCCGCCGTTGGTGGAATCGAAGGTGAGAATTGACTGGCCTAAGATGTTCCATCCCCCGCCTGGAATGCAAAGCTGCGGACTGTGCGCATGTACCCCAGACCGTTGCGATGCATAGTAGGCGATGTAGAAATTTAAGGGGACCTCGCGGCCCGACGGGTTGGTATAATCTGCAAGCAAATAATCAGTCAGCCCCAGAACGTTGAGAGACCCGTTATCAAGAGGTTGGGGGATTCCGCGCCAGCCCTTGAATTCCATAGGGAACAGCGCCAGTGGCAGGCGTTGGGGAACAGCTTCGGTCCGTCCAGGGAAAGTCGCGACGACGGTTGTACCAATCAGTAGGATAGCACCTGCCGCTAGCGACGCACTTGAAATAGGCCACGACATCAATCGCTCGACGGTAGTGCGATCGAAAGTCACTAAATCAAAAATCAAAAAGCGCCCGCGACGGCCGCCGACTCCTAGTAAAAACCAAACCTCTAGAAACAACAAGACAATGCAGAGGAAGAAAATCGTGAAGCCTTCGAAGGCATGCGCCGGGCCGGTCACAGTATCGATGTTAAAGCGATCGAGCAGGACAGCAATCGTCGCAATGCGGAAAGCGTTCAAGACGATGGCTATTGGAGCACTGGAAAGCACAATCAAAGCTTTTTTCCAGAACTGGTCTTCAACCAGCATGGAAATCAGACATGCAAAACTCAGCAAGGGAAACAGGTAACGAAGACCGTTACACGCTTCCGCGACCTCCAGTTTTGCAGTCCCCAGATTTATGATGTTTCCGTCAAGTGAGGCCGGCACCTGAAAAAACGAAATCAAAGTGATCCCGAGTTTTGATGCTAAGAGCTGCATATCGGCAGATATTGTAAGGTAAATGGCCAGCGGTAACGGGACCATAAAAAACAGATACGCCAGGGGAGCGGCCAAGGTCCTCATCGCTCGTGTTCCGACAGAGGACCATACAAATCCGATAATCCCTACGATAGCCCCGTAGATACAAGCAAGGTAACTGCCCGTCGCCCAAGCGAAAAGCATGGTAACAACGGATAAAATAGCTACTAGAATCCCTGGCGTTCTGCTGCCCCCTGTGCGGACAGAACGGAAGCGCTGAATGAATATGAGCGATGCCAGCGGCATGATAAACCAGGCATGGCTATATTCCTGTTGGTTCCAGATGACCAAGAGGGGGTCTAGTGAGCGCCACACACCCGGAATCTCACCAACGCATATAAGAAGCGCGAATAATCCGCCTAGATTTTGCCAATTGCTTCGAAGGTGAACTGCTTTCATGAAATTTTCCCGGCAAACACACTAAAACAATGAACTCTACTGCGTGGCCATGCGGTCGGGTCGGTGTGCCTCGTCCTAATAACCGTTCGCTTTTCTTATGCGGGTTTGCCTCTAAAATGCTTACGGTGATTAATCTCCAAGGTCTCGAGAACTTCACTTTAGCATGTGGCCTTCTTTGAAAACGGAAAAAATCGTGAAATTCTATCTCACAGTTATTATTTGCGCCAATCTTGTCGGCTTAACGGCATGCGAAAAGAAGGCTGAAACGGCCAAGCAACCCTCCTTCTCTCTAACGGCCGCCCAAAAACTATATCAAGAGGGTCAATTCCAATCGGCGCGGAACGAGATTGGAGGTTTACTCAAGGTCGATCCAAAATCGAGTAATGCGCATTTTCTTGCGGGTCGCATCGCCGAGAGTTTGGGAGATTTTCAAACGGCCGTTAGCGAGTATGTCGTTGCCGATGCGACCGGACCAGGCTCCAATGAAGCTCGACATGCCGCCGCTGCCTTGTTGCTTCGGCTCCATGCCTACCAGCAAGCAGACGAATGGATCGCCAGATGTCTTTCTAATCGGCCGAACGATAAAGCCATGAAGTCCTATCGGTCTCTTTTGGAGGAACGATTGGGCAATAATCGAAAGGCGCGCGCCGACGCGGAGGCCATCTTGGCGGAGAACAAAGGGGATGTAATTGCGAACGCGGTCCTTGCTGAAGAGGCTCTTCGCAGAAAAGATCCCGCTTACGCTTTGATCGTCATCGAGGCCGGGCTGTCCACGGACCCGTCAGACAAGGCCCTTTTACAACTGAAGGCCGAAGCATTCTCGCAGCAGGGCGCACCGGAAAAAGCGATCGAGATTTACGAGGCCCTTATTTCAGCTAACCCCACAGCGCCGGACTACCGCTTAGCACTTGCCGAACTTCTCGCGAAGACCGCGGGAGTTGCAGCGGGAGAGCAAATACTCCGGACTGGCGTTGAGGCGACGCCGGGTAACATCGACATGCATATGAAACTAATTTCATTTCTTGCCCGGCATCGAGACAGGAAAACCGTCGTCGATGAACTACTTTTTGCGATCACTGCAGCACCGGAAATGACTGTTTACGATATCGCGCTGGCAGAAGTTTACGCACGAGACAGCGGGTTCGACGCCGCGGCAAAGGTCCTACACGTGGCGATTGATCGGACGAAACCAGGCGTCCCCCATGCAGCTGCGCAATTGGCGCTCGTGCGGCTTCTGATTGCACATAACGATATTGCGGCTGCCCGGCCCATTTTGGAAGCTATGGTCAAGGCAAATCCAACCGACGACGAAGTGCTTACGGTGCGCGGCCAACTGTTGCTAAGAGATAAGAATCCGAACGGCGCCATTCAAGATTTTCTCGCTATCGCCGCCCGGCAACCCAGCAATGCCGCGGTGTTTGCTTCCCTTGCTGAGGCATACCTGCAGAACGACCGACGTACTGAAGCTATCTCCGCACTCCGGCGTGTCCTCAGCTTGAGTCCATCCGACCTCGGAGCTCTCCGCCGGATTGCAGACGTTCAGATCAGCACGGGCGACGTCTTGGGCGCCCGTCGTACCGTCGACGATTTTCTGGAACGTAACCCGGAATCGATCGAGGGACGCGTAATTCAGATCCGACTTGCAATTAGGAGCAAGGATTGGACGGCTGCCGAGGTGGCGCTCGCGGGACTTCATCGGGTTGTTGGATCGGAGCCAGCTGCCACCCTTGCGGAAGCAGAGATCAAGGAGGCGCAAGGCCAATTCTTGGAGGCCGCTAATCTCTATCGGCGGCTCATCGCTTGGAAAGATGATGGTCCGATGGATATGTCGGCCGCTTTCGCATTCGCACGGACGTCAATCGCTGGGGGACAAAGTTCCCAAGCCCAAGACGTTCTTGGGCGCCTCACTGTAAAGGTACCGCCAGCTGATCGTGGGCCCTACGACTTGATCCTTGCAACGCTCTATGATGCGAGCGGTCAGTCAAACGAGGCCCAAGCGCTAATCGAAAGCGCGATTAAACTCGCGCCCGCAATACCGGCCCCATATCTACAGGCAGCCGCCCTTGCGGGTAAAAAAGATAAGGACAAAGCTTTCGCCGCTCTCGATCGCGGGATGACCGCCGGGGCACCGAAGGAGCCACTCCTTCTGGCGCGCGCAGGACTACAGAGCTCTAACGGACAGATTGAGGATGCGATCGCGACTTATCGCGAACTATTGCGCATCAACCCTGGATCCGCCATTGCCGCCAACGAACTTACTAACCTATTGGCGGACCAAAAACCATTGGACAAGAACTCGTTACGACAGGCGGCCGAACTCTTGCAGAAGAATGCGCTCTTTAAAAATCAGGCGATTCTGGATTCACTTGCCTGGTCGGACTACCGTTTGGGAAATTTTGAAAAAGCAAAAGAATTATTGAACCTGGCCAACGCCGATCAGTCGTCGAACCCGCAATTGCGTTTTCATTATGGAGCCGTCTTAGTTGCGCTAGGCGAAGACAAAAGGGGACAGGAAATCATTCGAAGTACGCTCAAGGATACCTATCCGGGTCGAAACGAAGCTGAAGCGATCGTCAGAAATTAACTTGGAAGAGCGCGCTGGTTGCTGTGGGGCGGCCAGTTAGCAGTGTCGAGAGGCAGATTCACACCAAAATGGACATCATCAAAGCGTCAAACTTGCTTTCTCCGAGTTCAGCTCCGACTAATATTCTCAGTCTGTGAAAGAAAAAATGCTTGCGTTGAAAAGTACGGATGATCTTCCGCTCGCGCTCGCCCAATGATCCACTAAAGCGCTCGGAGAACGCAGCAACATTGCTATTGACCGTTTGTGCCTGCTCCAGGAAAGGTCCTAGACGACCAAGGAGAACTGTCCGCGGAGCCACAACTAATCGACGAATTTTTGAAACAATTTTCTTTTTATTCTGGGCCTTTAGTTGAGCGCCGATGGCGTTATTTGCGTGTTGGCGATAACAAACCAGCGGCCTCGCAAGAAAAGTGATCGTGCCGAATGAGGCCGCCGTGATTGCGAACCACCAATCGTGCATTTTGAAGGTGCGAGGGACGGGCATACCTAATTCAAGAAGAGGCCTATTGACGAGCATGGCGCATCCGGGAATGTGATTGCTGATTATAAAATCTTCGATCCGGCCGCACGCCGAAGATCTTTTACCGCAGAAGAAAGATGCTGAGATCATTTTCAGCTTTTCATCTGTGATTTCCAGATCGCAAAAAATAA
This sequence comes from Bradyrhizobium sp. BR13661, assembly GCF_029892425.1. Lineage (GTDB taxonomy): Bacteria > Pseudomonadota > Alphaproteobacteria > Rhizobiales > Xanthobacteraceae > Bradyrhizobium. Next base: position 12,933 of record NZ_JARXWB010000055.1, on the reverse strand, counting down.
GCCTCGGCTCTTTGATGTCGCCACTTCTCATCATCTCAGCCATCAACAAGAGCTTATCCGGATGCCAAACGTCGTCCTGATCTGCAAATGCAACAAAATTCCCAGTTGCCATCATCGTCGCGCGTGAAAAGTTAAGTGACGGCCCTACGTTTGATTCCTGTTGTGAAATCGAAATGTTTAGCATGCCCCGAAAGCTCTCGATGATTGCAATCGTCTTGTCCGTCGAACAATCGTCGGATACGACGACATCGAAATCGCGATATGATTGAGCGACCAAAGAGTCCAGAAATTCTGCGATGTATTCTTCGCCATTGTAGGTCGCTAATACGACAGTGGTTTCCGGCATTATCGGTCATTCGATGAATTGGAGGACATCTTTAGGTTTCAAACCTAGTTATCGTCATTGGTGCACCCTCAATCTTAGAAATCCTCTAAGTGTCTGCCGGGGCTAGACCAACTCGTGAATGATAAAGAGCTCGATAATGGCATCGGCAGTCACGCCGGCTGCCGGAGAATTTTGCGCAGCTTTCGATTTAGACGCCGCACTGGGTGGGTGCACGCCGTGATTAACCGGAACAGCAGTTGCTCAAAGTGCCAGTTCAATGGAACCGACCGCTGTGAACGGGGGGCTCTGCGCTGCAATAAGAATCGGACCTCCGGCCAATAAAGCATAGGCTGGTCCGTCATTTCCATCCACCGCTTCATTCTGAACCGTCCGCGCTTCGCCAAATCGCTTTCGATCAGCGGGAACAAACTGGGCTCCGTTTCGCAGACCACCTCTCGTAATTGGTGGATGTTGGTCACGCGGACAGGATTTTGACGTACAAGTTCAATTTTTATAAACGGTATGCCGTGCTGGATGAGCTCCTTCCACAGGATATGCGAATAATTAAACGCGTGCCTTGACGCAAACCCGGTAAGATTCCGACTGGAAAAGCTGGCATGATACGTCAGATTGTCTTTCATAAGCCGCTGCGTCAAACCGATTTCATAGGATTTGATAAGATCAAACTTGGTGGCGGTCGCCATCATCGGAAACTTCATCAACTCCACAAAAGCGGCCGAATTATATGCCTTCGGACGAAGCAGGATAAACCAGCTCTGCAGGTGCGTATCCAGCTCACCGGATTCAACGGCACCGTAGAAGTCGGCCTGGGTCGAACAGAGGCGCTCTATATAAGCCGCGAGATCGCCGACCGACGCGTAGACACTATCATTCGCAAGCAACAACAGCTCGGCTTTAATCGGGAAATACCGCTCGACGGCGGTTATCCAGCTTCCGAAATCAAGCCCCTCGTTCTTCCGTAGGACGACTTCGACGCAAATCCCCGACAGCTTCTCGATTTCGGACGGCGGCAAGAGCGACGTCGAGACAAGAACAATTGAAAATCCGGCATTCTTGATTGCGGTCAGGTAGAAAATGACGTGGTCCGCAATTATAGCGTTCTCATGATAATGCGCAAAGAAGCAGACTCGTTTTGCGGTTTGGATTGACTGTCTGATATCGTCGTCAACAGCCATTGTTTTTTTTCCAACTGCAAGCAGCGAGGACCCAGGTTGGGTGGGACGCTCGACCTAACGAACGGCGCGAAACCAAATGGTCACCAAGCCACCGCTGACACATTGAGCTACGCCTGGCTGAGTGCGGAGCGAGTGCTACTTTACTTTTCATGCGAGAGGAACTCGGCGTGCCAGAACTTCAGAATAAAGCCTTCGGTAACGATCTATCATAGCGGGGCGCGAGAACAAGGCGTGAGCGCGTTGACGGTTTGCCGCGCCAAGCCTACTCAACTGGTCCGGTGCGCTAAGCAGCTCCAAAATCAGATTGGCAAGAGCTTTCTCATCTCCCACATCTACAAGTGTGTCATTGGAACCAAGTATCTCCGGCAATGCGCCAACGTCATAACCTGCAATCGGAAGTCCCATACTCATTGCGAACGGCGACACTTGCCCGAAACTTTCATTGTGCACCGGCGCGACGAATAAATTCATTCGCTCGTACCACTTCGGCAAATCAGCATAACTTACCATTCCGACGAAGTGGATCCGGTCACCTAAGCCCTCCTGCTCAACGCGGTGTCGAAAGTAGTTCGACAAACCCCCCTCGCCGACGATAATGGAGCGTGTTGATGTTCGAGCTCTTGCTACAAGAATGAAGGGCTCAATCGAGCGCGCACTCAGTTTGTCATTGTCCAATCGATAAACCATTCCGATGGTATCTAAGAATCCTCGGTCCTCCGTCTGCTCAAAATGAGTAAAATCGGAGCCTGGGTAAATAACCTCAGAGGGAACTGCTCCCTCGTCAAAATTGGAGCGCACGAATTCGCTGACAAACACGTTACAGCGGATTGGGTCGCCCCTCATGGGTTTGGTCGGGACGTTTACGTTTTGGATGACGGGGAGATCAAGTTCCGCGCAAATTGCGAGCACACTCGCATACCATACGCCCGTGGCGTCGAAACGGTTTTCGGCGCGCGACCAGTAATGAATGTGAACGAGGTCGGGGCGGTGCCCTTTCAAAAGAGAGCGAACCTCCTCCAGCTGGGTAGTATCGAACGCCCGGACGTCCACAGGTTGGTATGGCAATCTGGGGGGTAAAAAGGGGACAATTACCTCCTGCCGATATGAGTCCGACATTAGCTCGATAAGATCGACAATCAGTTGCGTCGATCCTCCTACGGAAAAGTTGCCATTGAAGTGAACGACTCGCCTATCCGCGGTTGATGGATTATTGCGAAGAAGATAAGGCGCGCGTTGCTCGGATCCGTCGAAGCTCTTCAACCAAGCGTTGACGCGTTGGTGATGTCGCAGAGCGCGGTTTGAAACCTTTAGGGCTGCTTTCTTCCAAATATTCCTGGCTCGCATCGTCAATCACGTCCCCGGCGATGAAAGCAATTGAAACATGATTGCAGCGGTTCGGAAAGAGTAATATCCGCGTCGGCTTTGCTTCCCGCTGTCATCGTCTAGAGCAAGGTCATAAAGTGACGCGAGGATCTGGCGATTTGCGGCGCAAGGTCACGCGGGAGGTGCAAAGTGTAACTGAGCCCTAGGCGGACGGCCTTCCCGGTTCTAACGCTACTCAAGGTGAGCGCGAACTTGGCACGAGCGCGTAAGCCTTGCTTTGGCCGACGGATATTAAACCGTCCGGCTAGCGTAACCAGACGTCGGTTTCCAATGAAATGGACATCATTGCGACCGACGTCCGAGAATGGTCAAGCCCCTGCGCGCTACCGGAGAGCAGCGCATCAAAAGGTTTGCTGCAAGGGAACGAATCTCCTCGAACAGCGGGTGTCGAAGCCACGCGAGTGTTACAAGCCAAAATATTGCACCCATTGCCACGCTTGCAGACACTAGCGGCAGCGGCGTGTGTGCGTCCCAACCAGTCCAAACCATCAAAACGAACGCCGGAAAAATGGCGGCAAATGTAATTCCTATGGTTTCCGCCGTTGCGTGCATGAGATCATTGGGTTCCGCTTCAATGAGTCGATCGATCTGTTTCCCGTAGAGTACAATCGAGAAGATGGCATCAACAATGGAAGCGACGGCCGCGCCAACCAGACCGAACAAACATCCAATCGCGCGATTGAACAGGCTGACTACCGAACGAACGAATTCCAGGGCGGTCTGCACCTTTAGCTGATCGCGGATGACAAACAGCTCCCAATTCATGGCAAAGCGCAGCGCGATGAAATGCGCTACCATGAGGAGCGAGAGCGGAAGCGCCGCACCGAGCCATTTCTCACCATAAAGCAGCAGTATCGCAGGTTTGGACAGCACCGCCAGCCCTAGCAAAACTGGTCCCATGAAGCCAGCGATGACTCTTAGCCATTTCAAGAATGGCTCGCGTAGTTTCCCGTGCTCGCGATAGTCTTGCGACAGCTTAACGAACACGACGCGCGTTATCGTGCCGTACATGTTGGAAAAGATCATGGTTGCGAGGTTGCTTGCTCGCCCAAACAATCCAAGCGCCGGCAATCCTAACATATGCCCGAGGATTATGTCAGACAGCCGAGCGGCTAGGGCCGATATCCCCCCGATCGACATCATCTGCATACCAAAGGCGAGCATCGGGCGCCACGCCACGATCGAGAAACGGATCGCGAAATGTCGTCTTCCGAGGATGGCGAGCCCGATAGAACTGATGAGTGCGCCGATCACCCCTCCATAGGCCTGACTCATATAGCTTGCGCCGAAATAAGCAGCTGTCACGGTCGTACCGGTTGTGAAAATCGTTGCCGTCAGACCGACGATTGATATCGAGCGAAATTCTATCTCCCGCTGCAGCATCACTGACGGTCGAAAGTTGAGGATCGACAAGAGCGGTATGATGGACAGCAGCTGAAGCACCGGCGCCACCGCCGAATCGCTTAGAAAGCGGGCACCAATATGGCTTATGCTGTAAATTCCAGCAGCTAATGCAATCGAGATCAGCGCGTTGAGCGTGAATGCGCTGTCGACTGTCTCATCATCGAGCTGCACCGCGCGGATCACATATTCGCCAACACCAAAGGATGCAAAGATTTGGAGAACGCCCATCGTCGCAAGCGAAACAGCGTATATTCCCATCTCGCGGGGAGATAACAGTCGCGCCACTATGACCGAGCCGCTAAAGGCGACTAGGAAAGACACTATCTGCGTGGAAGCCGACCAATAGAACGCCTTTCTAATCATCGCGTCTCTATAGCACGCTTCGCGACCGTTAGGCCATCGCCTTGCAGCGATGAGTGGCTACGGAGCCGATTGTGACTAGGTGGGTGCGTGGTACCAAAAAGCCGCGAAAGTCCATTGTTCTTGCGCTGAATGTACTTTTGCTGCCGGCCCAAGATCATGTGATTCAAAAACGACTTTATGGAGGAAATATCAAGGGTGGTGGCCGGTCGGACCACGTCTACCCTCTTCTGCCGGGGTACCCCCACCGGCGTGACGCGCTACAATGTGCCTTGAAGGACCGAAGATCGTAAGAGGTCGGCGCTGAGTATTCTCGTGCCGTCTGTAAGAGCAAGTCATCGTTTTCAGAGGGCCGGAACCGTGGTTGACTATCGGAAACTAGTGTAATGAGCAGAGAGCCACTAGTTGCTTGTACCATCAGAAGTGTGTGGGTTCGATTGTGCGAAAGGATTGAGCACGACATGGGCGACTTTCCTGTGCAGCACCGAAAGCAGACAACGATATCGGTCGCCCTTCTTGAAAAGTCTCGTCGGGACGCAGCGCGTAATTTGGCTCGAATGAGCTACAGGGGCGCTGCGCTTCATTTCCTTAGGTTTTTTTTGTCATTGCTTGGCCGCCGGTTCAGTAATGGCATTGCCAAATTGTTACCAACAAATACTAGCGAATTGCTTTTTGACAAATTTGCGGTCGTACTCAGCGTTTTTGCAGGGAGTCCCTCCACGTCTCCCGGAGCGAGCAGTGTGCTGATCGTGTCACATGACTTAAGTACGAGCGGAGCGCCAAAGATTGTTTACGAGATGGCTCGCATCTTGATAGCTGCCGACCATAACGTAACGGTTGTGTCCCCGCTTGATGGGCCGTTTCGTCCCCTTTTACAGCAGGCTGGTGCGACGGTCGTGATTGATAGTGAGGCCCTTGAAGGATCGGCGCTGGTAAAAAATATAGCCTCTGCGGCAGATTTGGCCATCTGCAACACTATAGTGACGCACTCTGTAGTAAAGTTGATAGGCAGTTTGCTGCCAACCTTTTGGTACCTTCACGAGATTTCGCTCGTTCGCGATCTCCTTGATCGTGATCCCGATGTTCGAGCAACGCTTCATTCAGCGAAGCAAATCTGGGCAGGCAGCGAGCCTTCGGCTGAGTTAGTCCGACGATATCGATCCGATGTAGACGTGTTAGGCTACGGCTTGGAACAAATAGTCGGACACGCGCGCCCTTTACCAACGAAAAATAGCCGATTGAATGTGGCGGTGTTTGGCTCGTTTGAGCCACGCAAGGGGCAGGATCTGGCCTTAGAGGCAATTAGCGCTCTAACGACGCATTACCGCTCACAATTGCGTGTCAAATTTTTCGGACGGATTTTGTTCAAGGATTTTTACCAGGACCTTGTAAAAAGGGCTGCTGTGTTGCCGGAAGTTGAATTGCATGGGGAGCTAGCGCAGGACGCATACGCGTCCGAACTGTTGGCGGCGGATGCCATTTTGGTATCGTCACGCGACGATACTCTACCACTTGTCTCACTTGACGCCCTCGGCAGTGGACGGATACTTCTCTGTACCCGGACCACAGGTACTTCTTCTTTTATCACACATGGTGTAAGCGGTTTTATCGCCGATAGCGCCGATGCAGCATCGATCGCGACTGTGCTTAGGGAAGTGATTGATCACAGGTCGATGTGGCAAAAGATTGGAGCTGCAGGGCAAGAAGTGTTTCTAAGGAATTTTTCTCGCGCGGCATTTGCGAAGGAACTGATCTCTCGCCTAAGTCTCTCGGATAGCTATTCTGGAGTCGCCGAAACATGACGAATGTCGCCGGTATCAACTGCCTAGTGCTCGGCGGGGGAGGGTTTATCGGGACAAACCTTTGCAATGAACTAGTGAGACGCGGGGCCCTTGTCCGGGGTTATGGACGCTTGTCGAAATATTCCTCCTCTCGGAGAGATATCACGTGGTTCCAGGCTGAGTTTAATGACCGCGTTTCGTTAGCTCGAGCGATCGAAGGCACCGAAATCATTTTCCACTTGATCGGCGGTAGTGTCCCGGAGAGCTCGAATAAGGATCCAATTGCCGATTTAGCTTCTAGCGTAATCCCGACGCTTCATTTACTCGAGATTTGCCGAAACTCCAGTGTGCGCAAAATCGTGTTCATTTCTTCAGGCGGCACTGTGTACGGCCCGGCCGCGCCAACGCCCACACCTGAGACGGCAGCCACCGATCCTGCATCCGCTTACGGTATAAGCAAACTTTCAATCGAAAAGTATTTCGGTCTCTACAATCATCTTTACAATATCGATTACTGTGTTCTTCGGGTCGCCAATCCTTATGGCCCCTTCCAGGATCCTAATCGGCGACAGGGCGTAATATCAGCGCTTATGACTCGCGCCATGCTCAAGCAGGATCTTGAGATATGGGGAAGCGGCGAAATTATTAGGGACTTCATATATGTAGATGATGCCGTTGAGGCGATAATCGCTGCTAGTGCTTACGGAGGTCCCTGCAAAACCTTTAACGTAGGTTCTGGAAGGGGACGGTCGATAAATCAGGTGGTTGAGGATGTGATCCGAGTTGTGAAGATGCCTGGGATAAAAGTGATTCATAGAGCCGGGCGAGCCACGGACGTCCCCGTAAGCGTTCTTGACATCGGTCTGATCAGACAGGAGCTCGGCTGGAATCCGCAAACTGATTGGATGAAGGGACTTGAAGCGGCGGCTGATTGGATTCGCGGCAGTTACATTTAGTTCCTAAAATCGACCCACTGCGTTCCCATGTCTTGCTGGCTTCTGTTGCGGGCGGTTCGGAAACATGAAGCATGCGACGTGCGCATGGGCGCTGCTCGACATTGAAAGATGGCTGACAGCGCCGATGGCGCAAGAGATGGAACGATAATCGAGCGAAGCCGCGGTACCGCACAAGGTCCGCACAAGGGGATGCGCCAGCAACGAACCTTGTTCTCATCAGGCAACGATACTGCAAAGGCGATTAACCTCCTGCGCGACCGCTGGAGGGCATTTATGCGCTTCCTGGACGATGGCCGCGTCTGCCTCTCGAACAACGCTGCCGAACGAGCGTTACGCGGTGTGGCCATCGGACCATCGGAAGACGAAAATGGACCTTCGCCGGTTCAGATGCTGGCGGCAAATCGTGCCGGCACCCATCTATACGGTACGCATCCGAGCAAGGCCGCCTGGTGAAAAGTTCGGCTGCGTAGCTGACTGTCCTTATGAACGTGCATAAGGACAGTGGAGTGCTGAGCCGCATCGAAGTGGTGGAGACCGGTCGCCGGCGCCGCTGGACGAGTGCTGAGAAGCTCAGAATCGTAGAGGAGAGCTTTGCGGGGCCGCGACTGGTTTCGGCGACCGCTCGCCGGTACAGGATCTCACGTCAGCTCCTATTGAATTGGCGCAAGGCTTTGGCTTGCACTCATCGAGCTGGAGAGGGTTCGATCGACCCGACATTCGTCCCTGCGATAGTTGTGCCGAGCACGCCCCCAACGACGGCAGCTGTCGAGGCGGGCTAGATCGAAATTGTAAGCCCGAAAGGGCTGCGTGTGGTCTTCGGTCCCAGAGCGGACGTCGAGGCCGTGGTTCGAATTGCTCGCGGACTGGAGCGCCGATGATCCCGATCCCGACGGGCGTGCGGGCGTGGCTGGCGACCGGCTACACGGATATGCGCAGAGGATTTCATCGTTGGCGTCTATACGCTGATCGAAACCTGCTAGATGAACGATGTCGATCCAGAGGCTTGGCTCGCTGAAGTGCTGGCAAGGCTTGCAGATCACCCGTAACAGAGCTGCCGACCCGCTCCCGTGGAATTGGAAGGCAACCCAAGAGTGCAAAGCGGCTGCTGCCTGAGCCGTGGCAGACCGCCGCGCCTATCCGGGTGTGGGCCGGATGCGTACCGTGAGATTACGTTGAATTGAGCTAGCGCGCTGTCAACAGCGTCTCACCCGGATTAACGTAAAGCTATTCGCCAATTTGAACAATCGCATCGAGCAAAATGGAGGCCACGCTTCTGGCGAACGGTGCCGATATATGCTCTCTATCCAAGTAAGCAGGAATGCCGCCGACTACTGGAGAGCATCTTTTCGAATAGCACAGTATATCATTCAACCCTACTAACATGAGGGCCTTCTTGTTTATTTTCGCCACCGCTTTGGCGTAGGCGTTAGGCTCATCTTCAACTGGTTGATCAAATTCGCACTTCTTTATAAGGCCGTGACTAAGGGCAACGCAGTTAGCGAAATAAATTGGCAGAGATGGAATGTCATCAATCACGATGATCTTCTTTCCCGCGTCCAGAAATTTATTCCAAACGTTCACATAGCCGGAGCCATCGTCGGCCAACCAATTTCCATCTGCTCCTAGGCGCTGATGCACGAAAAGGTTACCTGACGTGACAACATATTTTATTTTCGCATCAGAAGCGATCCGATCGATCGCTTCGCGCCTCCATTGTGCGCATGAGGCTCGTTCACCGACAGGCATGTGAACGGCAAAAACATCGTCTGATGACGTGGGCGGGCATGCGGACGCTGTGTACATGTCGATTCGCAGACTCTTCTGCTCGGCGAACATTGCAATCCCAGCCGCCCACATGCCTGCATGGGAGTCGCCGAAAAGAGCAACACGAGCGCGCTCTTTTCCTTCCTTGGTTCCGAAAGAGCAGGGATGTACTCTCTCGTCCAGTCGTTCATTTTGACAGGTTGTTCCATTGGGGACGAGGTTAATCTGATTGCTCCAAGCCTGGAACAGGTAGTGTGGGTCGTCCAGTTCGTGGAGGTTGCCGCAGTTCTCGCCCGAAATTGCGGCATTCCCACCGAAGCACTTATCAGGATTGAGTGAGAGCCGATATAGTTTCTCTGCCGCGTTTGCTCCCATTTTCAATCGCTGATTCGAAAAAGCGGTGGCCGTGAAGGCTAATATGCAGGAAAGAAAGACTAAGGAAGCCAAGCCGCGCGAGTGGCTGCGCAGCGGGATCGGTGCATGTAATCTAATCGGATCTTCGACTCCGGCTTTTGTTATGAATGCGGCTGCGACTGATACCCCGACGAGCAGCAATCGCATGAAAGCGCTTAAAGAAGGCAAACCGAGCACGTACGGAGCTGCGACAAGAAGCGGCCAGTGCCACAGATAAAGTGAGTAAGAAACATCTCCCAATCTCTGTACGACTGAGGAAGAAATTAGTCGCCAAAGGAGCTTTGGCTTAAGGTAATCTCCAGCCCAAATAACCGCACAAGTGGCCAGGCAAGGGACGACAGCGGCCCAGCCTGGCACTTGCGATTGCGGGGTAAGCCAAAACGACGAAAAAACGATGCCGCCCCACCCTAGAATGGATAGCAACGACGCAAAGAGAGGGAAGTACGAGCCGCGCGTTGCTACTTGAGACGTCATCGCGCCTAGTCCGAATTCCCATGCCCGCGCCCTCAGGTCGAAATAATTTCCATCCTCCATCTTCAGTCCGACCGTAATTGCCCACGCAAAAGAAATAAACGTGATGACTGCAGCGGTGGCTATAAATGCTTTTCGACGGTGACTCGGCCGATTTCTCCTGCCGGCGACGAGCGCTGTCACCACCACGATCAATGGCCAGATTAAGTAGAACTGTTCCTCGACAGAAAGTGACCAATAATGAAGGACGATGGACGCCTCTGTATGATCGGCAAAATAATGCGTGTCTGTCAGAATAAGCCGCCAATTAAGCGCATACAGGCTGGCTGTAGCTACGTCGCGCAAAGACGAGGCTTGCGTCGTAACAGGAAGCCAGATTAGCGTCAAAAGGAGCGAAAAGGCCAAAACTAAGAGGGCTGCGGGCAAGAGGCGTCTTGCTCTGCCCGAATAGAAGCGAGTGAAGGAAAAGTGGTCCACCTCGATATCGGCGATGATCTTGCCCGTAATCAAGAAGCCGGAAACGACAAAGAAGATATCCACGCCAATGAAGCCGCCTGTTAGGCGAGACGGGAAATAGTGATTCAATACAACGACGCTGACGGCTAAGGCCCGTAGCGCCTGTACGGATTTGACTAATGATCCGCCCTGAGTCGCTGATCCGGCGTTCTTCAGCACCACCTAAACACCAGCCCGATCAGAAGGGGCGTAGCCCTGACAAAGATCACTGCAAATATCCGAAACAATCGCGTCCTGTTTGCGTTTGTGCGATTGCAGCTGACAACACTATTTGAGCGAGTATTTGAGTCAACCTGGTGGCAAAAAATGCCCGGTATCAGGCCAACGTGACAATAGCTCTCGACAGCCTTTGGGGGCATCCTGACGCCGTCTACTTAACTTGGCGTCCGGCGACTTCACGCGCTCTTAAACCAAGGCTACGAGTTGTCGGGTGGTCTAGGCGATCTAGCGGAATGTAGGAGCGCTGTTTGGTCGAATGGAGGCTGACTCGAGCCGTTGAGATGACGGTGCGTGTCGCGGTCGAAAATGCTCGTTAGGAAAATCAATTAGAACCGACTAACGACTAACCGTCGACCGATGGAAAGTGTCGCAGACGGTGTGGCAACAGGACGGGTGAGATTTCAGGTCTGCAATGCAGACGAGTACCGAGGGCAACGAAGCACTCAATTCCCATCACGTGCTCCCGGCGCGTGCGGCGATCTCAAGGCATACAATCTGTCGCCTAGCCGCCTCAGCGATGCATGCCCTACAAGCTAACAGCTTAAGCGCTAATCGCAATTGGCCGGAAATGCGGCAAAGGGCGGCTCGCGATATTGGCCGTTAAGCTGGCACGGTCCGGCTGATTAAAAACACCAGCGGCGCGACAACCCACACACAAAGTCGGTGAGAACTTCATCAAAACAGCTTAAAATACCCGCAGGCTTGAGCTGGCCTTGTTTGTCTAAGCAAATCTCCGCGTCAATAAGTGGAGCCTCTGCCGGGGTTAGGCCGCCGTAGCCGAGCTGCGGCGGGTTGAAGTAGGCTTGGTCCGGGATCATGTCGTCGAGACTCGAATGGCCTTCGTCTGTTGTGAAAGTCGAGATACCGGCCAATGTCGTGCCTCGCCGACGGTTTCGTGTGCGCGCAGATAGACACACTGCTTCACAGCCGCTCAACGAACACGTTGTCCCGCCAGGCCCCATTGCCGTCCATGTGAAGGCAGCCCCTGTGAACTGCGAGCCCCGATCGGTGTTGAAGATGTCCCAAAGCATCTTCCAGTGTCTCGCCGCAGAAGGCTGCTTCCATCGGGATCGAGAACCGCCAGGACAGAACACGGCACGACGGCGAGATAGACGAAGCCGTGCGCATCGGGATAAAGGTGATGTCCATAACCCAGACCTTGCTGGGATTTGATATTACGCAAGGAAAGAGTTGGTATGATGCGCAAGCAGCTGTACCAAAGCGAAATCCAGAGCGGGCGTTGCCTCGTGCGTAGCCTCCGAGACGACCGGGGCGCCGCGCGAGTCCTCGTGTATGTCGGCAAAAAGACTCTCCATGCTTACCGCGTCTTTGGCTCCGCTCGATAAAACCGGCGGGTCGTAGACAACAGTTCCGCCATGGCCATCGCTCGCAAACTTAAAGTTGGCCTGCGAGTAATTCCCAATAAAATGAAGATCTATTGTACTCGCTCCGTTGTTCACGGCGAGTAAGCCCGTGGAAGTACTGTAAGTAGAAGAGGATTGAATTGCGTTGCTGTAAGTTAGGTTTACCAGATCGATTTGATCTGAACCCGCTAAGGTGCCGTCTCCCGTGAAGCCGGAGATTTGTCCGTTGAACGACGCCGGGGCGTCCAGTTTCAATGTACCGGTCGAGCTGATGAATGTCACCGATCCGGGGCTCGTCGCATCCAATTCGAGCGTGGCGCCTGCGTGGACGGCAAGCCCGATCACGCCGTCGCCGTTGAGGTCCTGATGGAAGCCGAGCTCATAGGACTCGAACGTGGCGCTGGCTCCCGATAATGCCGGGGTACTTCCAAGGTAGTTACCGTTGCCGTCGACAGTCCAAACCGAATACTGGTCGGCGCCCGGGACTTTCAAGGCAACCTCATATCCGGTTGCCGTCTGCACCACAGCGAACGGCGTCCATCCGCCAAACTGGCCCGCCACCACCGCCGGGCCGCCATATTTTAACTCTGGACCAGAGCCGCTGCTGACGCTGTTGAGGTAGAAATTATTGCCAACCTCGACCAGACTGGTCGAGCCGTTGGTATCGATCACGGTCGTGATAGGGCCGATCACGCCGTCGCCGTTGAGGTCCTGATGGAAGCCGAGCTCATAGGACTCGAACGTGGCGCTGGCTCCCGATAATGCCGGGGTACTTCCAAG
>NZ_JARXWB010000054.1 GCF_029892425.1 Bradyrhizobium sp. BR13661 | reverse complement strand
CGCGCTGAGGCGCGGGCTTCAAAGCCCTAGGATGAAGCGGTCTCCCGTCCGTCACCATATCGGCCAATCTAGCCGATCCAGCGTGTCGTGACTTAAAAGGATGAGGCTAACCAGCAGTGGCACCCGCTAAAACTGTTGCCACGCACTCCGCCCTCATCCTGAGGGCCCGCCAGAGGCGGGCGTCTCGAAGGATGCGCCGCAGGGAAACTGCTCTCATATGCGATCGCCCTGCCCGCAAGGGGGAGGGAGTGAGAGGGCAGTGGCCGCCTTACTCGCCGAGAACAACCAGCGCTAAAGCTTGCCCTGCCCGTTCACTTGGCTCTGCTGTTGCTGCTGCTTGTCCTGCTCGTTGGCGCGATGACGGCCGTAGAGGCAGCCGGCGGCTGCGCCGAGCATGCCGTGATGGCCGGCATAATGGCCGGCGACGCCGCCGACGATGGCGCCCTTGATGCAGCCCTTGGCGCTGGCGGCGGAGGTCGCGCCCAGCGCGAGAAGCGCGGCGGCGACGGCGACGATCGGGAATTTCATGGATGTCTCCTGCGGTGTTTTGCGTCTCAACGAACGTAAACGGGCTGGGTTCCCGTCCGCACAGCAGGGCGGGCGCGCCGGCTTTCACAGGCGCAGCGCGCCGGTCGACGGCGCCGCGAGCCTCGCTTGAACCTCCCTCCCCTCCCGCCAGACCCATCCGCGGGGCGTTGTGCACGCCGCGTGGGGGTGGCCGATGAAAGTCGCGTTGCTTGCAATCCTGGGGCTGTTTCTGGGGGCGTTGGGCGGGGCCGCGCTCGGCATCGCCGCCGGGCTTGCCTGGGTCGAAATCGCGCAAACCACGAGCTTTGAAGGCTATAGCGGCACGCTGGTGTTCCTGACCTTCATGCCGCTGGGCGCCGCGATCGGCGGGATCGGCGGCGCGCTGCTGTTCGCGCTGCTCGCGATCCGCGATGACGCCATCCCGATCGAGCGGCAAGGGGAACCGGCGCGCGGCCAAAGGCTCGCTCGAGACCGGTAAAATACGGGGTTCTATTGCAAATCTCACACTTTGCACTCACTTGTGCATTGCAAAAACGTGATTTGAGTTTTTCCAGAAATCCCGTATTTGTTTGCATACAAATGAATTGAGCAGCCCCTCGGCACCTACTGTGCATGGGGTTGTTTTCCGTTTTTACGCTTCAGTTTCAGGACGTCCCAAAATGACAGAGCACAGCCTCTGGCGTTTCTCGCGCGCGTTTCACCGCGCGATCAACGACCGGCATTTCGAGGATATCGAGACCCTGATCGACGAGGACGTCGAGTGGGCGATCTACGGCCCGATCGACATGTTTCCGTTCCTTGGCGCGCGCCAGGGCAAGGCGGCCGTGCTTCAGGTCATCCGCCAGCTCGCCGACAATTTCCGCGTCCGCCGTTTCGAGCGCGAGAGCATCATGCTGGGTGTCGATTCCGCCTCCTCGATGCTGCGCTATTCGCTGACGGCGCTGGATTCCGACAAGCCGATCAGCCTGCGCGTCGCGCAGTTCGCCCAGTTCAGGGCGGAGCGGCTGGTGAGCATGCGCGTGCTGGTCGACACTTTCGATCTGGTCGAGCAGGCACTCGGCCGCGCCATTCATCTGCCAAGGATGACCCGCGTCGGCTGAGGGGGACGCCAACGGGCTCCGAGGGTTCGGGACCGGTCGATTGATGCTCCCATGACGCGCGCCGGCCTCCAGCCCCGCCGGACGCCGTCATGGAGATGCTCGTCACCGGGCGCGTGCGATTTGCGCGCGGCCCGTTGGTTCGTCATTTGCTGCGGCGCCACAATTTTGCAATGATGGTTCCGCATTCTCTGCGCGAACTGGGCTCGCGGGCAAGGCAATGGAATTCACGACAGGTTTCGGCTGGACCAGGCTGCCGCTGGCGGCCGCGTTCATTTTCGGCTCGGTGCTGACGGCCCAGGCGCAGATCATTCCGCCCTTTTCCCCACCCCCCTCGGCGACCGCGCCTGATGACGAGGAGGCCGAAATCGCCGAGACGGCCCCCAACGTCAACGACGTCGATGTGCTCAAAGGCATCGATGTCGACAAGCTCGACTGGAGCCAGCTCGCCATCGACGCCGGCACGCTCAACGACATCATCAAGGCCAAGAAGCGCGCGCAGGCCGCAGCCAGGGACGGGATGGACTGGTCGTCCAACGCCAATGCCAACGGCTCCTCCGGGGTGAAGGTCAAGCAGTCGGTGTCCTCGTTCTGGGACACCCGCATCGGCGCCGACATGACGGTGACGAAAGAGCCGACCACGATGTCGGAGCTGCTGGCGCTGAAGGCCGAAAATGGCGGCAACCTGCCGCAATCCTCCGGCAGCGCCTGGGCCGCCGCGACCGCGCCGGGCGCGGGCGCGATCTTGGACAAGACCGCGGTGGAAGCCCGCGTCGATCCCGGCTCTGAGCAGAGCAAGCTCGGGGCATCGCTGACCAAATCGGTGCCGCTGTCGGGCGACACGTCGCTGACGCTGCAGAACGGCTACAGCGTCAACCAGCAGGGCACCACGGCCCTGCCAGGGGTCGGCGGCCGCGTGACCCGCAATTACGAGATCGATCAGTCCGCCAAGGTCACCATCACCGACACCGGCACCAGCATCTCCGCCGGCCAGACCATGTCGACAACCGACGACAAATGGCTGCGCAAGGTCGGCGCCGAACAGAAGCTGTTCGACAACGTCACCGTCTCCGGCTCGGTCGGCGAGACCTCGCAAGGCGCGATCAACAAGAGCGTGACGGCCGGCTTCAAGAAGAGCTGGTGAGCGCTCTTTAGACTTCGCTAACCATGCGCCACGGCAAGGCCCCCGAATGGTCCGCCCTTGCCGCATCTCGGCCCTGTTGCGGTCAAAATCCGACGCCCAAGATGCGCCGGCCTGACACACATCGTCGTGCGGGGGACACTCGCGCTGCGCTCAACGCGAACAGGGGAATAACGATGAACGCCATGCGTCCGGAAAAGACCGAGACCACCGAGACCGAGACGGTCGACAGCAATCTCGCCGCCGTGACGGAAGTCGAAGCCGGCATCCGCGATTTCGTCCGCAACGATATCGCCTATCTGCGCCGGCCGGCTGCACCGACAACCACCACCGACGCACCGCCGCTCGATCCGAGCGCGGAAGCCACCGTCACCAACGTCAACTCACTGATCCAGCGCGTCGCCGGCACCTCGCTTGCCGAGATCGAGAATCTGATCTCCGAGCTCGAGAGCCTGCGCGACCTGCTCCATGCCGAAGGCCAGCGCGTCCAGCGCGAGATCTCGGGCTATGCCCAGCTCAGCCAGGCCGCGATGAAGTCCACCCGCATGATCGCCGACAACGTCGCCCAATGGAAGCGCGCCGCCGACGGCCTGCGCAACAGCTGATCGCAGATACGAGCATGACCAGCCGCCGCGCTCCGAAAGGGGCGCGGCGGTTTTGATTTATGAGAAGATCTCGTGCCCCGGACGCGGTGCGGCACGCAGTGACGCGCCGCAGAGCCGGGGCCCATGGTTAGGATGAATGCGGTAGCACGATGGGTCCCGGCTCTGCGCAGCAGCGTTACACGCTGCAGCGCGTCCGGGACACGAACCCCAGCCTTGAACCCGCCGCCCATACCCGGCGACCAATGCCAAGCGCCCGCGGCTTTTGCGGCCGGGCGTTGGGGACATTTTCAGATGGAAAGCATTCGGCCCGACAACACGGACCCGATACCGCTACGGCCCACGCCGAGCCAGTTCGGGACCATCATGATGCGCTTTGTCGGGCTGCTGGCGATTGCGATCGCGATTTTGGCGTTCGTCTATAGCCGCTGAGGGCGGAGGCCACTTCGTGGCCCCGCGGAGTTAACGAACTCTTAACGGCTCGCGTCGACGCTCGAGGCTTCCAGGGTGTAGGCGCCGTCGGCGTAACTCTTCACCACGATACCGGCCACCAGCATCACGGCGAGTGTCGCGGTAGCGAAGATAAATCCGACCAGCTTGAGTGCGCCGCGGTCTGCCATTGTTCTCGTCCCCTGTCCTCTGCCCAGTTCGTTCAAATAGACAGCGACAGGTTCATAATTGGTTAGCAACTCGATGGTTCCGGCAGCTACTTCGCAAAGGCCAGCCATCTGGGAAAGGCTTATGGCAGCCGCCCTGAATCGCGTCCATAGCGCGCGGGCAACACTGGCTGACTAGTTTTTCGCGCGCTGTTTTCAGCCGTTCATATTGGAACGGGTCTAACCGCTCTTCCGCATCGGCACGAAGGCGCTGGCGGTGATGGAATAGACCTCCTCGCCGCGCTGGTTGGTGCCGGTGGTACGGGCGGTCAGGATGCCCCAGCCGGGACGCGAGGCGGAGCTGCGCTTGTCGACGACTTCGCTGACGTAAGAAACGGTGTCGCCGGCGAGCACCGGCCTGATCCAGCGCAGGTCGCGAAACCCCGGCGACGGGCCCCAGACCGCAACCTCTTCACCGCGCGAAGCGGCCTCGCGCGCCAGACGTTGGCCGTCGGCGACGACCAGGCTCATGCAGGCCGAGCCGACATGCCAGCCGGACGCAGCAAGCCCGCCGAACAGCGAGTTCTTGCCCTCCTCCTCGTCGAGATGAAAGCGCTGCGGATCGAACTTGGCGGCGAAGGTCTTGATGGACTCCGCCGTGAACGCATAGTCGCCGAGTTCGCGGCGCTGGCCGATCACGATGTCTTCGAAGAACCGCATCAGACCGCTCCCGCGCGCCGCTCGATCAGGATCGGCGAGGTCATCTCGCCCAGCGCCTCGCCCCTGGCATTGCGCACGGTGCATTTGAACTTGACGATGCCGAGGTTCGGCCGACTCTTCGAGGTCCGCGCCTCGAGCACGTCGACGTCGAGCGTGAGGTCGTCGCCCGGCTTGAGCGGCGACAGCCAGCGCACTTCGTCAACCCCGGGTGATCCCAGCGAGGCGGCGCGGGTGATGAAACCGTCGGCCATCATCCGCATCATCAGCGAGCACAGATGCCAACCCGAACCGGACAGGCCGCGCAGCATGCTCCTGGCCGCGGCCTCCTCGTCCAGATGCATCGGCTGCGGATCGAACTCGGCGGCAAACGCCAAAATCTCGTCGCGGGTGACATGGCGCGGGCCGAACGTTCCGTAACGGCCGATCGGAAAATCTTCGAAGGTCAGGGTCATCGTGGAAAAGCTTTGCGGGACGGACAGATTGTGGCCGCACTTTGCGGCAATCTCAACCCGCCGGTCCGCATGGCTCGTGCTACATTCGGCGAGTCGGGCCGGACCAGCCTCATAGTCGGATTGACTCTAGGCCGCAGGCACGATTTGCCCGGGGGAGAGAGATGTTTTCATTCAGCGACCTGTTTCAATGGGACCGCTTCATCACGCCGACGATCATCAAGACCTTCTACTGGCTGGTGATCGGCGTGATCTGCCTGTTCGGGCTCTCCGGAATCTTCGCCGGCCTCACCGCGATGGCGATCAGCCCGTTTGGCGGTTTCCTGGTCGTGCTGGAATCGATCGCGGGCGTCGTCGTCGGCGTGGTGTTCTCGCGCATCGCTGCGGAATTGATCCTGATCGTGTTTCGCATCAACGAGCATCTCGGCGCGATCAGGGATCAGGGCGGCGGGATGCGATAGCCCTCGTGTCCCGGACGCGGCGCGGCATGAAATGACGCGACGCAGAGCCGGGACCCATGCGTCCGTAATCAAGATTCTGGGCCCCGGCTCTGCAGCGCACCGCTGAAGAAGCGCTGCGCTGCGTCCGGGGCACGAGAGTTCACTTACGTATTAAACCGGAAATGCATCACGTCGCCGTCGGCGACGACATATTCCTTGCCTTCGAGCCGCAGCTTGCCCGCATCGCGGGCGCCGGCTTCGCCGTTGAAGGCGATGTAGTCGTCATATGCGATCGTCTCGGCGCGGATGAAGCCTTTTTCGAAGTCGGTGTGGATCACACCAGCCGCGCCCGGCGCCTTGGTGCCGCGATAGATGGTCCAGGCACGCGCTTCCTTCGGACCCACCGTGAAATAGGTGATGAGGTCGAGAAGCTGGTAGCCGGCGCGGATCAGGCGATCGAGGCCGGCTTCTTCCAGACCCAGCGTCTCCAGGAAGTCGGCGCGCTCCTCACGCGAGATGGTGGCGATCTCGGATTCGATCTTGGCGGAGATGACGACAGCGACCGCGCCTTCCTTGGCGGCCTGCTCCTGCACGGCCTTGGAGAACGCATTGCCTGTCGCGGCCGAGCCTTCCTCGACGTTGCAGACATAGAGCACGGGCTTGGACGACAGCAGGCCGAGCATGCCGAAGGCGCGCTCTTCCTCAGGCTTGCGCTCGACGAGGCGCGCCGGCTTGCCGTCGCGCAGCAGCACCAGCGTGCGGTTGACGAGGTCGAGCTGCTCCTTGGCGTCCTTGTCGTTGCCCTTGGCCTTCTTGGTGAGGTTGTCGACACGCTTCTCGAGGCTGTCGAGGTCGGCGAGCATCAGCTCGGTCTCGATGGTCTCGATATCGGCAAGCGGGGCGATCTTGCCCTCGACATGGGTGATGTCGGAGTCCTCGAAGCAGCGCACGACATGCGCGATGGCATCGACCTCGCGGATGTTGGCCAGGAACTGGTTGCCGAGGCCTTCGCCCTTGGAGGCGCCGCGCACGAGGCCGGCGATATCGACGAAAGTCAGCCGCGTCGGAATGATCTGGCCGGACTTGGCGATAGCGGCCAGCTTGTCGAGCCTGGGATCAGGCACCGCGACCTCGCCGACATTCGGCTCGATGGTGCAGAACGGATAGTTCGCGGCCTGCGCCGCGGCCGTCTCGGTCAGCGCGTTGAACAAGGTCGACTTGCCGACATTGGGCAATCCGACGATTCCGCATTTGAATCCCACGAGCGTTATTCCTTGCCGTTCTCGTCCTTGGTCAAAAATCCCTTCGCCTGCATGGCCAGATGCACCCTGTTGGCGAAGGTCGCGTCGGTGCCCTTAACGATCAGTGCCGCGTGCTCGGCCACTGCGTCGCAGAGCGTCGTCACCCAGTCATTGTCGGCCTTGGCGAAGTCCGACAGCACATGGCCGTGCACCAGTTCCTTGACGCCGGGATGACCGATGCCGAGCCTGACACGGCGATACTCGTTGCCGATATGCGCCGAGATCGAGCGCAGGCCGTTATGCCCGGCAATGCCGCCGCCGATCTTCACCCGCACCTTGCCCGGAGGCAGTTCGAGCTCGTCGTGAAACACCGTGGTGTCGCCGGGCGCGATCTTGAAGAAGCTCGCCGCTTCCTGCACCGAGCGACCAGAGTCGTTCATGTAGGTGGTGGGCTTGAGCAGGATGACGCGCTCGGTGCCGAGCGTGCCTTCCGAAGTCTCGCCCTGAAAGCGACGGCGCCATGGCGAGAAACCATGACGCCGCGCAATCTCGTCGACGGCCACGAAGCCGATATTGTGCCGGTTACGTGCGTATTTCGCGCCGGGATTGCCGAGCCCAACAAAGAGTCGCATGACGCGGTGCGCCCCTCGGCCAGCACGCGATCAGAGACCGCGCGCCGGCTCTTTGAGAGTTTACTTCTTCTTGTCGCCGCCGGCCGGAGCCTTGGCGGCCGCCGCCGGAGCAGCAGCACCCGCAGCCGGAGCAGCACCTGCCGCCGGAGCAGCAGCACCAGCCGCCGGAGCCGCGCCACCAGCAGCAGCCGCAGCCGCGGCCTTCTGCTCTTCGGCGTAGCCGGACGGCGGCACGATGGTGACCAGGGTTGCGTCCTCGCGGGTCAACGCCTTCACGCCGGTCGGAAGCTTGATGTCCGACAAATGCAGCGAGTAACCGATTTCGAGCGCGCCGACGTCGGCCTCGAGGAACTGCGGGATGTTCTCGACCGAGCACTCGAGATCGATGGCGTGGGCGACAATGTTGACGGTGCCGCCGCGCTTCACGCCCGGGGAGGTTTCCGCCTTCACGATGTGGAGGGGCACGCTGATGCGGATGGTGGCGCCTTCGCCGAGACGCATGAAGTCGACGTGGATCGGGAAGTCCTTGACCGGATCAAGGTGGTAGTCGCGCGGAATCACGCGATGCTTCTTGCCGTCGAGTTCGACGTCCACCAGTGTGGTCAGGAACCGGCCCGCGAGGATGCGCTGGCGCAGTTCGCGATCGTCAACCGAGATCGGGAGCGGGGGCTGGTTGTTACCATAGATCACTCCGGGCACTCTGCCGGCGCGACGCTCAGCCCGGGCGGCCCCCTTGCCGCTCTTCGGACGTGCGGTCGCCTTCAATTCCTTGACGGTCGTCGCCATAGTCTAAGTCCTTGTTTTTGCAAAAGTTAATGGGCCGCAAGGCGGCCCATGGTGTACGCCGCAGCAAGCCTCCAGGGGTGCGGGGGCCGCGGACGTGGCGGGCTTTTACCCGGAAGATGCGGAAATGACAAGGAGAATGGCCGGGCCGCCTGACCCGGATCTGCCGTCATTCCGGGCGGCGCTACCCGCCGAGCTTGGCCTCCAGCGCGGCGATACGCGCCTTCAGGGCCTCGTTCTCCTCGCGTGCCAGACGGGCCATGTCCTTGACCGCCTCGAACTCCTCGCGCTTGACGAGGTCCATGTCGCGCAGGAATTTTTCGGCCTGGTTGCGCAGCACCGTATCGAACTCCCGCTTGGCGCCCTGGGCAGCCCCGGCGGCGTCGTTCATCAAGCGGCCGATCTCATCGAAAAACCGGTTGGTGGTCTGGGTCATATCGGTCTCCTGATCGGTTTCTTGCCGGCCTCGATAAACTTTGCGCGAACGCGTGAAAAGACAATGGCAATCCGCGGTGACAGGTTCAAGGCCTGCGCGGCGGTATCCTTGTCATGCCCCGGTTTCCTTGCAATCGTATTCAACGTCCCTGCATAACCGGGAATCACAAGGCGGAACGCAAGACATGATCGAGCAGCAGATCGCAATTCCCACCAAGGACGGCCACACCGCGACCTTCATCGTTCATCCCGAGCGCGGCGGACCGTTCCCGGTCATCCTGTTCTACATGGACGCGCCGGCAATCCGCGAAGAGCTGCGCGACATGGCGCGCCGGCTCGCGACGTCGGGCTATTACGTCATGCTGCCGAACCTCTACTACCGCTCCGGCGTGATGGAGCTCGGCGCGCTGCCGGCCGATCCGAACGCGCCGGAGCGCAAGCGCATGTTCACGCTGATGGGCTCGCTTACGATTCCACTGATCATGGACGATACGCGCGCGCTGCTCACCTATGCCGAAGGCCAGCAGGCTGCAAACCCCAGGATCGTCGGCACCGTCGGCTACTGCATGAGCGGCCGCTATGCCGTGAACGCCGCCACGCATTTCCCCGATCGCGTCAAGGCAGCCGCCTCGGTCTACGGCGTGCAACTCGCAACGGAGCAGGACGACAGCCCGCATCTCGCGGCAGGCAAGACCAAGGCCGAGCTCTATTTTGCCTGCGCCGAGACCGATGTCTACGCGCCACCGGAAATCATCGAGAAGGTCAAAGAGGGCATGAAAGGCGCGAAAGCCGAGGTCGAGATCTATCCCGGCACCCATCACGGCTTCGCCTTCCCCAAGCGCCCGGTCTATGACCGCGACGCCGCCGAGCGGCACTGGGAGCGCCTGCTGGCGCTCTATCGCCGCAATCTCGTCCAGCAATAGCCGGCGCGATGCCCTTTCTGCTCATCGACTTCCCGTCCTTCAACCCGATCGCGGTGGCGATCGGGCCGTTCGCGATCCGCTGGTACGCGCTGGCCTATATCGGCGGCATCGTCATCGGCTGGCTCTATGCACGCTCGCTGCTGAAGACCGAGCGGCTATGGGGCGGCCCCGCGCCGATGTCGCTGATGCAGATCGACGACTTCATCCTCTGGGTCACGCTCGGCATCATCCTCGGCGGCCGCACCGGCTACGTGCTGTTCTACAACCTGCCCTTCTTCATCAAGGACCCCGCCGCGATCTTCAAATTGTGGGAGGGCGGCATGTCCTTCCACGGCGGCTTCCTCGGCTGCGTCGCCGCGGTGATGTGGTTTGCTCATCGCAACCGCATCTCGATCCTGTCGCTCGGCGACATCACCACCGCGGTCGCCCCGATCGGGCTGCTGCTCGGGCGCATCGCCAATTTCATCAACGGCGAATTGTGGGGCCGCGCCACCGATGCGAGCCTGCCCTGGGCGATGATCTTCCCCCACGATCCCTCGCATCTGCCGCGCCATCCGAGCCAGCTCTACGAGGCCGGCATGGAAGGCATCCTGCTGTTCACCGTGCTCGCGATCATGATCCGCCTCGGCGCGCTGAAGCGCCCCGGCATGATCCTCGGTGCCTTCATCCTGATCTATGGCCTGACCCGCATCGCCGGCGAGCATTTTCGCGAGCCGGACGTCCAGCTCGGCTTTCTCTGGGGCGGATTAACCATGGGCATGCTGCTGTCGATCCCGATGCTACTCGTTGGGGCTATACTTATCGTATGGGCTGTAAGGCGCGGAGCGCCGAAGCCCACCGCGGCCATCAGTTAATTCATTTCGAGAAGACACGTGACGGAACAGCCACTGCTCAACGAGATCAAGGCGCTGATCAAATCCTCAGGCCCCATGCCGGTCTGGCGATACATGGAGATGTGCCTGATGCATCCGCGTTACGGCTATTACGTCTCGCGCGATCCGCTCGGCCGTGAGGGAGATTTCACCACCGCGCCCGAAGTCAGCCAGATGTTCGGCGAGCTGCTGGGATTGTGGACCGCCTCGGTCTGGAAGCAGATGGGCTCGCCGCAATCGCTGCGGCTGATCGAGATCGGTCCCGGCCGCGGCACCATGATGGCGGACGCGCTGCGCGCGCTTCGCGTGCTGCCGCCGCTCTATCAGGGGCTCAGCATTCACCTGGTCGAGGTCAATCCGGTCCTGCGCGAGCGGCAGAGTGCGACATTGTCGGGCGTGCGCAACATTGCCTGGCACGACAGCATCGACGATGTACCTGATGGTCCCGGCATCATCCTCGCCAACGAATATTTCGACGTGCTGCCGATTCACCAGATGGTGAAGCGCGAGGACGGCTGGCACGAGCGTGTGATCGACGTCGACGCCAATGGCAAGCTCCAGTTCGGCGCGGCTCCCGACCCGACGCCGCGCTTCGACGTGCTGCTGCCGCCCCTGGTGCGCGCCGCACCCGTCGGCGCGGTGTTCGAGTGGCGGCCCGATACGGAGATCATGAAGCTCGCCACCCGCGTGCGCGACCAGGACGGCGCGGCGCTGATCATCGACTACGGGCATTTGCGCAGCGATGCCGGCGACACCTTCCAGGCCATCGCGCGCCACAGCTTCACCGATCCCCTGAAGGCGCCGGGCCAGGCCGACGTCACTGCTCATGTCGACTTCCAGGCGCTCGCGCGCGCGGCCGAGGCCGTCGGCGCCCGTGCGCACGGACCGGTCACGCAAGGTGACTTCCTCAAGCGCGTCGGCATCGACACCCGCGCGGCCGCGCTGATGCAGAAGGCAACGCCCGAGGTTGCCACCGACATTTCCGTGGCGCTGAAGCGGCTGACCGACACCGGGCGCAGCGGCATGGGCTCGATGTTCAAGGTGCTCGGCATCTCCGAGCCGCGGCTGACGGGCCTTGCGGGCCTCAGCGATCTCGAAAAGGCCGGAGGCAATTGATGACCCTCACTTCGTCGCTGCTGTCGGCGGTACCGGGCCTCCGCCATTCCTTCTTCACGCGTGAAGGCGGCGTCTCCGGCGGCATCTATTCCGCGCTCAATGGCGGGCTCGGCTCCAACGACGATCAGGCCCGCGTTGCGGAGAACCGCCGCCGCATGGCCGAACATGTCGGCGTCGCGGCCGACCGCTTCCTCAGCTTGCACCAGATCCACTCGCCCGACGTGCTCGTCGCCGAGACGGCGTGGCCGAGCGGGCCGCGGCCAAAGGGCGACGCGATGGTGACCAAAACGCCGGGCATCGCGCTCGGCGTCTCCACCGCCGATTGCGGACCGGTCCTGTTCGTCGATCCGCATGCGCGGGTCATCGGTGGCGCCCATGCCGGCTGGAAGGGTGCGCTGACCGGCGTGCTAGAGTCCACGATAGCGGCGATGGAGAAGCTTGGCGCCTCACGCAGCGGCATCATTGCCGCGATCGGCCCCTTGATCCGCCAGGACAGCTACGAGGTAGGCAACGAATTCGTCGCGCGCTTCATCGAGGCCGATGCGGAGAACGCGATGTTCTTCATTCCATCGGTACGCGAGGGCCACGCGATGTTCGATCTTGCCGGCTTCATCCGCACGCGTCTGGAAGCCGCCGGCATATTGATGATCGACGACCTTGGTCTCGACACCTACGCCGACGAGCGCTTCTTCAGCTATCGCCGCTCGGTGCATCGCAAGGAGCCGGATTACGGCCGGCATGTTCACGCGATCGCGCTGGAAGGGTGAACGGAGGAGCAACCTCCCGTCATTCCGGGGCGATGCGCAAGCATCGAACCCGGAATCTCGAGATTCCGGGTTCTCGCTTTGCGAGCCCCGGAATGACGGCGCTTGGGACTGTGTCGCCTCTGCCCTAGACCTTAATCGATTTTAACGATATCGCTGCCCTCCATAATGAGGGAAGCGTCATCTTTTCTGAGCCGCGCAGGCTCGCGCGTGCTGGCGGCCATGCTGCTGGCAGCGGCGACCGCGCTGGCCGGCTGCGCCGGAGGCGGCGGCAATGCCGCCAATTCCTACGCGATGGCGCCACCGAGCGCCGGCTCCGGGGCGACGGTCGCTTTCGAATCGATCGACGGACCGCCGCCGCAGGTGTTCGACCGCATGGTCGGCGTGCTCGACAGCGAATCCAAGCTGCGCAGCCTCTCGATCGTCTCCCGCGAGGGGACGGCTGCCTACCGCGTGCGCAGCTACCTCTCCGCCCAGGTGGTGCGCGGCAAGACCGTGATTGCCTGGGTCTGGGATGTCTACGACGCCAACCAGCAGCGGGCCTTGCGCCTCTCCGGCGAGGAGCCGACCACCGCGGCCAAGGGCGGAAAGGATCCGTGGGCTGCCGCCGACGATCTGGTGCTGCGGAAGATCGCCCAGGCCGGATTCAGCGGACTTTCCAATATGATCAACGGAAGGCCGGATGCGCCGGGCTCGGTTCCGGGCCTGCGGGGCCCCGCTGTGGCGAGCGTGACTCCGGAGGCGCCGGCAGCCGTGGTGCCCGCCTCGGCGCTCGGCTATGCCCAGCAATAACCACCGCTAAACCACGGGCCCAATTCCCGGGCAAACCTTTGGCCCGACTCAGGATTTTCAGAGGGAAAACGTAGCATCCCGGGTTGCCATTGCAGCCTCCCGCCTGATATTTCCTCGCCCGTCGTAACCGTGCTGCCAGTGGGTATTCTCTGATGTTGAACGTCGTATCCAGCAAAGCGCGGGAGGAAGCGTCCATGTCGGCCAAGAACGGCTCAATCAAGCTTGTCGCCGGCAACTCCAATCCAGCGCTCGCGCAAGCGATCGCGCAGGGCCTCGACCTGCCGCTGACCAAGGCGGTGGTCCGGCGCTTCGCGGACATGGAGATCTTCGTCGAGATCCAGGAGAACGTCCGCGGCTCGGATGCCTTCATCATTCAGTCGACCTCGTTCCCCGCGAACGACCATCTGATGGAATTGCTGATCATCACCGACGCGCTGCGACGCTCCTCGGCGCGCCGTATCACAGCGGTGCTGCCCTATTTCGGCTACGCCCGCCAGGACCGCAAATCAGGTTCACGCACGCCGATCTCGGCCAAGCTCGTCGCCAATCTGATCACCCAGGCCGGCGTCGACCGCGTCATGACGCTCGACCTGCATGCCGGCCAGATCCAGGGCTTCTTCGACATCCCGACCGACAATCTCT
Source organism: Bradyrhizobium sp. BR13661 (assembly GCF_029892425.1). Taxonomy (GTDB): domain Bacteria; phylum Pseudomonadota; class Alphaproteobacteria; order Rhizobiales; family Xanthobacteraceae; genus Bradyrhizobium. Next base: position 15,193 of record NZ_JARXWB010000054.1, on the reverse strand, counting down.
ACGCGGCGCCGCTGATGGTGCGCGACATCAAGGAGAGGTTCGATCTCTCCAAGACGATGGTGATCTCGCCTGACGTCGGCGGCGTGGCCCGTGCGCGCGGCCTTGCCAAGCGCATCAACACACCGCTCGCGATCGTCGACAAGCGCCGCGAACGGGCCGGCGAATCCGAGGTCATGAACGTGATCGGCGACGTCGCCGGCTACACCTGTATCCTGATCGACGACATCGTCGATTCCGGTGGCACGCTGGTGAACGCGGCCGATGCACTGATCGCCAAGGGCGCCAAGGACGTCTACGCCTACATCACCCACGGCGTGCTCTCCGGCGGCGCGGCCGCCCGTATCGCCGGCTCGAAGCTGAAAGAGCTCGTCATCACCGACTCGATCCTGCCGACCGAAGCGGTGACCAAGGCGCCGAACATCCGCACGCTGCCGATCGCCAGCCTGATCTCGGACGCGATCGCGCGCACCGCCGCGGAAGAGTCGGTGTCGAGCCTGTTCGATTGATTTCTTACCTCGCCCCGCTTGCGGGGAGAGGTCGGAATTCGAGCGAAGCTTGAATTCCGGGTGAGGGGGACTCTCCACGAGTGCAACTCTCACCTCCCTCGCGGAGACTCCCCCTCACCGCTCCCTCTCCCCGCAAGCGGGGCGAGGGAGCGCACTTTCCCTCCGTCCCTCACGACGCGCCTGGTCCGCAGCGTGCCTCGCTCCCCCACGGGTTGTTGCCGGGTGCGGCCCATGACATCATCGTGACATTGAGTCATCGCTGCCTGGGTCCCTGATGCCGCACCGGAAATTTGCTTGGGAGAAGCTGTCAGACGACGAGCTGCTGCAGCAACGCCTGAGCAGCCTCCGGGTCACGGTCGAAGGCACCTGGCTCGAAGGCTGCGTCGGCACGCTTTACGAAGAGCTCGAAGAGCGCGGCATCCGGCTGCGACCGCACACATGGATCTCGAGCGAGTGGTTCAGTCCGGGAGACGTGCCCGGCATCGCCATCCCCTTCTATCTCGCCCATCCCCGCCTGATGAAGCTCGAGAAGAAGATGATGTTCGACGTCGAGGGCGGAACCTGGCGCGAATGCATGGCCATCCTCCGCCACGAGGCCGGCCACGCCATACAGCACGGCTTCCAGCTGCAGCGGCGCCGGCGCTGGCAACAATTGTTCGGGCCATCGTCAAAACATTATCCGCGCTACTACCGGCCGAACCCTGCGAGCCGGCGTTACGTCCAGCACCTTCGGCTCTGGTACGCGCAGAGCCACCCTGACGAAGACTTTGCCGAGACCTTTGCAGTGTGGCTGAAGCCGCGCTCGAACTGGCGCACGCGATACGCCGGCTGGCCCGCGCTGAAGAAGCTGGAATATGTCGACCAGCTGATGGGCGAGATCGCGGGAAAGCGACCGCTGATCACGACACGCGAGCGCGTGGATCCGCTCAGCAAGCTCAGCCAGACGCTCGAAGACCACTATGAGAAGAAACAGGCGTTCTACGCCTTCACGCCGCCGAAGACCTACGACCGCGACCTCTCCCGGCTGTTCTCCACCGATCCGCGGCATCATCGCTCAAAACCCGCGTCCAGCCTGATCAGGCGGCACCGCGCCCAGATCAGACGGCTGGTCGCGCGGTGGACGGGCGAGAACCAGCTCACGCTCGATGCCGTGCTCGACGACATGATCTCCCGCTGCCGCGAGCTCGATCTGCGCGCGGTCGGACCCGAACAGAGGCTCGTTCTCGATTTCACTGTCCTCGTGACCGCCAAGACGATGCACGCGCTGTTTGGCCCGTCTCGGCGCAAATGGATCGCGCTATGAGACGACTCCGTATTCTCGTGCTGATGCATCCGGACTTCATGCCTCCGGACTCCTCCGACGGATACACGCCGCAGGAAATCAACACCTGGAAAACGGAATACGACGTCGTCAGCACCCTGCGCGCAGCCGGCCATGAGGTCCGCGCGCTCGGCGCACAGGAGGAAATCAGGCCGGTTCGCGAAGCGATCGAGGGGTTCAAGCCGCACGTGGTGTTCACCCTGCTGGAGGAGTTCCACTACAACGTCGCTTACGACCAGCACATCGCCAGCTATCTCGAGCTGATGAAGGTGCCCTATACCGGCTGCAACCCGCGCGGCCTGATTTTGGCGCGCGGCAAGGATTTGTCCAAGACGCTGGTGCATCATCGGAGGATCGCGGTGCCGGCCTTTGCCGTGTTTCCGATGCGCCGCAAGGTCAAGCGTCCAAAACATCTTGCGCTGCCGCTGATCGTCAAGAGCCTGAACATGGATGGATCCGCCGGCATCTCTCAGGCCTCGATTGTCGATACCGACGAAAAGCTCGCGGAGCGCGTCGCCTTCATCCACGATCGAAGCGAAACGGCGGCCATCGCCGAGCAGTTCATCGAGGGGCGCGAGCTCTATGTCGGCGTGCTCGGCAACAACCGGCTACGCGTGCTGCCGGTTTGGGAGTTGAAGTTCGGCAGCATGGGCGGGCGCAGCTCACGCCACATCGCCACGGAAAAAGCCAAGCACGACACCGACTATCAGGAACGCGTCGGCATCGTCGACGGGCCGGCGAAAGACCTTGCGCCAGATGTCACCGCGCGGATCCAGCGCGCCGCGAAACGCATCTACCGGGCGCTTGGCCTCGACGGCTATGCGCGCATCGATTTCCGCCTCGCCGCCGACGGCACGCCCTATTTCATCGAGGCCAATCCCAACCCCGAGATCGCCAAGAGCCAGGAATTCGCCACGGCGGCCCTGCACGACGGGCTGAAGTACAAGGATCTGCTGCACAGGATCCTGACGCTGGGGATCAGCCGTGCCAAGGCAGGCGTGTCGCTGGGGTGAGACTGGGCGGCTTGCACCGATATCGTAGGGTGGATTAGCGAAGCGTAATCCACCTCTTCTATTTCCGCGGCGGCAGACGTGGTGGATTACGCCTTCGGCTAATCCACCCTACGGCACCTAGCTCGCCTCCGCCTTCGCGCTCACCACATCGGCAAACGACTTGAAGAACTCGCCGGCGAGCTTCGTCGCGGTCGAGTTGATCAGCCGCGCCCCGAGCTGGGCCAGCTTGCCGCCGATCTGGGCGTCGACATCGTAGTGCAGCACCGTGACATCGGCGCTTTCCGATTCCAGCCGCACCAGCGCACCGCCCTTGGCATAGCCGGCGACGCCGCCGGAGCCCTCACCGGAAATGCGATAGGCGTTGGGCGGATCGAGATCGGACAGGGTCACCTTGCCGCTGAACGTCGCCTTCACCGGGCCGACCCTGAAGACCACGGTTGCCGTCATCTCGTTCGGCGCGGTCACGTCAAGCGACTGGCAGCCGGGGATGCATTGCTTCAGCACCGCGGGATCGTTCAGCGCCGCCCACACCTGTTCGCGTGAGGCGGGAATGCGCTGGCTGTCGTTCATCTGCATGATGGGTGTCTCACTCTTTGCTGCCTGGTTGACCGGCACGCTGGCCGCGCCGACGTTCCCTGGTGATCTCGGCGAGGATCGACATCGCGATCTCCTCCGGCGTGATGGCACCGAGATCGAGCCCGGCCGGTGCCTTGAAATCGTCGATCGCGGCGGCGCTCGCGCCCTCCGCAAGAAGCTTGGCGCGCAGCGACGCCATCTTGCGGCGGCTGCCGACGAAGGCGTGATAACAGGCCTTGGTCGCAACCGCCGCGCGCAGGGCGGCTTCGTCGCCCTTGCCTTGCGTCGAGACCACGACGAAACGCTTGGCGTCATTGAGTTCACCGAGCTGATAGCCGTCGATGACAGCATCGGCGTCCGGCTGCGCCGTGAGCTCCGCGGCGGGTGCGGCGAACGTGACGTGATAGCCGAGCACGCGCGCCTGCGCGGCAAGCGACAGCGCCACGGGGCTCGCACCGAGGACGACCAGTGAGGGATGCGGCAGCACCGGCTCGACGAAAATATCCATCGTGCCCTTGCTCGGGCACATATTGCTGGCGAAGCGGATGCCGTCGCGGCTCTCGCCGGCGCTGACGCCGAGTTCGGCCAGCAGGTTTTCCGGCTGCACCGACACCATGCGCGGCTCGCCGTCGGCGAGCGCCTCGCGCGCCGCCTTCAGCACCGCCCCTTTGGCGCAGCCGCCGCCGATCCAACCCGCGACGATGGTGCCGTCGGCCGCGATGATCGCCTTGGCGCCAGCCTTCGCCGCGGTCACCGACACCGTCCGCACCACCGTCGCGAGCACGAAGGCGCGCTCGGCGGCCTTCATCTGCGCGACCAGATCCAGCAATTCGACATGAGCGGTCATCGCAACATCCCTCAGAGCTTCGCCAGATAGGGTTCGAGCGCGCGCAGGCTTTGCAGCGAATTGGCGGGCGCATAGAGATCGACATGCGGCAGCGCGGCCTTGATGCCGCGCGCCTCGGGCGAATAGCCCTCCCAGGCCATCATCGGATTGAGCCAGACGACGCGGCGGCAGCGGCGATGCAGCGCCGCCATCTCGCGCCCGAGCAATGCGGCATCGCCGGTCTCGTAGCCGTCGGACACGATCATCACGCAGCTGCGCGAATGGATCACGCGCGCAGCGTGCCAGCGGTTGAAGGTCTGCAAGGACTCGCCGATCTTGGTGCCGCCGCCCGCGCCCTGCGCCATGATCGACAGCCGGTCGAGCGCGCGGCCGGCATCCCTCTCCTTCATCGCGTCGGAGACGTAGGCGAGGCGCGTGTGGAACAGAAATGCCTCGGCCTCGCGGAACTGATCGAGCACACCGTGGATGAAGCGGAGGAAGACGGAGGTGTACATGCTCATCGAGCCGGAGGCATCGAGCAGCACGATCAGCCGCAGCGGCTTGTCCTTGCGCTTCCGCTTGACGAGCGCGATCGGCACGCCGCCATGGCTGATATTGCGATGGATGGTTCGCCGCAGATCGAGCCGGTAGCCGCGCCGGCGCGCCAGATCGCGCCGGGTCAAGCGGGTGCGCATCGCTCTCGCGAGCTGCGCGGCTGCCTCGTGGGCCTGCGCGACCTGATCGGGATCGCTGAGCTTGCGGAAGTCGACCTCGGCAAGATTCTCCGCGCGCGAGGCGCCTTCCATGCGGCCCTCGCCGGAGCGGCCCTCAGGTGCAGCGTCCGACGACGGAAGCTGGTCGGTGACGGATTGGTTGCCGCCCTGCTCGGCCGATTTGTCCTGCAGGCTCTTCAGCGACGGATTGCTGGCGCCCGGCGTCGAGCCGACGGTACGCGAGCGCGAGCGAACGCGCTTGGCCATCCAGAACGCATCGAACAATCCATCGAACTTGTCCCAGTCGGATTTGCGCGCCGAGAACAAATGCTTGAATGCCGCGCGCAAAAGGCCCGGCCGGGCGGCATAGCCCGAGGACATCAGCGTCGCGGCATCCTGCCCTTCGGCGAGCCCGACGCGGAAGCCCGCTTCGCGCAAGGTCCGCAGGAACGCCGCAAGCCTCGCGGACACGAGCCTGGAGACCTCATTGAGGTCATCATATTCGGGGCTCGAGCCGCAGCAGCTCATGCGACCTTCCCCAGCAGGCGCTGCGTCACCTCGGGCGTGACGCGGGCACGGTCTTCGTGGGTCTTCAGCAGGCAAACCAGCGTCTCATGCACGGTCTCGGGCGCGTCGTGGAGATCGCGCACATCGAGTCCGACCAGCGCGGCCGCCCAGTCCAGCGTCTCCGCGACGCCAGGGACCTTTCGCAGCTCCTCCTTGCGCACGCCCTCGACCATGCGTGCGATCTGGAGCGATAGCGACGGGCTGGCTCCCGCGACCCGTGCCAGGATGATGCGGGTCTCGCGGTCGACGTCGGGATAATCGACATAATGATAGAGGCAGCGCCGGCGCAGCGCGTCGGAGAGCTCACGGGTGCCGTTCGAGGTCAGCACCACGTGCGGGATGGTGACGGCGGGAATGGTGCCGAGCTCGGGGATCGAGACCTGGAAGTCGGACAAGAGCTCCAGCAGGAACGCCTCGAACTCGTCGTCCGCGCGGTCGATCTCGTCGATCAGCAGCACAGGTGCCTTCGGCCGGCGGATCGCCGCGAGCAGCGGGCGCTCCAGCAGGTATTTTTCAGAGAAGACCTGGTCCTCGATGCTGTCAGTGCCGCGATGCGCCTGGATTGCCAGCAATTGCCGCTGGTAGTTCCACTCGTAGAGCGCGGAGGACTGATCGAGCCCTTCGTAGCATTGCAGCCGGATCAACTCGGTCGCATGCACCTTTGCCAGCGCCTTTGCGACTTCAGTCTTGCCGACGCCCGCCTCGCCTTCCAGCAACAACGGACGTCGCAACATCTGCATCAGCGAGATCGCGGTCGCGAGGTCCGCATCGGCGATATAGCCGGATGCGGCCAAGGCTTGCGCGATCTCGTCTCGGTTTTTCATGCTTCCTCCGTCGTTCCGGGATGGTGCGAAGCACCAGACCCGGAACCTCGAGATTCCGGGTTCGGTCCTGCGGACCGCCCCGGAATGACGAACCAAAACTAAGCAACCGCTCCGAGGGCCTTCGCCGCCTTCCAGTTGCGCCAGAAATCATGCGGCATCTGGATGTGGGTGCTCCCGAGGAACGAGAACGCGTCGTTGACGGCGTTGGAGAAGGCCGGCACGCCGCCGACATTCGGGCTCTCGCCGACACCCTTGGCGCCGATCGGATGATGCGGCGACGGGGTGACGGTGAAGTCGGTCTCCCAATGCGGCGTCTCCACCGCGGTCGGCATGAAGAAGTCCATGAACGAGCCGGTGACGACGTTGCCGGTGTCGTCGTAGCGGATCTCCTGGCCCATCGCGATGGCGAAGGCCTCGGTCAGCCCGCCATGCACCTGGCCCTCGATGATCATCGGATTGATGCGGGTGCCGCAATCGTCGAGCGCATAGAAACGCCGGACCTTGTACACGCCGGTATCGACGTCGATGTCCATCACGCAGAGATACGCACCAAAGGGATAGGTCATGTTGGGTGGATCGTAATAGCTGACCGCCTCCAGCCCCGGCTCCATGCCAGGGGGCACGGAGTTGTACGCCGCCCAGCAGATATCCTTCATCGACATGAATTTCTCCGGCAGGCCCTTCACCCGGAAGCCGTCGATGTCGAATTCGAGATCGTCCTCGTGGACCTCGAGCTTATAGGCCGCGATCATCTGCGCCTTGGCCTTGATCTTTCGCGCAGCCATCGCGATCGCAGCACCCGCCACCGGCGTCGAGCGCGACCCGTAAGTGCCGAGCCCGTAAGGCGCGGTATCGGTGTTACCCTCCTCCACCATGATGTTGTCGGCGGGAATGCCGATTTCAGTGGCGATGATCTGGGCCCAGGTTGTCTCATGCCCCTGGCCCTGGCTCTTGGTGCCCATGCGCGCGATGCCCGCACCGGTCGGATGCATGCGGATCTCGCAGGAGTCGAACATCGCTATCCCCAAGATGTCGCAATTCTTCGACGGGCCGGCGCCGACGATCTCGGTGAAGAAGGAGACGCCGAGCCCCATGACCTCGCGGGTCTCGCCGCGCTTGAACGCGGCCCGCTTCTCCGCCTGCTCTTTCCGGAGTGCGGCGTAACCGGTCGTCTCCATCATCTTGCGCATCGCAGTGTGGTAATCGCCGGAATCGTATTCCCAGCCCAGCGCCGAGTGATACGGGAACTGCTCCGGCTTGATGAAGTTCTTCAGCCGCAGCTCGGCCGGATCCATGTTGAGCTTCTGCGCCAGGATATCCATCGCGCGCTCAATGCAGTAGGCGGCCTCCGTGACACGGAACGAGCAACGGTAGGCGACACCACCGGGCGCCTTGTTGGTGTAGACGCCATCCACCACCAGATGTGCGGTCGGGAAGTCATACGAGCCGGTCACGATGTTGAAGAAGCCGGCCGGCCATTTCGACGGGTCGGCGCAGGCGTCGAACGCGCCGTGATCGGCGAGCACGTGCACGCGAAGCCCCGTGACCTTGCCGTCCTTGGTCGCGGCGATCTCGGTCGTCATGTGGTAATCGCGCGCGAACGAAGTCGCGGTGAGGTTCTCGATGCGGTCCTCCACCCATTTCACCGGCTTGCCGGTGACGATGGACGCGACAGCCGCGCAGATATACCCGGGATAGGCGCCGACCTTGTTGCCGAAGCCGCCGCCGATGTCGGGCGCGATGACATGGATCTTCTGCTCCGGCAGCTTTGCGATCAGCGACACCACGGTGCGGATCACATGCGGAGCCTGGAAGGTGCCGTAGATCGTCAGCTCGCCCTTGATCTTGTCGAAGGAGCAGACGCACTGGCAGGTCTCCAGCGGCGACGGATGGGTGCGGTGATAGGAGATCATCTCCTTGATCTTGACTTCGGCCTTGTTGAAGGCCGCGTCGGTCAGCTCCTTGTCGCCGACAGTCCACTCGAAGATGTGGTTGTCGTGCTTGCGCGGGCCGTGCGCGCCGGACATCTTGCCGACGAGGTCCTCGCGCAAGATCGGCGCATCCTTGTCCATCGACTTGAAGGGATCGACCAGCGGCGGCAACGGCTCGTATTCGACGATCACCTTGTTGATGCCGTCATCGGCCGCATAGCGGTCGGTGGCGACGACGAAAGCGACTTCCTGGTTCTGGAACAGCACCTTGCCGTCGGCCAGCACCATCTGCACGTCACCGGCGAGCGTCGGCATCCAGGCGAGATTGACCGTCTTCAGCGTCTCGGCGGTGATCACCGCGAGCACGCCGGGCACTTTCAGCGCCTCGCTGTCGTCGATCTTTGTGACGCGCGCATGCGGATGCGGTGAGCGGACGAAGTCGCCATGCAGCATGCCCGGCAGCTTGACGTCGTCGACGTAATTGCCCTTGCCTTGGGTGAAGCGGATGTCCTCGACGCGCTTGCGCTTGCAGCCCATGCCTTCGAGTGCGGCGGTGCGTTGTTCCCGCGTGGGAGTGAGGTCATTCATTCTGCGGCCTCCTGGAATTCCACGCCGTTGATCTTGGCGGCGGCATATTGAATGGCTTTGACGATGTTCTGGTAGCCGGTACAGCGGCAGATGTTGCCTGATATGCCCATCCGGATTTCCGGCTCGCTGGGCGAGGGGTTTTCCTTCAACAGGCGATGCGCGCGCATGATCATGCCGGGCGTGCAGAAGCCGCATTGCAGGCCGTGCATCATGCGGAAGCCTTCCTGCAGCGCGGACAGCGTGCCATCGGCATTAGCCATGCCTTCGACCGTGGTGATGTCGCTGCCCTGCGCCTGCACGGCGAACATGGTGCACGACTTCACCGACATGCCGTCGATGTCGACAGTGCAGGCGCCGCAATGCGTGGTTTCGCAGCCGATATGGGTGCCGGTCATCCCGAGATTTTCGCGGATGAAATGCACCAGCAGCGTGCGCGGCTCGACGAGGCCTTCGACCTCGGCGCCGTTCACCTTCATGGTGACGTGTGTTTTGGCCATTGATCCCCTCCCTTATTTCGCTTTGGCGGCGGCGCGCTGCAGCGCGCGTGTCACCATGATGCCGCCGACATGTTTTCTGTATTCGACCGGTCCGCGTGCATCGGCCGCCGGAGCCATGATCGCTTCGGCTGCCGCGGCCGCCTTCTTGAGCGTGGCGGCATCGAGACTCGTACCGATCACAGCCTTTGCCGCGTCAGCAGCAAGCAGCGGCGTCTCGTGGACATTGGTGAGGCCGATCGCGCAAGTCGCGACCTTGCCGCCGGACATCGTGAGGACGACTGCCGCAGCGGCGGTCGCGTAATCGCCGACCTTTCTCTTGAGCTTTTCATAGGCGTAGCCGTGGCCGGCTGCGGGCACGGGGATTGAGACTGAGGTGAGGATCTCGCCGGGCTCGAGCGCCGTGAAATAGGCGCCTTGATAGAAGTCAGCGGCCGCGACATCGCGGGCGCCACCAGAGCCTTCAAGGCGATAGGTCGCCCCCAGCGTCATCATCAGGGCCGGCATGTCGTTGCCGGGATCGCCGTTGGCGACGTTGCCGCCGATCGTGCCGCGGTAGCGCACCTGCGGGTCTGCGATCAGCAGTGCCGTCTCATGCAGGATCGGCATCGCCTTGGCGACGTCCTCCGACGCCAGCAACTCGTGCTGGGTGGTCATCGCGCCGATGACGAGATTGTTGCCGGAGCGGCTGATGCCCTTCAGCGCGGCGATGCCGTGCAGATCGATCAGATGGGCGGGGGAGGCGAGCCGAAGCTTCATCATCGGCACCAGACTGTGCCCGCCGGCCAGTGGCCGGGCATCCTCGCCGAGGTCGGACAAGAGTTTGACGGCATCGGCGACACTCGCCGGCCGGTGATAGCCGAATGAGCCTGGGATCATCATCTCCTCCTCGTCGTCCTTTGCGCGTGACGGCGCGGACGTTGGAGGGGACGGTCTCTCCGGACGGGGCAAGCCGCAATCATTCGGGCACCAGAGCGGGCTTTTTGCACGAATTGCGGATGGGAACGCACGAATTGCGTCAGGTGAGGCGACCCTTCACCTTTGCCTAAGCCTGCCGCCGGTTCGCTAACCCGAGTCTCGCCTTCACCTCGGCGATCTTCGCCCGGCTCACCGGCACCCGGTGCGGCGACGGGCCATCGAGCTCGAGCACGGCGCCGTCGCCCTCTTTGCGGACCAGGGCAATATGGGGGATGGCGACGATATGACTGCGGTGCACCCGCAGGAACAGCGAGGGATCGAGCTGTGCCTCGGCTTCCGAAATCGACCAGGGGCACATCCGCTCGCGGGTCCCGTCATGAACGCGGGTGTAGTGCGCGTCCGCCCGGACGCTGCGGACATTGGCGGTGTCGATGAAATGCGTGCCGTCAGCACTCTCGACCGGCAGCCGGGGAACCGGCGCCCGCGGCGGCTGGCCGAGACCACCGAGCGGCGCCATCGGACGTGGCGAAGCGGTTGCGGCCACAAGCGGCTCGGCGCCAACAGGCGCGACAGGGGGTGAAACCTGCTCCACAGCGACCGGCGCCTGACGCCGCGAATCCGGAACCAGCGATAGCAGGAAGCCGGCCGCAATGACGAAGCACAACACTGCGACGATGATCGACAGCATTTGCTGCGACGCGGCAAGACCGCCGCCATGATGATGCGCCGCACCTGTCAGTGGCTCGAAATGCATGCCGAGCATCGCGGTGTAGTGCATACCGGAGACGGCCATGCCGAATACAATCGAGCTGACGATCAGCCGGGCGCCTTCGGGCTGCGCCAGGAAGGCGCGCAAGCCACCATAGGCCGTGACGATTGCGACCACGACCGACAGAAAGACCATGGTCGGGTCGTGCACGATGCCGAACGACCCGGCGAGGCCGTGGATGCCGACATAATGCATGCTCGCGATGCCGACGCCGAGCAACACGGCCGACGACGCCACTCGCCTCAATTTGGGCTCGCCGACCGAGACAAAGAACAGCGAGATGCCGACCACCAGCGCGCAGATCAGGAACGAGATGATGGTGGGAAGAACGAGATAGACCGTGTCGGGCGGCAGCGGTGCGGCCAGCATGCCGACAAAATGCATGGTCCAGATGCCGACCGCCAGAAACGCAGCCGCACCCGCGAGCAGAACGCGGTTGCTGACGCCGGGCGTGTTGCGGATGCGAGCAGCAAGCGCAAAGCCGGTATAACCACCCAGACTCGCGATCGCCACCGAGAGCGCGACGAGATAGGGATCGTGTCCTTCGAACATGATCTTGTCGGCCGCCCGTCTCCACGGAGCGGCCTCCTCCCGCCGCCGACTTTATAGGGACGGCGGCGGGATTGACAATCAGCGGCGTGTGAAGGCGAGGCTTGGTGCGCTCCAGGACCCTCATGGTGAGGAGGCGCGCAAGCGCCGTCTCGAACCATGCAGGCCCCACTGTAACCTTCATCCTTCGAGACGCGCTACGCGCTCCTCAGGATGAGGAGCGCGAGTCTTTGTGACCTCTACACAATTCCGGCCGCGACCTGGCCGCGCAGGCGCTCCAGGCCGTGCAATGTCTCGGCACAGGCGGCCGCGACCTCGACGCCCTTGATTGCAAAGTGCCTGCGGAAGAAATCGTAATGCACTTCGGTCTCGTGGAATTGCTGCGGCGTCAGCACGGCGGAGAACACCGGCACCTCGGTGCGCAGCTGCACGTCCATCAGCGCCTTGATCACGGTGTCTGCGACGAACTCGTGGCGATAGATGCCACCATCGACGACAAGGCCGGCCGCGACGATCGCAGTGTAGCGCCGCGTCTTGGCGAGGACCTGCGCGTGCAGCGGGATCTCGAACGAGCCCGGCACCTCGAACACGTCGACATGGGTGAGGTGGCGTGCCTCGGCCTCCTTCAAGAAGGCGAAGCGCGCCTCCCGCACGACGTCGTGATGCCAGCAAGCCTCGACGAAGGCGACCCGCTGCGGCTTTGCGAACCGCGGGTGCTCGGTCGCCGGGGGAACCGGCGGTTGGGCGACTTGAGACGTTTCGATTTGGGGATCTTGCAACGTCTGATTCATGGCTTTCCTCTCGAGGACCAGAATCAGGGCACACGGAACGAAAAGCAGCCGCACCTTGCGATGCGTCCGCCACCGACCGTTCTCTTTCATCCGGACTTTAACCGTCGGCTTCGGAGTTGCACCGAATCTGCTGACCCTTCCCCTCGGCAAAGACCTCGGAGAAGGCGCTCGCGGGCTTAGGCCTTTCGGCCCTTACCGCCGGTGGGGACTTTCACCCCGCCCTGAGAACATCGGCCGCCCGGGATTGAGCGACCTGAGCCGAAATATGCCGCCGGCGAGGGGCAGCAGGCAAGCCTGTTCCGCAGCCAAAAACCGCATGGTCCCATGCCGCTATGGGGGGTGCGGACCTCGGAAGACGGAATTAACGATTGGGCCGGCGGCCGCTCGATCCGATTCCGGTTTGTTCTCAAATTAATAATTGTGTCCGAGATGAGCTGTGGACGAACGAGTCCTGTCTTGTGGACGGACTCGCGACCCAGTTGCGCAGATTCCGCAAATCACATCAGTTGATCCGCGACAAGCCCGCGCTGGTCCGAAGGGATCGCAAGAGCGACTCCGAGAGGATCGCTGAAAGCGATTCCGAAGAGATTGCCCTTAACGACGTTAAGGAAGCGCGCGCCGGACCAACCGCGTGCGTATCAAAAGACAACAAGAAGGCAAAAGGTCGAGACGGCATGTCCCTGCTCGAAGGCACTATCGATTCCCGAAATCACCCGCTCGCGGTGGTCGAGGACATCGCTGCCAGCAATAACTGGCCGTTCGAACGCTCCGGCGAAGACGAACTGACCATTGTCTCGAAGGGACAATGGACCGACTACCAGATCTCGTTCACCTGGATGGGTGAGATCGAAGCGCTGCATCTGGCCTGCGCTTTCGACATGAAGATTCCGGTCGCGCGCCGCGGCGAGGTGCAGAAGCTCGTCGCCGCGGTCAACGAGCAGTTGTGGATCGGCCATTTCGACCTGTGGACCAACACCGGCATGATCATGCACCGCCAGGCGCTGGTGCTGCCTGGTGGACTCACCGCCTCGACCGCGCAATGCGAAGCCATGCTCGCCGGCGCCATCCACGCCTGCGAGCGCTACTTCCCGGCATTCCAGTTCGTGGTGTGGGCCGGCAAGACCACCACGCAGGCCATGGACGCGGCGATGTTCGATACGGTGGGCGAGGCGTAGGGGTCCGCTCAATATGGTGAGGGACGGGTAACTCTTTCCTCATCGTCGTCCTGGCGAAAGCCAGGACCCATACAGCGTGAATTCTCTGTGTCGCGCGACGCTTGTTGCTCTGCCCTCCATCCACTAGAACCCCTTGGGGTAATGGGTCCTGGCTTTCGCCAGGACGACGGTTGTGGCAACAGCGATGGCAAACAAGACTCTCCAAAACATCTCCGGCACCATCCTTCTCGCCGGCGCCGGCAAGATGGGCGGCGCGATGCTGACCGGGTGGCTGGCCGGCGGGCTCGATCCGCGCCGCGTCGCCGTGGTCGAGCCGCACCTCTCACCCGAAATCACCGCGCTTGGCGCAAAAGGCGTCGCGCTCAATCCCGATGTGAAGGCGGCAGGCACTGTCGAGACGATGGTCGTTGCGGTGAAGCCGCAGATGTTCCGCGAGGCCGGCGCGAGGCTGAAGTCATACGTATCTGACGAGACCTCCGTGGTGTCGATCATGGCGGGAACCACAATCGCTGCGCTCGAAGAGGTCTGCGGCGGCGCCGTGGTGCGCGCCATGCCGAACACGCCGGCCGCGATCGGCCGCGGCATTACCGTGGCGGTCGCTGCGAAGACTGTCAGCGCGGGACAGCGCGCGGTGGCTGATGCCTTGCTGCGCGCCACCGGCTCGGTCGAATGGGTCGAGGACGAAAGCCTGATGGATGCGGTGACCGCGGTCTCCGGTTCGGGCCCGGCCTATGTGTTCCTGCTGGCCGAAGAGCTTGCGCGTGCGGGCGTGGAAGCAGGCCTGCCCGAGGCGCTCGCGACCAAGCTCGCGCGTGAAACGGTCGCGGGCGCCGGCGAGCTGCTGCACCGGTCGGATCTGCCGTCCGCCACGCTGCGCCAGAACGTCACCTCGCCCGGCGGCACCACCGCCGCAGCTCTCGGCGTGCTGATGGGCGAGCCGGGCCTGCGCGATCTGATGATCCGCGCCATCGCGGCGGCGACGAAGCGGTCGAAGGAACTGGCGAAGTAGCGGCTACGCGCCCAATCGCTTGTTGAACATCTCGACGTTCACAAGCCCGCGCGCGTGGCGGCCTTCGCCGAGCTTGCGCGCGCCTTCGAAGGCCTCGACCTCGAAGCGAATGACGCGGCGCTCGACGGCGATCACTTTCGCCGTGGTACGTACCGTCGCGCCGACGAGCGCGGCTGCAAGATGACGGATGTCGACCTCGGTGCCGACGGTGACCCAGCCGGGCTGGAGCGCGGCGCGGATCGCGTCTCCCGACGTCATCTCCATTTCCAGGATCATCATCGGAGTCGCATAGACCATCGGCATGCCGGGCACGAAATGCCCGACCGTACGCTCCACCGGCACCACCAGCGTGCGTTCGGCACTCATGCCGATCTTGATGAAATCGCGTGCGTCCATGGGTGCCTCACACACGGTGTCGTCCCGGACAAGCGCGCCAAAGCGCGCGCCGATCCGGGACCCATAGCCACAGGAAATTGTGGTTACGGGGACTCGGAGTTATCATTTCATCAGATAACCACTGCCTGTGGTTATGGGTCCCTGTGTGTGGAAAGTCTGTCATGATGGCGGTGGGCGGGAAGCCGTTGGGTCCTTGGCGCTTGACGCCGTGATCCGGCCCGGTCTCC
>NZ_JARXWB010000053.1 GCF_029892425.1 Bradyrhizobium sp. BR13661 | reverse complement strand
GCCCGAGACGCAGCGAGCGAGAAATAGATCGTCAAATCAACGGGAAACTCACACTCACTCACCCAGCTCCAAAGCCGAAACAGCATACTTTGGAATATATTCCTAGATGGATTCGAGCGGTTTCGGCATGTCTTCGAACACCTGATAGCCAGCATGAAAATTCTGAATCATTGGCCCTGATCGATTCAATAAATTAATTGGACGGCCGTTTCGGCAGCTGCGATTCTGGTGCATGTCCGAACTCACGGTGCAATACCTCGTACTCGAACGCCGCAATCCGGCTCGTAACATGGCGCGGTTCTATGTGCTCACGATCGAGCCGACACTCTTTGGCGATACTGCATTGGTGCGCGAATGGGGGCGTCTCGGCCAGCGCGGCCGGCGGCGCCTCGATCTTTTCGCTGGACGGGTGCAGGCCACCGAGGCACTCGAGACTTGGCTCGTGCGCAAAGCCCGTCGCGGCTATGTCCGGCAAAATTCCACAGCTTCAGTGAATCATCCCGCCCACCGCGACATCGCCAGACTTGAACGCGACCTTCCATGATGAAGGATATGCGAATCGGTAACTAATTGAACTCATAGCCATATTTTCTACTTCTTAGGTCGAAGGCCTCGCGACCTCCCTCCATGATGGAAGTGATGACGGGCCGAATAGCCGGCGTTTCAATCGCCCCGTCGCAATCGAGCCTAACCCGAGGCGCGTTGACGTTAGGGTTGGAAGACGGCTCCGACGACTTCAAAGCTATCACCTTGTCCGCATCACCGTTGACAACAATGTTTGAGTTATGCGTCGAGAAGATGAGCTGCCGGTTGGATTTTGATTTCCGCAGCAATTCAACAATCCGCATGATGACGCGGTTGTCGAGATCATCCTCCGGCTGGTCAATGATTAGGGTGCCGGCAGACTGCTTAAGCAGAAGTTCCAACAAAGCTGATGCCTGTTGACCAGGTGAGGCCATCTTAAAGTCGATTGCGCGTCCCTCATCGATGTAGGACATGTTGATCGCATCTTTGGGAACAGCAGAAACAATACCGGCTACAACGGCATCGTCCAGGTTCAGATAGATCTTCTTGCGCTGACGATCGGTTAACGTCCGGGCACCTTTGAAAATGACGGACTGTAGAGCCGCGAGAAGGCCATCACTCGCCTCTGGCGGAGAACCGGCCATAATCTTGGCTTCGTACAGCTCGAGAAACGTCTTCCGCAGCGCGGCCCATCCACCGCTATCCTCATCAGCCAACGCGGCTTTCACCCAATCAACACAGCCCTCCTCGACCTGCTGCGTAAAAGACGCTTCGAACAGCTTATGTAGACCAGACAGATATTCCTCTGGCAGATGATCCTTGCGAACGCGGGCCCTTAGGAGGTTGCTCGATTTGTCCGCAACCTTATCCGCTGCTGATTTAAGGATTCCGTGTCGCTGCGCGATAAGTCCGTCCAATTTGGTCACTGCTGCGTATTTCGCGGGATCGTGAGCACGGATTTCACCGCATCATGAGCAACGATTTCAGAGTGTCAATCGGCGTTCAAATTTGACCCCGTATCGGCGTCCAATTTTGACCCCTTTGAGCGACGAGTCTTGACGGTAGCGTTCGCCTCGTCGGAGCTGGCCGGGGTTGCGGAGACGAGGCGAGCGCGGGTTGTGTGATCGTCGTCGCGGCTTTTGAAGCGCCAACTGTCGTTGCCACTCTCGACGATGTCGCAGTGGTGAGTGAGACGGTCGAGCAGCGCGGTGGTCATCTTGGCGTCGCCAAATACGCTAGGCCATTCCCCGAAGGATAGGTTGGTGGTGACGACGATCGAAGTGCGCTCGTAGAGCCGGCTGACGAGGTGGAACAGCAGCTGGCCGCCGGATTGAGCGAACGGCAGGTAGCCGAGTTCGTCGAGGACGATGAAGTCCATTCGGGTCAAATGCTCGGCGATACGACCTTGCCGTCCGTTGCGGGTCTCGATCTCAAGGCGATTGACGAGGTCGACCACGTTGTAGAACCGACCGCGGGCACCGGATCGGATGCAGCTTCTAGCGATGGCGATGGCGAGATGAGTCTTGCCGGTGCCTGTACCGCCGACCAGGACGGCGTTGCGTTGCTGTGCGATGAAGCCGCCGCCGGCGAGATCATTGACCAGCGTCTGGTTGATGGGTGTGCCTTCGAACTGGAAGTCCCCGAGATCCTTGGCAAGCGGCAGTTTGGCGATGGTGAGCTGGTACTTGATCGAGCGGGCCTGCTTCTCGTTGATCTCTGCGTTGAGCAGGTCGCCGACAATGCGCTGGGGTTCGTGCTGGCGCTTGATGGCGGTCGCCATAATCTCGTCGAAGGCGGCCTTCATGCCGTAGAGCTTGAGCTCGCCCATGAGGTCGAACAGTTGAGTACGTTCCATCAGATGGTTCTCCTGAGGTTGTCGTAACGGGCACAGTCGGCGATCGGGGCATGGCGCAATGTCAGCGCCGCCGGGGTGAGGATGTTGGCTGGCGGCGCAGGATCGCGCTGGCGGGCCAGGATGTTGAGCACGACATCGGCGGAATGAACGCCTTGGGCGATCGCCTCGGCGCAGGCCGCCTCGACGGCTGGCAAGCCGTCGGTCAGAACCGCGTTGAGGATGTCGACCATCTGCCGATTGCCATCGTCGGCACTGGCGAGCTTGCGCCGTACACGTTCGATCGCAGCCGGCAGTACCCAGTCCTTGAAGGGAGCGCCGTTGCGCAAGGCGCCGGGTTTGCGAGCCAGCACCGGCACGTAATGCCAGGGATCGTAGACGGTATCGCCCCGGCCAAACGAGCGAGCATGCTCGGCAACGATGCGTCCGTCCTGGCGGATCACAATACGGTCGGCGTAGGCGTGAACCTCGACAGGCCGCCCGACAGCGCTGGCCGTGACCGAGTATTTGTTGTTGTCGAAGCGCACCAGGCAGGTCTTCGAGACCGATGCCGGCACCGCGTGGAATCCGTCGAACCGGCCGGCATAGGGAACGAGCTTCGGTCGTTCGGCTTCGAACACCTCCCAGACCGTCTGCTCGGTCATCTCCGGATGCCGGTGTGCCTTGGCGTAGGCGATGCACTTGTCCAACAGCCACGCGTTCAACTCGTCGAGGGTCTTGAACCGCAGCCGCGGCGTGAAGAAGCGCTCCCGGACAAGCCCAACCTGGTTCTCGACCTGGCCCTTCTCCCAGCCCGAGGCGGGCGTGCAGGCGACCGGGTCGACCAGGTAATGGCTGCACATCTGCATGAAGCGGCGATTGTAGAGACGACCCTTGCCAACGAAGATCGTCTCCACTGCGGTCTTCATGTTGTCGTAGATGCCGCGTACGCAGGTGCCCTTGAACAGAGCGAACGCCCGGTCGTGGGCGTCGAACACCATCTCCTGTGTCTCGCGCGGGTAGCACCGCACAAACAGCATCCGACTGTGGCAGAGCCGGACATGGGCGGCCTTTACGATCACCGTCACGCCATTGAGCAGGACGACTTCATGGCTCCAGTCGAACTGGTAGGCTTCGCCCGGCGCAAAGCTCAGCGGGACGTAGGCTGCAGCCGTCGATTGGCCGCGCTCCTTGCTCCATCGCCTGGCGTAACGCCGCACGGCATCGTAACCGCCGTCATAGCCGCGACCGCGGAGCTCCTCGAAGATTCGGATCAACGTCAACTGCTCGCGAGCCGACTTGCCCGCGTTGCCAGACAACAAGCCTTCGAGTTCTGCCGCCCACCGTCCCAGCTTCGGCCGCGGCTGCACAACACGCTCATACTCGAACGAGGTCTCTCCCGACCTCAGCACCTTCCGGACCGTGTTCCGTGACACCTTCAGGTCACGGGCGATCTCCTTGATCGTCTTGCCCTTGATGAAGTGCTCGCGCCGTATCCGGGCAATTGTCTCCACGATCAGCATCCCCGACCACCTGCTTCATGACAAAGCAGGCAGCGCAACAGACCAACCTGTAGGGGGTCAATTTTGGACGCCGATCCCCCGGCTTAGGGGGTCAATATTGCAGGCCGAATGACACACCAATAAATGCGTTAAAGCCATTGTTGAAGACCACCGCGACGGGCGCAGGGCCTGTGAGGCTACTCTTTACCCGGAGCTCCACGAGATGTTCTGTGGGGAAGATGGGAGATTGAAAGGCAATTCGGGCTTCATCAGCCAACAATGCCTGACGAAATGCCTCAATCGAGTGCTCACCCAGCTTCATCCAGCAATCATGGGCGCCCAATCTGCTCCAGTCGGCTGAACGGTTGTCACCGGTCGCGACGATGGCGCGACGCCTCTTACCCCAATCACTTATCTTGCCCTGGATTTTCTCTAGGGTGACCGGGTCAAGGCCGCTGTAGGCGTGCTCGATATAGACTCCGTCGACCGGAAGGTTTGCAAACCGCGGATGATGGCCCGGCTCATTTAAACTCTTGTGCGAGTCCTCAGTACTGAAGTGAGGGAGCACGATACAAACGTCTTTCAGGTGTTGCTCGCTTTGGACCTTCCCCACGAAGCCCGCAACGGTCTCTCTGGCTGGTAATATCTGGCAGGTCTTTGCCTCTGCTTCCGGCGCCATTAGGATATTGCCCGCTGCAGCCAAGGCAAGCTTCTGGGTCTCGACACTGGCGGAAGGATCGAAAATGGCGATGCACTGAGCGTTATCCGAACACGTGACCTCTATCGCGGGAAACACGCACAAGCTCGACCCTAGTCGAGCAGCGGCGTCCATTACATGGCGTGACAGGCAAATGTCATGATGATCTGAGATTGATACGGCACCAAGCTTGGCTGCATCAGCCGCAGCCACAAAACGCTCTGCCCATTCATTGCGGGCTTTTTCCGCTTCTTCGGTACCGCCTGGCAGATCCGGGGAGCCAGACCACCCCCGATCACGTGGCGTATGGCACTGAAAATCACACTTGTGCCAGGTCGTGCCCGGATGCAGCCCCACCTCGAAAGTCACTATTCCCCCCGCTCTTTCTAGAATTCTCCTCCAGGTTGAACAGTGAAGCAAGAGCTCGATTTAGTAAGAGCTACCCTAAATCATAGGTTTGGTCTCAACACATGGTCGGCTGGGCCGTCCTAAGGAAAGCACAATCACAATCGAGTCGGTTGCCGAGCGAGTTGGCCCGGCATCTTCATTGCTCCGGCGGGCGGTGCCTTTCCGCCGCGAAATGGCAGGCGATTATAAGTGACCGCCCCGCGCGGAAGCAGCGCAACCTCACTGCCCTCCCCCATAAAGCCGCGGAAACCAGCGATCGACCACGCTGGCCGGGAATCCCAGCCGCACGGGGCTGCGGGTGGTCTCCGAGATAAGGTAACCTTGGTTGATGAGTTCGTTGAGCACGGTGCGTGCCTGCCGGGTGGCATAGCCGGTAATATCAGCGGCGTCGCCGCGGGCGAACGTGCCATCGAGAACCGCCATGCGCAAGATAGGCCATGAGCCTTTCGGCAGCCGTTTTGCAGCGGTCTCTTCCCTTGCCCAGATCTCCATGCGTCGCAGCAGCTCGGAAGGCTCCAGCAGGCCTTCCATGAAGTCGATTTGGTCGATACAGGTCGAGAGGAAGTAGCGGCAGAATTCCGTAAGGCCTGCCAAAGTGAGATTGCCACGGCCGTCGAGGTCGCCGTGTCGCGGCTCGTCCGCGGCCTGCAGCATGGTCTTGTAGTTAGCGACGCTGCGCGCCAGGCCACGCGAAACCGACCAGAGTTCGGATCCCACATCCAGTTCGCGCAGCAGTGCGTGCGAGAACAGCCGCGTCACGCGACCGTTCCCGTCCAGGAAGGGGTGGATCCAAGCCAGGCGATGATGGGATGCGGCGACGCCGATGATTTTACGCAGCCTCGAAAGGTTGGACGACGTGTAGCCTTCGGCGAACCGCTTGATGAACGCCGGCAGGTCGGCCGGGTCAGGGGCTATATGGCGGCCGACGCGGACGCGCTCAGAACGAAGCACGCCCGGCGCCATGGTGATCTTGCGGCCGGACCCTGGGTTTTCGACCACCAGCATCTCGGCCGGCAGGCGTTCGCAGAAGTGGCGATGCGTCCAGGTGATGAACGCTTCGGACATGACCGGGCTGGGCCCCTCCCCGCGGTCGATCATCCGCTGCACTTCAATATGCGCGCGCGCCTCGAGCTGGAGGTTGCGGCGTTCCGGCTCTGTTGCGAGTTCGTTGTTCATGGCGCGGTCGATATCGACCGGCAATGTGTTGTGCCCCTCGATGAGGTTGGAGTAGTAACAGTTCATCGAGCGCACCAGGTCGCCCACGGACGCGCGCAGGACTGGATGCAAGCGGGTCGCTAGGCCGCTGGCCTTCGCCACCAAGTCAGTCGCCAGGTCCTCGAGTTCCTTATTATCGTCGGGAAGGAGCGGCTCCATCGCTGCGATCGTGGTCATTTTTGCCGCTTTCATTGCCGGTTATTTGTTAAGCAAAGATAGGGCATTAGGCCCTGACGCGTCATCCTACTTTGCCGCTTTTTTTGCCGCTTCCGCAGGCACTTCAGTAAATACCTTGATCCTGTTTTGTTCTCATCTAGAATAGATTCCTAGCTAGGTCTTCTGCAGCCAGGCTTACGTCCGACACCTCGAACCATGCGGTTTCGGTGGAAAACCGGTGGTCAAGTCGATGTTGGGCGAGCCGTATGTGGACATCCAGCGCCGCGACATCGCAATCGCCCGCAGATGATGTTGAATCTGGCCGCACCAATGAGGGGAATTTATGAGTCTTAAAGCAACCGGCGCCGGCGCTTCGCAGGAGCCCACCCTGCATTGCCCGAACTGCAACCACGAAATCAAACTTACGGAATCGCTGGCCGCGCCGCTCCTCGAGGAAACGCGACAGCGCTTTAACGAGCAACTGGCCGCCAAGGACGCCGAGGTAGCCAGAAGGACCGAAGCCCTGCGCAAGGAGCAGGACGCGGTCACCCGGGCGCGGGAACAGATTGAAGACCAGGTCGCGCAGCGGCTGACGGCCGAGCGCAGCCAGCTGGTGGCGGCCGAGGCCAAGAAAGCCCGCGAAGCGGTCGCGGGCGATCTGCAGGCCAAGGAGGCTGAGGCCGCCGAGCTGCGCAAGAACCTAGAAGCCAACAATGCCAAGCTGGCTGAGGCGCAGCAGGCCCAAGCCGAGTTGATACGCAAGGAGCGCGCGCTTGCCGACGAAAAGCGCGGAATGGAACTCACGATCGAAAAACGTGTCCAGGCCTCGGTTGACGACATCCGCTCCAAAGCCAAGCAGGAATCGGATGAAGCCGCGCGTCTGAAGGTCGCCGAGAAGGACCAGACCATTGAGTCCATGTCGCGTACCATCGAAGA
Organism: Bradyrhizobium sp. BR13661; assembly: GCF_029892425.1. Lineage (GTDB taxonomy): Bacteria > Pseudomonadota > Alphaproteobacteria > Rhizobiales > Xanthobacteraceae > Bradyrhizobium. The sequence continues at coordinate 22,969 of NZ_JARXWB010000053.1, read as the reverse complement.
GCTCAGGCGCAAGGCCGAGCAAGGCTCGCAGCAATCCCAGGGCGAGGTTTTTGAGTTGGAGCTCGAGGAGGTCTTGCGCGGCAAGTTTCCGATGGACGCCATCGAACCCGTTGCCAAGGGCGAACTGGGCGCCGACGTCGTTCAGCAGGTCAACGGCTCCATAGGTCAGCCTGCCGGCATGATCCTTTGGGAGTCAAAACGTACCAAAGCCTGGAGTGATGGCTGGCTGGCAAAGCTTCGTGAAGATCAGCGGCGCTGCGGCGCAGACGTCGCCCTTATCATCTCGCACGCACTGCCAAAGCATATCGAGCATTTTGACCTGGTCGACGGCGTATGGGTCGTACACCCGCGTTGCGCGCTGCCTGTGGCGGTCGCGCTGCGTCAGTCCCTGATTGAGCTTTCAAGCGCTCGCACGGTCCAGCAGGGACAGCAAACCAAGATGGAGCAGGTTTACGAATACCTGACAGGCACCCGATTCCGCCAACGGGTTGATGCCGTCGTCGAGAAATTCAACGATATGCGCGAGGACCTCGATAAGGAGCGCAAGTTCATGGGGCGGCAATGGGCCAAGCGAGAGACGCAGATTATCGCCGTCGTTGAGTCCACGGTGGGGATGGTGGGGGATCTGCAGGCGATCGCCGGCAAGGCCATGCCCGAAATCGCAAGCCTCGAGGCGCCCTTACTTGAAGGGCCAGGGGAAGCCGTGGCCTAATGGACTTCAACCCACTCGGCTGGGAAAAGAGGATAACCCCCTTCCCTCCCAGTTGAAGCCGCGCTCGGCCTTTACCTGGAAAATCGCGACGAGCTAAAGCTTTCGCATGAGGCTATCGTCAAGACGATCGAGCAACTTCTGGAGCTTTTTCCCGAATTGCCAGCTCTCCAAGCTCATCCGTAGTGCTGGCCGTAGACGAGCCTAAGATGGACATGAATTCACCCGAGTACAGACTTGCTTCATGCCGCGGCATTCAATGTCGGATCATCGCCGCACTTCAAACGACCTTCTTGAATCCAGGCGGAAGAATAATTGTCGGCTTTCCGAGTGCTTTCACGGGATAAAGCAGGATAATGACGTTGTGCGTGGTGTCGAACGCTTCCGCCACGCACTCGTGGGGATCGCCATTGCGATCTGTCAGAGAAAGCGTCGTGGGACGCGTCATCTTCCTGCCAATCGGCAGGATACGGCCAAGACAATGGTCAGGCGTGATGACGGTGTCAGCAGGTTTACCGAACTGATTGATGAAGGAAGGCGAGGGTTCGATGCGGCGAACGGCAGCCCGCGCGCCGTGCCCCTGAACGAGCTCGATAGGTTCGAGGATATACACGACGCAGGCGCGATGGTGGGTACGGGCGAATTCCCGCGCCGAGGCATAATTGGATGCACCGAATTTTTTCGCTAGAGTGATCGGTGTCTTGATGTCGAACTTACAATCGGCAGCGTATTGCGCGTAGGTGTCGCCCTTGAACAGTGCGAAACGGGCAAAATTATTTGCCTCGCGTTCGAACTGGTCCGAGATTTCAGGATCGAGATGTTGTTCGCTGTCCTGGAAGAACCGGAACATGCGCTTATGCACGGGAAGGTCGTGATGCGCGGTTTCGTGAAGCGTCAGAAGGGTCTTCTTGGATTTCGACTTGATGGCGCTGTCATCAATGTGGATGAGCGTGTCAGCGGAGTCGTAGAGGCCGAACAACTTACCAAGGGCGGATTTAACGACGGTTGCTGTTTCGATTGCCTTGCCCGCAAGGTATTCCATGACGGCGACGGGATCGAACAGGCTGGTTTGCGCGACGCGCACATTTGCGGCAGCGAGAATATCTTCAAGGGGCACGGGGAATCTGTCCCATGCGCCTGCGCGGTCGAGGAGCTGCCTTGCTCGCTCCTCGACCGCGCGAAGATCTTCGGCATCGAGACTGCTGTCGTCAGGTTTTGTCACCCGGCTTTTTCCTCATGCGCATAAATTGGAGGTACTGAAGCATTTCGGTCTCTTCCTCGGCGGACAGGTTGTGCTCGGCGAATGTTGCGATACGTCCGTGCCGTTCGGTGTCGGCGCGTTTCGTGCCGGAGATGTATCCGGCCATATCCATCAGATTCTCGAAGCTGATAGCGTAGAGTTCTGCCAGCGCGTGCAGAATATTCGGCGACGGCTTTTTGATTTTGTTGTTTTCGATCTGGGACAAATACGCGTTTGAGACCTGCTTGTTCGTCGCTTCCTCGACGTCGCGCAGGCTCATGTTCCGGTCAACGCGAATCGATGCGAGATACTGACCGAGTGTCCTTTTCGATGTGTTCCTTTCATCGGTTGGGGCCAGCATGATGGCGTTCTCCTGCAAGTTGTTGTTTCCGTTATGATTCTAGCTCGTTCAACGCCAAGCGTCAAGCGCGCAAAGTAAGTGCTTGATATTCTTAGCGCGCTATGCCATATTGAAACCGTGGAAGGGCGCGGTGCCTGGATACGTCCAATATGGAGAACATAACATGACGGACAACCTGGAAGACAGGAGCGCCGATTCCGGCGTGGAAGAGGTGCTCGACGAGATCATCGATCTCGAAGAATACGCCAAGCTGGGCAAGCGCCCGCCGCTTTCAAAGGGCTACCGCATCCTCGTGAACGGCGACCCGTTCGTGGTGCACGAGCCGAACCCGACCGGTCGCGCCATCCTGACCCTCGCGGGTCTGCTTCCCGCCGAGAACTACACGCTCCGCGTCAAACTTGCGGGCGAGAAACCGCAGAAGGTTGGGCTCGACGAGCACGTCGACCTCCGCCGCCCGGGTGTGGAGAAGTTCAAGGCGCTGCCGCGTGACCAGACGGAGGGCTGAGCGATGACCCTCCGTCGTCAGTTTGACCTGCTGCCTATCGACCGGGATTTTCTCGACGAATACGGCCTGCCGTGGGAAACGATCGTGGATGGCTCCCAGTGGGTGCTCATCCACGACTTCCCGGCGCCGCGTGGCTACAACCACGCGACGGTGACGGCGGCCATCCGGATCGAGACCGGCTACCCGAACACCGAACTTAACATGGTGTATTTCTTTCCGGCGCTTGCGCGCGCGGACGGAAAGCCGATCGGGGCGACCGAGGCGCCGCAGCCACTCGACGGAAAAACCTACCAGCGCTGGTCCCGCCACCGCACCGGCGCCAACCCGTGGAAGATCGGGCGCGATCACATCGGGACGCATGTCATCCTGATCGAAGACTGGCTCGACCGGGAGTTCGAGAAATGACCGCTCCCGTCACTCTGGCCTTCTCAGGCGATCAGCACGAGCACCTGAAGAGTTTCCTTTTTCCGGGCGACGGTAACGAAGCCGTCGCAATCCTTCTGTGCGGCAGCCGCGCGGGCGACCGCAGCCATCGGCTCGTCGTGCGCGAGATTCATGGCATCCCATACGAGGATTGTTCGGAACGGACCCCGATGCGGGTCACCTGGCCGCCGGACTATATTGCTCCCATGCTAGACCGCGCTGCCGCCGAAGGGCTGTCGGTCGTCAAGGTTCACAGCCATCCCGGCGGTTACGCCGCGTTCTCGCTAACGGATGACAAGGGCAACGAACGGCTGCTGCCGATGATCCGGGGATGGGTCGAGGCGGATGTGCCGCACGGCAGTGCCGTGATGTTGCCGGACGGCCAGATGTTCGGGCGCGTCTTGAACGCGACCGGCGGCTTCGATCCGATCTATTGCATCAGTGTCGCGGGAGACGATCTGCACTTTTGGTACGCAGACGCGGGCAGCATCGAACTGCCGAACTTCGTCGCCTCGCATGCGCAGGCATTCGACAAAGGTACGATCGAGCGCTTGCGTCGGCTGTCATTCGCAGTCATCGGAGCGTCGGGGACGGGCAGCCCAACCATTGAACAGCTTATGAGGCTCGGTGCGGCCCTGATTGTCGGCGTCGATGACGATCACATGGAGGAGCGCAACGTCAACCGCATCCTGAACTCCACCATGGATGACGTGAAGAAAGAGCGCGCGAAGGTTGACGTCCTAGCCGGCGCCGTTGAGCGCACAGGCCTCGGCACCCGGTTCATTCCTATAAAGAAGAACTTGTGGGACCCGGAGGTCATCCGCGAAGTCGCTCAATGCGATATCATCTTCGGCTGCATGGACACGGTGGACGGGCGGTATCTTCTCAACGCTATCGCGTCCTACTATTCGATTCCCTACTTCGATATCGGCGTACGCCTGGACGCGACCAAGGATTTCGACGGCGTGGCTCACATCCGTGAGGTTTGCGGCACCGTAAACTATCTGCGCCCTGGCCGGTCGAGTCTTGTCAGCCGTGGCCTGTTCACGATGGGCGATGTTGCCGCCGCCGGTCTTCGCCGCAACGATCCCACTGCTCACGATCGGCAGGTCGAGGATGGCTATATCAGGGGCGTCGCGGGGCACCGGCCTGCCGTCATCAGCGTCAACATGTTCGCCTCAGCGCTCGCCGTAAATGAAATGCTCGCGCGTCTGCATCCCTACCGCGAGGAGCCGAACGGCGCATACGCCGCCGTCACGTTTAGCCTTGCGAGCATGGAGCTCATCTACGACCCCGAAGACGGAATCTGCGGCATCTTGGGAGCGAAGGTGGGCTTTGGCGATACCAGCCCGCTCCTGGAACTCTTGGAACTCGCTGAAAGGCGAAAGGCGTGAACAGGTTCAGTCGATTTCTGCGGGGTGCATACCGGCGTATCTACAATTGGGTCGTACCGCCTTATGCGACCCTGATTGTCGAAGATACGCTTCCAAAGCAGTTGAAGCGTCGGACGCTCTACGTCGTCCAGGAAGACGGTTTCGAGGAGCAGGCAGCAATGATTTGTCCCTGCGGCTGCCGATCCATTTTACATATGAATCTTCTCCCCGACGAACGCCCTTGCTGGCGTGTCACGCACCATGACGATGGGACCGCCACTCTCCATCCTTCGGTGTGGAGGAAGAAGGAATGCGGCTCGCATTTTTGGTTTCGCAATGGCCGCGTTGTGTGGTGCTGAGCGGCGCTCAAGCGCTTGCCACAGACTTGCCACAAGCCCAAAAAGCCCGGATCGGAGAATGGCGGATTTCTGCGGTTCGCCGATTCCTTGCCATCTTCCTGAGACGGACAGCAATTCTCTTGCCTTTGGGCTTCGCCGCCGGGTCCACTTCCCACACGGCTTCGACGACCTTCTCGTCGTCCAGGACATCGAGCAGCCTGTTGATGGTGACTTCACAATCCCGCTAGCCGGGCTCAAGGGGCCAGACAGATAATTGGATCAAGAATTGATCTCTTCAACGCATCGCCGCTGCTTGTTCGGCGTTAAACCTTCGTTTGTTTAAAAGTGACATCTAGTGGCTCGAACATTCCATCGGGAGAGAAAGCCATTGAGCGACCAAACCGATCTTGAAAAGAAAACCATCGAGGCGCTGGGGCAATATCGCAAAGCCCTCGCCAGTGTTGAGAGCCAACAAGAAGCGGAAGCTTCAGCACAGCGAGCGCTGACGGGGATGCTGCCCGATCTTGAACGCGCAATCCTCGAAGACGGCGCACCATCAGTCGAAGACAATCTGTTTCAAGCTGGCCTGGCGGCAGTCTCGCGATCGAACGAAGCGTGGGACGCCTTGAGCAAGGCCACGACGACATTGGAGGTAGCCCGGCAGGCCCTGGTCGCCCTGGAGCAGCAGCTGGGATATATTCCAGGCGTATCGAACGTAGCGGCAAATTCCAGGTCCATCCGGCATAGCCCAAATACTGGTTGATCGATTTCAGGCCCAAACCACTGTTGGCTACTTGCTGCGTTCGTCGCCTCGCGGATCACCGCGCTGGTCAGCGTCGTAGCTCTGCTCCGCGTCGCGACGCCGGTTATCGGCAAGCTCCGAAAGCTCCCTCTTCAACACGTATCGGCGGGTTTCGACCGCGGGCATGTCCTTGACGAACTGACGGATCTGTCGCGCGAGCGCGCCATCGCGCACCGTCCCAGAGCGCTGCAGCTCAGCTGCGTAGTCGAGGTATCGCTGCCGGATCGCGTCCTGACGTGATCGGATTCGAGCCTCCCAAGGTCGTTTGGTCGTCTTGTCGCTCCTCACCTCGCGGACAACTTCCTCCCGCGCGAGCCGATCGACCTCGGGCGCAATCTTTCGCTCGCGCAAGGCCAGCACCGCCCCGCGGTCGGCTTTTCGAATTCGTCCCCGGGTTCGTCGCGGTGTTGCCTCCGCCGCGATCCCGCGAAGCCGAAGCTCTCCGGCAAACCGTTCGCGCCAGGCCTGAAGGTCTGCCTTACGCGGGTTGAGACGTCGGCCGTCATGGCCCAAAGACTGAACGGTCAGATGGACGTGGGGGTGTTTGTCGTCGAGGTGCTGGACGAAGACATAGTCGTGATTGTACCCGAAGGTTTCGATCGCAAACGCCCGCGCCGAATCCTTGACCGCAACTGCGTCAGTTCCCGCAGGCATGGACAGGATGATGTTGATCGAAAGCGATCCATCGCGGCGGCGCTTGTCGTCGAGAACAGCATCATCCTCCCATCGTTGCTGCAGATCCTTCAATCCGGACCGGCCCGTCATCGCCGCGCCCTGCTCGGTTTCGGCGTCGAGTTCGCCGTTGCGGGTAATGTAAGCGAGGTGCGATTTGAGATGCGCCACACCCTTGGTGCGGCCGGTGATCTTGACCATCACCTCCGGCACTCGGCTCACGATGCGTTCGAGCTTCGCACGCATCGCCGGCGTGAGACGCCGGGGAACGGCCAGATCGGGTGTGTCCCATTCCGCGCGCCGGGGACGCCGATTGGGCGTCTCCCACACATACGAGATCGGCGGCAGTTCGACGAGCGGGTCAGCCTGTTGCGGCGAGCGACGCCGGGTCATCGTCGTGTCTCCCAATAATCCGCGTTGCCATCGAGTGCGCCACGCAATTGCGCAAGTGCTAACTCGATCGCGGATCTGGCATCGCGGATTGCGGACAGATCAGGTTCAACCACCCTGCCCTGCAGCACGCTGGTATTTGCGGCGCGCGCGATCTGGTTGATGTTACCACCGATGCGGTTCAGCTCGCGGACGATGGCGCGAAGCGCGGCAAGTTCTTCGAGAGAATGCTGCACCGGCGATCCCAATCGCGAGCGTACGAGCGCTACAATCCAGCCCGTTCGCGTCATACCGCGCTGCCCTGCTGTGTCCGCGAGCTGCCGCATCTCGCTTTCCCGAAATCGTACGGTGATTTTCTGCGGCCTGCCCACCGGCAACAGCGCAGTCCGCGCCGGCGATGCATTCAGCACATCAGCGATGAGGCGACGCAACAAGGCGGACTTGCCGCCTTCGGAAGCCGCAACTGCCGACAAGCGCGCGGCGACCTCGTCGGGTATCCGAAGCGAGATCAGCGCCATCCGCTCCAATCCCAATCGCGATGTAATACATCGCTGGCGCGAAGCCTATCCTGCACTAGAAAAAGCTGAGACCACTTCCTCCGTGTTGGTTTGAACCAACATCCTTCGAGTTCGAAGCCGTCCATACCGAGCCCGCAAAATGGCGAATGCTCAATAGCTGTCAGTGAGAACTGGCCAGTGCCAGTGGCTTGCAGAGTGAGAGCTGCCGCCAAAGTAGCATCAGCACAGCGGTAAACGGGCTGACCGACCGGCTCCGAGGTTGTGGACCGCGACCTTTCAGCAGCCTGCGGCCTCACTACGGCGCTATGGGAAGCGCGTTCGGCCTTCGGCTGCTGCGCTGACGCGCCACCCTTCGGGTGGAAACGTCGCTCCACCGGTACCCGCCGCAAGACTTCGTTGCTCCAACAGCAATAGAAGAAGAACCTCATGGCAAAAGGATCTCCTCGATCGTGAGCGCCGAGACGGCTACTTCTTCCGTGTCCTCCGCACCATCTACTAACACCACGGCATGGCGGGTGCCCTGCAAGGGGATGCGATCCAAAACGAGCTGGCCGGTCCGATGCTCATGCCGCACTTTGATGGTCAGGGATGCTGCCGACCGCGATTGTGGAGCGACACGTAGCCTCGCCGGAGAGGCACCGGTTTCCGCATCTGCGTCTGCTTCTCTGTCCTTGCTCGACGTCCGCCACAGCGAGGCTCTCGGCGCCAAGTCGCGTCGTTCCGGTGACGAAAATTCAGCAGCCGACTGGCTCTGAGCATTGAAGTCATCAGACCCGGCGCGTAAGTCTCGGGCCAACTGGCGGGCCTGGGCATCGGTAAAACTGTCCTGCGTCGCGCAAAAGCGCTCGACCGCTTCTGGATGGGTGCGCCAAGCCTGATAGAGCTCATAGAGCGCACGGATCGACGAGCTCTTGAGCCTCGCCCGAAGAAATTCTGGCATGCTTTGAACCGAGGCGAACCGCGACACCCAGTCTCTTGGCTTGCCGAGTTTTCGCGAAATTTCGGCCTGCGTGTCGCCGGCGTCCAGACGGCTCGCGACGAACGCGGCTATCTCGGGCGCGCGCAAATCGTCGCGCTGGATGTTCTCGATCATCTGAGCGTATCGATCCGGTTCGCCACCCTCCTGCAAAAATACCGGGATTTCCTGTAACCCGGCACGCAGCGCAGCGCGATACCGGCGCGCGCCCATGACGATAACGTATCGGCCCTCCTGGTTGGACCAGCGAACCAGGATAGGTTGCAGCACGCCATGTTCGCGGATTGTTGCCGAAAGTTCATCGAGTTCCTGCTCGCTGAAGACACGGCGCGGCTGATCTGGGTCTTCGTCAATGCGGTCGATCGGAATGCGAAGCGGGCACCCGGCGCCGCTGCTTCCCTTTTCAGCGACGTCGGCAAGATCTTTGAAACTAAGGTCGAGCGTCACCAGTCATCTCCTCGTCGAGCCGTTCTTCGATCTTGGCGAGAACAGCGCGGATTTCCCGGCCGGCCTCCTGAGCCGAGCGGCGCTTGAGACTCCACACCGGGACTCGTTCCGCTACAGCTTCGGCATAGCCGTCGCGGGCCACAATATGGCCCGGGAAGACATACTTGCCGGCTTCGCGCAGCAACTGCTCCAGATGGCTTCGTTGGCGCGGCGATTTGGTGTTGAAGTTTGATGGCAACAAGCCGAGGAAGGTCATGCCCTCGCGGCCGTAACGGCGTTGCACCCCGATCACGGTCTGCAGCAGGCCTTTGACGCCCTTCACCGAATAGTCCTCAAGGTAGATGGGTGCCAACACATGCGAGGCCGCAACCAGACATGCCACGCTGCGAAGTCCAAGCGACGGCGGTGTGTCGATGACGCAAATGTCGAACAGTTCAGCAGCAGCAACAAGATTCTGCTGAAGGGTCATCACCGCAGCGGCACTGCCGCGATCAACGTCGGTCAATGAACTGTCGGCTGGCGCCAACGTGATGCCACTGTCCCCGCTGGCGACAATCCGCGCCCCCGTCTGGAACAGACCGGCCGCCGAAGTCTCTCCCACGTGACGTTTGAGCGTGTCGGTCGCATTGCCTTGCGCGTCGGCATCGATCATCAAAACCCGCCGGCCCGACTCCGCCATGAACCAGGCAAGATGAACGGCGAGGGTCGTCTTGCCGACACCGCCTTTCTGGTTGTTGATGACGAGGGTGTTCATAAGTCAGCCCCTGACAATGGGATATGGGCCTGCTTCATCAATGGTCATCCGGGCCGCGACCGCGATTTTGCGATCATGCAGCGTACCGTTAAGCATGTTCGCTGGAGCTGCCACACGCGGTGTTGGTTTGAACCAACACCGCGCCGCGGCGATCAACCGGACCATGTCAAAGACCGCGGGCAAAATCCCCTGCCAGAAGAGTCAGGGTCGGCCGATGGCAAAAACGGACGACGATCTGACAGCAAATTCGCGCCGGGGGGGAGAAAAAAAAGTGACAGAGCGAAAGGCGAAGCTGTTATCTGAGACTGTTGGTTCAAACCAACATGTTCAGCAGATGGGTTCGCGACGCTAAGCGGAGTGCGCGCGCCTTCTTGGTGCCAGGGATGGAAGCCAGAAGGGCGGGCGCCGTTGTAGTATGGAGAAGAAGAAGTTGTTCGAAAGAATGGGCCCTACAAGATTAATCCCAAACTTGGCTTGGCACCGGTGAATAACAATTTATTTGGTTACGCACCTTTTGGACTTCGGGCCGCACGCTTCGCGATCTCCCGTTCGACAAGAGACAGGGCCCTCTGCAGCCGATCGCGCAGCACAACGTATTCGGGTAAAACGCCGTCCGCGCCGTGATCCGGCTCATTTTGGTCGGCCTCCAGGGTTTCCGCGATCAGGTCATCGAGACCGGCCTTTTCAAGCAGACCAAGCTTCATCATCTCACCAAACATCTCGTCGTCATTATCTTTCGGCCACGCCTGCACCATTCCGTTGGAATCTAGGTGTGGTTTGAACGTTATACTCAGCAAGACTGCCCGTTCGACGATGCTGCATTCAAGCGGCACAACACCCCAGCGCGTACCGTCCGAACCTTTAAAGCCTGCGACGAAACGATCCGGATAGAGATTGTCGGAAGCTTCTGGTTCGAAGAACGGCACAAAATCTAGCGCGCCAGATCGATCATTGGCCATGATTGCCTCCTCCGCGCTTCGGATGCCGCGTTATTGGACGAGGCCATCGTCCAACCCGTTTGTGGACAGCTACAGAAGCCATCACAATAGCGAACGATCGTGACGACATTTTAGCTCCGCTGTCCGGTCACCCAAATCAGATCAGCCATAGCTTTTTAGGGACCGTCATTATGACGCGATCGCATTTTTTGGCTCTGCTTGCGCATCAAAGCGACGATCATCGACCGATTGAAAACTCGCCGGAGGATGCCTTTGTCAAGCCATGCGGCTGCTTTTCAAGGTGTCGGGCGCGCGTACCAGTCGGCCTCACCAATGATGAAATACCGTGTCATCCGGGTGCCATCCCAATGGTACTGAAGCGTTCGCGCCTGAACGACAGGAAGGCGGATAAGATTCGGCCAGAACAACCCGACTGCCTGCCCGGTCGGCCAGCGCACACTTGGATAGACAATTCCTTCGCTGCCCGAATCCTTCAATGAAAATGCAAGCCGCTGGGCTGGCTTCCAGTCATCGGACTGCAAACAATCATCGAATCCGCCGTTTCGCAAATCATGCAATGATCCGGCGACATGCGCTCTGAGTTCGCGATACTGCGCGTCGGCCGGCGGTTCATTCGTGCGTGCCATGAACCGCTCGAAATGATGTGCGGTTTCAGCCAAAGCGACCTCAAACCGATCACCACAATACCAGACCCCATAACTGCCGTCGGAAAAGCGTCCCGGACGGTCGCGAGAAACATGGGTGAACGCCGCCATCGCCAAGCTAGAGGTGGGACCGGAGACGCGCCGTTCGACGGGAACTAGGCTGAGATCGCCGATCTGATCGCGCACCCGCGGGTTTGTCTTCGCCTCGGCGCTCGCAATCAGATCCCAATCGGCGGGATCAGCGATGTCTTCGAATAGCCACACAGGAGGATAGATCGTGCGGATGATACGATGGCTGACAGACCAATCGACATCGGCAAGCGGCGGAATGGACGTCACCAGCCACCGCGCTCGGCGTCAAGGTAGTTGCGGACCGCCGTCAGATCGCTTGGCGCTCCCGCCAACATCCGATCAAGCGCCGACTTGCCGCCGAAAGCCGTATTAGGTCTCGAAACCCAGGCGTAGCCGCGCTCCGGTTCTGTAAAAAGATGGCGCAAGGCTTTATGGATACCCATCAGGTCTCCAAGGCGCCACACGGTGTCAGGTGGCACCGCACCGATCTCGCCCCGTTTCCATCGATAGAAGGTCGATGGACTTGGTTGCCCAAGAAGCACCCGCGCCTGACTATCGTTTACTTTCCAAAGCCGGAGGAGATTTACCACCGCCCGGAGCATTGCAGCCGCTTCCGCCTGGGTCACTTCGCTTGTCGCGGGATCAGCTGTCCGTGCAATCAAAACTTGGCTCATAAGCCCACTCCTATGCCAATTGACACAAATATACCACCTTATGTCATGAGACACAAGACCGGCCCGACAGCCCGGCCCGACAAACCCGGATTTCCCAAATCCAGGCGTATCTATCCTGCGCTGGTAATCGATCGAGACCACGTGCGCCGACGTGTTCTCCCGTGCTTGGACGCCCGCCAGCAAGGCCTCCTCCTACTGCGGCGATCGGCTCTGGTCGCCCGTGGCGAGGCGCGCGGACCCGGACTCCACGCATCAGGCCCGCTTCTTTTCGCGCAGGCGCGAATTGATCTGCGCCATCAGGATCGGACCGAGCGAAAATTCGCCGGCCTGCGCCTTTCGCGTCAACCCGCGCAGATAACCGCCGGCCGAATTGATCGCTGTACCGCGCTGCAGGATGCACGCGACGACGATCGCCGCCTGCACCTCGCCCATGACGGTTTGCGCCTCCTCCCAGGCGCTGGGGCTGATCCCCAACATCGATCGAACGACCGCCGCGGTCGCCATGAAATCCCGCCAATTCGAAATGCCGCCCTTGGTGTAATCGACAATGCTGGGGCACGCGTCCAGGACCATTCCCAACGGATACGATCCCTCCGCAACCCGTGACGGTTGAGAGCTTGGCTCAGCCCTCGCCGCCCGGCCTTCTTGGAAGACCGGTTCAAGATCAATTAGGGGATCTGGATTTGAATTCTGTATGTGGCGCTCAGACTGGGACTCATTGGCGCTCGGATTCTTGGATTTAATGTGGGCTTCCAGAAGATTGAGCACATCGTCGGCCAGCTGCGACAGCTCGTCGGCGATTGGCTCGAGCTGCTCCCGCGTGGCGGTCCTCGGAATCTGGCCCAGCATCGCCCTAAAGGCGGCGTGGACCTCTTGCCAATCGGCCGGCCCCTGCCCTCCCCTACGCGTCGGGACACCCTCCTCGATGCCGGTGGCAATCATCTTGGCTATATCGCGCCGGCAAAGCGTGATGCGCTCGCGCACCAGCCTGAGCGCGCGCGCCTCTGCTTCGATGTCGGCCGCCAGGTGCTCGAACTCCTCTGACCGCACGACGAGCGGCGACAGATCGAAGCCGAAGGCAAGCGCAATCTCGCCGGCGTTGTCCTTCCGCGCGTAGCGCTTGCCGTTTGGGCTGTCACGCCGAATGATCAACCCAGCGTCGACCAGGACGGCGAGGTGGCGGCGCAATGTCGAAGCGGGCATGCCGTGCGCGCGCAACGTGAGCTTGTCGTTGGACGGAAAGACGATCAGGTCGTCCTCCCCTGTCAGTGCCGTCTCCGGATGGAACGTCAGGAGCGCGTTCAACACGGAAAGCGAGCGCTCGGACACCCCGAGGCGCGGCCGCGCCGTACAGATGGCGTGGAAGATATTCCATTTGTGCACGACCTTTTCAGGGGGCCGCGCCGTAGCTCCCATTTGGCTTGCCACATGGGCAAGCGTCAGCGATCGCCGCCCGAAGGGCGTCGTTGGAGAGTGTGACTGCATGTCCTTGCCTCAGTTGGGCAAAGAAAATCTGCTCACCGAAACGGCGATAAAATCGCGTCGAGTCTCTTGACTGTGATTCGCGAAAGTGATTCTCTGTCAGTCGCCAAACTTGAAGAGAAGGCTTCCGGAACTCCGTTTCGGGGGCCTTTTTTCTTTTTCCGTGACTGCTCCTGGTTCGAGTTTAGAGGATGAGGCCCTCAGGCCTCGGTGGTTTCCTGGCCCTCGCCCGCCTCGGAAAAAGCGTCGAACAGGGCCGGGAGTTGGTCGACAAGAAATGCAGCAAATGTTGCTGGTACATTCTTGTCGATGAGAAGCTTCAGTTCGCGCTCTTTTTGACGAATACGCGCAATTTTATCACCGGAGGTGGACAAGACCGACCTCTCTTCCGAGGGCCTCGAAGTCGTCTTGGGAGATGGCCGGCTGGCTGCCGAAAATGAGGCGACGAATCTTGCGTCAGTTTCGCGCGCTGCAAATTTCGGATCAGCGATGGCTGCTCTGACGCGCTTGAGCGCAGCCGCGTCCTTGACCATTTCGGCGAAGGATTGCCAGCGGCCGCGACCGACCTTCGACGCCTTCCCGATCGCCTGAACAACGTCGTGCGGCACTGATCGAGCGACAGCGAGAAGCTTCGAAGCCTCCGCCCTGTCGATAGACAGTGCATCTTGTACGACTGATCGGCTATGCCCAGCGTCTTCGATATGCATGGCGAATATGGCGCGTTCAATGAAGCTCAAATCTTCGCGCGGAGCGTTTTCGAGACCTTGAGCCACGACAAGCGCTTCGTCGGAAAGTGATCGAAGGATTGATTTGACGGGAATGCCTAGTTCGCGCGTAGCTCGAACTCGCCGATGACCATAAGCGCTCTGATAGCGCCCCTTTTCTTCGGGATGCTCCCGAACGAGAATGGGCACCTCTTGGCCACGCTGTGCGATCGACTGTTTGAGGGCCTCGAACGAGCTATCATCATCATCGCGGAATCTGTCGGCCAGCGGTGACGGATCGATAAGCGAGGGGTCGATTTCGACCACCAGCACTCCGGACGCTATTCTTTCGCGAAGATCCTCGTTCTCCTTCTCAACTTCAGAGAAGGAATCCTTCAACGAGCGGACCGTTCCGGACGATACCCGTGGCAAGGCGCTGGAGGCGTTGTCAGCGGACAACGGGTTCGATTGTGGGGCCGTGAAAAGGCTCTTGATGGTGTCAGTGCGCTTGTTCATCGACCCCACACCTTCTTTAGAAGTTGCGAGACTTCGGCATTGACGGCGTCAACTGATTCCAACGCCCGATCGTAAGTGCCTCGTCCCACGGAGCCGCGCTCAAGCTCATAAAGCGATTGCTTGGTGAGACCGGCATTGGCGATTGCGGTCGATTTCCACACCGTGGCCTGTAGTACATCCGATCCAAACAGGTTCCGAAGGAGGGCTACAATTTGAGCTTCGGGCACATCATTTGGATCGTGCCGCGTAATGACGTAGCGAATGAAATCATGGTCCAGTCGGCCGCCAGCTTCCTCGATAACGGACATGAGATCCGACGTCATTAGAAGGAACTGGCTCATAGACGCGACATCGACCATTTGCGGATGGATCGTGACGAGCATCGCCGTTGCAGCGTTCAACGCCCCCATCGTCAAGTAACCAAGCTGAGGCGGGCAGTCGATAACAACGACGTCATAGTCATCGGCAACCTGATCGATGGCGCTGGCGACGCGGCGGAAGAACAGGTCGTGGCCGCGTTCGCGCCGCTCGATCATTGCGCGAGGCGTATGGTGCTCAAACTCCATGAGCTCAAGGTTGCCAGGAACAAGCCCTATTCCATCAAAATAGGTCGACCGGACAACTTCACGCATCGGGCGGCGATGTTCGTCATACCGAATTGCACCGTACAGCGTTCCGTTCTCAGCGATGTCGAATTCGGGCTGATAGCCGAACATTGCGGAGAGCGATGCTTGCGGATCGAGGTCGATCGCGAGGACCCTAAAACCCGCAAGGGCGAGATATTGCGAGAGGTACAGTGCCGTTGTTGTCTTGGCGGAGCCGCCCTTGAAGTTCGCGACGGTGATGATTTGAAGTTTGTCGCCGGCGCGGCGGTGCGGAAGGAACTCTAGCGCTTCTCGCGGACGTGCAGTCGCGAGGTAGCCGCGCAACTCGTTAATCTGAGCCAGGCTGTAAGATCGGCGCCCTCCGTGACCAGTTGTTGGAGTTGGCCCGAGGCCATCCAGCGAGAGCTGTCGGAGATAGCCATCGGAGACGCCGGCGATGCGCGCAACTTCACCTGATGTGAACGATCGAAGCCCTTTGCTCGCTGAAGGGGGGAAAAGCGTCGTGGCAAGGGAGCGAAGTTGGCCAGAAAGAATGCCGGCATGGCGGGTGACACGTGCGGACGCGGTTTCGTCCTTTGTGACTTGATGTTCCGCTAATTGTACCATTCGCTTCTCTCAAAACGGTTTCTCAGCGTCAGACGCTTTGTTTCCGTTTTGAGAGAAGGCCACGATTCTCCGATTAGAGCAAGAATTAAAGGGTTAATGACTTCCTAACGTCGAATCAGTGCCTGCACCTTTCCGCACCGAATGTTGTCCGCTGACAACATCACCCGATGGACCACTCCAACGATCATGTTGTCAGCTGACAACAATGATCCCGGCGCACCGTCCACCTTATAGGGCGAGACGCGCCGCCTTCCCACGCGTGCGACCCGCTTCGTTGTAATAGCTGGCGGCCTGCTGCACCGAGCGGTGCTGGGATTGCTGCATCGCCTCCGGCAAGGAGACACCGCGTTGCGCGGCCTCCGTCAGATACCCGGATCTCAGGCCGTGCGCGGAAAACTCCCTGGCCTCCAAGCCCGCCCGCGCGCAGCGCCGCTTCACGATCAGATTGATCGACTGCGGCGTCAGCGCCCTCTCCTCCAGCGCCTCCCAACGGTCGATGGCGCGGAAGATCGGTCCCCGGCTGATGTCCGCCCGCTCCAGCCATTCGCGCAGCGCCTCGACCGGGGGTCCGACCAGCAGCACCCTCCCCGCCTCGTCCGCTTGGCCGGTCTTGGTGCGGCCGAGCTGAATGGCCACGCACGGCAACGTCTCGGATTTTGGGTCCTGCGGATTAAACGGGACCTGCGGTTCGTGGCTGAGCTGCTCGACCCGCAGCCGCGCCACCTCGCTGCGCCGGCGTCCGCCGGAGGCGAAGGCGAGCAGCAGGATGGCAAGATCGCGGGCATCGGCCAGCCGGTCGGACCGGCAGGTAGCGAGCAGACGGTCCAGGACGTCGCGGGTGAACGCCCGCTTGCTCTTGCGCTGCCGCGGGCGCGTGCTGGCGCGAACCGCGAGCCGTAGCGCGGCGCGCAGACTGGGCGAGGCAAACGGACCCTCCTGCCCTTTCCAGCGATGCAAGGTGCCCCAGCTTGCGAGGCGCCGCTTCACCGTCGACGGCGCATGCGGGCCGGCGCTCCGCAGCATCGCGGCATTCCGCAGCAGCGCCGCCACATCGGACGGCATGCCGTGCTGGGGATCGGTCTCGCGCTTCGCCGGGTCCCACAAATGGTGCGCGACGAATTTCAACGCCAGGCTTTCCGAGGCCGGCCAGGGCAACGCCGCGCCGGTCGCGGCCTGGGCCCAGGCTTCGAGGTAGGCAAGGTCCGACGCCAGCGCCCGCAGCGAATTCTCGCCCATGCCCTCACGCGCGAGATGCTTCAGCGTCGCGACGTCGTCGTCGGTGAGGAGTTCGGCGAGCCGATCGCGCCGCTCCATCGGCAGGATCGCGGACAGCGCGTCGAGTTGCAGCGCGCGCCGGGTTTCGGGGTCGGAGACCAGCGCGCCAGAGGTGATGTCGTCCATGCTCGGCGCTCCCTCAGAAACCGTAGGCGCGATCCGCCCAGCGCAATAGCACGCGGGCGTCGGGGTCGGGTAGCCGCACGCGCTGCGCCTTAAGGCCTTGGGCGATCGTCAGGCCGACATCGGGGTCGACCCAATGGCCGTGGGTCATCAGGAAGAACCAGCCGAAGGGCAGGCCGACCTCGCGGTCCACGGCCTCGATCCGGTCCATCAGAAGATGGACCGAAGCCTCCGGCGTCATGAGCAGTCGCTCTTTCGGGAGCTTCAGCGGCCGGGGGATGAAGCCGACTTCGCGTTCGCCTTTGTGGGTGTAGTCGCGGGCATCGAGGGCCCAATGCGCGAAGACGCGCTGCGGCCTGGCGCTCGATTCCTCCCAGTCCTGAAAGAACCGCAGCTCGCGGGGCACAAAGTCGAAATAGTCCGTGACCGCCTCCAGGAAGGGCGTCTCACGTGTTCCGCCCGGCCCGGTCTCGCGAATGATTCGCCGCTCCAACTCGGGCCGTTTGGCCTCCCGCTTATCGCGCTCGATGCGGCCGCAGCGATCCAGAAAACTGCGGACGTGGACCACCGCGCCGCCGGCGCGGCCGAGCAGGCGATAGACCGGACCGGCGAGGCGATCCGAATCAGGGAGCTGATCGGTGCGAGGCCAGCTCGGATCGAGCAGTTCTTCTTCGCCAAACGGGCGGTGGTTGGGATTGACGATCGGGCCGGCGCGCCATTCGATTTCGCGACCGAGCGCGATCTGAACGTAATCGGCCACACCCGGCCCGGTCGGCGCCGACACGAACGCGCTCGTCCCCCGCCACTCCGTGATCTGCAGACCGGTCTCCTTCAGCCGCTTCCAGACCGCCGTCACATCGCCGTTTTCCCTGGCGAGTTCGGCCGTCATCCATGGCCGCAATTCGCCAAGCCGCGTGCCGTCGGGACGAAGCACCGATCGGGTATCGCGCCAGTAATCGTCATCGATCGGCGCGATGCCGAACGCAAAGCCCGGAAACGCCGCATCGAGGGCTGGGACCAGGTCGCTATCTGCCGAGGCCGGATCGAGCCCGGCGAGGACTGTTTCGAGGGAGGCGGCATCGGGGAGGCGGGCAGGGGCGGTCATCGGAGTGCGCTTTCAGTCGTGAGCAGGCCGTTCACAGTTCGATGTCACGCGGTCGATCACGGACTCGTTCGATATCCATCGGGTCCTGCCGCAAAGGCGAAGCCAGCAGGAAATCTGCCAGCGTGCCTTTGCGGGCTGTTCTGCGCGCCCATTCCTCGGCTGAGACGAGCACCGCGCTCGGTTGGCCGTGTCGGGTGATGACCTGCGGGTGGGCCTGCGCACGGTCGATGACCTCTGAAAACCGTGCCCGCGCACCTGCCAAGGTCCAGATGTTCGAAGAGGGCTCTGAGCGTCTATTGTCCGTCGTCGGGGCATCCTCCTATGAATACCGGCGGTCTCCTGGCCGCCCATTCATCCAAGCGCCGAGGACCACTTGCGGGATTACCGGGATTTCCGTATATTACGGAACGAAGGAGATTTGAACCATGAGTTCGACCGTCACCGCCGCCGAAGTCTCGAAGAACTTCGGCGCCTACCAGGATGCCGCCGTGCGCGAGCCGGTGGTCATCACCAAGAACGGCCGGCCCCGCACGGTGCTGATGGCCTACGAGGATTTCGTTCGGCTGTCGAAGCGGGACCGACGCGTCCAGCGCACGATTGATCTGAGCGAGGCGGAGATCGCCGCGGTCGAGGCTGCCGAGATGACACCTGATCCCGGCCATCTCAGCAGCGCACCCGACGCGAAACATGCTGCCGACTGAGATCAAGCTCGGCTGGATCTTTCGCTATTCCTATCTGTGGGATTGGCAGCACCGCGAAGGCCGCGAGGAGGGCGACAAGGACCGCCCGTGCCTGGTGCTGGCGATTGTCACAACAACGGAGGACGGCACGCCGGTGGTGCGCGTCCTGCCGATCACCCATACGCCGCCGGCCAATCCGGCCGACGCGATCGAAATTCCGGCCGCGGTCAAGAACCGCCTGCGGCTCGACCATGAGCGCTCCTGGATCGTGCTGACCGAAAGCAACCGCTTTACCTGGCCGGGCCCCGACTTGCGCAATATCGACACTGAGAGCGGCTACTACGGCGCGCTGACGCCCGGCCTGTTCGCCGAGGTCAAGCGCCGCTTCGTGGCGATCGCCCGCGGTGAGGTTGCGACCAGCGCGCCGCACCGGAGCGTGCCGCGCAGCGAGTGACGGCCGTCGGCGGCGGCGAAAAGCGTCCGGAAGAGGGCAGGGGGCTGGCAACGGCTGCGTCCTCGCGTCGAGCGGAGCGCCGGCGGGCGTGATTTGCCGGGCTCGTAGCCGCCAGAATCGCTGATTTGCGCCGTGACGTCCAACGCTATCGATAAGAAGTGGTTATCGATAGTGACACACGTCGTGTGCCGGACCTCGCTATGACGGAAGTCAAGGCCATGATAGCTTCCGTATCGGTGATTCCTGTTAAGGTTATCAAGCCCTTGCAAAACGGCTACGCCATCCCCGATCCGCTGCCATGGGTCCAGCTCGCCGGCCCGCTCGCCGCTGCCGAAGATGCCCTCGCCCGCCTCGATGAGCGGTTGGCCAAAAGCCCGATCCGCGATGGTTTTGTCGCGCGCACCCACTTCACCGACGCCTGCGCCAGTCTGTGGCTCGAAGGTGAGCTCGTCCACCTCGAAGATCTGGTTCTCCACGACGCCGGCATGGATATCCGCAGCCCCACCCACGAGCTGACCCGGGCCCACGCCGTGCTGCGCACGCGGCGCCGCATCGCCGACGCGAAGCCGGACTGGGCGGTGTCGGTCACTGGTCTTGCAAGCTTGCGCGGACGGGGAGGGCAGGGCGACCGGGAAGCGGGAAGCGACGACCACGAGGAAGGGACGGGAGACGATGCCGGCGCGAACGATGCCGAGGACACGCACGGCGAGGATCTTGATCAGCCGCGCGTCATCATCGAAACCGACCCGCGGCTCGCCGCCGCCTTCGCCGCGGTCGACGCCGCGATCGCGAAATCCGACCGAACGCTCGCCGGCGAGACCACCCGCCAGCCCGAGCGCGATCCGCTGGTCTACGATCTCGATTGGGACGAAGACGCCCGGATCGAGGACTGGCAGCGCGTCGTCGATCGGACTCGCGCGTTGCCGCCGGCGCTGGCGGCGGCAATCACAGCCGAGGCCTGGGACCGGATCGAACCGCTGCAGCACACGCCGTGGCTCGGCCGGTTGCTCGCCGGCGCGGTGCTGCGAGAACGCGGCAAAACCCGGACGCACCTGGCGTGCCTGCATGCCGGGCTGAAGACCATCCCGCGCGAACGTCGGCGACCACTCGACCCGGCGGCACGGCTGATGATTCAATTGGAGGCGATGACCGCGGCCGCCGAGACTGGCCTCAAGGATCATGATCGCTGGCTCAACCAGCGCACCCTGCTCACGCGCAAGCTCGTCGGACGCCGCACCACCTCAAAACTGCCGGCGCTGCTCGAGTACATGCTGGCCCGGCCCATTGCCTCCGCCGGCATGATCGCGGCGGAGCTGAAGATCACGCCGCGCGCCGCCCAGGACCTGGTGGCCGAACTCGGCTTGCGCGAGGCGACGGGGCGGGGACGCTATCGGGCCTGGGGAATTCTCTGAAAAGCCGGGCCCTGGTTGGACCAGCCTTGTCCGAAATTTGTATATGTATTTCGGACATATCACTTGCAATCTGTCCGAAAAACGTCTACAAGTTTCGGACATGAATAGCGCCCCGCTCGATCTGAAGACAGCCATGCTCGACCGCATCCGTGCGGACGCACCGCGTAAGGTCTGGACGCCCAGTGATTTCGTGGATCTCGCCTCGCGGGACGCCATCGATAAGGCATTGCAGCGCCTGACGAAGGCCGAAACCCTCAGGCGCATCGATCGCGGGCTCTACGATCAGCCTGGCTTTAACAAGCTCACCCAAAAACCCAACCCGCCCGATCCGCGCTCGGTCATCGACGCCGTTGGACGACGCGACCAAACGCGGATGCTCGTCGACGGCATGACCGCGGCGAACGATCTCGGCCTGACTGACGCCGTCCCGGCCAAAATCGTGGTGCATACCGACGCCCGTCGCCGCGCGATCAAGCTCGGTAACGTAACCATCACTTTTCGTCCGACCGCGGCCAGCAAGCTGTTCTGGGCCGGGCGACCGGCAATGCGCCTCGTCCAAGCGCTTCACTGGCTGCGCGATCTCTTGGTTCGTGAAGGCGAAAGCGATCAGGTCAAACGCAAGCTCGCCAAGCTTTTCGAGGATCCCACGGCGGGGCCGCCGCTCAAAGCCGATCTCACTGCCGGTATGTCGGCTCTTCCGACATGGATACGGGTGTTTCTTAAGCCGCTCATCGAAGCGGATGCTGCCGTTGGTCGTCGGCACATCGACGATGATCGTGATGATGCTGATCATGTTGGCGCAGATCATGATCGACAAAGAAGGAGTGAAAACGATCAGAGTCACGCTGTCGTCGTACCTCCGAAGCCGAAACCGCTCTCCACCCAGAAGAAACCAATCGCCAATCGCGGCGCAACCCGGAGGGCGAAGGCATGAACCCGGCTTTCGATGAGGTTCTCGCGGCCGGGTCGGACACGATGTTGAGCGCCTTCGATACGACCGCGCTACGCCTTGGCACGGCATCTCAGAATATCGAGAAGGACTTCTGGGTCTGCTGGACGCTGGATGCCTTGTTCAATGGCCTGAAAGAGGGAGGACCCCGCCTCCTCTTCAAGGGCGGAACCTCCCTGTCCAAGGGATTCGGTCTGATCAACCGCTTCTCCGAAGACATCGATGTCACGGTGTTTCGGGACGACATCGGCGAGCCGGCTACGATTGAGGAGCTTAACGCGCTGAGCGGGAACAAGCGCCGCGCGCGCCTCGATGCGATCAAGGACGCCTGCCAAGCCTATATCAACGGCCCGCTGCGCGCTGAGTTGACCCTGATCCTACAAGACCGGCTCCGGGCCGCCGGCCACGATGCCGGCGCGGCGCGGGTGGAAGCCGACGACGCCGATCCCGACGGACAGACCCTGTTGATCTGGTATCCCGCAGCGACGCCGCGATCGGATTACGTGCGGGCGGCGATCAAGATCGAGTCGGGCGCCAAATCCGCGCTCGACCCGAACAGCGAAGTGCCGATCAAACCCTATGTCGACGATGATTTGCCGGCGCTCGACTTGACCGTGCCGGCCGTGCGCACGGTCGATCCCGAACGCACCTTCTGGGACAAGGTCGTCATCCTCCACGGGCTGCGGCGCTGGTTCGACAAGCGCGGCGAGCTGCGCGGGGGCGGCCAACGCGTGTCCCGTCATTACTATGACTTGCACCTGCTCGCCGGGGACCCGATCGGCGAAGCCGCCATCGCTGAGACGGCGCTCGGCGTGGACTGCGTCGCACATGCCCGGATGTTCTTCAATCGACCGGACTTCGATCTCGCGAGTGCTGCGCCCGGCTCGTTCACGCTCGCCCCGCATGATGCGATGATCGAGCAGTTGCGCGTCGACTACAGGGCCATGCAAGGCATGATCTTCGGTGACCCGCCGGATTTCGAGGCCGTGCTCGACAGCATCAGCTCGCTCGAGACGCGTCTAAACGAGAACGGCGCGAGCGAAAGCGGGGCGGCGCGATGAAGCAGTTGGAGGGAGCCAGCCTTCGCTGCGTCCATCTCGGCTCACGCAGAAACGGCCCCGCCTTTCGGCGGGGCCGTTGCCGTGGAGGCCCCTTAGTCCCGGTTCGGTCGGGACCAGATGAGCTGGAGGCCCTCCTGGCC
>NZ_JARXWB010000052.1 GCF_029892425.1 Bradyrhizobium sp. BR13661 | reverse complement strand
GGCTGAACGTGAAGGTCACAAGGGCGGTGTTGTGGACGAGGTTGACGTCGGCGCTGCTGACCGCGACCGCCGCCGTCGGCGTCACGGTGTCGACCGTAAACACCACCGGCGCACTAGTGCCGGGATTGCCGGCCAGATCGATATCGAAGGCCACGACCTGGTGAGTGCCATCGCCCACCAACGTCACATTATTGGCGGTCCAGCTTCCATCCGCCCGAACGGTTGCGGTGCTGCCTAGCGGAGTAGTGACGCCGTTGTAGGTGTCGACAAGCGTTACCGTCGAGCCGACTACGACCTCGCCGGCAGCAGCCGTTACGGATCCGGAAATCGTATGAGTATGCTGGCCGGTGGCGCCGCCCGGGGTCGCTATCGTGACCGTGGGAGCTGGGCTATCGATCGTTAAAGTCGCGGCTTGATGAAACGTA
This sequence comes from Bradyrhizobium sp. BR13661, assembly GCF_029892425.1. Classification (GTDB taxonomy): domain Bacteria; phylum Pseudomonadota; class Alphaproteobacteria; order Rhizobiales; family Xanthobacteraceae; genus Bradyrhizobium. Next base: position 34,903 of record NZ_JARXWB010000052.1, on the reverse strand, counting down.
TCGGTTCCGGCCTTGCTGTCGAATCCGATTGTGACGATGACCTTTTCGCCCAGCTTAAGGAACGAGAAGCTGTGCGGATCGTAGCTAACAGCACCAGCTTGCGCGTCGATCGCAACGAGGCTTGCTAGATTGATCCCTACCGGAGTGTCTGACGGACCGGCAGCCGAGACGATGGACGCTGTACCGGGCACATAAGGCACGAGCACATCTGCGGGCTGGCTATCGTTAATCTTTACGATATCCCCAATTTTGAAGCGGGGCTGATCGACGACCGGAGTGACGTCAATTGTTTTTAAAACGGTGATAGTGACATCGATCGGCGTCAGTACGGGGTTGATCGCGTTCGGATTGTCCGGGGCCGGAAGTTTGACAGGGATCGGAACGACGACCGGCGTGCCAGATGGAAGAGTGTCGAGTTTGATAGGGGATGTGTCGCCAGGTTTGCCCTCGGGTGGAGGACTGGCTGGAGTAGAACCAGGCGGCGAGGTGGACTTTGGATTAGTATTGTCGGGAGGTCCGCCTTGAAAGTACGCTTGAAACGTTTGTCCAATGATTGCTTGGGCGGCTGGGGTCAGTGGCGGCGCAGCAGACGTCGAAACATCCCCGGAAGCAGTTACTGCCGAGACCACACCTGCCGCGTTGACCTGACCGATCACGACATTGGGATTGACTAAGCTGTAAAGGAGATAAGACCCAGTGTGGCCGTCCGGCTCAACCAGCACTTGGAATTTGACCGGCGGCGCGCCACCCTGGGCTGGAACGGTAAAATCAATTTCAACCAGCACCGCCGTACCACGGATGCCCATGGTTGCTACTGGCGTGTTGACTTTCATGTCGCCGTGCTTAGCGGTCTCGCCGGCGACGAAGGTGATGGTGCCCGCAACCAGGCTCAGCAGCGAAGAATTGCTTGACCCGTTGGGGTCATAGACCATTTCGTTAAGTACCATCCTAGCATTCGACGAGAGGCCGAACACAGTGCCATCGATAAAGGTAATGCCAAGAGTGGAATCGGATCCGGACTGGACGACGTCACCTTTATTGACGTTGTCGCCCGCGCTCAGAATAATTGAGACGCCGTTGCGTATCGCAGTCGCATTGCCGACGATCTTCGTAACATGACCAATGACCTTCGCGCTGTCTGGAGCGGCGGCGGCTTGGGCATACTCGACTTGGCCGAGGAGTGCTTTGACGACGTCAGCAGTGAGGAGCGCCCCATCGGGCGAGGCAAGCGAAGCGCGTTGCTCGCCCCTGAAATAATCAGGCACGACCAGTTCGTGGCCGTCTTTTGAGAGGATTAGATCTAAGCCCGCGCGCTTGTAGTCACCGGTAAATAGCAGATGCGCGTCGGGAATAGTTATGGCGTTCCCGCCCCTCTGGTGAGTTACTGACTCGACGTTGAGGGAGCCGCCAGTCTCGGAAGGGTCGAACGAGCCAATTTTGCCGGCGAAGTTCAATGCCGCACCCAAAGAGGTTAAAAAAACGTTAAAATATCGAGGCCTGTTAACATTTTTTGCGGAAACATGAAAATGTTTTCGCTTGCCCGATAGCTGCTTCGCGGCAGGTTGTGGCAGACGCACTGACTAAATTTTCCACTTTTGGACAATTTTTCGGCATTGAGGTCGCGCCCGGCAGGATGGCGATCGCCGAAATCCTGAGCCCTGTCGAGAATTCAATACGGCCTCGAGCGAGCCATACGTTTCTGAAAACGGCGACAGAACGTGGAGCGCGAAGACGAACTGAACTGCATCACGCCTCAAAGATCGACAATAGCCATGTCGAAGCGAGCGGCCGGGCAATCGATGAACGAGATAGAACAGTTGAAAGCGGTCGCACTCGCCAACGATGGCGTAGCACAGCACACCTAGGGCTATCGATGGCACCTGGCGACGCTCCTCCAAAGACACCGCGACGCCGCTGACAGACATTCCGATTGACGGAGCTTAACTTGAAGGGATTTCTTCCTGTCCTCTACAGGTTTGGCTCACTGCAGGTCCCAATTCGAGGTCGTCAAACGGGGCAGAGTACTTGGTCAGCTTTTTTCGGTTGAACAACAGGCGAAAGAATGCGTACCCTAGGGAGCTCTTATACTTTGTGAGTTTTGAGGTTCGCGCCCGAAGCGCCCCCTTCTTAATGTGTCTTCGGCGGAATTCCGGAAATAGCATCGAGCTTAATTTGCGAAGATCGATGTGCCCAAAATGATGCGGACTTCAAGCATTTTCAGCCCGATGGACTTGCACACTCGGAGCTTTGATGTGTCTAAAAAAAGCCATCCCCTCGATCTCGTTGAGATGCGTCGAACGATCACTGCGTTGCGCTCTCAGCATTCCGACAGTCCTCTTCTCACCTCACTGTTAAACCGCTTTTTTGTGAAGGTCGCATTTTTATCGGAAGTGAGAGATGCGAGGCATGCGGAGGTTTTGCGGTCTAAGTTCGCGTGCATGCTCCAACGCGTTGAAGAGATTTCGAAGGGTGGGCCACCAGCACGTTGATATTAAGATCAAGATTTCGTTGCCCGCAACGAGAGCGGACCAGCACGCTACATGTATCCGAGATAGTTTGGAGTTCGGTTCAACATTAGGGGCGTCGACCATGCTGGCGATCAATACGGTTTATCGCTAAGCGGAAAAACGCAAAGATACCTAGAACCCAGTCCATTGCCGGTCAGCTTCGCTCGCGCACGGCGCCATTCATACCGAAGCGCGCAGACTATCGTGAAGCACTACCGCGCCCGCAATGCGGCTCGCGCCGATTCCGGTATCGACAGGCTTGAATTGCAGGTGCGGAAGGAAGGCATGAAGAGCTGAACGCAGACCAGTGGGTCTCAGGTTTCAGCGATGGATGGCCTTCGGCCCTAATTATCCAACTCGTCGCACGGCGTACGACCATCAAAAGCGTCGCACGAGACCTGGTTTGTTCTGCCGCAGAATTTAAAAAAGCCCTTACGGGCCAATCTGTTAAGGGTGGTGGGCGCACCAGGGCTCGAACCTGGGACCCGCTGATTAAGAGGCGATGATTTGGCAGGAAAATCAACGTCCATTCTGACAACTGAACCGTCAGAGCTGCCTTGAACCCATCAAATTACTGTTTGAGTCCGTCGCTGAGCGTTGCCCTCCGAAGGCACGTGTCAAGCCAGTTCTTGCAGAAGCGGAAGCGGAAAGAGGATTGGAATACAAGGGCTTGTGAGACTGACGTTCGTCGCTTCACTCTCGCAAGAATTTCGCGTAAGCACTGCGTAAGCAGTAGGCACCCGTAGCTCAGCTGGATAGAGCGTCGCCCTCCGAAGGCGAAGGCCACACGTTCGAATCGTGTCGGGTGCGCCACATCTTTGAATGGTGCCGCATTGGGGCACACCTTCCGAAAATCGACTGATGCGATTCAGCAAATCCGACGCCCTGGCAGATGAAGGTGTGGCAGCGGTCAATATGCTGTTTAACCAGCTGCTCTGACGCATCAGCAGTGCCGAATTGCGTCCGAGTTAATCTTGTGATGCCCCTGCAAGACCAGCAGCAATCAGGCACATCAAGCCGACAACAGTAAAGGAGACCGGATAGCCTGCCATTCCAACAAACCCGACCCATGCAGATGTGATGGCCGCTCCAAAGATATGAGCGATCATCATCCAGCTCATCATTGCGACCATGGTGTATTGGTCGAGACTTCTTGAGAGCAATTTGGCCAGCGCCGGAAAGGTCAGTGCGGCGTCTAGGCCAAAAAGAGCGCCGAAAGCTGATAGCTCACCCACACTGAAGCTGCTCAAGGGTAACCACAGCAAGGCGAGTGCGCGTACCGCGAAATAAAGGATTAGCAATATCCGTGCGGGATAGCGGTCGGCTAAAGCGCCGCTGACGGCACTCCCTATGCCCCCGCAGATCGCAAGAATCGCCAGAACGTCGGCACTGGAAGTCAATCCGAGCCCGTTGCCCATGCAGAGCATGGCCAAGCGACTATCAATCAGCCCGGTTGTGGAAGCTCCACAGATGAAGAAGATCGCGGCGATTCGCCAGATCGCCCATCTGCGCGGCCTCACGCCAATATAGCTCGGGCGGTCGAACGTCGAGCTCTCCCGCCACGCTTGTCCGCGGCCAGGGCGGATCATAAGAACGACAACAAAGGCCGCAGCCAGCGTTATGGCCGCTCCCGCCTTGACGACGACATGCCAACCAAACGCCTCAGTGGCCCGCGATGCAAGCAGAAGGCCTGTGGCCGAGCCGAGACATTGAATTGATGTGAAGAGACCAAAACTGGTGCCGCAGTGACGGACATGCTCGCGAAATCCGATCATTGCTGCCAGGACAAACGCGCTCAGGCTGCCGCTAAGGCCTACGCCAATCCCCCAAAATAGTAGCAAATGCCAGGCTGACGTGGCGAACGAAGACAGCGCGAGGGACGCTGAAAGAGCAAGCAGACTTACGAAAAGCAGAGATCTCGCCCCAACATGTAGCAAGCCCCGTGCCGCCAACGGAGCTCCAAGCGCGGAGACCGCAACGGCAAGCGCAACCGGCCCGATGACGTAGGATTCGGGCCAATTCAGATCCCGTTGAACGGAGATCGCCAGGAGGGCGGGGATCACACGCGCGCCGCACCCGACGAAAATGGCGAGGGCTACAGCCGCGGATGTGCTGAGCGTCGCACAAGAGGCCTGAAGATGCGTGACCGAGGGCTCGGCCCCAGACGCTAAAGAGGCCATACTGTTAGCTGCCCGCTGCGCGAGGCGGCTACTTGGCAGCCTGCGCATGACAACTTGCATTGTTCCGGTCGGGCGCGAGATCAATGCCCGGATTTCCATCGAAGAAGCCGCTCGGCGTGAGCTTGAAACCAGTGAAGATGCAGGGCTGGACAGGAAAGTCCTCCGGTCGGACCTGATGATGAAGCCCGAAAACATGCCAAATGACGATGTCGGCGTTCTCGATATTGCGGTTCTTCTTGATGAAGTCGGAAACGCCTCCGCTGCCGTCCGAATGGTTCATGTACTCGCCGGCCGGATAGCGCTCTTCCGGATCATAGGCCGTCACCCAGAGCTGGTTCTTGATGAAGCTCGACCGCCTGCCCGACGGCGAGTCGGGGTGGATGAACGGTGTGACAGGATGGCTGGGCTCGAGCTTGTAACCGGTCGCTGTACCGACGCGGTTCTTCCGGGAGGGATTGATAATTTTCCAGGCCCGGTGCGTCGCTAAGTTGACCTGGCGACCACCCCCCAGTTCGGTCTTCAGAACCGTTTCCTCTTCGTAGAACCCGTTGCCATGAGGATTGTCTGGCCCCCAGGAATCGGCCTGCGTGTTGAGTTCGACGACGCTGTTGTGGTCACCGTCCACGTTCATATCCAGGCGCGCGCAGAAGATGTGCTGGTGGATGTGACCCAAGACGCCAGGTGCAACCTCCTTGCCGTACTTGCCCGGCTGGCCCGGATAGCACGCGGCGGTGTTGATGATTCCGGTCGCCTTGAGCTCGAATTGGATGGAGCCATCCGTGTGGAAGTACCAGAACAGGCCATACTCATAGTTTGCGACCGTGGCGATGCAGGAGATGACCAGCCGGCGGGCGCGACGCGTTTCCACGTTGTTGGAGCGAAAGTCCCAATGTTTCCACAACAGGCCCGCATCCTCTTCATGGATACATATGGCATTCTCGATGGTGACCACCTTTCCATCCATGGTCGCAAGATGAGCGTCGAGATAGCTGATCGCACCGAGGCAATCGCAGCCAAGCTTGAGCGAGTTGGCGAGCTTGCCGATCCCGTACTCGCCTATATCGAAGACATTCTTCCGGAAATGCCCCTTGTCGGTCGTTCCGTACGGCACGACCATTTCGACCAGCGAAGCACGGTGCGCGATCGGTCGCCCGCCATAACTGATGTCATGGAGAGTGAGTCCCTCACGGGAGTTAAAGCCGACGAGCACCGACCAGCGATCCCATTCCAGCCTCCGCCCTACAAGCTTGAATGAAACGCCCTCAGGCTGAACGATGTTGAGGGGCTTATAAGGGGTGCGCGGGTTCTTAATGAACTCAGCTTCGTAGTTCACCTCCGTCTTGGGAATCGGGATGATCTCGTGATCGTCGACGCGGATCACCTCGTAGGTCTTGATGTCGACCACAGCATTGAGTCCTCCGATCGGATGCGCATATAGATTGTCATCCTCGCGAAGACGCAGCCAGGCAAAGACGTGCGCAAGATATCGGCCGTCCTCGCCGGGAACATCGAAATTACCGGCCGACCACGGATCGATGCAGACAAACGACATGTCTTCGATGCCGCGCTTCCTGCAGGCAGCAACGAACTTAGGATCTGCGCGCACGGCATCCTCGATGGCGACGAACTGCTCGAGCTGGATCATCGGTTTGGCGGTTCGTAGATACTTTGAAGTAAGAACCCGCCCTTCGGTCAACGAGACCGTCAGGCGCCAGATACCGTCCTCGCTGACCTTGAAGAGATTGACACGCGCCGATCTGCTGATCGGATCTCCCTGCGCGTACCGACGCACGAGCGATTTTTCCGGCTCGAGAAGCTCGATCGTCTCGAAGAGAAAGTCAGCCCCGTAGCGCTGATCGGCGCGGACGATCTCTATCGCCTTCTGAATTTCCACGGCGGTGAGGGGATCAAGCGGATGCCGTACGTCGTGCGACCGTTCATCGGCAGGAGGGCAAGTGCAAGACGATGACGAGTTATTCAGCTTCTTCATGGGTCGTATCCTTACGTTATAGTTGCATAAGCGCTGCCAAGCGGAGTTACTGTGTCGCGCTTGGCATCACCGCCGGCGCATGCGCTCATCACGCGATCGCGGTCCGGCTCAAACGCATCAGAGCCTTCGGCCAATCCGCCTTAACGAGCGTCAGCTGCATCGTGCGCCAAAACGACGGCTCGCCTGAATGTTCTTCCGTTCCATACCCGTATCGAAGTGGGGCGCGCATGCCGCTTCGGAAGACCATCCATGCCCACTAGTCGGCAGCCATTGCCGCTTTTGTGGGAATGGGTACCGGCGCCGGCGATGCGATCGTCCGGCCGTCCGCGGCGGCAAATATCTCCTCGACTTTCTCCCGCTCGGCTGCCGACATTGGCATCAAATACGCCGCCGCGACATATATCAGGAGGTTCGCAGCCAACGCGATGACGCCCGAGGTCAACCCGTAGGCCCATGGCACGAAATTCGGGTAGACCCATTCGAGTCCGCCCGCGACCGCGAAGCCAACCACCATGCCTGCGATCGCGCCATGTTTGTTGCCGCGCTTCCAGAATATCCCCATGAACTGAGGCACGGCGAGCTGCACCACGCCCTGATAGGCGAGCACCGCGAGTTGAAACAGGCGTGGCAGCTCGAAGCAGGCCAGAAACGCGGCGAGCAGCGTCACGCCGAACATGCTGACCTTTGCGATCCACAGCATCTCGTTGTGGCGGAGCTCGCGATAGCTTCCGATAATGTCGCTGGCAATCTGGGCACCCGCCGCCTGGATGATCCCATCGATACTGCCCATCGACGCGGCAAGGACAACGGTTCCCGCCAACCCGATAGCCCATACGCCCCCGGCCTGCTCGCTCACGATGAAGAAGACCTGGTCCGGAGACTTCTGCACTTCGGGCAGAACGCTCGCATAGAATGCAAAGATCGTAAGCGTGAGGTAGAACACGTACGACAGGGGCACTCCGATGGCGGCCGACTGCTTGAGACTGCGGACACCGTTGGCGGTGTACAGACGGACAAACACGCTCGACCAGCACCAACCTCCGATCGCGCCTGTGAACACGAGAGCGAGATAGTAAAGCGGGCCGGTCGGCGAACCTAGTCCGGGAATCTCGAACATGCGCTCCGGCAATTTATCCAACCCAGCGCCATGAGTTGTGGCGAGCCAGGCGATCATTGCGAGCAAGAGAACGCCGCCTACAACATAGGCCACTATGCCCTGGAACATGTCCGATATCACAATGCCGCGCATGCCCATGCGAATGGTCCAGAATTGTCGGATCACCATCAGCACGACCCCGACGACGACCGCAGCACTAAAGCTGAGGGCCCCCAGGGACAGCGCACGAAACGCGACCCCGAGCGATTGAAAGCCGAGCACTAGCCATGGAAAAACGGAGACCACACCGATGATGGCAGCAATCGTCCGCGCGTGCGTCGATCCATACCGCAACGCGAACAAGTCCGGTTGCGTGCGTAAGTCGAACATTGATCCCCATATCCAGACGCGCCGCGCAATCAGGTACATCAGCACCACGGTGAGGAGACTGTATGCGAGACAGTACAGCCCTAATACACCCGCGCTTGCCGAGAGACCGGCAAGCGCGATAAAGGTCGCGCCCGGATACCAGGTATTGAGGAACGACATCGCCTGATAGACGCCGCCGAACGATCGACCTCCGACCGCGTAGTCCGTGAAAGATTTGTCGGCGACGAAGGATCTCTGCAGAATAAGAATGACGATCATGCAAAAGCAGGCGACCATTCCGAACGTAACGATCATCGCGCATCCCTCCCCGATACAATGTGCTCCGGCGCGGTCGTATCGTCGACCAGATAGGCCACGACAAGACTCGCCGTTATGAAAAGCCCAAGCGATACGAAATAGAAGACCGATAGCGGCAGCCCGAGGATCGTTGGACGCACACCACTCGCCGCCCAGTACATAGGCGGGAGAAGTGCAAAGATCGCATCGAGCGCGAACCAGACGAGTATGAAAGGTCGCGTGCCTGACATCGCAGCTAGGCTACGTAGCATTTTTCCTCTCCCCCTGTTGTGATCGACCGTCAAGCGTCCGGCGAATATCATTTCGAGAATGCTCGACAAGTTTCAGAACTTGCATGTCCAGGCGGCTGCGGCGCAGACCTTGAATCGCAGCCGATCTGGAGCTCTTTTCCGACCAGTCAATGATCAGCCACCGGCTACCACTTCGGATCGATGGGAGTCTTCACGTCACTGCCGCGCTCAACGACTTCCGCCGCGTCGAGGCATTGATCTTCCCGGAAGCGCCGTCCCGTGAGCAAAACGCCGATGGGGAGGCCGGTTTTGTCATCGCGCGTCACGGGGACGCAAGCGCTCGGCAATCCCAGGAAGTTGGCGGGCGTTACGGTTCGCATCATCTCCATGGTCTGCACGATCGCAGCTGGCGACTCGACGTCGAAGCCGTGGATGAACGGCAGCTGTGTCCACGTAGGAGAGAGGACCAGTTGATAATCGGCCATGAACTGCGACCAAGTGCGAGAAAGCTTGTCACGCGTGATGATCAGTTGCGACATGTCGGCGGTGGACCGCAGCTTGGGATAAAGATCGAAGAGGCTAGCGAAGAAGTGGCGCCCATCCTCGCCCATCATCGGCGCCATCTCATCCCATAAGGCTGCGTAGTCCCCCATCAACAACTGCCCCCAGGCGATGAGCACCTCCTCGTAGGCCGGCGGAGTTATTTCCTGAACTTCGTAGCCGGCCTGGGACAATATATCGGCGGCCTTGCGAACAGCTCCACTCACCACGGGCGCACAAGAGACTCCAGGCGGGCTGGCCATGACGGCAATGCGCGGGTTTTGCTTCGGACCTTCGAACGGAATGCCGACCGCAAGGGGATCGCGCGGATGCGCGCCGATGATTGCCTTCAGTCCGAGGCGGACATCATTCACGGTCCGCGCCATCGGGCCATGTACCGCCATGCATTGCCATGCCAGCGGCCGGTTTTCAAAAGGGGGCTCGGCCGCATCGGGTACTCGGCCCGCGGATGGTTTGATTGAGGCGATCCCGCACGCATTGGCAGGATTGCGCAGCGATCCGCCGATATCGTTGCCGAACCCGAGGGGGCTCATCCCTGAAGCAAGCGCGGCCGCCTCGCCGCCACTCGATCCGGCTGTTGTTCGATCGAAATCCCAGGGGTTTCTGGTCAAACCATAAAGCGTGCTATCGGTGTGCACTCGCATGCCAAGGTCGGGGCAATTAGTCCGACCAATCGGAATGGCTCCCGCCAATCGTAGATTCTCGACAAGAGGCGCGTCTTGCGAAACGATCGAGTGCTCAAGGGCTGGAATGCCCCAGGTGCTCGGTAACCCCTTCATATCAATATTGCATTTGATCGTAATCGGCACGCCATGAAGCGGTCCGAGCTTTGCTCCAGAAGCCACGGCCTTGTCGGCGGCATCCGCGGCCGATAGCGCCTCAGAGCCCATGACCAGAACCACAGCATTGAGCTTGGGGTTCACAGCCGCAATCCGATCCAGATGAGCCTCGATCACTTCTCGTGAAGAAAGCTCGCGCCGCGCGATCGCTCGCGCGAGTTCACCTGCAGATTTCTTCCATATCTCGGTCATTTCCCTCTCCCCGTTGAAAACCGCATCGGGGAAACGTAAGCTCGGCGTGTGGGTGGCGGACCAGCCATTTCCCCCCCTCCAAATGAGAGGTGTGTTTTAGCCGAGGCTGTGACAGGAGAGATCTAAGCATGGCCGCCACACGATTAGGGGCCGTAAGCGATTACTTGCTAAACCTGTACGAGCGCTCGGCTGAAACTGGCCCAGCACCGTACGCATCTCTCGCTCTGGATGGCCTTCGAGACCTGACCGGCGCAAAAAAGGCCTGGTGGGGGATACTCGCTCCTTCCGAAAGTGGCCCGAGGCTTCTCAGCTCAGTTCGGTCGGATCTTCCACCAGCGTGGGAAGCGACCTGGGAGAGTGTTAAGAACGATGACAAGCTCGCTCACAGTCTAATGCGCAATCCCAACCACACATTCAGGCTCGACTCTTCAACTATTCCTCGCGGCAGCGGTCTAATACGACTTGCAGATGGCTTTGACATACGGGAGACGATTGTGAGTTCAGTCCGCATCCCAGAACAAAACGCCTTCATGTTTGTCTCGCTTTACCGCGGTTCGACTCAGCGAAGTTTTACCAGCGAAGACAGGGCAATCAGCCAGTTGCTTATCTCGCATCTTTACGTCGCATGGCGCCAAAATCTTGGCGAACGACTTCGATCTCCACGAACCATCAAATCAACTCACCGCGCGTTCGCAAATCGAGATGGACAGCTGGTCCGGTGGGATGAAGGCTTCCTGAGATTCGTCGACAGACACTGGCCTTCCTGGCGCGGATCGACTCTTCCGCCTCTACTTCGCGAGACAATCAGGCGGTCAGACGATTTGACAGGTTGTTGGATTGGACAAGGCAAGTGGAGCGTTCGAGTGGAGCCCGCCGGACTGCTGAAATTCATCGAGCTGCGTGAGTCGAGCGCGCTAGATTGTTTGACACAGCGAGAACTTCAGGTAGCCGAAATGTTCGCTGACGGAGCAACGCACAAAGAGATTGCCCTTGCCACTGGCCTGACTCCTTCCACTGTTAGATACTACATACGTGAGGCCTATTCAAAGTTGAACATCGACAATAAGGCTTTACTCGCGAGCCTGGTAAGCGGTAGCCGGACAACGTACTCCTGAGAAAATAGAAAGATGTTACCTCTTTCTTGGCGCGTCGAAGACCTTTGGCGACCTGTTGATCACAACCGTCCCTTTGAGAAGCTTCTTCGCCTCGATGTTCGTGATTCAGCTGCAGCGATCACGATTTCGATGTCGAGCCAATCGCCCATCGCGCTTACGGCCGCCTGAGCCTTAAGAAACAACCCTAGCGGCGGCGTGTCGGCCTGCAAAGCAATCAAGCGCGTTTCCCGTCAGCGCCTCCGGTTTGACACGATTGATGCATCGGATATTCCAGAACTTCATTGACAGCCTTTTGAGCGCGTCGGACCCAGGCGCTCTTCGCGATGCCATGTCGCAAGCAGCAGCAAGGCTCAATCTTTCCTGCTTTGCGTACTTGTCCATACCAGGTCAGACGAGGAGCCAAGCAAGATTAATATCGAACTATCCATTGGCTTGGAGCACCCTCTATATGCAAAGACACTACGAGCGCCTAGATCCCGTGATCATTCAGGCCCTCGGCCATCCTGACCCTTTCGAATGGGGCCTTGGTATTTTGCCATCCTCCAAATCGCAAGAACTTTTCGAGGAGGCTGCGAGGTTCGGGATTCGGTATGGATTCACGATTCCAATCCACGATAGGAGCGGCCCAGTAGCGGCAGTGACATTCGCTGTTGATGAGCGACGGCAGCAGTTTGAACGAACTATTCACGAGCACGCGCGCGTGTTGCAGCTCATGGCATTGTATTTTCATGCACACGCCCGGCGGAAGATTAGCAACAATCAACTCGTCGACGACGCGACACTATCGCGCCGAGAGGCCGAATGTCTTGAATGGGCAGCGCAAGGAAAGTCCGCCTGGGAAATTGGAACCATTCTCGGCATTTCTCGGCACACGGTCTCCACCTATCTCGAGAACGCCAAGGCCAAACTTGGCGTAAGGACAGTCGTGCAGGCGGTGGCGCGCGTCACCGCATTGAAGTCGATGCGACAACAACCTCTTCCTTAATTCTCCTCCCTTAGTTGTGGGAGGTGACTTATTCACCTGGATCTTCTTCCATGGAGGCCGATATCCAGAGGAGGAAGCGGCCTATGATGCAACTGATTACGGCGCAGTATTACGGCAACTTCATTGATGCGATTACGGACATGCACCGCTTGCGGTACCGCGTATTCAAGGGCCGGCTCGACTGGGACGTTCAGTTCAATGGCGACATCGAGATTGACGAATTCGATGCTCTTCACCCTGCGTACTTGATCCAGAGATCCAGCGACTTTCGCGTTCAAGGCTGTGTGCGCCTGCTCCCCTCGACTGGCCCTACTATGTTGCGAGATACTTTTCCATTACTGTTGGACGGAACACCAGCTCCAGCTGGTCCGACCATCTGGGAGAGCAGCCGCTTTGCCCTCGACATTGATCATGACGCGCCGAAGGGAGCTCGCGGCTTAGCAAGCGCCACCTACGAACTGTTTGCGGCCATGATCGAGTTCGGCCTATCCCGGCAGCTCACAGAAATTGTAACGGTCACTGATGCCCGCATGGAGCGGATCTTGCGCCGCGCAGAATGGCCCCTCCGGCGGATTGGCAAACCTCGTGCACTAGGCAGCACGCTGGCGGTTGCCGGATGTCTTGAAGTGTCAATTGAGAGCCTAGCGCGGGTCCGTGCCGCGGGAGGCCTTCGGGCTCCCGTGCTGTGGACGCCAGTCTCGCTCGCCGTCGGCTGAAGTAACCTCAAGACAGACGAGCAGCCCCGTTAGCGCTGAGGTGACCTCGCTGACGTCGCCTGAAGCGCGACACAATGCGCCTGCCCGGGAGAATGGGATAATGAACCGGCCATACGTGCTACGGATGCACGCTGTTGATCTGAAGCATCTTCGGTCTGCAGTCGCAGCAGCAGACTATGGGAGTATTCGCCAAGCCGCCGAGTTACTATCTATCCGGCACTCAATCCTAAGCCGATCTATCTGTGAACTTGAGCACAGGATCGGCGTCAGAGTATTCGAGCGCTCAGGCGGAGGAGTAAAGCCAACACCAGCTGGGCGAAGTGTTCTGAGGGTAGCCAGGTTAGTTTTGGAGCAAGTCGATGTGCTTGTAGCAACGGCAAAGTCGAATGGGCGGGGTGAAGCTGGCCGACTTTCGGTCGGCTTTTGCACCTCCATATCCGCTGGCAATCTACGAGCGACGCTAACTGAATTCAAGAAGCGTTTTCCTCAAATCGAACTAGCAACCATCGAGCGCTCACGAACGCGTCTTGCGAGCGCGCTGCGAAATGGTACAGCGGACATTCTTGTTGTAACTGGAAACGTGCCGCTGCCAGACAATGATGTTCGGGCCCTCTGGAGTGAGCGCATCCTAGTCTCTCTGCCGGAGAATCATGCGCTAGCTGCGCGATCCGTAGTTTATTGGACCGACCTCCGAAATGAGACCGTTTTGCTAAGCCAGTATGATCCCGGGCGTGAGTTTGAGGACCTCATGATATCCAAGCTGGTTTCGGTGACGGAGCGACCAAAGATCGAGCGCCACGACGTCAGTCGGGGTATCATTAAGAGCCTTATCAGCATGAACATTGGGATCAGCATGGTTCTAGAGTCGGATATAGGCGCGAGCTTCGCCGGCCTGGTGTACAGAGAACTAAACGATGGAACTGGACCAAGCCGGTTGGACTTCTATGCGTATTGGCGCGATGACAATGAAAATCCGGTTCTAAAGCATTTCGTCGACCTCTTAGCCGAACGCTATCCCTCGCCGCCGCCGGCTTTCGGCAAGTAATTTGTTCGTCGGAGCTTTGCAAATCCGCGGTCCGTGGCCATGAAGCGCGCCAACATGGGCGCGATCAGCTTCGCCGGATCGATGCGCTGCCCATTTTCGCGTGCCACGACCTCTGCATAAACGACGAGATCCCGATGCACCGATGCTGGCAACTCAGTGGTGACCTTGACCGGCTTGTCGTCTGGTAGTGCTCCTATTCTAAGCTTGGGCATCCCCTATCCTCCGTAAGGTACAAGTATGAGGTCGCGATTCACGACAACGCGAACCGGGAAACCAGGTCGCACGGTCAGCGTCGGCTGGATGTTAAGACTGCGCCGAACTACCTGCTGTCCGGTCTGGTTCAGTGAGTCAGAGACGCCGTGTCGCAATGCCTGGATAATGGCGCTGTCGTTGCTGTTGGTGTCGGAGCCGGCACCCAGCTCAGTCCCGACAGCCAGAAACGTTGAAAGTGCCGCAGCTTTGAACAGCTCACCCCAGTGATTGTCGACCTGATCTTCGAGGCCCGCATATCCCGCGGCGTCAGCGCCAGGCTGCCGCTCGAGAACGATCGAACGTCCGTTTGGCATGATCAGCCGTGTCCAGACGAGCAGGACACGGGACTGGCCGAAACTTACTTGGCTATCGTAGATCCCGATCAGACGCGCGCCCTGGGGCACAAGCAGAAATCGGCCAGTGGGCGTATCAAAAATGTTCTCGGTTACCTGGGCCGTAATTTGGCCTGGCAGGTCCGATCTGATTCCGGTGATCAGGGCTCCCGGAATCACCGTCCCAGCCTGCACGATATATGGTGAAGCTGGCCTGGTGACGCGATCAGGGCTGACTGTGCGTCGGTCCACAGAGGCGTTCACGAAAGCAAGCTTGCGGTCCTGACCGTTCTGCGCAAATCCGTCGTCATAGGCGCTCGTCGGGCTTTGTGATGCGATGCGATCGCCGCCTACACCTGCAGCCGTGGGCTCACGCACTTCTCTCCCATTAGTCGAAGCGAACAGATGGCTGATGCGGGCTGCTTCGGTCTCTTGATCCCGGCGCTGCTGTTCCGGATCAGCGCCGATCGTCGGCGACTGGCCCTGGGCCGCAAGGATCGGCCGACCGAGGTCCCCGGGAAGCGGCGGACCCAGTTGCGGGATTGGTTGGCGTGGAATGCCAGCGTAGTCCTTCGGCAGCGCCGTAATGCCGTCGGCGACATTGTGATGGTCGGTACTGTAAAGCTCATCGGCCGCCTGGTCTCGAGGGCGGTTCTTCTGCAGCGACCACAGCACGGCTCCGCCGATGACAAGCAGGGCGACCGCGCTCCCTCCCGCCAGTACTTTCCCTGACAACCGTGTCACGCGCGGGTGCTCCGCTCTCAAGCGGAAGTTCCTGGACTGATCTTCTTGTCTCTCAGGCGGAGCCGCTTGCTCCTGATCGTTTCCATTCCGGGTGTTCATGACGACGGCCTCCCGTCGGTCCGGACAATACGGACCTTCTGCTGGTGCTCGCCGCCAAGCCGCAGTTCGGCGGCAGCAAACAGCCGATCGACGATCAATACGTTGCCGTAAGCGCGATAGTTGACGAGTTCAGTCTTGCCGTCTGGACCGATGACGAAGAGCGGAGGCATCTCGCCCTGCACGATGCCTTGCGGGAATTCGACATAAACCTTACGGCCATCGTCATAGGCGGCAAGTGGCCGCCAGGGAGGACTGTCCCCTTCGATGGCATAGCGGAAGATACGCTGCGCCGGGTCCGGAAGAACGGGTTTCACAGCAGCTGAACGCGACCGTTCGCGTACCGTCTCAGGATAGTACCAGGCAACGGATGGCATGTATGGCCGCTCGCGGGAGCGGAGCTCAATCAGGTACGTGCGCCGGTCAGTATTGACGACAAGGTTGGTCTCGATCGAAGCTCGGGTCGGCTTGACCAGGATATGGACGCGTCGTGTGTCGCCGCTCCCGCTCTCGGTATCGCCCACGACCCACCGCACGGTATCTCCGGCCGCGATCGGCCCCGATCCCGTCAACTGCTCCCCCTCCTCGAGCGCAATATCCGTGATCTGGCCCGGTGCGGCGTAAATCTGATAGAGCGCCCCGGGACTGTAGGCGTAGATTTGCGCCGCATTGAAATACCCCCGCATGCGCGGTTCGACCCGGGCTGCGCTGTTTGCGGTCTCAACCCGGCTCACGGGTTCAGCGTCTTCCTTCCCTCCCAGCTTGCCGCCGAGAGCCGGCTTCCAGAGGGGTGGAACGTGAAGCGGCCGCGTCCTGTCGTCCAGAGTTGCGGGAGCCGCCGGTAACGGAGGCACTTCAGCGTCATAGCTGATCTCAGGCGGAATGTAGGTCGCGCACCCGGCGAGCGCCGAGGAAGCAAGCAGGAGAGTAAACAAGACTGCTCGCTTCACGGTCAAGAATTCGGTCGGAGTCGGACTGATCCTTCTGTACGCGACGGGATGCTTCGAGTGAACGTCGGACGGCGTCTTGGTCACTGACTCAACTCCTTCGACCAGTTGATGGCGCGAACGAAGACGCCAAGAGGATTCTTGCGCAGACGTTCGGCATCGCGCGGCGTTTCGATCACGATGGTGAGAATGGCCGTCCAGCGCTCGGTCGAACTCAACGAACCGTTGTCGTAGACACGCTCGGTCCACGCGACCCGAAAGCTCTCCGACGAGGCGCGAATGACGCTCGATACGTCGACGGAAATTTGGGCCTTGCCCAACTTGGCAAAGGGGTCATTGTTGCGCGCGTAATCGTTGAGCGCGGCGGCGCCGCGATCGGTCGTAAAATCATAGGCCCTGAGCCAGTTTTGTCGCAGAACGATGCCGTCCGCCGGCAGACCTCTGACATCTTCGATAAAGCGCGCCAGATGATAGGCGATCTGGGCATCTGTCGGTTGATAGTCGATGTTGGCCGGCGCGGCCCTTTGGGCCTTGCCGAGTTGATCGACCTCGACCACCCACGGCGTGATTGACCCCTGGCTCGATTGCCAGATAAGGCCTGCAGCGAGACCGGCCGACAGCATGAGGCAGCCAAAGGCCATCAGCCGCCAGTTTTTGGCTTGGACGCGTGCCGATCCAATGCGTTCGTCCCAAACCTGCGCTGCTTTCTGATACGCCGTAACCGGCTCGGGCATGCGCCCGTAATGAACGGAAGGTCGTTTAAACATCGAGGATTGCCCCTAGTATCGAGTGATCGTTGCAAGCAGTGCGATGGGAAGGGATCGAGGCACTGCTGTGCGGCGGAGGTGCCGTGGCTGCGTCTCAGCGCTCTCCCTCGGACAAATCGACGGAGGAGCCGCTGCCACCATGATCGCCCGAGCGGATGGCCTGGCTAGCGGCCGAGGCACCATGCCGAATGGTCTCGGCGCGCTTCATGCGACGCGCCCAATCGGGCTGCCCTTCGGCCGAAGTGTTCGCGGTCTGCGCGCCGGCTTCCCCACCTCCGCCGAGCGCAGCCGCTGCACGACGCAACGGGCTCATAGCGGCGGAGGCGCCAGCCTCCGCAAGTCCAGCCATGCCTCCGCTTCGATAGGCAGCGGACGCACCGCTCAAGACGGCAGCCCCACCGCGCGCGGCACCTGCAATCGCACCACCAGCAAGACCGGCGCCGCCGGCGGCGAGGCCTGCGCCCGCCGCAACGATGCCACCGCCAGCAAGACCTGTTCCGATCGCGGCACCGGCGCCGAGTTGCGGTCCGCCTGACACCAGGCCATTTGCGATACCCGGACCGAAGATGCCGAGGCCCAGTAACGCGAGCGCCGCGAGCACCAGCGTCATCGCGTCTTCGATGGTCGGCTGGGCGCCGCCGAAGCCTGCGGTGAACTGCGAGAACAGGGTCGAGCCGATCCCAACGATGACGGCCAGGACCAGGACCTTAATCCCTGAAGAGATCACGTTGCCCAAGACCCGCTCGGCCGCGAAGGCTGTCTTGCCAAACAAGCCAAAGGGAATGAGCACAAAGCCGGCCAGGGTGGTGAGCTTGAACTCGATCAGGGTAACAAAGAGCTGGATCGCCAGAATGAAGAAGGCGAGCAGCACCACAACCCAGGCGAACAGGAGAACGACGATCTGGACGAAATTCTCGAAGAAGCTGATGTAGCCCATCAGGTTGGAGATCGAATCGAGCAGGGGTCGGCCGGCGTCGAGGCCGACTTGCGCGATCTTTCCCGGCCGCAGGAAGTCCGACGCGGAGAGACTGGCGCCTGATGCTTTCAGCCCAAGACCAGCAAAGCTCTCGAAGACGATGCGTGCCAGACTGTTCCAATTTCCGATGAGATAGGCAAAAACACCTACAAAGAGCGTCTTCTTGATGAGGCGCGCAATTATGTCTTCGTCTGGCCCCCAACTCCAGAACAACGCGGCGAGCGTAATGTCGATCGCGGCAAGGGTCGTTGCGAGATATCCGACATCGCTGCCGAGCAGCCCAAAACCGTTGTCGATATATCGCGTGAAGGTTTCCAGGAAGTGGTCAATGATCCCCGTGCCAGTCATGGCTTGCTAGCCTCGGGTGTCGCCGATGGTCGATATCCTTGCGGGATTCGGCTCTGATCCTTTGGGACGGGCACCAACCCCGCGGTGGGATCTTCTTCGCCAGGAACCGCGGCACCGGTTTTCTTGCCAAGGAAGCGGCGCCGGTTTTCGGCCCAGATCTGCTGGCAAAGCCGATAATCTGCCGTTTCCTCCGCAGTGACGCTGCGGCAGCGTGCGAGGTCAGAGCTGGCTGCACCTGTCGTCTGCTCCGCCTTCGGCAGCGCGGGCGACTCGTCACCACCGCGAAGCTGAATCGTGCAAGCAGTAACGACCAAAACGCCGCTTGTCGTAAGCAGCGACAACGCCTTGAATGCCCTTATGTCGGCCATCAGTGGAACATCTGCACGTTGGAGGATTGATAGCCCTGCCCCGGTGACAGGAAGCGCCGAAGCTGTTCTCGTCCCTGATCCTGGGCCGAGGCGCGCTGAGCCGCTTCAAGGCTCTGCGCCCTGCCTTGTGCAGTCACGACAGCGGTGAGATCGGCGAGCTGCTGCGCGTTCAGCGCAAGAATCTGATTGCCAGCCTGCGTTGCCTGCAGAGCGCCGCTCGCAATTTGGCTAGACGTTACGAGCGCGGACGTCTCGATACGATTTGTGTCGAGGTTACCAACGATGCCCGCCTGGACGCGAAGCGCGTCTTGCGTTGCGGCATAGGAATTCTGCCAACGTGCCTGAGCGTTGGAGATCAGCAACTGATTCGACTGGTCGCTGCTAGCTGGCGCGTAGCTGGTTGAGAATGCGCGATCGATCTGCTGCACGTTGTAGGCAATGCGCTGGGCCTGGGCCAACAATTGCTGGGTCCGCTGAATCGATGACTGCAACTGCTGAAGCGACGAATACGGCAGGCTTGCCAGATTTTTCGCCTGATTGATCAGCATCTGCGCCTCGTTCTGCAACGAGGTGATCTGATTGTTAATCTGCTGGAGCTCCCGCGCAGCTGTCAGGACATTCTGGACGTAGTTGTTGGGATCAAAGACGATCAGCGCTCGTGCGGGCACCGTGACGCCAAGCAACAGCGCGAAGGCGGCCGTGGTCGCCAATAGGCCAAGAGGTCTCATAGCGATTTCTCCAGATTGACGAGATTGGGGATCAGATCTGTCGCCCAGGCGACGCCACGGTGCTGGAGCCAGGCAGGCACGAAGCCGTCGGGTCCATGTTCGGCGATGAGTTGCGTGATGGCGGCCTGGTCTGTCTTGGAAGAGGCCGCGGTAAATGCGAGCGCAACCTCACCAAGGCCAAGTTCGAACATCCGATTGCCCCGACGCGACTGGCAGTAGTAGTCGCGCTTTGGGGTCGCCCGGCTCAGAAGTTCGATCTGGCGGTCATTGAGGCCGAAGCGGCGGTAGATGGCAGTGATCTGCGGTTCGATCGCCCGTTCGTTCGGCAGCAACAATCGCGTTGGGCAGCCTTCGATGATAGCCGGTGCAATCGCAGAGCCATCAATGTCCGAAAGCGACTGTGTGGCGAAGATGACGGACGCGTTCTTCTTCCGAAGCGTCTTCAGCCATTCCCGGAGCTGCCCTGCAAAATCCTCGTCATCAAGGGCAAGCCAACCTTCATCGACAATCAGGAGCGTGGGCCGGCCATCGAGATGATCACCAATACGATGGAAGAGGTACGCCAGCACGGCCGGCGCAGCACTCGTTCCGATCAGGCCTTCGGTCTCAAACGCCTGGACCGAGGCCTCGCCAAGGCGCTCAAATTCAGCATCAAGCAGGCGCCCGGACGACCCGCCGAGGCAATAAGGTTGCAAGGCGCGCTTCAGAGAGTTCGATTGGAGCAGGACGGACAGGCCCGTGAGGGTGCGTTCCTCCCTCGGCGCCGAAGCGAGAGATGTCAGCGCCGACCACAGATGATCCTTGACCTCTGGGGTGATCTCGACCTTTTCCCGTGCCAGGATCGCGCAGATCCATTCGGTGGCCCATCCGCGCTCAGAAGGGTCATCGATCCAGGCCAACGGTTGCAGGGCAACGGGATTTTCGTCCCCGTCAGACAATGCGCCGCCGAGATCATGCCAGTCGCCACCCATGGCGAGCGCGGCTGCCCGGATCGAACCGCCGAAATCGAAGGCAAAGACCTGCGAATTCGGGTAACGACGGAACTGTAGCGCCATCAGGGCAAGCAGGACCGACTTGCCGGCTCCCGTCGGTCCCACTACTAGCGTATGGCCGACATCGCCGACGTGGAGCGAGAATCGGAACGGCGTTGATCCCTCGGTCTTGCCAAACAGGAGTGGCGGCCCCTTGAAGTGCAGATCCCTCGCTTCGCCGGCCCACACCGCCGACATCGGAATCATATGAGCGAGGTTGAGAGTTGAGATGGGCGGCTGCCGCACGTTGGCGTAGACGTGCCCCGGCAGACTGCCGAGCCAGGCTTCGACGGCATTCACCGTCTCGATCATGCAGGTGAAATCGCGACCCTGGATGACCTTCTCGACCAACCTCAGCTTTTCGTCGGCTGCATCAGGATCGCCGTCCCACACCGTGATGGTTGCCGTGACAAAGGCTTGTCCAATCTGATCCGAACCCAGTTCCTGCAGGGCGGCGTCGGCGTCGATCGCCTTGTTGTGTGCGTCGGTATCGAGCAGCGTCGACGCCTCGTTCGTCATGACCTCTTTGAGAATGGCGCCAATCGACCTTCGCTTGGCGAACCACTGCCGCCGAATCTTGGTCAGGAGCTTGGTGGCGTCGATCTTGTCGAGCATGATCGCGCGAGTCGACCAACGATAAGAGATTGGCAGGCGATTCAAGTCGTCCAGGATCCCCGGGGTCGTGGCGCCCGGAAAGCCAACAATCGTCAGGACCCGAATATTGGCTGAGCCCAACATCAGCTCTAGCCCGCCGGTCAGCGGCTGATCTGCCAACAGCGCATCGATATACATCGGAATTTCGGGCACGCGAACGCGGTGACGCTTAGTCGAGATCGTCGAGTGCAGGTAGGTCAGCGTGTCCTGATCATCGAGCCAGGCGCATTCCGGCATAAATCCTTCAAAGAGCTGCAGCACACGGTTGGTTTGATCGACAAACCCGCGGAGCGCCTCGCGCGCGTCTGCCCCTACGGTCCGATCCCGGCCCTCATAGAGCAGTCGCTCTGCCCGGGTAGCGCCCTCTTCCGGGGGCAGGTAGAGGACGGTCAGAAAATAGCTGGACTCATAGTGGGCGCCCGCCTCCTCGAACTGCGCCCTGCGTTCCGCGTCAACCAGCGCAGACGCGACATCCGGAAAGGAGCTAGGCGGGTAGGTCCCCGCAAAATGACGCTGCGCCTCGACGAATACGGCCCAGCCGGATCCCAAGCGACGCAAGGCGTTGTTCAAACGGCCGGCGACGGCGACGAGTTCAGCCGGCACTGCGCTGTCGAGGTCAGGCCCCCGGAACTTCGCCGTCCGCTGGAACGAGCCATCCTTGTTCAGGATAATTCCTTCGTCGACCAGGGCTGCCCAAGGCAGAAAGTCGGCAAGACGGGCGTCGGAATGGCGATATTCGGCAAGGTTCATCATGACCGATAACTCAGAGGCTGAGATGACTGGGAATGCGCAAATGCCGGCGCACCACATCGACGAAGGCGGGATCGCGCCTGGCGGCCCAGACGGCGGCCATGTGGCCGATGAACCAGAGGACGAGGCCCGCGATCCAGAGCCGCAGTCCAAGCCCAAGAGCTGCCGCAAGCGTGCCGTTGACAATCGCAACCGACCGCGGCGCGCCGCCCATCAGGATCGGCTCCGTAAGTGCGCGGTGAACGGGCACGACAAATCCTGCGACCGGCTCATCCATCAGATCACCACGCCGCCGCCGAAGGAGAAGAACGACAGAAAGAAACTCGAGGCGGCGAACGCGATCGACAGACCAAACACGATCTGGATCAGCCTGCGGAAACCGCCGGACGAGTCCCCGAATGCGAGCGTGAGCCCGGTCACGACGATGATGATGACCGCGATGATCTTGGCGACCGGCCCCTCGACCGACTGCAAGATCTGATTGAGTGGCTGTTCCCACGGCATGTTCGAGCCTGCGGCCCACGCCGGCGCCGCTCGCAAAAGCGCCATGCCGAACACGGTCAACGATGCACCTCGAAGAAAACGAAATTTCTGACGCATGTTAGTCTCCTGCTGATGAAAGGTCGTAGTCGCCGGCGGCCCCGAGTCCGGTGACGAGGGCGAGTTCAGCGAGGCGACGGTCACCGCCGCGCCCCGCAAGCACAGCAACGATGTTGATGGTCTCAGCGATCAGGGCACGCGGAACCGTGATGACGGCTTCCTGGATGAGCTGCTCGAGACGCCGCAGCGCGCCGAGCGCACTGCCCGCATGAATGGTCCCAATGCCGCCGGGGTGGCCCGTGCCCCAGGCCTTGAGCAGGTCGAGCGCTTCGGCACCGCGAACCTCGCCAACCGGAATGCGATCCGGACGCAATCGCAGCGATGAGCGAACCAGGTCGGAAAGCGTGGCCACGCCATCTTTGGTCCGCAAAGCTACGAGATTGGGCGCCTTGCATTGGAGTTCGCGCGTATCTTCGATCAGAACGACCCGATCGGAGCTCTTTGCCACCTCGGCCAGGAGCGCATTCGTCAACGTTGTCTTGCCGGTCGATGTCCCACCGGCGACCAGAATGTTCTTCCGTGCGGCGACAGCGTCCTTCAGGGTCCTGGCCTGCTCCGAGGTCATGATCCCCCTGGCGACGTAATCGTCGAGTGTAAACACGGCAACGGCCGGTTTGCGGATAGCAAAGGCCGGTGCCGCAACGACCGGAGGCAACAGACCTTCGAAGCGCTCACCAGTCCCAGGCAATTCGGCCGAGACCCGGGGCGCGCCGGCATGCACCTCGGTGCCCACGTGATGCGCAACCAAGCGAACAATGCGCTCGCCATCCGCCGCCGACAGGGTTTCGCCGGTGTCGATCAGGCCACTCGACAACCGGTCGATCCACAACCGCCCGTCCGGATTGAGCATCACCTCGATGATCGCTTCATCCTCGAGGTAGCTGGCAATCGCTGCACCAAGCGCGCTACGGAGCATTCGCGCGCCGCGCGAATTCGCTTCGGATTGATTGGAATGTATTGCCACCGTCGTCCCCACCGACGAGGGCGTCTACAGAGTGCCCTCAGATGGGGATGATTAGAAAAAGCACCGATGGACTTGGCGCAACAAGCGGCTTCAGTGATCGTAGACTGGCGTAGAAAAAGAAAGACTAAGAACGGATCTCTGAGGCTTGCTCAATCACATCGGCTCGCTGCAAGTTACTGCTCACCACTCCGCCTCATCATCCGCGGCGCGAGTGTGACCGAAATTCTCACTGATCTGTTGCTCCAGGATCAGGTTTGTCGCGTATCCGGTGGAATGCCCAACCAAGCGGTACCGCCGCATGGCGCCCACGAAAGCCGCTTGATCAACCAATGCCTGCCAGTTCGTGTCGCCCGCCGGCGTTGTAAATCGGCGGCAAAGCCCTAAGCGCGTTCGCGTATTTCTGCTATATATACGCATTTGCGTATATATAGATATTACACGCGTTCGCGTATATTGTCTTATTATACGCGTTCGCGTATCATTTTCTAAAGGATACGATCGCCCGCACACCCCAGCAGCTTGGCGCCGCCATTAAGCGGCACCGCCGACAAAAACACCTCACTCAGGGCAGCCTGGGCGACAAGATGCACGCGCGCCAAGCGACTGTCTCGAAGCTGGAGGCCGGCGAGCCAGCGACGCAGATGCGAATCCTCTTGGATGCGCTAGCCGCGCTCGATCTGGAACTGGTCATCCGGCCGCGCACGAAGATATCGGCCAAAGCCATCGAGGATCTGTTCTGATGGGGCGCCGTCCTGTTCGTGCGCCTCTCAACGTCTACCCGAACGCTCGTTTGATCGGGCGGCTGCGGCGCGAGAGCAGCGGCGCTATCGACTTCCAATACGACAAAGCCTGGCTGGAATGGGAGAACGCCATCCCGGTCTCGGTGTCGATGCCCCTGCGCGAAGACCGCTATATCGGCGACCCCGTCATTGCCGTCTTCGACAACCTGCTTCCCGATTACGAGGACATCCGTCGGCGTGTCGCCGAACGCGCGCATGCCGGTGGGGCCGATGCCTACAACCTGCTTTCCGCAATCGGCCGCGACTGTATCGGTGCGCTCCAATTCCTTCCGGACGGAACGACGCCCGGAGCGGCGGGCGCGATGATGCTCGCATAGTGAGTGACCTGGCGGAACAAGTGGCACGTGCCGCATGGCACGACCGCCACCACGCACATCATCAAACCGCAGATCGGCAGGTTGCCCAACGGCATCGACCTGACCAACAGTTGCCTGGAGCTCGTCGCCGCGCCTGACTTGCCCGTCGCCAAATCGCGCATCGTTGATTTCGCGGGACGGCGCGTGCTCGCCATCGAACGCTTTGACCGCATATGGACCCGCGACGGGCGGCTCTTGCGCCTGCCGCAGGAAGATTGCTGTCAGGCGCTTTCCGTGCCGCCCGGGCGCAAATACGAATCCGACGGCGGCCCAGGCATCCGAAATGTCTCTGATTTCCTCAAAGGCAGCGATACGCCGGCCACCGACCAGGCGACCTTCTTCAAGACGCAAATCGTCTTCTGGCTTCTCGCAGCCACTGACGGGCACGCCAAGAACTTCAGCATCCGCCTCTCGCCCGGCGGGCGGTTCGTCCTGACGCCGCTGTACGACATCATCTCGACGCAGCCGAGCCTCGATGCCAAGCAGATCACGCAAAACCAAATGAAGCTCGCCATGGCGATCGGCAATAATCGCCACTACGTGGTGCACACCGTTCTCGGCCGACACTTCGTGCAAGCCGCCAAGACTTGCGGCTTGACCGAAAAGACGGCCCGCGGCATCATCAAAGAGCTCGCGGATATAGCTGGTGCAAAGATCGACGCTACGATTGCGAAACTGCCGAAGGATTTCCCTCAGGCGGTGGCAGAATCAATTGCGGCTGGTGCCAAGCGACGCCAAGCCGGAATGGCAGCTGCGTTGCGTCATCGACAGACGACGCCTCAGTACCCACGAACGCACGCTGCCGCTCGATCGGCTGGCTTCTTCGTATCCACCGCCAGCGTGAGGTGGTCTGCCATTACTTTGACAACTGCGCGAAGGACCTTCCGCTCATTTTGCTCACCCTGCCGCGCTGTCTTTGAAAGCGCTGCAAACGCGCGTAGACCGCCTGTCGCGTGCGCCCCAGCCGTTTCCCGACTTCGTCGGCTGTGGCACCTCCGCTGAAGAGCGCGACCAGCTGGGTTTCTTCCTCCGGCGACCAGGGACGCGTCGAGCTGCGCTTGTTTGTCATCAGCGCCACCTGCACAATGTTCGAGCCATGAATCGTCGCGTCTCCGCCGCTTAGAGGCGCGGGGCGTCCACCGGCCGCGCCTTTTCAAGGATGTGAGCAGGCCGCTCCGCCCGCGTTGGTGCTACCGAGCGCCGAGGCTCAGGCGCGATTGTTGCGCACTATCCGCACCGCAAGACGAGCACAGCTACGCCTAAAGGTCGGAACGAACCAAACCGATACGTCCTGGTCATCCATGCCGCGGAATGTTAGCGATGAGCCATTTAGAAACGATTGACGGGTTGCCGAGGTCGTGAAAACCGTTCGCAAACGATACGACGCAACAAACGGAGATGGAACCTTAACGATCGCTCGAGACAATTTCGGAAGACCTCCGGCGACGAGAAGAGCGCAGTCCGCTCTTCAATCAAGGCCACCGACAGCTTTTCGATCGACTGCGCAACTTTGATCGGGCGGCTTGCTCGCAATTGCCCTCTATGCCGGCAACAAAGCTCGCTCTCCTTCAACGGGTGGATTGAGCGTCGCCGCGAACGAAGATGCGGAGTACCGCATCGCCGAGGCCGGCTTGGCGGAGTTCCGCCGACAGGCTTGACAGGAGCGGAAAAGTGTCAATGACCATCGCGAAAATCGTCGCCGGCTACGTCAAGGTGGAGAACAGGCGCGCTCTGTCGGACTTGCTAGCGCATCGCCGTAAGGTGCTCGCTGAGTTGCAGGGGGATATCGGGCATCAATCCGGAAAACGCGGTCAGGGCCGTTCAGGACGAACTGCGGAGATCGAAGCGGACCAGGACCAACTCAAACCGCCGGCTGGCTCGCTGCCGGAGAACGAATGGAGCTAGCGTTTGCGCGTTAATAAGATCACATGGGATAAAATCGGCCGGGGAACCGAGCCGGGGCGATACAGGTGCTTTTTTGGATTTCTCACCGTCACCCAAGAGGATATCGACGTGTGGTCACGGTACCCTGAAGCAACGTTCACCTTGATCGCGCGACTGCCTACCGAGGAGTCGGTTGGTGAGGACTACCTGCTGGGCTCGTTCGACATTGGCAGTCCTCCGCAGTAGCAAAGTTCGCGGCTTCTCTCAGGTCCCGACCCGGCGCGATCTCGCACGCTCCTCGAGAATGTAGATTTTCGAGACGAGGGTTATTCGCGTCGCGCACGTAGGTTCTGCGCGAGCAGGGGATAGGATGGCTGCCGCGCGTCAAACTCGCCTGCAACCAGCTGGCATTGTTCTCGGCAACGCATTGTTCTCGGCAACGAGCGTGAAGGCTTCTGCGGGGGATTTCATGCCAGCTACGGTTTTCGCAGGAAACAGGTGACGGCGATCGCCGTCTTTGATACCTATAGGCACGCTGGGGTCGAATTAAGTTAGCGATACAATCAAATCTTTTCATTCCGTGTTGTTTTGTTGCGAGGTGGCCTGGAATGCTGCCCATCATCGTTTGGATGACCGAGATACCGTTTCCTGGACATTATTCGGTTATTGTAACCAGGGTGCCGAAAGGGACGGCTCCATCACGTCCGGCCGCTACCCGGCTCATGGCCGCCGCGATGACGAAAGTGTCGCTTGAGAGACTGATGTGTCACGTTGCCATTATCGATGGGGAGCTCACGGCACGGTCGGCTGTCTACGGAGAGACGCCTGAGGTCGAATGGTTCGTGGCAACAAAGTTCGATGAACTTACCCGGCGCAAGTGGCTGCAGATCGAACTGTAATGCCGGACAGCTACTCGGGGGCGCCGTTTCAGAACGATGCAGATGCGGTTCGCCTGACAAGCGTGCCGCGAATCAGACGCATCGCCGCGACTAACACCAGCATCGAAACTTACGCAGCCTGCGAGGCTGAACCGGCCGACCGCAACTGATATTCGAGTGTGGCGATCGTATCCAGTAGATTGCCGCGGCGTCCGCGCAGGGCTCGTGCCAGCATCGAATAGCGTTGATCGTAAATGGCGGAGACTCCCGTCCACACCTTTTCCTCCTCAATGTCAGCGGACATTAATTCTGCACGCCGCTTCAATTCAGCGACGAGTGCTTCCAGCTTCGCCGGTCCTCGAATAGCAGTTTGAGGCAGGTACTGCACGAAACTACTCCAGATTGAGACGGTGCGACCTCCACGGCCGATGGGTCGCAAGCCGGATGCCAGCGGTCGCAATCGTGCCTGTCGTCCGCCCTTGACATTAAACGCCCAGGTTAATGTCTGAACGCCTTTGCGCATGGCCGCCCACCGATCTACTTGTGATCGCATGCACAATCATTGCGCGAAACTGACGAACGGCAAACGGCGCGCGTGCTAACATACGCGTTAGGCGTTTACTGCTTTCATTCTGTGCGTCCGCCGTCGTGATGCTGGGATGACTGGCCGCACTCTACTGTTTAGCCTGTGCGGTGTTTCTCTGGCTGCTCCAATGAGGATCGAGGCAGAGGCGGTGGCCTGTCCGCCGTCATGAGAATCCTCAAAGCAAGAAAAAGCGCGTTACAGGTCAGCCAGACCAGCAACCAGGATCCGATACCCATCTTGTAATCCCCCGCGCAATGCGCAGGGATCAGGTTGTTTTTGTTTGGGGCGATTCTGTGTGCGTGCACCGCAGCGACTTGCGCAAATTATCAGCAGACGCGCCGGCAAACGCAGCCGACTACCGATTTCCGATAGCTGGTTTGAAATCCAACACGCCAGAACGAGAGGCTGCCTCGACCTGCAACCGCTTTGTCGCAACAGAGGATTGCCGTGTCGTAGGCCGGCGTAGAAAAAGAAAGACTGAGAACTGATCTTTGAGGCCTCCTCAATCGTGTCGGTTCGCTGCGAGCTACCGTTCACCACTCGGCATCATCATCCGCGGGTATGAGGATCACCGAATTCTCATACGAGCTTACAGACTCGAAAACGTCGAAAACATTAGCCTGCACGAAGAGCGGAATTGGCCCCATCCATGAAGCTAAGTATCGGCCGCAAGGCAGCGAGAACCAGACCAACGTCGCGATCTGCAGCGCTACGTTGACGCCAAACGCGACCTGATAGGCCTGGACGGGCCTATGGCCATCGCTAATGGACCACTGCTCGAGGATCAGGCCTGTCGCGTATTGTGCCAGAAATGCCCAACCAAAGTGCAAGACGTTCAAGGCGCCGTTGGCACGACCGGCAAGCTCCGGAGGAAAATAGTCCGCTATCACTGCGAAGCTGACCACGGTTGCCGCTCCGACAATCGCGACAACCGACCAGGGCAAGATGGACGGGAGCGGCGCTCCCATGATCAAGGCTAGCTCGGCAGCGATAAACAGCGCTGCAACCGTCGCCAGTATCGTCTCTGCGCCCATTCCTCTTCGTTTGACGTAGTGGACCGTCATGCCGAACAGCCAGGCGCCACAGCTCAAGACGATCGACATTATGAAAAGCTGTCTGACGAGGTCTGGGCGATCAAGCTCTCCCACGTCGGTCAGCCACGGCGATGCCCACAATCCCTGCAGGGACCAGGCCGATCCAATGCAAGTCGCCGACAACGGGGCAATGCGCCAGAAGCGCCGATCGCCGAAAACAGAGCTAATGGTCGCGGGGACTGATGCTGTCGATGTAACAATGCCTTGTTCAGGAACCACGACATAGATGAGGATTGCGGTGGCGCCCGTCGCAGCCGCCAGCATCTCAAAGAGTTGCCGCCAACCCATCCAGGCGAGTAGGTAATCGGCGGGAGCCGTAGCGGTCACCGCTCCCAGAGACCCCAGCATGACCATATAGCCATTCAGCAAGGCAACTCGCTCTCTGGGGAACCAAAGGATGATGGACTTCAGTCCAGCGGTCAGCGCTGCAGCTGCACCAAATCCTATCATTGCACGCGCGATCAAAAGAGACAGGAAGCCGCTCGATACCGCGAACAGTCCGGCGCCCATTGCTGCGAGCAAGAGCAAAAAACTCTGGACGCGACGTGGACCATAGCGGTCCAACAATATGCCGACGGGGATCTGCGCCGCCGCAAAAACGAGGAAATAGACTGACGTAAGTAACCCGAGGTCGGCAGTCCCAAGCCCAGTATCTGAGCTGAGACGACTGGCGATCAGAGCGTTAATCGTTCGAAACAGATACGAAAGATAGTATCCGGCGGCAAAAGGGAGAAAAACGCGCGCGAGTCGACGCCATCCTATTGAGATTTGCATGCTGGCCCCTTTTGCTGTCTGCTCTTTCGAGCCGATAGCGCGTCCAGCTTTTGCCAATTCGGCTAAATTGCTTCGGTCGTAGACTGGCGTAGAAAAAGAAACTCAGTTGATTGCGGGGGATCGCGTACCCCTCACCAGGTCCGCCTTTCCATTGGAAGGCGATCTTCAGCCGGGGACCGATACAGGCTCGGCGCCCAAGGAGGAATAGGTGAATCGGGCTCCATTTTCTAGGTTTCACTTCCGTCATGAATTGACTCTGCTTTCCGTGCTCGTCAAAGATCGTGCGCTCTCCGCAGTCGCAGCTCAATCGCGTGTTATGAGCCCACGCCCTAGCTTTCCTCGGCTACGTTTTGACGGCGGATATCTTCCGGAATCTCGCGCAGAAAGCTTTGCCCCTTCTGCAGACGGCGCCCGAGCGCCTCGACAAATCCTTCAAAGCGCTCCCTGCCTTTTGCCTGCGCGGCCGCCTGCGCGTCGTTGGGTAGCGGTGGCGTGATTGTCAGCCAGAAGCGAATGAAGAGGGCCAAGGTCTCGGCCGTCAAACCAACGTCACGCTCAAGCCTCTGCACCTGACGCGACAGCCGATCCAGGCGCCGGGTGAACGCAGCCTCCCTTCTGTCCGCGCCGTCCGGTGACAGAAATGAGGCGACCGCCGCCTCCACGATCGCAGACCGGGACAGCTTCTTGCGATCGGCCAGCTCCGAGATCTGTTTCAAAAGCTCTGGCGGGAAATAGACGTTCATCCGGTCACGCATATTGCCTCAGAGCTCCATACCGTCATTCGGGTCCATGGCGACCTGACGAGCGACGCCGCGCATCTGTTGGCGTATGAGCCGGGACTGACGGACGGCATCCTCGTCATCGTCAAGAACGGCGGCAAATTCTTCTGCCGGCGTCAGTTCGGTCGTCTCCTTGGCGATCGCGACGTGATGGGGGAGTTCGGGCTCGCGACGGAGTCCGCTGTTCGCCGTGTCTTCCTCGACCTCCGCGGCTTTGTCAGTTGGACCCGCCGTCGGCTTCGATGGCCCTAGCGCTGACCATCCGTCCGTTCGCGATGATCGGCCGGCACTCGCCGGATCTGGCGGCGGCAGAACCCGCTCGGTGAACCGCCTATCCTCGTAATAGCGGACCTTCTTGGCCCGGATCGGCGGCGTGCCCGCCACCATGACGATCTCATCCATCGGAGGAAGCTGCATGACTTCGCCCGGGGTCAGTAATGGCCTCGCCGTCTCCTGCCGCGAGACCATCAGGTGCCCCAACCAGGGGTTCAATCTATGGCCGGCATAGTTTTTCATGGCCCGCATCTCGGTCGCGGTCCCGAGCGCGTCAGATACCCGCTTGGCAGTCCGCTCGTCGTTGGTCGCGAAGCTGACGCGGACGTGGCAATTGTCGAGAATGGCGTTGTTGGGCCCGTAAGCCTTCTCGATCTGATTCAGCGACTGCGCGATCAAGAAGCTCTTGATGCCGTACCCCGCCATGAAGGCCAGCGCGGACTCGAAGAAATCCAGCCGCCCGAGTGCGGGAAACTCGTCCAGCATCATCAGAACGCGATGCCGGCGGTCGCGGGCATGCAACTCCTCGGTCAGGCGCCGGCCGATCTGATTTAGCACCAGACGGATTAATGGTTTGGTCCGCGAGATATCGGAAGGGGGCACCACAAGGTAGAGCGTAGTAGGGCGGCGGTCTGCGATCAGATCAGCGATCCGCCAGTCGCAGCGGCGTGTCACCTGGGCCACGACGGGATCGCGGTAGAGCCCGAGGAACGACATCGCGGTGGACAGGACGCCCGAGCGCTCATTCTCGGATTTATTGAGGAGCTCGCGCGCGGTCGAGGCGACCACAGGATGGGCCCCGTGCTCGCCGAGGTGTGGCGTGGTCATCATCGCCTTCAACGCAACTTCGATCGGCCGCTTTGGATCGGACAGGAAGGCGGCGACGCCGGCCAAGGTCTTGTCTGCCTCGGCATAGAGGACATGGAGGATGGCGCCGACCAGGAGCGAATGACTGGTCTTCTCCCAATGGTTCCGCCTGTCGAGTGAACCTTCTGGGTCGACCAGGACGTCGGCGACGTTCTGGACATCGCGAACCTCCCATTCCCCGCGCCGGACTTCGAGCAGCGGATTGTAGGCTGAGGACTTTGGGTTGGTCGGATCGAACAACAGGACGCGGCCATGACGCGACCGGAAGCCCGCGGTCAGTTGCCAGTTCTCGCCCTTGATGTCGTGTACGATGGCCGAGCCGGGCCAAGCCAGCAGTGAGGGGACGACAAGGCCGACGCCCTTGCCCGAGCGAGTGGGTGCAAAACACAAGACGTGCTCCGGTCCGTCATGGCGCAGGTAGTCGCGGTCGAGTTTGCCCAGCACCACGCCATCCGGACCGAGAAGTCCGGCTGTGCGAACCTGCTGCAAGCCGGCCCAGCGCGCCGAACCATAGGTCTCGACATTCTTGGCTTCACGCGCGCGCCATACCGACATGCCGATCGCCACCGCAATGGAAATGAAGGTCCCCGACGCCGCGATGAAAGCCCCCTCGACAAAGATTTGAGGCGCATAAGCGTCGTAGACGAACCACCACCAGAAGAAGATCGGCGGGTAATAGATCTTGAACCCCGCTAGTTCGAACCAGGGTAGCCCAAGCTCCGGTTGCCAGGCGAGCCGCCAGGCCGTCCACTCGGTTGCTCCCCAAATGGCCAGCAAAACAATCAGGCCGACAACGACTAGCTGCCCCCAGAGGATCTTGGTTCCAGACATCCCCGAACGCCCTTCCGCAACTGAATTGACCAGATAGCTAGAGGCTGAGGTCGCGTTTCCGACCAAGGCCCCATTCGATGCCACCGCCGTCCTTCATGACGCCCGTGACGTGTTGGCCGAGTTTCTTTTCGAGTTCGCGCGACCAGGGCACGAGCTGGAAGCCAAGCCCATTATGGATCATGGCGAATCGTCCCGAGCTGAGCGTCAGCCGCTGGCGATACGTGCCCGCCACATGCTCCCCGGACACGGCCTTCACATGAGGTAGGCCCGTGTCGGCCGAGACCTTTGCGGCCACGTCGTCCAATTCACGTTGGCGCAACGTGTCCAAGAGGTCGCGCTGCAAGATGATGCGTTGGCCCTGCCGCCGCGCCAGCCCCTCCTGGATCAGATGCGCGGTACGGGCTTCCATGGCATCGCGGGTCTCGCGGCCGAAGCCGCCCATGGCGAGCGGCATGGGATCGCGTTCGAACAGCCTATGGTCGAGCCAGGTGGCCCCTTTTGCAGTGACCTGCTCACCGAGATCGAGATCGGAACGGGTTGCGAGCACCATGGTCGGGCGCGGATCGCCGGCTTGACCGAAGCATCGGATTTCGATGATTCCGCCGATCGCCGGTGCCTCGTCGAAGGCCTCGAGCCCGCGGAAGCGCACGTGATGCGCGCGCCCGTCCGTTCCGTCTATCAGGGCGTAGGCCTCGCCGGTCAGTTCGTCATGCAATCCCCGGTCAACCAGCCGTCCGACAATCTGAGACATGGGCTGTCCACCCTCAATGACGAAGTCGGCAATGCCGCGCGCTTCACCACGCTCGGTAAAGGTGCGGTGCATGGACTTGATGATGTCGCCGCGCATACCGAGGTCGCGCAAGGACTGCTCGGCCTCGAGCCCGACCATCCACTCCCCCGGCGCGGCGGAGGCCGCAAGGCCCATGTTTTCCAAATATTGAAGGCGACCGACCATCAGCCGCCGGATCTCGGGATCGAACTTGCCGGGATTATCGGGACGTAGATCGATAGAGCCGGTCTCATCGGCCGCCAGCCGGATCTCCCGATCGAGCCCGGTCCATCGCTCTGCCGAAACTTCTCTCTCCAGGGAATTGCGGATTTCGTGCTCCGGCTTTGGACCCAGTTCGATGCCGACCAGTTCCTCGGCACGTGAGCGCAGGCCGTGGCTGATATAGTCGCGGGAGATCACGAGATCCGCCCCTTCCTCGTCCACGCCCCGAACGAGAAGATGGACGTGAGGGTTGTCGGTATTCCAGTGATCGACGGCTACCCAATCGAGCGGCGTGCCGAGATCGGTCTCCATCTGCCTGGCGAGGTCGCGCGTGAAAGCCTTCAGGTCTGTCATCTCGCCGGCGTCCTCGGGCGAGACGATAAACCTGAAATGATGCCGATCGTCCTCGCACCGTCCTGCGAAAGCCGCACTGTCGGCGCGGTCGCCGCTGGCATCGAACATCTCGGCCCGTTCACCACTCCGGGTCACACCGTCGCGCTTCAAATACGAAAGATGGGCCGTCAGCGGTGCTGAACGGAAGGCTCGCCCCTTATGGCGAGCCACGCGCGCCTTCACCACGACACGCCGCGTCGGGCTGAACAATCTGGCACGACTAAAGGCGAGGCGCCCGCGGCCAAACGTCGAGCGCCCATAGGCCGCAGAGCGTCTGCCAGCCGCAGCCTGTCCCGAGGAGTGACCGGCTTTCTTAGCGGCACGCAGCACCTGGTTGATGAAGCTCTTTTGCTTCGGCACTCGG
Source organism: Bradyrhizobium sp. BR13661 (assembly GCF_029892425.1). Classification (GTDB taxonomy): domain Bacteria; phylum Pseudomonadota; class Alphaproteobacteria; order Rhizobiales; family Xanthobacteraceae; genus Bradyrhizobium. The sequence goes on along the minus strand of NZ_JARXWB010000052.1, from coordinate 333 downwards.
GTACTGCGAATACGCCCGGGCCGAACACGCAGTTCGCTGTCGCCCACGCTCACGGCAGGACCTCCCAACGGTCAAAAACGAACACGGTGCCGAAAACGCCTTTGACTCCATTGGTCAAAATGCCGGGCGCGGCACGCGCCCCGACCGACCGGCACGCCAGAACCCAAGCCATGCCAATGGCTTGCGGTTCGACCGGCGAGCCCCTTTTATCTCGCCCTCTTAATCGGTCGTTGCTTGCGCTTGATCTCACCCATTCTCGCTTCCTTTCTCGCTTGCGACAAGGCCCTCTGCGCCACGCCTGGACGCGATGCGCCACGACAGCCGCGAGTCCCG
>NZ_JARXWB010000051.1 GCF_029892425.1 Bradyrhizobium sp. BR13661 | reverse complement strand
GAGACCGGGCCGGATCACGGCGTCAAGCGCCAAGGACCCAACGGCTTCCCGCCCACCGCCATCATGACAGACTTTCCACACACAGGGACCCAGGGCGACACCGTACGTTGCGGAAGCATGGGCCCCGGCTCAGCAGCGCAGCGCTAAAGAAGCGCTGCACTGCGTCCGGGGCACAGAGAGTACGACTGGGCGCTACCTCCCTGCCACAAACTCCCGCCACCCCTTTGCCCGCAGGCTGCACGCCGGGCACTCCCCGCACCCATAGCCCCAATCATGCTGCGCGCCGCGTTCGCCGAGATAGCAGGTGTGCGACTGCTCGCGGATCAGATCGACCAGCGCATCGCCGCCGAGATCATGTGCCAGCTTCCACGTCGCAGCCTTGTCGATCCACATCAGCGGCGTGTGCAGCTCGAATTGCCTGGCCATGCCGAGCGAGAGCGCGGCCTGCATCGCGCGGATGGTCTCGTCGCGACAATCGGGATAGCCGGAATAGTCGGTCTCGCACATGCCGCCGACGATGTGGGTGATACCGCGTCGATAGGCCAGCGCCGCCGCAAACGTCAGGAACACCAGGTTGCGGCCGGGCACGAACGTGTTGGGCAGCCCATCGGCCCCCATCGCGATCGCGACATCGCGCGTCAACGCGGTCTCGGACACCGCGGCGAGCGTCGGAATCGACAGCGTGTGGCTCTCGCCGAGCTTTGCGGCCCAGTCCGCGCGCAGGCCCTTGATGCCGTCGAACAGCCGGTCGCGGCAGTCGAGCTCGACGGCATGGCGTTGGCCGTACGCGAACCCCAGCGTCTCCACCCGCGCAAAGCGGCTCAGTGCCCAGGCGAGGCAGGTGGTGGAATCCTGGCCGCCGGAGAACAGCACCAACGCGGTTTGTGATGAAAATGCGTCGCTCATGGTCCGCGCTTTAGCACTGGAGAACGCAGCAGCCAATCGGTGGAAATCGGCCTGTTCCGGCGCGCGCCGCTGGGAACGGCGGCCCACTTTTGGCATAAGGTTTCGGACCCCGGAGACTGCCCCGCAATGAGCCCTTCCCGCGACATTTCCCGCCTGATCGAGATCATGGCGGCGCTGCGCACGCCGGTGACCGGCTGCCCCTGGGAAGTCCAATATACATTTTGGTCCCCAAAGAAAAAAGCCGCTCGAAGGCGGCTTGGGTTACCAAGAGTGCTCGGCTCCAATCCTCAACTGTCCCGCTCGCTGCGCAGACGATCAGATTTTATCTTCCGTTTTCCATTTCGGATTATCGGGCTCGAGTTCGCGCATAGTTTTTATGCAATCGGGATCACCGCACTCCGCCATACATCGTAGACAGTCACCGCCGCAATCGAGCGTATCCGGCTTGCCCGGTTGATCAAGCTGAACGCCGCAAATATTGCAATTGCTCATGATTTCGCCAGTCCATCAATTCGCGCATCTACTGCGCACGATCATTACTTTATCATAGGCTAAACTTGGCTATGAATCGAGTTTCGCTATCGGGTCAACTAGTTGCATGAGTTACATGATATGAAGCCCTCCCGCGATATCGCCCGCCTCATCGAGATCATGGCCGCTTTGAGGGCGCCCGAAGGCGGGTGCCCCTGGGACATCGAGCAGAATTTTGCGACCATCGCGCCCTACACGATCGAAGAAGCCTATGAGGTGGTCGATGCCATCGACCGCGGCGATCTCGACGATCTGCGCGAAGAACTCGGCGACCTCCTGTTGCAGGTCGTGTTCCACGCCCAGATGGCCTCCGAGCAGAACGCCTTTGCGTTTGGCGATGTCGTTGAGGCCATCACCCGCAAGATGATCCGGCGCCATCCGCACGTCTTCGCCGACAAGGAGGGCAATCTCGCCTCCTCCCACGTCAAGGAAGTCTGGGACCGCATCAAGGCCGAGGAGAAAGCCGAGCGCGCCGCACGCCGACCGCCGGAGGCGACACCGCCGCACAAATCGCTGCTGTCGGGCGTGAAGGCCGGCCAGCCCGCGCTGACCCGCGCCATGGAGCTGCAGCGCAAGGCCTCCACCGTCGGCTTCGACTGGAACGACCCGCGCGCCGTGCTGCAAAAGATTCGCGAGGAAGCCGACGAGATCGAGGCCGCGCTCGATCGTAACGACAAGCAGGAGATCGCGGAAGAGACCGGTGACCTGATGTTTGCCCTCGTCAACCTTGCCCGCCATGTCGACGCCGATCCGGAAGCCGCGCTGCGCGCGACCAATGCAAAATTCGAAAAGCGTTTTGCCTATATCGAGCGCGCTCTGGAAGCGCAGGGCCGCACGCTGGAGCAAGCGTCGCTGGCGGAGATGGATGCGCTGTGGAATGCGGCGAAGACCGCCGCTTGATACGAGGATATGCAGTGGACATCAGGCAGGACGATCCGAAGGCGCCTCACGTCGCCGATTTGCTGGCGCATCATCTGGAAGAGTTGCGCAGTGTCATGGGCGAGCACGCGCGGGCCCTCAATGCGAGCGGCCTGTCGGCGGCATCCGTAACGTTCTGGACCGCATGGCAGGACGGCGTATTGGCCGGGTTTGGCGCCCTGAAGCAGTTGGATGCGACGCATGGCGAGGTGAAGTCGATGCGCGCCGCGCCCAGTGCCCGGCGGACCGGAGCCGGGCGCGCGATTCTGAACCACATCATCACTGAGGCCCGCAATCGCGGCTATGCGCGTCTCAGCCTGGAGACCGGCACGGCGCCGCTGCACGCACCCGCCGTCTCACTCTACCGCAGCGCCGGCTTCGTCTCCTGTGAGCCGTTCGCCGGCTATCAGCCGAGCCCGCACAACCAGTTCATGAGCCTCGATCTGTCCCGATAAGCTCCCGACCGGCTAATCGCTCTCGCGCTCCGCCGCGATCAGCTGGCGGAGCCAATCCGCAAACGAGCTGGCGATAGGTTCAGGAGTCTGATCCGGACCTGCCTCATGGTTCCAAAAAACAATACGCTGCTCGCCGTCGACAACGACGCGGCTGTCGAGGCAGTGCTGGTTGCCGAATCCATCATTATAGAAAGTCACGAGATAAGGCGGCAGCGGCGGATACATCTCGGTTCGCTCGCTCAGCGTCATCTCCTTGAGACGGCGCCACAACGGGATGTTTTCGCCGAGACCATAAATCTCGCTCGTGCCAACGCGGAGCCAGCCAGAGGTTTGCAGGTAGTCGGAAAAACTGCCAACGAACCGAACGCCGAGCTCGCGCTCGCAGTTGGCGATCTCTTCGGCCGTTGCCCCCGGACCGCGTTCGATTTCGCCCGGGAATTCGTTCAGGATTGTGCGGATCGCATCTGCGGACATTGCGCTCCCTGCCCTGCTGTCCGTGACGTCAGCGCCTCACGCCGACACTATCTCAACGTGGCCAACGCAGCCTCGTTGAGGCAACAACTTCTCAGAGCAACGTGCCGCGGAGAATGACCGCTGCTACTCCGAAATAGATCACCAGCCCCGTCACGTCGACCAGGGTTGCCACGAACGGAGCGGACGCGCTTGCGGGATCGAAGCCAAGGCGCTTGAGGATGAACGGCAGCATCGATCCCGACAGCGATCCGAAGGTCACGATCCCGACCAGCGCAGCGCCGACGGTCACGGCGACCAGGCCCCAATGCGGGCCGTAATCGAACAAGCCGAGGGTCTGCCAGAGCGTGATCCTGACGATGCCGATCACGCCGAGAATGGCGCCGAGCGTCATGCCGGTCGGCAGCTCGCGTAAGGCAACGCGCCACCAGTCACGGAGCCGCACCTCGCGCAGCGCCAGCGAGCGGATCAGCAGCGAGGTGGCCTGCGATCCGGAGTTGCCGCCCGAGCTCATGATCAAGGGGATGAAGAGCGTCAGGACGATCGCCTTCTCGAGCTCGCTTTGGTAGCTCTGCATCGCCGTGGCCGTCAGCATTTCCGACAGGAACAGAGCACACAGCCAGCCGCCGCGCTTCCTGATCATCTCGACAAAACTGATGCGCAGGTACGGCTCGTCGATCGCTTCCATGCCGCCGAACTTCTGGGCGTCCTCGGTCGATTCCTGGACGATGGCATCGATGACGTCGTCCACGGTGACGATGCCGAGGAGGTGACCGGGGCCGTCGACGACCGCGACCGCGAGCACGTCGTAACGGGAGATCAGCCGCGCCGCCTCCATGCGATCGGCTTCCGGCGACACCATCAGTGGCCGCCGCGCCGGCGCGGCCGTCAACACATTGGCGTGCGGATCGCCCGAGATCAGGCGGCGCAGCGGCACGGCCTGAATCAGCGTCTTCGTGGTGGGATCGACGACGAAAATCGAATAGACGGTCTCGCGGGTGCGCTCGACCATGCGAATGTGATGCAGCACCTCGGCAATGGTCCAGGTCGAGGGCACGCTGACGAACTCGGTCGTCATGATGCTGCCCGCGCTGCGCTCGGGATAGGCCAGCAGCCCGGAGATGACGGTCCGCGTCTCCGGATTCAGCCCGTTCAGGAGCGTGGTGCGCAGCGGCTCGCTCAACTCCTTGAAGATATCGGCGGCGCGGTCGTCGGAGACGCCCGACAGCAGCGCGATCGCCGTCTCTTCAGGCAGTTCCGCGAGGATCTCGCAGGTGTTGGCAAGCCCCGGCAGATCGAGCACCTCGATCGCCTTCTCGGCGGGCAAGGATCGCAGCATGGCCGCAGCCTTGTCGGGCTCAAGGGCGTTCATCGCCTCGACGATGTCGGGGGCACGCTCCAGGGAGAGATCTGTCGTTCCGTTGCCGAGCTTGTCGCCCGCTTCGCTCGCATTCTGCATCGGTAGTCCCTCACCTCTGGGTCCGGAGGGCAATGGACCAAGGCGCGGCCGATTTCAAACAGAAAGTGCGGCAGCCTGCCGCACCCTACAGCGTCATGCCGCTGTCATGCTGGGAGTTCGCCAGGTCCTAACCTGCCTGCGGCACCGCATCGAAGCGGCTGATCACGATGTCCCGCTTGGTCTCGTCCACTCGCACGGTCATGTCGAAGCGGCCGTCGTGCAGCTCCTTCGCCAGCACCTCGGAATTGCGATGCAGCCAGGAGATGCCGGCGCCATCGGCGGCGTCGATGGAGAGATCGAGCGTGGTGCGCTTTGCGGCAAGCCGCTCTTCGATCGCGGCGAGCAGTGCGTCGATCCCCTCGCCCGACACGGCCGAGACCAGCATTGCCGGATGATCCTCAGGCCGGCGCGCGGCGATGTTCAGGAGCTCTTCGCGCTGCTCGGGATCGTACCGGTCGATCTTGTTCCAGACCTCGATGATACGGCCGCTGTCATCGGGGTTGATGCCGAGCTGGCGCAGCACGGCGTCGACGTCGCTCTGCTGGGCCTCGGCATCCTCGTGAGAGATGTCGCGGACATGCAGGATCACGTCGGCTTCCAGCACCTCCTCCAGGGTGGCGCGGAAGGCGGCGACGAGCTGCGTCGGCAGATTGGAGATGAAGCCGACGGTGTCCGACAGCATCGCCTTGCCGCCATGCGGCAGCGTGAGCGCGCGCAGGGTCGGATCGAGCGTTGCGAACAGCATGTCGGCCGCCTGCACGTCGGCGCGGGTCAGGCGGTTGAACAGCGTCGACTTGCCGGCATTGGTGTAGCCGACCAGCGCGACCACGCGATACGGCACGCGCTGGCGGCCGGCGCGATGCAGCCGCCGCGTCGCCTGTACCTTCTTCAGCTCGCCTTCGAGCTTGGAGATGCGCTCCTGGATCAGGCGGCGGTCGGCCTCGATCTGCGTCTCGCCGGGACCGCCCATGAATCCGAAACCGCCGCGCTGGCGTTCGAGATGGGTCCATGACCGCACCAGGCGCGAGCGCTGGTAGTTGAGATGAGCGAGCTCGACCTGGAGCGAGCCTTCCTTGGTCTTGGCGCGGCGGCCGAAGATTTCCAGAATGAGCCCGGTGCGGTCGAGCACCTTGGCGTGCAATTCCTTCTCGAGATTGCGCTGCTGGATCGGCGCCAGCGCGCAATCCATCACCACGAGCTCGACATCAAGGCTCTTGGCGAGCGCGGCGATCTCCTCGACCTTGCCCTTGCCGATATAGGTGGCGGGCCGGATCTGGCTGATCGGCGCGATGATGGCATCGGCAATGACGAGATCGATCGCACGCGCGAGGCCCGCGGCTTCGTCGAGCCGGGCCTCGCTGTCTCGCAGGACTTGACTGGAAGAGGCATGACTCTCTGATTGCGCGTCGGCACCTCCCGAACGCGCACGCAAATAGGGGCCGATGACAAGCACCCGGCCCGTTTGCTTAGCCCCTGCCGACCGCGGACGGTCGGCATCCCCGTCAAAATTCCGGGGGTCCAATCAGATCACTCTCAAGCCGGCTGGTCCTCGCCGCCTTCGAACAGCTGGATCGGAGCGCCCGGCATGATGGTCGAGATCGCGTGCTTGTAGACGAGCTGCGAATGACCGTCGCGCCGAAGCAGCAAACAGAAATTGTCGAACCAGGTCACGATGCCCTGGAGCTTCACTCCGTTGACCAGAAAGATCGTCAGTGGCGTCTTGGTTTTGCGAACGTGGTTGAGGAAGGTGTCCTGTAGGTTTTGTGCGCGGTCTGCCGCCATTGTTTTTTTCTCGCTTTGAGTTTCTTTTTATTGCGCCGGTCGCGGCCCTGTTTTGAGAATTTGGGCCTTCGTCCGGTTGCCGTCCCCCATGAGATCCCCCTCCGAGGAACGGCTGCTCGATTAGAGGACAGGTCGCGTTATTAGGCAAGCTGCTTGAGGCGGCAGGCCCCGACCGTTTTCTCCAAAAGATTCCGGAAATAGATGATTTTTCTTAGATATCCCCGAGGGCGTCGGCCGCTAGCCGACGCCGAGTGCCTTCAACTTCCGGTGTAGCGCCGACCGTTCCATGCCAACAAACTCGGCCGTACGAGAAATATTTCCTGAGAAACGGCTGATCTGGGCAATCAAATAGTCGCGCTCGAACACCTCGCGGGCCTCGCGCAGCGGCAAGCCCATGATGTGCTCGCCATTGTTGCTGGTCGGCATCGCCGGCACCATCGAGCCCACGTCCTGCGGCAGCATGTCGGCGGTGATGATCACCTCCGGACCGCCGGCGGCCAGAATCATGACTCTCTCAACATTGTTGCGGAGCTGGCGCACATTGCCGGGCCAGACATGCGATTGCAGCACCGCCATCGCGTCCTGGCCGATCTGCCGCCTGGGCAGGCCGCTGCCGGCCGAGATCTGCTCCATGAAATAGTCGATCAGCTCCGGAATGTCCTCGCGCCGCTCCGACAGCGCGGGCACGCGGATCGGCACCACCGAGAGACGGTGATAGAGGTCCTCGCGGAAATGACCGGCGGCAATCTCCTCTTCGAGATTGCGCGCGGTCGACGAAATGATACGGACGTCGACCTGCACCTTGGCGGTGCCGCCGACGCGCTGGAACGACTGCTCGACCAGCACGCGCAGGATTTTGTTCTGGGTCTCGCGCGGCATGTCCGCGATCTCGTCGATGAACAGCGTGCCGCCATGGGCTTCCTCGAGCGCGCCGGGCTTGCGCGGATGCTCGCCATTGGACTGCTCGATGCCGAACAGCTCGTGCTCCATGCGCTCCGGCGTGATCGCGGCGGCGTTGATGACGACGAACGGGCCGTCGGCGCGGCCCGAGGCCGTATGCAGCGTGCGCGCGGTCAATTCCTTGCCGGCGCCGGCGGGGCCGACGATCAGGATGCGGCTGTTGGCTTTCGCCGCGCGCTCGATGGTCTGGCGCAGCTGGTTCATGCTCGGCGAGCGGCCGACGAGCTGGCTGGCGCTGGGCGCAAGCTGCTTCAGCTCCTTGACCTCGCGCTTGAGACGCGAGTTCTCCAGCGCACGGTTGGCGACGAGGATGAGCCGGTCCGCCTTGAACGGCTTCTCGATGAAATCGTAGGCGCCGCGCTTGATCGCGGCGACGGCGGTCTCGATGTTGCCGTGGCCGGAGATCATCACGACCGGCAGGTCGGCATTGTCCTTCTTGACCTGCTCCAGCAGCTGCAGGCCGTCGAGCTTGGAGCCCTGCAGCCAGATGTCGAGGAACACCAGATGCGGCCGCCGGTTGGCGATTTCGGCGAGTGCAGTATCGCTGTCGCGCGCGGTCCTTGTGACGAAACCCTCGTCTTCGAGAATGCCCGCGACGAGATCCCGAATATCGGCCTCATCATCGACAATCAGAATTTCACTTGCCATGGGTCGCGCCTGTCTTGTCAGCTGCCTGTAGAGGCTTCGATCTTCGTTGAATCATTGGTCTTTTCAGCCGGCTCTTTGGTTTCGGCCGCCGGGTCTTTTGTTTCCGGCGCCGCGACGGAATCCTTGAGCGCCTGCGACATCATCGCCGACGCCGTCTCGGCTCCCTCGGCCTTCTTGTTGGCCTCGCCGGAGATCGCAAAGCGCATCCGCATCCAGGCGCCGCGCTGGTCTTTGCGGAAGTCCGAGGCGTCCTTCAGCTCGATGCGGCCGCCATGGTCTTCCAGCACGCGGCCGACGATGGCAAGGCCAAGGCCGGTGCCCTTGGCACGCGTTGTGACGTACGGCTCAAGCAGCCGCGAGCGCGCCACCTTGGGCAGGCCGATGCCATTGTCGATGACGTCGATCAGCACGTCCTCGCCCTCGCGCGACACCACGACGTCGATACGCCCCTTGCCCCCGTCTTTGCCGAGTTCTTCCGGCGGGACCTGCTCGATCGCCTCGGTCGCGTTCTTGACGATGTTGGTGACCGCCTGCGAGATCAGCCGCCGGTCGAACTGGGCGCGCAGCGGATCCTCCTTGAACTCGGCCTCGATATCGAGCTCGGGATGGGCCACCTTCATCAGGAACACCGCCTGCCGCACGGTGTCGGCGACGTCCTCGCCTTCCATCACGGGTTTTGGCATCCGCGCAAAGCGCGAGAACTCGTCGACCATGCGCCTGATGTCGTCGACCTGGCGCACGATGGTGTCGGTGCACTGGTCGAAGATCTGCTTGTCCTTGGCCTCGGTGATGTCCTTGCCGAACTTGCGGCGGATACGCTCGGCCGAAAGCTGGATCGGCGTCAGCGGGTTCTTGATCTCGTGGGCGATGCGGCGTGCGACGTCGCCCCAGGCCGAGGTTCGCTGCGCCGAGACGAGCTCGGTGATATCGTCGAGCGTGATGATGTAGCTGTCGTGCGGCTGGTTCCTCTCGGCGCTGACTCGAACCGAGAGATTGCGCTCGGTGCCGTCGCGCGTGATCGTGATCTGGCCCTGCACCAGCCGCTGGGCCCCTTCCCGCGACGCCTTCATCATCTCGTCGAGCTCGGGCAGCACGTCGGAGAGCGGATGGCCGAGCGTCTCGGCCTCGGAATGCCCGATCAACTTCTCGGCGGAGCGGTTCAGGATGCCGACGCTGCCCGAAGTGTCGACGCCGATGATGCCGGCGCTCGCCGAGGACAGCACGGCCTCGATGAAGCGGCGGCGGCTGTCGATGAGATCGCTGGCGTTGACGAGCTCGTCGCGCTGGCTCCGCAGCTCCTGCGTCATCTTGTTGAAGGTCTCGCCTAGTTGCGCGAGATCGCCCTCCGATTGATGCACGGGCACCTTCACATGAAGGTCGCCGGTCGAGACGGTGTGGGCCGCGTTCATCAGCCGCCGGATCGGCGCCACCAGCGAATTGGCGAAGTTGAGGCCGATCAGCACGGAAGCCATCAGGATGGTCAGCGCGATCACCGCGAACATCAACGCAAACGCGACCTGGATGCCGAGCCGGCGCGACTCGATCTGGGCGTATTCGGCGACGCTGATCTCGGTCTGGTTGACCTGACTGACGACGTTCGGGTCGAGCGGGCGGGCGACATACAGGAACGTATCGGTGAAGGCGCGCAGGCGGATCACCGCAGCGACGGAGCTTGCGTCCGGAAGGATCGCGATTTCCGGCTCGGACTCCTTGACGTTGCTGAGAAACTCCGGCGCGGGCGGCGAGTAGGTCAGCCGCATGCCGGTGTCGGCGGACTCCAGGATGTTGGTGCTCTTGTCGATGATCATCGCGCCCGGCAGGTTGCGGGAGGCGGCGCTGGCCGTCAGCATTTCGCGAAACGATCGCCGGTCCTGATCATAGAGCGGCCGTGCATGGGCAATGTCGTTGGCCATGCCGAGAATGTCGCCCTGGATCAGCTGCGCATGGTCGTTCATGTAGGCCCGCGCGATCGTCAGCGAGTTCTGGATCACTTCCTTGGTCGGACCCGAGAACAGCCGGTCGAGACCGCGCTCGATCGTGACGTTGGCGACGACGGCGACCAGCACCGCCGGCAGCACGGCAACGATCGAGAACAGGCTGACGATCTGGACGTGGAGCCGCGCCGCGGCCCTGCCCCGGCGCCGGGCCAGGATCAGCTGCCAGAGCTCGCGGACGATGATGCCGACCAGCAGCAGGATCGTGCCGGCGTTGATCAGGTAGAACGAGCGAACCACTTCCGGCGTCGGCTCGATCTTGGTGAGGCCCGTCAGGACCATGAAGGTCAGGAAAGCCGACAGCAGCGCCAGCGCCACCGCAAACGGCGCCAGCCAGCGTCGCACCGACCAGCGCCGGGGCTCTTCGGCTGGGGCCGTGTCAAAGGATGCGGCCGAGGTCTCTGCGCTGGTCATTCCGGGCAATGGGGTGATGAAAACGGGTCCGCGTCGCGCGGATACTGATGTATTCGTACCACATTGTTGCCGAATTGCGACAATTCCACGGCGTCTACTCCGTGACGGGCAGCCGCATCCACAGGGATGGCGGCCTACCAAGTGTACCGGAGCAGTCCCTTACCGGCGTACGACCGGCTGACGTCGGAGAACGCTCCCTCGAACCCGGCGCGGGCCGACCAGCCGTTTAGCCAGTTGAAGTCGGCGCCGAGCGAGGTCAGCGCCGCATCCCGTCCCTGCGCCGCGCCGTTGACGGTGAAGCCAGACGCGGGAAGCGCCAAGAACGATGCTGCGGCCCAGCGATCCGGATCGAAGTCGTGAGCCCAGGCGAGCCGGCCATTGACGGTCAGCAGGCCGTTCCGGATTGCAAAGGTCTGGTCGGTGCGAACGCCGATCTCGCTGCGGCTGTCGGTGACGTTGCGCCCCGCATAGGACAGCGCAAACGTCCCCGCCCCCGACACCGCGGATTCTGCGTAAGCCGGCAGCGCGACGGTGGTGAATTGTGCAGCCGCATAGGGCGTGATGCCGAGTCCCTTGGTCGAGGGAACCGCGATGCGATAGCCACCTTCGACACGGCCGGACCACGTGTTGGCATGAAACTCCGCCCGCAGGCGATCGGCAGCGGCAATTGTCACCGTGCGGTCCGTGGTGATGTCCTGCCAGCCATAGGCGATGCCCGCGGAGACGTAGGCCGCGCCAGATTTGTGCCGGACGAATGCGCCAGCCTGGAACAGATCCGAACGCGCCGTTCCGGAATTGGCGACGTTGGCGCTGGTGCCGCCACCGGCGAGCGCGAAGCCCATAATCGTGTGCGGCGAAAGCAGATAGTCGGCACCAACAGCCGTGCCGAACACCTGGCTCGTCGCGGCGTTCGAGCCGATTGCCGCATTGCCATCGCTGGATTGCGATCCGCCAAAGCCCGACGCCCACACGCTCCAGCGCGGATCATAGACGGTATGCATCGGCGCCTTGGCCATCAGCCCATAGGCGTCCTGCTCGCTCGCACGGCGTGCGCGTTTCGATGCGGCATAGGCCAGTTCCTCGTCGGCGCTGGCGAAGTTCGAGAGCCCGTTCGCCGACCAGCGCGTTCCGCCCTGCTCGCCGACGCCGGGATCCATCAGCAGGCCGAGGAATTGATCCATCGCATTGAAGCTCGTCTGCTGCACGGCGGTCGCCGTCTCGCCTGAGGCCTGCGTCAAGGCATTGCCGAGGTTGCGACCCGTCAGCGTGTAGAGCGGCGAGAAACCTGCCGACATCGTGCCGGTGCTATTGAAGCTCGCATCGAGCAGTTTTGCGATGCGTTGACCGTTGGCCCCGACGCCGGACGCCTGCGCTTGCGCGACGAGTGCGGCATCGAGAGTCAGATAGGCGTCGGTCGAGGAATAGCTCAGGCTTGCGGAGAAGCCAGGCAGCAACGTCGAAAGCCCACCAAAACTGGAGCCTCCAAGGCTGCCGCTGTGCACGAGATCATATTGCCTGACGATGGCGCTACCGGGCGCGGCGCTTGCGACCACCGTTCCCGCAAGCGTTGCGTTGCCACTGACATTGGCGGAGGCAGCATTGCTTGCGCCGAGCTGCACGGCGTAGTTGGCACCCGACGACAGGATGAGATCGCCGGCTACGCTCATTGTGTGCCCGGGCATTCCCCAAGCAGGCGCAAAAGTGCCGCCATCGAGCACGCTGAGCAGACCGACCGTTCCGGTGCCGTTCAACGTCGCGCCGGGGCCGACGACCGTCAGAAACGAGTTCGCGATCGTCCCGTCCACGGTCAGCGTGCCGCCGTTGACCAGGGTCATGCCGGTATAACCGTTGATGCCGGAGAGCGTCTCGTGACCGGACATCAGCTCGAGCCCACCGCTGCCGACCATCGTTCCCGCGAACACGCCACTGGCAGCCGACAACGCCAACGAATTGGCGCCGAGCCAGACCAGACCGTCGACGTCGCCGGACAGCGATTTGATCGTCGCGGTCGTGCTTGCACCCGACACATCGAACCAGCCGCCAGACGATACGTCGACGCCACTCGAGGCCGCGATGCTCCCCGGCCCGATAAGTGCCAGATAGGCGCTGTTGCCCGACACCGATGTCGGTCCGGTATAGGTGTTGGTGCCGCTCAGCGTCGCCGAGCCGCCGGTCTGGATCGAGAGCCCGCCAGAACCCGAGATGATGCCCGCGAGACCCAGCGGCACAGAGGTCGCGTCGATGACAAGCGGCTGGGTCGTCGCAATGTTGGCGTCGGTAACGAAATTCGAGGAATAGCCGACCTGCTGGCCCGCCAGATTGTAGAGCACGGAATTCTGGACGAAGAACCCGACGCCAAGGATGTCAGCGCTTGAATTGGCCAGCGCGTAAGGAGACGGCACGCCCGCATGCGAGGCGATTTTGAACGTCTCCTGTGTACCGCCGATGGTCGCCGAGACAGTCAGCGTGGAACCACTGCCGCCGTGAGGTACCGCAAAGTCGGTCCATCCCGTATCCAGCGAAACGTTGCGGCTGAACGTCGCGCCGGCGCCGACCGCGAAATTCAACGGCACGAACTTGCCCATGCTCAGCACGTTCGAGTTCGGAAAACTTACTCCATTGGTACCGGCGGCGACGGTGTTCGCAGGTTGGAATTGCGCGATCAGCGCCGGCGTCAGGCCGACGGTGACGCAAGGGTTGCAGGACGTGATCGACTGCGGAACCGTCTGGATCGATTGCTGTGCACTCGTGACAGCTCCGCCGGGAATATTGGTGTTGAGCTGCTGATTGAGCGCTGCAAGGCTCTGCCCGTTGGCTGCGACCATGTAGCCGGCCGTGGTGTTCGCGACGTTGGTCTGGCCGATCACGCTCCCAAGGCCGACAGTCGTTCCCGCCACCGTCTTGTTGAATGCGAGCGCCGAGGCGCCGAACACGCCGACCGACGCGCCGAATGGTTGCGCGCTGATGGCGCCGCCGGTGGACAGGGAATACGACGTGTAGGACCCAACGTTGTAGTTGCCGGTGGTGCCGAGCGAGATCCCGCCAGATGTTGCTCCCGCCGTCGCGTAGAACTTCAGCGACGACGCCGAGATCTGATAGAGATCGCCAGTGAATGAGCTCGTGGTCGAGCTGCCATAGGTCTCGACATTGACGCCGGTTGCGAGCACCGTCGACGCGCCACCGGCGTACACGCTACTCGGCGCCAGAAAGACCGACGACCCGGTGTCGAAGGCGTAAGTTCGCGCTGCGCCGCCATTAACGCCGACATTGATCGTCAGGATCAGAACCGGATTGGTGCTGCTAAAGCCGTAATTGGCACCGCTGTTGATGGCGTAGCTGAGCGGGATGTCCACCGACTGCGCCAGACCAGGCCCTGGCAACAGACCAAGGCCGGCTACGGCAAACGCAACGATACGAACCCGACTCATAACCCACCTTCCGCAGCGCGCGCACATCAGGCGCGTCTGCGTCAAAAGGCCTCATTCCGGGCGTTCCCCTACCACGCCGCGTCAGGGAGTTCCAGTGCACGCCACGGTAGCCGAGCACACGATGCCGGGAACAGAATCCGGCCATTCCGGCTTGACCCGGCATGGACAGGATATTTCTCGCGATGATGGTGTCGGCGGTGGTTCTGCTGATCGTTGCCTCGGACCTGCTGGTCAATGGCACAAGCCGACAGGAGCGGACGGCCGAGATGGCCAACATGCAGCCGGTCCTCGCGCGCGCGATGAGATAGGTGGGAGGCTTGCTGAGGACAGGCTCAGCCCCGCTTGGGTAGGGGGAGCTGAGCCACATCCGTTCCGAGAGACTAACCCCCGCTTCTGTAAACCTGGATATCGAGATCCCGGATCTTCTTCCGCAGCGTGTTGCGGTTGAGGCCGAGCAGATCGGCGGCGCGGATCTGGTTGCCGCGGGTGGCCGCGAGCGCGGCCGTGAGCAGCGGCACCTCGATCTCCTTGAGGATGCGGTGGTAGAGGCCCGGCGGCGGCACGCCGTTCGGGAAGCCCTGGAAGTGCGATGAGAGATAGGCTTCCACCGCGCCGCCGAGATTGTCGACGCCCTGCTGGACCGCGGCACCCGGGCTGACCGAGGGCGGCGCGAGCTCGCCGTCGATGACGGAGGCCGTGATCACGTCCTGCGGATAGAGCGCGGCGAGACGTCGCGCGAGGTTCTCCAGCTCGCGCACGTTGCCGGGCCAGCGGTGCTGCTTCATCCGTTCGAGCGCCAGCGCATCGAGCTTCTTCGGCGGCAATCCATCCTTCTCGGCCAGCGCGAAGAAGTGACGCACGAGATCCGGAAGATCCTCGATGCGCTCGCGCAAGGGCGGCAGCCGCAGCGGCACGACGTTGAGGCGGAAGAACAGGTCCTCGCGGAACAGCCCCTGCTGGATCAAGACGCGCAGGTCCTTGTTGGAGGCTGCAACGATGCGCACGTCGGTCTTGATCGGCGTGCGGCCGCCGACGGTGGTGTATTCGCCCTGCTGCAAGACGCGCAGCAGGCGGGTCTGCGCCTCCATCGGCATGTCGCCGATTTCGTCGAGGAACAGCGTGCCGCCCTCGGCCTGCTCGAACCGGCCGGAGGCGCGCGTGTTGGCGCCGGTGAAGGCGCCGCGCTCATGGCCGAACAGCTCGGATTCGATCAGGTCGCGCGGGATCGCCGCCATGTTGACCGCGACGAACGGGCCGTTGCGGCGCTTGCCGTAATCGTGCAGCGCGCGCGCCACCAGCTCCTTGCCGGTGCCCGACTCGCCCGTGATCATCACGGTGAGGTCGGTCTGCATCAGGCGTGCGAGCACGCGGTAGATTTCCTGCATCGCCGGCGAGCGGCCGACCAGCGGGATCGCCTCCATCTCGGAATCGTCGTCGGGCGCTGCGACGCGTTCCTTGGGCTCGGCGAGCGCGCGGCCGACGATGGCGATCAGCTCCTTCAGGTCGAAGGGCTTTGGCAGATATTCATAGGCGCCGCGCTCGGAGGCGCGGATCGCCGTCATGAAGGTGTTTTGCGCGCTCATGACGATGACGGGCAAATTCGGCCGCATCTTCTTGATCCGCGGCAACAGGTCGAAGGCGTTTTCATCCGGCATCACCACGTCGGTGATGACGAGGTCGCCCTCCCCCTGGCTGACCCAGCGCCACAGCGTTGCGGCATTGCCGGTGAGCCTGACCTCATACCCGGCCCGGGACAGTGCCTGGTTGAGAACCGTGCGGATGGCGGTGTCGTCATCAGCGACGAGAATACTACCTGCGGGCATTGTTAATCCTCATTTTGCCCCCTGTGATGCAGACGACGACTTCCCGGCAGAGCCGTCGCGACTGCTGTGATCTGCGTGTTTGACCGATGTCGAGTACATCGGCATCAGCACGCGAAAGGTGGTCTTGCGCGGCTGAGACTCGCATTCGATGATGCCCCCGTGATCGCCGATGATCTTGGCGACCAGAGCAAGACCAAGGCCAGAGCCGGTCTGCTTCGTGGTCACGAAGGGGTCGAACAAATTGGGCAGAAGATCGTCCGGCACGCCCGGTCCATTGTCCCTCACGCAGAATTCGAGCGGCAGGGATACCCGGGATTTTTGACCGGGGACTGACAGGCGTACGCCGGGGCGGAACGCAGTGGTGAGCTGGATCTCGGCGTCGGGCACGTCGATCAGCGCTTCCGCGGCATTCTTCACCAGATTGAGGAACACCTGGATCAGCTGGTCCTGGTTCGCCAGCACCGGCGGCAGCGAGGGATCGTAATCCTCGATGAAGCGGATGTTGCGGGCAAAGCCCGACTGCGCCAGCCGCTTCACGTGATCCAGTACCGAATGGATGTTGACGGGGCCGCGCACCACGGGCCGTTCGTCGCCGAACACCTCCATGCGGTCGACCAGCGTCACGATGCGGTCGGCCTCGTCGCAGATCAGGCGCGTCAGCATGCGATCTTCGGACGATGCCTGCTGCTCCAGCAGTTGCGCGGCGCCACGGATGCCCGACAGCGGATTCTTGATCTCATGCGCGAGCATCGCTGCTAGCGCTATCACCGAGCGCGCAGCGCTACGGTGGGTGAGCTGGCGATCCATCTTGTCGGCGATGGAGCGTTCCTGCAGCATCACCACGATGTGGCCGGGCCGCTCGGTGAGCGGGGCGACATGCAGATCGACCTGGCGGTCGCCGCCCATGCGCGGCGTGCCGAGATCGACCTTGTATTCGTTGACCGGCGAGTTCGAGGAGCGCACCTGGTCGATCAGCGCCAGCAGGGGGCTGCCGAACGGCACCAGCTCCTTCAGCGACTGCCGCTTCAGGAACTGCGTCGAGATATCGAAGAAGGCTTCGGTCGCGATGTTGGCGGCGACGATCTTGCCATCGGGCCCGATCATCAGAACGGGATTGGGCAAGGCATCCAGGATCGCGTCGCTGACGGACGGGATCGGCCGGCGATGGTCAGCAACTGAGCTCATGCAGCAGCGCTCCATGCGAAATCGTCGAAGGCATCCTGCAGCGACTCGTGGACGAGACGCGGATCCTCGGATGTGAGAATCTTCCGGCGCCAGGCCTTCAGCGTTTCGACAGGTGCGCGGCTCGAATCGGCCGCGACATCGAGCGCCCAGCCGAGATGCTTGCGCGCATGCCTGAGGCCGACGCGCAGGCCATAGAGCGCGCAGACGCCCTCGTAGAGCGTGCGGATATAGTGGAGCTGCATTGCGAGCGCGGGCGTGGCTTCCACCGCCCCGCCCTTCAGGCGGCGGCCGATCTCGCCGGGGAGCCAAGGCTGACCGTTCGCGCCGCGGCCGATCATCACGGCATCGGCGCCGGAGGCTTCGAGCGCCGCGAGCGCCTTCTCGTAAGTGGTGATGTCGCCGTTGACGACGAGCGGAATGGAGATGGCCTCGCGCACGGCGCGGATCGCCTCCCAATCGGCCTCGCCCTTGTAGAATTGGCAGCGGGTGCGGCCATGGACGGTGACGAGCTTGATGCCGGCGGCTTCCGCGCGCCGCGCCAATTCCGGCGCGTTGCGGGTGCGATCGTCCCAGCCAAGCCGCATCTTCAGCGTCACCGGGACCTTCACCGCCGATATCGTCGCCTCGATCAGGCTCACGGCGTGATCGAGATCGCGCATCAGCGCCGAGCCCGACTGGCCGCCGGTGACGTGACGGGCCGGACAGCCCATGTTGATGTCGATGATATCGGCGCCCTCGGCCTCGGCGATCCGGGCGCCTTCCGCCATCCAGCGCGCTTCGCAGCCGGCGAGTTGGACCACGTGCGGGCCGACGCCGGTGGCTTCGCAGCGCAACCGCGACATCCGGTGGCCGTTGGCGAGCTCATCGCTGGCGGTCATTTCGGAGACGACCAAACCTGCTCCCAGCTCGGCGGCGAGCCGGCGAACGGGCGAGTCCGTCACCCCCGACATCGGTGCCAGGAAGACCGGATTGGCGATTTCAATATCGCCTATTTTCAACGGCTTAGAGCCTGATACTGCCGGGCCGGTCACGGGGGTCTCGTTGCGTGGGCAGCGCCTCATCGCGCCTGCCATGATCTATCTTGCGCACAATTCTTGTGCAGTCAAGCGTCATGCCTACAGTTTAGACAGTTCTGCAGATCTTTCAAGTGCAGTGCAGCAAAATGCTGAATCCCACAATCCGGGGAAACCCCCTTTTTTTGCGGGCCTGCCGTGCTAGAGGCATGCCGGCAATCACCCCGCTCCCGACTCTTCCCTTAACAGTTGAATATTTGAGTTCTATGGCGAATTCACAGCGCACTGCAGTCGTTCTCGTCGCGGCCGGGCGTGGCCTGCGCGCAGGCGCCGGCGGGCCGAAGCAGTATCGGGAGATCGGCGGCGTGCCCGTGATCTACCGCGCGATGGAAGCCTTCACCACGCATCCCGAAATCTTTGCCGTACAGCCGGTGGTGAACCCTGACGACAGCGCCGTATTCACGACAGCGGTCGCAGGACTGAAGCATGAGGCGCCGACCCATGGCGGCGCGACGCGTCAGGCCTCGGTTCTGGCAGGTCTCGAAGCCCTTGCCAGGCACAAGCCGGACATCGTGCTGATCCACGACGCGGCGCGTCCCTTCGTCTCTTCAGGCGTGATCTCGCGCGCGATCGAGGCAGCAAGCCGCACCGGCGCCGCGATCCCCGTCGTCCCCGTGACCGACACCATCAAGGTCACCGGCGCGAGCGGCGATGTCGAGGACACGCCGGACCGGGCGCGTTTGCGAATCGCGCAGACGCCGCAATCCTTTCGTTTCGACGTCATCCTCGAAGCGCATCGTCGCGCGGCAAAGGAAGGCCGCAGCGATTTCACCGATGACGCCGCCATCGCCGAATGGGCGGGATTGACGGTTGCGACCTTTGAAGGCGATGTTGCGAACATGAAGCTCACCACTCCCGAGGATTTCGTGCGCGAGGAAGCGCGCCTGGCCAGCCTGCTCGGCGATATCAGGACCGGCACGGGCTACGACGTGCATGCCTTCGGTGAAGGCGACCACCTCATGCTGTGCGGCGTGCGCGTGCCGCACACGAAGGGCTTCCTGGCACATTCCGACGGTGACGTCGGCCTGCATGCGCTGGTTGATGCGATCCTCGGCGCACTGGCCGACGGCGACATCGGCTCGCACTTTCCGCCGAGCGACGCGAAGTGGAAGGGCGCCTCCTCCGACCAGTTCCTGAAATACGCCATCGAGCGCGTCACGGCGCGCGGCGGCCGCGTCGCCAATCTCGAAGTGACGATGATCTGCGAGCGGCCGAAGATCGGCCCCTTGCGCGATGTCATGCGCGCGCGCATCGCCGAGATCTCCGGCGTCGACATCTCCCGCGTCGCCGTGAAGGCCACGACCAGCGAGCGGCTCGGCTTCACCGGCCGCGAGGAAGGCATCGCGGCCACCGCGAGCGCCACCATTCGTCTTCCCTGGAGCGCGTAAGGCCATGGCCGGCAGCGACGCACGCGCCCTCTCCCGCTCGCTGCTCGATCTCTGCCGGATGCGCAAGCTGACGATCGCGACCGCCGAGTCCTGCACCGGAGGCCTCGTCGCCGGCGCGCTGACCGACATCCCCGGCTCGTCTGACGTCATCGACCGCGGCTTCGTCACCTATTCCAACGACGCCAAGCGCGCGATGCTCGGGGTCGAGGCCTCAACGCTCACGAATTTCGGCGCTGTCAGCAAGGAGACCGCGACCGCGATGGCGGTTGGCGCGCTTGAGCGGGCTGGCGTCGATCTCGCCGTTGCCATCACCGGCATCGCCGGCCCCGGCGGCGCGACCCCGGGCAAGCCGGTCGGCCTCGTCCATTTCGCCGCCGCCGCGCGCGATGGCCGAATCATCCATCGCGAGCAGCGCTTTGGCGCGATCGGCCGCACCGCCGTGCGCCAGCGCGCGGTGGTCGAGGCGCTGCGCATGCTGATGGAGCTCGCCCGCGGTCCGCAAGCCGCAACCAAGCCACGCCGCGCAGCCGCGGCAACCCGCCTTCGCCCTCGCGTGACACGCTCGCCGCGCCGGCACGCGGCGAAGCGCAGAACGCCCCGGTCGCCGCGGGGCTGAGCAGTCTCGTCGTTTCGTAGTTTCGTAGGGTGGGCTAGCATCGTGGCTGCGCGAAGCGCGAGCCGCGAGGCGTAACCCACCCTACGCACCTATTCCTTGTGTTGCCTGACGGGCAAAACACACTGTGGCTCGGTCAACCGACGCGCGCGAAAATATTCCGCTTTGCCGAATTTCTGATTTGCAGTAGACATCCGCCACCTCATCCCGGTCAGAGGGGCGTATCGCGATCGTCACGAACGTGGGGTGAGCCGTGGTGGACGTCAGTCATGCCGCGCGAAGGTTTTTGCAGGGCGGGCAACCGTGAGCGAAGGCCTTGCGCACACGACGGGTGTGACTGCGTACGGCAAAACCGTGTCGTCCTGACGCCCGGAGTCTGTGCGTCAAGTCTTGTGGTGATGGATGCGGCCCAACCGGGCCCGCCCATCAGTCATCTGCAAGGCGACGGGGGCAATAGTGCATCGCTCCCCGGGGAGAGCTCGGCATAAGCCGTCAACCCACTGCGCAGGGAAGGCCGTGTGTTTGGCTTCACCTGTATGCCGCTGTGCAGCCTCTTGTAGCGCAATATTCGCACAGTGGACCGTGGGTGCCAGTCGGCACCCGGCCTTCCCTGCACCCTCTGACATCGGAGGGTGGCACGACGAAGCAAAGCTCGGGCGCAACGCGTCGCGAGACCGTCGCGTCATGTTTATTTTTCAAATTGCACGTAAACCTTGTCCAAATCGACGATGATGTGCGCTGCGATGTCGCAACCAAATCGTCATTACGCCCACGCGATCTTGCGCCGAAACATATTGACGCAATAATGCCGCTCTACGTTGTGATCCGGAATCAACCGGTCCGGCACTTTGGAGGGCGACAGCGTGTTCGCTCGCGATGCGGCGATAGCCGCTACACTTGTCATCTTGGTCGCCTTTAATAGTGCAGCCGCGCAAACGGCCAACCAGTCGCCTGACACGATGGCGGCGCGGGTCGAGGCCTGCACGCCCTGTCACGGCAACAAGGGCGAAGGCACCAGCGACGTCTATTTCCCGCGGCTTGCCGGCAAGCCATCAGGCTATCTCTACAACCAGCTGCTCGCCTTCCGCAGCGGCCGGCGAAAATACCCGCCGATGAACTATCTGCTGGAGTTTCTGCCCGATCCGTATCTGGAAGCGATGGCGGAATACTTTGCCGGCGAGCATCCGCCGCTGCCGCAGCCCGCGCCGAGCGAAGTCAGCAAGGACGTGCTCGCGCAAGGCGAATTGCTCGCCACCAGCGGCGACGCCGGCCGCAACATTCCGGCCTGCGTCAGCTGCCATGGTCCGGGACTCACGGGCATGCAGCCCGGTATCCCCGGCCTGCTCGGTTTACGCGCCGCTTATGTCAGCGCCCAGCTCGGCGCCTGGCGCTATGGGACCCGCACGGCGAAATCGCCTGATTGCATGCAGATCATCGCAGGTCATCTGACCGAGGCCGACGTCACCGCGGTCGCGGCCTGGCTTGCGACGCGGCCCGCCCCTGACAACCCGGCCCCCGTGGCGAAAGGCACCTACGCGCTGCCCTTCGGCTGCGGCAGCCAGCCCAATTGACGAGGCGGATGATGGGCTCGAAACTATCGATCGCACTGCTCGCTCTCGCCGCGGTCACAACGGCTGCGCAGGCTCAGGACAAGAACAGCGACATCATCGCGCGCGGCGAATATCTCGCCCGCGCCGGCGATTGCACCGCCTGCCATACCGCACCCGAGGGCCGTCTGTTCGCCGGCGGTCGCGCCATGCCGACCCCGTTCGGCACGATCTACACGACCAACATCACGCCGGATCCGGAGGCCGGGATCGGCAAATGGACTGCCGACGATTTTTACCGGACCATGCATAGCGGCCGCTTTCCTGATGGCGGGCTGATCTATCCGGCGATGCCGTTCGCCTCCTACACCAAGGTCACGCGCGCCGACAGCGACGCGATCTTCGCGTATTTGCGTTCGATCGAGCCCGTGAACCAGAGGGACCGGCAGCACGAGCTGCGCTTCCCCTACGACAACCGCCAGCTCATTCTCGGCTGGCGCACGCTGTTCTTCAGCGAGGGCGAATTCAAGCCCGATCCGACTAAATCGGCGGAATGGAATCGCGGCGCGTATCTGGTCGAAGGTCTCGGCCATTGCGGCATGTGCCATTCGCCGATCAACGCGCTCGGCGGCACTTCGCAGTCGGATGCCTTCAAGGGCGGCCTGATCCCGATGCAGAACTGGTACGCGCCCTCGCTGACCTCCAACCGCGAGGCGGGCCTCGGCGACTGGAGCATCAAGGACATTACCGATCTCTTGCAGACCGGCGTCTCCGCGCGCGGCGTGGTCTACGGCCCGATGGCCGAGGTCGTGCACAACAGTCTGCAATACCTCAATGATGCCGACACCAAGGCGATGGCGGTGTACCTCAAGGGCATCGCGGAAGGCTCGACGCCGCCGCCGGCAAGCACGGTGTTGCCGAACGCCGAGAGCAGCCTGCTGATCAGTCTTGGCAAGACTGTCTACGACAAGAATTGCGCGAGCTGTCATGGCGCGCAGGGCGAAGGCAAGCCGCCACACTGGCCGCCGCTCGCCAACAACCAGTCGATCGAGATGCAGTCGGCGGTCAACCCGATCCGGATGGTGCTCAATGGCGGCTATCCGCCGGGCACCAAGGGCAATCCGATGCCGTATGGCATGCCGCCGTTTGCCGGCCTGCTCTCCGACAACGAGGTCGCCGCCGTCGTCTCCTACATCCGCACCGCCTGGGGCAATCGCGGCTCGCCGGTCTCGGCCCGCGAGGCCAATGAGCTGCGCTCCGCACCGCTGAACTGAGAGGCGTCATGTTCAATTCCGATCCGCCGACCAGCCCAGCCACCGCCGACCAGGCCGTCGAGGAGGTCGTCGCGCAAGGGCCGTCAGGCGCAATCGTGGTCGCAGGCATCGCAACGGCCTGTGTCGTTGCGATGTGGCTTGCGTTCTATCTGTTCGTGTTCCTGCCGCGTGGATCGCTGCAATGAGCGCACAGGAAACCCATGGCAGCAGCGCCGAAGTCGCGGCCCGCGTCGAACGACGCTGGGCCACGATTGCCGTCATCATCATCGTCGGCATGGCGCTGCTCGCGGCCTTCGCCGGTATCCATCAGGCGACCATGCCGCAGCCCCGCGTCGAGACCACCGATCCATCACGGATTCATCTGTCCGGCGAATTCGTCGAGAGCAATCTCGGCAGCGTGCTCGAGGCCAATGGCAATGTGACCGTGCGTGCGATCGGCCAGCAATATTCCTTCACGCCGGCCTGCATCGTGGTGCCCGTCGATACACCGATCACGCTGCGCGCCACCAGTGCTGACGTCGTGCACGGCATCCTGATCCAGGGCACCAACGTCAACACCATGCTGGTGCCAGGCTACATCTCAGAGCAGCTCATGCGCTTTACGAAGACCGGCGACTATCTGATGCCCTGCCAGGAGTTCTGCTCCTTCGGCCATGAGGGCATGTGGGGCAAGGTCAAGGTGATCGACAAGGCCGACTTCGCAAATCGCGCAAAGGGTGGCGGGAGGCTGAGCTGTGTTGGTCAATAGGAAGCTCATTCTCGCCCATTTCTGGTTGGCGTTTGCGTTGTTCGGCGTCGCGTTGACGCTCGGCGCCTGGCAGATGTTTATTCGCAGCCCGATCGGCACCTGGCTGTCCAACCCCGAGCTCTATTACCGCTCGCTGACCGCGCACGGCACGGTGATGGGCTATGTCTTCCCCACCCTGGTCGCGATGGGGTTTGGCTATGCGATCAGCGAGTCCGCGCTGGAGCAGCGCCTCGTCGGCGTGCGCTGGGCCTGGTCCGGCTTCTGGCTGATTGTGATCGGCAGCGTCATGGCGGTGATCCCGATCGCGCTCGGGCGTGCTTCGGTGCTCTACACATTCTATCCGCCGCTGATCGGAAATCTGTTCTACTATCTCGGCGTCGTGCTGGTCGTGGTCGGCTCGTGGATCTGGGTCGCGCTGATGTCGATCAATCTGCGCCTGTGGCGAAAGGCCCATCCGGGCGCGCCGGTGCCGCTGGCGATGTTCGCCAATGTCGCGGGCTCGTACTTGTGGGCCTGGACCGCGGTCGGCGCCGCCCTCGAGCTGCTGCTCCAGATCATTCCCGTCGCGGCGGGGCTGAAGAACACCATCGACGCCGGCTTGGGGCGCATCTTCTTCTCCTGGACGCTACACGCCATCGTCTATTTCTGGCTGATGCCGACCTACATCGCCTATTACACCATCGTGCCGCGCGCGATCGGCGGCCGCGTCTATTCCGACACCATGGCGCGGATTTCTTTCATCCTGTTCCTGGTGGTGGCGATGCCGATCGGCATGCATCACACCTTTGCCGATCCGCAGGTCGGCGCCGGATTCAAGTTCATCCATTCGGCTTTCACGGCGCTGGTCGCACTGCCGACGCTGTTGACCGTGTTCACGATCTGCGCCTCGGTCGAGATCGCAGCGCGCTTGCGTGGTGGCCGCGGCCTGTTCGGCTGGATCAGGGCCCTGCCCTGGGACAATCCGATGATGCTGGCGCTGGCGTTCTCCTTCGTCATGCTCGGCTTCGGCGGTGCCGGAGGGCTCATCAACATGAGCTATCAGCTCGATGCCTCCATCCACAACACGCAATGGATCACCGGCCATTTCCACCTGATCTTCGGCGGCGCCATCGTGATCATGTACTTTGCGATCGCCTATGATCTGTGGCCGCATCTGACCGGACGAGAGCTGATCGACGTCAGGCTGATCCGCTCCCAGCTCTGGCTGTGGTTCATCGGCATGATCGTGACGACGTTTCCGTGGCACTGGGTCGGAATTTTGGGCATGCCGCGCCGGATGGCCTATTTCGATTTCGGCGATCCCGCCATCGCGCCGCAAGCGCTGTCGGTGATCTTCTCCGCGATCGGCGGTTTCATCCTGCTGACCTCAGGCATTCTCTTCCTGGTCATCCTCGCCCGCGGCATGCGTGCGCCGCAGGCTGACGCCGGTGCCTATCGCTTTGCGCTCGCCGTGCATCAGCCGACGACCGTACCGGTCGCGCTCAACACCCATGCGCTGTGGGTCGCATTGATGATCGCGCTGACCATCACCAATTACGGCTATCCGATCCTCAATCTCGCCACCTCAGGGGGAACATCGGTGCCGGCCGTCTATGTGGGAGCGCAGTGATGAGCACCCGCGACCTCTTCACCTTCCACAACCGCCACTTCTCGATCGGCGTCGGCATCACCGCCGCCATCCTGATCGTGACGGCGATTGCAGGGTTCGTCGTGCTGCCCTTCGCGCAGCCTTGGGTCAGGTTCTCCAGCATCTGGGACGCGATCTGCAGCGCCGCCGGCGTGGCGCAGCGCACGGCGAGCGTTACCGTGCCCGAGCAGGCCAATCGCCTGTCGGAGGTCGTGCTGACCTCGCATACGCTGTCGCGTCCGAGCCAGGAGGCGATCGGGCGTGGCGCGACGCTGGCGCAGCGCTGTGCCATCTGCCACGGCCCGATCGGCATCAGCCGTGCGGACTCGCCCAATCTCGCCGGCCAGTACGCCGCGGTGATCTACAAGGAGCTGCACGATTTCCGTTCCGGCGCGCGCACCAACGCCGTGATGTCGCCGTTCGCGGTCAACCTGACGGACGACGAAATCGCCGATCTTTCAAACTATTACGCCTATTTGCCGCGGCTGCCTGCCTACCACCCGACGCCGCAACTGCCAAAACCCAACATCGTCATCTACGGCGCGCCGCTGCGCGGCATCGCGCCCTGCGGCGCCTGTCATGGCAGCCTCGACAACAAGACCGGCAGCCCGTGGCTGGAGGGGCAGTCCGACGCCTATATGAAGGCGCAACTCCAGGCGTTTGCGGCCGGCGAGCGCCGCAATGACATCAGCCAGCAGATGCGCAACATCGCCCGCGCGATGACGCCGCAGGAGATCGAGGCCGCCGCGGCGTATTACGCCTCGCAGCCGCCGGATGTGGTGAAGGCGGTGGATTGATCAGGTCGACGCCAGCTTCGGCCGGCCGTAGATCGCATCCGCCCGCTTTTCGAACGCGGTGGAAAACCGCGCAAACGCGGCGTCGAACATCGAGCCCATCAGCATCGCCAGCATGCGGCTCCTGAACTCATAGGCGAGGAAGAAGCCGACGTCGCAGACGCCCTCACCTTTGGGCTCGAACGTCCAGCGGTTTTCGAGGTTACTGAACGGACCTTGCAAATATTCGACCAAAATCTTCAGATTGGCGCGGTCAAGCGTCACGCGGCTGGTGAAGGATTCCTTGACCAGCTTGAACGACACAATCATGTCGGCGACCAGCACCTCGGTCCCGTCAGGCTTGGCCATGCGCTGGCGGATCTTCAGCGCGCTGCACAGCGGCACGAATTCCGGATACCGCTCGACGTCGGCGACCAGATCAAACATCTCGGATGCGCTGTGATTGACACGGCGCTTGCTCGAAAATTTGGGCATCTCGGTTCAGCGCGCGGTCGCAGCCCGCGCGGCCTTCAGTCGCGCGAAATCCTCGCCGGCGTGATGCGACGAACGGGTCAGCGGGCTCGCCGACACCATCAGGAAACCTTTGGTGTAGGCAATCTTTTCGTAAGAGCTGAACTCGTCCGGCGGCACATAGCGCATCACGGCGTGATGCTTGCGGGTCGGCTGGAGATACTGGCCGATGGTCAGGAAGTCGACGTCCGCGGAGCGCAGATCGTCCATCACCTGCTGCACCTCGTGCCGCTCCTCGCCGAGCCCGACCATGATGCCGGACTTGGTGAAGATGGTGGGATCGAGCTCCTTGACCCGCTGCAGCAGCCGGATCGAGTGGAAGTAGCGCGCGCCCGGCCGCACCGTGAGATAGCGCGACGGCACGGTCTCGAGATTGTGGTTGAAGACGTCGGGCCGCGCGGCGACGACCACCTCCAGCGCGCCGTCCTTGCGCAAAAAGTCCGGCGTCAGGATCTCGATCGTGGTCGAGGGGCACGCCGCGCGGATCGCGCGAATGGTCTGGGCAAAGTGCTCGGCGCCGCCGTCAGCGAGATCGTCGCGGTCGACCGAGGTGATGACGACATGCGCAAGACCAAGCTTGGCGACGGCTTCGGCGACGTTCTGCGGCTCGGCCGCATCCAGCGCATTCGGCAGGCCAGTCTTGACGTTGCAGAACGCACAGGCACGGGTGCAGGTGTCACCCATGATCATGAAGGTCGCGTGCTTCTTGTCCCAGCACTCGCCGATATTCGGGCAGCCGGCCTCCTCGCACACCGTGTGCAGGCCGTTGGCGCGCACGATGTTGCGGGTGTCGGCATAGCCGCGGGTGTTGGGCGCGCGCACGCGGATCCAGTCCGGCTTCGGCGGCGAAGCGGAATCAGGGCGGTTCACCTTTTCGGGGTGACGCGGGCGCAACGGGTTCGTGATGGTATCGACAATAACGACCATGATCTGTCCGGTCTGTTCAGGTCCTACCTAATCGGTCTGGCTGCCTGCCGCAACCCGGCTCGCGCCTCTTCAGGGAACATGGCAGATATGGGCAATATCCTGCTCTGTTCTCAGGCGATTCTCACCTCGAATGGCTCCAGTCTCGAAGACTTCCACACCGCGGCTTGGCAAAGCGCTGAAGCGTGCCTTTTTCGCGCGCAGCGTTCACGAGGTGGCACCCGATCTGATCGGGGCGACCATGCTGGTCGACGGCGTCGGCGGGATCATCGTCGAGGTCGAGGCCTATCATCATACCGAGCCGGCCGCGCACTCCTTCAACGGACCGACGCCGCGGAACCAGATCATGTTCGGCCCAGCAGGCTTTGCCTATGTCTACCGCTCCTACGGCATCCATTGGTGCGTCAACTTCGTCTGCGAGGAGGCGGGCTCGGCCGCGGCCGTGCTGATCCGCGCGCTGGAACCGACGCATGGCCTCGCCGCAATGCGTCGCCGCCGCCATCTCCAGGAGGTCCGCGCGCTGTGCTCGGGTCCGGGCAAGCTGACCGAGGCGCTCGGCATCACCATCGCGCACAACACCCTGCCCCTCGACCGGCCGCCGTTCGCACTGCATGCGCGGACGGAGGATGTCGAGGTGGTGGCCGGCATCCGGATCGGCATCACCAAGGCGGTCGAGCTGCCCTGGCGCTATGGCGTCAGGGGCTCGAAATTCCTCAGCAAGCCGTTTCCGAAATAGGCCCGGGATTCGACTTAAGAGACTTGCTTCAGCCGCTCCTGCGCCTCGAGCAGCTTGGCCTTGCGGGCCAGCGCCGCCTCGCGCTTCTCGCGCTCCTCCTCGACGACCTCTTCCGCCGCGTTGGCGACGAATTTCTCGTTCGCCAGCTTGGACTCGGCGCGCTTGATGTCGGCGTCGGCCTTCGCGATCTCCTTGTCGAGGCGCGTGCGCTCGGCGGCAACGTCGACCACGCCCTTGATCGGCAGCGCGGCGACCTCACCGCGAACGAGCAGCTGAACCGCACCATCAGGGGCACGGTCGGCGAAGGAGATGTCGGAGAGACGCGCCATGCGCTTGATGACGTCGGTCCAGCGCGGCGCGCGTTCCCTCGTCTCGGCCGAGGCGCCCGCAAGCACCAGCGCTGTGAGCGTCGCCGGCGGGATGTTCATTTCGGCGCGCACCGAGCGGATCTGCGTGACCAGGTCGATCACCCAGCCGATCTCGGCCTCGGCCTCTGGGTCGCTGAAGTCGGCGTGGTCGAAGAACGGCATCACGAACGCCGGCGAGATCAACGGATCGGTCGGTCCGGCCGCAGCCGCGAGCATCGCGAGCTGCTCCGGCGTCGGCCCGGCCGGCTTCAGCGGCCATGGCGCCAGCGCGAGCAGGCCGTCGCGCTTGGCCGTCACCTCCCACAGCTCTTCGGTGATGAAGGGCATGAAGGGGTGAAGCAGCTTCAGGATCTCGTCGCGCGCCCAGGCGACCATCGCTCGGGTCTCGCCCTTGAGCGGACCGTCGGCCCCGAGAAGGGCCGGCTTTGCGAGCTCGACGTACCAGTCGCAATAGATGTTGAGGACGAACCGATACATCGCGCTGGCGGCTTCGTTGAAGCTGTGAGCTTCGAGTGCCTCGGTCACCTCGCGCGCGGCTTCGGCGGCCTTGTGCGCGATCCAGCGATTCAGCGGCTCCTTGGCCTTCGCCGGCTCGAAACCATCAGGCACGGCGCACTCGTTCATTTCCGCGAAGCGGCAGGAATTCCAGAGCTTGGTCGCAAAATTGCGATTGATTTCGACAAGCTGCGACGAAAGCTTGATGTCGTGCGTGTGGGCCGCCTCGCGCGCCAGCGCAAAGCGGAGAGCGTCAGCGCCATACTCGTCAATAAGATTGAGCGGATCGATGACGTTGCCCCTCGACTTCGACATCTTGGCGCCCTTCTCGTCACGGACGAGACGGTGGATGTAGACCGTCGAGAACGGCGCCTCCTTCATGAAGTGAAGGCCCATCATCATCATGCGGGCGACCCAGAAGAAGATGATGTCCCAGCCCGTGACCAGCACATTGGTCGGGTAGTAGCGCTTCACTTCCGGCGCGTCCTCGGGCCAGCCGAGTGTCGAGAACGGCCAAAGCGCCGAAGAGAACCAGGTGTCGAGCACGTCCTCGTCGCGGGTGATGAAGCCGTCACGCTTGTTGCGGTCGAGCGCCATTTCGCGGCCCTGCTCGGCCGTGATCACTTCCTGTTCGACGTAGTAGCCGAGCGCGTGGCTGATTGCCTCTTCCTCGGTTTCCGCGACGAACACCTTGCCGTCCGGGCCATACCAGGCCGGGATCTGGTGGCCCCACCAGAGCTGGCGCGAGATGCACCAGGGCTGGATGTTCTCCATCCACTCGAAATAGGTCTTTTCCCAGTTCTTCGGCACGAAAGTCGTCTCGCCCGAACGCACCGCAGCGATCGCGGGTTTTGCCAGGGTCTTGGCGTCGACGTACCACTGATCGGTCAGATACGGCTCGATCACGCTGTTGGAGCGATCGCCGTGCGGCACCATGTGGGTGTGCGGTTCGATCCGCTCGACGAAGCCGAACGACTCAAGCCGCTCGACGATGCGCTTGCGCGCGACGAAGCGGTCGACCTTGTTGAACTCCTCGGCAAATTGCGAGGCGCCTTCCGGCAGGCCCTTCAGGTAATCCTCGTTGTCGACGAGGTCGAGGCAGCCTTCCTTGTCGAGCACGCTGATGCGGCGCAGGCCGTGGCGATTGCCGACCTCGAAATCGTTGAAGTCGTGCGCCGGCGTCACCTTCACCGCACCCGAGCCCTTCTCGGGATCGGAATACTCATCGGCGACGATCTTAATCTTGCGGCCGACCAGTGGCAGGATGACGCTCTTGCCGATCAGCTTCTGATAGCGCTCGTCCCCGGGATGCACGGCCACGCCGGTATCGCCGAGCATGGTCTCGGGCCGGGTCGTGGCAACCACGATGAAGGTCGAACGATCCTCTGGGTCGAAAGTCTTGCCCTCGATCGGATAGCGCAGATACCAGAGGTTTCCCTTCACCTCGGTCTGCTGCACTTCGAGATCGGAGATCGCGGTCAAGAGCTTGGTGTCCCAGTTCACCAGCCGCTTGTCCTTGTAGATCAGGCCGTCGCGGTGCAGCTCGACGAACACCTTGACGACGGCCTTCGACAGGCCCTCGTCCATGGTGAAGCGTTCGCGCGACCAATCGCAGGAGGCGCCGAGGCGCTTAAGCTGGTTGATGATGGTGTCGCCGCTCTCGGACTTCCACTGCCAGACCCGCTCGAGAAACTTCTCGCGGCCCATCTCGCGGCGCCCGGGCTGCTGGCGCTCCATCAGCTGCCGCTCGACCACCATCTGGGTGGCGATGCCGGCATGGTCGGTGCCGGGCTGCCACAGCACGTCGCGGCCGCGCATGCGCTCGAACCGGCACAGGATGTCCTGCAGCGTGTTGTTGAGGGCGTGGCCCATGTGCAGCGAGCCCGTCACGTTCGGCGGCGGGATCACGATGGTGAAGGGCGCCGCGTCGCGGCGGTCGGGACGGCCGGCCTTGAAGGCAAGGCTGTCCTCCCACACGACGGACATGCGGGCTTCGATATCGGCGGGCTGGTAGGTTTTCTCGATCATGGGGCTGGTAGAAAGCCGCGCGCGGGGTTCAAGTCAACGGAAAGCTCAGCGGCAAAAGGGCTTTTCGGCCCGACCGGCAGGTCAAATATGACACAGGAGCAGGGCTTTATCGGGGCTGGGCGGCCTGCT
Organism: Bradyrhizobium sp. BR13661; assembly: GCF_029892425.1. Lineage (GTDB taxonomy): Bacteria > Pseudomonadota > Alphaproteobacteria > Rhizobiales > Xanthobacteraceae > Bradyrhizobium. Next base: position 8,532 of record NZ_JARXWB010000051.1, on the reverse strand, counting down.
TCAGCGGCCGCCGCGCGAGACCCGCTCGATTTCGGCCTTCACGATGCGCTCAACGAGGCCCGGCAGATTGTCGTCGAGCCAGGATTTCAGCATCGGGCGCAGCATTTCCTTGACCAGATCCTCCAGCGTCCGCGCATTGCTGCTGAGCACCGTGTGGGCCAGGGAGTTGAAGGCGGACTCCACCGCCGAGACAGTCGACTGGGCCAGGATCGGCTGCTGGGGCGGCAGCGGCGGTGCGTCAAAGTCCACCGGCGCATAGGACGGCGCCGGCGTCGGCCGGGGCGGCGGGGCTTCGGCGAATTCGAGGTCGTCGCGCGGCTCGACCTTGCGGAAGCTCGGCGGTGGCGGCGCCGGGGTCGGCTCTGGCTCCATCGCCATCTCGTCGGTGAGCTCAAGCACGTCGGGTTCGGGCTCAGGCTCGGGTTCCGGAGCACGAATTTCGGGCGCAGCCGTCGCCGTGTCGAGCCCCGCCAGCAGCGCGTCGATGTCGTCCTGGCTGTTGGGGCCGGCATCGGCCGCAGGTGCGGGGGGCGGCGGCGGAGCGGGCTTCGCAGCAGGCGGAGGCGCAGGCTTTTCGGCGGCAGGCTTTGCTGGCGCGACTTTGGACGGAGGAATGTCGGCCATGGGCTGCGGCTTTGGTGCAGGCGCCGGTGCGGGCTTCGCGGCCTCGGCCGGCGGCGGCTTGGCCTCGTCGTCGGCAATGATGCGCCGGATCGAGGCCAGAATCTCCTCCATGGAGGGTTCTGTGACCTTTGCAGGCTGCGTCATCTCCGACTCCACATCATCAACGCCCTCGCATGCGTTGTTTTACACCAAGCACGACGGGATTGGCCGGTTCCGGACGTGTGCCCCGACATTTTCGTCGCGACAGCCAGACTTGTCCCCAGATCACCGCTCGACGCGAGGCGATGCGCCCCTGCCCCGTCACCCAAGCATCACGCATGCAACATCGAATGCGGAGCGAATCGACCCGCAGCTTCCAGTCAAGGCTATGTCAGGGATTTTGACGATTGCAAGCAAAGCACCGGTCGGCTTCGTCTGTTTGCGAGGCCGACCGGAGAAACTACGGCAATCAGCGTCCGTCAGGCGTGCGCACGCCGGCCCAGCTGTCGCGGACCTGCTGGTAGTGCACGCTCGGATCGTAGACGTTGGTGTTGAGGCCGAGCACCTGCGGTGCGAGACGGCCGACGTAGTTGAGAACGTTGTACGATGCCACGACCCGGTCGTGCTGCGCGTTGACGAGCGCGACGCGCGCATTGACCAGCGCCTGCTGCGCATTGAGCACGTCGAGCGTCGTGCGCTGTCCGGCCTTGGCCTCTTCGCGCACGCCGTTCAGCGCGATCTCGGAGGCCGTGACCTGCGCTTGTGCGGACTGCACCTGCGCCTTGCCGGCCTGCAAATTGCCCCACCACTGAACAACGTTCGCGCGAATCTGGTCCCGTGTTTTTTCGACATTGAGGCGCTGCTGCGCCAGGTTTTCCTTGGACTGGCGGATCAGCGAATATTCAACGCCGCCCTGATAGATCGGCACCGTGGCCGTCGCGATGGCAGACGCGGTATTCTGTCGAAAGGCACTCAGGCTCTGCTGGTAGGCCGTGCTGACAGTAGCCTGGACCGCGACCGTCGGCAGCAGCGCGCCTTCATTAATCTTGACCTGCAGATAGTTGACGTCGACGCCATAGAGCGCGGCCGTGATGTCGGGATACTCAACCAGACACAGGTCGACAGCCGCAGCGAGCGTTGCCGGCAGAAACCGGTCGACGGGCGAGCCAGGCGCGAGGTTCACGGGCTCGTTGCCAATGACTTGGCGGAACTTGGCGCGCGTCGTCGTGAGAGTCGCTTCGGCGGTGAGTGCCTGCGTCTTGCCAGCAGCCAGCTGCGCTTCGGATTGCGCGACGTCGGTGCGTGTCACTTCGCCGACGTTGAAGCGATCGCGGGTCTGTTTCAGCGTTTGTTCGAGCACACGTACGTTGCTCCGCTGGACCTCGAGCGTGGCAGCGTCGCGCAGATAATCCATGTAAGTCGTGGCAGCGAGAAGCAGCACGGCCTGCTCGACGCTGCGCAGCGCTTCACGCTGACCGGAAACCTGGCTCTCCGCCGCGCGCGTCTTGTTGGCGGTCTGGTTGCCGTTGTAGAGGGTCTGGTTGACGGTCAGGCTCGCGCTGTTGGGCTGAAGGGGAAGAGTGACGATCGCACCCTTCTGTGCCGCCTGGACGTCCTGATAATTGTACCCGGTGCCGAGAGTCACCTTGGCCGTGGGGCGATAGCCCGACAACGCTTGCGGCACACCTTCGTCGGTCGAGCGCACTTGGGCGCGCTGTGCGTTGAGCTGCGGATTGTTCTGATAGGCGCGCACCAGCGCAGCCTCGATCGTATCCGCCAATGCAGGCGTCGGCCCGGCGATTGCCGCCAGGAGGACCGAAACCGCAGCTCCGGTGAAGAGCTTCACCCCATGCATCCCTGAAAATCCGTTCATTCTCACGTCAGGCTCGTGCCCGCGAGCCTGGTTACCGTATCCGAGTGGAGTCGTTGCCCCGCAGCAACATAGGACGCGGTCAAGCGCGACGGAACTACCTCCGAGGCGTTCTCAGTGGAAACTCTTCACGTGCAGCATCCCGGCCACACTTCTGATTCAGAACGGGATTTTAACAGGGTTTGGGCCGTCAGAAGACGAAGGCGGCGGCCCGTTCCAGCCCGGGAAGCACCGGGGCGGCCGCATCGAACAACGGCCGATGACCGAATTCGCCGTGCGTGCGGGTCACACTCACGGCCCGCGACGGCCGCGATTCGGCCGCGACGCCCAACAGCCGCCCGCCCTCCTTGAGCTGGCCTAACAGGCCATCCGGCGTCACCTCAGTGGCGCCGTTGAGGATGATCACATCATAGGGAGCGGCAGCCGGATCGCCCTCGGCACAGGCGGCCGCCTTGCAGCTGACGTTGGCGAGCCCCATCGCAGCGAACGCGTCCCTGGCTTTGGCGGCGAGCGCCGAATCGCATTCCGTTGCCGTGACCTGGCGCGCGAGTTTCGCAGTCAGCGCGGCGAGGTAGCCAGTCGCGCAGCCGACGACCAGCACATTGTCGCCTTCGCCGATCTCGGCGGCCTGGAGCAGCTTGCCGGTCAGCTGCGGCTTGATCAGGAAGCGCTTGGCGCCACCCTCGCTGACGTCGAGATCGATGTCGAGATAGGCCAGCGCCTGCCGGCTCGCCGGCACGAAGGCCTCGCGGGGAACCGTGAGCATGGCATCGAGAATGCGGCGATCAGTGACGTCATTGGTGCGCACCTGGCCATCGACCATTTTTTGGCGCGCGGTCGAGAAACCGGACATTTACGGACCCTGCAAGGCGGACCAAGCCGCGTAAGATGAGTTGGCGGCATCTTTGGAACAGGCTCCGAAAAAACGCAACACGTCCGTTGGCCGGTCAGCCGACGGCTGCGCAACGCAGGTATTGGCGTCGAGATCGCCTATTCGATCGCGACCGCCAGGCGCCCGATCAGCGCCGCCACTTCGTCCAGCCGCGCGGATTCGGGAGTCTCGACCGCGCGGGCGAGACAGGCGAGACACTCATCGTCGCTCAATTCAGGAATATTAGCCGGCAGAATCGAGGGGGCCTGATGGGCACGGCCGATCTGGTCGTCGGGCATGGGAATCAGCTCCGTAAGAGTCCGGCCCCCTCAGGCTCGATTTCAATTAAGTCGATTTGGTGCCGCCTGCGTCGCGATGGGCGCCTGGGCCGTACACATCCGCTTGAACGCGATTCTGTACGGGATTCCGGCGCAGCGAAGCTGCAACATCGAACGAGCAAGATCGCGCGTCACATCAATGTGCGCTTGTAAATAATTGAAAATAAAGCGGAATTTGGCTCCCCGGGCTGGATTCGAACCAGCGACCATCCGATTAACAGTCGGATGCTCTACCGCTGAGCTACCGAGGAAAAGGCGAACCCGTCGTTCGCGCGCGGCTGCGTATAACAAAGCCGGTTGCGCTTGCAAAGGACGAATTCGCCATCGTTCGCAAAGCATCGAGGAAGGGCCTCTGGAGCGTGGCGGGGCCCTCCTCCTGATCATCCGAGACGATTACTCGGCGACGAAAGACGTGGTCTTGGTGCCGGAGTCATAACGCAGCCGCAGTGCGGTGAACTTGCAGAGATTGACGTTCTTCCACAGAACGGATTCGTTGTAGTTCTCCCAGTCGACGCGAATGTTCCAGACGCATCCCTCGTCGTCGTCGTCGAACTCGACATAGGTGCTCGCCTGGTTCGCCAACACCTTGTCGAGCTCGTTATCCCATTCGTCCAGGCCATCGTCAGGGGCATTGAAGCCCAGGAACTTGATGGCGTAGCCGGTCTCGTTGACCACGGTGACGTTGCGGGCATCGGCGGCAAAGGACGCCGAGGCAGCCAGGGACAGGCCCAAGGCAATCAGTCCAGACAGAAAATACTTCATGTGAAATCCCCGATCGAAATCAGCCCTCGGCCCCTGACGTCGATCGGCGCAGGCGCCGCAGCAACCAATGGCGTTGCCTCTCAAGATCAGTCCGGGGTGCGATCGAAAGGTTCAACACACGATCGATCTGCACTCCGGAGCGTTGCGCGACGCGAGACGCGCAACGAGATCCGTCATATCGATTCGAATTCTCCGCAGCAATGAACCGGCATTCATAGATCGGCAGTGTTTGTTTTCTCCGGCGCAGGTACGGCCGCCGGCGCGGCTGCGGCCCCGTTGGCCTTGCCGGTCACGGCGCCGACCAGTGCCTTGACGGGATCGTCGCCCGGCGCGAAACCGCTCTGGCGCAGGATCTCGTCGATCATCGGACGCAGCGCGTGCACCTTGAGCAGTTCGCCGGCGAGGCCTTCGCCGAAGCCGACATTGCCTCCCCCGGTGCCGTTGCCGCCGAAGGCGCCGCCGGTGTGCAGGATGCGAACGTCCTTGAGATTGCCGATCGGTCTGACCATCTCGGCCAGCGCCAGGGGCATGGTTTCGATCCGCTTCTTGGCGATCTCGAAATCGATGACGTTGGCGCCGAGCTTATTCTGCGCCTCGTTCTTCAGGGTGATGACGGCGGCTTCGGCCTCACCGATGTTCCTGACGCCGACTGCCTTGATCTTGTTGGACTCGGCTTCGGCGGTGGCCAACGTCTTGACGGCCTCGGCGCGGTCGAGCGACGCCTTCTTTTCGGCTTCGGCCGCGACGATCAGCTCGGTCGACTTGCGCTCGGCTTCCGTGCGGGCGGCGAGCACCTGGGTAAGACGCGCGCGATCGGCGACCTCGACCGCGCGTGCGGTCACGACCTTTTCCTCCGCCGAGACGGCGACCGCTTCGGCGGTCTTGGCTTGGGCCACGGCCTCCGAGGTCTGCTTGCTCTTGGATGCGATCTGGATCTCGTTCTCCTGCGTCGCGATCTGGATCTCGCGCTGGGCGTCGGTCTTGCGCTTGTTAATCGCCAGGTCGGATTCGATCACCGCGGTTTCCTTGACCTGCTTGGCGCCGGCCTCTTTCTCGGCGACCGCCCTGTCGGTGTCGATGCGGGCATTCTCTTCGGTCAGACGCGCCGTCTGCGTGGCGGTTGCGACCTCGGCGCGGGTGCTCGCGGTCTTGTTGGCGATGTCGCGCTCCTGCGACAGCTCCGCCTCCTTCTTGGTCCGCTCGATCGTCAGGGTCTGCTGCCGCGCCTCGAGATCCTTCTGCGCGATCGCCACCTCGTTGTCGCGCACGATCGAGTTGCGGTCGCGCCGGCGGGTCTCTGTGACGGTTTTCAGCTGGGTCAGACCTTCGGCATCGAAGAAGTTCTCGGGGTTGAAGAACTTGACGTCGGTCTGGTCGAGCTTCGTGAGCGACACGGATTCAAGCTCGAGCCCGTTGGATTTCACGTCGGACTCGACGGTCGCTTGCACGTGCTTGACGAAATCGCTGCGTTTTTCCTGCAGCTCCAGAATGGACATGGTGGCCGCCACCGACCGCAGACCATCGACGAATTTGGCCTCGACCTGGTTACGCAGCGCTTCGGCATCGTTGGTCAGTGCACCCAGCGTCTGGCTCGCAAGCGCAATGCTCTCATCGTCGGGGCGGACACGCACATAGAACTCCGCAACGATATCGACGCGCAAGCGATCCTTGGTGATGAGCGATTCCCGCTCCTTGCGCTCGACGGTCAGTCGTAGCGTCTTCAAATTGACGCTGGCATAGGAGTGGAAGATCGGCAGGATCATGGCGCCGCCGTCGAGCACGACTTTCTTGCCGCCGAGGCCGGTGCGCACGAAGGCCTCGTCGCGGGTGGCGCGCTTGTAGAGAATGGTGAAGATGATCCCCAAAACGACGATCAGCGCGACGCCGATCATGGCCGGGACTGCGATGTCGAACATGACTTTCTCCGATAATGACTTTAGCTGCTGCTTAGAGTGGGTTTGGTCGGTTTCAGTTCATCGTCGGCCCTGACCGCCACGAAACGGGTGTCGACGCGATCGACCAGGAGCACCAGGGTCCCCTGCGGCAGCGGCGCGGATGACGGCGCTGCGACCGCCAGCACGAAGTGGCGGTTGCCGTGGATATCGGCGACGCTGACGCGGCCGGGCGGACCCTGGTCGAGCGGGCCGACCACGACCTCGCCGACGCGGCCGACGAGATCGCCGAGGCCGATGGCGTAGCTTTCGTCCTTCGGAATGATCCGCGCGATGCTCCGGCTCGCGCCGCGGACCAGCGGGACCGAGACGACCACCGCCGCAAGCGATGCGATTGATGCCGGCAAGGGACCGGCCACCATCCGCGCGACGTCCTGGATCAGGAAGCCGGTGATCGAGAAGGCGCCGAGCGCCAGCAGCAGGAAGATCAGCAGCGGCACGCCGCCGACATTGATCCAGGAGATGGCGTTGATGACGCCATTGTCGCTGGGATGGCTGAAATCGATGCTGGTGCCGAGCATCTCGCTGAGCGAGGCCCCGACCAGCATGGTGACCACTTCGAGCGTGCCGACGATGAGGATCATGGCCGCCGCGATCGCGAACGGCCTGACCTCGGGCGACATGACGTGTTCGAGCAATGCGCTCATGACACGAACCTCAGGAGCGCGACTTCAACCGCGCGAGCCTTGCCGCAATCTCCTTGTTGCGATGCAACGCGCTGAGCTCGTCGATGTCGCTCGAATACGGGATGCCCGGCGGGACGCCGGTGGCGCGCGCCACCGCCCTGCCCGCACGCAGTGCCTTCGCCGCAGCGGACGTGCCGCCGCGCTTGCGGGGCGAATGCGAGGCCTGATGGCTTGCTTCCGCCTCGCTCTTTTCGAGATCGATGCGTCGCTGCTCGGCATCCTGGAGTGCTGAGAGCACCGCGCGCAACGAGGTCACGCATTGCTCGATCTTCTCGTTGTTCTCGTCGATGGCGCGGGAGAGCACCTCGAACTGCGCTTCCAGATCCATCTGCCGCGCGATGCCGGCGCGAGCGAGATCGTCGCGGCTATCCGTGATCGCGCCTTCGATCTTGGCGGCGAGATCGGTCATCTCGCGTTCAATCTCGGTGCGGCGCGCATTGAGGCGGTATTCCTCGGCGCGCGCAGCCGCGAGCCCATCGCGCGCCTCGCTCTCCGCGCGCTCGATCTCGCGGATGGCCTGGCCAACCACTTTCAGCTTGTTGTTGCCCTCTGCCTGCTCGATCGCGTCATAGGCGATGCCGGCGATCAGACGTCCGACCCGGGACAGGAAGTTTTCGGGAGCGGCTGCGATGGTATCCATGGCGTTCTCCTCCTCTGGCAGACTGTTCGGCGTGACGCCGTAGTGAACCTCGAAACCGTCGTCGGTGCGGATCAGGTGCGCGGGCACGCTCTGCCCCCAGCCCTCCGCGTAGCCGGCATAATCGAAGGGCACGCTGAAGCGCCCCTGCACGGTCGAAATCGAAATGGTGGCCGGGCCCTTGATCTTGGCGAGCTTGTCGTCGAGCGGCAGGCGGCGGCCCTGCGCCGCGCGATAATCGGCGCGGTCACGCAGGCCCAGCGTCACCAGCCGCGACGGCAGCGCGGTCTCTTTCCGGATCGGCTCATAGGCATGGGCGTGCAGCAGCACGACGTTGGAGCCCACATTGTGGGTCCGCGCGACCTCATCGAGGATCTCCATCATGCGGTCATAGGCCTTGAACGTCGCCTCCATCGCAGCCTTGGCGGCCGGGTCAGGGGCAAGCCTGTAGCGAAGCGCCGATGGCGCGTTTCGGGGCGACGGGCTCATGGAAAGCACTAAAGCACCATTTTGGTACTTTACAAGGGGGAAGCTCGATCACGTTCCGCTGATCCTGATGCACTCTAGAGGTTAGTCGCTGTCGCCGGAGGCCGCGTTCAAGGCGGGCCATCACCTCTAGATCACCGCCGATCAAGACTTCTTGCACGCGCGGGTTGCAATTTGAGACGAAATGCGAGCTCTCGTGTCCCGGACGCGCTGCAGCGTTCTTACGCTGCTTCGCAGAGCCGGCAACTGTTATGTCGATGGGGCGATCATATAAGGTTTTCGGTCGCGCATCATTGCGTTGAGCACGGTTAGAAGCTTCCTGGCGAC
>NZ_JARXWB010000050.1 GCF_029892425.1 Bradyrhizobium sp. BR13661 | reverse complement strand
ACTGCATAGGCTGCTCCTCCGAATCGTGGGAGCCTCAAACGGCGCCCACTCCTTGGCACTCTCGTGCCCGTGGAGGAGCCGTCCACAGCATCAATTACGGACGTCACAACACATTCGCTCAGAAACCAGCTGCCTTTGCGGCGTGATCAACCAGTTCGAGAAGTAATCAGCTTCCACAGCTAAAAATTGATTTACGTCAATGGCGAGATTTGTGCCAATGGCAAGAAATGTCTCCTCGTTCTTCAGTGGCAAGGCAACTGGATCGGGAGGCTCGTATGGCCGACGAAGCAACGCACGGCAAAAGGCCACGAACGCGCTCAAGTTTAAGACATCCAGCCCTAAGGGGCGTTGGAAGATTCTTGGGCACGTTCGATCCCCAGCTGACCATCGAGGATCTTGTCACACGGCTGGAGGTAGATGCAAAATTCGAGGAAGAGATAAAGAGAGACCCAGCAAAAGCGCTCGCGCAGATTGCTCTGGAGCGCCCTCCAACAATCAAGGCCGGACCGATCACCTATCGGACCATTGTGACAGCGCTGTGGCTCTCAACAGTCGGCGTGCTTTTTGCTGCCTTGATGTGGTTAGCAGCGAAGCAAGTGCCTCAGTTGTTAGTGGTGCTTGCTCCTCCTGAAGCGCTTCCACCTCCTCATGCATGTCTGGACTCGGAATGTCTACTGGGGGTCGCGCATGAAACTATGACGTTCATCTACTCAAACATAAGTTATTGGGATCACGTTTCTTACTGGTCTGCGGTATCTGCGATACTTTTTGGAACTATTGCAACGATCATGATCGCGTTACAAGGCGACACCAATAGATATTGGACAAGGCCGGTAGGAATCATCGCAACAAGCCTCGTCACCGGCATTGGTGGGCTCACGACGTCTCTTCACGTTACGGAGACAATTGACAAACTGGTTGCGGTCTATTCAACCGTCTTGACGGAGACAAATAGTTATTCGCTGGCTGTGTCAGCAAAGGATGTGTCGACAAACCCTCGTCTAGCCATGTCCATCTCAGTGAAATTCGCTCAACAATTGAATGAGGCCAAAGCGGAATTACTGAAGATCAAAGGCTCGGCCGCCCGAATGGACATAAAATTATCGGATCAAGGCGTGCGCCCATGATGATTGTCAAATCAGCTCGTTTCACTTTTCTCGGTGGACTGGTGCTCGCGATCGGACTTGATACGGCCTTCCCAGGGCCGCCACGAAGTTGCGGAAGCAAGTTTGTGGGTACTTGGTCATACGCAGCTCGTAGGATGGGTAGAGCGAAGCGAAACCCAAACCTATCTCCGCCAAAGCATCGAGCTAAAGAATGATGCGGGCGCTGTATCGTCGTGTTGGGGCGATGGGTTTCGCAAGAGCTCTACCCATCCTACATTCTGACGCGGACGGTTCGGCTCCAGCGGGGCTTAACAATCTGGACGGTCTAGTTCAGTTTAAAGGGCCTTGAGCATCGTTTCCGTGTCGGTCAACCAGACGCTTCCGTCGCTTTTCAACCGTGTCAGCACGCGCCGCATCGCGGCCGCGCCATCGGGTGTGCCAACGACAAAGGGATGGATTCCGATCACCACTGTGGTCGCCTCGCGTGCCGGATCACCGCGCGCTTCCTCGGCGAGCTCGAGCACGTAATCGAGCCACAATGTCTCGATTTCGGTCGGCGACTTCATGCGCGACAGATTTTGTCCCATGTCGACCGTCACCACCGGATAGGGCAACAACATCAGCGGCCCGTTCGGCGTGTTGAGCTGCGATACGATGTCCGAATCCATGCCATCAATAGTGTAGGTGACGCCCGCGGCAACCACCGCCTGCATCGTGTCGGAATTGGCATAGACGCTCGGGCTCGACCAGCCGGTCGATTTCACGCCCGTCGTTGACGCGATGAGCGCGAGGGTGTCGTTGATGTAGTTTTTCTGCTCGTCGAGGCCACGACCGAGTGGCAGCATGTGGCTGGTGTTGTTCATGCCGTGGGCGATGATCGGCGCATTTGGCTGAAGGCCGCGAAGCTCCTTCCATTCCGACGGATGCGCGCGCGGAAATTCTGCGTTCAAGGCGAAGCTGAGCGGGACATCCAGATCCTTGAAGAGGCGGGCGACGCGCAGGTTTCCCCAACTCAACGAGTATTGGCGGAAGTTTTCGTTGACGAGATCCGGGCTCCGGCCGGCAAGGTCGGGGCGGTAGACCGGTCCCTGGCCAAAGCCAAACTCCTCGACAAACAGCACGAAACTCACGGCCACTTTCTTGCCACCGGGCCAGGCGGCGACATGGACGGGGACGCGTGGAAATTTCGTGATCCAGTCGACCTCCTGCTGCGCCAAAGCTGCCGCAGGCAGCAGCAGCGACAGAACGGCGGCGGTCGCGACGAGCAGTCGGAATTGGCGAGACCGGCATCGCATCATGATTGGCCGCCGTTGGTGGAGATGGGCAAGCGAGGCCTCTTGAGAGTGATCCGTCGGTGCATGATCTCGTCCGTCAATCGCCGCAGGGCTGAGGTCGCAGATTGAGCGGTCGGCCTTAAAAAATCGTATTTGCCGCGACAGATCGCGTCGCCGCGAGCTTGGTTGCTAACGTGCGCAAAGCGACCGCAGCCTTCGCCGCGTCGCGCTTTAGCTTTTCCTGTTCGTGCTTGAGCTGGGCGAGCCGCGATCACGTCAGCAGCGTAGGATAGGTAGAGCGAAGCGAAACCCATCAACTTCGTTCTGTTAATCAGATAGCGCCGGGATTGCTTGGCAACGGCTCGGCCCGTCAGGCGATGGGTTTCGCAACAGCTCAACCCATCCTACGAGCTGAACTGTACGCGGGTTGCAGTCAAGCCGCCTGAGAGACTGGTCTTGTTGAGGGAGATCAAACAGGCGGCCCCGTAATCCACCGGGTGCGCCTGCTTGAGCGAGATCAAAGGTGGCCGATCCGGGTCTGCGAAAAGGTCGCCACCTGATTACGGAAGCGTAGTTGCAATTCGCCCGGCAGCCGCCATCGACCGTTGGGTTTTTTGCATGGTCCGAGACGCCGATGATCCATTTGGTTACACGATTTGCGACGACGCTGATCGTCGGACTCTGCGTTCTGCTTTCAGTCGCAGCGATTGACGGTGCGCTCGCAGCAATCACCGTTCGAATTCAGCTTTCGAGTCAGACCATGAGCGTCACTGTGGATGGCGCCCAATTTGCTACTTGGCCGGTATCGACCGCGCGGCCCGGTTACCGAACGCCCGTTGGAACTTACACGCCCTATTCTCTCGAACGAATGCATTATTCCAAGCTCTACGACTACACGCCCATGCCATATTCGATCTTCTTTCACACCGGATACGCGATCCACGGCACCTACGAAGTCCACAGTCTTGGCCGACCAGTCTCCCACGGCTGCATCAGGTTGAGCCCAGATAACGCCCGCTCCCTCTTCGAATTGATACAGGCACAAGGACGGCTGAGCACGACAATCGAGATCATCCGTTAAGGGCAGTGTGTAGTGTGTAGGATGGGTTGAGCTCTTGCGAAACCCATCAAACCTTGTTTCGCGATCGGATCGCACCAAGGATTGCCTGACTCCATCCGCCTGGCGATGGGTTTCGCAAGAGCTCTACCCATCCTACATTCTGAAGTCGATCAAGCTTTGGCAGCCTACCTCACCATCGCATCGAAAATCAGCGGCGCCAACTCCGTCTCGATCCGCCCGCGCTGCGATGGTGACTGCATCATGCAGAGCGCGAACAGGTCGTCATTCGGGTCAACAAAGAAAAAGGCGCCGGCCACGCCATCCCATCCATATATGCCTGGCGGCCACGGCCTCTTCGGCTGCGGCGATGTGAGCACGGCAACGCCCAATCCGAATCCGGCGTGGACTGCCAGAAAATAGACATTGGCGGGCGCGATTCCGCTCCCGGGACCGATTTGGTCCGACGTCATCAAGGCCACCGTTTCCGGCTTCAGATAGCGTCGTCCGTCAAGCGTGCCGCCATTCAGGATCATCTGCACAAAGCGCGCGTAGTCGCCGGTCGTCCCGACCATTCCGGCACCACCGGATTCCCAGCGTCTAGGCACCATCGGGTCCCTGATTCCGGCAATGGGCGGTTCTATCAAATCATCCGGCAGGAACTGGGCAACTAGCGGGCGCTTCGCTTCGTCCGCGACAAAAAACGCGGTATGGCTCATGCCAAGGGGATCCAGCAGCCGCTCCTTCTCGAACTGAAACAGTGATTGTCCTGAAACCACCTCGATCACCCTCCCGAGCACATCGACGGAATGGCTATAGGTCCACGTCGTGCCCGGTTGCTCGGCGAGCGGCAGATCCGCCAAGCGCGCTGCGAACTCGGCGTTGTCAAAATCGCCGCCGTAAAGGTCGGCCTGCCGATAGAGTTTTTGCACGGGGCCGTCGCCGTAAAACCCGTAGGTGATACCGGAAGTCTGTCGCATCAGATCGAGTACGGTGATCGGGCGCTTGAGCGGTTCCAGCGTAAACACCGGCTTTCCAGTCGCGTCGGGCTTTTCCACGCCGACCTTTACGTCGGCAAAAGCCGGAATGTATTTGGAGACGGGGTCATCGAGCGACAGCTTGCCGTCGTCGACCAGCATCAGCGCGGCAACCGATGTGATCGGCTTCGACATCGAATAGAACCGAAAGATGGTGTCATCCGTCATCGGTACCTTGGTTGCGACGTCGCGCAGGCCGAATTCTTCATAATAGACCGGCTTTCCGTGCTGCTGGATCAACAGGATCGCGCCGGGAATTTTACCGGTCGCGATCTCATGTCGTAGGTAATCACCGATCCGCTGAAGGCCCGGTTGAGAAAGGCCTCGTGCGGCCTGCGTATCTCCAAACGTGGCGTTGAAACTTGCAGCAACGAGCGCGGCGATGAGCGCGAACGCAACCCACCTTGCGGCCGCCTTGATTCGTTGGCCGGCTCGCGTCAGACTTTCAAAATAGGCCGAGGTACTGCGTGACGAGGATGTGCTAAACATGTGAGCCTCGCCACAATGGCCCTTCATATCGGACTTTGGGATGGCAGCTGAAGCCACCGGCCATCCCATGAGCTGCGATGATAACATCATGCCACTGTTTTGCCCGACGGAGCAAGCGAATTTCGCAAAATCCGTATGTTGGCGATCAAGTCATTGATATCGCTGTCGCCGGCTACTGTGCATGGGGTTGTTTTCGCCGTGTTGGTTGCGCGGCGCGCCGAGCGTGATCGAAATCGGTCTCAGTGCCCGCCGAGATAGGCCGTGATCAGCCTTTTATCGTGGATGAGATCCTTGGCCGGACCGGACTGCACGATCTCGCCGGTCTCGAGCACGTAGCCGTAGTCGGCCGTCTCCAGCGCGGCGCGGGCGTTCTGCTCGACCAGCAAGATCGATACGCCGAGATCGCGCAGCGAGGCGATGGTGCGAAAGATCTCGCGCACGATCAGCGGTGCGAGGCCGAGGCTCGGCTCGTCCAGCATCAGGAGTTTCGGCTTGGCCATCAGCGCGCGGCCGAGGGCGAGCATCTGGCGCTCGCCGCCGGAGAGGGTGCCGGCGGCCTGGCGCTGCCGCTCCTTCAGGCGGGGGAAGCGATCATAGACCTCGTCCAGCGTCTTCTGCACGCCGGAGCGATCGCGCAGGCTGTAGGAGCCGAGCAGCAGATTGTCGGCGACCGACATATCGGAGAACAGCTCGCGCTTCTCCGGCACCAGGCACAGCCGGCGCTCGACGCGGTCCTCGACCGACATTCTGCCGATGTCGTTGCCCTGGAAGACGAGGCGGCCGCGGGAGGCGAGGAGCCCAATGGCGGCCATCAAGAGCGTGGTCTTGCCGGCGCCGTTCGGACCGATGACGGTGACGATCTGCCCTTCCTCGACCGCCAGCGTGACGTTGCGCACCGCTTCGACATTGTCGTAGCAGACAGTCACATCACGCATCGAAAACATCTCGCTCACGCGACGCCTCCGAGATAGGCCTCTTGCACCCGCTCGTCGCTGCGGATCGCGGCGGGCGCGCCCTCGCAGAGTTTCGAGCCGAAATCGAGCACCACGATGCGGTCGACCAGCGACATCACGAACTCCATGTCATGCTCGACGATCAGGATGGTCAGGTGGTCCGCCCGCAGTGACCGCAGCAGCTCCGCGAGCCGCAGCTTCTCCTGGCGGCGCAGGCCCGCCGCCGGCTCGTCCAGCACCAGCAGCGCCGGGTCTGCGGCGAGCGCGCGGGCGATCTCCAGGATGCGCTGATTGCCGAGCGGCAGATTGCCTGCGAGCTCGAACGGCTTCTCGCCGAGCCCGACGCGCTCGAGCTGCATCAGGGCCTCGTGCCGCGCGCTGGCCTCTTCACGCTGGTTGAGGCGGAAGGCGCCGGCGAGCAGGCCTGAGCGCGTGCGGGAATAGGTGCCGAGCATCACGTTTTCCAGAAGGCTCATGCGCGGCCTCAGCTTCACATGCTGGAAAGTCCGCGCGACGCCGGCCTTGGCGATGCGCGATTGTGCGTCATGCGTAATGGGACGCCCCGCAAAGACGATCTCGCCCTTGTTGACCCGGAGCGCGCCGGTCAGGCAGTTGAACATCGTGCTCTTGCCGGCGCCGTTCGGGCCGATGACGGCGAGGATCTCGCCGGACCGTACTTCGAAGCTGACATTGTTGACCGCGACCAAGCCGCCGAACCGGCGCTCGGCGCCGTCGACCTTGAGAAGCAGCTCGCCCGGCGTCGGTTGGGGGCGGCGGGGTAGCGGCGGCGCGGCCTGCGGCCGCTCGCGTTTGATCTTCGGCAGATAGCGCGCAACGAACGGCACGATGCCCTGGCGGGCCCATTGCAGGAACAGGATGAACAATGCGGAGAACGCGACGATCTCGAGCTGGCCGGATGCGCCCTTGGCGATCAGCGGCAGATAGTCCTGCACGCTGTTCTTGAGCAGGGTGACGACGGCGGCACCCACGACACCGCCGAGCAGGCTGCCGGCGCCGCCGACCATCGACATCATCAGATATTCGATGCCCATGGCGGCATCGAACGGGCCGGGACTGATGAAGCGGCTCATATGGGCGTAGAGCCAGCCCGACAGCGAAGCCAGAAAGGCTGCGATCACGAAGGTCACCAGCTTGATCCGGAAGGCGTTGATGCCGAGGCTCTCGACCAGCGTATTGCCGCCGCGCAGCGCGCGCATGGCGCGACCGAGCCGGGAGTCCAGCAGATTGTATCCGAGCAGGAGAACGGCGGCGACGATGCCCCAGATCAGGAAATAGATCTGCGCGCTCGAGACCAGCGCCAACGATCCGATCCTGATCGGCGGGATCGACGAGATGCCGTTGAAGCGGCCGAGCCCCTCGACATTGCCGAACAGGAAGCCGATGGCGAGACCCCAGGCGACCGTCGAGAGCGAGAGGAAATGGCCCTGAAGCCGCAAGGTGACGATTCCGAGGATGGCCGCGACGCAGCAGGTCAGCGCCACGCCGAACACGAGGCCGAGCCACGGGGAGTATCCGTTCAGCGCGGAGACCCAGGCGGTCGCATAGGCCGCGACGCCCACGAACGCGGCCTGTCCGAACGATACGATGCCGCCGACGCCGGTGAGCAGCGCAAGGCCGATGGCGACGAGCGAGTAGATGCCGATATAGTTCATCAGCGTGATGCTGAAGGGGCTCAGGACCAGAGGCGCGAGCGCGAGGCACACCACCGCCGCCACCGCCGCAAGCTGAACGTGAAGGCGCGTCATTCCTCGATCTCCTCCTCGGAATGAAGCGAGGCGAGGGACCGCCAGATCAGGATCGGGATCAGCAGCGAGAATACGATGACGTCCTTCAGCGCGCTGCTCTCGAAGGACGCAAAGCTTTCGAGGAGGCCGACGCCGACGGCGCCGATCGCAGCACCGGGATAGCTGGTCATGCCGCCGACGATGGCGCCGACAAAGGCCTTCAGGCCGATCAGAAAGCCGGAATCGTAGAACACGGTGTTGACGGGTGCGATCAGGATTCCGGAGACGCCGGCCATCAGCGACCCCAGCAGATAGGCGATCGTGCCGGCGCGGGCGGGCCGTATCCCCATCAGGCGGGAGCCGGTCCGGTTCACGGCCGTGGCGCGCAGCGATTTTCCGACCAGCGTGAAGTCGAAGAACAGATAGAGCAGACCGGAGAAGACGAGGGCTGCGATCACGATCAGCATGGTCTGGCCCGAGACCAGCACGCCGGCGAACTCGGTCGAGAACGACGTCAGCGGTTCGGTTCTGACACCTTCAGGTCCGAAGAACAGGAGCCCCAGGCCGACCAGCGCGAAATGCAGCGCGACGGAGACCGTCAGCAGCAACAGCACCGTTCCATCCGCGATGGGACGGAAGACGATCCGGTCCAGCAGCGGGGCGATCGGCGTGATCAGCATCAAGGCAAGCACGAGCCTGACGGCAAGCGGCGGCTCGGCGCGCATCGTCAACCAGGCAAGGCCGACCACGGCGAGCGGAAGGACGAGATAAAAAAGAAGGGCGCGTGGCAGCAAGCGAAGCTCGCCGGACCGCAGCAGCGACATGGTCTCGATCAGGGTCGCGAGGCCGGCCAGGATGACGACCAGTGCGCCAGTCCCGGGAAAGCGCTTCGCATCGAGGGCTGCCAGCGTCAGCGCGGTGAACGCGGCGATGTCGCCAAAGGGAATGAAGATGACCCGTGTCACCGTGAAGATGAGGACGGTCCCGATCGCCACCAGCGCATAGACTGCGCCGGTGGCGATCCCGTCGATCCCAAGGATGGCTGCGATGTCGCTCGTCATTGAGACGCCGTTCCCCCGTTCTGACTGCCTGCCGCCTTCCGACTACGGTGCATACTTCCAGGCGCCGCCGGTCAGGCGCACGACGACGAGCGAGCGCTCGTCGACGCCGGTCACGGAACCCGGCTTGAAGTTATAGACGGCATGGACGCCCGGCAGCTCCTTGGTGCTGAGGATCGCGTCCCGCAGCGCGGTGTGGAATTCCGCCGTTCCGGGCTTCGCGGTCTTGAGCGCGCGCTCCGCGGCGTTGGCGAAAATCAGCCAGGCGTCGAAGGAGTAGGCGGAGAAGCCGTCGGTGGTCGGAATGTTGTGGGTCTTCTGGTAGACGCTGCGGAAATCCAGCGCGATCTTCTTGGCAAAATGCTCGTCGGGAAGCTGCTCGGCGACGATCACGGGACCGGCCGAGACCTGAATGCCGTCGGCCGCCTTGCCGCCGACATTGACGAAGTCCGGATTGACCAGCGCCACCGTGCCGTAGGTGTTTCCCTTGAAGCCGCGGTCGGCGAGGCTGAGGAGGGGCAGCGCGCCTTGCGTGCCCGAGCCGCCGTCCAGCACGGCGTCCGGCCGCGTGGCGAGCACCTTCAGGATCTGTGCGGTGACGGAGGTGTCGGTGCGAGCGTATCGCTCGTTGCTCTGGATCTTGATGTCACCGGCCGCTTCGGCGGCCTTGGCGCCGTTGTAGACGAGGTCGCCCCAGGCGTCGGAGAAGCCGATATAGCCGATATTCTTCATGCCATCGCGCTTCATGCGATCGGCGACGATCTTGACGAGCAGGGAGGCGGGCTGCGGCACTGACACCACCCACTGCTCGGGCGTTTCCGGCAGCTTGCCGATCGGCGAGACCGCGATCATCGGCACTTTCAGCTCGCTCGCCACCGCTGCCATGGCGATGGTCGAGGGCGCCGTCGCGGTTCCGATCAGCAGGTCAACCTTCTCTTCTTCCACCAGCTTGCGCGCGTTGCGGGTCGCGGCCGACGGGTCCGAGCCGTCGTCGAGCTGGATCAGGCGAATGGTTTCACCGTTGATGGTCTTCTTGTATTCATAGGCCGCATTGATGCCGCGCCCATAGGGGATTCCGATCGACGATCCGTTGCCGCTGAGCGAGGTGACGAAGCCGATGGTGATGTCGGCCTGTGCAGTCGGAGCCGCGACTATGCCGGTGACAAGTGCAAGTAGGCTCAGAGTCTTGCGCATTTGCGTTCTCCTCCGTTGATGCTGGATAGGAATGCTTTGATGCTGCCGCGCGGGGGGCCCGAACGACGAACCAACCGATTGAAAACATTGCTGCGGCGCCAAATGCCGGGCGCGACCGAAGAAAGTGTGCTCGGCCGGGCGGTCAGCAGCCATGATGTTGCTTGCCGCGCGAACAACGGGCCCATCGGCGAATGCGGGCGGGCCTTGTCTGAGGCGACGAAAGGCCGTCGGTGCGGCCGCGATGCGCGACCGGCGATGCTGCCACTGCCGGCTGTTCGAGCGCGGCGACTGTCCACACGATTGAGTCTCTCAAAATCGGTGCCCTGCAACATCATTGTCATGGCCACCGGTCCCTGACCGGCGAGGAATTACTTAAAGCCTAAAGTATTGCCGGTGGCGCCGTCAACACGTGTCACGGGGCTGTCAGAAAAAAATGTTGCTGCATACAATTTTGTCAGTGTGCGGCGTTTCTTTGCTTAGTCCACCGGACAAAATGGCCGTGCTCGGCTTGCCATGACGGCGCCAGCCGCCGGCGCTGCCGCGCGCATTTGACGCGTGAATTAGTTTATGGTTGAAATATAATCATCGGCAGCCGACGACCGATCCTCCGACCACCGCTTGAGGAGAAGGACGATGCGCATCTTCTGGCAGAGCTTCGTTGATGCGAGCGTCAACGCGCCCTACATGGTGCGGCTGTCGGAATACCTCAACAACATCGCTGCATCAGGCACCACGGTTCACGTCGAGGGCATCACGCCGCCGGACCGGGAGTTCGGACGGCTTGCCGAACTGCGCTGTGCCGTCCAGGCGATCGACAACGGCATCGCGGCGGAGGAGGGCGGGTTCGACGCCTTTGTCATGGGGCATTTCCAGGATCCCGGACTTTACGAGCTGCGCTCGGCGCTCGACATTCCCGTGATCGGGACTGGCGAGGCGACGTTGCTGGCCGCCTCGCAGCTCGGTCGGCGGCTTGGCCTTGTGACGCTCGATCCCGTCTTCGAGGTCTGGCACTACGAGCAAGCCGAGCGTTACGGCCTGCGTGATCGCGTGGTCCACGTGACCGGTCTTGGCTGCAAGCCGGAGGATTTCGCCGATGCGTTCGCCGGAGACGCTGCCGCACAAGCTCGCATGATCGAGGATTTTGTCGCTTGTGCACGTCCGCTGGTCGAGCGCGGCGCGGACGTCGTGATTCCGGCCGGCGTCTTGCCAGGCCTTTTGATCGGGAAGGAGCACGGCCTGAAGGTCGGGCACGCGCCGGTGGTCAACTGCGCGGCGGTGGCGCTGAAGAGTGCCGAGATGTGGGTGCAGCTCCGGCAGCTCAATGGCACCGAACCAAGCCGCGGGCCCAGCTTCAAGCGGGCCAGCGCCCAGGCACGGGCGGATTTCCGCGCGTTGCTTGCCGGTAACGGCCGCTAGTCCTGCCAAATTGTTCTTGGAGAACAAGTCGTGATGACCCCCGAAAAGATCCTGTACGAGACCGAAGTGACGGCGACCGGAGGTCGGGATGGCAAGGCCGCCAGCGCCGACGGTCTTTTGTCGGTGTCGCTGTCCTTGCCGAAATCGATGGGGGGCCCCGGCGGCGCGGGCACCAATCCCGAACAGCTCTTTGCGGCCGGCTACGCCGCGTGCTTTCTCGGTGCGGTCAAGCTCGTCGCGCGGACGCGGAAGGTGGTGCCCTCTGCCGAGCCTTCCGTGACTGCGAAGGTTGCGATGGGGCCGGTTCCCGTTGGATATGCGCTGGCTGTCGAGCTGAAAGTCAATCTGCCCGGTGTCGAGAAGCCGGTGGCCGAAGAGGTCGTCGCCGGCGCGCACGAGCGCTGCCCCTATTCGAACGCAACGCGTGGCAATATCGACGTGAAACTGACGGTGGTTTGAGGCGGATGAACGAGGCGGGCGGTCAGTGACCAATACCTTGCGCACACCGTATGATGGCGTCGTGATCGCGGCGCCCGTCACGATTCCCTACGTCCGCTACTCCATCGAAAGCGCGCAATGGTGGATCGGCCGAGCGCTCAGCGCGCTCGTCGCGCAGGCCGGCATCAAGACCTCCGACATCGATGGTCTGTGCGTCTCCAGCTTCACCATGGGCACTGACAGCGGAGTCGGGCTGACGCAGCATTTCGGTCTGTGCGTCCGGTGGCTGGATACAATTCCGCTCGGTGGCGCCAGCGCCATCGCAGCGGTGCGAAAGGCGGCGCGCGCGGTTCAGGCCCATGACGCTGACATCGTGGCCTGCGTGGCAGGCGACACCAACCACGTCGATTCCTTCCGGCTGACGCTCGAGAACTTCTCGCGCTTCAACCAGGATGCCGTCTACCCCTATGGCGCGGGTGGCGCCAATGCGAGCTTCGCGCTGATCGCGCGCAACTACATGCGGACTTTTGGCGTGACGCGCGAGGACGTTGGCAGGATCGCGGTCGCCCAGCGCGCGAATGCGCTGCGCAACCCGCATGCGCTGATGAAGACGCCGCTGACGCTCGATCAATATCTGGCGGCCCGGCCGATTTCTGATCCGATCCACCTGTTCGATTGCGTGATGCCTTGCGCCGGCGCCGAAGCGTTCCTCGTCATGCGCGAAGAGACTGCGGCCTCGCTGAGGCTGCCTTTCGCGCGACTTCTGTCGACGATCGAGCGGCACAATGCCTTTGCCGACGATCCGATGCAGGTGCGCGGCGGCTGGGCAATGGATGTCGGCGAGCTCTATGCGATGGCCGGCGTGAAGCCTGACGATCTCGACGTCGTGCAGACCTATGACGACTATCCCGTCATCACGATGATGCAGTTCGAGGATCTCGGCTTCTGCAAGAAGGGGGAGGGGGCCGAGTTCGTGCGCCAGCACGATCTCACCATCGATGGAGACTTTCCGCACAACACCTCGGGCGGACAGCTTTCGGTTGGGCAGGCCGGTGCTGCCGGCGCCTATCTCGGTCTCGTCGAAGGGTTGCGGCAGCTTCTGGGGACCGCAGGCCCCACCCAGGTCAGGAATGCGAGCCTCGCCTTGGCCTCGGGGTTCGGTATGATCAACTATGACCGCGGTCTGGCCTCGGGCGCCGCGATCCTTGCAGGGCCTTCGCGATGATAGAGCCGATCAAGCCGCCCCGGCGCAAGAACCCGCTGCTGCGGACGCGGCTGCCGGCTTTGCCGCCGCGACCTCGCAGCAGGACGTCGCACGGGTTCACACGGGCGGCAGCGGAAGGCCGCTTCATGCTGCAACGCTGCAAGGCTTGCGGCTCCTTTGCTTATCCGGCGCGTGAAGCCTGCCCGTCTTGCCTGTCGGACGGCCTCGTCTTCATCGATGCGCCGCGCCGGGGCATGCTACTGGCCGAGACGACGGCGCGTGTGCCGAGCGACGTTTATTTCAGAGAACGGGCGCCGTGGCGGATCGGCCTCGTCAAAATGGATTGCGGTCCAACGATTGTGACCCATCTCCATGCCGACTGCGCGGAGGGCGCAGCCGTCCGCATGTCGTTTCAACTCGACAAGAGCGGCCAGGCGGTGGCCTTTGCCCATCCCGAGGGAGAGACTCCCAACATGGAAGACGACAAGCAGTGGCGGGAAATGACGGCCGATCCAAAATTCCGGCGCGCGCTCGTGACCAACGGCCGCAGCGTGATCGGCCAGGAAGCCGCGGCGGCTTTGAAGGCCGCGGGCGCCAAGACGGTGTTCGTCGGCATTGCCGAACCGTGGCGACCGTTCCCGGACGAGAACCTGCTGCGCAGTCAAGACGGAATCGAAATCGTGACGCTCGACGTGGCCGACGAAAAATCGGCCACAGATCTTGCGGCCGACATCGGCGGCAAGGTCGATATCCTCATCAATACGACGGAGTATGTGCGGCCGGGCGGACTGCTCGACCGCAGGGGCACGAGCATCGTACGCGACGAGATCGACCAGGCCTATCTCGGCTTCATCAACCTCGCGCAAGCCTTTGGACCGGCCATGCGGATGCGCGGCGCCGACGGCATCAACAACAGTGTCGCATGGGTCAACATTCTCTCGGTCTATGCGCTGGCGAACTGGCCTGCCTTTGGCGCTTACTCGGCCTCGCAGGCCGCGTGCCTGTCGCTCTCGCACTGCCTTCGCGCCGAGCTCAGGCCCGGCGGCGTCAGGGTGATGAATCTGTTTGCCGGCCCCGTCGACACCGAATGGTTTCAGACCGTGCCGCCGCCGAAGGTCGCGCCGCGCGCAATTGCGCAAGCGATCGTCTCGGGACTCAGAGGCGGGCTCGAGGAGATTTATGTGGGAGATGTCGCCGAAGAGATCCGGCAACGTCTCGCGGCCAATCCGAAGGCGCTCGAACGTGAGCTCGACAGGTGAAATCGGGATTTCAACCCAGCCGGAGGACGTGACGATGCAAAGCAACAGACTCCTGGAGCTGGCGGGTGCGATTTCTTCCGGCGCGGTGCGCGTCGTCGATCTGACATTCACGCTCAGTCCGGATTTTCCGGTCATCGTGCTGCCGCCGGAGTTCGGCCAGGCGGCGCCGGTCCGCATCCAGGAAATCTCGCGATACGACGGTCGCGGCCCGGCCTGGTACTGGAACAATGTCACGTTCGGTGAACATACCGGCACGCATTTTGACGCGCCGATCCACTGGTTCACCGGCAAGAACCTGCCGAACAATGCCGTCGACACCATGCTGCCTAAGGACATGATCGCGCCGGCCTGTGTCATCGATTGCACCGCGCAGGCGGCCCAGGATCCCGATTTCCTGTTGACGGTTCCACTCGTCGAGGCCTGGGAAGCAAATCATGGCCGAATCCCGGAGCGGAACTGGGTGCTGCTGCGGACTGACTGGTCGAAGAAGGGTTGGCGCGACTACGCCAATCTCAGGGATGACGGCGCGCACACGCCGGGCCCGAACTCGGCTGTCATGAAGTGGCTGGTGGAGGAGCGTGGCGTCATTGGGTTCGGCAACGAGACCATCGGTACGGATGCGGGGCAGGCCGGGCATTTCGATCCGCCTTATCCGGCGCATCACTTCCTGCACGGCGCGGGCCGTTACGGCCTGCAATGCCTGTGCAATTTGGATCAGCTTCCGGCCACCGGCGCCATCATCGTGGCCTCGCCGCTGAAGATCCAGAATGGCTCCGGCAGTCCGCTTCGCGTCATCGCGCTGGTCTCGTCAACCTGAAATGAATCCATGGCGCTTGCCATTCAGAACAAGAAATCCTCACGAAAGACAGGTGCCATGAACTTGATCAAGAGCTTGCTGGTCTCCACTGCATTGCTTCTCGCCGTCCCGCAGCTTGCGCAGGCCGAGATTCTCGTTGGATTTGTCACTGGCCTCAGCGGGCCAGTGTCGTCGATTGGAATTCCGAACGCGAAGGGGATCGCAGCGGGCCAAGTCTATACCGGCGAGATCGGCGGCGAGAAGATTCGGGTCATCCAGCTCGATGATGGCTCGGATCCGACGGCGTCGGCGCGTAACGCTCGCAAACTCGTGGAGCAGGAGAAGGTCGACGTTCTCATCGGCACGTCCGGTGCGCCGCAGACGCTTGCGATGGCGACGGCGGCCATCGAGATGAAGATTCCAATGATTGCGGTGTCGCCGATCGCGCCGGTGCCGCCTGGCGATGGCGGCCCATGGGTGGTCCAGACCCCGCAACCGACGCCGCTGCTGTTGCAGGGCATTGTCGACAACATGAAGGCCAAAGGATTGAAGAGCGTCGCGTTTATCGGCTTCTCCGACGCGTTAGGTGACCTCTTCTATGATTCCCTGGTGCAGGCCGCCAAGTCGGCCGACATCAAGGTGATCGCCAATGAGCGCTACGCGCGTTCGGACTCTTCGGTCACAGCGCAGGTGCTGCGCGTCGTCGCCGCGCATCCCGATGCGATCATGCTGGGTGGAACGGGAACGCCCGGCGCGCTCCCGGTGATCGCGCTGTCCGAGCGCGGCTACAAAGGGCCGCTCTACGGCAATCACGGCATGATCAGCGCCGATTTCCTGCGTCTTGCCGGAAAGGCCGCCAACGGCATCATCTGCCCGACCGGACCGGTGACCGCAGCGGAGCAGCTTCCGGCCAGCAATCCGATCCAGAAGGTTGCCCTGGATTTCCGCGCGGCCTTCGAGAAGGCGAACGGCGAGGCGCCGACGGATTCGTTCTCGTCCTATTCCTTCGATGGCTGGCTGGTGCTCGCCGATGCGGCCAAGCGCGCGATGGCATCAGGCGCCAAGCCCGGCTCGCCGGAATTCCGGACCGCGCTTCGTCAGGCGCTGTTCACGACCAAGGAGGTCGTCGGGACGCAGGGCGTCTACACCTATACGCCGGCGGATCGGTATGGCGTCGACGGCCGCTCGCGCATCATGGTCCAGATCGAGGACGGCAAGTACAAGCTGTTGCCCTGAGGCGGGAGCGTGATCGTGACGGAGAACGACGCGCCGGTGAAGATCAGCGAGGCGGTCGGCCGGGAGAATATCCCGGCCGCTTGGGCGCGCGCGGTCGAGCTGTTTCCACCGTCCGACCGGATCCTCTCCACCATCCTCACGCGGCAGGCCGAACGCTATGGCGACCGGGTCCTTCTCGTCGCGGGCGCGACGCGCTGGACCTTTGCGCAGGCCGCCGCGATGGCGGCCGCGTCGGCGCAGGCGCTCGTCGATGCCGGCATCAAGCCGGGCGACCGAGTTGCGCTGATGTGCTCGAACCGTCCGGAGTTCCTGCAGGTCTATCTCGGCTGTGCCTGGCTCGGCGCCATCGCAGTCCCGATCAACACCGCCCTGCGCGGCTTCCAGCTCTCCCACATCTTCCGCAATTCGCGTCCCGCGCTTCTTGTCGTCGAGGCGCAGTTCGCTGGCGCAATCGACAGCGTCGAGGCCGGTGTCGAGCTGCCGCCTCGGAGTTGGATCATCGGAGCTGCCACAGGGCCAATCGATGCCAGGCTTTCCGCGGTGTCGCTGCCGCCTCTTGGAGCCGCAGTCCCGGCGGGTGCCGTGCGTCCCGGCGACACCGTTGCGATCCTCTACACGTCAGGCACCACGGGGCCGGCAAAGGGAGTGTGCTGTCCGCAGGCGCAACTGTTCTGGTGGGGCATCTATTCGGCGCGTGCGCTCGGAATCCGCGAAGGCGATGTGCTGTTCACGACACTGCCCCTGTTCCACACCAATGCGCTGAATGCGTTCTATCAGGCGCTCCTGAACGGATGCACTTACGTGCTGGAGCCGAAATTCTCTGCCTCCGGCTTTTGGGCCGCCGCGCGACGGCACAATGCGACGGTCGGCTATTTGCTCGGCGCGATGGCGTCGATGCTTCTGGCGCAGCCGAAGAGCGCAGAAGATTCAACGCATCGTCTTCGCGTTGCGCTTGGCGGCGGCGTGCCGCCGCAGATCCATGGTCCGTTCCGCGAACGCTTTGGCGTACCGTTGGTCGACGGCTACGGGTCGACCGAAACGAATTTCGTGTTCGCCGGCACGATTCCGTCCGATCGTCCTGGCACGATGGGCTATCTGGCCGAAGGCATCGAGGCGCAGATCGTCGACGAGAATGATTCAGCACTTCCTGACGGAGAGGCCGGCGAACTCGTGCTTCGGGCGCGTGAGCCGTTTGCTTTTGCCACCGGCTATTTTGGCATGCCTGAGAAGACGGTCGAGGCCTGGCGAAATCTGTGGTTTCACTCGGGCGATCGTGTGGTTCGAGATCCTGACGGACACTATCGTTTCATCGACCGCATGAAGGATTCGATCCGCAGACGTGGCGAGAATGTATCTTCGTGGGAGGTCGAGCAGACCATCCAGTCCCATCCGGCGGTCGTCGCTTGCGCGATCTACCCGCTGCCGTCGCAACTGGGAGAGGATGAGGTTGCGGCGGCGATCCTGCTGGAACCAGGGCAATCGCTGGAGCCTGTCGACATCGTCAGGCATTGCGAAGGACAGATCGCTTATTTCGCGATCCCGCGCTACGTGCGCATTTTGAGCCAGATGCCGCTGACGGAGAACGGCAAGATCAAGAAGGGCGTGCTGCGTGACGCGGGCGTCACTGCGGATACATGGGATCGCGAGGCGGCCGGAGTGAAGGTGCGACGTTGACAGTTGGGCCTGCTCAGGGCTTTTGCAGAGCGTCCCTGACAGCGCCCTTGAGTTCGTCGAGCTCGCCGATCAAGCCGTCGAACCGGTCCGCGGGGAAATCCGCCAGCAGCTCGGCAAGCCACGCGCCGTGGCTCTTGGCCATTCGCCTGAAGGTCTTGCGGCCTTCGACCGTCATGCAGACGATCTGCACGCGACGGTCGAGGTTCGACGGTGTGCGGGTGATGTATCCGTCCGCGACCAGGCGGTCCACGATCGGCGTGAGGTTCCCGGCCGAGACCATCAGGCGCTTGGGCAGTTCTCCCAGCACAAGCCCGCTCGGTTCGCGGTCGAGCTGAGCCAGAACATCGAAGCGGGGCATCGTGAAATCGAACTCGTCGCGAAACCGGCGCCGCAGCTCCCCTTCGATCAGGGTCGTGCAGGCGAGCAGCCGGAGCCAAACGCGCGTTTGAGCCCTGTGCTCGGCCTCCTGATCCACCCCATTCCTGGCTGATACAGGCGTGGACTCTTTCGCGAGTGCCAATCGAATCTCCCGGGCTTCGTAGCTCGTTGAGAGCTGGCAGAGCTCTCACGGTCGATAGCAAGATAGTTTGTGCCAAAAGTAAATTCAAGGCTGAGCCCGAGCGTCGCGAAACCGGCGCGGCTTTGTATCCAATTTGCACTGAATCTCAAGATCGACGCCAGGGAGCCGACCTCGTCGCCGAAGTCCTTGCAGAACCCAACTTGACAAGGTACGTGCCAGCGAAATATTTTATGCTTAAAATAATCGAGGTGGGATCGGATGAGCTCCGTGGCAAAGGTGATCCGGCGCGAATGGCTTGACTGGCCGTTTTTCGAGCCTCGTCATCATGCGATTGGCGATGCACTCGACCGCTTCGTGCAGTCGGGGGCCCTCGACGAGATCGATCACAGCGACATCGATGGCGCCTGCCGCAGGCTCGTGCGCGCGATGGGTGAGGCGGGACTGCTCGATTGCGCGGTCGCGGCTCCCGATGGCGATGCCACGACAATCGATTCTCGTTCGATCTGCCTGTCGCGCGAGTCGCTCGCTTATGCCGATGGCCTGGCCGATTTCGCCTTCGCCATGCAGGGACTCGGTTCGGGCGCGATCGCGCTCGGCGGTTCTGCGGAGCTGCGCAAGGCCGTGCTGCCAAAGGTTCGTTCGGGCGAATGGCTTGCGGCCTTCGCGCTGTCCGAGAAGGAGGCCGGATCGGACGTCGCGGCGATGTCCTGCACCGCGCGCGCCGACGGCAACGACTACGTCATCGACGGCGAGAAGACCTGGATCTCCAACGGCGGCATTGCCGACGTCTACACGCTGTTTGCGCGAACCGGCGAGGCGCCGGGCGCCCGCGGCATTTCCGCTTTTGTCGTATTTCCCGATGATCCCGGCTTCGGCATCGCCGAGCGCATCGACGTCGTCGCGCCGCATCCGCTGGCGACGTTGCGCTTCACCAATTGCCGGATCCCGGCGAGCCGTCGCCTTGGCGCGCCGGGCGGGGGGTTCAAGCTCGCGATGCAGACGCTGGATATTTTCCGCGCATCGGTTGCGGCCGCGGCGCTCGGCTTTTCCCGGCGCGCGCTCGACGAAGCGCTGTCGCACGCGCGCAGCCGGCACATGTTCGGCGCGACGCTTGGGGACCTGCAACTGACCCAGGCCGCGCTCGGCGACATGGCAACCGATACCGACGCTGCCGCGCTCCTGACCTACCGCGCGGCCTGGCGCCGCGATGTCCAGAAGCTACCGACGACGCGCGAGGCTGCCATGGCGAAGCTGACGGCCACCGAGACTGCGCAGCGCGTCATCGACCGGGCCGTCCAGATGTTCGGCGGTCGCGGTGTGCGCAAGGGCGAGATCGTCGAAAGCCTCTATCGCGAAATCCGCGCGCTACGCATTTATGAGGGCGCGACCGAGGTTCAGAAATTGATTGTCGCCCGCGACCTCTTGAAGCCGCGCTGACAAGCGCGCCTCATTCCGCAATACGCGTTGCTTACGCGCCGTGCGGGCGCAGCAGATTGTTGGTCCAGGCCTTGGCAATGCGGGGCACGGAGAGTGCCGGCAGCCAAACCCTACCGATTGAAGAGCTGCCGCATCACGTCGTTCATCGGCTGGCTGTCCTGCTGAGCGACCGGCGGGGGCTGAGGCGATGGGGCTTGGGGCGATTGATCCTGGCTCGGGGCTTGGTTCGGCGGTGCGGGCGACGCCTGCGCTGCCGGGGTGGCCGAGGTTCCCGTGAGGCTGCGGCTGCGGATGCTGCCTCCTGGGTTACTGGACGGAGGGCTGCTCGTCAGAGGGCTGTTGGACAGCCCCTGCTGGATCAGATTGCCGATGGCCTCGCCGAGCTGGCCACCGGGCATCGGCATGTTGTTCGGCAGCTGGATCTGCGGATTGGTGTTGCCGGCCGCATTGTTGCCCTGAGTGGTGGTGCCGAGGCCAAAGCTGCCCAGGATGTCGCCGAGCTTGGCGCCGTCAGGACCGAACAGGCCCTTGCCCATCTCGCGCAGCTTGGCATAGGCGGCATCGGGATTGTCCATCATGCCGGCCATGTCAGGATAGATCTGCGGCTGCGACCATGGGCCCGAGATCATCACGGGAATGCCGAAGCCGACCGGCTCGGAGGTGCGGCCCTGGCCTTCGGTGGTCATGACCAGCTTGGGCTCGACCCTGAAACCCATCATCTTGGTGTCGAGTGCGATGGTGCCGGCGCCGGTGATGCGCACCAGCGGTCCGATCAGATTGAAGTCGGTCGTCACCGCCTGGCCCTTGTCGATGCGGAACGAGGCGGAGAGCTGCGTCAGGTCGGTGGTTTGCTCCTTGTTCTGATCCTGGCTGGCGTTCTGGTTGGAGTTTTGGTTGTCCTGCCAGCCCGACAGCTTGCTCGTCGTCAGCGAGCGGAGCATCTGCGCGATATTGATGCCGCGGATGGCGCCGTCCTGGAAGCTGACGAAGGCGGTGCCCTGCATGTTCGCCATCAGCGCGCGCTGGCTGCGTCCGGCGCTGCGCAGCGCGAGCTTGGCCTGCAGCTTGCCGTCGATCCGGTCGAAATCCGCAAGACCCTGCAACAGCGGCAGCGCGCGCACGCCGACGATGTCGGAATGCATCGCAAAGCTCGGCGCGCCTGAGGTCGCATCCAGGATCAGTTCGCCCGAGACCTGGCCGCCATAGGCGCCGAGATTGGCGGTGCCCGCCTTCAACACGCCGCCGGCGAGCTTGGCATCGATCGCCAGTGGCGCCAGGCGGGCCTGGCCGAAGATCGCTTCGGTCGCCGAGATCCGCACCTGCGCGTCGACATAATTGAGCCCGGAGACGTCGATCGGCGCATCGCTCCAGGGCTGCCCGGCCGCATCTTGCGAGGATTGCGACTGGGGGATCGTCAGCCGCTGGAAGTCGAGATCGAGCTTCACCAAAGGCTTGCTGGCGATGTCGACCGAGGCCCAGCCGTTGAAATTGCCATCGCCGAGCGTGCCGTTGATGCCGTTGATCATCACGACATCGCCGTTGAGGCGCATGTCGGCACGCCCGGTCAGCTGCGACTTCAGCACGTCAGGCATGTCGATGGCAAAATCCACCGGGGTTGCCTGCCGCTCGCTAGATGCCGGCGTCGTCGCCTTGATGTCGAATTTGGTCGGATGATCATAGACCCGCGCCGAGCCTGTCACCTTGACGGTGCGGTCGCGGCCGATGACGGCATCGGCATCGATGGCGCTGATGCGGCCTTCGATGCGGTCGCGGATGCGGGCGAAGGCGACTTCGCCATTGCTGATCTTGAAGCGGTCGATGGTCACACCGTCCATGTCGGCCGCAAGCGGCTTCGACGTTGCAGACCCATCGGCATTGGGCAGGCGATCGCGCAGCAGCGGCTGGTACAGCACCGGATGGGTGACGACGATCTCGCGGATCTCGGGCCGGCCCGACCACGCGCTCGCCAGCGTCATGTCGACCTGCACGCGCTCGATCGTCACCTTGGTGATGCCGCTGCGATCCCTGGGGTTCTGCAGCGTGAGGTCGCTCAAGCTGATGTTCAGCGTCGGCCACAGGCTGATCTTCGCCGCGCCGTCGATGGTGAGGCGATAGCCGGTCGTGCTCTCCACGCGCGCGGCGATCTTCGACGTCAGGAAGCCCGAGGGGATCCCGATCACCAGCAGGAGCGCGACCACGATGATGACGGCCACCACCGCCGCGCCGGCGAATTTAACTGCTTTCATCTTCAGTCCCAACGGCGAGCAAGCGGCGGCAAACGGCACCTTCACCCGTCCTCCGCGCCAGAGCTTATAGCCGCTCCAAGCCGCCTAAAAATAATCGGAGGGTGCTGCAAGCTTATGTGACTTATGACACACTTCCTATCAGCGGTTTTACGCGACGAAAGCGCGGTCCTTCGCGCCGAAAGCACATTCAGTTTCAAAGGGCGTGCAGTTTCAAAAGGCGTGAGCGCGGCGTTCAGTCAGCAAAGGTGCTAAGAAACGAGAGCCCGTCCAGATAGCTGAACGGGCCGATCATCAAATTCTTCACAGTTCAGACAACGACCGTTGTGTGCGGTCCGCGCACACAACGGTCAGTCACAATCTCAATCAAGATCGTCGGGGTGCACCCGGCGGCGCCGGCGCAGCGGTTCCCGCGAACGCGACTCTGAATCGCGCCCCTCGCGAAGCAGGTCGCCCAGCTTGCGAAGAGGTGTCTCAACCAACCGGTCCTTAAAGCCGGCCATCATTCGATCGGCCATCCGGTCGGCGAACCGCCGACCTTCGTCGAGATCGAAGTCGAAAAGATCAATGTCCAACAAATCCTCACGGTACTGGCGCTTGCGGCGCTGCCGCTCGGCATCAGCCCAGGCCTGCTTCTCGTCTTCGTTCGGACCTTCAAGCCAAGCCTGCCGGCGCTTCTTCTCGCGCTCGGCCCACGCTGCAACATCAGCGTCAGATACCGCCCACGGTTCGTTGTCGCTAAAGGTCGCGTTCTCGGAACGCCGGGTCTCCGTAGAAGCCTTGCTCATGAACAATCTCCAATATGGATCGGTAAAAGATATCATGTCCTAGAAACTTGTCCATCCGCTCCAGTCGTGCAGGCGCGGATCGAAAATCGTGTTGGCACTCTGCCCGCGGCGCTTCTGTGGCTTTGGTCACACTTCCAGGGACGGCTTTGATTGGGCCGATTGAATAAACCTATCGCACACGCCCAAGGCTGCGCTGAGTCAGCTCCTGTCCGATCACATTAGATTGCTCGATTGCAGCAAGTTTGCGTCCCTGACGGAGCGCCAACAGCATGAAAATAAAGGCGCAGAAGAGCAGCGCTCCGGGAATGAAGTATGGCCCAACTCCGAGTGCAGTATTGAGGCTCGCGAAAGCATCCTCCCTGAATCCGAGCGATGCAATCGTGCCGATCAGGGCAGTCCAGATGCCATACTGCAACAACCGAGCCTGCAACATGCGGAGCGAGACCTCGATCGAGCGGCCGGATGTCAGCAACTTGCGGACACTGGCGATGATCTCCTTGGTCTCTCCCCACGTCTCGGTCACGCTGCCCATCAGTTCCCGCTGCTTGAAGACTTCGCCAACGTCGATGCGAGCGGCGCGCACCATGAATTTCGCTTCGTCTTGCAGCGGATCACAGTTGGGCGAGAGCTCGAAGACGATTGCGTCCCGGGTTAGCAAGGCCCGCAAATACAGCGAAACCGTAGGGGGAATGAACAAGCCGTGTTGTCGTACGACTGACATCAAGCGAACCACGACATGCCTGGCGGCGAGCCACGTCACGCTTCCAACGGGGCTTCGAAAGCCGTCCAGATAGTCCTCAAGCACGAGAGACATATCCCGGCGAAACCCGGAGAGGTCTTTGTTCGGCGCGGCTTCGAACCATCGCAAAAGCTCGTCGATTGCGTCGTCGAATTGTTCTCGAAGCGCGTATTGCATGAAAAATCGAAATGAATCCTGATGCTCCTCAGTGAACCGTCCAACGACGGCAAAGTCGACATAGGCTATTCGGTTGTCGGGCAGAACCAGGATGCCGGCGGGGCTTAGGTCGGAATGGAAAAGTCCGTCCCGATAGATCTGGTTGAGCGTGCTCCAGTAGATGCGCCGGGCAATGAGACGCAGGTCGTAGCCCCGGCCTTCGAGTCTAGCGAGGTATTGCCGGTCGTCCTGTTGGATTGCGTTGAGGATCTGCCGCACCGGTATCCCGTCGACGAACTCCCAGGTCAAAATACGCTTGGCGGTATACTCTTTTCGAACCGTGAAACGGGACTCGGCGTCATCGTCCCTGGACAACTCCGACATGACGGTCGCATTGCGCGCTGCGTCCGCGAGATCGAGCTCGGAAAAGAGAGCGTGCTCAAACTCATTGACATAGGTTGCGACCGAATTGGCTCCGAAAAAGCCTGCCCAATCCAGCGGCGCGGCAAGCCAGCGCATCAGGCGGATATCGATACTGTATTTCCTTCGTATGGCCGCATTCTGGATCTTCACGGCGAGCCGCTTGCCACCGCGAGACGTAGCCAGGTGAATTTGTCCGCTCGACGTGACCGCAAAGGGGGTGCGTTCAAAAGTCGCAAACATCTCGTCGGGAGAACGACCGAGGTCTTCAGTGACGATTCGATGAATCGCCTGAAAGTCTTCTGCCGCGACCTCGTTGGTGATTTGCAGAAATTCCTGGCAGTAATCCGCCGGAAGCAAGTCAAAGCGAAGAGCAAGGGCCTGACCGAGCTTGACGAAGGTCAGATCGAGTCCTTCGAACACGGTACGCAGAGCGTGCGCCGATTTATGCCGGCTGGACCGAAACGGCAGGGCAGCAGGAAGCTGGTGCCGCGCCAGCAAAAGCAGCAGCTGGAACAGGCGTGCTATCGTTCCGAAAATATCGAGCATCCGGCTCCACCGCGCGTTATCCGCAACAGCAGCCGTTGCGCAACTGCGAGGCGGGCCATCGCTGTCGCAATCCTAGGTTCCGCTGCATGTGCGCGCAAGCCGATTTGTGCCCTGTTGCGTGAGGGAGCTAGGCTGAACTGTGATGCGCAGTGTCGCTATCGTCACCCAGCCCGCTCCCCATCGTCTGTCCGAGGCTGTACAAATCCGACAGCTCCGTGCTATTTGTTGGCTTTAGAAAATATTGTTGGTCGCGATCCGACCGTGATGAGTGATAGCCATTGATTGATAGCATTGGCCACGTGTTTTTGGGCGCGGGCCGTCTTTGCCACATTTTCTCGGCTGCCTTGCGTTTTTATATCCGTCCCAAGCTTTGGCCAGCAAAAGTAGCGGTTCCACCCGAAGTGCGTCTGCGCCTCTTTTTGGAGGATCTAGGCGGCGCGTGGATGAAGATCGGACAGGCACTCGCACTGCGATTCGATTTGTTGCCGAACGAATATTGCACCGAACTGCTGAAGCTTCTCAACCAGACCCCGACTGTTCCTTACGAAGCGATCCGCGAGGTGATCTTGCGCGAGCTTGGGTCGCCTCCTGAGCAGCTGTTTGCATCGTTCGATCCAGTGCCGCACGCAACGGCTTCGATCGCCCAGGTCCACATCGCGACCACACGGGACGGCGAAAAGCTCGCAGTCAAGGTGCAGAGGCCTCGCGTTCAGGAACAATTCGAGGCCGACTTCCGCATTTTTCATATGATTTCCTACCTCGTCGGCCTCATGGATGCGTTGGGAGGGAGCGCGCTTCGCTCTTTCTCGGAGGAGTTCGAAAGGTGGAGCAGGGAGGAGCTGGATTTCACCACCGAGGCAAAAAACACCTTTCGGGTCCAGGTGCGATCCAAACATGATCCGATTCAAGCCTGCGCGGAGGTCCGCTTTGAGTTCTGCACGCGACGTGTTCTCGCCACCAAGCTGCTGGCGGGCGTCTCGTTGCTGGAGGTTGGCAACGCAGCGCGCACGAAGGATCCCGAAGCCCTGCGTCGTTTGAACCTGCGGCCCGAGGATCTCAAAACGATAGCACGAAATTACTTCTGGTCGATCTACAACCAGATCTTCCGTGACGGCATCTTTCACGCAGATCCCCATCCGGCGAACGTCTTCGTGCTTCGCGGGCACAGGATCGGATTTGTCGATTTCGGCGCGACCGGCCGGCTGTCCAAGGAATTCCGGTCCTCGCTCTCGAAGATCTTCATCCATTTGTATCGGAGGAACATCGAACAGGCCGTCGTCGAAAATTTCAAACTCCTCGTCCCATCGGAGGATACCGACCTGCGTCAGGCGCGGGAGGAGTTTTTCGTCGCGTATCAGATGTATCGGCTCGCCCTGGACATTGGAGGCGCCGACATCAGACGGCTGACCACCGAACTCCTGATGGGCACCATGACGATTGCGCGACGTCACAAGATCCTCATGCCGCAGGAGCTGAGCATCTATTACAAGACCATCATGACGGTCGACGCGGTCGTTTCTGAACTCGCGCCCGAATATGATTGGCTTTCCGATCTACCTGAATTCTTTACGCGCGGTCTTGTTTCCGACCTGAGGGAAGGGATCCATCGCTGGCCGGAAATCGTGCTGGCGGCCAAGCATCGTACGGGCCGGATGTTGACCGATGCAGCCAGCCTCACGGCATCGTTCCAGTTCTTCAATCCAGCCTTGAAGAGCATGCAAACGCGGGCCGTGCTTTACGGAATCTGGGCCGTTGCCTTTTGCGTGGCGGCCTATCTGGCTGCGAAGGGCGACATGTCGCTGTTGAACGACATTGTCGGCTTGAGCAGCCGCTGGATCGTTTTCAGCT
Organism: Bradyrhizobium sp. BR13661; assembly: GCF_029892425.1. Classification (GTDB taxonomy): domain Bacteria; phylum Pseudomonadota; class Alphaproteobacteria; order Rhizobiales; family Xanthobacteraceae; genus Bradyrhizobium. Next base: position 13,909 of record NZ_JARXWB010000050.1, on the reverse strand, counting down.
TCATGGGAGCTGCGATCGTTTCTCTGCTTCTCATGCAGCGGCAGATTCGCGGTATCCGGAAAGTCAAAACGTGACCTAACGCACGGAGCTGTCCGGCCGTGCTGTGCTTGAGTGAGGTCCATGATGATTACTCAAATTCTGAACACTCCCGATCTGGACATCGACCGCAGCGCGGATGCGACCATCCCGCGTCTCTACAACTTCGCCGAAGATGTCCTTACTCGAAATCTGAAAGCAGGGCGTGCCGGCAAAACCGCCTATATCGACTCGCGTGGGAGCTGGACTTATGGCCAGCTTGCGGAGCGGGTCGCCCGATTCGGCAATCTGTTGCGCGGCCTTGGCATACAGCGCGAACAGCGCATTCTGATCTGCCTCCCCGATACGATCGACTGGCCGACGTCCTTTCTCGGTGCGGTCAAGGCGGGCGTGGTCGCGATACCCGTCAACACGCTGCTGAGCGAAGCGGAATATCGCATCATCGTGGAGGATAGCCGTGCCCGCCTTCTGATCGTTTCCGAGGAGCTATATCCGCTCTTCGCGCACCTGATTGATGCAGCCCCGGACCTTGAGCATGTCATCGTATCGGGCAGTCAGGGTTTTGGGCACGCGCTCTTCGAGGACACGCTCCAGGCGGCCGCTGCAACCGACTACACCGCACCGACGGTCAACGACGAGATCTGCTTCTGGCTTTACACGTCGGGCTCGACGGGAACGCCGAAAGCCGCCGTGCATGTCCATGCGACTTTGGGCTTCACCGCCGCTTGCTATGGCGCTCAGGTCCTTCGTCTCACCGAGGGGGACATCGTCCATTCGGTATCGAAGATGTTCTTCGCCTATGGCCTTGGCAATTCCATGGTCCATCCGCTTTCGGTCGGCGCGACGACGGTGCTGGCGTCGGAGCGCCCAACTCCCAACTCGGTCGCAAACCATTTGCGAACGCATGGTGTGACCGTGCTCTTCGCCGTGCCGACTTTCTACGCCGCGTTCCTTGCGGCGGATCCCATAGAGCGTGAAGCAGTGAAGCTCCGGTGTTGCCTTTCCGCAGGCGAGGCGCTTCCGGTCAGTATCGGGCAGTCTTGGCGCGAACGCTTTGCTGTCGATATCTTCGACGGCCTCGGGTCCACGGAGATGGTCAGTACATTCCTCACCAATCGCCCGGGAGCGATACGCCCCGGCACCAGCGGCAAACCCGTGCCGGGTTTCGCGCTCCGTCTCGTCGACGAGGCCGGCGCTGTGGTCGCGCAGGGGGAGATGGGAGAGCTGCAGGTTCGTGGGCCGACTACCGCGATCATGTATTGGAACGACCGCGAACGATCGCGCTCCACCTTCCTGGGCGAGTGGCTTCGTTCCGGCGACAAATACATGCAGGACGCCGACGGCTACTACGTGTACTGCGGGCGTCGAGACGACATGATGAAGGTCGGCGGCATTTACGTCTCGCCATTCGAGGTCGAGGGCGCGTTGCTGAACCATCCCGACGTGCTGGAGGCGGCGGTCGCGGCATGGCCTGATGAAGATGGTTTGATCAGACCCAAGGCATTCGTCGTTCTCAAGCCGTCCGGCAAGCCGAACGAAGCCATGGCGCTGGCGCTGCGTGAGCATTGTCGCAAGCAGCTCGCGACCTTCAAATATCCCCGCTGGATCGAATTCCGAACGGAACTGCCGAAGACCGCAACAGGCAAGATCAGGCGCTTCAAGTTGCGCGAGGAAGCTGCTCGCGACGACCGCACAGGCGCGCCCGCGATTGATGGGGGCGATATCGTTGATGACGTTGCCGCGACATCCAATCAGGACGTCGCCTAACGCCGGCTCGTCAGGCGAGAGCCCGCAAGATCGTCGCGCGCATGCGATCGGCGGCGTTGTTGATGAAGAAATGATTGCCCGCGACCGTCTCGGTAAAGAACGACCCGCTCGTTTCCCTCTCCCAGCCAGCCATTGCCGACGGCGTGCACAGGCGGTCCTGCTCTCCAGCCATTGCGTAAATGGGACAGGCGAGCGGCGTTTCGGGCGTGTACCGGTACGTTTCGAACATCTGCATGTCCGCCTTGATGATCGGCAGCAGCATCTCCATGAGATCAGGTTCCGCAAGAACGGCAGGAGAGATCCCGCCGGGATACCGATCCATCTGCTTCTTGATGAACTCGGCATCAGGAAGCGCATGCAGTTGAGGGCGGCCCGGTGTCCCCGCCGGTGCTTCCGCGGCAGCCACGATCAGAGCTCGTGGCTGCCGCAGCTCCGGATCGCGCGCCACGATGCGTGCCGCTTCGAAGGCAATCAGCCCGCCAAGGCTATAACCGAACAGGACGTAGGGTTTTGGCGACAGCCGGGCTATTTCGTCGGCCAGGTTCCGGGATGCGTCGCTCAGCCTGGTCAGCAAGGGCTCCCGCCGACGATCCCAGCGTCCCGGCAATTGAACCGCGCCTAGTTCGACGTTTTCGGGCATGCCGCGCGCCAGCGCGTGGTAAACCTGTGCGCTCCCACCGGCATAGGGAAAACATAAAACACGTGCCTGCGCATCGGGGCGGTTGGGACGAAACTCGATCCAGGGACTATGCATTGGCGCAATATTGAGAGAGGAGATATGATCTTGCAATTAAGACTCCTCACGCGCATGCCGGTCAACCCGAAACCTTTTGAAGTAGGCCGCAGAATAGTGCTGGGATAGATTTATCGCCTTGGAGAGACGCAGATGGATTCTCATTCAACGGACGAGGAAGTGCGCACGCTGCGTCGGCTGCTCTCCATGCGTGAGGCCCAACTTGCCGAAGCACTGAAGGAAATCGAACGCCTTAAGGGCCAGTTCGTCCCGAAAGCGAAAGAGCAGAATGCGTCAGCATGCTCTGGCTAGATCCGCACCCGCAGAACACCCATCGCTATGGGAACAATGCGGCCGCTCCGAGCATTGACAAGAGTGTGAAGCAATCAAGGCCAAGGTGAGGGCGCCGACATTGGTGATTCACGGGACGGCAGATCCCCTGGTCGACCCAAAAGCCGGCGAGGATACAGCGGCTTCGATTCCCGGCGCCAAGCTGATAATCGTTCAAGGCATGGGCCACGCTACAGAGAATAGACGGTCTGGTTAGGGATGTCCGTCTGATCCTCGGACAGATTACGCCCGTCAATGCTTTTGATCAGCGAAGCCCCCAGGCTGTTGCAAACGAAACCTGCATCGGATTTTCGGATCATGTCGGTGGTGACCGACGACTCGACGGCTCCAAGTTGTGCAATGAAGCGCTTGCGCGCCAACCCCGGCAAGACCCCGTCTTCTCCCGGCGGCGTGACCCAGCGGCCGTCGATCCTGAAGAAAATATTGCCGACAGTTGCGCACGCGACATGCCCTTTCGTGTTGAGCATGATGGCGTCGTCGGCGCCGCGACTGATTGCCTCCCTCCGGGCCAGAATATTGTCTCCGTAGCTCAGTGACTTGATCCTCGAGAGAGGCGAACGCTCGTTTCGGCATGTCGAGCGACAGACGACGAAGGCCTGGGGAGCCATGGCGACACTCGGCGCGACCGTCAAAACGCAAGTCGGTTGTTGCTGAGCAGCGTCCTTCGGCCAAAGCCCTCTTGCCGCGGCTCCTCTCGTGACGGTCAGCCGGAGTGCACTCTGAGCGTCCCTCGCTGCGTCAGCCAGCAAGCGATCGGCCGCGTCGGAAATGCGGTCCTCACTGAACGGGATCGCCAGACCAATCTCGGCCGCTCCGGCCTTCAACCTCTCGAAATGCTCGGCCAGCCAGAACGGCATGGAGCCCACAGCCTTGATCGTCTCGAAAAGACCGTCTGCAAGCGTGAAGCCCCGATCCGTGACAGGGACGCGAGCTTCACTCTGATCGACAAGGCTGCCATTGAGCCAGACCACGCTCATCGAAAAATCTCGCAAACCATCAGTTCGGAGCTCCTGCTGAGCTGGTTGCCTCGTCTGCGCCGACAAGCTCGTATCGATCGGGACTAAATCCGCCGGTGAGTGCGATGACGACGGATTTGATCGAAGCCGCCGCCTTCAGGAGCATTTCGTCGAATTCTCCCTCGGGCGTCGAGGCCGCGACGACGCCACCTCCCACGCCCATCGATAAACGCCCCTTGTTGGCAACGATCGTTCTTATCACAATGCTCAGGTCGACTGCGCCATCATTGCCCAGCCAGCCCAACGAGCCTGAATAAACTCCTCTCGGCCGCCCTTCCAGTTCGTCGATGAATCGCAGCGTGCGCGTCTTCGGCGCGCCCGTCATCGAACCGCCTGGGAAGGCATTTCGGATCAACTGCACCGGGCCGGCCGAAGGTTCCAGCGTCCCGGTCACGGTGCTGACCAATTGGTGAACCGTGCGATAGGATTCCACATCCCACAGTTTCGGCACGCGAACGCTACCGGGGCTGCAGCTTCGTGAGAGATCGTTTCGCAAGAGATCGACGATCATGACGTTTTCTGCGCGATCCTTTTCGCTCGTTCTCAATTGCTCGGCGAGTTGATCGTCTTTCACGGGGTCTTGGTCGCGCTTGATCGTGCCCTTGATCGGTTTCGTTTGGACGTTCCCATTTGTATCGATCGAGAGGAAGCGCTCGGGTGAGGCACTCAGGACGGCGCCTTCGGGCCATTTGATGAAGGCCGCATGAGGGGCGGGATTGACCTTCCTCATGGTGCGATAGAGCGTCAAAGGGTCTACGTCGGAGTTGCAATGCAACTCGTTCGTCAGGCAGACCTGATAGGTTTCGCCTTGCCCGATCAGATCCAGGCATCGACGGATGTCGGAGAGATACGTGTCCTTGTCCCGGTCCAGGAAAAACTTAACCGGCTCATTCGGTATGTTCTGAACCTCGGGTATGGCCGAGGGGGCCATTCGTTCGATCGCAGCGATGGTGTGATCGATCCACTTTTTCGCCCGCTCCGCATTGGACGGCTCGTCGATCGCCAGCACATAGGTTTTCTTGTCGACATGATCGACGGCGATGAAGCGGTCCGAGTAGATAAACATCGCATCCGGCGTCGTTGCATGCCGATCTGTCGGTGAACCGCAATCGTTCCGCAGCTCATAACCGAACCATCCGACATAGCCCCCGACGAACGGACACGGAGGAGCCGGCTCGGGGCGGCTGGGTTCGATCCGCGCGAGGTATTCGAAAATGCCGGTGTGCTTGGTGTGGGTGCCGGCACGGTCGGAGATTTCAAGGCGCTGATCCGTGCATCGATATTGGAGGCAGGCCGCGTTCGGACCGGACGCGTCGCCCGCATAGGACCAGCGAGCCCGACCTTGTTCGACGAGGCTGCTGTCAAGCCAATAGGCATGTGGCGAGTCGGAGAACAACGACGTGAACGCGTCCTCCATGTTGATCTCGCGCGGAAGTTCCTTCCAGAACGTTCGCTTCCGGGAAACCTCCAGCTCCTTCCTGTGGGCAAAGCCGTTCAATTTATGAGCGGAGCCGTTCAATGAAGAGCCATTCAATGGTTTGCCGTGGCCGTTCGCGCGACCCTCTGACGGACCAATCATAGAGCAGAAATTGTCCAGCAACTTCCGTCCGTGCTCGGTGATGATGGACTCGGGATGGAATTGAACGCCCCATTGCGGCCGCTCGCGATGGGCAAGCCCCATGATCAAGCCATCCTCTGTCCAGGCCGTCGCCTCCAGGCAGGAAGCAAGGGGCTTCTGTGCGATCAGTGAATGATAGCGAGCTGCTTTGAAGGGAGATTTGATCCCTTTGAAGATCCCGGTGTCGTTATGATGAACGAGAGACGTTCGTCCGTGCATCGGCGCAGGCGCGCGAACCACCCGGCCTCCCGACAGCGCGGCGATGCCCTGATGACCGAGGCACACACCGAGCAACGGTACTTCGGCTTCTTCGATGGCATCCCTGCAGAGGCCGAAATCATCTGGGTGATCTGGCCGTCCAGGACCTGGCGAAATCACAATTCCATCGAATTGCTTGCGCCTCAGTTCGTCCCAGGAAATCTCGTCGTTCTTCACGACGAGCGGCTGCTCATGGCAAATTTCGGCAAGCAGATGGACGAGATTATAGGTGAACGAGTCGTAGTTATCGATGACGACCAATCGCATGCTGCACCTGACCATCAAAAGTGTTCACGTGAAAAATCAAAACTCGCGGTATCGAGATTTCATCTTAGTCGAAGACGCTAGCCGTTGATGTGACATACGTCTCACTGCGGGGATGAGGTCAGTGCGTGTTCCCTACAGCGCCTTTGTGGTGGAAAAATGCACGTCATCGTCTTGGACGATCGAAGTAGCTGGGCATTTGAAATTGCCCATTGAAACACGGTGGCGTGCGTGCGCCTACGTGTGCGAACCAAGTGCGTAAGATGTGAGGTTCAAGACCATCAACATCTGTACGTTACTCTAAGGGCCGCTCGAAAGCACCTTCGCTGAATGCGCATTTTGCTGGCAGGGAGTGGCCAATACGACGTCATCGCTTGGATCCAAAAGCGGTGACGCGCAAATAATCATCGCAGCGCGGGGCACACTGCGGCTCTGTCATTTTGTCAATCGTAGTGGCGCCAAGGTTCAATGGTCGGTGCCGATATCTGCGATCATGCCGCCCCGGGGTTGGGTGGCACTGTCACTGCAGTTGCGATGAGCCCGTGTGCAACTATGAAGCGTCCGCGCAACGCGGTGAGCGGTGACTCACCGTCAGTTCGGGTTCCATCGACGAGCAGCGTCGCTACGAATGTGCCCATCGGATCGATTGTCAGACGGGCATCTTCGAAGCCGAGCCGGCGGCCAGTCAGAGGATACCAGGCTTTGTAGACCGCCTCTTTCGCGCTGAACAAAAGCCGGCCCCAGTGTATCCCTGGAGATGAGCGAGACAATGCGGTCAGCATCTCGGGCTCATGCGAGATGGTGATGGTTTCCTCGACTCCGTCAGGCAGAAGGGCGTTCTGCTCGGTATCGATACCGATGCTCGCAAGCACGCTTTGAGAGGCGACGGCGGCAGCCCGAAAGCCGGTGGTATGGGTGATGCTGCCGACCACGCCCGCGGGCCATAGCGGCTCGCGTTTCGGGCCCGCTCGGATCGGGACCGGTGCGTGCCCAAGCCTGGCGAGGGCCTCGCGGGCGCAGCGTCGCGCTGTGATGAACTCACGGCGGCGGCTTTCCACGGCGTTCGCGATGAGAAAGTCTTCTCCCGGAAAGCTCTGCTCTCCCGCTACATCCTCGAAAGTTTCGACCGCGACGACGCCATCAGGCAACAGCTTTTCGATCATGCCGGCAGCACTTTCCGGAGCATCGGCGGCTTGTTGCGCCTGCTCCATTCGCGCGGATAACCGAGCGAAACTTCCTCAAACCGGACACCATCATAATAGGTTGTTCTCGGGATGTGCAGGTGACCATAGATAACGACGCTGGCACGAAAGCGGAGATGCCAGTCGGCGGTGCGGGTCGTCCCGCACCATTGCGCGAATTCCTGAAATCGCAGCGCTTGGGTCGGCTGGCGGATGAGCGGCCAGTGCCCGACAAGGATCGTCTTCACATCGCCCCCCAGGGCGAGCAACCGGCGCTCGGTGTCGTCCAACCGCGCGCGACACCACGATTCCCGATCCGGATACAGATCTGGATGCAGCAGCACCTCGTCGGCGCAGACCACCCCGGTCTCATGCGCGTACGCCAGCGACTCCTTTTTTGTTCTCGTCCCGGGTGCGAGCCAGGAATAGTCATAGAGCAGGAACATCGGCACGATTGTCATGGGACCGCTCGGGTCCGGCCAGATCGCATACTCGTCCTCTGGCGTCAGAATGTCGCTGTACCGGCACATCTCAATCAGGGCCTGGTAGCGGGCCACCCCGCGGAGCTGGACGGGGTCGTCACGCAGGGTCCACAAATCGTGGTTGCCGGGCGTCCAAATGACTTTCGCAAAGCGGCTCCGCAACAGCGAAAGCGTCTTCTCGATCTTGCTGAACGTATCGTCCACGTCACCGGCCACGATCAGCCAGTCGTCAGGCGATTCCGAACGCATTTCGTCGATGATGCGCTTGTTCTCCGAGAATGAGCTGTGAAGATCACTGGTCGCAAACAGGGATCCTGGCACCTCGTCTCCTCTCGGCTTGGCCTGTTGTACCGGCGCGAGCCAATTTCGCCCAGTCTGTACGCGGGGAACAAGTACAATTACACTGGCAATCCATTAAACGGAAAATCCATCCTGGCGGAATTTGGTAGCCGAAAAGGTCATGAGATGACGACCGCCCTGGAAGTAGGAAATAGTTCGGACTGCGGCAGAAATTGTTGTAGCTTTGGCCGCAAGCATTGACGTGCGGAGGGTAAGATTGCGGTTCCACCAACCTGGCCACCCCAAGCTCGACACGATCTGTGTGGTCCTCGTCACATTCGCATTTTCGGCGCCGTGTTAGTTTGTCTCCAATGCCGGCAAACTCCGCCTGCTTGTGAGATTGTTGACGCCCAAATGCGCCTTGTGACCCAATTGGAGCGGTGATTGGTCTTCAATTTCGGAAGACCGATCGCTGACAAGCGCATCATCCGTTCGGTTGAGCAATTCGAGCGGCATTTATTTTAGGGTCTCTTCGAAGCTTGCAACTGACGTGAAGGAGGAGTCGCCGGGACGAAGTTGAGAGTCCAGCACTGCGCGTCGAAGGTCCACGCTTGGTGGCCCGCGATTTCTAGATACCAGTATGAGTTGTAGCTTACTTGTTTTTGACGTGATTGGGTCGCCATGCAGCATCTCAGCTCAACGTATGACCTGTTAACCGGTTCGGCGTTGATCAGTTACCGATTGTCGTTGTCGGAGCATCCCTGGTCGGCGCACCACAAGGTGTTCGATCGCGTCCCCTTGGCGGGGACCGGGTTGTTGGCGCAGGCGCTGGCGGCGGGGCTCGCCGTCGGGAGTCCGCGGGTGCTGAAGCTGACGCTGCGCGCTCCGCTGATGGTTTCGACCGTGAACGGATCGCGGCTGCGGATTCAGGTGCAGGCTGCCGATGCGCAGGGGCATCGCGCCTTCTCTCTCCATAGTCTGGATGAAAGCGCAGGATCAGGAAGCGGCGCCCTCCATGCGACGGGCGTGCTGGCGGGAAGCCGGGACGAATCCGCTGAGCCACTTCCGGACGCTTGGCCGCCTGAGGGGACGACCCAACTCGACATTTCGAATCTCTACGCGCGACTGACGGCACAAGGGGTCGATTGCGGACCGGCATTGCAAGGTCTGATCGGAGTCTGGCGCCGCGAGGAGACGATCTATGCGGAATTGGCTCTGCCCGCCGGGTCCCGTGCCGGTGAGCACGGCATTCACCCCACGCTTTTTGATGCTGCCTTGCATGTGTTTGCTGCGGAGGGTTTTACTGCAGCCGAAGGCGGCGCGCCGCTTCCGTCGTCGTGGTCGGATGTGACGCTGCACACACACTGCGCCAGCGCCTTGAGGGTACGTCTCGATCTCCGCAGCTCTGAATGCTCGGAGCAGAGATCGGCCTCGATGATGTTGTGGAATGAGAAAGGGCAGCCTGTCGCAACGGTCGGATGTGTGACGCTCCGTCGAACTGCGGATGAACTGGTTCTCGATCATCACGTTGAAGAGGCGCCGTCTCCTGCGCCTTTGGAGGTGCGGGCAACCGCGGAGCGTCCTCGCACGGCCGCGCGAGGCCCGGTCGTATCGGTGTTGCGCCGTCGCTTGAGCACGCTGCCCGAGAATGAGCGCCTCGGAAGTCTCGTGGCTTTGGTGCAGGAGAGCATTGCGTCGATCTTGGCGTTGCCCGGTGCTTCGTCTGTGCCTGCGGATGCACCGCTGAAGGGGCTTGGACTGGACTCGCTGATGTCGGTCGAGCTCCGCAACCGCCTGTCTGTGCAGGTGGGAATGAAGCTGCCGACGACGCTGGCGTTCGACTATCCGACTGCGGAGGCGATTGCGGCGGAGCTGTTGCGCCAGATCTTTCCGGAGCTCGATGTGACCGCCGGGAACGCTCCCATGCGGTCGCGCGCCAAGGACGAGCCGATCGCGATCGTCGCAATGTCGTGCCGCACCCCTGGCGGTGTCGGAGATTCGGAAGCGTACTGGACGCTGCTCGCGGAAGAGCGGGACGTCATCGGGCCGTTCCCTGCGCGCTGGGACAGGTACGCGCTGTACGATCCGGATCCGGAAGCGCTGGGCAAGAGCTACGCACGTGAAGGCGGCTTCCTGCAGGACGTCGACCAATTCGATGCGGGCTTTTTCGGGATTGCGCCGCGCGAAGCGGTGTCGATGGACCCGCAGCAGCGACTGGTGCTAGAGGTCGTGTGGGAGGCGCTGGAGAAGGCCGGCCTTCAACCCGACGCGCTGAATGAATCCAGCACGGGCGTCTATCTCGGCGCGATGCGTAGCGATTACAGGCAAAGCGGTATCTCGCTCGAGTCGATGGACGGTTACGCGGAGACAGGCCAGGCCAGCTCTGTGCTGTCAGGACGTGTTTCGTATGCGCTGGGTCTGCAAGGCCCGGCGATGACGATCGATACGGCCTGTTCTTCATCGCTGTCCGCACTGCATCTGGCCTGCGCGGCGTTGCGTCAGGGCGAGTGCGATCTCGCGCTGGCCGGTGGCGTACAGGTGATGAGCACGCCGTCGGTGTTTGTGGAGTTCAGCCGGTTGCGTGCCGTCGCGCCCGACGGCCGCAGCAAGAGTTTTGCCGACGGTGCCGATGGTGCCGGTTGGAGCGAAGGCTGCGGCGTGCTGGTGCTGAAGCGCCAGTCGGACGCGGAGCGTGACGGCGACGAGATTTTGGCGCTGATCCGGGGATCAGCCGTGAACCAGGATGGACGCAGCCAGGGTCTGACCGCGCCGAACGGCCCGAGCCAGCAGCGCGTGATCCGCGCGGCCTTGTCGGCGAGTGGCGTGAGCCCCGATGACATCGACGTCGTGGAGGCGCACGGCACAGGAACCAGCCTCGGTGATCCCATTGAAGCCGGTGCTTTGGCCGCCGTGTTTGGGCCGACGCGTCGCGAAGATCGCCCACTGTGGCTGGGGTCGTCAAAGTCGAACCTCGGGCATGCCCAGGCGGCTGCAGGTGTCCTTGGCGTGATGAAGATGGTGCTGGCGCTCCGGCACGAGGTTTTGCCGAAGTCGCTGCATGCGGAACAGCCGAGCAGCCAGATCGAATGGGAAGGCAGTGGCCTGTCGCTGCTGCAGCAGGCGCGGGCGTGGCCGCGCGAGGCGGCCCATGTGCGCCGCGCCGGCGTGTCGTCGTTCGGCATCAGTGGGACCAATGCGCATGTGGTGATCGAGGAAGCGCCGGCGCGGTCTGCTGCTCGCGCTACAGATACAGCTGAAGCATGGTCGCCCCTGATCCCGCTGCTGGTGTCGGGCCGTGACGAGGCCGCGCTTCGTGCACAGGCCTCTCGCTACGGGGAATGGCTGTCGCAGCATCCGGACGCTGACTTCCATTCCGTGTTGGCGACAGCGGCCTTGCACCGGACGCAGTTTGGGTCGCGGGCGTCAGTGTCGGCGCGCGACGCGGCGGAAGCCGTGGAAGCTCTGCGCTCGCTGGCCGAAGGCCGCCCGCATGCGGCGGTGTCGGTCGCAGACGCGCGCGATCGCGGTCGTGTCGTGTTCGTCTTCCCCGGACAGGGCAGTCAATGGCCTTCGATGGGCCGGACCCTGCTGGCGGAATCGGCGGCGTTCGCGCAAGCGATCGCGGCCTGTGAGACGGCGCTGTCCAAATACACGGACTGGTCGCTGACCTCAGTGCTTCGCGGCGATGAGGGCATTGATGCCTGTCTGCTGGAGCGGGTGGACGTGATCCAGCCGGCCCTGTTTGCAATGAATGTCGGCCTGGCAGCCGTATGGCGCAGCCTCGGCGTGGTGCCGTCGGCGGTGGTCGGTCACAGTCAGGGCGAGATCGCAGCCGCCGTGGTGGCCGGCATCCTCTCGCTCGAAGACGGCGCCCGTGTCGTGGCGCTGCGCAGCCAGCTGTTGCGCCGCCTGACCGGTCATGGCGCCATGGCGGTGACGGAGCTTGCGGCCTCGGTCGTTGAAGAGCGGCTGAAGCAAGCAGAGTGGTCCGGACTGTCGGTGGCGGTTGTGAATACGCCAGGCTCGACGGTCGTCTCCGGGCCGACCGAGTTGATCGAGCGCTGGGTCAGCGACCTCGGCAAGGAAGGCGTGTTCTGCCGGCAGGTCAATGTCGATTACGCCTCGCACAGCGCGGAGATGGACCCGATCCTGCCGGAGCTCGAAGCCTTGCTGTCAGGCCTCGCGCCACAGGCCGGCCAAGTCGCGATGATCTCGACGGTGACGGGAACGCGCTGTGACGGCACCTCGCTGGATGGATCCTATTGGTGCCGGAACCTGCGGCAGACGGTGCGGCTGGACCTCGCATTGGCCGAGCTGATCGCTAGCGGCCACGGCGTGTTCGTGGAAGCGAGCGCGCATCCGGTCCTCGCAATGCCGCTGTCCGCCGCGAGCGGCGAGCATGGCGTGGTCGTCGGATCGCTCCGTCGCGATGGCGGCGGGATGTCGGAGCTGTTGCGCAATCTCGGCGCGCTGCACGTTCACTGCGTCGCGGTCGACTGGTCGAAGGCGCTTGGCGGCAGCGCGAAGGCACCTGTAGTGTCGCTGCCGACCTACGCCTTCCAGCGCCAGCGTTACTGGCTCGAGGCTGAGAAGCCGAGCGCGGACGCTTCGACCATGGGCCTGTCGGAGGCCTCGCATCCGCTGCTGGGCGCGGCGACGCCGCTGGCGGAGAGCGACGGGTTCCTGCTGACGGGCCGGCTGTCGTTGTCGGAGGCGGGCTGGCTCGGCGATCACGCGGTGTTCGGCACGGTGTTGTTGCCGGGAACGGGGCTGCTGGAGCTCGGCTTTGCGGCGGCGCGTGCGGTCGGTCTCACGTCCGTCTCGCAACTGACGCTGCTGTCGCCGCTGGTGCTGCCGGCGGAGGGCGGGGTGCGGCTGCAGGTTCAGGTGGATGGTTCTGAGGCTGGTGCTGCAAATAGCCGTACCCTCAGCATCTACAGTCGCGCGGAAGATGCCCCCGAGGGTACCTCGTGGACGCTGCATGCGCAGGGCGTGCTGGGCGAGGCGACGGAAGACGTTGCAGCACAGGACAGCGAGCTAGAAGTGTGGCCGCCCGTCGGTGGCGAGCCGATCGATCTGACCGGTCATTACGCGCGGCTTGCGGCGCGCGGCTATGGCTACGGCCCGCTGTTCCAGGGCCTTCGCGAGGCCTGGCGCGTGGGCGATGCCGTTTACGGCCGCGCCGTGCTGGCGGAGGCGCTGGGAGCGTCAGCTGACAGTTACGGCCTGCATCCGGCGCTGCTGGACAGCGCCCTGCATGTGCTGAGCTTCGATCCTGTCGCCGGCGCCGATCTCGGCGAGGGCGCTGATGCGCCGCTGCTGCTGCCGTTCGAATGGTCCGAGGTCTCGCTGGCAGCCACCGGCGCGCGTGAGCTGCGGGTCCGCGCCTTGGTGGAGCGCAGCGGCGAGGGCGAGGCACTGGCGCATCTGCAGCTTGCGGACGGGCAGGGGCGCGTGGTCGCCCATGTCGGCGGCCTCAGGCTGAAGCAAGCGAGTGAAGCGCAGATCCGCGATGCCGCGCGCAGCGAAGCGCAGCATCTGTACCGGCTCGACTGGCGTGCGGTGATGTTGGGTGAGGCTGCGGAAGCACGGCCGCTGATCATCGGCGGTGACGGCAGGTTCGCGGCGGCGCTGAAGCTCGATCATGCCGCTGATGTTGCGGCGGTCGTGGCGCGCATCGACGAAGGCGGCGCGATCCCGTCGACAATCGTGTTCGACCATCTCTCCGATCCGGCCGAGCCCATCGGCAATTTGCTTGCGGCAACGCATGCAACGGCCGAGCGTGGCCTTGCCGAGCTGCAGGCGCTGTTCGGCGAGGCACGGCTGAATGAGACTGAAGTGACGTGGCTGACGCGTGGCGCGGTGGCGACCGGTCCCGATGACGGCGCCAGCGGACTGACGCGGGCCCCGCTGTGGGGCCTGGT
>NZ_JARXWB010000049.1 GCF_029892425.1 Bradyrhizobium sp. BR13661 | reverse complement strand
GGAGACCGGGCCGGATCACGGCGTCAAGCGCCAAGGACCCAACGGCTTCCCGCCCACCGCCATCATGACAGACTTTCCACACACAGGGACCCAGGGTGATGTGCGGAAGGTGAGAACGTCTGGGCCCCGGCTCAGCAGCGCATCACCATAGCGCGTCGAAGACGCGCGTGACCGCGCTTTTGGTGCTGCGCTGCGTCCGGGGCACGAGACGGCGGCCTTACGCCACCGCTTCCTTGGCCTTTTCCGCACGCTTGCGCTCGTTCGGATCGAGATGCTTCTTGCGCAGGCGGATCGACTTCGGGGTGACCTCGACGAGCTCGTCATCCTCGATATAGGCGAGCGCCTTTTCCAGCGTCATGCGGATCGGCGGGGTCAGGCGCACCGCTTCGTCCTTCGAGGTGGTGCGGATGTTGGTGAGCTGCTTGCCCTTGAGCACGTTGATCTCGAGATCGTTGTCGCGGGTGTGCTCGCCGACGATCATGCCCTTGTAGACCTTCCAGCCGGGCTCGATCATCATCGGGCCGCGGTCTTCCAGCTTGAACATGGCGTAGGCCACCGCCTCGCCCTGGTCGTTGGAGATCAGCACGCCGTTGCGGCGGCCCTGGATCTCGCCCTTGTACGGGGCATAGCCGTGGAACAGGCGGTTCATGATCGCGGTGCCGCGGGTGTCGGTGAGCAGTTCGCCCTGATAGCCGATCAGGCCACGGGTCGGCGCGTAGAACACCAGGCGCAGGCGGTTGCCGCCCGACGGCTTCATCTCGACCAGCTCGGACTTGCGCTCGCTCATCTTCTGCACGACGACGCCGGAATGCTCCTCGTCGACGTCGATCACGACCTCCTCGATCGGCTCCATGGCGCCGCCGGTGGCTTCGTCCTTCTGGAACACGACGCGCGGACGCGACACCGAGAGCTCAAAGCCCTCGCGGCGCATGGTCTCGATCAGGATTGCGAGCTGCAATTCGCCGCGGCCGGACACTTCCATCGCATCCTTGTCCGACGCTTCGACGACGCGCAGAGCGACGTTGCCCTCGGCTTCGCGCAGCAGACGGTCGCGGATCATGCGGCTCGTCACCTTGTCGCCTTCGGTGCCGGCGAGCGGCGAGTTGTTGACGATGAACGACATCGACACGGTCGGCGGATCGATCGGCTGGGCCGGCAGCGGCACCTCGACGGTCGGATCGCAGAAGGTGTCGGCGACGGTGCCCTTGGTCAGGCCCGCGATGGCGACGATGTCGCCGGCTTCGGCTTCCTCGAGCGGCGTGCGCTCGAGACCACGGAACGCCAGGATCTTGGTGATGCGCCCGGTTTCAACCAGCTTGCCGTCGGCATGCAGCACCTTGACCTGCTGGTTCGGCTTGAGCACGCCGGACGAGATGCGGCCGGTGATGATGCGGCCGAGATAGGGGTTGGCCTCGAGGATGGTGCCGATCATGCGGAACGGGCCTTCCTCGACCTTCGGCGGCGCGACGTGGCGCAGGACCAGGTCGAACAGCGGCTCCATGCCCTTGTCCTGCGGACCCTCGGGGCTCTCGGCCATCCAGCCCTGCTTGGCCGACCCGTAGAGGATCGGGAAGTCGAGCTGCTCTTCGCTGGCGTCGAGCGCCGCGAACAGGTCGAACACCTCGTTGATGACTTCGGTCGGGCGCGCGTCGGGGCGGTCGACCTTGTTGATGACGACGATCGGCTTGAGGCCGACCTTGAGCGCCTTGGAGACCACGAACTTGGTCTGCGGCAGCGGGCCTTCGGCGGCATCGACCAGCACCAGCGCGCCGTCCACCATGTTCAGGATGCGCTCGACCTCACCGCCGAAATCGGCGTGGCCGGGCGTGTCGACGATGTTGATGCGGGTGTCCTTCCACTGCACCGAGGCCGCCTTGGCCAGAATGGTAATGCCGCGCTCGCGCTCCAGATCGTTGGAGTCCATCGCGCGATCAGTCACCTTCTGGTTCTCGCGGAACGTACCGGACTGCTGGAGGAGCTTGTCGACGAGGGTCGTCTTGCCGTGGTCGACGTGAGCGATGATGGCGACGTTGCGGAGATTCATGAGTGAGCTTCTTTGCGGTCGGACAATGGGTTAAGCGCGATCTCGCCGGTCAAGCCGGGACCTCTTCACGGACAACGCTGGAAACGTGGAAAACGGGGCCTGCTACGCCCAAAAAGGAAACCCGGCCATATCGACCGGGTAGCCTATGCGTTTGCGCCGCAATATAGGGAAAAAACGCCAAAAAACAATGCGTTCTTTCGGGGTTGGTTGATTGAATTTTGCCCGGGAATCCCCGGGGCTTAGGCGTATCCCGGGCCAAACCGGTCCTTTGTTCGCCGGGCCAGCCGTCCCGATCAGCCCTGGACAGTGCGGCCCGGCTCCTCGGTCGGATAGACCCCGCGCAGCACCTCCTCGAAGTGCATTTTCACGGCATCGTTGCAGAGGCAGGCACGCAAGCGCAGGCCGTCATGATTACGGACCAGGATCGAGCCGCGGCGGGTATCGAGCACGCCTTCGGCCTTGAACGATTGCAGCACGCGGCTGGCATAGCTGCGCCCGACACCGAGCAAGGTGGCGAGCTGCTCATGCGTGAGCGGCACGCTGCTTTCGTCGCCGGTGCGCTCCATCGCCGCGATGATCCATTTCGCCGTGCGCTGCTCGATCGAGTGGATGGCGTTGCAGGCGGTCGACTGGAAAATCTGCGCCAGCATGCAGTCGGCGTAGCGGGCGAAGATGTTGCGCAGCGAGACCGAGCGCGCCTTGGCTGCGTCCAGCTTGCCGACGTGAATGCGCGCAAAAGGGCCGCCGAATTTCACGCAGATGCGGGTATAGGCCGGCAGAAATCCCTCGCTGACGATGCCGCCCACCGCGCCCTCGCGGCCGACCAGAATGGTCTCGACGTCGCGGCCGTCCTCATTCGGAACGAGAAACGTCGCCAGCGACGGCCCGCAGGGAAAGTGCACGACCTGGACATCGTCGCCGGGATTGTAGAGCAGATGACTGGCGCTGACGTCGTCGACGGCAATATGTGGCGCGATCAGCGCATAGTCCGCTGCATTCAAACGCCGCAGCAGATTGTTGGCGGGGCGGCTTTCGATCTCGCTTGTCTTGCTGGTACGCGCATCCATGGCAAACTCCCTGTCCTCCTCTCGACACTAGCCAGTCCCGTCCACGGGCTGTGTGCACAAGTGGACAGACGTCAAAACTGTTCTGTGGTGAGTTTCGTTCCGGGAACCCTCGGATGCGCTGGGCGCAGGCATCGGCATGAGGCTGTCCAGATCGGTATAGAAATGCAGCCCTCGATAGCCAGGATCATGATACCTGTTACCCCGGACGGCACAGCCGACATGCCTGCCGATGTGCTGATCGTCGAGGACGATCCGATCATCGCCATCGACTTCGAGGATCGTCTGCTCGGCTTTGGCGTGGGAAGCGTGCGCACGGTGGGGTCGGTGGCGCAGGCGCTGCAAGCGATCGCAAGGCGCGCGCCCGACTTCGCGCTGCTCGATGTCGAGCTGATCCGCGAAAAGAGCTTTGCGATCGCCGAGCGGCTCGCAGCACTGGAGATTCCGTTCGTCTTCGTCACCGGCTATGGCGCGGAGACCGGTATCCCTGCGCAATTTGCCGCGCGTCCGCGGCTGCAAAAGCCGTGCTCCAGCGATGCGCTGGAGGCGGCGTTGCAGACCCGCGGCGCGTGACGGCGTGTCAGCGTCAGGCGAATTTCGGATCGAGCGTGGTCGACCACAGTGCGACGTCGGCGCGGTCGCGCAGCGTCACCGTCATCTGGCCCGAGGCACCATCGATCTTGACGTGACCGAAGAACTGCATGCCTGCTGACGGCGGCAGGTTCTGCTTGTCGAGGCCGGGCGCCTTGATGAAGCGCACCTCGGGGCCGAACGTGTTGTCGAGCTCGTTCGGACCGAACGTGCCGGCGTGCAGCGGACCCGAGACGAATTCCCAGAACGGCTCGAATTCCTGGAATTGCGCCTTGTTCGGATCGTAGTAATGCGCGGCGGCGTAATGCACGTCGGCCGTCAGCCACACCGTGTTCTTGATCGGCGCCATCTTGATGAAGCGCAGGATGTCGGCGATCTCGAGCTCGCGGCCGCGCGCCGGGCCGTCGCCTTGCGCGAAGGCCTCCGAGCCCTTCTTGTTGGTCGCATCATCATAGACGATTAGGCTGAGCGGCATGTCGGAGGCGATCACCTTCCAGGTCGCGCGCGAATTGAGCAGGCCACGCTTCAGCCAGGCCATCTGCTCGGGCCCGAGGAAGTAGCTGGCCGGGCCGTACTCGGTCTCGAGGTTGGCGCCGTTCGGGCCGCGATAGCTGCGCTCGTCAAGCACGAACACGTCGAGATGCGGGCCGTAGGAGATCTTGCGATAGACCCGGCCCGGCTCGACGATGCTCTCGCGCATCGGATACATCTCGTGGAAGGCGCGGCCGGCGCGGGCCGCGAGCAGCGAGATGTCACGCACCTTGTAAGTCGAGGGCAGGTCCTTCGACAGCGACCAGTTGTTGGTCACCTCGTGATCGTCCCATTGCACGAAGATCGGCACCTCGGCGTTGAAGGCGCGGACGTTGTCGTCGGTGAAATTGTATTTGTGCGCGGCGCGGTACTCGTCCAGCGTCTCGGCGACCTTGGCCTTCTCGGGGATGGTGACGTTCTTCCAGATCTTGCCGTCGGCAAGCTTCACTTCGGACGGGATCACGCCGTCGGCGTAGATGGTGTCGCCGGAATGCAGCAGGAAATCCGGCCGGTGCTTGCGCATGGCGTCGAAGGTGACCATGCCGCCGTCATCGGGATTGATGCCCCAGCCCTGGCCGGCGACGTCGCCACCCCAGACGAAGCTGACGTCGCGGCGGTCGGCCGGCGCGGTGCGGAAGCGGCCGACCACCGGCTCGCCTTCGACCGCGGTGTGGGCGAGATCGCGGAAGCGGACGCGATAGAAGATGTCCTGTCCGCCGGGCAGATTGTCCACCAGCATCTTCGCGGTGAAATCGCTCTCCGGCAGCGCCGCGATCGGCGGCAGCTTGCGGGCATCCTTGAAGGTATCCGTCGTCGCCACCTCGACCAGCATCTGCGCGGGCCGGTCGGTGCGCGCCCACACCACGCCGCCGTCGACGGTGACGTCGCCGGATTGCACGCCATGGGTGACCGACGGCCGGTCGGCCGCGCGCGACAGATGCGGCATCGCGAGCGCGCCGAGCGCACCGGCGCCGGTGGTGAGGAAACGACGGCGGGAGAATTTGATCTTCATGGGGGAGCCTCGATTGGCGCGAGGGACGGTCGCCATGCGGCGACCGCTACGATGAAGTCAGACGCTATATTGAGACAATGTGACGCGGCAATTACGCGCACAAGCGCTTATGCGTTGCCGGCGGCCCGGAATTGCGCGCCGGTGCGCTGCAGGTTTTGCGGCAGGCTAAGCAGCACCGCCTTGCGGTCGGCGACCGCGGCGTGGAATTGATCGAGCGCGATATTGAAGGCGGCCAGCGCACCTTCCTCGATGGCGCCATGATCGAAGCAGCGCAGCGTGTCGCGCAGGATCTCGTCGGCCTCGGCCTGCATCTGGTCGAGCTCGTCGGCGGTCTCGCTCTTGCGCGCTGCGGCCAGCATGTCGAGCAGGCGTTCGCGTAAGTGGCTGTTGTTGTCGCGCTCGTCCTTTTTCAGATAGCCCGCGAACCACGCGCCGAGCGAGCCCGTGGCCGAGAGCGCCATCAGGCTCCACCAGATGTAATCGCTGTATTTGTCGAGGAAGGTCTTTTCCTCGCCGTCGACGAAGGCGGCCGCGCCGGGATGGACGGGGATGACCGCATCCTTGTCGGTGTCGGGCGTCTCGATCTTCGCAGCCTGCGGGAAGTCGGTCAGCAATTGCTGGCGCACGGCGAAGAGCTGCCGGGTGAAGGCCGCAACCGTGGTCTCGGACAGGCCTTTCCGCGCCACGATGTGGTGCGAGAAGCTGATGGTCTTGACCTCGTCGTCGGGACGATCGGGCGAGCCGCCATAGGTGCCGGCGGGAATTTCCGAGGCTTCATAGACCGGATGGTTCTGCGCAATCGCATCGGCCGAATCGATCGCGAGAAATGTCGGTGTGCCCCCATCCTTAGCGGTGGCGGCGATCGCATCCGCCGTGATCTTGCTGCTGACGGGGCCGGCCGCGAGATAGACGTCCGCCTTCTGGGCCTTGATCGCCTCGGCGACTTCGCTCGCCGGGAATTGCACGATGTCGACCTTGGCGGGATCGACGCCGTATTGCTGCAGGATCACCTTGAGCAGATTGACGTTGGCCGGCGTGCGGCCAACCACGCCGACGCGATGGCCGGCGAGCTGCGCGATCTTAGTGATCTTCGCGCCTTTCCTCTTGCCCTTGCCCGGCACCGACCAGATCACCACGACGTTCTTGCGCAGCGTTGCGACGGCTTGCGCGTTTTTGGGGACGTCGAGATCGCCGCGAACGATGGCGAGATCGGCCTTGCCTTCGGCGAGCAGATCGGCGCTGGCGGTGGCGCCGTCGGTCTGGATCGGGCGCAGCCGCACAGAGCCCTTGCTTTGCGCAAAGGCCTGCGTCAGCGTCTGCACCACCTTGACGTCGTCGCTGTTGGCGGGACCGACTGCGATCTTCAGCGTCACTGGTCGCATTGCGAAATAATAGCCACCCACCAAGGCGCCGACGACGGCCAGCACCAGCGCTAGGGACACGAGTGCCGTCTTCCGCGCCGCGGATCGCGGCGAAGGCGGAGAGGGCATCTCGGCCAGGTTGGATTCCCCGGTCATCGATCTCCCGAACAGTCGCTTCAGGCTCAGTTTCATCTTGGCCGGCGATTTACGCCCGCAACTGTAGCAAATTTCTTGCCCCGAGGGGTTACATCTCCGTCATGGTTAGCGGATCGGCCCAAATCCGGTCTGGATCCCACACCGTAAGCACGGTGTTAGGGTAAAGTTCCCCTGAAAACGGAGGCGATCATGGCTGAACTTCTATCGGCGGATGCACGCAAGCAGGCACTGGGCACCCTCCCGGGCTGGACCGAGCTCCAGGGCCGCGACGCCATCGGGAAAACCTTTGTCTTCAAGGATTTCAACGAGGCCTTCGGCTTCATGACCCGGGCGGCGCTGGTCGCGGAGAAGATGGATCACCACCCGGAATGGCGCAACGTCTACAAGACGGTCGAGGTGGTGCTGTCGACCCATGATGCCGGCGGCGTGACGAAGCTCGATATCGCGCTCGCCACGGTGATGAACACGATTGCCAAGCTGACGCAGGGATGACGTCTTGCGGGCCACCGCCAAATCCCCATCTTGTGATCGTCGTCGGATGCGGCCTTCTGCCGCGCCGCCTTGAGCGGGAGTTTGCAAAGATGGCTGCCGAACACAGTGTCGGCTTCGAGCCGGCCGATCGGCTCGCGGAAGATCGTGACAGCGTGCGCCGCCGCTTCTGGCGCAAGCTGAAGCGCGTCGTTGCGCACCTGCCGTTCGCCGAGGATCTGCTCGCCGCCTATTACTGCGCGTTCGATCGCCAGACGCCGCGCCACGTCCAGGCGTCGCTGCTGGGCGCGATCGCCTATTTCATCCTGCCGTTCGACTTCATTCCGGACGTGATGCCGGTGCTCGGCTTCACCGATGATGCCGCGGTGCTCGCCACCGCCATTCGCATGGTCGCCAGCCATATCACGTCGGATCATCGCGACGCCGCCCGCGCCGCGCTGAAGCGCGGGGTGGATGAGGCGGAAGCGGCGCAATAAGACGGAAGAGATTCGCTATCTCTTCTCCGCCCGCGCCTTTTCCGCATCCCACGCCTGGAATTGCTTGAACAGCGTTTCCCTGTCCGCGTCCGATACTTTCGCTGCCGCGGGACTCTGTTTCAGGAATGCCTCGAAGCGCTGCTGCGTCACCGGCTCGACGCCGTGCCGGTCGAGCCATTGCTGCGCCACCGGCAATCGGCTCCAGCCCGCCAGCGGAGCCGCGAGCGACACCTCTTTCCATTTGGGATGGAAGGGCGGGTTCTGAAGCGCCGGGAATTTCGTGAAGAAGGCGTCCACGAACAGCGCGAGCTTGCGATAGCGCTCGGTGTTGGGCGCCCAATTGTAGGCCGCGAGCACCGCAGGCACCGCGATCGTGTCCACGCTCTCGCCGTCCTTGATCAGGTTGGGATAGTCCTTCGCGGTCAGCGTCGCCGGCAGATAGTCGTTCTGGAGCGGCTTTGCGTAGTCGACCTTCGCGAGATGGAAGCGGCCATCATTGCTGAAACTCGAGACCGACTTGTACGGCTTGCCGCCGACGACGATCACGGCGTCGATCTCGCCGGCCTTCAGCTTCTCCATCGCGATGCGCTGCTCGACATAGACGAATTTGGCCTTGATCCCGAGCCGTTCGAACACGGTCAGCGCCGTGACGAAGGTGCCGCCGTTCGGCAGGTCGACGCTGACCGTTTTGCCTTCGAGGTCTTTCAGCGTCGCCACCGATTTCGGCGCGATCACCTGCATCTCCTCATTGTAGAGCTTGGTCACATAGGTGAACTGCCGCTTGATGTCCTTGGCAAAACCCTTGCGTTCGAGGTAGTCGAGCGTATCGGCGCGCACGACACCGAGGTCGACGCCTTGCAGGAACAGGATGTCGGCGACGCTCTGCACCGAGCCGCGGCCGACGATCGGCAGCACGCGGATCTTGTTGCCGTCGTCGAGGACGGAGGCAAGGTCGGCGCCGAACTGAACATAAGTGCCGCCGATCGTGCCGGTGATCAGCGTCACGGTGTTGGCGTTCAGCGCCTGCTTGGTCGAGCTCGAGCCGAACTGGAAGATGGCCTTCAGGCTGTCGGAGACCTTGGCCGGATCATATTCGGTCTGCTCGGCGCGGGCCGCGAAGGCACAGATCGTCGTGATGGCGACAAGCGCCATTTTCAAAGCGTAACGCATGATGTCCCCTGAAGAGTTCTAGTTCGATAGCTGAGCCAGGCGCTGCTGCGCCTCAGGCGATCCGAGAGTTGCAGCCTTCTGGTACCAGTCGCGTGCCGCGCTCGCGTCGGCATTGACGCTGCGCGTGTCCCTGGTGCCGAGCACGGCTGGATCATAGGTCCGCGCCAGCAGAAGTGCGGCTGTCGCATCGCCCGCGCTGGCGGCACGTTCGAGCAGCAGCCGCGCGGCGGCGATGTCGCCAACGCCGAGGAGGTTCTTTGCGCGCGTCATCAGCCCTGTCAGTGTCTCGGCGTCGAGTGTCTTGACCGGCGAAGGTGGAGGCGGGGCGGGCTGCATCACGGCAACGGGCACAGGCGTTTGGGCTTGCAACGCACTCTGATAGGCGGTCGCGATCGCCTCACGGCTGGGCGGCGACGGGACCGGCAGGTTCTGCAGGTCGGCGCTCGCCAGCGTCGTGTTGGTGACGCGAGCGGAGTCCTTGAGCGGGATCTGCCGCACAACTTGCGGAGTGGCCGGTGCCGCGGGCTGGTCGGGCGCTGCGCCGCTCGCGCTGGCCGCGACGAGGCCGCGCAGATCGGATTGATACAGCGCGCCCAGGATTGCCAGCGCCGATATCGCCAGAACGGCGAGAGCGCGCGGGACGATTTTGGGGCGCAGCACCTGCGGCGCAAATTCGCGCGGGTCCGGCTCACCGAGCGGGTCGGACAGGAAAAGAGGAATCGGATCGTCCCTTGAAAGATCGGCGCGCTCGGCACGCGCGCGAATGTAGGACGCGGTCGACGGAAGTGGCGTGACGAGATTGGAGTCGAGCGCCCTCGACCCCCTGGACGGACGGGATGCCGTCGTCTCCATGGTGATGCTCCCCATTACTGACGCAACGCGAGGGCCTTCCCGGCTTCAGTCTTCTTGTTGTTGTCCAGAAGCGCCCCGCAAACTGGAACCCGTAAATCGCAATTCGAATCAGCCCAAAAGACGACGGCCGTTGGCGCGATCAGGGAGATATTTGGGTTTGATTGGGGCGAGGCGGCGGAGTGCACCGCAATTTCAGCGCGAATGATTGAAGAGAGAACAACGAAAATGGCCGGGACGAGCCCGGCCATTGAAACGATTTGAAACGGCAGTCGCCGCCGCCATCGGCGCGCCTCAGTCGTTCACGGATGCAGGATCACCTTGCCCATGGCCTGGCGTCCAGCGAGCACCTTCAGTGCGTCGGCGGTTTGCGCCAGCGGGAAGGTGCGGTCGACATGCGAGGAGATCTTTCCTTCCGCCGTCCACTTCACCAGCTTCTCGAGATTGGCGCGGTTCTTGGCCGGGTTGAGCCGGGTCCAGGCGCCCCAGAACACGCCACGGATATCGCAGCCCTTCAGCAGCGCGAGGTTCAGCGGCATCTTGGGAATGTCGCCGGCGGCGAAACCGATGACGAGGAAGCGGCCCTCCCAGGCGATCGAGCGCAGCGCCGCTTCCGCATAGGCACCGCCCACGGGATCGAAGATGATGTCGACACCCTTGCCGCCGGTGAGCTTTTTCAAGCCTTCTTTCAAATCTTCCTTGCCGTAGTTCAGCGTCAGCTCGGCGCCGTGTGCCTTGGCGAATTCGAGCTTCTCCTCGGACGAGGCGCACGCGATCACCTTCAGCCCCATCAGCTTGCCGAGCTCGCAGGCGGCAAGGCCGGTGCCGCCGGCAGCGCCGAGCACCGCGAGCGTCTCGCCCGGCTTTGGGCTGGCGCGGTCTTCCAGCGCGTGCAGCGCGGTGCCGTAGATGATGATGATGCCGGCCGCGCGGTCGTAGTCGAGGTTATCAGGAATCTTCACGATCCCTGCCGCCGGCAGCGCGATCTTCTCGCGCGCGCCATTGTGGCCGCAGGAGGCGACCACGCGATCACCGACCTTGAGATCAGTGACGCCGGGACCGATGCTCTCGATCACGCCCGCAACTTCGGCGGCGGGCGAGAACGGGAACGGCGGCTTGATCTGGTACTTGCCCTGAATCATCAGGATGTCGAAGAAGTTCAGCGCCGCCGCCTTGATCGCGATCACGGCCTCGCCGGGACCAGCCACCGGATCCGGCACATCGGCGAGCACGAGATCGTCGGGCTGGCAATATTGCGAGCAGAGGATGGCTTTCATGGCGGCACCTTGGGGCGTTTCGAGGTGAAGTTATGGTTGGCCCGTTTCTGCCGGATTTACCGCGGCCGGACAATCCAGATTCTTTGCTAGACGTTATGTTCGGCCTATCCTCGTCATTGCGAGCGAAGCGAAGCAATCCAGACTATTTCCGCAGGACGGATTCTGGATTGCTTCGCTGCGCTCGCGATGACGGAGTGCGTGGAAACAGCGAGGATTCAAACGATGTTTGAAACAGGTCTGCTCAAGGGAAAGCGCATCCTCGTCACCGGCGGCGGCTCGGGCCTCGGTGCTGCGATGGGACGCCGATTCCTCGCGCTCGGCGCCGAGCTCGTGATCTGCGGCCGCAAGCTCGACCGGCTCGAAGCAACTGCGAGCGAGATGCGCAGGGAGACCGGCGGCAAGGTCACGACATCAGCCTGCGATGTTCGCGACGGCTCCGCCGTCGACGCGATGATGGATGCGATCTGGCGCGAGGCGCCGCTCGACATCCTCGTCAACAACGCGGCCGCGACCTTCATCGCGCAGAGCGAGCATCTGTCGTTTCGCGCGGCCGATGCGATCCTGGCGCCGACGCTGCATGGCGCGATGTATTGCACGCTCGCAGCCGGCAAGCGCTGGATCGACGGCAAGCACGATGGCGTCGTGCTCTCGATCCTGTCGACCTCGACCATCACCGGCCGCGCCTTCACCGTCCCCTCGGCGATGGCGAAATCCGCGGTGCTGGCGATGACCAAGAGCCTCGCGGTCGAGTGGGGCCCGAAGGGCATCCGCACCGTCGCGATCGCGCCGGGACCGTTCCCGACTGCAGGCGCATCGGGACAGCTCCGCCCCGAGGGCCGAGACGAAGGCTGGACCACCCGCAATCCGATGGGACGGGTCGGCGAGCATAGCGAGCTTGCCGACCTCGCCAGCTTCCTGGTCTCGGACCGCGCCGGGTACATCAATGGCGAGATGGTGGTGATCGACGGCGGCGCGCATTTGCGCAGTTCCGGCGCCGAGGATTTGCTCCGCTGGACTGATACGCAATGGGCCGAGCAGCGCGCCGCGAGGTCCAAAGCCTGACCGTGTTTCCCCGCTAACTGCCTTCCCAAATTGAACTTTCCCGGCTATCCCTGCGCGGGGACAAATCGCCGCCGGGCCATCTTCCAGTCACAATATTGAGGGAACCACACCAGCATGTGGCGGGCGCTCTTTTTGGCTTTGATGATTGGCGTGACGGCGTGGGGATTGAGTGATTCCGCGCTGGCACAGTCGGCGCAACCTGCGCCGAAGGCTGCTGCAAAGCCAGCCCCGGCGGCCGCCGCCAAGACGGCGGCCAAGCCCGAGAGCAAGCCGGTCGCTCCTGCCGCGGCAGTTGCGGGTGGCGCGGAGCCAACGTTGATTGGCCAGTTCGGCACCTGGGGCGCCTATTCGGCGACACCCAACGGCAAGAAGGTCTGCTTTGCGCTGGCCAAGCCCTCGTCGTCGAAGACCAATCCGCCGAACCGGCCGCGCGATCCCGCCTATGCTTTCGTCTCGACCCGGCCGGCCGAGAAGGTGAACAACGAAGTCTCGGTCATGATCGGCTACGCGCTGAAGCCGGGCTCGGAATCCTCGGTCGAGGTCGGCGGCGCTGCGTTCGCGATGTATACGCAAGGCGACGGCCTCTGGATCAAGAACGCGGCCGAGGAGGAGCGGATGGTCGAAGCCATGCGCAAATCCGCCGACCTCGTGGTCAAGGGCGTTTCGGCCAAGGGGACGGAGACGACCGACACCTTCTCGCTGAAGGGCCTCGCCCAGGCGCTCGACAAGATCGCCCAGGATTGCAGACGATAAGCTTGCCGGCGTTAAGGCTGCGGTCGATAAGGTCGCAATCGGCGGTTCCGGTTGCTATATAAGCCCGGTTCCAGATTTCTTCCGTCATTCCGGGGCGATGCGAGCATCGAACCCGGAATCTCGAGGTTCCGGGTTCAGCTCTTCGAGCTGACCCGGAACGACCACAGCAATTAGGCCTATCAATGCAACCGACGACCGAGCCGCGCGACGCAATCCTGGTGGAGAAAACTCCACTCGAAACCTATGTGCCGCCGGCGAAGCCATCGCTGATCGGCCTGTCGCGCACCGAGCTTGCCGATCGGCTCGGCGAGATCGGCGTCGCGCCGGCGCAGCGCAAGATGCGCGTGCAGCAACTGTGGCACTGGCTCTATTTCCGTGGCGCCCAGAGCTTCGACGACATGACCTCGATCTCGAAGGGCATTCGCGCCGAGCTCGCGCAGCATTTCACCGTCGATCGGCCCGAAGTCGTGGCCGAGCAGATCTCCAACGACGGCACCCGCAAATGGCTGCTGCGTCTGCCGAGCGGCGACAATGTCGAGCGCGCCCATGAAGTCGAGTGCGTCTACATTCCCGAGACCGACCGCGGCACTCTCTGCGTCTCCTCGCAGGTCGGCTGCACGCTCAACTGTTCTTTCTGCCACACCGGCACGCAACGCCTGGTGCGCAACCTCACTGCCGGCGAGATCGTGGGCCAGATCATGGTCGCGCGCGACCGCCTCAATGATTGGGCCGATCGCGAGGACGGCACGCGCCGGGTCACCAATGTCGTGATGATGGGCATGGGCGAGCCGCTCTACAATTTCGACGCGGTGCGCGATGCGCTCTTGATCGTCGGCGACAATGAAGGCATCGGCATCTCCCGCCGCCGCATCACGCTGTCGACCTCGGGCGTGGTGCCAAACATCGTGCGCGCCGGCGAGGAGATCGGCGTCATGCTGGCGATCTCGCTGCATGCCGTGCGCGACGAGCTGCGCAACGAGCTGGTGCCGCTCAACCGCAAATATCCGATCAAGGAGCTGCTGCAGGCCTGCCGCGATTATCCCGGCGCCTCGAACGCGCGCCGCATCACCTTCGAATATGTGATGCTCAAGGGCGTCAACGATTCGCTCGACGATGCAAAATTGCTGGTGAAGCTGCTCAAGGGCATTCACGCCAAGATCAATCTGATCCCGTTCAATCCCTGGCCCGGCACGGCCTACGAATGCTCGGATTGGGACCAGATCGAAAAGTTCTCCGAGTATATTTTCAACGCCGGCTATTCCTCGCCGGTGCGCACCCCGCGTGGCCGCGACATCCTCGCCGCCTGCGGTCAGCTCAAGTCGGAGACGGAGAAGCTCAGCGCGCGCGAGCGACAGGCGCTGCGCGCCATGGCGATGACGGATTGATCATGCGCACGGTCTCCGCGCGCGTCATGGCCGGGCTTGACCCGGCCATTTATGTTTTGAGTTCGTCATTCCGGGGCGCGCGAAGCGCGAACCCGGAATCTCGAGATTCCGGGTTCGGTGCTACGCACCGCCCCGGAATGACGGTGGGACTCAAAGGGGCTGCCAGATGTCCCTGATCGGCCGCCTCATCGTCATCTTCTTCGGCTTTCTCGCTGCCTGTTTCGTCGGCGGCATGATCGTCGTCGTCGCACTGCTGTTTCCGGAGTTCGCCGATCTCGGCGCGGGTCCTGTCGACCAGGGCACGATCGACATCCTGCTCGGCTTCGGCTTCATCTTCGTCTCGGGTTTCGCGCTGGTGCCGGCGGCGGTGATCGTTGCGATCACGGAAGCGCTCTACATCCGCAGCGCGCTGGCCTATGCCGTCGGTGGCGGCCTTGTTGGCCTCGCCTGCTATCTCGGGCTGATCCCGTTCCACCCTGACACGTTCCAGTTTGAAGGCATCGTGCGTCGGCATCTGGAGATCATGACCGGTGCGGGCATCGTCGCCGGCGCCGTCTACTGGCTGATCGCCGGCCGCAACGCCGGCGCCTGGCGCATCCCGTCACCCCCGCGCCGGCCGCCTCCGCCGCTGCCGTCGAACTCAAGGCCGGATGCGCGGTGACACTTTCTTACCCTCCCCTGGAGGGGGAGGGTCGCTTCACATTGAGCGTAGCGAAAATGTGAAGCGGGGTGGGGTGACGGTCTCTCCGCGTCGAACAGTCCCAGTGTTGAGAGATCACCCCACCTCGCTCGCGCTGCGCGCGATCGATCCTCCCCCTCCAGGGGAGGATGAGTACTTCCGATGGGGTTTCCATCCCCGTCCCACTCCGCTAAACCGCGCGCCATGAACCGGACCGGACTCTTCATCGCCCTGGCGCTGTGGCTCGTGATCGGCGTCGTTTTCGGCCTCTATCCCGAGCTCGATCTCAAGCTCGCGGCGCTGTTCTTCGATCCCGCGACCAAAACCTTTCCGATCAAGCTGAACGAATGGGCCGGCTTTGCGCGCGACGCTGCGATGTGGGTGTCCTGGGCCTTCGTGCTGCCGTCGCTGGTTGCGCTCGTGGTCAAGATGATCAGGCCCGATCGTCCCTTGATGGTGTCGGGCCGCGCGATCGTGTTCCTGCTGGTCACGATCATCCTGTCGGCCGGCATCCTCACCAACCTCACCTTCAAGACCTATTGGGGCCGGCCGCGGCCGGTGGTGGTGACCGAGTTTGCCGGCGACCAGCAATTCGTGCCGTGGTGGGATCCGCGCGGCGATTGTACGCGCAACTGCTCGTTCTTCTCCGGCGAAGGCGCCACCGCGTTCTGGACGCTGGCACCGGCCGCGCTCGCGCCGCCGCAGTGGCGGCCGCTCGCCTATGCCGGCGCGGTGGTGTTCGGCGCCGCGACCAGCGCCCTCCGCATGGCCTTTGGCGGGCACTTCTTCACGGATGTTGCGACCGCCGGCCTCGTCACCTTCGTGGTGATCTGGTTCGCTTTCGCGTTTGTCTACCGCTGGCCGCGGACCCGGTTCTCGGACGAGGCAGTCGATGCCGCCCTGACCCGGCTGAACATGCCGGCCTACCGGCTCCGCAAGCGCCTGTTCGGCCGCAAGACGGGCCCGGCGCCGTCGATCTGAGCCATTAAATGCGTGCCGAGGCCTGCGAAATTTGATATTCGCGCGGTCAAACCATCCCATCTGTCAGCCCCTTGAGACCCGATTGGAAGCGCCATGACCACGATCCTGAAGAGCCTGCCCAAGGGTGAGAAAGTCGGTATCGCTTTTTCGGGCGGTCTCGACACCTCGGCGGCACTGCTCTGGATGAAGCAGAAGGGCGCGCGCTGCTACGCCTATACCGCCAATCTCGGCCAGCCCGATGAGGCCGATTACAACGAGATCCCGCGCAAGGCGGAAGCGTTCGGCGCCGAGAAGGCCGTGCTGGTCGATTGCCGTATGCAGCTCGTCCACGAGGGCATTGCCGCGATTCAGTCCGGCGCCTTCCACATCTCGACCGGCGGCATCACCTATTTCAACACCACGCCGCTCGGGCGCGCTGTCACCGGCACGATGCTGGTCGCGGCGATGAAGGAAGACGGCGTCAACATCTGGGGCGACGGCTCGACCTTCAAGGGCAACGACATCGAGCGCTTCTATCGCTACGGCCTGCTGACCAATCCATCCTTGCGCATCTACAAGCCCTGGCTCGACCAGCAGTTCATCGACGAGCTCGGCGGCCGCGCCGAGATGTCGGCCTTCATGACCGCGCAAGGCTTCGCCTACAAGATGAGCGCCGAGAAGGCGTATTCGACCGACAGCAATCTGCTCGGTGCCACGCATGAGGCGAAGGATCTCGAAAGCCTCGACAGCGGCATCAAGATCGTCAACCCGATCATGGGCGTGCCGTTCTGGCGTGACGACTGCGTCGTGAAGGCCGAGACGGTCGTCGTGCGTTTCGAGGAAGGCCAGCCGGTCGCGCTCAATGGCAAGACCTTCTCTGATCCCGTCGCGCTGTTCCTCGAGGCCAATGCCATCGGTGGCCGCCATGGCCTCGGCATGAGCGACCAGATCGAGAACCGCATCATCGAGGCCAAGAGCCGCGGCATCTACGAGGCCCCCGGCATGGCGCTGTTGCACATCGCCTATGAGCGCCTCGTCACCGGCATCCACAACGAGGACACCATCGAGCAGTACCGCATCAGCGGCATGCGCCTCGGACGTCTGCTCTATCAGGGGCGCTGGTTCGACTCGCAGGCCCTGATGCTGCGCGAGACCGCGCAACGCTGGGTCGCGCGCGCCGTCACCGGCGAGGTGACGCTGGAGCTGCGCCGCGGCAACGACTATTCCATTCTCAACACCGAGAGCCCGAACCTCACCTATGCGCCTGAAAGACTCAGCATGGAGAAGGTCGAGGACGCGCCGTTCACGCCGGAGCACCGCATCGGCCAGCTCACCATGCGCAATCTCGACATCGCCGACACGCGCGCCAAGCTCGGTCTCTATGCGAAGACCGGACTTCTCTCGGGCAGCGAAGGCTCGCAGATCTTCCGGCTCGAGAGCGACAAGGACTGAGACGTCTCGTGTCCCGGACAAGCTGCAACGCGCAAGCGTTGCGGCGCCGAGCCGGGACCCAGGATCCATCCGCAGTTTCGCTTTGGCTTCTGGGCCCCGGCTCTGCAGCGCCTAAAGCGCGTTTACGCGCGTCTTCGACGCGCTATGGCGCTGCGTCCGGGGTACAAGAACATCAAACAAGAATGGCCGGGATCCCTCCCGACCATTTCGCATTTGTGGGTAGTCGCCTCAGCGCGGCGGCGCGGAGCCGGGACGCTGACGGCAGCGCATCATGGCGTGCTGTGGAGTGTCGGCGCGCGCGTCAGTCTTGCGTGTGTGATAAAAGTATGCAACCTTGGCGTCATTAGACTGGCAATGTCCTCGCGCAAAATCGCCCAAGGCAACGGCTGATCTTCCCGCGTGAGATGCGTCGGCGTCGACGAGCGAGGAGGGTTCACCATGGCGCTCCCTGTTTTCTCCTGCCCCGTTCATGTCATGGGGGATCTGTCCTACTGGTGGTATGTCTATCAGTACGCGACGACGTCGAACCCCGCTGCAAACATGTCACCTGCGGCCATCATCTGCCCGCAGCACCCCAACGCGGACACCGACGTCAAGAGAGCGATACAGTACGCCGCCGCCAACGGCATCGGGATCGCGGTGCGAACGGGCGGCCACGCCTATTCCGGAACTTCGTCGACATCCAGCAACAACATCCAGCTCGATCTGAGCGGAGCCTACAACGACTGGGATTACGACGCGCAGACTGGCCTGCTGCGCCTCGGCATCAGCTACTCGCTGCTGGAGTTCAACACCAGGCTGCGGCAAGCCGGCCTCTTCATGCCGACCGGCCAGTGCTACAACGTGCATGTCGGCGGTCATGTCCAGACCGGCGGCTACGGCCAACTGGCCCGCGCCTTCGGATTGTTCAGCGACCAAATCGTGTCGTTCGAGATATTCCTGGCCGACGGCACCAAGAAGACGGTTGCCGTCGACAGTGCCGTGCAAGCGGACAAGGATCTCTTCTTCGCAGTGCTCGGCGGCGGCCCCGGCAACTACGGCATAGTCACCCACGTCACGATCCGCCCGCGCAAGGATGCGGATCACAAATATTCGCGCGCGTACAAATACGTCATTCCGTACGATCCGAGCCTCGACCATGGCGTCCTCGTGCAACTGTTCGATCTGGTCCGGGAGTGGGAGAACGCGCCGGGCGACTATGATTTCTGCTTCACGGTCGCGTCCGCGGAGGACGAGTTCCTTGAGAACTTCCTGGGCGTCGCTTCGCGCGACGATTTCATGATCACGTATTTCGGGGGCAAGAACGCGCCGTCGCCCCTGAGTGCCCTGCTGGTCTATTTTCAGTACTCCAACATCGACAACAGATCCGACACCTATGACCCTTCGTGGTGCCAGAAGATCAAGACGATCCTCGCCAGCGCGAAACATGGTTCGACGGCCTGGGAGCGATTGAAGGAGTGGGCCGAACAGGAGCTCATCGATCTGTCGACCACGCTGCGCGATGACGGCGTCATCACACCGATCTCGCAAAGCGTCACCGAGCTCTGGACTTACCATGGCACGCGCGAATTCAACTATCCGTTCCTGAAGAATGGCCAGGTTACCGACAAAGTTGCCACGCCCGACTGGTCCGAATGGGCCGCGACCCGGATCGACAAGATGGTCGGACGCAGCGGCGATGGACTCATGGTGTTCGTCCAGTGCCAGAATTTTGGCGGCGCGAATTCAGCGGTCACGAAGAATGGCCAGCGTAAGCAAACGGCTTACGCATGGCGCGACACCACCATCGGCTACAATATGGACGTCTTCTTCAACACGAGCAGGAAGAACGCCTCGGAGCTCGCGGCGGAATGGCAGGACGCCAACATCTCCGAAGGCGTCGGGCCGAACGGCAAGTTCTCTGCGGACGATCACCGCTGGTTCTGGGCCAGCCACGGTGACCTCGACATGAGCAAGGTCTGGCCGTTCTACTATTCCAAGAGCGACTATGAGAAGTGTTGCAAGGTGAAGCAGACGGTCGACCCGAATGGCATTTTCACCGCCAACACCTTTGTTGTGGGCTACACGCACCAAACGGCGCCGAAGCATCTTGCCGCTTCGCCGGGTGATGCAGCCATCGCGCCCCAGGCCGGCGAGATACCGGACGACGAGACATACGCCAGGGCGCGCGCCGCCGCCGCCGTGTTGCGGGCCCGGGAAAAAGGCATCGCCACGATCCAGCTGCTGCGGCGCGGGGCCGGACGTCGAAGCGACAGGTCGTTGCCCGACGAAAGCCTGCCCCGGAGCTGATTCGGCGAGAGCACGCGGCTGGTGTCCGAAGCGACCGCAAACAAAAATGGCCGGGATTGCTCCCGGCCATTTTGCATTGGTGGATGTCGCCTCAGCGCGGCGGCGTGGTACCGGGCGGGGGCGGCGGCAGCGAGGCCGTACCACCGTTGAGCAGCGGCGTGATGCGGCGGATGGTGACGCGCCGGTTGATCCGGCTCGGGCCGTCGGTCTGCTCCTTCAGGTACTGCCTGCCGTAGCCCTGCGACGTCAGGTTCTCGGCGGGCACGCCGAATTGCTGGGTCAGCAATTCAGCCGCCGACTGCGCGCGGCGATCCGACAGCGACAGATTGTCGACGTCGTTGCCGACCGCGTCGGTGTGGCCCTCGATCAGGAACACCTCACGCGGGTTGGCCTGGATCGCACGGTTGAGGCCGTCGGCGATCGTCTGCAGCCGCGCCGCCTGGTCCGGCGGAATGGTCCACGATCCCGTCTCGAAGTTGATCGTGTTGACGTCGATGCTCGGCATCGTCATGCGGACATTCGGTGAGTAGCGGATCTCGTCGAGCGAGTAGCGCCGCTCGATCCGCTGCACCGGTGGGGCCCGCATCGTCTCGTAGATCACGTCAGGCGTGGCCTCCTGGGCGTCGACGATGTAGCGATCGTAGGGGATGCTCACGATCGGCGGCGGCACGTCGACATAGAAGCCGCCGACCGCGCGCGGATCGCGATAGCTGTTGTCGATGATGATGATCTCGCGCCCGCCGGGGTCCCTGCGGATGCGACGCAGCAGCGACCCGTCCGGGCCGACCACGGTGATCACCTCGCTGCCGTCAGGACGGATCACGACGGTGCGGGTCTCGCCGCCGATGGTCTCGGTGCGAATGTCGCGGGCGCCGTAGCGGAAGCGATAGAGATCGTTGCCGCGGACATATTCCTGCCCGCCCGGATCGCGGATGATGATGCGATCCGGCTCGGTGTAGACGGTGCGGCCGCCTTCGACGATCTCCTGCCGCTGATTGCGGTAGTCGGCGATGGTGGCACCGATCACGGCACCGGCCACCACGCCTGCACCGAACGCAAGCGGTGTCAGGTCACGCTGCTGCGGGCGCGGCGGCGGCGGCAGCGGCGTGGTGGTGGTAGGCGCGGCGCGGAAGGCCGGCGCAACGGTCGGCGGCGCGTACTGAGCCTTGTCGGCCGGCGGAGCTGCCGCCGGCGTGGCGGGCACGACAGTCGGCGCCGCGACACCGGGCGGAGGAGCCGGAGGACGCGGCACGGCACCCGCCTGTGGTGTGGTGGGCGGCGTTCCGGCAGCGGGCGCGCCGGCCGGCGGCGCTCCAGCAGCAGGCGCACCTGCAGGCGGCGTTCCACCCTGACGTCCGGGAGGTGTCGTTGTCGCGCCACCGGGCGCGGGCGTTGCCGACGGAGCCGGCGTTGGCGCCGGTGCTCCCGCAGCCGGCGGAGCGCCAGGACGTCCGGGAGGCGTGGCGCCGGGCGCCGGCGTTGCGGTCGGGGCAGGAGACGGAGACGGAGACGCCGTCGGGCGGGGCGACGGCGCAACGGGCGTCGGCGTCGGCGTTGCCGCCGGGGCCGGCGTTGGCGCCGGTGCTCCCGCAGCCGGCGGAGCGCCAGGACGTCCGGGAGGCGTGGCGCCGGGCGCCGGCGTTGCGGTCGGGGCAGGAGACGGAGACGGAGACGCCGTCGGGCGGGGCGACGGCGCAACGGGCGTCGGCATCGGCGTTGCCGCCGGGGCCGGCGTTGTCGTGGGCGCAGGCCGCACCGCAGGGGCTGCGGACGGCGGTGTGGCTGCGGCCGGCGGAGATGTCGGGGTGGGCGCCGGATGCGTCGGTGTTGCCGTGGGCGCCGGGAGGGGCGCTGTCGGAGCATGCTGCTGCGGAGCCGGCGGGGGTGGCGGAGGCGGTGTCGGCGCATGCTGCTGCGGGGCCGCGGCCGGAGGCGGCGTCGGCGCCTTGGGTGCGGCAGGCGGTGGAGGCGGCGGAGGTGCCTGATGGGTCGCGGGCGGCGGCGGAGGTGGAGGCGGCGGCGCCGGGTGTGTCGGCGCAGCAGCCGGAGGAGGCGGGGCGGGCGGATGCGGCGGCGCAGCCACAGGGGGCGGTGCGGCCGGTGCCTTGGGCGCAGCAGGTGGCGGCGGCGGCGGTGGCGGTGGTGGCGGTGGTGGCGCCGCCGGGCGCGCGGCGGGCGGCGCCGGCGGCGCCTTCGGCGCTTCCTTCGGAGGCTGCTTCGGTTTTCCGTCAGGGCCTAATTCTGGCTGGGCCTGCGCGACCACGAGCGGCGGCGCGCTTTGCGCGTGCGATGCGGAGCTTGCGAATTGCATCGCGGTCAGGGCCGTCGTGGCAAGCAGCACGAAACGAAGGTTGGTCATGTCGAGAAATTCCCCGGAAGGTTCTTTGACGAGTGAAGTGGGGTGATGAACAGCTACGCGTTAGGCCGGATTGTGGCGGGTGAAGACATTGCGTCGCGATTTATTTCTGCATGCAAATCATGTCACGCGAACAACGTTCATTGCGCATTCAGGCGTGAGTCGCAATCGCATCACATCTGATCCTGCGACGAATTGGCATCCGTCGCGGGGTTCGGTGCGACCGGACCGCTCGGTCCGCGCGATGGAATCTCCTCAGGCCCGCGCCCCGGCAATTCATCGGGCGGCGGTGATTCGCCGGGCTCGCGCACCGGCGGCGCAATCTCGGGCTGCGGATTGCCCGGCGGAATTCCGGGCGGCGGCTCGGTCGGCGTGCCCGGTGTCGATGGCGGTATCTCCGGCGGTTCGATCGGCATCGGCATCACCGCGACCAGTTGTCAGGAGAACAACAACGATGATCTTGCGCCGATGTTCCGAGAGCATGATCCGGAAAAGTGTGCAGTGGTTTTCCCTCCCGACAAACGCGGAACGCGTTTGCGCGGAGATCATGCTCAAACAACAACCGGCACTATTCCGGCGTGTGGCAGACCGCCTCGATGTTGTGGCCATCAGGATCCAGCACGAACGCGCCGTAATAATTCGCGTGATAATGCGGGCGAACGCCGGGCGGCCCGTTGTCGCGGCCACCTGCGGCCATCGCAGCCTTGTAGAACGCATCGACCGTCGCGCGGTTCTTTGCTGATATCGCGACATGCACCGGCTTGTTCATCGCGCCTTTGCCGTCGATCCAGAAATCCGGCTTGCCACCGGCGCCGAATCCGGCTGCCGCGGCGTGACCGGTCTGCGCTTCCGTGACTTCCATGATCAGGCTGTAATCGAGCGGCGCCAGTGCCTTGCTGTAGAACGCTTTCGCCGCCTCGTAGTCGGAGACGGAGAGGCCCAAATGATCGATCATCGCATCCTCCGTGGTTGGCCGTCAGCGCGACAGGAACGTGTTGCTTCTTGTCTTGCGCGCGACGGCGAAGCCGCGCGCGACCATGTCAGCGATACAATCCTGCTGCCATTCGTTTTGTGACAGATGCTCGATCACGACTGCGCGCGGCCACAGCGATGGCGGCGCGTCGCGAAAGAAGCCGATCAGCACGCGGTCCTCAAAGCCCTCGACGTCGATCTTGAGCGAATCGACCTGTGTGACACCGGCTTCATCGAGGATCCGCGTCAGCCGCAGCGACGGCACCTTGATGGCCTCCGCGCTAGCCGCGCCGGTAACGACATGCGTGGCGCCGAGATTGCCGCCGCCGCTTTCGATCATCAGCTCGCCGTCGGCATCGCCGGCGGCAGCCTGCACCAGGCGCACCTGCGTCGCCTTCGATGCGGCATGGTTGAATGACAGCCGCGCGAATGTGAGGGGATGCGGTTCGATCGCGACCACCTTGCCATTGGCGCCGACCTGCCGCGCCATCACCAGCGCGAAGGTGCCGACATTGGCGCCGACGTCGACGAACGTGCCGCCGGCCTGCGTGTGCTTGCGCAGGAAATCGAGCTCGTCGATGTTGTAGTCGGGGTTGAACAGCGCGCCGCGTTCGGTGGCGCTGCCCTGATGATAGAAGCGGAACGAGGCGCCCTGATATTGCACGTCAACAGGGCCGCCGCGCAGCAGATTGACCAACCGCGACATCCACGGACGGAATGCGCCGCGCTTAAGGCCCGATCCCTGCGCGAGGCGGATCATCGCGGCCTGCGCAGTGTTCGGTGCAAACGCACCGAATGGCGCGGTCGAAAGGTCGTTGTCGGGCGTCAAGCAGGCGGTCCTCGTTGCAGGCGGCGCATGCATAGCCGGTTTTGCCGGGGACTCCAACGCTGCGCCGCGCGAGAAATTTACTCCGCGGCGCCGTTGCGCACCCGCCGTGGCCGCGCAGCGTGATGCAGCACCCGCGACAGCTCCTCCATCGAATAGGGCTTTTGGACGAGCTCGAAGCCGGCGACACCGTCCTGCGACAGGGCCTGGCTGTAGCCGGTGGTCAGGACAACAGGGACGCCGATGCCGCGGTCGCGGATCGCCTGTGCGAGATCGAGTCCGGTCATGCCGGGCATCACGACGTCGGAGAACACCACGTCGAAGCGATCGGGATCGCCGAGAAGCTCGGCGAGCGCGTCGGTGGCATTGTCGACCAGCGTGATGCTGTAGCCGAGCTCGGTCAGCCCGTCGGCGGCGAAATTGCCGAGTTCGATATTGTCCTCGACGACCAGGACCGACATGCCGCTGCCGGCGACTGCGGGCGCCGTGGTTGGCGCCGGGCTCCGCGGCAACAGATCGGCCGGCACGCGCGGCAGATAGAGCGAGAAGGTGCTGCCCTGGCCAACCTCGCTCATGACCGTTACTTCGCCGCCGGATTGCCGGGCGAAGCCGAATACCTGCGACAGGCCGAGGCCCGTGCCCTGGCCGACCTGCTTGGTGGTGAAGAACGGCTCGAAGATCCGGCCCAATTGCGCGGCGGGAATGCCGATGCCGGTATCGCTGACGGCGACGCAGACGAATCCAAGATTCTTCAAGATCGGGCTGCCCGAGAGATGCGCGAGCGTGTCGGGGACGGTCGTCGCCGCGTGCACCGTAAAGACGATTCGGCCCCTGCCTTGCATGGCATCGCGCGCGTTGGTGGCCATGTTGATCAAGGCCGTCTCGAACTGGCCGGCATCGGCGCTGACGAGGCAAGGCTCTGCCGGCAATTGCATGACGATCTCGATCGCCGGGCCGAGCAGCGTGGCGAGCATGTCGCGCAGCGACTGCATGCGCTCGCCGACATCGAACACTTCCGGTTTCAAGGTCTGGCGCCGGGCAAAGGCCAGCAGTTGCGACGTCAGCTTGGCCGCGCGCGCGACCGCCTCCGCAATTGCGTTGGTGTAGCGCTTGCGCCGCTCCTCGCTCAGTTGCGGCCGGTTCAACAGATCGACCGACGCTCGGATCACGGTCAGGAGGTTGTTGAAATCATGCGCGACGCCGCCGGTGAGCTGGCCCAGCGCCTCCAGTCGCTGGCTGTGCTTGAGCGCCTCCTCGGCCTCGCGCCGCTTGGCAGCTTCGAGCTGGAGATGCTGGGTGCGCCGGAAGGCGAAGGCGAGCAGGATGAACAGCAGCGCGGTCGCGGGCAGGCCGAACACCAGGTGCTGGCTCATGGTGGCGAGCCAACGCGCGCGGATCGCCGAGGTCTCGAGGCCGGCGCTGACATAGATCGGATATTCGGCGACGCGCCGGTAGCCGATGCGCCGCTCGATGCCATCAGACGGCCAGGCGATGGTCATGAACCCATGGTCGGGATGAACCGAGATGCTCCGCCCGACCGGGCCGTTCGGATCGAGCTGGAACTCGCGGTTGAGCCGCGGGAAATGCGCCAGCAGCACGCCGTCGGTGCGCCCCATCGCGAAGAAGCTGCCGGGGTCGGTGCCGATCCTGGCATAAAAGCTCTCGAAATATTCCGGCAGCACGGAGGCCTGGATCACGCCGGTGAAACTGCCGTCGTCGGACCAGCGACGGCGGCTGACGCCGAAGAAGCGCGCGCCCTGGTAGGGCGGACGCGGCGTCAGCGAGGCGCCGATATAGGTGCCGATGGTCTGGTCGACATGGGCGTAGAAGTAATCGCGGTCGGCAAAAACCTGCTCCGGCGGTGGTGAGGCGAGACTGTTGACCAGCGATTTCCCGTTGGCATCGAAGATCCAGGCCGATTTGAGCTGCGGCAACGAATCGGCGAGCTGCTTCAGGCGCCGGTGCAGCGCAGGCTCCCGCGAGCGGATGACGTCGTCGGGAAGGTCGCGCACGACCTCGTTGAGCTCGGCGAGGCTCCGGTCGATGGTCTCGAACACCTTGAGCGCATGCTCATGCGCGATTTCGAGCGAGCGATCGATCTCGCGATCGGCGACGTCGAGCGTCGAATTGTAGGAGATCGTGGAAGCGAAGACGAACAGCGCGACCGGCAGCGTCAGGGATGCCGCCATCATCCACTGCAAGAGTCTCAGCGAGTTGCGTTGTGCGCCCTGCACGGTCGCTCCGGTCCCAGACCGGAGAGCTTACTTGAACTTCCCGCCGGGAAGGAAGCAGCTTGTGGCGTGAACCTTCGGTTGTATTTTGCCGGTTCGCCCGCGCCGCGGTTCGTGGCAAATTTGAGTCAACCCGAATTTGAGTCGAACCAAATTTGAGTTGAACCAGGGCTGTCGAGGGGAACGACGCCCCGGCCGGAGCGGCCGGGAACCGTCGCAGGACATCCGCCTAGATCTGGCGCTCGACCATCTTGAGCTTGAGCTCGGCGATGGCTTCGGCCGGGTTCAGGCCCTTCGGGCAGGCCTTGGCGCAGTTCATGATGGTATGGCAGCGATACAGCCGGAACGGGTCCTCGAGATTGTCGAGCCGCTCGCCGGTGGCCTCGTCGCGCGAATCGGAGACCCAGCGGTTGGCCTGGAGCAGGGCGGCCGGACCGAGATAGCGGTCGCTGTTCCACCAATAGCTCGGGCACGAGGTCGAGCAGCAGGCGCACAGGATGCACTCGTAGAGGCCGTCCAGCTTCTCGCGGTCCTCGTGGCTCTGGCGCCACTCCTTCTGCGGCGTCGGCGAGGTCGTCTTCAGCCACGGCTCGACCGAGGCGTATTGCGCGTAGAAATTGGTCAGGTCAGGGACGAGGTCCTTCACCACCGGCTGGTGCGGCAGCGGATTGATCTTCACCGCGCCGTCCTTCACGTCATGCATCGAGCGGGTGCAGGCCAGCGTGTTCTGGCCG
Organism: Bradyrhizobium sp. BR13661; assembly: GCF_029892425.1. GTDB lineage: Bacteria > Pseudomonadota > Alphaproteobacteria > Rhizobiales > Xanthobacteraceae > Bradyrhizobium. Next base: position 17,363 of record NZ_JARXWB010000049.1, on the reverse strand, counting down.
TCGATGTTCATGGCGCAGGAACCGCAGACGCCTTCGCGGCAGGAGCGGCGGAAGGTCAGCGACGGGTCGATGTGGTTCTTGATCCAGATCAGGCCGTCCAGCACCATCGGACCGCAATCATTGGTGTCGACATAATAGGTGTCGACGCTCGGGTTCTTGCCGTCGTCGGGATTCCAGCGATAGACGCGGAATTCGCGAACGTCGGTCGCGCCCGCGGGCTTCGGCCAGGTCTTGCCGCCGGATATTTTCGAGTTCTTCGGAAGTGCGAATTCAACCATTCGATGAGGGCCTTCGCTGTTCGCTCAATACACGCGCGCTTTGGGCGGGATGTACTGCACGTCGTTGGTCATGGTGTAGTCGTGAACCGGGCGATACTCGATCCTGACCTTGCCCTTGTCGTCGAGCCAGGCCAGCGTGTGCTTCATCCAGTTCTTGTCGTCGCGCGCCGAGAAGTCCTCGCGGGCATGCGCGCCGCGGCTCTCGGTGCGGTTGGCGGCCGAGTTCATCGTCACCACCGCCTGCGAGATCAGATTGTCGAACTCGAGCGTCTCGACCAGGTCGGAATTCCACACCAGCGAGCGGTCGGACACCGCAATGTCGGTGATGCCGCTGTGGACCTTCGCGATCAGGTTCTGGCCTTCGCTCAGCACTTCGCCGGTGCGGAACACGGCGCAGTTGTTCTGCATCACGTGCTGCATGCCTTCGCGCAGCTTCGCGGTCGACGTGCCACCCGAGGCGTAGCGATAATGGTCGAGGCGGCCGAGCGCGAGATCGGCGGAGTTCGCCGGCAGCTCGGGCTGCTTGGCGTTCGGCGTCAGCTTTTCGGCAAGACGCAGCGCCGCGGCGCGGCCGAACACGACGAGGTCGATCAGCGAGTTGGAGCCGAGGCGGTTGGCGCCGTGCACGGAGACGCAGGCGGCTTCGCCGATCGCCATCAGGCCGGGGATGATGGCGTTGTCGTCGCCGTCCTTCTTGGTCAGCACTTCGCCGTGATAGTTCGTGGGGATGCCGCCCATGTTGTAGTGCACGGTCGGCACGATCGGGATCGGCTCGCGCGTCACGTCGACATTGGCGAAGATCTTGGCGGATTCGGAGATGCCCGGCAGGCGCTCGGCGAGCACGGCGGGATCGAGATGGTCGAGATGCAGGAAGATGTGGTCCTTCTTCTTGCCGACGCCGCGACCTTCGCGGATCTCGATGGTCATCGCCCGCGAGACGACGTCGCGCGAGGCGAGGTCCTTCGCCGACGGCGCGTAGCGCTCCATGAAGCGCTCGCCTTCGGAGTTGACGAGATAGCCGCCCTCGCCGCGGGCGCCCTCGGTGACGAGACAGCCCGAGCCGTAGATGCCGGTCGGGTGAAACTGCACGAACTCCATGTCCTGCAGCGGCAGGCCGGCGCGCAGCACCATGCCGCCGCCGTCGCCGGTGCAGGTATGGGCCGAGGTGCAGGAGGCGTAGGCGCGGCCATAGCCGCCGGTCGCCAGGATCACGGTCTGGGCGCGGAAGCGGTGCAGCGTTCCGTCGTCGAGCTTGAGCGCGATGACGCCGCGGCAGGTGCCCTGGTCGTCCATGATCAAATCGATGGCGAAGAATTCGATGAAGAACTCGGCCGCATGGCGAAGCGACTGGCCATACATCGTGTGCAGCATGGCGTGGCCGGTGCGGTCGGCGGCGGCGCAGGTGCGCTGCGCCTGGCCCTTGCCGAACTCCATGGTCATGCCGCCGAACGGACGCTGGTAGATCTTGCCGTCCTCGGTGCGCGAGAACGGCACGCCCCAATGCTCGAGCTCGTAGACCGCGTCGGGCGCGTTGCGCACCATGTATTCGATCGCGTCCTGGTCGCCGAGCCAGTCCGACCCCTTCACGGTGTCGTACATGTGCCAGCGCCAGTCGTCCTTGTGCATGTTGCCGAGCGAAGCGGAGATGCCGCCCTGCGCCGCGACCGTGTGCGAGCGGGTCGGAAACACCTTGGTGATGCAGGCCGTCTTCAGGCCGGCTTCGCTGCAGCCGACCACGGCGCGCAGACCCGCGCCGCCGGCACCGACCACGACGACGTCATAGGTGTGGTCTTCGATCGGATAGGCTTTGCCGTTGGTGGCGGGAGCGCCGTTGCCCTTGCCATTCGTCTCGTTGGCCATGGGGTTTACACTCCGGATGAGAGCTTGATGATCGCGTAGATCGAGGCGAGCGCCACGGCGATCGAGAAGAAGTTGTTGAGCATGATCGAGACGAGCTTCAGCTTCTCGTTATGGACGTAGTCCTCGATCACGACCTGCATGCCGATCTTCATGTGCCAGGTGCTGGCGACGATGAAGAGCAGCATGATCACCGCGATCGGCAACGAGCCGAGGATCACCTTGGCGCCGGCCTGGTTGCTGCCGAGCGTCATCATGATGATGACGATCACCGGGATCATCAGCAGCGTCATCGCGACGCCGGTGAGGCGCTGGCGCCAGAAATCGGAGGTGCCCGAATGCGCGGCGCCGAGATTGCGGACCCGGCCAAGCGGGGTGCGCATGCTGCGCTTCGGCGTATCTGACGCGCTCATCGTATACCTCCGATCGCGTAGGCGATGATCCAGATCAGGATCGTCAGCGCGATGCCGCCGATCAGGGCGGCCCAGGTCAGCGCTTCGCGTTCATTGGCCTTGAAGCCGAAGCCGAGGTCCCACACGAAGTGCCGGATGCCGCTCAACATATGGTGCATCAGCGCCCAGGTGTAGCCGAACACGATCAGGCGGCCGATGATGCTGCCGGTGAAGGCCTGCACGTTGGAATAGGCCGCGGCCGAGCCCGACGCCGCTGCGATCAGCCACCAGGCCAGCAGCAGGGTCCCGACGTAAAGCGCGATACCGGTGGCGCGATGGACGATGGACAGCGCCATCGTCAGCGTCCAGCGGTAGACTTGCATGTGTGGTGAAAGCGGTCGTTCGATCCGTGCGGTCATGGGCTTTTGATGTTTAAGGCGGCCCAGCAGGGGGCGCGCGGGGATCGCGAAAGGTCGGCTCTATTTACGGAGTCGATTTGCCCTGCGCAATCACCAAATCGCCATAAATCGAACCTGCGTTCAGCTCTAGACCCTTGATGAACCAAGCCCAATCAGGGGCTTGGTATACCAGCTCGGTGGTGCACCGACAAAGGATCGAATCTATATTCATCCATTGGCGCGATCCGCGAGGCGCATTGAAATTACTATTGGAACGGCTCTAACCCGCCGACCGGCCGCTCCGGTTCGAACTAGTCAGTTCATGACGCCAAAACCTATGGAGGCAGCCGAGTCGCCGCTTCAGATTTCCGCCCTGCGCATCGATTTTCCGCAAGACGGAGGATATGCGCGCGCTGCATTCCACCCCAGCCGGAAACTCCGGCGCGTCGACCGCGCAAATCGGATCACCTACAGGCTCAAAAGGCACCTCACTCCGAATGGCTGACTCGGAGAGAGCTTGCGGCCGAGGGGACAATCCGGGTGATCGCAGGTCTTGATATCAAGGAACTCGTGGAGCTCGCGCTCCTGCTGATCGCAGTCGGCGCGCTGTCTGGATTTCTGGCGGGCGTGTTCGGCATCGGTGGCGGGGCGATTCTTGTGCCGGTGTTTTACGAATGCTTCCGCATCGCCGGCGTGCCGCTGGACGTGCGCATGCCGCTTTGCGTCGGCACCTCGCTCGCGGTGATCATCCCGACCTCGATCCGTTCGTTCCAGGCGCATTACAAGCGCGGCGCCGTCGATATGACGATCCTGCGCGTGTGGTGGCTGCCAATCGTCATCGGCGTCGTCGCCGGCAGCGTGATCGCGCGCTACGCGCCGGAGCGGCTGTTCAAGATCGTGTTCGTCGCCGTCGCCTACTCCGCGTCCGCCCGTCTCATCTTCGGTCGTGACAGCTGGACGCTCGGCGACGACCTTCCGCAGGGCCCGCTGATGCGCATCTACGGCTTCTGCGTCGGCATTTTGTCGACGCTGATGGGCATCGGCGGCGGACTGTTCTCGAATCTCTTGATGACGTTCTACGGTCGTCCGATCCATCAGGCGGTGGCGACGTCATCGGCGCTGGCGGTGCTGATCTCGATCCCCGGCGCGCTCGGCTACATCTACGCCGGCTGGCCTGCGGCTGCGACGTATCCCGGCGTCTCAGCGCTGCAAATCCCGTTCGCGCTCGGCTACGTCTCGCTGATCGGCGCCGTGCTGGTGATGCCGATGAGCCTCGTCACCGCGCCGCTCGGCGTGCGAGCCGCGCACGCGATGTCGAAGCGGACGCTCGAGGTCGCGTTCGGGTGTTATCTGTTTCTCGTGGGAAGCCGGTTTGTGATGAGTTTGGCCGGCGGGCAATGAGCGTTGGCATCGTAGGGTGGGTTAGCCTTGCGATTGCGCGAAGCGCAATCCGCGGGGCTAACCCACCCTATGACTTCGTTCGCAAGAACTGCGAGCGATCCCCTCACTTCTCCGCGTAAATATCCTTGTACGTATCACGCAAGATGTTCTTCTGCACTTTGCCCATCGTATTGCGCGGCAGCTCGTCGACGACGAAGACGCGCTTGGGCATCTTGAATTTTGCCAAACGCCCGTCGAGTGCCTTCAGCACCGCGGCCTCGGTCACGTCGGCGCCTTTGTTGCAGACCAGCACGGCCGTGACGCCCTCGCCGAAATCGGCATGCGGCACGCCGATCACGGCGGACTCGATCACGCCGGGCATGGCGTCGATCTCGGTCTCGATTTCCTTCGGATAGACGTTGAAGCCGCCCGAGATCACCAGATCCTTGCCGCGGCCGAGGATGTGGACGTAGCCCTTGTCGTCGATCTTGCCGAGATCGCCGGTGATGAAAAAGCCGTCCGGCCGGAATTCCGACTTGGTCTTCTCAGGCATGCGCCAATAGCCTTTGAACACGTTCGGGCCCTTGACCTCGATCATGCCGATCTCCTCGCGCGGCAATTCCTTGCCTGTCTCGGGCTCGGTGACGCGCACGGTGACGCCGGGCAGCGGAAAGCCGACCGCGCCGGGGACGCGCTCGCCGTCGTAAGGATTTGACGTGTTCATGTTGGTTTCGGTCATGCCGTAGCGCTCGAGTACGGCGTGGCCGGTGCGATCAGACCATTCGCGGTGGGTCTCTGCGAGCAGCGGCGCCGAGCCCGAGATGAACAGGCGCATGTGCTTGGTCGTCTCCTTCGACAAAGCGGGATTCTGCAGGAGCCTCGTGTAAAAGGTCGGCACGCCCATCAGCACCGTGGCGCGCGACATCAGCTTGATGATCAGGTCCGGATCGAGCTTCGGCAGGAAGATCATCGAGGCCCGCGAGAACAGCGTCACGTTGGTCGCCACGAACAGGCCGTGCGTGTGGTAGATCGGCAGCGCGTGGATCAGCACGTCCTTGTCGGTGAAGCGCCAGTAGTCGACGAGCGAGAGCGAGTTCGACGCGAGATTGTCATGGCTGAGCATCGCGCCCTTGGAGCGGCCGGTCGTGCCCGAGGTGTAGAGGATCGCGGCGAGATCGTCGTTGGCCCGCAAGACGGTGGTGAATTCGCTGCTCGCCTTGTCGGCGGCTTCCGTCAGCGAGCCCTTGCCGTCAGCGCCTAGCGTCTCGACCCTGGCCTTTACCTTGGCGGCGATCGGGGCGAGGCCCTCGGCCTTCGCGGGATCGCACACCACCAGGGCCGGTTCGGCATCGCCGATGAAGTAATCGAGCTCGTTGAGCGTATAGGCGGTGTTGAGCGGCAGATAGACCGCGCCGGCCCTGACAGTGCCGAGATACAGCACGATATTGGCGACGGACTTTTCGACCTGCACCGCAACGCGGTCGCCGGGCTTCACGCCGCGCGCGACCAGCACATTCGCCATTTGGCCTGCCCGCGCGATCAGATCGCCGTAGCTGATATGGACGCCGTCCTGCGTCTCGATCGCGAGACGTTTGGGATCGTCGAGGCCGTCGAACAGGCGGGAAAACAGATTGGCGTTGGCAGCTGGGTTCATGCAAGATTTCCTCGACCGCAAGGCTTGTACGACACGGCTCGTACGACAAGGCCGGTCAAAACCGAGGGCTGGATTAGCAAAAACCGCCCCAATGAAGCAACGGAGACAGTTTGCATGACCAAATCTGGGAAACGCGTGGCCTGGGTCACCGGCGGCGGCAGCGGGATCGGGGAGGCCGGCGCCGAGGCGTTGGCGGCCGACGGCTGGACGGTGGTGATTTCCGGCCGGCGTAAGGACGCCCTGGATGCCGTGGTTGCGAAGATCGTCAAGGCCGGCGGGACCGCCGAGGCGATTGCGCTTGATGTGTCCAACGCGGACCAGGCCCAGAAGGCCGCCGATCAGATCGTCGCCAAGCACGGCCGCATCGACCTGCTGGTGAACAATGCCGGCATCAACGTCCCCAAGCGCAGCTGGAAGGACATGGAACTTGAGGGCTGGGACAAGCTCGTCCAGGTCAATCTCAACGGCGTGCTCTATTGCATGCGCGCGGTGCTGCCGACGATGCGCAAGCAGCAGGACGGCTCGATCATCAACGTCTCGTCCTGGGCCGGCCGCCACGTCTCGAAGATGCCGGGCCCGGCCTACACCACGACCAAGCATGCGGTGCTGGCGCTGACCCATTCCTTCAACATGGACGAATGCGTCAACGGCCTGCGCGCCTGCTGCCTGATGCCCGGCGAGGTGGCGACGCCGATCCTGAAGCTGCGCCCGGTGGTGCCGAGCGAGGAGGAGCAGGCGAAGATGCTGCAATCCGAGGATCTCGGCCGCACCATCGCGTTCATCGCGTCGATGCCGCCGCGCGTGTGCATCAACGAGCTGCTGATCAGCCCGACGCATAATCGCGGGTTCATCCAGACGCCGAACAACAGGGATTGAGTTGCTCCACCCGCGCCTCATCCACCGCTGTCGTCCCGGATCTGCGCTTCGCTTGTCCGGGACGACGGCGGAGTTCGTAGCGCGCTTGCGGACCCCACGGCCACCCCGCCCGATAGTTTCACCCATCACAAAGAATTTTTCCTCGAAACCCCTTCGCGCACCCTCCCGTAATTCGGTCCAACGACGCGCTGCTGCTTCACGCCAAACTGTCGCAGACGCCGTTGTTGCCCCAACGCAAACGCCGGCGAGTGCCGGTCACATCGAAATCGGGAGTTTCTCCATGTCGAAGCGCATTGCCTATCTCGCCGCCGCTGCCTTCAGCGCGCTGGCCATCACCGCGACCGTCATCGCGCCCGCCCGCGCCGAGGAAAAGACCGTCATGGTCGGCGGCGCCGCGATGTTCCCGTCCAAGAACATCGTCCAGAACGCCGTCAACTCGAAGGACCACACCACGCTGGTTGCGGCCGTGAAGGCGGCCGGTCTCGTCCCGACGCTGGAAGGCAAGGGCCCGTTCACGGTGTTCGCGCCGACCAATGCCGCGTTCGGCAAGCTGCCGGCCGGCACCGTCGACACCCTGGTCAAGCCCGAGAACAAGGCGACCCTGACCAAGATCCTCACCTACCATGTCGTGGCCGGCAAGCTCGAGGCCTCCGACCTCACCGACGGCAAGAAGCTCAAGACCGTCGAGGGCGAGGAGCTGACCGTCAAGAAGCAGGACGGCAAGGTCTGGATCGTCGACGCCAAGGGCGGCACCTCGATGGTGACGATCTCCAACGTTAACCAGTCGAACGGCGTGATCCATGTGGTCGACACCGTGCTGATGCCGGCGACGTAACACTACACAGTCCTGTTTCATCCCCCACAGGATGTGGCGAAACAGCGAGCCGGGGAGACCCGGCTCGCTTTATTGTGACCGCCAGGGCAGGCGATTCGTTGTGGCGCCTGGCGTAACGAAGGCAGGCTATCAGGCGTATAATCATCGACACACGACGTTCAGGACGGAACCACCATGTCGAGCCTTACCGTGACCGACGAGCAGATCAGCGCCATCAAGCCCAAGGTGATCCAGCCGGTCTGGGTCCGGGTGATGCACTGGACCAACGCGTTCGCCATGATCCTGATGATCATGTCGGGCTGGCAGATCTACAACGCCTCGCCGCTGTTCGACTTCCGCTTCTCCCACGACATCACGCTGGGCGGCTGGCTCGGCGGCGGCCTGCTCTGGCATTTCGCGGCGATGTGGCTGTTGATGATCAACGGCCTCGCCTATCTCATCACCGGTTTTGCCTCGGGTCGCTTCCGCAAGAAGCTGCTGCCGATCACGCCGGCGGGCGTGCTCCACGACATCAGGGCGGCCCTGACCTTCAAGCTCAGCCATGACGATCTCAGCGTCTACAATTACGTGCAGCGCGCGCTCTATGCCGGCATCATCGTGGTTGGCGTGCTCATCGTGCTGTCCGGCCTGTCGATGTGGAAGCCGGTGCAATTGCATTGGCTGGTGACGCTGTTCGGCGACTATCCGACCGCGCGCTACGTCCATTTCTTCTGCATGGCCGCGATCTGCGCCTTCCTCGTCATTCACGTGTTGCTCGCGCTGCTGGTGCCGAAGAGCCTGCGCGCGATGATCATCGGTCGCTGAGAAGGAGCATCATCATGGCCAAGCGCTCATTCCTGATCCCCGGCGTCGACAAGCGATTGCTGATCAAGGATTCTCTCAAGGTGATGCCCGATCTCACCCGCCGCCGCTTCATCGCGGGTGGTGCCAGCCTCGGCGCGCTGACCTTGCTGACCGGATGCGACGTGGTCGATTCCTCTTCGGCCGATGCACTGCTGACGAGGATCTCGAAATTCAACGATGCCGTGCAGGATTTCATCTTCAATCCCGATGCGCTGGCGCCGACCTTCCCCGAGAGCGCGATTACAAAGCCGTTCCCGTTCAACGCCTATTACGATCTCGACGATGCGCCCGAGGTTGACGGCAAGGCCTGGAAGCTCGAGGTGCGCGGCCTCGTCGATGTCAAGAAGTCCTGGACGCTGGACGAGCTCTATAAGCTGCCGCAGTTCACGCAAGTGACCCGACATATCTGCGTCGAAGGCTGGAGCGCGATCGGCAGCTGGACCGGCACGCCGCTGCGCGATTTCCTGAAGCTTGTCGGCGCCGACACGCGCGCGAAATATGTCTGGTTCCAGTGCGCCGACAAGGATGGCTACAACTCACCGCTGGACATGCGCACCGCGCTGCATCCGCAGACGCAGATGACGTTCAAGTTCGGCAACGAGATTTTGCCCCGAGCCTACGGCTTTCCCATGAAGATCCGCGTGCCGACAAAGCTCGGCTTCAAGAACCCGAAATACGTGGTCTCGATGGAAGTCACCAACGACTACAAGGGCGGCTATTGGGAAGACCAGGGATATAATTCGTATAGCGGGAGTTAGATTTCCGCAGTGAAAGTGGCGGTGCGAGGCTCAGCCCTGTCACCCGCCAGCTGCGCACCATTCGCGCCACATGGTACGAAAGGCGGCCTCGAGCTGACGGGTGAACCGCGGACCGTCGCACAGCGGTGATGCCGCGAGCCGGCCGCGAAGGCCGGTCCGCAGCACCGCGAGCGCGGACAGGTCGGCAGCGAGCCGCGCGGCGGTCGCAATGTAATCCTGCGACCGCTCCGTCACGAGGTCCTGCAATCCGACCTGGCTCAGCATGCTGGCCCCGACCCGTCCCGCGTGCCGGTCGCCGGCAAGCGTCACGACGGGAACGCCCATCCACAGCGCTTCGCAGGTCGTCGTCGCGCCATTGTAAGGAAATGTGTCGAGCGCGATGTCGACCTCACCATAGACGGCGAGATGATCCGCCGCCGTCGGCAATTTTCCGATCAGCCTCACACGGTCGCTGGCAATCCCACGGTGCTCGAGCAGCCTCAGCACCCGCCTGCGCATTTCGGGATCGAGCAGCCGGGTCGACTTGAGAATGAGATGAGAGCCGGCGACCTCCTTCAAGACGCCAGCCCAGGCGTCCAGCACCTGATGGTTCACCTTGGCGAGATTGTTGAAGGATCCAAATGTCACGAAACCATTGCGCTCTGCCGGCAGCCTGCTCACGTCCGGCGCCGCAACCGGCGCGGTGTAGCAATGAAAACCGTCGGGCAGCCGGAATAGCCTTTCGGACGACGCGGAGTCGGCCGCGCCTGGCGGATCGACGATCGGATCGGTGAGCCGGTAGTCGATCGCGGACAGGCCGGTCGTGTCGGGATATCCGAGCCACGTCACCTGCAGCGGAGCGGGTTTGCGGGCAAAAACCTCCAGCCTGTGGCCATAAGTATGACCCGACAGGTCGACGAGAATGTCGATTGCGTCGGTGCGAATCTGGGCGGCGAACTCGCTGTCGTCGAGTCCTGTGGTCGAGCGCCAATGCGCTGCGTGAGACCTGAAAAAACCGGTCTGCTCGTCCTCGTCCGTACATCCCGAGTAGCAGAAGGTCTCAACGGATGCGGCATCATGGTTGAGGAAGATCGCAGAGAGGAAATATCCGACCGAATGCATCCTGAAATCCGCGGACACGTATCCGATGCGCAGCCGGCGTTCCGGATCGCGCAGGTTCGGCCAGTCGGCGAACCGCGGCGTTTGCGCGTGAAAGCTCTCAACTTCCCGCGCGCTGTTGCGCAAGATGTCCGGCGCGAATTCGCGGTCGTAATGCAGATGCATCAGCAGTGAAGAAAGATGATTACGGAAATTCGTGCGAAGCTGCGCCGCAAATCGAAATCGCTCAGCGGTGTCCGCGTCGCAGCCAAGCGGCGGACGTTCGTCCCTCCCGCATGCCAGATAGGCTTGAGTGAGCCGTGGATCGCGAGTCGTGGCGGCCTCGATGGTCGTGACCACCTTTGCAAATTGGCGCTGGCATTCGCCCAACGCCATGTCCGCTGGCGACAATGAGGCATCCAGGCTTAGATCCAGTGCAAGGGCCTGGCCGAAGCATTTCTGCGCTTCATCCATCTCGCCGGTTTCCGCCAGACAGTCACCGAGGTTGCGCCAGGCAACGGCATAGTCCGGCAGCAGCGCCAACGCCTTCCGGTAATGCGCGATGGCCGACGTCCTGTCTCCGAGCGAGTGCAGGGAGTCCCCGAGATTGTTCCATATCTGGGCGAGATCGGGCCGAAGCGCCAGCGCCTTCCGATATTCCGCCACCGCCTCGGCGAAGCGGTGTTGGTCCTTGAGCGCGATGCCAAGATTGTTCAGCGCTTCCGGAAAGTCGGGATGGATTGCGATGGCGTTCCGATAACGGCCGACCGCGGCTTCGAGCCGTCCTTCCTGATGGTGCCAAAACGCTTCGAACAGAGCCTTTTCGGCTTCGGGTGGCGCCCCTGGAGCCGCCTGCTGCGCTGTTGCCGTCATCGCCTCTGCCAGTTCGCCACCATCGAAATTGGCCGAACCTACCCAAATTGTGTGACGGTCCGGAGTAGGTGCGGGCGCCGATCCTGTCGCGGGCTTGGAGCGTCCGATTTGCCGATTATCGAGCCAACCGCCCCTGAAACGCCGCCAGAATCGCTCCCAGCGCCAGCAGCGCCGCCGACACGTTCAGTGCGTAGCTCAGGCTCCCCAGCGCATCGGTGATCGCGCCGACCACGATCGGTCCGAGCGTCTGTCCGACGCCGAACGAGATCGTCATCGCCGCGATCGCGCGCGGCCACACCTCCGGCGGATAGTTGAAGCGCACGAAGGCGGTGGTCGAGCCGACGACGGCGAAGAAGGCAACGCCGAACACCAATGCAGAGGTCGCAAGCCACGCGGTCGAATGCCCGAGCATCGGCAGGCCGGCACCGATCGCGTTGGTGCCGAGGATGATGGTGGTCGCAAGGCCGCCGCGGTCGAGCGCGAGCACACCTCGCCAGACCCAGGGCGTCACGAACGCGCTCATGCCGATCAGGCCCCAGAATGCGGCCTGCGCCGCCGCACCGCCGCCGCCGTCGCGCACATAGGCGATCATGAAGGTCATGTAGGCGATGTAACCGGCGCCGAACAGGAAATAGGACGCGAGGTAGATCAGCACGGGAACAACGGCGAAGGCGGCGTGGCTGCCTTCGGAAAAGCGCGCGCCGCTCTCGATCCGGACCAGAAACAGCGGCACCGTCATCACCGCCGAGAGCAGCGTCAGCGCCCACCAGACGATCCACCACGAGCCCGGGCCGAAATGCTGCAGCGTGAACGGTGCAATCAGCCCGGAGGAAAGGATGCCGATGCCAGGCCCGGCATAAAACAAACTCAGCAGGAAATTGGCCCGCTCGGGGCGCGACTGCGCGATGGTTGCGGCCAGCGCACCGCCGGCAACGAACCCGGCCGCGGCCCCGAGACCGAGCACGAGGCGCGCCAGGCTCAGCGCGATGAAATTGCCCGTCAGCGCGCAGGTGGCGAGCGCGGCGAGGCAGGCGAGGGTTCCGCCGCGGATCGCCGCCGCCCAGCCGACGCGCTGGATCAGCCGGGACGCAAAAAGCGCGCCGACGAGGTAGCCGACGGCGTTGATGGTGTTCATGAACCCGGCCGCCGAATAGGACCAGCCGAGGTCCTCCCGCATGTCGGGCAGCACCAGCGCATAGGCAAACCGGCCGATGCCGAGCCCGACGGTCGCGGCCAGCGACAAGGTCAGGATCAGCCGCGCAGGATGTGCGACGGGTGGGCGGTCTGGGGCAAGCAAGGGGGTACTCCGGCGGCCGCCAGTGTGGCAGGCCCTGCCCCCTTTGCACAGCCGCGGCGCGGCAATGGTGTCTTGCCAAGCGCGCAACGCCGCTCTAGCACTCCGGCCGTCCCGTCATTCCGGGGCGCGCCATTTTTGGCGCGAGCCCGGAATCCATTTCCCCGCTGGCGCTGTGGCCCGATGGATTCCGGGCTCGCTCGCTTTGCTCGCGCCCCGGAATGACGCCCCAGGATTGAGAGGAAACTGATATGGCGACCCACAAATTGCTGCTGCTCCCCGGCGACGGTATCGGCCCGGAGGTGATGGGCGAGGTGAAGCGGCTGATCGATTGGCTCAATTCATCAGGGATCGCCAAATTCGAGACCGATACCGGCCTCGTCGGCGGTTCGGCCTACGACGCCCACAAGGTGTCGATCTCGGAAGGAGACATGGCCAAGGCGATGGAGGCCGACGCCATCATCTTCGGCGCGGTCGGCGGTCCGAAGTGGGATGCGGTGCCGTACGAGGTTCGCCCGGAAGCCGGCCTCTTGCGCCTGCGCAAGGATCTCGCTTTGTTCGCCAACCTCCGCCCGGCCGTCTGCTATCCGGCGCTGGCGGACGCTTCGAGCCTGAAGCGCGAAGCGGTCGAGGGCCTCGACATCATGATCGTGCGCGAGCTCACCGGCGGCGTCTATTTCGGCGAGCCCAAGACCATCACCGATCTCGGCAACGGCCAGAAGCGCGCCATCGATACCCAGGTCTACGACACCTATGAGATCGAGCGCATCGGCCGCGTCGCCTTCGAGCTTGCCCGCAAGCGCAAGAACAAGGTGACCTCGATGGAGAAGCGCAACGTCATGAAGTCGGGCGTGCTCTGGAACGAGGTCATGACCGCCGTCCACAAGCGCGAATATCCTGATGTCACGCTCGAGCATCAACTCGCTGACTCCGGCGGCATGATGCTGGTGAAATGGCCGAAGCAGTTCGACGTCATCGTCACCGACAATCTGTTCGGCGACATGCTGTCCGACATCGCGGCGATGCTCACCGGCTCGCTCGGCATGCTGCCCTCGGCCTCGCTCGGCGAAGTCGACGTCAAGAGCAGGAAGCGCAGAGCGCTCTACGAGCCCGTGCACGGTTCGGCGCCTGACATCGCAGGCCAAGGCCTCGCCAATCCGATCGCGATGATCTCGTCCTTCGGCATGGCGCTGCGCTATTCCTTCGACATGGGCGATCTCGCCGACAAGGTCGACGCCGCGATCGCAGCCGTGCTCGCCAGCGGCCTGCGCACCGCCGACATCAAGTCGGAAGGCACGACCGCCGCCTCGACCACGCAGATGGGCGAAGCGATCCTCAAGGAATTGCAGAAGCTGCACGCGTAAGGATTGGTGCTGTCATTCCGGGATGGTCCGAAGGACCAGACCCGGAATGACAGCTTTCAGCTTCAGTTGCGCACTCGGAGCCACCGCATGGATTTACCCCGCCCCAAGATCGCGGAAACCTTCATCCATGAAACGGTGCGCCAGCGCGAGGCGCAGATCGGGCGGCGCTGCGAAATTCTCAGCCATAGCCGCATCGAATATGCCTCGCTCGGCGACTACTCCTATCTCGGCGAGCATTGCGACGTTGCCGGTGCGGTGATCGGCAAGTTCTGCGCCGTCGCCAATTCGGTGCGGATCGGCGCGCCCAATCATCCGATGGGCCGTGCCTCCCAGCATCGCTTCACCTACGTCCCCGAATATTACGAGGCCACGGCAACGCGTGACCGCGACTTCTTCGCGGATCGCCGCGGCGACCGTGTCATCGTCGGCAATGATGTCTGGATCGGCCATGCCGCGATCCTGCTGCCGGGCGTCTCGGTCGGCGACGGCGCGGTGATCGGTGCGGGCGCGGTCGTCAGTCGCGATGTGGCGCCCTACACCATCGTTGGCGGCGTTCCCGCGCGCGCCATTCGCAAGCGCTTCGATGATTCCGTGGCAGAGAGCCTGCGCCGCATCGCCTGGTGGGATTGGCCGGATGAGCTGATCTTCGCGCGCCTCGCCGATTTCCGCTCCGAGGCGATCGGGGAGTTTTGCCGGCGCTACGATCCGGCGGGCAACACGTAAAACGAATCTCGCACAAACAATAAAGGCCGGGCGTGAGCCCGGCCTTTTGATTCGGTCGTGATGTCCGCTCAGTACAGCGGGAAATTCTGCGGATAGCCGCCGACATCGGCCGGCGTCGCCAGCGGCTGGCGATCGATCGGGCGGTTGAGGTTTTCGCGCGCGAAGGACGGGTAGCCCACGGCCGGCGGGAAGGCGTAGTCGCTGAACTTGCGATCGCCCGGATTGACCTCGGTGCCGCCGTCGAGCCAGGAGCGCTTGCTCACGTAAATACGGGTGCGACCCTGCTGGTAGACCGCATTGGGACCACCGGCGCCGTAGATCGGCCGGCCGCGATCGTCGTAGCGCTGCTTGGTCTTGGTATCGGCCGAGGCCGGCGCCGCGAAGGCCATCGCAACCACGGCGCCCGCCGCAAGCAATGTCGCCAGTTTGTTCGCGGCCAGGAAATTGAAGCTCATCACGTCCCCTTCAGGCGGCAAGCCGCCAGTCGATTTCAACCCTCATACTAGCCCGGCCGGGGTGGCCGCAACTAGGTCAATTCAGTCACACCGCGCCGGAATAATTGTTTCCGTCGGGAAAAATTGCATGAATACCAGCGACTTGAGCTTGATGCTGCTCAAAGTGCGCCGCGCAATTGCGCATTCGCCGCGCCCAGCAGCCAGTCCGCCGAGCCGCCGGGCTCGCAGGAGCGGCGCTTCAGCTCCGCATGGGCGAACATCTCCGCCAGCTTCGGCTCTTTGCCCGAGGTCAGCAGCGTCAGGCGGTTGAGCGTGCAGGCGATCGCCGCGCGCCGGGCCGGCAGCGTGCCGCCCTGGCAGGAGAAGCCGGAGATCTGCAGTGCCGGCTCCTCGTTGCGCTTGAGGTAGCCGAGGCAGGAGGGTGCCCGCTCGGCCATGCCGGTCGGCTGAAACAAGGCGACAGGGCCGAACTTGGTGTCGATCAGGCCGGCCTGCTCGAGCACGGTGGCCGCATCCAGGCCCATCCGGACGGCGAGGCCCGAGACCGCCGGGCGCGTGACGTCGAATTCGCTGCCTTCCCGGTAAATCTCGATCTCGGCCACTTGCGTGTCGGCATCGCCAGTCCAGCGCATCACGTCGCGGCGGCCGCCTTCAGGGTGCCGAAAGATGGTATAAGAGGCTGGTTTCTCTGACGAATCGAGTTTGGCGACGGCGAAGGCCGGACGCGAGCGGGAGGCCTCGGACCACAGCAGCTTCTCCGCGGTCACGTCGTCACGCAGGTCAGGCAGCTGACCGAGCCCAGCAAGGGCGAGGATGGCAAACAGGGCGAGCGTCCCCACATAGGCGAACAGGCGCGCCAGCGTGCCGACCACTTCGTCGGCGAAATTGGCGAGCGCCAGATGGATCTGGGTGGGGCTAACGGCCGTGCTGGCCTCAGGCGACTGCATCCATGGCCTTCAGGCATGGTCCAACGTTGTCTTGAGGCTTTTTCTCGCATAGAAGCGCTGCTCTTCCTGTTTAAGCACTAGCTTCAGGAACGGGCTTTTTCATCGGAGAGTGAACGATGGGTTACAAAGTCGCAGTCGTCGGCGCGACCGGCAATGTCGGACGGGAAATGCTCAACATTCTCGATGAGCGCAAATTTCCCGCGGACGAGGTCGTGGCGCTGGCGTCACGCCGCAGCATCGGCGTCGAGGTCTCCTATGGCGACCGCACCCTGAAGGTCAAAGCGCTCGAGCATTACGATTTCTCCGATGTCGACATCTGCCTGATGTCGGCGGGCGGCTCGGTGTCGAAGGAATGGTCGCCGAAGATCGGCGCCGCCGGCGCGGTCGTGATCGACAATTCGTCGGCCTGGCGCATGGATCCCGACGTGCCGCTGATCGTGCCCGAGGTGAACGCGGCCGCGACCGAAGGCTTCAAGAAGAAGAACATCATCGCCAACCCGAACTGCTCGACCGCGCAGCTCGTGGTCGCGCTCAAGCCGCTGCACGACAAGGCTGTTATCAAGCGCGTCGTGGTCTCGACCTATCAATCGGTGTCGGGCGCCGGCAAGGATGCAATGGACGAATTGTTCTCGCAGACCAAGGCCGTCTACACCAACCAGGAACTGGTCAACAAGAAATTCCCGACGCGCATCGCCTTCAACGTCATCCCCCACATCGACGTCTTCATGGAGGACGGCTACACCAAGGAAGAGTGGAAGATGATGGCGGAGACCAAGAAGATCCTTGATCCCAAGATCAAGCTCTCCGCGACCTGCGTGCGCGTGCCTGTGTTCGTCGGCCATTCCGAGGCCGTCAATATCGAGTTCGAGAACCCGATCAGCGCGGACGAAGCGCGCAACATCCTGCGCACGGCGCCGGGCTGCCTCGTTATCGACAAGCACGAGCCCGGCGGCTACGCCACGCCCTATGAAGCGGCCGGCGAGGATGCCACCTATATCAGCCGCATCCGTGAGGACGCGACGGTGGAGAACGGTCTCGTGCTGTGGTGCGTGTCGGACAACCTCCGCAAGGGCGCCGCCCTCAACGCGATCCAGATCGCGGAGGTCTTGATCAACCGCAAGCTGATCAGCGCCAAGAAGAAGGCGGCTTAAGGAGCTCTCTCCTGTCGTCCCGGACAAGCGCGCAAAGCGCGCGCAGATCCGGGACCCATAACCACAGGACGTGGTTTGGTGAGAAGCTGGTAACTCCGGGTCTTCGCAAAACGATTGCTGCGGCGTATGGGTCCCTGTGTGTGGAAAGTCTGTCATGATGGCGGTGGGCGGGAAGCCGTTGGGTCCTTGGCGCTTGACGCCGTGATCC
>NZ_JARXWB010000048.1 GCF_029892425.1 Bradyrhizobium sp. BR13661 | reverse complement strand
TCTGTGTGCCTTCCTCGAAATGCCCCGTTAATGTCGTCGATTCCCATGACGGACCTACGACTCTAAGAGGACAGTTGCGATACAGAACCTAACAGACCTACCCGCTCGTCATTCTCCGCAAGCGAGTCATCCTCTGCGATACCGCCCTCTCGCACCACGCAGGGAACAGCCTGCGTCCTGGACATGCGCTTCTGCTTCACAAGAAGCTCGAGGGCGCGATAACGCCTGCCGCCGGCCGGCACTTCGAACATGCCGGTCTCGTTGCCTTCGTCATCGACAACGGCCCGAACGTTCAGGCTTTGCAGCAGCGTGCGCTGCGCAATGCTTTCGGCGAGCTGCTCGATCGAGACACCAGCCTTTACGCGGCGCACATTGGACTGACTCAGAACCAGCTTGTTGAACGGAATGTCGCGCGAGGGCGACAGCATAATCTTCTGAACGGCCTTTGCCATGTCAGTTTCTCCGAGAACGGGCGGCCGAGACCTTCTCTCGACCTCCGACCCATTCAAGGAGCGAAGCGCCGCCCTCTTGCTCTAAGAGGGCAGCGCCAAGTAGAGACAAACCGGAAGCATAAAGAAAGAAGCCCAGGCACGAAAGATCGTCCTGGCCTGGTCGGGGTCAGGCGGCGCGATCCAACAGCTTCTTCGCCTTTGCCTCCATATCGAGGCGAGCATCCTGATGCAGCTTGTCGCGCGCGACGGCGGTGATGCCCTGCACGAAATCGAAGATGCTTTCAGGCGGGCGGCGCTCCTCCGCCAGCACCGCTTCTATAACCTTGGCTGTCTCGGCTTTGGAGAAGCCGCGGCGACGTAGAAACTCGGTGCGATCCTCATCACTATGTGCCACGATCCGCTCGCGCGCGGCCTTGATGCCGTTGACGAAGGGCATGGGCGACGAATTGGCGAAGTTCAGCAGCGCTGGGGCCGCTTCGTGAGCAAAGCGGGACGCTGCGTATTTGGAATGGCGAATGATGATCTCCTCGAAATCTTCCACGCCCCACAGGTTCCGATTTTGGCAGACTGCGCGGAGATAGAAGCTCGCCATGCCAAGCGTCTTTGCCCCGACCTCCGAATTCCAGCAATAGAAACCGCGGAAATAAAGATCGGGCGAGCCGTCCGGCAGACGGCCGGCTTCGATCGGATTCAGGTCATCGACCAGGAAAAGGAAAACATCTCTGTCCGATGCATAAAGGGTCGTCGTATCTTTGGAAATGTCAACACGGGGATTGTAGGTCCCGGTTGACCAGTCGAGCACCCCGGGCACCTTCCAGCGTGTATCACCTGTGCCATTGCCGGCGATGCGCTGCACGGCCTCGACCAGTTCATGGTCAAAGATCCGACCGTAGTCCAGGCTGGTGACTGCACGAAGCTCAACGCGTCCATCATCAGTCTCGAGCGTCTTGATTTGTTCGGCGCGATTGGCGGTCAGGCCATATTGCAGGTTGATGCCTGCGAGTGCGGCGGGGAGTTGTCGCAAGTAAGCGGCGGGAGCGCCGACTTGGCTTGCAAGCTGGCCGAAGCTCCAGTGGGTCGGCGCGACTGGCGTGTCCGAGCCGGGCAGCATCAGCGTCAAGCGCTCAGGATCCGCACGGCTTGCCTCCACGTGGATGAGCGCGCTTTCAACCACGCGCGTCCAGCTGCGCTCGGCGCGAGCACGCACCGTGCGAGCCAGCTCATCAAGCGACAGATAACGCTCATCCGCCGGACGGGAGAACCATTCCGAGGATACCCGGCCGACCCGCTTGCCGCGCGTCACATCCACCCCGTAGCCGCCGCTTGCATCGCAGCCAGCATCAAGAACCTGTATATTCATGGGAGCAATCTCCATGACGGGCGCCGGAAGACTCTCCTCCGGCCCTCAACCCGTCATGGCCAACACCGCTCCGCTCTTCCTCTCTTGCCGCAGCATCGATCGGTGGCGCCGGCGAATTCGGCCGCAGCAGCAACTTCGTCAGGGATGGAAGTCCGCAGCGTGAAAAGCCGGCCAAGCCGAGGTTTCAGCGCATGCCCATAGCCCGGTCCCGTCAGGGAGACGCCCGCCACCATCGCGTAGGTAAAACTGAGTAATGACTTCTGACTTCTCGGTTGGCTTTGCACGCGTTAGCCACAATGCTCCCGTATCACGAGCCTGGGGTGGCCCAGTCAACTCGCGGGTACTCGCCATGTCGATCGAAGCTCTCGAAGCGGCAGAGCCGCTGCGTGCCGTCGCATACGTTCGGATGTCCACTGACCGGCAGATTTATTCGACCGCAAACCAGATAGACGCGATCGCGGCCTACGCGGCTCGCAAGAACATCGCGATCCTGCGGACCTACAAGGACGACGGCAAAAGCGGGCTTTTGCTGGATCGTCGGCCGGCGCTGAAGTCGCTGCTGGGTGACGTCATGCTCGGCAAGGCCGATTTTGACTGCATCCTTGTCTATGACATAAGCCGCTGGGGCCGTTTCCAGAACAGCGACGAAAGCGCGCATTACGAGTTCATCTGCAAGGAGGCCGGCGTCCGGGTCGAATACTGTGCCGAGGAATTCTCAAACGACGGTAGCCTGCTCTCCAATGTCATGAAGAGCCTCAAACGAGCGATGGCGGCGGAGTACAGCCGCGAGCTGTCGACGAAGGTCTTTGCGGCTCAATGTCGCCTTATCGAGAAAGGCTTCCGTCAAGGAGGCACGGCAAGTTATGGCCTCCGTCGGCTGCTGCTCGATCAGAATGGACAATCAAAGGGCAGGCTCGAGCCTGGTCAACGCAAGTACACGCAATCCGACCGCGTCATTCTTCAGCCCGGCCCCGAGAGCGAACTCGCGGTGGTCCGTGAAATGTTCCACCAGTTTGTCGAAGGAAAATCGGAGTCTCTGATTGCCCGCGAGCTAAACCAGGAGGGCATTCTGAACCGGAGAGGATACCCCTGGACCCATCAGTCAGTCCGCTATGTCCTCAATAACGAGAATTACACGGGAGTGAACGTTTACAATCGGAAGACGTGCCGGCTGGCAAGCAAGTTGCGAAACAACTCCCCCAGCCAGTGGATCAAGGCGCCCTGTGCTTTCGATCCGATAATCGATCCGGAGATTTTCGACAGAGCGCAGCGGCACCGAAAGCAGCGCAGAATATGGCTTTCCAACCGCGAAATGCTCGCGCGCCTGGAATCCCTGTTGCGCGAAAAGGGTCGTCTCAGCGCAACGCTTATCGACGAGTCGGATCACCTGCCGGACAATTCCACCTACGCGCTGCGCTTCGGGAGCCTCGGGAATGCCTACAAACTAATCAACTACCGGCCCCGGACCAATTTCAGATACGTCGATCGTGGCGTGTTTCTCGCAGCCAAAATCAAGGAAGCGGCGACCGACCTGATCAGACTTGTCGAGCGAGGCGGTGGATCTGCGGTCTTCGACGAAGCAGCAGAACTCCTCACCATCAACGGCGCCATTACGGTCTCGATCTATATCGCACGCTGCACGCGCATTCCTGGCGGCGGACTGATGTGGCGAGTCAATCGTCGACGATACCTCGCAGGAGACTGGATTGTTGCGCTTAGGCCGGACCTGCCCTGCCGGAACATCCTCGATTATCTCCTCTTGCCAGCTCCTGGCTTTCCCAAACAGAAAGCCGAGTTTTCAAACAGAAATCCAGCACGCTTAGCGGCCTGCCGTTACGAGAGCATAGCATCCCTGCTGCCGCTCATACTGGCGCCTCCGAGTAATCATTACGTTCCGCTCGCGCCCCATAGCTCGACGAGGTGTGGCAGGGCCAAGGCCCTTCCCAAGCCGGGAAGATGACGGAGCTCGCTGCATGGTTCTAACAGGCGGGATCAAGCACGATTGGCTCGATGCCAACGTGCTATAGCCCTTGTGGGCACGCTTCGTTTGCCGTACCCACTCGCGTCCCTCTCAGGGTAGATCGCTCCGGCCTCGGATAACCGCAAAATGCAGGCGCTCTTCTGCTGCACCTTAAGGGCGGCGGCACTCGCCTCTTTTGTAGCAACCGTCACCCATTCAACCCGCACTCGGTGGAGCCCACCGCGTGAGGAAACGATGCCACCGCTGAACTTTGACGACCGAACAGCTCTGCGCTTCATGGCGCACGCAGCGCTGGAGCCCGGTACGGAAATGGCTCGCGCGATCACTCCCGACAAACTGTCATCGTGATGACTCATATCAGTAATGCGACCTGACGTACTCCGGAGCGGCCGATCAGGCGTGCGCCAACGGCGCATCGCCTCAACGTAAAATGGCACCCGCAGGAGCGTGAGCGTAGCGACGCCGAAGGCGGCACGCGGGACCGAGTGCAGCGACGAGACCGGTTAAGAGGGTACCCGGGAACGGGGCAGTGATAGCGACGCCCGCTTACTTCAAGACGGCGGGCCCCTTTCCCGAGTACCCCCGGCGAGGAGCTCCGCACTCTTCGCGCGAGGGATCGAAGCCGGATGGCGTGCGCCGTTGAGGCGTGGAGAAGAAGGGAGTGTTCGAAAGAATGGAGCCTGCTGGTTATGGCTCTTACTTGCCCGGCTTACCGGTGTCGGAAACGACTGAGACTCCGAAAGGAGAACGGGACCAAAGCATGCCGGGAAACGTCTCGAAGTCGGGCGCCGCAGCCCGGTGGAGAGCACAGAGCCAATAACCTCCAGCAGAGCTGGAGGTTTGGTGGGGAACCGCCAAAGGCGGTTTTAAGGGATGTTAGGACGATCGATTGGATTTTGGGGCAGCTGAGATCTTCAGCTCAAGCTGATCCAGTTGCTGATCGGCCAATTCTTGATTTCTGATATAAGCCCGGATCATTTCTTCATCCCGACCTACCGTCGTGACGAAATATCCGCGAGCCCAGAATTTGTGGCCCAGGAAATTTCGCATCTTGCGCTCGACATTCTGCACGATCCATATTGAACTCTTCCCCTTCAGATATCCGATGATCTGCGCCACCGAATATTTCGGAGGTATCGATATCAGCATGTGAACATGATCGGGCATCAAGTGGCCCTCCTCGATCCGGCACTCCTTCCTTGCGTCGCGCCAGGTCGTGAAACACTTGGCCCAAGTGGCGCTTGATCTTTCCAAACAGCAGCTTCTTGCGGTACTTCGGCGTAAACACGACGTGGTACTTGCACTCCCAAGTCGCGTGATTAAGATGATTGTACTCTGCTTCCATCATGGTCTCCTTGAGGGTTCTTGGCGGTTCCCCAAGGAGACTTCATGACTTCATTCCCGCAGCTGTCGAACTTCCTGTTTTCGCCCCGCCATAGGCGGGGGCTTAGCAGGTTTAGTTACGCGCTTGCGGCTGCTCTAGTCGAGTGGTCAAAATCTGACGCCGCAGCAATTGCAGGCGACCCATACAGCTTCTCGAAGCGCCCTTATGGGCCTTGCTAGCACATCGAGAGTGCCTCCACAGGTGGAGGACTTCCGGCGCATCGCGACCCGCTAGCCCGTCTTCGCGGATTCGCATGTTTTTGAGATGTCGCTCTAAGCTATTTCAATGGCTTAGCTCAAAAGGTCTTCACTACGGCGGCTTGTCTTGTTGATGGCGCTGGCGGCGATCCTCGGCGGCGGTTGTGGCGGCAGGCTGAGCTTGAGGCGGTCGATCAGAAGCTGCAGTTCGGGCTCGGGATGGGTGTAGCGGGTGAGAACGATCTCGCGTGCGTCGGTCGTGGGCAGATGGACATCGATCATCTGCATGGCGGCAAATTTATCGAGAACGCTGCGTGCCGTGAGCCCCGGCGCCAGGGCGTGGAGACGCCGGGTTAGCGTGACCTGCATGCAGTAAGCCAGGAAGGCGATGAAGATGTGGGCCTCGATCCGCGCCTCGTCCTGGTGGAAGACCGGGCGGATCGCCAGGTCGCCCTTGAGATTACGGAAGGCTTCTTCAACGGCAACGAGCTGAACGTAATATTGCCAGAGCTTCGCTGGATCATTGTCGGCAAGATTGGTGCGCAGCAGATAACGGCCTTCGCGCCGGCGCGTCCTGCGCAGCTTGCTGCGATTGAGCGTGAAGCTGAAGCGCGGGTGTTGCTTGTCGACCTCGATGTCGACCAGCCGCCAGGCCGCCGGCGCATGTGAGCGCGCGGCGCCGAGCTTCATCAGGAGCTCCTCGCGCGTCAGCTCCATGACGGCGATCTGCCGCAGCCGCTTCCACAGCCACTTCAACTGCCGCTGGCGCATGGCGCGCTCCTTGGTCACGCGGTCATGGCTCTGCGCGAACACGTACAGCTCGCCGTCCTCGGCCAGCAGCTTCACCTTGACGCCCTCGCGCGCGTCCTGCCAGGGCCTGTCGACGAGATGCTTCTCCAGACGGTTGAGGCGGCCCTTTGGCGTTCCCACCAGATATTGCACCGGCGGATCGCTGCCCCGCATCTCCGCCAGCACGGCCTCGGTCGGCACGCCGCGATCCATCACCCAGACCCGGCGTGCCTTGCCGTATTGCTGCTCGATCTTGGAAAGGAACATCCGCAACGTCCTGCTGTCGGCAGTGTTGCCGGGCAATACCTCGTAAGCCAGCGGCAGGCCGTCAGGGGTCACCACCAGCGCGATCACGACCTGCGGACAGTCCGGCCGCTTGTCGCGGCTGTAGCCGTGACGGCGTTTGCCGTCCTCCGGCAGGTCCGCGGCATTGACATCGAAGTAGGTACTGGTCAGGTCGTACAGCAGGACGTCGAAGTCGGCATTGAACAGATCACGCCAGCGTCCGACCAGGTGACTGAACAGCGCGTCCTTGTGCGCCAGCAGCAGATCGTGACAGGCGTAGAGCTTGTGCTCCTCCACAAGACCGAAGTCAGCGCCCAGCAGATCCGCCATCGCGCTGTCGCCGAACCATTGCCGATGCAGCCGCCATTCGCTGCCCGGCGCGATCAGGCGGTAGGTGGCGAGCACCTGCAGGATCTGATCCCAGCGCGTCTTCTTCCGGCTCGGCGGCAGCCGCTCGGCCCAGAACTGGTCGAGCTGAAGCTCCTGCCACAGCTGTCCCGCCAACCAGCAGGCGCCCCATTGCCGCGGGCGGTGGAGCCGCATCTGCGACAGACGCAGTTGGATGATCGACGCATCGCCAGCCACGGCTTCGCAGCGATCCTCCGCGAACAGCGACAGCGTCTGCGCGCGGCCGGTGTCCTCGTCGAACACCTCGATCGCCTTGCGCCAGCTCGCCGCCTGTGAGGAGTTGATCTCGCCGAGATACAGCACATGCCGCTGCACCACCCGTCCACCATCGAGACGCTTGTTCTCGACGACGCTCCAGTAGGTGTGCGTCTTGCCATTCTTCTTTCGCTCGGTGCGGCGCAGGAACATGATGGCGAATCCTACGCGCACCGTCATGGCCTTGGGAATCGGGTAGGTCTTCACTACAGCCGATTTCGGCCGAATCCGAACATCCAGCCCTTTGTGGATCAACTACTTAACCCGCCTAAAAAATCGCAAAATCACGATTTGCCAGCGCGAATCCGCGAAGACGGGCTAGGATAGGCCCGCGCCAAACTACCTGGCTTCTCTCTGCCTCGCCGCAGCTTTGGTATGGTCGGTTTAATAAGTCTCAGCCCTGGTAGAGCCAGTGGACTGGCTAGCCCGGGTTTTCCAGGCTGAACGTTTCCGACTGTTCGTCATATGCAAACAATTCGGCATAGCGTCCCCACGACACGATGGCCCTGAGCGTATCGTCGGCATCGTCTTCCGACATGTAATCCTCGAGCTCGTTGCGAAAGCGCGCGGTGGGGGCCGTATGCGAAGGCCGCTCATCGAGCACACGCCTGATCAGGCCCATAACGGGCACATAGGCAAGGAGGTGCTCGGCAAAGAGTTTCTTGCGCGCGTCGGTTTCCAGGTGCGCGAAGCGCTGGCCGGCCTCTGTCAACATCAGGTCGCCCTCGCTCAACTGGGCAAATCGCAGCAATTGCAGGGACTCGCCGAGATGCAGGATCTCGTCGGTTTCCAATTGCAGGTTGCTTGCCAGCACGGGAAGGTCAGCGTGCCCACTATAGGGCGCCGCCGCCAGCGTCTCGATCAGACCGGAGAGCACGTTGGACGAGACGTGGTGGATGACCATCCCTACGCCCGTGCCAGGAATGCCTCCAGACGCTGGAGTCTTTGGCTCGGCGCGTTGCGTCATGCGTGCATAGAGATTGTCGACGAGCTGTCTGAATGTCGGATCGAGGCGATTGCGCGGATGGGCGAGGTCGATCTTGAATTCAGCGGCCACCCGTCCGGGATTTGACGAAAACACCAGGACGCGGTCGCACATCAATACGGCCTCCTCAATATTGTGTGTCACCATCAGGATCGACTTGATCGGCAATCGACCCTCGATCCAGAGATCGATTAGGTCGGTGCGCAGCGTCTCTGCGGTAAGCACGTCAAGCGCCGAGAACGGTTCATCCATCAGCAGCAGGTCCGGATGCACGACCAGCGCCCGTGCAAAACCCACGCGCTGGCGCATGCCGCCTGACAATTCCTTCGGGTAGGCGGATTCGAAGCCGTCCAGACCGATCAGGTCGATCGCCGCAATCGCGCGCTTGCGCCGCTCGGCCGCGTCAATGCCGAGAGCTTCGAGGCCGAGCTCCACATTCTGCAAAACGGTCAACCAGGGAAACAGCGCAAAGGACTGGAACACCATGGCGACCCCATTGGGTGGTCCTTGGATCGCATCGCCGCGGCAGGTCGCGGCTCCCGACGAGGGGGCAATCAGGCCAGCAATGATGCGGAGCAACGTCGACTTGCCCGAGCCGGAGCGACCGAGGAGACCAACGATCTCGCCGGAACGGATGGTCAGATCGACCTTGTCCAGCACCAGGAGATCATCGCCGGATCCTTTCGGGAAGGAGCGACTGACGCTGCGGATATCGATCAGGGTGGCTGGCGACTTGTTTTGATCAAGCATGGGTTTGTCTTCCATCAGCCTTGAAATCATTAGCCGAGGCGGAGCCGGCGTTCGCCGAACGCATAGAGGGGGCGCCAGAACAGCCGATTGAACAGAGTGACCATGATGCACATGATGGCGATGCCGAGCACGACGCGCGGGAAATCGCCGTCCTCGGTTGCTTTCGCGATATAGGCCCCAAGGCCCGTCGCTGACAGGTGAGTGTCGCCCCAGCTTGCGACCTCTGCGACGATGGACGCATTCCAGGAGCCGCCGGAAGCGGTGATGGCACCGGTGACGTAATAGGGAAATATGCCGGGCAGGATCACCTTAATCCACCAGCGCCAACCGGTGAGGTGAAGGCTCGCAGCAGCTTCGCGCAGATCGCTCGGGAAGGCGCTGGCGCCAGCAATCACATTGAACAGGATGTACCATTGCGTCCCCAGGATCATCAGCGGGCTCAGCCAGATGTTGGAGTTGAGGCCGTAGTGCACGATCCAAAGGACAAAGACCGGGAATGCAAGGTTAGCGGGAAATGCAGCGAGGAATTGCGCCAGCGGCTGCACCCGCTCGGCAATCCTCGGACGAAGCCCGATCCAGACTCCGATCGGCACCCAGATCAACGTGGCAAGCGCAATCAACGTGATCACACGAAGCAAGGTGGCGAACCCGCCCAAAACCGCCTCATACACGTCCGACAGCTGCAGATTGGCCGACAGATAATAATAGGCCTTGTAGGCCGCGTAGCCTGTGGCAATGCCGATAATAGCGAACCACAGCGCGTCGATGAGGCGCGATGGTGGGGCACCGGGCTTCGATGAGGGGCGCAGCGCCCGGGGCCACTCGGCGCTCAGATTGGAAAAAGCGCGGTTGAGCGCCGCAAACGGCAGCGTCAGCGCCCGCAATGCGCGGGTGCGGCGGAACAGGTCGAGCATCCAGGAGGTCGGCGCATCACCAGAGGCGGTCTGCTCGAAGCGGAACTTGTCCGCCCAGGCGACGATGGGACGGAACAAGAGCTGGTCATAGACAATGATGACCAGCAGCATGGTGAAAATGGCGTAGCCGATCGCGGCGAGGTCGCGCTTTTCGATCGCCAGCGCTACGTAGGAGCCGACGCCAGGCAAGGTGACGGTGGTGTTGCCGACCGTGATTGCTTCCGAGGCAACGACGAAGAACCAGCCGCCGGACATCGACATCATGGCGTTCCAGATCAGGCCGGGCATGGCAAAGGGCACGTCGAGCCGCCAGAAGCGTTGCCAGCCGCTCAAATGGAAGCTCTTGGAGGCCTCGTCGAGATCCTTCGGTACGTTCCGGAGCGACTGGTACATGCTGAAAGTCATGTTCCAGGCCTGGCTCGTGAAGATGGCGAACACGCAGGCGAGCTCGGCACCCAGCACCCGTCCAGGAAAGAGGTTGAGGAAAAAGACGACAGTAAAGGTGAGGAAGCCGAGGATCGGCACCGACTGGAGGATATCGAGCAGCGGGATCAGAACCATTTCGGCCCGCCGGCTCTTCGCCGCGACCGCCGCATAGATGAAGGTGAAGACGGTCGAACAGGCAATCGCGAGCAGCATCCGAAGCGTGGTGCGCAGCGCATAGAACGGCAGGTTAGCCGGGTCGAGCGAGACCGGCGAGACGTCGAGCGCCGATAGCGGCAACGTGGTCTGCTTACCGCCGTAGACAATCAGCACCATGGCGCCGATCACCAAGATCAAGGCGATCAAGTCCCAGACATTGGGGCGCGGCGCGCGCGTCAGCACTGCGAGACGAAGATCCTGTAGCCTCATCAAACTGCTCCCTCTCGGCAAAGCCTAGTATTGCGTATGCAGGCGTACACCAAGTAGCGAAGCCGGCCCTCGGTCCCGATTGTAGGCGGGATTGACGATCAGCTGATAATCAAGCGTGATCCGCGAGGCAAACCAAGGAAAGCTGTAATAGGTCTCCAAGATTCTTTCGTCGCCCGCATGCGGAAGCTGGCCGTCGCCGACCAGAATACCGAGACCTCCGGCGTTGAGAAACGCCTGATGAACGTTGGTGATGCCGTTGTCGACCCCGGCAATTCCCCAGACATCGTCGTTGCGTCCCCACACCCTTCCTGAGATCGAGAATCCCGCTGCGACGCTGCGGTCGATATCGGTGAACTCGTAGGCCTCCTTGTGGCCGTCCGCCCATCCCGCACGGGCGAAGAAGCCGACATTCTCGTTGATCTGCTGCTCCAGGTTCATGCTGATGCCGCCGCGGCTTTGGTAGTGGCGGACCGCGGTGATGTCAGCAGGTGCTCCCGTCACTGCCGCGAGCTGGATCGCATCGTTAAAGCTCCCCATCCCGCCGCGCGTCAGGAAGCCGGTGACGGCGATTTTGCCGGGCTGCCCTAGAATTGAATAGCGACGCTCGATTTCGCCGATCCATTGGAATTGCCCGAAGCGGGAATCCAGCGAGGTCGTGTTCGGCGCGATCGACAGATCGAAGATGCCGCCGCGGAAGGTCCACGGGCCTGTGTACCACTCGATGGTGCCGCCGAGCGCGTAGCCCCAGGCGTCGGCCGCATAGTCGAACGTGCCGGTATCGACGATCGACCAGTTCATGAAATCGCTGCGCGGATCGTGGGCATACTTGTTGGTGTCGAAGATGTCGGGGATGCCGATCTTGCCGAGCGTGATCACCAGGCGATCGGACGTGGTCGATCCGGCGAATTGGTTGAAGCCGGAATCGATTTTCTGAACGTCGCCGCCGAGGTCGATGGTCTGGCGGAGGAAAGCGCGATGGAGACGCACGTAAGGATAGTTCGCGCCGACCTTGTAAGCCTCCCCGCTTGGGAATCCGGCTGCGCCTACCGAACTGCTCAAGCCAAAGCCCTGATCCATCTCCGGATTGACCCAGGCTTCTGCGCCGTCCCAGAGCTTCATGCCGGCATAAAGCGTCGCGTCAAAGGTCTCACGACCCTGATTCGGATTGAGGCTGTTGGTGCCGACATAGGGCGAACGAAACGGCGGGGTGTACTGCTCGAGGAGGGTCGATTGGGCATGGAAAGCGAAACGATCCGTCTCCAGCGCCTCCGGGGTTTTGGTAATCAGGGCTGATATCGGATTGGTATCGCCGATCTTATAGTTCAACCCGACTCGCACGCTTTGCGTGGCGAAATCAGATCGAAACGCATCGATCGAGGCCGCGAAGAACGCTCCCCTGCGACCAAATCCGGTTTCCAGAAACTCCGCCTTGGCCGACCAGTTTCCGGTGATCGGAATCTCCACACCGATCCCGGCGACCCATCCGAGCCGCCACAACAGTTTGGTCTCCAGCGTGCCTGCCGGTACGAAGCTGCCGGTGACGGGAGAGGCGTCTTGGCTGCGTGTCAGCTGATCATAGGTCCAGGCAAAGCCGCCTGTGCCGTACAGGAGGAAGTGATCGAAGGCATAGCCGACGCGACCCCGGACACTGCCGTAGTGAATAACCGCCTCGCTGTAGGTGACTTGACCGATCGCAGGCGAAATGACGGTCTGGCCGCCCCTGACCGAGTAAGGCACCACGACGTCCGAGTTCGGGACACTGACGTCACCCTCGATGCCCAGCATCACGCGCGATGGCAGAACGTAATTGTACCCGCCTTGCAGGCCGAGCACGTAGGTACCGGTTCCGGCCATGAAATCGAAGTTGAGAGGAAGGCCGAACGATCCGCTCACAGGCGGCCCGCCAGGTCCGAGGGGCGTCGCTGTCCAACTCGAAGAGCCGCGCAACGCCCCCGCATGCGCACCGATGTACCAGCCAGTCCAGTCGTAGACCGTCGACGTGTAGGGCGACTGTGCCCTCACTGCGAGGTCCGCTGCGTGAACTGGGCCTCCGAAGCTGAACACGGCAGTAAGACCGATGCCGACGACGAGCTGCGTACGACGCCAAACGCTGGTGGCGCGCTTATCCGGCCCTGCTGTGGTCTCGCTTGTCATAATTCTTGGCAGCACCGACAGTTTGGAGAGGCGGACGCGCGGCTCCACCGCGAGCCGCCGGAGACGACGCGATTCACCCTCACCCGTTCCGGCATTGCAAGAAGCCTCCCCCGCACCACAGTGAGATGGCATCGGCAAGTGACGTCGGTGCAACACAGCTACGAGGTCGATCGAGCGTGGCGTCCGCTTTTGGATTGGGCGTTGCGTTGAGTCTTCCGTTGAGACGTGGCCTGTCCGTCGGATGGCCAGCGAGCCGTAAGGTGGCCGCGCGTGCCTGCCGAGGTTCGGATACGACAATTCAAAGAAGATTTTGTGAAATGCGGTGCCGGGCAGCTGGCGCCCGGGCACAATCAACCGAGACTTTGTGAGGTTCGGGATCATCGCTCACCTTCCCGTCGCCGGACGGCCGGGTGAGCGAACGCGGTCATCTACAGGCCGCCAACGCCTCCACGGCTGCCGCGGTCGCGGCTGATTTCAACATGTGGTGGCAACTGCGATCCAATCGCGTAGCGTGGAGCGGTGTTGCCAGCGGCGGTACTGCCCATAGCTCTTTCATCAGGGGTTGGGACGCGCTTCGCTACCGCACGACGTTGCGGCGGGAAACGCGCTCGTCCCCTAGGCTCGCTCTGAAACGAAGTCAAGCAAAAGCAGCCGATCCTCCCCGGAGGATGCTCGAATGGTGGTTTAGCTCGCGCCTCGGCTTCTGGCAGATCGCGCATCCCGTTGGGCACGTGCGGCGATCGGATTGGCGCTGCCGAGCGCCGGTTAGCGACGACTCGGGCCGGATCATCGGCCAGGAGCGTTCCTCGCCTGTTGCGAGACGCTGTCAACTCGAACCGATGGTGGATCCTGTACTTCCGCCGCATTCAGGATTAAGATTTTGTCGAGTCCGCCTGCAGGAATTGCAACTCTATGCGTCGCATCAGCTACTTGCTGTCGATCGTGGCTGTCACGGCAGCGACCGGATCGCAAGGCGAGGCTGCGGGATCGTTTCAGACCAAGCCAGCTTTCCAAAGCGCTGCGACGACCGGTGCGGCGTCTTCGGCATCAAGCATGCCCGGGTCCACTGGATCCACGAGCGAGCTCGGTTGCGGTAGGGGCCGCGTTCGCGATCCCCAAACGCGCGCTTGCCGCGGCCCGGCCGATATTAGATAGTTCCACGGACCCAGGTTCGCACCATTGTTCAATTGTGCCAAGCCCGCCAGTCACTGACGCTATTGGTGCTTGAATCCCATGCCAGCTCCCAATCCGGGTCTCGGTGCAGAGGGGCGGATGAAGGCTTGATCAATTGGTGTGGTTACTTCGAAGACCTCGCTCTGCTCGCTTCCGCCGATGCCCGAGAGCCAACCAAGCTCCAAGCCGCTCCAGCACGCGTGTTCCCGATAAGATAGCCAGCAGACCGCCGTGTGAAATCCGGTGAGTTCGATGAAGCATCATTGCGCAGCGGAGTATTCGGCTGGCCAAGCGAAGCATACCGATCGCTCCCCAGCGTCGCGCCTCCAAAATGGCTGCGTTGATCATCTTCGGGCCTCACAGCTTAGGCCAACGGCCAGGCCGGATCGAGGGAGCGTGACCTAGGCGGTAAGCTCCGCGCGCCGGCGCTGGGAACCAACCGGCTTGTATCGTGCAACCGTCTTGAAGGTCACTCATCTCCCCTCCGCTTCCTGCGGCAGGACCGTGAGCTAAAGGCCCGCTTTTCTACGGCGCGCCGATTCTCACGTCTATGGCCGTCGCAATAGCGACAAGCTACCACGCAGGCCGGGCCGGATAGATCAGGGACGCGCTACCATTGCGAAGACTGCCACGGACCACTGTATGCAATGATGGCGGCCGCAATGGAACGTTCCTTATCGCCCGATCGCCCATATGCGCGCCCCTCATCGCGAGTCAAGTGCCCTCCTATCCCCGCGGGAGGATGAATGTTATACCCTTACAACGATAGGAGCGAAAAAAACAATGCGTGACCATTCTCATCTTGCAATTGCCAGGCGACTGAAACGCGCCAATGGTCATCTCGAGAGCATCATCGAAATGGTCGAAAACAATCGACCTTGTGCTGAGATTGCCCAGCAGCTGCAGGCGGTCGAGAGCGCGATCGAAAGCGCCAAGAAGACGATGATCCATGACCACATCAGCCACAGTCTCGAACGGTCCTTCAAGACGCACGGCCAGAAGGGACAGGCTGCGTTGAGAGATTTCAAGCTGATTTCGAAATATTTGTAAGGCAGGCCGCAGCTCGCCGCTTTGATGTCCGTTGACAGCAGGCTCATTCGGCCGCGATGGGCATGGGTCACATCGTTTTTGGCGATCGCACTCTAAGGCGAATGTTGCCGCGTCCGCATGAGCCTCCGATGGCGGCCTTCCGGCCATGGCGCTATCCCAGGGTGGCGTAAGAACGTCCGACTGGGAGACCTAGCGGCCAAACCAAATCAGCAGCGTACCTCCGAGAGCAAGGAGAAAAGCGCCCTCGTGCCAACGGGTAAGACCAGAACCGGCAAACTTCTCTCTCTCGATGTAGGCGATCCACAGCACGACAACTCCAAGCAAACAGCTGAGCAGGCTCGCCGCTCGCGCAGGTGCGTCTCCAGACCAGAGCATGGACAGGGCAAGTATGACCGCCAACCGAAAGGCCAGTCGCCCCAACGTGGCAGTAGAACCCTGAGTGTTAAGCATTTTGCGTCACGCATCGACTCGAACAGTAGGGGTATGTCAGAGGCCCCACCTTCGTGTGAACCAGACTTTGACGAAGTGCGTAAGGACTGCATACATCAGCAGCATGGCGGTCACCAGCGGCCAGTAGGTCCACGGCAAGGGCACGAAACCCAGGGCAGCTCCAGCCCAAGTGAAGGGCAACGTCATGCCGATCGTACAAATGATGATCGTCGTCGTAATGAGCGCGGGACTTGCGCGACTCTCGATGAAAGGAATCTTGGCCGTCCTGATAATGTGAATGATCAGCGTCTGCGTCAGCAGCGATTCGACAAACCAGCCGGTTTGAAACAACGGCGCGTTATTCCAGGCATCGAACACAAAAAGCATCATGCCGTAGGTTGCGTAATCGAATATCGAGCTGATCGGTCCGATGAAGATCATGAACTTGAATATGTTGCCGATGTCCCATTTTCGCGGTGAAGCCACATACTCATCGTCGACATTATCGGTCGGTATCGTCGTCTGTGAAAAATCGTAAAGCAGATTGTTCGTCAGGACCTGGATCGGCGCCATCGGCAGGAACGGCAGGAAGATGCTTGCCCCGAGCACGCTGAACATGTTCCCGAAGTTCGAGCTCGCGCCCATCTTGATGTATTTCGTGATGTTCGCGAACACCTTACGACCTTCCGTTACGCCTTCCTGAAGGACGAGAAGGCTCTTTTCGAGCAGGATGATGTCTGCTGACTCTTTGGCGATGTCGACCGCGGTATCCACCGAGATGCCGACGTCAGCAACTTTCAGGGCTGGACTGTCGTTGATGCCATCGCCGAGGAATCCAACCACGTGTCCCTTGACGTGAAGGGCTCGTACTACCCTTTCCTTCTGCTCGGGGTTCAGTTTGGCGAAAACGGTCGTGCGGTCGGCGACCTCGGCCAGTTCGGCATCGGTCATCTGGCCGATCCGGCTGCCCAGCACAATTTCACCTGCCTCCAGTTGAACCTCGTGGCAGATCTTGCGCGTTATGACCTCGTTATCGCCCGTGAGTACCTTGACCTGCACGCCTTTCCGCGCGAGCGCCGCGATCGCCTCCATTGCGCTCTCTTTCGGAGGATCCAGAAAGGCAATGTATCCAAGAAGCGTCAGGTCCGCCTCGTCCTCGACCGAATACACCGTCTTCGACGGCTCCATTTCCTTGTAGGCTACCGCGACGACGCGAAATCCGTCGGAATTGAGGCTGCTCGTCTGTTCTTTGGCTGCCACGAAATGAGTTCCGTCGAGCCGGCCCACCTCGCCGTTCAGGCAGTATTTTGAGCAAACGGCGAAAATCTCTTCGACGGCGCCCTTGCAAATGAGCAGATGCTTCGTGCCGTCGCGCCTGACGACCACGGAGAGGCGCCGGCGTGTGAAGTCAAAGGGGATTTCGTCGACTTTCGAATAGCCGCCGTCAACCCGCAATCGTTCATCGAATTCAGCGTGTGCAAGCACTGCCTTGTCGAGCAGGTTCTTCAACCCGGATTGGAAATGGCTGTTCAAGAACGCGTACAGGAGCACTTCGTCTGAGTCATTTCCCTCGATATCGATGTGCCGTTTGAGGATAATTCGATCCTGGGTGAGCGTGCCCGTCTTGTCGGTGCACAAGACGTCCATCGCCCCGAAATTCTGAATGGCATTCAGCCGTTTGACGATCACTTTCTTGCGCGACATTGCGATCGCGCCCTTGGCGAGAT
Source organism: Bradyrhizobium sp. BR13661 (assembly GCF_029892425.1). Classification (GTDB taxonomy): domain Bacteria; phylum Pseudomonadota; class Alphaproteobacteria; order Rhizobiales; family Xanthobacteraceae; genus Bradyrhizobium. Next base: position 30,589 of record NZ_JARXWB010000048.1, on the reverse strand, counting down.
TAACCGTCACGATCATCGGCAACATTTCGGGCGTGAGGCCGACGGCCACCGCCACCGCGAAAAGCAACGCCTCCAGCCAATCGTGCTTGGTCAGGCCGTTGATCAGGAAAACGGCAGGAACCATCACAAGAATGAAGCGGATCATCAGCCAGGTGAACCTGTTGATGCCCTGGTCGAAGGCGGTCGGAACGCGGCGTCCAGCAATCTCGTGGGCGAGCTGGCCGAAGAAGGTGTTCCGACCGGTCTGCAAGATCACGCCGGTGCCGTACCCGGAAACAACGTTCGCGCCCATGAAGCAGACGTTCAGGAGGTCGAAGGGGTCCTCGCACGCGGACGTGCTGGATTGGCCGTGTTTTTCCGCAGGCATGGATTCGCCGGTCAGGACGGCCTGATTGACGAACAGATCCCTGGCCTCGAGCAAGCGCAGATCCGCCGGGATCATATCCCCGGCTGAGAGCCGCACCACATCCCCCGGCACGAGTTGATCCATTGGAATCTCTGTGAAGGGGTCATCCGCTCGGACAGGTCCGCGCCTGACACTTGCGGTCGTGTGAACCATGGCGCGCAGCCGGGCTGCGGCCTCGTTCGACCGGTGCTCCTGGATAAAGGCGGTCGTGATCGCCAGCACGACCATCGCAGCGATCACGACGGCAGCGCGAACGTCTCCCAAGAGAAAAGAGACCACCGCGAGCGTCAAGAGCAAGGCGTTCAAAGGGTTGCGCGCGCGGTTCCAAATCTCCTCGGGAATGGTCGGTTTGCGTTCCCGGGCGACCAGGTTAGGTCCAAGCTTCTTCAGCCGCGTCGCAGCTTCAGTAGCCGAGAGTCCTTCCGGCGTCGAACCCACCTTCGTGCAGGCTTCGCTCGGCTCAAGGCGGCTTATTGCCGCGAGCCAGCCGTCGTTTGCCGCCACACCAGCACCATGGCGATCAATCGTCTTCGTCGGCTTCGATAGCAAGTGCATGGGTGTATCCACCAGCCGGGACAGCGGGAGCCATACAATCATGATGGGGTCTGGCTCTCTTGCGGGAGATCAAACAGATGGAGGCTTCAGCTATCCCGCGGCTTAGCGGCATGTGGCCGGTGGCGGAGGCGTTCCCGCATGGAAAGTGAGCGCGGGGCGCGGCGGGCCTTGTCGTCCAGATTTGAGAGGATGTCGCGGTGAACGGATGGTCTCGACGTGAGGCATGAAGGTTTGGTGCTCTTCTGATCTGCCCTTTGGCGGTTCGCCGCGAGCTGAGTTGGACCTGCCTGCGCGGGTGCAAAAGCCAGATCGGCCCAATGTGAACCGTATCGCTTCGTCCGGCCGCCGACTGCCTGTCCGCTCGTCGCAGTCGTATCGACAATTGTTCGCAGATGAGCAGCGGTCCAGACGGTCCAGTCGCCTCGCAAACGATCCTCCATGGCGGATGCGGCCTATCCTCCAGGGGGGATAGCCAAATTGCTTGACAGGGTCCGACAACAGGCGTACGGGCCGATCTGTGGTTGGAACCAGATCGTTCTGGACCGCATTGAGGACCAAAGGCAATCCGAGCGGAGTCGAGAGACTCCTGAAAGAACCATGGGCAGTAGCATCTCTGGCATGACCCGCCCCGTTACGGGGCCCGTGATGCCGCAGAAATTCAGAATCGATCGTGTCGGCTGCGGCCGCGTGAGGATTGCCGGTCGCGCCTAGCGACCCGCCATGCTCACCATCCCGTCGCCGAGCGCGGGGTGGAGGTGAGCGATGTTCGAGAAATTCGCAAAAATCCGGCGTGGCGTGCAACGGCCGAACGGCCTGCGGAGCGCAGCGGTTGGTTTTTCCCCAATCTATACCAACGACAACCGGCTTGGTTTTGGTCGCCCGCAGGCCCAGCGTCCGCGCGAGGCGCTGGTCTGCCGTTGGTCGCTTACCTCTGATGGAGGGCGCCTGGAGTGCCGGTGGGAGTTCGCGGCCATTGCGGACGAGCCACCCGGCAATCAAGGCGAGCTGCCGTATTTAAGCGCTCCGCGCCTCGTTCCGGGCGGCGGGCAAGTGGCTGCGCTCGAGCAGATCGCCGTTTAGTCGAACATCGATCCCGCCAGTTCAGGGGATGCACAATGAACATCATGAATCCTGCTCACAAGGAGGTCAGCCGGGCCGCCGTGCTCGACGAGGCCCATATCGGCGATATCCATGGCGCACTCGGCACCATCCGGCACCATGATCATGGGCCGCGGAGGGGATTCTGGGCGCGATGGAGAACGCTGATCGCGATCCTAGGACCGGGCCTCATCGTCATGGTGGGCGACAACGATGCCGGCGCATTCGGCACCTACACGCAGGCCGGGCAGAATTACGGAACGACCCTGCTATGGACGCTGATGCTGCTGATCCCGGTGCTCTATGTGAACCAGGAGATGGTGGTGCGCCTTGGCGCGGTGACCGGGGTCGGTCATGCACGGCTGATCTTTGAGCGCTTCGGCAAGTTCTGGGGTGCGTTCAGCGTGATAGACTTGTTCCTGTTGAACGCACTGACGCTCGTCACCGAATTCATCGGGATCAGTCTGGCCTTGCGGTATCTCGGCCTGTCGCAGTTCTGGGGCGTGCTGGCATCTGCCCTGATCGTAATGCTCGCTGTCAGCACTGGAAACTTCCGCCGTTTCGAGCGGTTCGCAATCGTCCTGGTCTTCGGCAGCCTGCTGCTGGTGCCAGTCGTCTTGATGGTACATCCGCCGGTGGAGCAGATCGCGGCTGACTTCCTGGTTCCGAAAATGCCAAAGGACGGCAATCTCAGCGAGGTCATGCTGCTGATCATCGCCGTCGTCGGCACTACGGTTGCGCCCTGGCAGCTGTTCTTCCAGCAAAGCTATCTCATCGACAAACGGATCACGCCGCGCTTCATCCAATACGAGCGCTGGGATCTTTGCCTGGGCATCGCGCTCGTTATCCTGGGCGCGGTGGCGATGATCAGCTTCTCGGCGGCGATTTTCACGGGACGACCTGAGTTCGGCAATTATACCGATGCGTTGGGTACGGCGGTCGGCTTGGAGAAATATGCCGGTCGTCTACCAGCAGTGCTATTTGCGCTCGCCCTACTGGACGCCAGTATTGTTGGCGCTGCCGCGGTCTCGTTGTCCACTGCTTACGCAATCGGCGACGTATTTTCCTTGAAGCATTCACTGCATCGCAGGCCGTCGGACGCGAAGGGTTTTTATGGCGTCTATTTCGCACTGATCATCGTGGCCGCTGTCCTCGTGCTGACGCCGGGAACGCCGCTCGGGCTGTTGACGAACGCAGTCCAGACTCTGGCTGGCGTGTTGCTGCCGAGCGCGACGGTGTTCCTGCTGCTGCTATGCAACGATACGGCGGTCCTAGGCCCCTGGGCGAATTCGCGGATGCTGAACCTCTTCACCGGGGCCATTATCGCGGTGCTGGTGCTGCTGTCGACCATTCTTACGGCTTCCGTGCTTTTTCCGGACATGGGCGAGCAATGGATCGTGGGCATCCTGGTTGGCGGAAGCATTCTTGGCGGCCTACTGACCATCGGCGCAAAAATATTCGAGCTTTCGCGTCGCCCGTCTGCCGCGCGCGCCTGGCCAAAGCGAGCCAAACGAAAGGTTGACGTGTACGACAATTGGCGAATGCCGCCGCTTAGTGAGCTGCCTCCGGCCCAACTCAGCGTGCTCAGTCGGGTGTGGATGATCGTCCTGCGCGGCTATCTCCTCGTCGCCGGCGGTTTGGTGCTTGTGCGGATATTCCAGCTCGCCACCGCGGGGGCTTAGCGATTGCAAGAGGTGAGGTGCAGAGCGGATTCCGCGCCTCGGTTCTGGCGTGCTCGCCCTTGCAAAGATCGAACGGCTACCTCGAAAAGCCGTTGCCGTTCCATAACAGCCTGGAGGCGCAGAAATCGCCACAATTCACGTTGACGGCAGCCCGTCCCGCCTTGTCATCCATATCGATTTCGTGCGTTTGGGCCTGCCACACCTCACGGGTCTGCCCCCTTTCATCGGTCAAGAAGATACGATGCATGCACCCCGCAGAACTGCACAGTGCAGAAGGTTGCGCACAATGGAATTGATCGAAGTGGAGCGACACAAATTGCTGCCCAATCTCTGCTCGGAGATATCGTAGAAATCCGGTTCGAGCCCTGGGTTCGTCATCTCCGCAAGCCTTCTGAGCTGCGCGGATGGCAGAGCCGATTGGTGCGGGTAAATGCTGAAGCTTGTCAGCGGACAATGTCGACCAGTCGTTTCGCGTGCTGACTGAGCCTCGGGCCGAAGCCGGGGGGGTCATCGCGAGGACAATGAGTGTTATGATAAGCGCCAAATTTTTCATGGCTGGGTTCTCCTGGACTCGTGCCCCCGACGTCGTCAGCGCTGCTTAAAATAATCATATCACTTTCGGACCTGAGCCATTGGCGCAAGCGCCTGGGTGACAAGCTTGAGCTCCTGCTCGCGGAGAGTCTGCGTGTGGCGCATGACACAGGCGCATTGCGTCCGCGCGACCTCAAGCGCGTCACGGTGGACACCACGGTGCAGCCCAAGGCCATCACGTTTCCGACCGATGCCAAGCTGCTGCATGCGGCTATCGAAGGGCTCAACCGGCTGGTCCGCAAACACGGCGTGCAGTTGCGGCAGTCGTACCGACGTATCGCCGAGCGAGCTGCGATGATGGCTGCGCGCTATGCCCATGCCAAGCAGTTCAAGCGCCATCAGCGGCAATTACGCCTGCTGAAGAGCCGGCTCGGCCGCATCATCCGTGACATCCGCCGCAAGATCGAAGGTCGCCCCGAGCTCGAAGCGGTGTTCGAGGCCCCGCTGGCCCGCGCGAGCCAGATCAGATCGCAGCAGCAGCGCCAGCGGGGCTGGAAGCTCTATTCCTTCCACGCTCCCGAGGTCGAATGCATCGGCAAGGGCAAGGCGTCCGCGCCTTACGAGTTCGGCGTCAAGGCGTCGATCGTCACCACCAACGGCCGCGCCCCGGGCGGCCAGTTCGTGCTCCACGCTCGATCTCTCCCCGGCAATCCCTACGATGGCCATACGCTCGGCAGTATCATCGAGGCGACCGAGAAGCTGACCGGATGCGCCATCGAGCGCGCCTATGTCGACAAGGGATATCGCGGCCACACGACGGAGCGCCCGCGTCGCGTCTTCATCTCCGGGCAGAAGCGCGGTGTCTTCGGCGCGATCGAACGTGAACTCCGCCGCCGCTCCGCCATCGAGCCGATCATCGGTCACATGAAGAGCGACGGCCATCTCGGCCGCTGCCATCTCAAGGGCCGTGACGGCGACGCCATCAACGTCATTCTCACTGCCGTTGGCCACAACCTCCGCCGCGTCCTCGCATGGCTGAGGGATCTGCTGGCCTCAATTCTGATCGCCCTTTGGCGCTCCGCAGCTGGCCACCCGGCCCGTCAAACAGGCTTCTTAACGGACGACTAGATTAGCCTCCTGGGAGGATCGGCAGCGGCCCCCAGGGGTCTGGCCCGCTGCTCATCTGCGAATAATTTTCGATACGAACAGCCAGACAGCGTGGGCGGCCGGGACGATACGATACGGTTCAACATTGCGGCCGCCGATCCGGCTCGGCACCCGCGAAGGCAGGTCCGGCTGAGCCCCCGCGGCGAACCGCAGCAGAGCGATCAGGCACTGCGCCTTCATGGCCCACGTTATTCGTTCAACGGCTGCGTCCTCTCAAATCTTGACGATAAGACCCGCTACGTCCCGCCCTCACTTTCCATGCGGGAACGCTTCACCGAGCGGCGACATGCGTCACGCCGCGGGATAACTGAAGCCTTCCATCCTTTTGATCTCCCGCAAGATTGCCCGACACGATCATTATTGTATGACGTGCCTCCACTGTCCGAGTTGATGTGTGACGCAAAATGCTTAACGCCCAAGGTTCTACGGCCACGTTGGGACGACGGGCCATTCGCTTCCTTTCGCTTAATGGTCATCCTTGCCCTGTCCATGCTCAGGTCTGGAGACACACCTGCGCGGGCGGCCAGTCTTCTTAGCTGCCTGCTTGGAATGGTCGTGCTACGGACCACCTACACAATGGGAGAAAGGTTTGCCGGCTCTGGTCTCACTCGTTGGCACGAGGGCGCTTTTCTCCTTGTTCTCGGAGGTGTGCTGCTGATTTGGTTTGGCCGATAAAATGAGATTTCTTGTCAATGGGCGCAAAAAGCGGCAAGCTGCGGCCTGCCCTACACCAGAACCAAAGGTAACCCACTGACTTTCAGGCAGCGGCGGCACCCCAGCTGTCGCGCGTTCGATCCCGGAGTCGGCCGGAAACTTCATACCAGCCGAATATGCTCTCCGGAGCAGTTCGGCAGAAATGCTCAAGAGAACCCGGGCGGACGTATGGCGCCCTCGGGATCCGAGTCCTCTTCGGGCTCCTCCCGAGGATCGCTTTTCAGATTCCGCAGCATGTCACGGCAATACCCGGCGACGTAATCCGAGATTTGCTGGTAGACCGGCGACTTCTTCAACGTGTTCAACTCTTCGACGACGGACGGCAGCGCATCGAGGACGGCCTGAGACAATTCGGCGACCCGGCGCCTTACCTGCGCGCCGGAAAGCTGGTTTTCCCGGGCCATCCGATCCCAATGTCGGACGTAGATGTAGTGACCGCGGTTCTGGCCGGCGATCTTCATCGCCAGATTTCGCGTCACGTCCGGATAGATGTCGCCATTCATGACGTCATAGAGCGGCGCCATGGAGATGGCGCCGCTTGGCTGCAGCAGCAGCGAATAGTTCTTCGAATGCGCGTCGACGTTTCCACAGAGAACATTGAAGACAAGAAAATCGACGAAGCGGGCGACGTTGAAGGCGCCTGCCTGCGTGTTCCGCAGGACATCAAAGCAATCTTTCAGGGTCGGCCCACGCAGCTTGTTCGTCGAATTGGATTCGTATTTGGTCGACGGGATGTGCCCAGCGGCCTGACAGAAATCCTCCTGATGGATTCTGCGGAGGCTGCGCCCGTGGGGCTCACGATCGTAGCGCTTCACCAGCAGGTAATCGAGATCCTCCGCCTTTCCGATCGTACATTCGGCGACGGGCAGCTTCGTCTTGGCCGCCAGGCGAAGGCAGAAGGCCTCGTTCTCGACGGCGTTGCTGAAGTGCTTGTTGGCCGGCTTGAGGATATGTGTCGTCGGCGCACCGTCGAGCGCGAGGCCGATGCCGCCGTCCGGATACAGGACTACAGGAAGCTTGTCCTGCGCGCCGGCCAAAGACATGTGGATGCCCTCCTCGCCAACGAGAAGCGGCCTCTCCGGAAGGCGCCGGATGGCGGCGGCGAGCTCCGCTTCGGTGAGCCGCTTGTAGCGCGGCGTCCGGTTCGGTCGCTGGTCGGCGGACCGGCGGACTTCGAGCGCACCCGGAAGGTCCTCTCCCAACTCCTCAAGGAGCGCGAACACGTTCGCCTCCGGAATCTTGAGGATGGTGCCCACGGTCCTCAGCGTCCGGCCTTCTGGCAGTAGGTTCAAAAACCATCGGTACACGACGTCCGGCTCGTGAACGCGCTGGGCGAGTGGCATGCGAGTCGAGACGGCGAACGCCCGAGGATCCTTCACCCACGCTTCGTCGTAGACGAATTCGATGTCCTGAATTTCGTCCGAGCGCCGGCGCAGCAGCCCAACGAGCTTGTCGCCGTACCGGACCTCCAGGGTCTCGCCGGCGCTGCCGGCCTTGGGCTTGCTCGTCATGACGGCGTGAAGTAATCAGGGTCGAAGGTTTCAGATTCCTCGCTCGCCAACCGAGCCGCCGGCGCTGGGCTCATTTCCGCCGTCAGCCGGATGCCTAGCGCTTGCAGCAGGCGGAGGACCAGACCGACTTGGCTTGTCTCCTTGCCATTCTCGACGTCGACGATGAACCGGACGCCGACGTTCGCTGCCAAGGCAAGGTCCCGCTGCCGGAGACCTAGGGAGGTCCGCCGGTTTCGGATCGTCTCGCCGAGCTCTGAGGTGGTCGTGATGGTCATGTCAATTTCCCGAGCGGGAATATTAATGCCCCAAGAGCGTCTTAGCAAGACTAGATTTCCCGAGCGGGAAAATAATAGATCAAAATGTCTCCTGAGAGTAAAATTTCCCGAACGGGAACTTCCCTACTCAGAAACTACCACGACACACAAAAATTCCCGATCGGTAAATCAAATCCAGGCACCGACTCGATAACCGCCGCGATCATCGGAGTGATCACGTTTCTCGTATGCTGATCTTAATCGGTGGCGCAGCGCAGGAGTGTCGGTCCTCTGGACGATCGCGGATCGGCTCGATATCGTATAAAGAGTACGCTTTCGACGACAGCGCACTCGCAGTTGCTGGCAAATGCCCGTCTGCCAGACAGCGCACCGGCCCGTCGTAAGCGCGGCGAGTTCGAGAAGGCTGGCGTATCGTTCGCTCCAGCGCTTCGACAGGCCGCTCCGGCAGGGTCGGTACCCGCGTCCCTTGCGGCAGATGCCGCAGGAACTCCGCCCTCCATCGGCGGGACCGACGGGCCAAAACGCTCGATCTGATCCGGTCGGCGGAGACGCCATGCGCGAAGTCCGATTTAGCCTCAACAGTAGGAGGCCGGCCAGCACAGGTAGAAGACGCCATCGAGAAGCATGCCGGCGCTGAGCAGGACCAACGACGCGTCCTCGGCGCCGAGCACGAAGGCCCCCTCGCCGCGCCGGCCTCGATAGTGCCCCATCGCCCGAGAATGTTCGCCGCCAGGGATCTTGCCGGAAGCAGCGGCCCTTGCGGTCGCGGACGTGCTCGCGTCATCGTTGACACCTGCCCCGAATACCCGGCGACTGACTGGGCCTGACCAGCGACTTGCCTGACAAGTTTCTGTACAATCCAGGCATGCCCGAGTCCGATCCGAAGCATGGCGCATCGGGAGCGCCCCGTCGCAAGATCATCCACATCGACATGGATGCCTTCTACGCGTCCGTCGAACAGCGCGATAATCCGGGGTTGCGCGGCAAGCCTGTCGCCGTTGGTGGATCGAAGGAACGCGGCGTCGTGGCCGCGGCGAGCTATGAAGCTCGAGCATTCGGCGTCCGCTCAGCAATGCGATCGGTGACCGCAAAGCGGAACATGCAGGACATTCCCGTCGCCACCGATATCGCCACCGCGATCAGGGCGAAGATCCTGCGCGAGACCGGCCTGACCGCCTCCGCCGGCATCTCCTATAATAAGTTCCTGGCGAAGCTCGCCTCGGATCACCGGAAGCCAAACGGCCAATTCGTGATCACCCCTAAGATGGGACCAGCCTTCGTCGAACAACTCCCGGTTGGGAAATTCCACGGCATCGGTCCGGCGACCAATGCGAAGATGAACAGGCTCGGTATCTTTACCGGCATGGACATGCGCAATCAGACCCGTGGGTTCATGAACGCCCATTTTGGAAAGGCCGGCGCCTACTACTACTGGGTCTCTCGCGGCGTTGACGAACGGCCGGTTCGCGCTAACCGCATCCGAAAGTCTGTCGGTGCCGAAAACACCTTCTCCGGCGACCTCACCGGGTTTGCGGCCTTGGTCGCCGAGCTTGAGCCTTTGATCGACAAGGTCTGGGGTCACTGCGAAAGCACCGGCAATTTCGGCCGCACCGTGACGTTGAAGGTGAAGTTTTCCGACTTCCAGATCATCACCCGTAGCCGGTCCGTCGCATCCCCCATCTCCAGCCGCCAAGACCTGAATCGCTTGACCCTTGGTCTGCTCGAATGCGAGATGCCGATTCCGAAGTCGGTCAGATTGTTGGGCGTATCGCTCTCATCGCTGCAGGCCGAGGCGGAGGGCGAACCTCAATTGGACCTGCCGATCTGAGACGCGCTGCTTGTTTTCGGCTCAGATCCCCGCTGCGGATCGGCATCTCCAACGATCGCGAGCTTCTTGCCGTTCTGCCAGGCCGAGCACCTCTTCGGAGTCGATCCCTTGCCGTCTGAGAACGCCACTGCTTGCTTCCAGTTCCTTGCGTACGGGACCGTCCGGTACGCCGAGGCCCGCGAGGCGATCCGGCCGAAGATGACGACGGACCGGTCTTTCGAAGGAAAGACGAAGCTATCGGTGTCGGGCCGGCTCACTGGAAAGCAGTTGATGGCGAATTCGCCGTTGTGCGGTAATGCCGTTTCCCGATCAGCGCGCTCCCGACCCGAGCTTGCGATCACCGATCCATTTGATAACGTGCCGATGTTAAGATAACATATTCTCGAACAGGAATCCCATGAAAGCTGGATGCTAAACCAAGTAACAGCTCGCTTGCGCAAATTCCTCGGACAAGCCAGGGAGGGTCATGACCTACACGCTCCGTTTCGCGTCACGACTCGCCACGGCCATACCATGCAGTCGTTTCAGTCCCTCGAAGCGGCGCTCGAAGCCGCTGAAACCTTGGGTTCAGATCATTACGTAATCGACCGGCACGGCTTGCAGATCTGGAGCCCGCAAAGAAAATTACTTCGCAATGAGGAATAGCCTTCCCGGCGTTAGTGGCTCGCGCTTCATGAAAAGACGATTGCCCACTGTCAGTACGTCGCGGCTCGCCATCGACCCTCCGAAGCCAAACACTTGACTTACGTCAACGACGCCAAGCGTGAGAAGCTTAGGATTTTGAGCGAGCAAGCGAAAACGGGCAATGGCGGACGCATCGCATGACACGCAGGTCTCAGGGCACCTGACCGCGATCCATGGCTCGGTCGTCGATGTCCGGTTTCCCCAAGGGGTTTTACCGGCCCTCAATGAGGGCATCGTGATCGATCGTGATGAGCCCACGCCCGTCCTGGCGGAGGTCCAGCAGCATCTTGATCCCGTGACAATCCGGGCCGTCGCGCTGGGCAATACGGCCGGGCTTAGCCGCGGCGTGTCCGCGCGCGCCCTGGGCACACCAATCCAGACACCGGTTGGCGATGCAGTGCTCGGGCGTCTGCTGAACGCCGTCGGTAAGCCCGCAGACCGCGGACCCGAGCTGCCCCCAAGCACAGTTTTTCGTCCCATTCATGCATCCGCTCCTGCACTGAACCGGCTCGGCGCCTCTCAGGAAATCTTCCACACCGGGATCAAGGTCATCGATCTGCTCGCCCCGCTCGTCAAGGGCGGCAAGGCAGCGATGTTCGGCGGCGCTGGTGTCGGCAAGACCGTGCTGATCATGGAATTGATCCGTACGACGGTCGAACGTTACTCTGGAATCTCAGTGTTTGCCGGCATCGGCGAGCGTTCGCGCGAAGGGCACGAGCTGCTGCTCGAATTGAAGCAGTCAGGTGTGCTTCCGCGAACCGCGCTCGTTTTTGGTCAGATGAACGAACCGCCCGGCGCGCGCTGGCGCGCGGGTCTCACGGCGTTGACCATCGCAGAGCACTTTCGCGACGTGCAACACGAAAATGTGCTTCTGCTGATCGATAACGTGTACCGCCTGGTGCAGGCCGGTGGCGAAGTATCGGGCCTCCTCGGGCGTCTGCCCTCGCGCGTTGGGTATCAGCCGACGCTCGCCAGCGAGATCGCCGAACTGCAGGAACGCATCGCCTCGGTTGCCGGCGCAGCGATCACCTCAATTCAGGCTGTCTATGTTCCGGCCGATGATTTTACCGACCCTGCCGTCGCCGAAATCTTCAGCCATCTCGATTCATCCATCGTGCTGTCGCGCCAGATGGCCAGCGAGGCCATGTATCCCGCCGTCGATCCGCTCGCCTCGAGCTCGACGCTCCTCGATGCCCGCCTCGTGGGCGAAGGGCATTACCGGACCGCCCAGGAAGTGCGCAAAACCATCGCCCACTATCGTGATCTTCAAGAGATCATTGCGCTCCTTGGGATCGAAGAGCTGAGCGCCATTGATCGTCAGGCCGTCAAGCGCGCGCGGCGCCTCATGCGATTTTTGACGCAGCCCTTCATGGTCACAGTTGCCTTTACCGGGAAGGAAGGGCGAACGGTCGAGGTTGCCGACACACTGGCCGGATGCCGCGCCATTCTCGATGGTGAAGCCGACAACTGGGCTGAGAGCTCGCTTTATATGATCGGCGTGCTCGAGGAAGCACGAGAGCGCGAGCGTGCCAGCGCCAAGGCGATGTCATGAATCTCACGGTCACCACACCGCTGGCGATCATCGCAAAGGCCGACCACGTCGTGTATGTGCGCGCCGAGGACGACACCGGCGCCTTCGGCATTCTGCGCGGGCATGCTGATTTTCTCACGGCATTGGCAATCTCGGTCCTGAGCTGGCGCGATGAGGGCGGCGGCGAGCATCACATCGCGGTGCGCGGCGGCATGCTTGCGGTGCACGACGGGAACGCAATCACCATTGCGACGCGCGAAGCCGTGGCTGATGATGATCTGCACCGTCTCGAAACCGAAGTGCTCGCAAGCTTTCGGCGGCGCAGCGAAGATGAGGTTACGGCGCGCACTGATGCGCAGCGCCTCTATCTCGCAGCGATCCGGCAGATCTACCGCTTCCTGCGGCCCGACCGTCCCGTCCCCGTGCCGCGGCTGGCCGGCCCGATGTCACAAGAGGGGCTGGAGTCATGACGCAGCCCGAAAATCACGAGCGGCTGGGACAGGCGGTCAGAAGACGGCAGGAACGCCGCGAGCGCTGGCAGCGCGAGGGCGAACGGTCGCTGGGCCAGAACTTCGCCATGATCGGAGCACTGGGCTGGACCATCGTGGTTCCGACACTGCTCGGCATCTTCGCCGGTCGCTGGCTCGACCGGACCTTCCATAGCGGGATCTTCTGGACCTGGGCCTGCTCGTGGCAGGTCTGGCAGCGGGCTGCACATTTGCATGGAAGAGGATGCACAGCGCATGATCCGCACGAGTTTGATCACTCATCCCGAACTCACGCTGTTGACGGCATTTGCGGGTCTGATGTTTGGGCTGGCGTATTTTGCGGCTCTCAAGCGCAGCGTGACGCTGCTTGTCCGCAGCGATAGCTGGCTTGGTCCAGTGGCCTTGACGCTGGGACGTGCTGGCGCTGCGGTCGGCTTTCTGCTCATCGCGGCGAAACTCGGAGCAGCGCCGTTGCTCAGCGGCTTTGCCGGGTTCCTGGTGGCGCGCGCGTTGGCGCTGCGCGCGAAAAGGAGGGCGGCTGATGCAATCCTCGCCCCTCACTAGCACGCTGCTTTTTCATATTGGTCCGGTGGCGATCACGCGTCCGGTGGTGACGACGTGGGTCATCATGGCTGCGCTGGCTCTAGTCTGCCGGTTCGTCACGCGCCGCCTGGCAATCCTGCCCGACGGGCGGCAGGCGCTGCTTGAGGGCATCGTCACCAGCGTTGCCGGCCAGATCGAGGATGTCATTCGCAAGGATGCGCGGCCGTTCCTGCCCTTGCTGGGCACGTTAATAATCTTTCTGGTGGTCGCCAACCTCTCCGGTGTACTCCCCGGCGTCGAGGCGCCAACCAGCAAGATCGAGACGCCGGCGGCCCTGGCGCTGATTGTCTTTTTCTCGGTGCATTACTTCGGGGTGCGCGAACGCGGTTTGCGCGGCTATCTCGCCAGCTTCGCCGAGCCTAAACTGATCATGCTGCCCCTCAATATTCTCTCGGAAATCACGCGCACCTTTTCGCTGATGGTGCGACTGTTCGGCAACATTATGAGCGGCGAGTTCATCATCGGTCTCGTGGTGGCGCTCGCCGGCCTCTTTGTCCCGATCCCGCTCATGGCGCTCGAGATTCTAGTGGGCCTCGTACAGGCCTACATCTTCACCGTACTCGCAACCGTCTTTATCGGCGCCGCGGTCGGCAGCGTCGCGAAGGGCTAAGGAGGCTCAATGGATCCCAAGCTCATTTCGATCATCGGCGCTGTCATTGCGGTCTCGATCGGATCAATCGGCCCGGCGCTGGCGGAAGGCCGCTCTGTTGCTGCAGCCATGGACGCCATCGCGCGCCAGCCGGAAGCGGCCGGAACGATATCGCGCACGCTCTTTGTCGGCCTCGCGATGATCGAGACCATGGCGATTTACTGCCTTGTCGTCGCGCTGCTGCTGCTGTTCGCCAATCCATACGCCTGGTGAGTGATGCACCTCGACTGGTGGACCATAGGTCTCCAGACCATCAACTTCGGCATCCTGGTCTGGCTGCTGTACCGGTTTCTGTACAAGCCGGTGCTGACCATGATCGATGCGCGGAAAGCGGAGGTCCGCCGCCAGTTCGACACCGTCAGGGATTTCGAAGCGAAAGCGAACGCGGAGCTGGCGGCGGTCGAAGCCGAGCGCGCTGGCATCGCGGCCGAACGAGAGGCAGCTCTTAAGGCGGCAGCGGCCCAAGCGCAGGAGATGGCCGAAGCGCGGCGCGCACAGGCAGAACGCGACGCACAGGCCCTGATGGATTCAACGCGCAAGACGCTCGCCTCCGAGCGCGAAAGCGCGCTCGATGAGGCGCGCCGGCTGGCCCTCGATCTCGGCGCCGACCTCGCCCAGAGGCTGCTCGCGGAGGTACCCATGCAATATCGCGCGGAAGCCTGGATCGAGCGGATCGAGCAGCATCTGAAGGCAATGCCGCAAGCCGAACGCGATGCTTTGGTGCGTCAGCTCGCCGACGGCAAACCGCTGACGATCGTCACCGCCTGCGCCCTGCCCCCAGCGACGGCCGATCAGTGGAACGCGCGGTTGCGCCAGTCCCTTGGCGTCGCGGGCGCCATGACGTTCGCGGTCGATCCCGCCCTGATCGCGGGCGCAGAACTGCATTTTCCGACCGCGATTTTGCGCTTCTCCTGGCAGAGCGCGCTTGCGGCGACGCGGACCGAGGTAGGCTCCCATGGCGGCCCTCGTTGAGGAGTTGAAAAGCTGGGCACAGGAGAGCAGGCAAAGGCTCGCAGCATTGCCTTTGGTCCCGCATCTCGAACATATCGGGCGTGTTCTTCAGATCGGCGACGGCGTCGCGATGGTCGGAGGGCTCCCGCAAGCGCGACTGGACGAATTGCTCATCTTCGAAGGCGGCGTACGCGGCCTTGCCGTCGATCTTGGGGATGATGCCATCGGCTGCATCCTCCTTGGAGACACCGCCGGCATTGCGGCCGGCAGTGTTGTCCGTGGCACTGGAGAGGTGGCCCGCGTTCAGGTGGGCCAAATGCTGCTCGGTCGCATCGTTGATGCGCTTGGGACACCACTTGACGGAAAGGGTACGATTGAAGGCGCGCAACTCGCGCCCGTGGAACAGGCGGCGCCCGTCATCGTTGATCGCGCGCTGGTAACTAAGCCTCTTGCGACCGGGCTGCTCGTCGTGGATGCGATGATTCCGCTTGGCCGTGGACAGCGCGAGCTCATTATCGGCGACCGCGAGACGGGCAAGACCGCTATCGCGGTCGATACGATCATCAACCAGAAATCCAGCGATGTGATCTGCGTCTATGCGGCCATTGGACAGAAGGCATCGTCTGTCGCCCGCGTTATCAACGCCGTGCGCCAGTATGGGGCGCCGGAGCGATGCATCTTCGTCATCGGCGAAGCCGATGCCCCGCCCGGACTGCAATGGCTCACGCCCTATTCGGCCTTTTCCATGGCGGAATATTTCATGATGCGGAGGCGCGACGTGCTGGTCATTCTCGACGATCTGACCAAACACGCCGCCTGTTACCGACAGGTCTCGCTGCTCTTGCGCCGACCACCGGGCCGCGAAGCCTATCCGGGTGATATTTTCTACATCCATTCGCGGCTATTGGAGCGGGCGGCGAAGCTGGGGCCGGAGCTCGGCGGCGGTTCGCTGACTGCGCTGCCTATCGCCGAGACGCAAGCCGGCAATATCAGCGCATACATCCCCACCAACCTGATCTCGATCACCGACGGGCAGATCTATCTCGATCCGCGCCTGTTTTACGAAGATCAAAAGCCGGCGGTCGATATCGCCAAGAGCGTCTCCCGTGTCGGCGGCAAGACGCAGGCGCCCGTCTTGAAAGCCCTCTCCGAGAGTCTGCGCCTCAAGTATGCGCAGTTTCTGGAGCTCGAAGTGTTCACCCGCTTCGGCACCATGGTGGACGAGCGCACCCGCAAGGTCATCGAGCACGGACGGCGCATTCGCGCCGTTCTCGGCCAGCGGCAGTTCGCGCCGCAGTCGCTGGGCGAACAGGTGGCGCTGCTGTGCGCCGTTGCCGACGGCGCGCTGGATATCCTGCCACTGGATCGCATCGACGCGCTTCGTGCCGGCCTGGCCCCCTGGCTCGCGGAACACTGCCCCGAGATTCGGGCGCTCGACGACGAAGCCGAGCCGCTTCCCGATGCCGTTCGCGCACGGCTCAAGGAGAGCTTGATCGCCCTGGCCCAATCGGTCGGCGAATAGATTTCGCAGGAGGGAGCCCAATGACGCGTCTCTCGGAAATCCAAAACCATATCGCGAGCATGGACGAATTGCTCGAGATCGTGGGCGCAATGCGTTCGCTCGCCGGGATACGAGTGCAGGAAGCGCAGCATGCACTGCCCGGTATTCGTAGCTACGCCGACTCGATGGCCGCCGGGATTGGTAGCGCGCTTCTGCTCATGCCGCAGCCCGTCCCAGAGACGCATCAGGAGCTGAGTCGCCGCGCCCTCATTTTGTGCGCTGCCGAGCATGGCTTCGTTGGCGGCTTCAATGAGAGGATGCTTGAGACGGCCGAGGCGATTCTCGAACCCGCTGATCTGCTCTTTGTGCTGGGGAGCCGCGGGGCGGCGCTCGCTTTCGAGCGTGGCCGCAAGGTGGCCTGGACAAGGCCCATGGCGACTCGTCCGTCGGGAGCGCCCGATGCGGTCAATCATCTAACGAGCGAGATTTACGGGCGCATCGCGCGCGGTGAGATAGTACGAGTGGACGTCATGTTCGGCCGTTACCGTCAGGGCGCCGCATCGACGATCGAGCGTCGTCTGCTACTTCCACTTGACACGGCGACGCTGGTTGCAAAGCCAGCACGTCAGGTCCCCCTCCACAATCTGCCGCCGCGTCCCCTGCTCGAGAAGCTGATGGCCGAATACGTCTTTGCGCTGCTGACCGAGGCTGCGGTCGAGTCCATCGCGAGCGAGAACGCCGCGCGCTTCGCTGCCATGGAGTCGGCACACGACAATGTCAGCAAGAAGCTCGCGGGATTGCAAGAAAACGCGCGTCAGGCGCGTCAGACCGAGATCACCTCGGAGCTGCTCGATTTGATTACCGGCGCAGAAGCTATGCACGTTGACTCGAGACGCGTCATTCGCTCGTCGAAAGCGCCCTAACGATTGGCCCGCTATATGGAGCACCCCTGCAGAACCGCGCGACTTAGCAGGAAGTCGTAGGTTGCCGTTGGAAACGCAGCGCGGGGGTCCGCTACATCGCTAAACCCACTATTATCAAAAAAGACCGTCAGCCTCGATGGTAAAGCTCGACTGGATGACAAAGTCCACCATCGGCTACGGCCTTGCGGCTCAGGCTCGAGCCTCGATGAATGTCTGTATGCGGTCCGCCACGATCCGCCCTGCGTGGCTTGTGAATCGGCGCGGCTTTTGCCCCCCAACCGGCGCCCAACATCGGAGCCGCGACACATTTGGCTGGCCTGTTTCAGCGATGGTTGGACTTCAGCCCTAGCTAGGCCCGTGAAGCCAAGGTCGCGCAGCGCGCCCGCGGAGCGCTCTGTCTTTCGATTCATTCTTAGAACGAGCCGAGCGCTCCGGCATCCGTGAACACGAGGGCGTAGCCATCGACAATCGCCCGCGCCCGGTGAACAAGGCTGTCGAATTATCCGACTCGTCGCACCGCGTACGACGTACGACCACTAAAAGCGTCGCACGAGACCTGGTTTGTTCTGCCGATGAATTTAAAAAAGCCCTTGTGGGCCAATCTCTTAAAGGTGGTGGGCGCACCAGCGCTCGAACCTGCGACCCGCTGATTAAGAGGCAGATGATCTCCTCGATAAATCGAGGGCCCCTCCGACAGACGCCTCTTCAAACATGCATTGAACCTGCAACGGATTTTCCCCTTGTCGGAATGGACCGCTGGCAGCCCTCTCGAACGAACCGCCAGAATGTCGGGGTCGAGTCGCTGGTTGGCAGGCCCCACGGAAAGAGAGCTACGCTGAAGGGCTTCAATCGCGCGTGGCCCTCGTACAGGGTTGGATGGTAAGACGGTAGACGATCAGCTTGCTACCGTCGAAGACCTCCAACGAGCTGTTGCAGACCGGACAGCGATACTCGCCTCTTTCCCCAGTCTGGGAGCATAATTCGATACGACGAAATCCAGCACCGCACTCGGAACAGATCACATCGCTCTTTTTCATACCTGCGACCTCTCGCTGTGAGCTGTCGCAATTCTTTAGCATGGGGTTTAGTTGCAGCGCCACGAAAGAGTTTCCAATGCCAGATATCTTGACCCGTTGCCCTTTTACAGCCGTGTCTACTGGTCTGAGCAGACGCTCCATTGGAAGCCCAAGGATGCTTGGATGACAAAATTCACCGATCCGACGCGGCGCTGAGCCCCTTCGGGCAAAAACGACCGAAACGTTGCTTCATCCGTTTGGTTGACGGTTCGAGTCCTGCCGAGCCCGCCAGTCAGCGGCTGTAGATCCCAAGCAGGACTAAGCAGGAAGCTGCCTCGGCCGCCGTTTCGCAATCGCTCCCTTGACGTCATCTCGGACCGACGCGGCGCCTGAAGCTCGCGATCAGACCTACACGCTCGACATGCCCCTGCATCGAGCAAGTTCTGACAAAAAGGGCGTCACACTCGGCGGCCGTGGGAGGCGTCGCGGCTCGCTTCTACCAGGTCGCAGAAGCCACGGGATCGCCCATGACGCAGACGCCTCTGGTTCTGGCGGGCGCGCCAGAACCAGAAGCCCTCGATGCTCTCAGTGGTGAGAGCGCATATGCGCCTTCGAGGCGTAGGCATAGGATGCGGTCGGCTCGTTGCCGACGGGGTTGCGGACACAGGTTCCGCCACGACCCGAGATCATGGCGACGCACTGCTCCATCGTATCGAAGGCGCAGTTCCGCATGCCCGATCCCCAGTCCTGTCGGCAAAATTCGTATTCCTTTGCTGCGGCCGGCTGGGTCGGCATCACAAGCGCTGCGGCTGCCAATGCAGCGGCGACGATCATGCCGCTGGCGAAGACCTTGTTCATACTTCTCTCCGTGGTCCGGTTTCGGTGCTGAAACCAAGGGAGAGCTAACGCAACGCCCGTTTCGGAAAAAGCAGACGGGATGCAAAACACCGTCGCGCAATTCGTGCCAATCGGATCAGACGCTCCGCGTGCTCCGAGTCGCGGACACGCGAGGCAGATAAAGGAAGATCAGAGGATGCTCTCATCGGAGGTGGCCGCGAGCGCGCCACGCATTTGACGGACCTGCTCGATGATGAATTCCATTACCACTCGCGTACGAGGCGCCAAATGACGCCGTGATGAGTAGGTGAGGCTTAACGGCAGCCCAGGCGACGGACGGTCGCCCAACACGCGAACCAGGGCGCCGCTGCGGAGATCGTCGACCACTTGCACAAGCGGTAGAAACGCGATGCCGTAGCCCGCACGCGCCGCCAAATGAACGACGGCACCATCATTGGCGCGAATACTGCCGGACACCCGGACCTCCTCGGCGCCGTGCGACCCGCCAAAAGTCCACATATCCGAATCCGGCCCGACGTCGTGAACGATGCAAGTGTGGCGTCCAAGCTCCACGGGCGTGCTGGGGTGCCCGCGGGCTTCAATATAACGTGGTGCTGCGACGACCACGCGCGCTGCAATCCCGATCCGCCGCGCAACGACCGACACGTCGGTGATTTCGCCTGCCCGCATCGCGAGATCGAGTCGGTCTTCGATCATGTCGCCAAAGCGGTCGTTCACGATCAATTCGACCTGTAGCCCCGGATTGCTTGCGAGCAGCGTCGGCAGACGCGGCGCGAGAAAATGGCTCGCCGCGACCATGATCCCGACCCGCACCAGACCGACAGGCGAGGTGCTCTGCCGTCCGAGCGTGGCCTCCATCGTCTCGACACCCTCGAGCACCGGCCTTGCCAGATCGAGCAGCGTCCGACCGTCCTCGGTGAGGCTGAGCTTGCGCGTCGTCCGATGCAGAAGACGCACGCCGAAATGCTCCTCAAGGAACGCGATCTGGCGCGTGACGGCAGCCTTGCTGACGTCGCGCTCACGCGCGACGGCCGAGAACGAACCTGTTTCGGTAACCCGCACCAAGGCGGCAAGCGAACTGACGATATCCATCGTTGCGCCCTCAAGACCGCGTCGGCATGTCAGGCCTGCGGCTCGAGGACCGGCTCTGGCAGGTCATGCGTGGATAGGCATTGCGCTGCAGACGGGTCGTGCGCGGCAGCCTTGGTCCCCGTCTCCGGCCGAACGTGATCATCGCCGTGATCAGGGTGAATTTTGAACCACGCCACATAGAGCGCTGGCAGGAACAGCAGCGTCAGCAGCGTTCCGACGATGATGCCGCCCATCATGGCGTACGCCATGGGACCCCAGAAGATCTCGCGCGCGATCGGAATGAGCGCGAGACTCGCAGCGGCCGCGGTCAGCAGAATCGGCCGCATCCGGTGCTCGGTCGCTTCCACCACGGCCTCCCAGGCCGGCCGCCCCTCCTTCTTCAGATCCTCGATCTGCACGATCAGGATCACGGAGTTGCGGACCAGGATGCCGATGAGAGCGAGCACACCGAGGATTGCAACGAAGCCAAGCGGCGCCCCGCTCGGCAGCATGGCCATGACCACGCCGATGACCGCGAGCGGCGCGACCGCAAACACGAGGAACAGGCGGGCGAAGCTCTGCAGCTGTACCATCAGCACCGTGGCCATGACGAACAGCATGAGCGGAACGACGGCGATGATCGGCGCCTGGCTTTTGGCGCTCTCCTCCACGGAGCCGCCGATCCTCACCGAATACCCGGCCGGCAGCCCTTTGGTGAACTCGGCCACTTTGGGCGCAAGCTGGTCCACGACGGTCTTCGGCTGAACATTGCCGACGACGGCCGCCTTGAGAGTGATCGTCGGAATCCGCGCGCGCCGCCAGATCGTCGGCTGTTCGAGCTCATAGCGCAAATTGGCGATCGCCCCCAGCGGGACCGATTGACCGCCGAGCCCGACCAGCTGCAGATCGCGCAGCGTATCAATCGAGGCGCGCTCCGGCGCGGTCGCGCGTCCCATGACATTGACGAGATAGATGCTGTCGCGCACCTGGGTGATCGGCGAGCCTTCGAACACCGAGTTCAGCGTGGTTGCGATATCTTCGGAGGTTACGCCGAGTTGGCGCGCCTTGTCCTGCAGGACATCGACCTTGACGACGCGGGCAGGCTCCATCCAGTCGAACACCACATTGCCGAGATCGGGACTGCTCCGAACGATGCCGGCAAGCTTCTGCGAAAGATCCCGGACCTTGGCGATATCCGGCCCGCTGAGACGGTATTGCACGGGGCGTCCCACCGGCGGCCCAACCTCAAGCAACTTCACGTAGGTGTCGGTGCCGGGGAACGTCGTCCTCAAATAGTTCTCGAACTGAGACTTGAGACGATCGCGCGCCGCGATGCCGCCCTTGGTCACGATGACCTGCTGACCGAACCAGGTGTTGGTGGTCTGCAGATCGAACGAGAGCACGAACCGCGGCGCGCCGGTGCCGACATAGGTCGACCAGTGATCGACGGAGTCGTTGGCCTGCAGCTGTTCGCGCTCGAAGCGCGCCATCTGCGCGTTGGTGTCGGTGATCGAGGCGTTCTGCGGCAGGTTCCAGTCAATCACGAGCTCAGCGCGATCCGATGAAGGGAAGAACTGCTGCTGCACGAATTGGAGACCGACGACTGCAAGCAGGAAGGCGGCGACCGTTACACCGATCGTGCTCCAGCGGTGGTGCATGCAGAAGAGCAGCAGGCGCGAGAACATCCGCGCCAAGCGTCCCTTGTCCTCGTGATGGCCCTTCATCTGAGATGGCAGGATAGTGACGCCGAGCAGCGGGGTGAACAGCACAGCGACGATCCACGACACGATCAGCGAAACCGCGATCACCACGAAGAGCGTGAAGGTGAACTCGCCGGCGTTGCTGCTGTTCAGGCCGATCGGAATGAAGCCGGCCACGGTGACGAGGGTGCCCGTCAGCATCGGGAACGCGGTCGACGTATAGACGTGGGTCGCCGCCTTTTCCAAGGGGTCGCCGATCTCGAGCCGGGCCACCATCATTTCAACGGCAATCATCGCGTCGTCGACCAGGAGGCCGAGCGCAATGATCAGGGCGCCGAGCGAAATGCGCTGCAACGAGATGCCGGAATAGGCCATGACCACGAACGTGATCGCAAGCACCAGGGGGATGGCGATGGCAACCACGAGCCCGGCGCGCAAGCCAAGGCTGAGAAAGCTGATGCCGAGCACGATGATCACGGCTTCGAACAGCGCCTCCGTGAAGCCCGACACGGCATGCTCGACCACAACGGGCTGGTCGGCAACCAAATGTACACCGATGCCGATCGGCAGGTCGGCGATGACCTTGTTCACCTGTTCTTTCAGCGCCTTGCCGAACTGCAGCAGGTTTGCGCCGGACTTCATGCCGATCGCGAGCGCGATCGCGGGCTGACCGTTGTACCTGAACAACGTCCTGGCCGGATCGAGGTAGCCCCGCGTGATGGTTGCGACATCGGTCAGCGGGAAGAAGCGGTCATTGATGCGAAGATTGACCGCCTTCAGGCTGGCCTCGGAGGTGAACTGGCCGTTGACGCGGACGCTGATCCGCTCGGGCCCTTCCTGGAACAACCCTGAGGGGGCGACTGCGTTCTGGCCTTGGAGCGAATTCATGATCGCGTGCACGTCGAGGCCGAGGGCGGCGATCTTGCGTGTCGAGAACTCAAGATAGATCACCTCGTCCTGCGCCCCGAGAATGTCGACCTTGCCGACAGCGGGCACGGTCAGCACCTTGGCGCGGATGTCCTCGACCTGATCGCGGAGCTGCCGCTGGCTCAGCCCATCGCTCGTGAAGGCATAAACGTTCCCGAACACGTCGCCGAAGCGATCGTTGAAGCCTGGGCCGATCACCCCTTGCGGGAAATCGCCCTTGATGTCGGCAATCATGTTGCGGATCCGCACCCAGGTCGGCTTCACGTCGATCGCCTTGGTGGAGTCGCGCAGATAGACGAACACGGTGGTCTGGCCCGCGACGGTGACGCTCTTCGTGTAGTCGAGCGACTCCAGTTCTTCGAGCTTCTTCTCGATCCGGTCAGTGACCTGGCGCGTCATCTCCTCGGGCGAGGCGCCTGGCCACTGCGCCTGGATCACCATGGTCTTGATGGTGAAGTCCGGGTCCTCCTGACGTCCGAGCTGAAGATAGGCAAACAGGCCGGCCACCATGAAGGCGATCATGAAATACCAGACGAGCGAGCGGTGCCCGAGCGCCCAGTCGGAAAGATTGAAAGACTTCATGGCTCTTGATCCTGTGCGATACGGATTTGCTGTCCTGCCTTGAGGCTGTGAACTCCGGCGGTCACGACGCGTGCGCCGGGAGCGATTCCGGCGGTGACGCGGAATCCGCTCTGGTCGGGAATGACATCGATCTTGTGCAGCGACACAGTTTCGGCGGGCTGATCGACCAGCCAAACGAAGCTCGCGCCATCCTTGGCAAGCACCGCAGATGCGGGCAGACGCAGCACCGGGCTCTGGTCCTTGCCGAGCTTTGCCGTGACGGTCGCGCCCAGGCGGAAGCTCTCAGGCGGATTGTCGAGCGCGATTCGAATTCGTCGCAGGCGCGTCACGGGATCGGCTTGCGGTGCGACCTCGCGTATTCTGCCCCCGATTTGGACATCCGGAAGGAGTTGCAGGCCGACGGTGAAAGGCAAGCCGACTTCGAGCGGCACAGGAAAATCCTCTCCAATATCGACGACGGCCTCGCGAATCTCAGGCCTCGCGACCGTGACCACGCTTTGACCGGGCGAGACCACCTGGCCGACCTCCGCGCCGACTGCGATGACCACTCCGCCGAAGTCCGCCTTGATCTGGGCATAGCCGAGCTGCTCGATCGCCTTCGTGAGGTTTGCCTGTTCCTGCGCAACCGTGCCTTCCGCGCCGGCACGCGCCTGCTCGGCGTTGTCCAGCGTCTGCTTCGTTGTCGCATCGCTGTTGATGAGCGTGCGCTGCCGATTCTCCGTCGCTTGGGCAGTGGCAAGCTGGGCCTGGGCTTTTGCAAGCTGCGCTCGTGCTGAACGGACGGCGAGGTCAAGAGCCGTCGGATCGATCGCCCCGACAATCTGTCCTTCGCTGACAAGGTCGCCGACATAGACGGGGCGCGACGTCAACCGTCCTAGCACGCGGAAACCGATATCGGTCTTGTAGCGAGGCTCGATAACGCCAACGGCCACCGCGCGATCTCCCCGATCTGGCTCGAGCCGCATCGACAGGACGGGACGCACAGGCTCCGGCGCCTTCGTCTCCTGCTGACAGCCGGCGAGCAGCAATGTCGACGCCACCGCGCCGGCGATCATCGTGACCTGCATTTTCATGACCGGTCTCCCTCATAAGTCACCAGCTGGCCTACGCTCAGAAGCTTGCCGCCATCGATCACGACGCGCTCGCCGGGCTCGAGCCCCGCTTTGATCAACACTTCACCCGCCTCGTAGCCGCCAACAGTCACCTGTTTCAGCGACGCCGTGCGCGTGGCCGGATCGACGGTCCAGACCGCCGACTTTTCACCGGCCGCCATCAATGCGCTCCACGGCAACGCAATCTCGGTCTGCGCCGTCGCCTTGACCGTTCCGGCGACAGCGCTGCCGAGCGTCATCGCGGCCGATGGATTCTCGATCGATACCTTGACGCGGATCGTTGAGCTCTTCGCGTCAATGACCGGCGAGACTTCCCTGACATGTCCCAGCGCCGTCACCGCGGGGTCGGAGACCAGCGACAGCGCGACGCCGCGACTGTCGGTCTGGCCAAGGAAGACGGATTCGTAGACGTCGAACACCGCATCCCGCTCTCCGTCTCGTGCCAGCGAAAATACGGGCTGCGCGGCCGGCACGACCTGGCCTGCTTCCAGGTTGCGTGCGGTGATGACGCCGTCGGCTTCGGCGCGCAGGGCCGTGTAGCCGAGCGCTTCCTTCGAGGTGCCGAGTTGCGCTCGTGCGGCCTCCAGCGTGCTTTCCGCCAAGCGCAAGCCCTCCTGCGCCTGATCGTAGGCCGGGCGGGTCGTGAAGCCGCTTGCAATCAGCGACCTCTGCCGCTCAAAGGTAGCCATCGCCACCCGCAGCTGAGCTTCCGCGGATGTCACCGCCGCGGTCGCGGCATCGACGTCGGCCTGTTGCTCGGCGGGATCAAGAACCGCCAGCACCTCTCCGGCCCTGACGTGGGAGCCGACATCGGCATAGCGCGCCAGCACGCGGCCGCTGATTCGGAACGACAAATCAGCTCGGAAGCGCGCCTGGACCTCCCCGGTCAGCGTGATGTCAGCCCGGCGGTCGCGCGGCTGCACGAGCGCGGTCCGGACGATCGCCGCGCGCGTGACTGTCGATGCGCTGTGGTCATTGCAGCCGCTGAGCGTGGCCGCGACCAGCGCGACGGCCGCGACGAATAACTTCGGCGCACGACCGGTTTGAGGCGGATTGAACGAGTGGGATGTCATGGCGCGTCCATATGATGGCTGGGTGACGACAGCTCGCCGAGCACATTCACGGAGCGGCAGGACACAGCCAATTGGCCCTGGCGCCGGCGAGGCGGTTTCTGATCCGGTTCGTTTGCGACAGCACGGCCGCGACTGACCGCCGCTCTCGCGGCGAGCGTCGTATCATTGGAAACGATCGCTGCCGTGCAACGACGCGGCTTCATCTGGCGCGCTGCAATCGTCCAGTTCACTGCCCGCTCCCGCTCAGTCAGCGGGAACGACAGGATCATCGACGTGAAGTCCTTGCCGAAGGCCCGCTCGATGCTGCCGCCGAGAGCTCGGACGAGATTCTTTGTGGTTCGAAACTCGCGATCCGAAACGTTGCGCACCGAACGCCAGCCGTTATCCGCGATGACGCAGTTCGCCATCGCGCCGTTGCGGGTCAGCCTGACCTCTATCTGGCCGGCCCGCGCTTCGAAGCAGGCGTGCTCTGCCGCGATCATCACGAGCTCATGGACGATCAGGCCGAGCTGCCAGCAGCGCTCGGGCTGGAGCACCAGAGAACGGGTCGCGAATGTCAGCTGAATGTTCATTCGGTCCAGCAGCGCACGGCGCATGCCGTAGCCCAATTCGTGGATATAGGACTCGGCGTGAATCAGCATCTCGGCGCGCGGCATCTCCAGCGTCCGATGGACGTCCGCATAGCCATGCAGCAGTTCGACGACCTCGCTTAGAGCATGCTTGGCCTCTGCCCCCTCGGCGCCGATGGCCGCAGCCGAGACCAGGTTGATGGCGGAGGCGAGCCCGCCAGCGACCCTCTGATGCAGCTCGCGCAGCAGGACGCTGCCCTGCAAAGCGGGCGGGTCACAGGTAAACACAGTCACGACAATCTCCTCAGCGGTCGGGTAGTCAGGTACAGAACGCCCATGTTGCAAACCGTCATCCGGAAGCAGCCGCTGAGTTCGCCACGAAAGCGGCACCAGCGGCGTTAATAAACTAAACCGTATATTTTCTTTTTCTTGCCTTTTCCGACCGCTCGTGTCAAGTGGGAAGGAGACGCGCACAGACTCGTGATGGGAGATCGAAAATGAAGAAGCCCACCGGCCCCAAAAGGGGCAGACCGTCCAAGGATCTTGCCGGCGACGTCCAGGCCCGGATCCTCGATGCGGCGCAGCAGTTGTTCCTGGAAAAGGGTTACCGAAGCGCGAGCATCGACGACATTTCCGAGATGGCTCCCGCAAGCAAACCGACGATCTATGCTCACTTCCCCGGGAAGGAGGCACTATTCGCGGCGGTGGTTGCCCGTACCATCAGCGGACTCACGGATTTCGAGGGCTTCACACCCGAGGGTCGCACGATCGAAGACAAGCTGATGAGCCTCGGGACAGTCATCATCGAGCGAGTCTTCGAAGAGTCGCTGGGCATGGTGCGCGCCACGATCGCCGAGGCGCCGCGCTTCCCCGAGTTGAGCCGCAACGTCCACGACGCTGCGCGGGATCGCTCGTTGACCGCCGTATCCCAGCTCCTGAACGACGCGACACAGAAACTCGCGCGGGCTCCGAAGGGCCCTTTCAGCGCAAAACGAAGCCGCACCACGGCACAGATCTTTCTGGATCTTATTCTTCTCCCGATGCTGTTCCGGTCCCTTCTCGGGGAGACGCCGAAAGATCTGAAGAAGGAGCTTTCTGTCTTCCTGCGCGAGCGCGTAGGCTTTTTTCTCGCCGCGTGTGAGACGGATTGGTCTCACTAGAGCGACGAAACAGAAGTTCTGATCGGTCCATCCATGCGCGCCTTGTCGGGGTCTAAGCCGAGCACCAAGCGCCGGCTCTTCCCGATCGCATAGCCAGCGAAGGCCGTCTATCTTTCTCCGACGGCTCTGAGGCGCGCTTCATTTGCTCCGCCGGCTGCCGGCGCTCGACGCAGAGCATCCCCGCAGAAATGCATCATTTCCTCGAAGCTCGGGCGAATCCCGGTCTGATCGGCAGACAACGATGGCCGAGTTCTGAAGGACTACCGAGACCAACAGGTCGTGGAGCTTCGGGTTCCTCGCCCGACGCTCTTCATTGAGCTGAACGGCGGCTTTGAGGGTCGCGGCCAGGACGCGACAGAGCCGAGCCGCCGTTGCGCGCTGTTTCTGTCGCTGCGTTGGCCGTCTCCTCGAGCAATTGCTTCACGACGAAATCCTCAACCGCTTGCCTCGCCTCAAGGAAGCGATAGATGTTCGCTGAGGACATCGACGAAATTCTTGCGATGTCGGCGACGGTGGTCTTCTTGTGACCGATCTCGCGATATAGATGAAGCGCTGCCTGCACGATCCTGCGGACGGTGCGCGCTGATTTGGCGTGGTCCCCGGTGAGCTCTTGCATGGTCCTACTCAACGCGGCGGGAGATTCAACAACTCGCACCGGCAGGCTTCGCCGAATGCGTGCAGCGGATCCATTTCATCTATGAACTCAGGTAGATCGACGAAGGTCCGGTTCGGCGACAGGTAGGTTTCGATGATCAGGCGGCCGGTCCTTTCCGCGGCGTGAACGACCTCGTCGCTCGACAAGATCCGCATTCGCCCGACCAGTGTGTAGAGACCGACCAGTTGCGGGATTTCCGCCCTTTCGCTAACAAGTGCGTCGGCATACAGCCGCGACGCTTCCTCGATAAAGCTCCGATACAGCCGTTCGCGCTTGCTGAACGAGCGAGCGTGATATCGCTCGCGCAGCCTGCGGCGTCGGCTGAACCATCCACTCACGATGGTCGAGACCGCTCCGAAAGCCGACCCCCCGAACGCGGCCAGAGCGGGAATGTACACTGTGCTCATCTGAGCGCTCCTGTTTGCTGCTGCGGTGTGGTTGTGAATCGGGGCCCCGAGGACGGACTGCCGATCGGAGCCCCGTCGCACCACCGCGACGCTGGCCCTATCTGTTCCTGCCCGATCCGGTCGTTCCGTGGTCGAACACCGCTTTGCACCCTTCGCTCAGATTCGATTTTCTGAGCCGAAGGCAGGCCTCGACTGCCGAAGCATCGGGAATGTAGGAGCTACACAGGCGGAAGGCGTCGGGAGTGCACGCGGCTCTCTCCTCCGCCGTGCCGCGGTCTTCCTGGGCGAAGCTTGCTGTGCTGACGAGCGATGCGACCATCACGATGAAGAGTGCCGGCCTGTACTTGATCATGACGAATACCTTCTCCGGTTGAGACATCCTGTTCGACGGGAGACGACACTGTGCCGCCGCCCGACATCCCGAACACGCGCTTGTGAGGCCCTCGCCTTGACAACGACCCGTGCCTCGTGATGTATATGAAATATACGGTGTAGTTTATTAAGGAGACCGAGAATGTCAACCCTGCTGGTGTCGCTCCTGCGAGAAAATCCCTTGCCGGGGCTCGCGCTGGCGTCGCTCAACCTGATCGTGGCGCTCTCACTCGTGGCACTGAGCCTGGTGCTCGGGATCGTGATTTCGCTTGCTGCGTGGGCGGACGCGCTTGCCGTCCGCGGGACGACACCGGCATCGAGCTATGCGGAGCGGAGGAAGCTCGCATGACGACGGTGCTGCTGCTATCCCGCGACTACATCATCTGCTGGGTCAATGTCTGGCTGGCGCCCGTCGAATGCGTGTTCGACATGATCGAGTCGGAGCTCGAGCGCAGAGGAATAGCGCCCAAGTCGACCGTCGATCCCGCATTGCGGACGACCTGACCATGGCCGAACGCGCTCTTGATACGCCGGATTCCATCGGGGCCTTCGAGGCCATGGGGTCGATCCGGCAATCGCACGCACGGCTTGGCACGGGCTCGCTGGGACGCGAAGGGCGCTCGCACGCGTGGGCTTCCGATCGCTTGATGAGCCTCAGTTTCGTTGTCAGAGGGAAGCCGTCGTGAGTAGACGATCCGTTCTATCGATGCGCGCGAGCGGGTCAATGGACTCGGTCCTCCCCGTGCGGGGCTACTTTCTCTCGGTCAGTGGCGCGTTGCTCTTGCTGCTGTTGGCCGCCGATTGGGTGCTGCCCGCGCCGCTGCCGGACCGATTTGCGCTTTCGAATACGGCGCTCCCGCCCATCCGCATCCACTCCGATGTCAAGGGACCGGAGCCGGTGGTGATCGATACCAATCATCCTCTGCCAGCTATCGCAGACCAAGACAGGATCGCGGCAGGCTCGCAGCCAGGCCGCCTCGATGCGCCCGATGCTGCTCAAGATACAGGCTCGCCGGCGCCCGTCGATGATAGCGAAGGCGTCACCGTCGCGCCACTGAGTCCTCAGGTGCGCGACAGCATGGCGCGGTCCGACGCTGATCAAGCGGCTCACCGGCCGATGTACGGCAAGGCCGAGTCGAAGCTGAGGAACACGTCGTCCCACGCGCGACGGGCGAGACAGCGACCGTCTGTCGAGCATTCGAGGCGCTGGTGCGACGCAGACAATGGCCGTTGCAGCGCCGCCTTCCTCTTCGCCCGCCCCTCCTACGATTAGCCAATGAGAACGGAATGTTCCTGATGTCGAAGAAGCATCTATTTGCCCTCATCATTTGGTCCGCCACGCTCGTCGCTACGGGGGCAGTCGCCGACGTGCCTCAAACGGTCGACGCCAGCACCCCAGGCGCAGAGACGCAAGGCGATACGGACGAGGCTGTGGTCCGTCGTGTCATCGCGCAATTCCACACCACGCACGTTCCGCTCAGCCGGGCCATGGCGATCGCCGAACGCCTGCATGAAGGGTCGAGGACCACCGACATCAATTTCGACATATCCGGACCGCCCGTCTATCGCGTGCGGACGGTCAGGAATGAGCGGGTGTGGGAGAACGTCGTGGATGCAAACACCGGAGGCATTGCGGAGAAGGAGACCGTCGCCTCCTTGAAGGAGCTAGACCGCGAGGACCTCGCCAACATCGTGGCTCTGAAATGGATCAAGCAGGAGCTTTCCGAGGCGGTCCAAGTCGCCGAGAAGGCCACTGCCGGCAATGCCCTTGCCGGAGGGCTTACCAGGCAGGACGGGAAGCTCACTTTCGTCGTCGTCGTCGCCAGCGGCGACGATCTCAAGGAGGTCATGCTCGAGCCGCCCAAGGTCGAAAAGCTGAGCTCAAATCGCCACTATGCGCATTCCAGAGATGGTGATCAGGCGTTCCAGGCGATGGTGATCACGGATTCCAGATGATGGCGATCACTGGAGACGAACACGGCTGACGAGT
>NZ_JARXWB010000047.1 GCF_029892425.1 Bradyrhizobium sp. BR13661 | reverse complement strand
ACCGCCGGGCCGCCATATTTTAACTCTGGACCAGAGCCGCTGCTGACGCTGTTGAGGTAGAAATTATTGCCAACCTCGACCAGACTGGTCGAGCCATTGGTATCGATCACGTTAGCCCCGATGACTCCATCTAGTATAACATTGGTTCCCGATACACCGGTGACGAGAGTAGAGGTAAAGTTACCGCTGCTATCCGTATTCCATACCGTGTAAAGACCGGTGCTAGGATCATTCCAAGCAACCTCATATCCGGTTGCCGTCTGCTCCACAGCGATTGGCGTCATAGTGCCAAATTGGCCCTCGACCACGTTACCCCCGGCATATTTCAGCGAGGGATCTGTCCCGCCATTATAGAGATGGTATGTGTTTCCAACCTCGACCAGGCTAGTCGATCCAGACGACTCGATCACAACCGACGCCGGCGATGCCGCCATGAGGGTATCGGCGAACTTCAGGAACTGTACATTGGTCAGATGATCGCTCCCGTCACGGCCCGCAACCGTGTCGCTTACGATGGTCGTGTTGCCGACATGGGTGACCTTGTAGTCGCCGGCATTGCCCGAATATACCGCCGTATTTATTCCGGCCCCGCCGTCGATGGTGTCGTTGCCAATTCCGCCGATGATGACGTCGTTGCCGGCGCCGCCATAAATCGTTGAATTGCTGGTTTGATCGCCGAAAAACCAGTTCTGGTGATTAGTCGCATCGATGTGAATGTAAAAGACGTAGAGATCGAACGTGCCGGGCGCGCTTGAATTGGTGGCGTCACTCGAGGAGAGGGCAACTCCGTTGACCGAAACATCCTTGAGATGCAGCGCCACCCCCGGTGTGGCATTCATCAATCCGATATCGAGACTGGTGATCGAAGCTGGATTGTTAAACGTCACCGTATAGGTCTGGTAACCTGAAGAGTCGATCGCCGACGTGAAATTGAGCAACCCGGATACGGCTTTGCCATTGACGAAGACTTCCGCCTGCGCTCCGACGCCATTGACCTCCGACCCATATCCCGTCAAGGTTATCGTGGTGGTCTTCAGCGGTCCGGCAACAGTTGGGCCAATAATAAGATCGTTTCCGGCGCCACAGTAAATCACCTTATTGCCGAGCCCGGTGTGGACAACGTTATTCCCTTGACCGAGATCGATGACCTCGGCAATAGATGAACCATTGACCGTAAGACTGGGTATGTACCCATTGCCTTGGAAGTATTGCGAGACGACTGCCTCAGCTGGCTTTCCCATCGGGGAATAGCCCAAACTGCTATACTGGTTGTTGAGATCCCATTGCCAAAGCTCGACGCCTTCCAGCCAATTTCCGCCCTCCGCAGTCCACACCTGAAAAAAAGCATTGTACGCATCTGCCTGTGCGGCTGGATCAGTGGTAAAGGGCGCCTGTGCTCCGCCTGCTGCGCCATCGATACTTTGGTAACCTGCCTCGGTCATCAGAACTGGCTTATTGTATTGCTCCGACAGCGAGTGCAGATAATCGACTGGCGATTTATACTCGAACGCGGCCGCCCAATAGGGGTCGATCGGTACCGAATTCCAGGCGTGGACCAGATCCTGAACCGTCGGGTTCATGTTGTTGGACAGCGGTGGATAGGTATTCACACCGATAGTATCGAGCTCACTCCAAAAGCTGACTTTCGAAGCCTCGTCGGTCGCGGCCGCATACGTCAGCTCCCCATGATAGACTTGCCGAACGGCCGAGATCAGATCGGTCCAGTAGCCAAGATATTGTTGGCCCGTCAAACTCTCCATCTCGTTGCCGATGACAAAGGTCTGGACGCCACCTTCCTGCGCGATCGTGGCGAGGTGAACTATTTCCGCTTTGTATGATGCAAAAAAAGCGCCGACATTTGTGGGTGCCAAAGCGTTCCACAACGTTCCATCCTCAGATGAAATCGCGGCTTTGAAGACGACCGATAGCCCCGCGGCTTGTGAAGCCTTAAAACCGGCCAAAAGACTTGCGTCGCTCTCGGTCTTGGCGGGATCGGCAAAAACGGTGTTGCTTGTTCCAGTTTGAGTCCAGATTCTAGCCGTTAACTCGACTGAGTTCGATCCCAGCGACGCGATCGTCTGAAATGCCTGAATTGCAGAGAGGCTGGAGAATTGCCCATTCCACTCGGACAGTGCACCGAAGCCTTGAACGTCGAAGATCCTTGCCACGCCTAAACTCCGAATTGGAGTGATCGATAATCCGGGGCCCAATATTCTTAGAGATTCTTTAGAGAGCGATTCCTAAAGCCCGGACATCCCATCGTTCTCGGCCAAATGAGAACAAGCGGTTAATAGCTTCGCCGATTTAACGGAATAGAAGCGTTGATGAAGCGCCGGATCTTGAGTGCCAATTCACCGGAGTTTTACGGGAAAGGCGACAGCGCCCGTGGTGATGGTAGTTGGCGGCCATCGCTTCCAATGTGCTCGTCTATCTCTAAAGACGGGCTATGGACGCACAGCTCAGTATCCGTCCGGTGAAACTTTCAATTACCCATAACTTTGACCGCTCGAGCTGATCCGCTGATCGGCGAAAATTTTGAATCGAAAGAATCACTTGTCAGTCCTTGCTGAGCGCCTGATTCGCGAGGGGGGCTCTACGGGGCTTATATTGAGCGATGGATCGGCAAACGGCTGTTTGCGATTGTTGGGCGGTGAATATTGGATTGATCAAGAGACTAGTGGATGCCAGTTTTGGCACGATACATTCCGCAAAACTGCTCACGCAGATTGGGAGCGCCATAGGACAAAGTATTCCGCTCGTCTGCCAGGATTGGACGAATACCTAGGCAGCCTACAGCTTCTTCTCTAATGAGCGGGTCAGTGAAGCGAATATTCTGGCCGACCACATTCAATCAACGCGTGAGCGAGCGCTTGCCACCGAAGGTCCTGTTCTAGTGCCCCATGATACGACCAAGTTCAGCTGTCAAAGAGAGAACTCCGACGCGAGCGGGATCACCAAGCGCGCAAACAGCCGCCGGACAAGGCGGACGCCTGAGATCGCGCACGGTTTGCGGCATCCTGATGCACTCGAGCTTGGCGGTGACGATCGAAGGGCAGGCTGCCGCTTGGATTGACGGCCATCAAAGAAATTCAAAGGGACCGCCGCGCTCAAGAAGAAGATTAATCTGACGCGCGTTCCCATCGAGAAGGAGAGCATTCGGTGGCGGGACAATGTCTGGCGATTGATTGTGACAGCTGACAACAAAGCCCTCGCGGTGCTTAAATGTTTCTTGGGGTCGTTGCTGCACCACGCGCAAAAGCACGCGCCGACTAGCCAAGATGCGAGGCAATGGCCCAAATCCAGTCGTCGATCTAGTGACCTGCTATAGTTGTAGATCGTAGTATTTCGGCATCGAATGCGGATCGATGGCCTGATCGGCTCTCCGGCCGAGAAAGAAAAGCCCACTGGCGGCGTCCGCAACGGTGCGCCCGCGCGCGAGTTTGTCTAAAAACCGAATCCAAAAAAATGGAAGGCAAATTAAGAGCGAGAGTTTATTGCCCGCTCCAAGAGCACGGCAAAAATATCGGATAGACCAGAGTAAAGCGACCCCCGCGCCTGAGACCGGCCCGGCGCTTATTTCGGAAAAATCCTTAAATAACCATCGATGGCCGCTTTGCGTGAAGCGAGAAAAATCATAGGCGCGTTCATGCACCTGCTGCATGAACGGTGTCTCCGCATAAACCAAACCGCCTCGCTTCAGCACTCGATGGATTTCGGCAACGACGGTATGTGGTTCTAATACATGCTCGAGAACCGCCTGGATCCAAATGCCATCAAACACTTTTTCTTCAAAAGGAAGCTTATGGGCGTCGGCTACTAAACAGGTGTGTTGTGAGGCGTAGACGTCGGTGCCCACTAGTTCGATCGAAGCGTCATTATAGAGTTCGCCGGTGCCAAAGCCGATGGTGCCGCCACCAATGACAAGCACGACTGGCCTACCGGAGACTTTTTTGAGAAGCCCGAGGAATTTAGCACAGTTGAAAGCTGCAACCCGGTTCATTCCAAAAGTGAACTGATGGAGCCGCGAGCCAATTGAACGGAGGGTGACGTCGCGTTTAAGAGGGGAGCCGTTGTGGCGCCGGTACGCGTCGCGGTCGAAAATGCTCGTTGCAAAATCGATTAGAACCGGCTGACCGTGGACCAATGGAAACCCGGATTTGCTGTATTCGCAGGCGGGGTCGGAACAGGACGGCTGAGATTTCAGATTTTGCAACATAGAAGAGCACCGAGGGCAACGCGCCATCAACTCCAACCACGAGGTTGCGGCACCTGGGGCGACGTCAAGTGATACAATATGTTGCCTAGCTGCCTCAGCCATGCATGCCCAACGAGTTAACAGGTCAAATGCTAGTCGCAATTTCGTAGAGGAATGCGGCAAAAGGCGGTTCGCTATATGGCCATTAAGCTGACACGGGTCCAGCTGGTTAGAAATAGCGGCGGCGCGACAACCCACAGCCAAAGTTGGTGAGAACTTCATCAAATGGCTTAAAATATCGGCAGATCTTCGCTCCAAGTTATGTCTTTAGGTTGGCGGCACGATTTCCTTGAGCGTTGCTTATAAGCGTATCCTAAGGCGACGGCCGCCTGTTCAGCCTTCGAGGCAGGCTGAGGATTTGACCTCAAGTCTAGCTTCAAAGTCAGGTCGGGAAGGCAGATCAACGTGTTGGGCGCCGAGCGTCAGCGGCGATGGAGTTACGCCGACAAGGTCCGCCTTGTCGAAGAGACCGTGTAGGCCGGCGAGACGGTCCGCGGCGTGGCACCCTGGCATGGGGTGGCCCATAGCCTACTCTTGACGCGCCAACCCGCACGACGCTCTTCTCCTGCTTGAGAAAGCCGGCCTCGTTGATCACCAGCACCGCATCGTCATCCGCCAAATGCTCGATGACATAGTCGCGCAGCGCATCGGCGTCCCAATCTCTCGACCGAGGATCGCCTGTTGTCGCCTTCGGCCGGGATCGCCGGCCGCCTCTGTTCGCATTCAGCCGGCCTTGCGCTGCTCGTCTTCGAGTAAGCCTTCCAGGAACAGGCACATTCGTCGCCACGCGCGCTGGCGTGAACAACAGACGTGTCCGCTACTTAAACCTACCGAAGCGACGCCGCCGACAACGGAAGCGTCTCCTCGGTCGACGCCACTTGCTAGGAGCTTGGAGGACGTTCACCGCCGACGAGACGAACGTAGGGCCACTTGAGGAAAGTATTCCAATTCCAGGACCTGAAAACAAGCACTGCCAGCTGCCGGGACGCTGCGGAACTCGGCATCATCAAGTTCCAGCGTGCGAGCAGTAAGTATCGAACGCCTTTTCGATTGATTCCGATGAGCGACGCCGGCAAGGTTTGTGACCTCCGACCACGGCCGGTCGGCGCAGTGAACGCTTGAGAAAATTGGGTCCGGCTATGTTTAATTTGTCGAAGCAGGGAGCGGGCAATGCCGAGTGGAAGCATTTCTTGAAGATGCTAACAAGGGTCGGTCCCGCGGCTTTATTAAAAGTCGTCTCGGCAATGATCGTTGTTTTGTTGTTTCAAGGGTCCAGCTCGAGCGGTTCCTCGTCAGGCATCTCGGCTAACGGGGCACGGTTTGCTCGGGTCACTAAATGTCATTCTAGGTACGCCCTTATAAACAAGCGGTGTTTGCACCTCCGGCCACACCTTCTTGTTATCAATGCTGAAGCTAACAAATTCTCTTATGCGTATGCGCCTTCCATCATTTATTCAGAAGGCATATTCCATATGTATTTTTGCAGCCGCGGCACCACTGGTTGGGATGACACTCGTCATGCCACTTCGTCTGATTTGATAAAATGGAGCACCCCGCAAATTGTTCTAAATCCGACACAGTTGGAACGCGCCGACTGTGATCCATCGATCGTGCGCTATGATGCAGGAGATGGACCGTATTATTATTTGTTTTACGGCGGCAATATCCTCAATGTGCAGACGGTCATATTCGTCGCCCGATCCGCATCGCCCGCGGGCCCTTTTCTTAAGTATACCGACCGAGGAACTTGGGAGGAGAATCCGCCCGACTCTCACGTGATATTGTGGCCGTTCCACGCGACGCCGGATGACAGCAATATTTACGGCGCGGGACAACCAACGGTCGTCGTCATGAAGGGGACGCTTTATATGTGGTATACTGACTCGACCAAAACGATTAGTCTTGTCGATGGACAATGGACTAATCAGGTTTACCGAATATATTTCGCCACCTCTCACGACGGCATCAACTGGAGCACGCCAATCGAGGTCGTCGAGAACGACCAAAGCGTCGACGTCAAATATGATCCAGTGTCGGGTCTATTCTTTATGTTTGAATCTGATCTCGGTGATCAAGGATGGGTCCCGCAACATAGAACCTCTTCGGATGGCATCCACTGGAGTGCGCCAAACGTGATCTGCAGCGGACCCTTCGTCGCAGCCGCTGCTAGCTTGCCCGGCGTAAATCCAGGCGTCAGCGGCGATGCGCGCGGATACTTGATTCCAAGGAAACCGATGTTGTTTGCGTTTATGGCGCCCTATAATTTTCAGGCGCCTTTGTCCACTTGGGGACAATGGAATCTGTGGGGGGTGCTCACTTCCTCTCCGAAGTAACCGCAATAAGTTTGCGCTGCTTTTACCATCTGGTGATGGAGACGTCCCCGACTTCTCAGGAATCTCTCTTCCTTTCCTCACGTGGAAGCAGCTCCAGCAAACTGCGAAGTTCAGCGCTAATACGATCCGGGTCAAAATCTCGTGTTGAGGAATTGTCGATTTTTGGGTCGCCCATTGCTGCCGAACGACGCGTCACGTTTAATGAGCGAACGCCATTTGGCGCGCTCGCTCCGGGAAAAGGTTTCTTACGGATCTGATCAAGCTCCAGATCTGGTTCCGGCCCTCGCTGAGCGACCGGTTTCTCAGCTAAGTACGGCTTGACGGGATACTGCGTGCGTCGCCTCTCTATGATCCGATCACGCAAATAGAAGCCGCAGCCGAAGCCGGCGACAAACAACGGTAATAATACTACGGGTTCCACGGCAAATTGATCCTAGGAATGTCGGTTCCGCAACTGCAGCACGGACGGCAGGAGGGCGTCAACCAGCAATCGGAGGCGTAAATCAGTCTGCAGGCCGGCGTATGCCACGCCCCTAACTCGCGTCCTAGCTGTGGGGAGGGCGTTTGCGCAATGTATGCCAGAGGTCGCTCATATTGTTTGGCTTGAAGTCGAGAAGATTGGGCTCTGTACCTTCCGGTTTTGGCGGTGATATCAAAGGTCGCTTTCTCTTCAATAGCCGGTCGCTCACGTAGTAGCCGCTTCCGAAGCCTGTGACAAAGACCAAAAAAATCAAGAGTAGATCCACCGTGGATGGCCTTCCTCAAATATGATGTTCGAAAAGAGTGGAGCTGCTTGGCTGCTGCTGCTGCACTGTCTCGCAAGCGAATTTGGCCACGTGAGATGGGCAAAATGCTTTCTTTGCGCGACAGCCACTGAATGTATCGGCAAGATGCGAGGCCGCAACGGAAGCCGCAATTTAACCTAACTTGTCAAGGTTACCGGCCCTGCGGATATGTGGAGAATCCTGCCGAGAACACGATCTCGAGCCCGGCAAGACAAGGGAGACAATTTTGAACCTCCTCCCCCGGATAAACTCTTTTGCGATTTGGGATGGTTCCCGCAACATTCGCCCACGGCGGAGGCAAGGTCGCGGATGAGCTCCGCCCCAAGCTGCCGAAGCTGGCCGGCCTCCTCGACGAGGTCTGGACCGACGTGCTCGCCTACATGACGTTCCCTCCGCAGCATCGGACCAAGCTGCTCTCCACCAACCCAGTCGAGCGTCTCAACGGCGTGATCAAGCGGCGCACCGAGGTAGCCGGCATCTCCCCAACGAGGACGCCATCGTTCGCCTCATCGGCGCGATCCTGCTCGCACAGAACGATGAGTAGGCTGTCCATGCGTGCCCACTACACGAAGCTGGAAACCATCGCGCCCCTTGCCGGCGAACGTGGTGACCCACCGCCAGCTACACCACGCCCCGGGGGAGAGCAGCGCGCCCAAATGAATCGCCTCCTAACATTCCAAGCTCCGAAGACTCCGCTGGTTCACCAGGGGTAGAGTTTCTGAACGCGACGCCCGCAGGGCCAACCGCCACTAGCTTGGCGTGTCGGAATTTAAGCGAACCGAGAAAGTGCCTGAGGGGTTCGCGCGCATGGTAGCAAACCGCGGATGTTTGGGACGTAGGCGGCAGCCTGGAAAAAGCTATTGCCTAACACCCGAATCAGGAATTGTCTTGGACAAGTCTACTTTGATTGCCGAGGTAGTTCGATGGAACCGCCTGCTGCGCTAACGTTGAGTGTTTTGGATTTTCGAGCCGCAGCTCTTGAAAGCGATGGCGAGAGTGGTGCTTTGCTAGCGGATCCAAGATCGGAAAGCTCGGCTGTCGTTCAAATAAATGATCAAATTGATCTAGCGCCGAGGATCTGTCGGTGTTTTACCGCCTACCTAGATTCTGATGCGCCGCGGAGAGCAGAATTCCGAAAAGCGGTTGCATATGTCGCTGGCCAGTTTCAATTTGAGTCATTTCAAATCCCGTCTCTTGAAGAAGACACCGCTGCTGCTCTCTCCATCGCCCGGTGCGCGGCCGATTTTGTTCACGCAATTGACGCCGGTGATGCGATCGATGGAGTTATTTCAGGCTCTGTAGTTGTCGATCTGCTCGCGGACGCATGTGCCACAATTGCATTGGCTTATCGTTACGTCGTGGGATTTTACGAGACGGATCCCATGTTAAGTAAGCTGGGCGAAGTAGCGGTCAGATTGATTCTGCTGGCAGAAGCTGAATCTGATTCGACCCGTGAGGCGAACAAGGTTGACCCGCAGCGACCCGCAATGTCCCAAGATGCCGTAAAAGCTGATCAGGAAGTTGCCTCTACGATGTCGAGTTTTGCGCCGCCGGCGGCTCCTCAAAACGA
Source organism: Bradyrhizobium sp. BR13661 (assembly GCF_029892425.1). Lineage (GTDB taxonomy): Bacteria > Pseudomonadota > Alphaproteobacteria > Rhizobiales > Xanthobacteraceae > Bradyrhizobium. The sequence goes on along the minus strand of NZ_JARXWB010000047.1, from coordinate 39,019 downwards.
AGTAGTTTCGCTCGAGGTGATCTCTCAGCGCCTGAAGGAACAGATTGTGCTTTTGGCCTGATTGTTTTGCGGGCTGCTACCGAGTCGTCCGTAAAGAATTCGGACGTGATTGATGTGTCGCGGTGATCTAACCTGAGCAAGTATTCGATTTTGCAAGAAAGCCGGGGTGTCAATTTTCTGTTTTAGGATACCGGATTTTGGCGGATCGTGATTCCTCTAGCGGAAAAATTCGCTATTGGAGAACGGACCGTGTGTCAGATCGCGCGACGATCGCCAGGACGACCTATTTTCGGGCTTCTCTGGAGGCGATCATCAACCTTCGTCATCCGCTGGTCGTCGGAGATTGATTGGGCTGGCGAAGCGCTCCAATTTAGTTTGTCGCATGGGGCCGGGCTACCGCCGCCGCCAACGAGGCTTGTGGCCGGGCTTGTTCATCCTCATATGCAGAATTTGTCTGACGAGGCGCTGTGCGACAGGTGGGTAGAGAGCGGGTCAACGACGAGCGGTCAACGGCAGCTCATGCCAGAACACCACTTCGTCGCAGAAATATTGGAAATCCTCGGGAGAGTTCGCTGACACCGCGTCCAATAGATCAGTTGCTCGAAACATAACGTAGCAAGCGGCTGCGTCGGCTGCCGCATTCAATGCGGCGAGCTGCGCTTCAATCTTGTTTGGGTGCCATAAATCGTCGGCATCTAAGAAAGCGACGTACCCGCCAGAAGAATTCTTAAGTCCAAGATTCCTTGCTTCTGCAACGCCGGCGTTTGGTATGCTAAAAACCCTAACGCGAGCGTCTGCACGAGCCAGCCTTTGAACTATGTCTAGGGTGCGGTCCGTAGAGCCAATCGTCAATAACCAAGACTTCAAGGTTGAGATAAGTTTGGGCAAGCGCCGAATGAAGCGTTCGTTCAATAAATTCTTGCGCGTTGTAGGCCGGAATGACAACCGAAACCAGAGGGCTCTGTGCTTCGCGACCGTTAATAGAATTGCGTGATGACAACGGTAAATAACCTTAAATCTATACAAACAGTGACGTTTGGAGCAGCCTAAAGAGATAGATTACTATCGCCATCGTTCAGGTTATCGCAATTTCATATTCGATCTGGCGTGAATATGGTTCATGTGATGGGGCTGGTAGATGCGGGTTTATCGGCTTCCACTTTTGCGATCGCCAGCATCGAGGGCCGACTTAGAAAGCTGTGTCGTCGTGGACAATCTTTGGACTGGTCTATTCGACAACGTCTCTGACATTAAGGATCAAAGGCTGCACTTTGCATAAGCACCTCGAGGAGTTTTGGTCCAACATTCGTTACGATGAAGTCTGCCACCTGGCTTCGAGCGCCGCGCCACCTTGGTATATGGAGGAGCCCAGACGATCAATTTCTGCGAACGTTTTGAGCGCTATGCGACTACTTAGTTTGCTAAAGCCGAACAGAAATTGGCTAGGGCAAATAGCGGCGAGAAGCTGTGAAGTCAGCGGAACGGGGCGGCGTTCAAGAATGGCGATGAACGTGGTTCAGCCGAAAGCGCGGAAGCGGCCGTTGGTGTTGGCCGCCCCGGGGTATTGCCGCAGGCTCCAAACTCCTGAGGGGAGCCATGACGAGCAAGACGACGCGGTAGACGGAGAAGTTCACCTTTCGGGATGTATTGCCGCAGTTGCGTGGAGAAAAACGGCCGCTCACGGCGCAGGACTAAAGCGACTGACGGGCTGTTGAGCAAGAACACGTGCATGGCGAGGGCCAAGAGATTTTGCTCGAAGTTCATGAACGCGATGTCCACGACATCTCCAAGCAGCGTGCGCAGCTGAAACAGCTTCGGCCGAAGGGCGCCGGGCTCACAGGGGCGCCGGAGTGGATAGCAAAGTTGAACGCGCCTACGATTGAGCTTTGATCGATGTCCAATATCCCGAGGATCAATTGATCAGGACCACCGTCATCACCCGAAAATCTCCCGGTGATGAAACACAGCGCGATCTAGCGTTTTTTGTGCCTCCGCGCGTCATAGGTGCCCGGCCCAGGCTACCAACGGGTTCAAGGCTTTTGTGTCGCAAGTAATCCATCACCGGCGACACGCGACTTATTTGGTTCTTCCTTGAAGGGGGCAGGCTCACTCCGCCTCGGAAGGAGTATAGACGAGGACTACCGCCAGAATGTCCACAAGACCATTGCCCACAGCATTAGGCTGATGGGCGTACCGATTAGAATTCCGCGAAAGCATTCCATTCGATACCGTTGCCCATGTCGTGCTGAGAATTCGTTAAATCCTCGCTCGAAATCGTCGGCATCTTGTGCGCTTTCTCCAGCCCCATGGACCGGCTCCCCGCTGAGGAATGAAGCGGCGGGGGTCGGATTGGTCATCAGCCGGCGCGCAAGGCGCGGCCGAAGAGCCGGCCGTCTTTAACACCGGCTTGAGAGACTTCTGTAGACAGGGGCGGCACGAAGGCCTTCCGACGAAAAGACCATTGGTACCGAAAAAAGGCCCCGATGCTGCCGCGCGTGATCTGCAAGCTTGTCCCACCGCGCAGCAGAGCCGGAGCCAGGCCTGCCTATCCACTTCGCTAACGGCTTCCGCCGCCAAACCGCGGCATTCATCAGCGTTGCACTTCAATCGCTGGGCGTCGGCTCGGACACGGGATCTCCCCTCGCTAATAGAGCAGCCCCGGTAGGTGTTCCTCTGGAGTGAATTGCAGAGTGCGTTCTGCCGGCAAACGGTATTCTGTGACCTCACGCGCACGGATCAAAAACAATGGTTGCCTTGGCCTATGCTGGGAATTAGCGTGTCCGTCTTTCAAGAATTAATAAGGTATTGAGGGCGTCTCGATGACCGGTTTTGAAGCCAAGCTTGAACGTTTTGAAACCCTCGCAGATGAGTGCGAAGCAATTGCCAGGCGCGCAGATGTAGAGAACCGCGAGCTTTATCTGCGCGCGGGCCAGCACTATCGCGAACTGGCACAGGATCTACGCGAGCTGATCGCCTCCTTCGACATCGCTGCTTAGATCGCGCAACGGCGAATAGCGGGAGTACTGGACCACGCAGCCGTCGCTTCGCGTGCGCGATCTGCTGCGGCTACTTCCCACACAGACGTCGAGCCGCGCTTTGGTCAGTGTCAGTTCGCGAGATCGTACTGCATGCGCATCCGAAGGGCGATCTCCTCAACCCGCCGTTGGAAGCCGATAGGATTGCCGGGTGCGGACAGAACGATCGGCTGCCAGCCATAGGCATGATCTCGACGCACCGTAATATCCAGTCCAGGCACGCCGACCACTTGGTGGATGATGTCAGAGAGCTCTCGCGCTGATTTCAATTCCTTGGGCATATTTGTGATCCAATGAATAGAGAATGCCCAAGGCAACTGCATAAAAGTTAAGCGAGTCCCAATTTGACCGCCGAAACAGAGGACCAAGCCCGCTCATTTAAGTCTCCGCTCAAATGGATGGCCGGATCAAGCGCGGTCGGCCGACCTATTTACTCCGAGGTCAGGCGGATGCCGGAGTGATGATCGCGGGTAGCTTTGACGCAGAAGGCAGGCGACGCGACCGATGCATCAACCGTTCACAAGTCTTCCGCGTAACGACTTTTCAATGATGCGTTGCGATATCGCTTCTCAGGAAAGGCAAGCGGAGACTTCAAGGCATCCTTCACGAACTCCGACACCCAGAGCGCGCTTCCGAGACGTGCCTTGCATAGTGTTTAATCCGCACCATAGGCGGCTTCTCAACCTCTTTCGCCGGTGGTTAATTGCATTGTTCCCAACTTCCTGACGCTCCGGAAACGAAGACTATGTTCCTCCGGCATGCGTGGATCGAAGCGCGAGATACAGCTGCTGGCCTTGAGTATCGAGCGACCGCATCCGGCCTTGCGGAGCTTCGCTACCGCTTTGCGGTACCTGCTGGCTTGCTTCGGAGCGAAATCGCAAGGGCTCCGACCTCAAGAGCGAAGATGAGGATAGCCGCATTTCTGCGGATCAATTTGAGGGTGACGATCTCAGAGGTGTCGAAATCGGAATCGGTTTGATCGCCGAACTATCGCCCAAACACACCGTGCACAATACCCCCAAAAAGCTGTCCCGGGCCTGCAAAGGATCCACTACCACTACGACCGCCGCCACCGCCACTGCTCCGGCGCGCGCGCCGGGCGGGCCTGTCTTCGGCCGTTTCGTCGCTGCTTCCGGAGTTGCTGGCAACGATCTCTCCCAGAAGCGCTTTATGCTGAAGCTTGTTGAGATAACCGGTTGATGGATAGCCGCGGGCGGCCTGCCAGCGCTTCAACACTGAGCGGGTGTCATCGTTAAACACGCCCGTGACCTTGGTGTCGAAGCCGAGCCCGTTGAGGCGGCGCTGCACGTCGCGGCGCTGGCCTTTGTCGAGGCCGATCTGGTCCTCGGTGAGCTGGTTGGCGTCATCCGTGAAAGTTGCGGGATCGACGCCGGCGTTGAGGTTACGCGTGGTGGTCGACGGCCCGTTCTGGATCGCTGCCAGACGCGCCAGCGCCAGCGCCCTGAATTGGCCGTTCGGATAAGCGGATAGATAGGCGTTCAGCTCTTCGGGCTTGTTGGTCTCCTTCACCGAGCGCCAGTATTCGAGCTCGACTCCGTCCGAGTTGCTGCTGGCCGCTCGCGCGCCGCTCGACGCGGTCGTAGCCGCGTTTGCCACCTGCTCAGTCGGTTGCGCCGGATTGAGGTAGACGGCGCCGATCAGATTGGTATGGCCCCAGGGCAGCTGGCCTTTGTTGGTCTCTTCATTGACCTGGGCGCGCACCGAGGTCATCGCCTGCTGGATCTCGACGCCGGGCTTGGTGATGTTGTCGATCAGCGCGCGGGTAAAGGGGCTGTTGTTGCCCTCCTGGCCGTCGAGCGCGGTCTGTCCCGGGCCGGTTGCAAACGCGATCAGCGTGCCTTCGCCTGACTTCATCTCGGCCAAGCCGCTCTGCACGTTGACGCCGCGGGTCGCCGAGTTGGCCCTGATCTTGGCGGCAAAGGGATTGTCGCGGCAGGCATCGAGGAAGACCAGCTTGACCTTGGCGTCGGCCATGGTCTGGTCGAGCGTCAGGTCGATGTTGATCGCCGCGCCCAGCTTGACATCCATTTCAGATTTGATGTCGGCATCGACCGGCAACAGATAGTTGCTGCCGTCAACCGCGATGCCGTGCCCGGCATAATAAAATACAGCGACATCGGAGCCCTGCGCCTTCCCGCCAAAGTCCAGGAGTTTCGCCATCATTTGGTCGCGCGTGAGATTCGATCCTTCGATCACCTCGAAGCCGACATTGCGCAGCGTGGATGCCATCGCCTTGGCGTCGATCGGTGGGTTCGGCAATTGCGTGACGTTCTTGTAGGCGCCGTTGCCGACGACAAAGGCGACTCGCTTTTCGGCAAAGGCCGCATCCGCGCTCACCAGAAAAGCTACTGCCATTACTGTTGCAATCAAGAAGCGCATTATCGTGTCTCCCTGGTTACCCAGCAAATCATCACATCTCTCGCCAACCCGAACAGATCTCATCTTGTGCCGCTCTCTGGGCGCAAACTGTGACCTAAATCACGGAGATTTTAGACCACCATACAACTGCTTTCCGCGCGCTCGGCGGCAGTAGCTTATGCCTCGTATCCGCGACAGCCAAGTTTAAACAAAGAACCTAGCTGACGCCGAAGCGGCACACGGCTCGGTCAAGGATGATTGTCGAGTGGGTGATGTACATCACGGTCAAGTCTCCCCAATGCGTCTATGCTGATAATCACGAATGGAATGTTCAGGCCTACCAACGGGGATATGATCATGGCTCGTTTTCATCGGCTTTTTCCAATACGGGCGATTGTGCTCAGTGCTGCTTTTTCGACGACGGCAGGGTTTGCATTCGCCGGAGAGGTCAACGTGTCGGCCGACCAAATTCTCTCCGCCTTGAAGCCGAAACCGCTGACCCGCAGCCTTTCGGTTGCTCCGCAAGTCGACCCCGCTGCAAAGGCGCATGCCGACGACGTTCTCAACAGCGTCCGTAACCGAAGGACCCGATCGCTATCGTCGAGCGAGCGCGAAGAAATCGCCGAGATCGCCTCGGCCAAGCCAAATATCGATCTGGAGATCCAGTTCGACTTCAACTCGGCCGCCATCAGCCCGACGTCAATGGCGTCCGTTGAGGCGCTCGGCAAGGCGCTCTCAGATCCAGGTCTGAAGGGGTCGACCTTCGTTGTCGCGGGCCACACCGATGCGGTTGGCAATGATGCCTTCAATCAGGATCTTTCCGAGCGACGGGCCGATGCCATTAAGCGTTACCTTGTTGACCACTACGGTATTTCCGGCGGCGATCTCGTTACAGTCGGCTATGGCGAGTCCAGGCTGAAAGACTTGGATCATCCTGACGCCGCGATAAACCGCCGCGTCCAAGTCGTGAATATGGAAACTAAGACCGCTTCGAAATGAGTTCTCTTAGTCTGGTCGGTGTTCCGACGGAGATCGTGCGAACGTTGGAGCTGCTCGTATGGGCAGTAGGTATGCATCATATGGAATGATTTGGGAGTTTCACATGAAGATGATCTATACCAGGCTCACGGTCGCAACCCTGCTTCTTGCCGCAACCTATGCTCCGAGCCATGGGGAAGACGCCGTCGCCCCTCCACCGTCGGTACCGCCCGCCGAAAGCGCTCCCAATTCGCAGACCGATATGCCGTCATCGGGCGCGCCGCGGGCATCTCCAGTGCCGCGCCCGTCCATCGTGCGGAAGATCGCCGATACAACCCCGGCGCAGCCAACCGATGCGGTGCGTCCGTACCGGCGCCACGCGGACCGCCGCTATCAACGGTATGCTTATTGGGAGCCGTTTCCCCTTTATCTGCCGCACCTTTACCATCAGCGCGTCTCTTGGTCCCGCATCCGTTGGTTCGGCTTCTAATTTAGCGGCCAAAAAGCGGCAGACGTTGCTCACCTTCGTTCGCATCTTCCGATCCCGCTGGGTAACCGGGGGGCGGCTAATCTCGATTATCCTCGGCGTTGCGCCCAAGGCGCTATCGCGTGGGCGTGATCGAAGTCTGCCCGCAGCGGGCTGGCGGACTTCCTTTTGGCGGCGAAGGGCGAAATGCGAGGCCGTTCTAGGCTACCAACAGCATGAGGTGTTCGCCCGAGTCTTGTTGCAGCTTCCATCGCAGTCACGCCCTCCTTTAGCAAGCAGAAGAGGGTCTGTTCTTCTGTTTCCGACAACGGGCGTTCAGTAGCTCTGTCCTTCGACATCTAACACTCAGCGCCTGCTCCGTTGTTGTGTGCTCAATCTATGACAATTCGATAAGTAAAACTGTCATGCTTGGCTGGCCACGCCGCTTGTGTAATGGTCGAACACTAGGCAGGCAGGCGATCCCCGGCCGAGAGTCATCCAATGCCGTGCTGGCGTTACCGGTGTTTGGGCATAGGCTATGAGCCACGGCCCCGTCCGCCGCTCTCACCACTCTGATTATAGCGCATCGATCTCATTCGGCCCTTCAACTGCGATATGTTTGCAGGCTTTTCGGATCGGATTTTGGCCCTAGCGGTCATGGCCAGATCGTGAAGCCGACGTTCGGGCAATAGGGGCGCGGAAGTCGAAGGAGCGAGTACGAGAGTTGGCAAAACGACCCCAATTCGATCCAGCTTGTGAGGAGCTTGGTTAAGTCGGTATGTGACTCGTCCAAAGGGCGAATCTAGAGTTCCCGACGCCACGCAGCAACAACCTTCATCGCCAAGCTCGCCGGAAGAACAACGTTGTTCCAAACATGCGCCACGGTTCGATCGTCGGCAGGTTTGCAAAAAATTAAATCGGCACTGGGGCAAAACTACCGGACAGAGCACGCGCCACAGCCGCTGTGTCTACTCCGGGTTGCTATTAAGGTTTACAGAGCAACGGACGACTTGCCCTAAAGTTGTGCGTGCGCGAAGCCAGAAGCTTTATTAGATTAAGTCGCACCCGTTACCAACGAACGAGAAGTGTTTAGGTGTAACGCGGTGCTTTAATGATCGCTCGGTTTTCTGAGGTCGATCCGGCCTCATCGGAAATATCGATGCACCCACCTTCCTTTTTTGGGTTTGCTTCCGAGGTTTGAAATGGTGATGGACAAACGCATTATTCCCCTGATCATGTGTGGCGGTGCCGGCACGCGGCTGTGGCCGGCCTCGCGCGAGGTGCGCCCAAAACAGTTCCTGCCGCTGTTCGGCGCGCGCTCGACCTTCCAGGACACATTGCTGCGCGTCTCCGACGCCGCGCTGTTCGATCGCCCTGTTGTCATCACCAACGCCTCCTATCGCTTCATGGTGCTGGAGCAGCTCGCCGAGATCGGCATCGAGGCCGACGTGCTCCTCGAGCCGATGCGCCGCGATTCCGGCCCCGCGATCGCCGCCGGAGCCGTGTTCGCGCAAACGCGCACCAGTGAAGCGATCGTGCTTGCGCTTGCCGCCGACCACGTCGTGCAGGACAACGCCGCCTTCGTCGCGGCCTGCCGCGAGGGCTTAGCTGCCGCGAGCACCGGGCGCATCGTCACCTTCGGCGTCAAGCCGGAGCGGCCCGCGACCGAATACGGCTATATCAGCCCGGGTGAAGTGATCACGGGCGAAGTGCACGCGGTTGCGCGCTTCGTCGAAAAGCCGGATGCGGTGAAGGCCGCCGATTACGTCAGTTCCGGTTATCTCTGGAACAGCGGCAACTTCATGTTCCCGGCAGCGCTGCTGCTCGACGAATATCGCAAGGTCGATGCGGCGAGCGTGGATGCGGTGTCCTCGGCGGTTGCCAATGCCGGCCGCGATCTCGGCTTCGTGACGCTGGAGCCGAAGGCTTTCGGCGCGGCCAAGGCGATCTCGATCGACTACGCCGTGATGGAAAAGACCTCGCGCGCCGCCGTGGTGCCGGTGTCGTGCGGCTGGTCCGACGTCGGATCCTGGCACGCGGTGTGGGAATTGTCGGAGAAGGACGCGCAAGGCAACGCCACGCATGGCACCGCCGTGTTCGAGGATTCGCGCAACTGCAACGTCACCACCGATTCCGCGCTGGTCGCGCTCGAAGGCGTCGATGATCTCGTCGTGGTCGCGACGGCGGATGCGGTGCTGGTCTCGCGGCAGAAGGATGCCAACGGCCTGAAGCGTCTCGTGACCAAGCTGAAGGCCGTCGCGCCGAAGGTCACTGAAGAGCATCTCAAGGTGCACCGGCCCTGGGGCAGCTACCAGTCGGTCGACAATGGCGAGCGCCACCAGGTCAAGCGCATCGTCGTGAAGCCGGGCGGGCGTCTGTCGCTGCAGAAGCATCACCACCGCGCCGAGCACTGGATCGTGGTCCGGGGTGCGGCCCGCGTCACCGTGAACGAGACCGTGAAGACGGTGCACGAGAACGAGTCCATCTACATCCCGATGGGCGCGGTCCACCGGATGGAGAATCCCGGCAAGATCATGCTGGAACTGATCGAGGTCCAGACCGGCTCCTATCTCGGGGAAGACGACATCATCCGGATTGAAGACGACTATCAAAGGAGCTAAGCGCTTCCAACCCGGGATACTAATGGCTGCACGCGATCCATGACATTGTCGGAACGCGAATGCCCCCGCCGCAGTTCTTGAGACGGGTACCACTGGAGACGGCAAAGTCGGTACTGGAGCGGTGTCTGGCGCCTGCTTTCGCGCCTCTCTTAGGACGTAAGATGCGCCGATCCGAACTGCAGTTGCGTCGCGAAACCGCCGGGAGGCCGGTTTCGTTGCCGCACTTAAGACTATCAGCCGCAACCCTCGTGCTGAGTTCAGAGACGGAAAAAATCGAATTTCTGCTAAAAAGTTTCGCTGGTTATTTTCTCAGCACGTACTTCTTGTAGCAGCTACCATAAAATGAGCAAATTGCGGCCGTATTCAATCACGCTGTAAAGAAGTGCTTTCCTTGCTCAAAGCGTCGAGAGCTTGTTTAAACGATTGGAAGTCGTCACTTTGTTCTGCTCGCACTTCCTTGTGGATCAGCAACTCAATCCGATGTTCGTCGTGGAAGATTGCGGCGTCCCTCAAGAGCTTTGAACCGGCCGCATGCGCACTCGTCGCGAGCAGAAGGACTGACACCGAGATCGGGACGAATTTCAGTCTCATGTTGTCCCCGTCGACAGCACCATTTTGTATGCAAAATAAGTCGGCATCTTAGTAGCGTCAACAGCTCAAGGCCGCCGTCAAGCCGCGAGCGGCCAGCTCGGCAACGAGCCCGCGCGGGGCGAAGTCGTCACTCTTGATCTGCCGTGAGAGCCAGACCGTGTGATCGCCCGAAATGGCCTTCGGCTTGCGGCCGCCGATCCGCCTAGGCTCAAACGCTGCCCATCTCATCGACCTGCTTCATCCAACCGATCGCCGTGCTGATCGCCAGTCCATAATCCTTGGCGGCCCGGTTATGGGACGTCCCGCCTTCAATCGCAGCCAGGACGCGCTTGCGAAGATCCAGAGAGTAAGGCTTGGCCATCCGTACTGGCCTCCTATCTAGCCCGCATGGTGAATCGGAAATAGACTGATTTGGGAACCCCAAACCAATTCAGACTAAACCCATCCCGCTTTAGAGCTCGCAAGCAACTAGCCTACCTACGACTTGGGCGAGCATTAGAGGGCCGGTTAGAGTTGAGCGGAGAGGCGTCAACATCCCCTGCAAATCTCCGTGGCCCGCTTGAGTTGCAGGTTTTCCTCATCTTTCTCCGCTTGGTCTTCAAGATAGTCCCGGTTCGGCAGAGCATTTGATGGCACCAAGGGATGAAGCTGTTTGGTCGTCGGGTTGAGTTGGCTCTTCGTCTTTTGCTCCGCATCGCGGTGTCGCGCTATGCGCTTCAAATTTGAGGGAGCAGCGTGGGGGTCGGGTCCCAACCCGTCCCATGCGGCGTGCGGGGGGAGTTGCCCAGTCTGCGCGTTCGCCGCGTAGACCGAACCTGCGATGACCGCCACGAACAGCGCGAGGCGAGTTAGCTTAATTTTCAAGCATCCGCGGCGTCTGTGCGCAGGCTCAATCATTCTGGCGCTTGCCTTGGACGGTTGAAGGCGCATGCAAAAGCCGATGTATGAGCTATGGCCATTTAATCGCGTCAGCGAGGTGGTGCAACACGCAGTGTGTCCGCTCCCTCTGGCTTATGCCAATGAAAAGCGCCGCTTTGGGGGCCCATCAGCACTGTGCCGGCGGCAATTTAGTTCCACACCTCACCGACTTTATAGGCATCGAGCTTAAACGGCGAGATGCGTTGAGTAGTTTCGGTCGGATCTAGCATCTGCTCTAGCGATCGTTCCTATCGTGACGCCGCGGCCCGGCTGCTGTACCCGCCGCAGACGGTCCAGCCCCTAGCGTTTCACAGCGCGTTTCAACTCACTTTTCCAAGTGTTATGTGATTCCAAGGTTTGCTGAGGCGCCGAATTAACGTCGGCGCCTGCTGACCCACTTGTCGTGCACTCTGGACAAGACGATGTCGTCTCCACGCCACGCCAGGTGAATCTCAAAGAAACTATTCGAACGTCCGCGCCACAGCGCGAACAAAAATCCGCTACATCTGACAACGCTTTCAAGCAACGCACCTCAACAAAAATAGGGAACTGCCGCTAATACAACCAGGATACTTTGAAAAATTCGATTCAACAATGCATGAAAATGTGAAGGTCGCAATTTCCACCTTGGGTCATAAATGTGAAATACTAGTGGTCTCCTGAAGAGCCCCCTCGCCAGGGAGGGGGCTTGATGATTCACTTTATCATCTTGAATCAGCGGAAATGATCATGCGCGGCAGGTTTACGGATCAGGGCGGCCTGTTTCGTACATCGCGCCGGATAAGCGTGTGCCAGCGAACCTTCCACTGCGGAAGGCCCAATGCAAGGCACATCGGCTTTCCCTCGCGAAATATCCGACAGCTTTGTACACCTTCCGATGCGCAGCAACGAATCTAGGGTTGCTACCAAAGCGATAGCTGACAGGCTAGTGCTTGGTGCGCCGAGACTTTTGCTGCGATTGTTCGTGCTCAAACGCGGCCTCCACGTTTAATACAATCGATCGCCGTGTGTCCTGGTCTGTTATTTTTTGAAACGCCTTGTTGAGAGAAAATATTTGCAGATCCTCACTACCGTTTGGCATGGAAAACATCTCCTACAACCGGCGAAAAAACGAATCATGGATCTGTGCGCCAAAAGGAACACGGAGCTCGCCGCACGGTTAGGTCTGGCGGCTGGCAGAGGCCGCGCTGATGGATAGTTAACCCAACCGATTCATTTATCTTCGTTTGCCGCGGTTGCCTAACAACCTACAAGGCCGATCAGCGTACGCAGCAGCCCAAGGCAGTTTCGAATGTTGGCTCTGCCGCTCCCTGATTGTAGTTGGTCCACCTCATTCTCAATCGTGCCACGGGTCACGATCACCTCGATTACCGGCCTCAAATCCCGCAAGCAACGGACTCGATTTGTGCTCGATCATGCGCAACGGCGCTGACCGGTAGATCGAGGCCAATTGACGAAGGTTCGATGGGCGATGGCATCCCTAATGATGAGTCAAGTTGAGCTGTTCAGGGTTGCTGTGGATGTAAGCGGTCTGATCACGTTTTGCATCGGGGTCGTTGATCAAGCACCTGCGCAACTAATGCTCACGTCCGCCTCGGGCTCGCATGGAATGACAAGATCGCCTAAAATTAAAGCAAAAATGTCGCCGCTTGAGGAACAGCCATTTCAAATCATCCGATCGAGCGTCCAATGTGCACACAAAGTTCTAAAAGTTATGATTTGTCTTACAAAGGTCACGGAGCAATATCAGCATGCAACGCGCATTAGGGCTTTCAGAATGGCTGGCCCTCGGTCGGGCGATCGCTGGCGGAAGTTTGCTTAGATACGATATAGGAAATCGTGGCTTCACGGCGCGCTTCGAACACCAACTTAGTGAAAAGCTGGGAACCAGGCATGTTCTCACGGTCAACAGCGGCACGAGTGCGCTGATTGCCGCGTTAGTCGGAGCTGGGATAGGTCCGGGGGACGAGGTTCTCGTGCCGGCCTACACTTGGGTTTCGACTGCTATCGCCCCGTTGGCTGTTGGCGCGGTGCCAATTTTGGTTGATATAAATGAAAGCCTCACGATCGATCCTGAAGACATTAGGAGGAAGATTACTCCGTATACGAGGGCCATCATACCCGTTCATATGCTAAACTTAGTGTGCGATATGGACCCGATTTCCAGTATTGCTAAGCAGTTCAAACTTAAAATCATTGAAGACGCTTGCCAAGCTGTTGGAGCAATCTACCGGGGGCGCCGCGTTGGTACCATCGGTGAGGTCGGAGCTTTCAGCTTCAATCAACATAAAAACCTGAATGCAGGCGAAGGCGGTGCCGTACTTACAAATGATGATCGAATTTTTACACGCGCGCGAATCTATCATGACGCAGGGTCCTATGAACGGCAGTTAGGACTTGATGTTGACGAGCCTGTTTTTGCGGGAGTAAATTTCAAAGTGTCCGAGCTAACCGGCGCCGTTCTTTATGCTCAATTACCTCGGCTTGACCCGCTTTTACGCCGCCTTTCTAGGCGTCGAGCGATGATGACTAAATACCTTGCAACGAGTAAAGGGTTTCGGATTTCACCGCACAATGACCCGGCTAACGCTATCGGCTTGACCGTAATTTTCGATGATGCGGACCGTGCAAAGAATTTCGCCGCTCATCGAGGTGTCCAAAGACTGATTGATACACATCGCCACATTTACACCAATTGGATTCCGATTTTGACGCAACGCACGTTCGATGAGCGTATGAGCCCTTACAAGTGGGCACACCGCAAGATCTCGTACTCCGCTAACGAGTGTTCCCGCTCGCTCGACATTCTGAATAGGACTTGTAGTATTTCCCTCGGTGAGAACTATCCATTTGGGTTGATGCAACTTAGAGCAAAGGTGTTGGCTAGCTCAATTGCGCAACTCGCGTAGCCGACCGGCTTACAATCGAAATATTGGGAAGGCATTATTCAGTAACCACGATACGCGCGTGTCAGCAAAGCGATCCGCAAGATCGACAGCGATCCCCCTGCTGCGTCTTCGTTAGGCGTTTTCAGCAAATTAGTTATGTCGACAACAGAGATTGCGGTTGCAACGTGAGCGTCATGCAAAGACCACGCGCTGAGGGCTGATCTGGTCGGCTAGAAGGATCTCGGAGAATGGTTTGTCGCGAGGTCACAATGTCAAAGGATAGTTGTAAGGATAGCGGTAAGGTAGGCATACGCCTATCCTTGAACACGGCGCCGACACGCTGCAGCGTGATCTCCGAAAGTACCCTGGTCAGGTGGGCGAAATACGGCATCGTGAAAAGACATGCCTACAATGGCTATATCGGCCTCTATGAACCGCCAGGACCGCACGTCCCGGCCAAGCAATGCAGCCGATGGAAACAGCTTGCCCACCGCGCTGAGATCATTCGTCAGCTCAACTCTTCAAAATGCATCGATCCTAAAGAAAGGGCTGTAGTATGAAGCCAATTAGTTGTGCTCGAGCACCAAGCCCGTTCGATCCCATACCAAAATCTTGATCCGGTCCGCCCGTTTCGACCGGAACACGAAGGCTGCACCGCTGAACGGATCCAGACCAAGCATCTGCTGCACCTTCGCAGCAAGCCCATCATGCCCACAGCGGAAGTCGATGGGCCGCGTCGCAATGTAGATCTTCAGATCAGCACCGGGCGTGATCATCGCGACGCTCGCACCGCACGGATCAACCGAGACAGTGGCTCACAATCAATAGCCGCTTCCGTCCGCACAACGACGTCGCCAATCGCAATCTCGAGCTTGACCGACGGAACGTGATCCTCCGCTAGTCGCCCTTCCACAACCAGCGGCGCGAACGGCTGCGAAGCCTCGCACCACGGCAATTCGCCTCGCTGCCGAAAGCGTCGCCGCCAATCGTAAATCTGCCAACGCGTCGCGCCGTGCCTGCGAGCCACCTCCGCCACCTGAGCACCCGGCAGCAGGCTTTCCGCGACCATCCGAGCCCGCTCGGCCTCCGAACGCTCACGACGTCCGGACGGGCCCTCAAGCACCTCAAGCCGGCTGACCGCTCCAACTGAGAGCTGCCTAAATGGACGTACTTTTTGCCGTCCAATCCCATCCCGGACCTCCATTTCAATCCGGAGGCTTCTTCGCACATCTAATCTAACGTCGAACCGAGGGTATCGGCTTAGCGCTTACAAACGGAATTATAGGATCGCCAAAATTTTTTGCGGAATTGTCGGAAGGCGCCGGCTTTGACACTATGAGGACGGCAAGCGTTTCGGCACGCCCATTATGCAATTGTTGCGAAGTGAATGGCGTTCCGGTCGGGGCGTCGGCGCAATCTTGCATGCGCTAAAATTGTGCCGTTGTGTAAGTAAGTCGATTAATGTAGATAAATTAATTGGGTCTCGTGCACCGCGACAGGAAAACAAATGTCAGCTATCTCCGCCGTGCGTGCTGGCGATTTTTTAGGCGCAATGGGCGTCGATACGCATATCAACTACACAGATAGTGGCTACAGGAACATCAGTGCGGACCTGGCTGATCTAGGATATCTGGGCATAAAGGCTGTCCGCGATGAGGCTCCAAATCCCGACAATGACACATTAGGACAAATCCACCTTGGCAATGCAGCCGATGCCGGCATAAAGTTTATATTTTTTGCCAGTGGCACGGACCCGCTTTTGCTGGTGCAGCGGCTGCACGATTTCGCTGCGGCACATCCCGGTTCAATCATCGGCATCGAAGGCCCAAACGAAGTCAATAACTTTCCTGTAACATATCTCGGTTTGACCGGCACGGCCGCTGCGGAAGCTTATCAGAGTGCGCTATTCAATGCAGTAAAAGCCGATCCGCTACTCAAAAATATTCCAGTTATCGGCTTTACGGGTCCGTTTACGGCGTCTCAGTCGGATTGGGATAATGCACATCCATATCCCAAGAATGGCGATGAGCCGCGCGACACGATCCTATCAGATGTATCTCAGCAAGAGGCCGCTGACCCGGGTAAGCCTTTCGTGTTGACCGAGACTGGCTACCATACCTCCCTGACGGCATTTGCCGCAGGCGGATGGGAGGGAGTCGATGAGAATACCCAGGCGAAACTTCTACTAAACACGTACATGGATGCGGCGCAGCTTGGCGCAAAGCAAACGTTTATTTACCAGCTCCTAGACGCGTACCCTGATCCTAGCGGTGCCAATCAGGAGGATCACTTTGGCCTTTTTAGGTTGGACAACTCGCCGAAGCCCGCAGCTGTCGCGATCCACAATCTAACAACCATTCTGGGCGACAGCGGAGCTAACGCAAATACATTTAGCTCGGGGGCACTTAATTATTCAATCAGCGGACTTCCTTCGACCGGACATAACTATCTCACTGAAAAATCGGATGGCTCGTTTCAAATCATGGTTTGGAACGAGCCGGACGTGTGGGACCAGCTAAACGATCGCGCTATTGCGATATCGGCAACCAATGTGACCGTAAATCTCGGTCAAACTTTCACCACCGTGGAGATTTTTGACCCATTGCAGGGCTCAACGCCAGTACAGGCGTTGCATAACGTATCGACGGTCGATCTCGGCTTAACTGATCACCCGCTCATAATCCAAGTGTCGGCGGCCACAGTCCAATCGTCCAGCTCAACAATCCTTACCGAAATTGGTAACAATTATTATCTCAAAAACAGCAGCACCGGGGCGGGGCCCGAGTTGCAATTTAACGGGGCAGCAGTTGTCGCGGGCGAGTTTGCTGGTTGCGTACCGATTGGTGCTGAAGCAACGGCTACGGGCTACGAAGTTGCCTGGAAGGCCGTGGACCAAGATCTATATACGATCTGGAATACCGACAGCAACGGCCATTATCTTGGCAACGCGACCGGCGGCTGGATGTCAGGAAGCAGCTTGGAATCGTATCAGCCCAGCTTCTATCATGAGCTAGTTGGCGATGGTGTGACCGGGCCCCAGCCTACCATTCCTCCGAGCGTTGCGATTTCCAGCACTGGCGGCCCCGTTGGTCAAGCGATCCAAACCATTTCCGGAACGGTCACTGCCGGGGGGGCCGCGGTCGGTACCACCGTCGATCTCTATGACAACGGCAGCACCACGCCGCTGGCCATTGCGACCGTGCAGGCCGACGGATCCTGGTCCACCAACGTCACGCTCGTGGGCGATGGAAGTCATAGCATCGTGGCTGAGGATACTGACGCCGCCGGCAACATCGGCAGCAGCGCTGCGCTCGACTTTATCCTCAAGACTTCGCCGGTCACTCCACCGGCAGGGTCAACGGGCTTGGTACAGATCGGTAACAATTATCAGCTCACCGATAGCAGCTCTGGGACTGGACCGGAGTTGCAATTTAACGGGGCAGCAGTTGTCGCGGGCGAGTTTGCAGGTTGCGTACCGATTGGTGCTGAAGCAACGGCTACAGGGTACGAAGTTGCCTGGAAGGCCGTGGGCCAAGATCTATATACGATTTGGAATACCGACAGTAGGGGCAACTATCTCGGCAATGCAACCGGCGGTTGGATGTCGGGAAGCAGCTTTAAATCGTTCGAACCCGTCTTCTACCAAAACCTTGTTAATGATGGCGTGGTCGACCAGATTATTAATGCTGGTGGCAAACTCGAATTGGCCAACAGCGATTCCGGATCAGTGACATTCAGTAGCTCGACCGGGATGTTGAAGCTCGACATGCCGTCGACGTTTACCGGACAAATTGTCGGCTTCACTGGAGATGGCACTCTAGCAGGATCCGATCAAATTGATCTCGTCAATATTGCGTACAACAGTTCAATACAAACCAATTCCATCTATAATGGTTCTACTGGCGTTCTGTCGGTGAGCAATGGATCGACTGTCGATGTCCTGCACTTCGTTGGCAGTTATTCTCTCGCTAACTTTTCGTTTGCGGGCGATGGCGCTGGCGGAACCATAGTATATGACCCACCCACGGTCGAGCAACCGGTAGCCGCAAGCGCTAATAGCGCTATGGTCCATATCATCGGAACCGACGGTAGCAGCGGTCTGAATGCTGGGGACGGCAAATCATCTGGAGTTGATTTGGCTAATTTTGTCTTCGCGCCGAATTTTGGCCAAGCAACAATTTCAAACTTCAAGCCAGGAACAGATACTGTCCAGATCGATCACGTAATCTTTGCAAAAATGGACGCGTTGTTGGCAGCGACGAGCGAAGATTCGCATGGCAATGCCGTCATTATGGATGCCGCTCACGACTCCATCACGTTTCAGAACATCAGCGCAGCACACTTGCTCGCGCATCAGCTCAGCTTTCAATTCGTGTAACGCTAGATCTAGACGTTCTTGTAACACACGCATTGCTTTGCGTGTCTCTCACGAGACGTTGCTGCATTGAGCAAGTATGGGGTTCATAGTGCAGGCTTAAATCACCACTCGCGCCCCTCAGGGCTCGAATGGATTCTGCATTCGAAAGGCGTCTCGTAGAAGATGAGCCGACCGCCAAGGCTGGGTTGCGCGCACCGCCACGCTTGCCGGCACGTCAACGACGTCGGGACGATCCTGCTCGCTGGTGTGCACGGTTTTTTTGAAGCTGATGCCCCTCACCGGCAAAGAAGCGCGACAGCATCGACTTGTCGGCTTCGACGCCATGCCTGCGAAGCAGTCGCTCGGCGATCGCATCGAGCGTCAGATCGTTCTCCTTGCGCCGAAGTTCCAACGGCCAGTCCCGATGCGGCTTCAGCACAGAGCGCGGGTCCCCGCCGGTCGGCAAAGCTGCAGTGCGCTGCGTCTCCTCGAACGCCTTCACCCAGCGGATCGCGCTCGCGATCCCGACCCGGAATATCCGGGCCGCCTCGTTCCGCGAAAGGCCATCCTCAACGACGGCCTTGATTACCCGTATGCGAAGAGCCTCTCCATGCGCCATCCCTGTCGGCCTCCTCCCGGCCTCAAGGATGAATCACGGTTCGCTCCCTTTGGGAATCCCTGCGATTCAAGTCGACCCCAACATGCTCTAGAAGCCGATGCCGAGCATCAACACGAAGTCACGGCGGCACCAGAATCCTCCACACGCGAGATCGGGGGGTATTGCAGCAACGCGTGTAACTTGGTGGACGCGCGCAATCGCCCATCGATCGTGCAGGGCGTAGTGCTTCTTAGAGGGCTTCACTATCCCTTGATCCGCGAGGGCCGGCAGGACCGCAGATAGAACGAGCGGCATCGATACAGCCGCTGCAAGCATCAACGAACAAACCCGATTCATCTCCGCTCCTCCTCTTGGTACCGGCACGGGCAATACTCCGACCGGCTCGCAATCCTTTCAGAACCCGACGCCGATGATGGTGCTGTGGCCACCGCCGCCGCCACCGCTCACGATGCTCGGTCGCGCAACCGCCTGCTGGCGGGCGCGAGGCGCATCGTTCTCGGGCTTGGCACGGCGAGCGGGCTCGCGATCGGCATCGCGATTGGTCTGCTTTTGGCGCGACTTGTCATCGTCGCCGCTCTTGCGCGAGGCGGTCGCAGCCGACGCCGGATTCTCGTTGGCGACACAGACATCGCCCTTCAGGGTCTCGTCGCTCTTGCACTGGATCGGACAGACCCGTGTCGCGTGCTTGGCGAGTTCGCCGACCAGGTCCTGCGTCACACTGATCTTGTCGGGCTCTACCTGCTGGCCTCCGATCAAGAAGTAACGACCAAGCGCAGCCTTGGTCGAGTCGCTCAGCTTGCCATCCGGCTTGCCGGTCAGGCAGCCGAGCCGGACCAGCTCAGTCTGGGCGGACGTGACGAGCTGCGGCGAATTGGGCTGCGTGGCCGCCCGCTTCACGGCCTCGGCATTGAAGCGATCGATCGCGGCAACGACCACTGGCCCGAGCCGGTCGCAGGAGACCGTCTTCAAGAATGCCTTGAGGTCGTCGATGCCGGTACCGTCACTGCCCTTGGCGATGATCGCGTCCAGCCGGGCCTGTTGATCTTTGCAGGCGGCTTCCTTCGCCGCCGCGAGGTCAGCCAGCCTGCGCGCCTCTTCGGCTTCCTTTGCCTGTTTATCGGCTGCCGCTTTTGCTGCCGCCGCGGCCGCAGCGGCGCGGTCGCGCTCGGCCTGCTCGGCCTTCTGCTTGGCCTCTTGCGCCTTGCGCTCAGCCTCGGATAATTTGGCCAGCCGGTCGGCTTCAGCCGCTGCTGCACGTCGCTCATCCTCGATGCGTTTCTTGTCGGCTGCCGCCGCGGCCGCGGCCGCCTTGACCTTCTCGGCTGCCTCGGCCTCGCGCGCCCGGCGCTCGTCATCTTCCCGCTTCTTCTGGGCGGCCAGTTCGGCCTGCTCGGCCTCCGCCTTCCGCTTGGCCTCCTCGGCAGCCTGTCGGGCGGCCTCGCGGTCGGCACGCGCCTTGTCCTCGCGCTCCTGGATCGCCTGCTTCAAAACGTCGATGCGCTGTTGCGCGGTGATCGCAAGCGGCGCGTCGGGAAAGCGCTTGATGAAGCGCTGGAGCACAGGAATGTCGACGCTATCCTTGATTTTGTCCCACTCGATCTGCTCCTTCGTCGGTGGCGTATCGCGGGTCGGAGACGGCGTCTGCGGATAAGCCGCGACCTGGATATTGGCCTGTGGCTGGTTGCCGAGCGCCTCCACCTGCGCACGCGCCAAATCCGCGTAGAATCCCGTTGGATGGGTCGCCAAGAAAACTTCCCACGCCCGCTTGGTGCCGATCCTTTGCACCAACTCGTAGTCACCCTTGACTTCATTGACAGGCGCCTCTTGCGGCACGATCGGGGCCGGCACCAGCGAGATCGTGCCACCGCCGAGGGCGCCATACACATACGGCTCCTGCCGATTGGCGGTCGACTTGAGGACCTCATCCCTGACCCGGCCGAAGGCAAGACGCACATCAAGTCCGGGCACAGGCAGATTCTTGAGAATCGAAACCGTAAACGGACTGTGCTCGCCGTCGCCGTCATCTGCCGTTGACCCCGCCTTCGCCGCGTATGCGATCAGCGTATCCGTCATGGTCGGCTCGACCTTGCCCAGACCGCTGCTGACCGCGCGGGTAACAACACTCCGCCGCTCTCGCCGCATCGTCCCAACGAAGGGATTGTCACGGCAGGCGTCGAGAATGACAAGGCGCAGCCGCTTGGCGCCGTCGGCCGAGGAGACCATCCTTTCGAGCGGGATCGCTTCGTCGTCCGCGTCGCGATCAGAGGCCAACTTCGCATCTACTGGGATCAGATAATTGGTGCCCCCGATCTCCAAACCATGTCCGGCGTAGTAGACCACCGCGATATCAGCCTGGTCGGCCGTGGTCTCGAACTTGCGGATCGCACGCTTGAACTCGAGGTTGCCAACGTTGATCAGCGTGTCGACAGTGTCGAAGCCGGCGTCGCGGAACATCTTTGCGATAGAGCTCGCATCGCGCGCAGGGTTGGGCAACTGCGGAACCGACTGATAGCTCGAGTTGCCGACGACCAGCGCGACGCGGCGCTCCGCAAACGCGCAATCGGGCGCCAAGACCACCAACGAGAAGGTCCCGACAATCGTCGCCACCGCTGCGGTAAACCGCCGGATCATCGAACATTCCGTTTTGGCGAGCAAACAGCACCATACCGAGCCGCGAGGCGAAGGTTGGAGGCGGTCGGCCAGTCCGAAATCAATAATTGATGTCGGACTTTATCGTCGAGACCATTGTCTCGCAATGTGTCGAAACGCCTTCACACCAAGGTATTTTCTCGATCTCGAAGAGTTGCGTGACACAAGTCACAATGGTCGTGGCTCAGCGACTGAGGCAGCCCGCCGCACAAGTGTCCACAGCCGTGTCGCATTGAACTCCTGGCAACGTGATTCAAGTCACGCAAGCGGTAATGAAAGACCGCGTCTCCGTTTCGAAATGTTGCTGGCCAGATACACCGCGCGGAATTCACAGGCGCTGCTGACCAAAAACGAAAGCTCTCAGTTTCGCAGGCCAAAAGGGTCAATTAGGCTAAGCCCAATATTTTCGATTCCGATTTTTGGGGAACTGGTTATGGGCTCGTTTGTGAAGTGGGCTGGTGGCGCGGGGGTTGCGGCGGTTTCCACCCTGCTGTTGGGGGCATCTTCGGCCTTGGCGCAAAACTGCGCGACGACACAAACCCTCACGCCTATCAACAACATCGGCACGCTGGCAGTGCCTACGAGTTCCGCTAGCGCTTCCATTTCGGCGGCCATCGGTAACGTCAACACCGCATTCCTGACGCAGCAAGGCAGCGCGTTCGTGTCGGCTCCGGCAAACCCGGCGCCGGATCAGCCCGGCGGGGGCGTGTGGGCGCGCGCCGTCGGCGGCCACGTCAACATTAGTTCTTCTTCTCAATCCTTGGGTATCTCGACGCAGGGTGGTGCGGTCGTCAACACCGCCTCGACGAATTGCTCCACCTCGCAGAAAGAGAATTTCGCCGGCGTTCAGGTCGGCGCCGATATCGCTCGGCTGAACTGGAGCGGCTGGAATGTGCATCTCGGCACGACCGCTGGTTACCTTGGTGCCAAGACGTCCGACGATGCGGGTTTTAGCAACAAATTCGAGGTGCCCTTCTTCGGCACCTATATTGTTGCTACAAAGGGTCGCTTCTTTGCAGACCTGATGGTTCGCCAAGAGTTCTATAATGTCAGCTTGAACAATCCGGGCTTCGCCTTTGCGAACCAGCCGATCGGAGCGCATGGTTACTCGATCGCGGCGTCGACCGGCTACAATTTCGACTTGGGCGACAGCTGGTTCATCGAGCCGTCAGCCGGCTTCATCTATTCGAAGACGTCCGTCGACAACTTCACAGCGCCAGGCGTGGGTGGTGCGAACTTCACCGGCATCACCGGCATCATCCGGACCAACGACGTCGAGAGCGAGATGGGCCGCCTCAGCTTGCGCGGCGGCAAGACGATCGCCACACCCAACGTCATCTGGCAGCCGTTCGCGTCTGTGAGCGTTTTCCATGAGTTCGCCGGCAACGTGACGTCGAACTACACGTCCCTGAACGGCCTGTTCCGCGGCGCTCCATTCACATACAATCAGACAACGACAACCTCGCGCGTTGGCACCTACGGCCAGTACTCGCTCGGCGTCGCTGGCCAGATCGTCAACACGGGTTGGCTCGGCTTTGTCCGCGTCGACTATCGAAACGGCTCCAATATCGACGGCTGGACCGGCAATGCCGGCATCCGCTACCAGTTCTCGCCAGAAACCATCGCCGCCGCGATCATGCCGACCAAAGCTGTCAAGATGGTCAAGGCGCACCCTGTTGCGATCACTGCGTCGAACTGGACGGGCTTCTATGTCGGCGGCTTCTTCGGTGGCTCTGCCGGCCGGACCGACGTGAGATTCGGCGACCCCGCAACCGACACCACCCGGCCGTGGACGACCGGCGCTCTCGGCGGCGGACAAGTTGGATACAACTACCAGTTCAGCAACGGCTTCGTCCTTGGTGCGGAGGGCGACATCGGCGCGGCCAACATCCACGGAGCGCGTACTGTCGGCACGAGCCTCACCATCCCCGGCCTGACCTCGGCTTTATTCGTGGCCGAAGACAAGACGAACTGGGTCGCCACTGCAACGGCTCGTGCGGGTTATGCCTGGGGACGCGCCCTCCTCTACGTGAAGGGCGGTGCGGCTTTCGAGAACGGCAAGACCAATGCGACCTGCTACAATCCGCAGGGTCCGGCCGTTGCAACCGTGTGCGCGAACGCTGCAGGCGTCGTG
This sequence comes from Bradyrhizobium sp. BR13661, assembly GCF_029892425.1. GTDB lineage: Bacteria > Pseudomonadota > Alphaproteobacteria > Rhizobiales > Xanthobacteraceae > Bradyrhizobium. The sequence goes on along the minus strand of NZ_JARXWB010000047.1, from coordinate 15,384 downwards.
TTTGCAAGCGGCACCGGCTTTGGGGTTTCGAACAACCGCTTCGGCTGGACGGTTGGTTACGGTACCGAATTCGACCTTGGCAAGAACTGGTCGGCGAAGGCGGAATATGACTACCTGTCGTTCGGGCGCGACCGGGCTCTGTCATCCGACGGCACGACAATCCTCTCGACCAAGGCAGACAGCATTAGTCAGGTCAAGGTCGGCCTCAACTACCGCTTCGCTCCGCAGGCGGTGGTTGCCAAGTACTGACGACAAGTACTGACCGATCGCAAATCACGTGACATGAAAGCCCCGGCATCGTCCGGGGCTTTTGTTTTAACAAATTCGAACGGCGCTCTGGGCTCGATCCGTTATCAGCCGTCTACCCTGACGGCCTCGTGGCTGCTCTTCCGATGTGGCCTAACTGACAAGATGGATGGCACCGACCAAAGCCATGCGAGACCGCTTTTTCGAAAGCTACGTCGCGCTGGCGTCGAAGGTGCGCTTCACCGGCCGGAGCAGATGCTTGGAAAAATTTCTGATGTACTCATTGCGTCTGAATAGACCGCACGCCACTGCCTCGATCAGGTCGCGATGCTTAGGAAACACCGCCTCATGGTCGATCACGACGATGCTCGTGCGACCCGCGAGGTCCATGAGAGCTCCGTTACTCATTTCACAAGATACCGGCGTTCGGCCTCTCATCATGGTAAATCGGTAGAACATGCGCTCGCCGTGATAGCCGATTGCGTCTCCGCGGGTGAGAACAGGCTTCGCCTCAGACATGCCCCCATCCGGCAAGATAAGCCGGAGCAAGATCGATGCGCCGCAAAGGACCGGCGCGATCGTCAGACGCGCCTTGACCCAAACAAGAATCTCGATCTGCCCGACCATGGACAGAGAAACGTGGGCTCGAAGACGGGTCTGCGGTCCGACGACGCTTATATCAGGGGTTGGGTTTGGGGCCCCACCGTTGCGAACTCGATAGGGCTCGCCAAGATGGATATTCAAAATTCGATGAGGCCGCGCGGCAACTGGCCAGCTTAGGACACAGCGCCTCCCAGTTCGGCGCGTCTCTCCTCGAACACGCGCACCACGCTCCGAAATTGGGGACGGGGCAACGCCCGCTTAATATCCATTGCTGCCCTCCACAGCTGAGCCCAATTTGCGTCAGGCCGAGCGACAAGATGTCCCCAAATGGCCCTTCAGCGACCTCGGGAGACGTCCGCTTTCCCGCCGCTCCCAGGGATTGAGCAGACATCAGGCGGCCAGCCACGCAATAAGTACACAGCCGTGCAGCGATTATTTGCTCTTAGGGCTGGGACGAATCCGTTTCCGGCCCTTGGCTAACGGCTTTGGCGCGGCGGCTCCCTTGGGCGGTTCAAGAAAGAATTCTGAGAGCCGAACACCTAGCGTCTCGGCGAGTCGCTCGAGCAGATCAATGGTTGGATTCTCCGTTTGTCGCTCCAAGCCGCTCATATATGAACGATCAATCTCAGCATCATATGCCAATTGCTCTTGCGGAATACCGCGAGCGACGCGGATTCGGCGGACGTTCCAGGCCACAAGCGCACGAGCTTTCATGCGCAAAAGCAGCCATCGTGTAGACCATCAAACCACTGTCTATAACCGATATATTCAGATACTTTGTCCTGGGTTTCCGTCGAATGCCACGAATAGATATGAATGGACCGCCTTTAGATCCTGATGTCGTGGATGTCGCGCCGAGCGAGCCGGCGCTGACGCCGTATGACGAACACCATGTCGTCACGTACGTTCGCCTTCTGCAGGCCGAGGGCGAGGGGGCGGACTGGCGCGAAGTTACTCGAGTGATCTTGCATGTGGACCCCGAGCGAGATCCGGACGGTGCGCGGCGCGCATATCAGAGCCACCTTGCGCGCGCCAAATGGGCGACGGAGCAGGGGCGCCTCTTGCGCGGCACTGACTCAAAATAAAGGAAAATCGCCGGCTGATGACTTGCAGGGCGGAGGTATATTCTTTTGCTGACCGGTGGTCATTCCGATGCACCACGTGGTGCCAAACTAAGGACTTCCTAGAACCGCTTCGTTCATACCTATTGAGCCGCAATTGTTGTTAGCTGCGTGCAATGGGGCGGAAGCAATGCTTGAATTCGACTGGCGGTCGCCGGAACCCTATAGGAGCCTACAAGACGCGGAAGTCACCGACATCGCCTGGGATGTCTGCGCCGCAACGCGGATTATCGACGTGAGTACGAGGTGATGACTGCCAACAGTCCGAACGGCGAAGTGACTGACGAATTCAGGAGGAAATGGGGTATCTGCTTTCGCCCGTGACCCGCAGAGGTCCTTCGACGAGCAGACCATCTTCTGGGCGCCAGAGGTTCTAGTCTAGCGGCGGTCGTTCCGATCAAGGTCGCAGTGGCCGACGACGGCGTGTCGTCGTATCAGCCACTGCTCGACCTTACAGCAGGCCAGGTGCGCCGCGCTGTCGACGGCTGGCAGACCGTGGTGCGCATCGGTTCAGCGGACCAGCGCATTTGGTCCAAAGACGCGCCAGTGCTCGGCGCGTCATATGCGGCCGAACTGTCGTTTGACGGCGATTTCGACGCGCGCGCGTATGCAGCGCGCTGGCTGTGGCACGCGATGAGTGGACGCGCGCCGGGTCCTGCATTTCACACGCCATCCAAGCAGCGGCGCGAACGTCTGGCGGTGTAAGCCGCACACGTGCACCCTCTCAGGGACATTGAGAGGCGCAATGCTGGAGAACCGGTCGAGACGCCCGCGTCTGCTTATGCGTCCCCTGCGGCTGCTTCAGGCGAACGGGAAGGCACGCTACGCGAAGCCTTCGAAGGTGGAGGAAAGAGCGCGATAGGCCTGAGGCACCGTGCATGAGTACGGTCGGGCTGTGGAGATGTTCATTCAACTGCATGGGGATCTTGTCATTCGGCAACTGCGGCGGGCCACCCGCCGCCCCGATGACTCATCGGATCCGACCGGGCGGGTAAGGAAGACCCCGTCGGCACGCAAGATTGCGCGGTTTATGACAATCAAACGCGATCAAGTACCCAGGGATCAGGGATCGATCATGGCCAAGATTGCGCACGATGTCCCACCGTTGCTCGAGGCCCGCGACTTGGTCGATCGTTTCCACGAAATGATGCGCCAGCAAAAAGTTGCCGACCTCGATCCATGGATCGCCACCGCGCTCGACAGTCCACTCAGCTCATTTGCCAAGGGCATCATGGCAGATCACGATGCCGTTCAAGCCGCGATCATCTAACCATGGTCCAACGGTCAGACCGAAGGACAAATCACAAAGCTCAAGCTAGTGAGCTTTACATAGGCGAATGGCCGCCCCAGGCCTGGTCGGCCGCCTGCGTTTCCGTCAATGCGCAACAAATGCCAGAGTGACCATGATCGACATAGATCAGACATCATTGATACCAGCGCGCACGTTGGCGAAACCCCAGGATCCATGACCGGGCCCCTGCTACGCATCAACGTTCGCGGTCCCGCGCCGGCTCCACATCCTCGCACGGCCTAAAGCGATGCGCAGAACGTAGGCTCGTGCGCGGATCGCGGCAGGGGTGCGCCCTAGATCTTCCGCGATGCCTTCTGGGGAACGACCGGCCATAAGCTCGGCACGTATCGCTGCGTCTTCAGCGTCGGTCCATTTTCGTCGGATGATGTCCACGGATGCAATCCGGTCAGATATAAATCGAATAAGAGGTAGGCGCGAAACGACACCTCTGAGATCGAACCGCAACTACCAGCCGTTATCAAGACCATATACTGGACGCGCTACTCAACTGCATGGCATGGCAGAATTCCCATTCACGAGACGATATGCCCGCCGTGAGCGCAGCATCCTGCGGAGCTTCACGCAATGAAGCTGCAGCAAGGACAGCGCTAGCAAGCCCTCAATTTGATTGCTTTACACCGATTGTCTTCTGGAGCTCACGCGCAATCTGGCGCGCGCCCTTACGGTAAACTGCATTGCTAAACTGAGTAGCTGGGCTGAGGCCGCAGCGCCATTCTTGCCGGGTCACAAAAATCATGAGCTTCAAGTCTTGTGGCCATGGACCCAAACTAAGCGAAGCCTGATCCTTGATAAGCCCTGCAATTTCTTCTGGAGACATAAATTCACTGATCATCAAATAACACCGGTCGGCTCTTTTGCGGGCAACCGCCTTGGGTTGCGATCAGGGCCGCGCCGACACCGCGCGGGGCGAACCGCGGATAGGTATTTTCGTAGCGAGGCCCTGATAGAATCGCGAATTGGAAGGCAGCGTCCAGCTCACTTTGACAGCATGCTGCATGAAAGTTGGCCCACACCGCCATGAAGACCCGGTAGGCGTCTGCATGAGGTCAATTTTCGCGCGACGACGCATGCAATTGAAAACCATGGCTCCTTGCTTACATCTTGGCCTAGCACGACGGTGCAGGTCGCGACTGCTGTTGTATTGATATGGGCTGAAGCCACAAACGATTTGGCAAGTGCGATAAATGCCCATCGCCGATGCTAGCCACACGTTGGCGCTGCGAATCGCAGCCGATGTGATTGGCATTCACCGAGAGATCGGATATTGTCGGTCTGTGTTGACTTAATGTGATCTAGCGGCTCGCTGAACAGCATTTTCTCTGGCAAAGCATTTTCAAAGAGGCGTTCATGCGTCTTTTTCTCGTAATATTTGCTCTGATTTTCTCTCCGCTCCTTATGCGAGCCGTGCGGCGGAAAAAGCGAAGCTAGCCAGCTGGATCGGCGGTTGGTTTAGCCACCATTGGTCCGGCAGGTGTGACACCGAGCACAACCACCAATGTCTGGCCAGATCCAGCAGGACTTTGCAACGAAGATTGCGACATCGACTACGAACATCTCCAACGCTCGCAATCTACGTGCCTCTGCGTTGGATGCCTGTAAGAGCGATGCGGGATGCCGTTAGGGGAAGCGATGAAACCTTGGCAGGTGCGAGACCTCACTGTTGGCGATCGAATCCGCTGGCAACGAACCGCCACCGTGGAGGTCGGCGTCATCAAGGAGCGACGCCTGTTCGGTGTTATCGTCGAATGGTCCGACGGTCGCACAACCGAAATGTTTTTCAACGAGATGAAGAACGTTGAGCGGGAGGCGCCGGCCCCTTGATTGAAAAAAAGACTTGCTCGCTCATGTTATGCCCCTGGAGAATAAACAACCTTCCTGGCAAACCCCTCACTGTACGGCCGGATCCGAGCGGCGGATCACGCGATGGGAGCAAGAGGATCTGCTCGACGCCGTGCAGCAGCGGCTCGACGCGAACCCGCTCGCAATGCGCCTTCGTCGCGAGACTATCGAGTATCCGTTCGGCGCGATGAAGGCGCGCATGGGAGCGACGCACCAAAACCTTCCAAAAGGAGCCGCTGAGATGGCCCTCCCGCTGTTGGCCTATAATCTGACCCGAGTAATGAATATCCGAGGGATCAGGCCGCTGATTGCGGATTTTTACATGGCCAAGACCCATAGCTGACTTGCCGTCCGACACCACGGCCTGTGAGAGCGGCTACGGCCGCCAACCTCTGCTGGCCGACAATATGCCGTGATTGCGACCGGGGACGTTGAGGTTATAGTTTTTGACTGTCGACCAATCCACCTTGGATTTCAGCTCCGCGATCGATTCCACATTTACGTTCTCGTATACCTGTACAGCAAAGAGCATGCGGCGGTCGGGATAGGCGCTAGCCAGTCGCGTGATTATGTCGGTGATCGGCGGTTCGGTCCGACGCAGATCAAGACCCTCGATTTCGTCGAGAGCATTGCCCCGCGGCGGTGCTACGAAGACAATCAAGACGTCGTGCGTCGGCAGGTCAAGCCTGTCCAGGACCACGTTGTAGTCGCCTTGTATGAGCTCGATCGGACGATCGAGATCGGCAATGTTTTGCCTAGTGAGTTGATAGACGCTCGGATCGAACTCGAACGCAAGCCCCCGCGAACACGGAACGTCATGCAGTATCCAGTAAAGCGTATTGCACGATCCCGCGAAGGGATCGATGACCGAGAACTTGGTCTCGGGCGGGAATGAGGCCGCGATCGCTGCGATGTCGCGGCCGATAAGATCGGCCAACGGGTCGCGCGTGCATTCAACAGCCGTTCGACCGAGCAAGCGTACACCGCGCGCGTACCATTGTGGCGGCGTCATACTATAAAGGCGAACGTAGTCGGGATCGGAGAAACTTTCTGCCCCGTATCGCTGCACCTCATTCAAGGTGAGCACCTCGTTGCGCTTGCGGCCGTGCAACAGCAACGCCCGGTCATATAGCGGCTCTTTGCCGGACCCTTGCGCGGTGCTTTCCTCCATCGCTCCCTCCTACGATACGGCGACATGATTGTGTCGCGGCTCCGAATATTGACGGGGGGTCAAAGGCCGCGCCGATTCACATTCATCAGCCTCATGGATCGGCGCCCCTGCCGGAATTGCCGTGAGCTATAGGCGATTCGTCAACTGCCGGGTCTCGGCAGGATGGCTTGCTCGGTGCCGTTGCTGCGGGCGACAATGTTGGAGCCGCGCATGCCACACGCTGTGCAGACGAACCGCAGCTCGAGTGGCGAGATCCGGAGCTCGTCCGGCCATCGGTCGACGTACTCGGCTGTCAGCTTGACGTTGTGACTGCCGCGACGGTCCTGGCAGAACACATTCAGATCACGCGCGCCCGTTGACCGGAGATCGCCCAGCGTAACCTTCCGTAGGCGGCCATCAGGTTCGGTGCGGTCCTTGCGTCTTGTATCGCCTCACATCGGGCCATCGAAGCGCGCCGCCGGCGAGAGTTAAATTGTCGATTACTGGTGGCAACGGCGTCGAACCGCTGCCGGTCCGGCTGTGGAAAGAACAATCGTCAGACTGGTGGATCATTCCGTGGTACACATCGAACAGTCGGTACCTGCCGATCGCAAAAAGCTATCTTAAGCTGGCCGCCGGCTCATGAGGCCAGCGGTTTTCTTCCAATGCGGCTCGAATGACTGACGCTAACCGAATGCTGCTGGCGCAGCTCAATATCCTGGAGCGCCTCTCAGGCCTAGCCGAAACTAAGCGTACGTCCACGCGTAAGGCTCGGCTCAAGATTGAGCGCCTTAAGGCACGGCTGAGACGCATTGAACGGGCTACCCGGCGATCGGACCCGGTTGGCCGCACCTAAGTTGAGATTCGTCCGCCCTCGGAGCACATGTGAGCTATTGCGCTTCGTAGGGGGGCGCTGCTGCCGCGCCCAGTCAAAAACTCCGGGTGAGAGAAAGCCAATTTCCTCCCGAGTTGCTGGCGCGCGCCGATAGGGTAATCGAGTGAGACGCGCGTTCTCTATGGCCCACAGCTGAGGTAAGCTCGGATGGGCGATGTCAGCTGTGTAGAGATCAACGCCTCATGTGCGATGCAAACCCGCGACGGCCAGTGAACGCCGATCACCCGGTGCGTGATTCCTTCGTGCAACATCGCCAGCCTCGCGCAGACGCCCGGTCCAACAAACTGCCGACCAGTTCACAAGTCGCCGGTTTGTCCTCGATTGCGAAGGGCGACGTTTAACGATTTACAAATTTGATCCGCTTATTGTTCTGCGTCGCATATTGGACTCGGCGCGACGCATTGGCTGAAGCCCGCTAGCTGACGCACCTGGCGGGCTTCTGCATATTCATTTTAGGTTTCACTTGGGCGGAGCTGACGATGAGGTGCGAGAAACCTCGGCAGTGGACCGACGCCGAGCAGAAGTTGCTGATTGAGATGGCCACTGAGGGAGCAAGCGCCGTCCAGATTGCGAGCGCGCTGCAAAGGTATATCGCCTCGGTCAAGCGGGTTGCGGAAACCTTGGGCATCCAGCTCCGGTGACGACGCTGGCTGCCGTTCACGCGGACGGTTTTTTCCTTTGGGCCAGCCCCCGATCAAGCCGCGCATAATTCACGCGAACATAGTCGCCGAACTGAGCGCTTGCTCGCGCGGCACTTGCCCTGGCAGCAGCCGGCGCGATGGAAGATCGTCGAAATAGAAGTAGCAACTGTGGCGCTTCGTCAGTCAAACGTACCTCGAAGCTGCCGCGGTCTGGCACGGCTTCGTGCTTGATGAGACAGACAGTCATGCCGGCATCCAACCGCAGCGCCGACGAGAGTCAAATTGTTGATTAGCAGTGGCTCGGAACGTCAGCGAGGTTCTGCAAACCGTGAGTGTTTAGAACTCAATCGGGCTCGTCACCGCTTCGATTGACCGACGCGGCCTATCTGTGCATGAACATCCGTCATGCGAAGACTCATATTTGCTGCAGTTGTGCTCGCCATTACTTTGTCGAACATTTCGTTCGAGTGGGGCAACGCGTACCTTGTCTGCCTGTTCGCCGTGATCGCTGGCTACGCGGTCGATGTGACCTACGTGATTGTCTATCATCGGCATGCCGCCCGAATTAGGCGCGCTGTGCACCGACGAGGACCGGGAGGCGCTCCTCCGCAAAGGCGGGTTTTCCAAGTCCGAGACCTCGAAGATCATCGAGACCGTCTTGAGCGAGGAAAACCGCAAGCCGGAAAGCAGTGAGCGCGTACCGGCCGCCGGATCGAGCGGCTCGGCATCGATCACTCGGGCTGGCCCCGAGTCTTTTTCTTGGCGCTTGTGGGCGGGCGAGTGAGCAGGTCGGCGGCCTCAACACCTAGGCTGCGCGCGAGCCGATCGACAACGTCGATACCCGCCGCATAAACGCTTCGCTCGAGTGCACTGATATACGTGCGGTCAATTTCAGCACGATGAGCCAGTTCCTCCTGTGACAAACCACGGGCCTGCCGGAGCTTCCGCAAATTGATTGCGAGTATCTCGCGTATATCCATACGCGAGAGAGCATGTCCTTGAAGAGTATTTCTCCACGGAGTATTCTCTACAAAACGCCGGCCGGACGGCTCCCGCGACAGTCTTAACGCTTCTGCTCCATCCGGCGCGCATGTTAGAAATTGTCTAATCTAAGGCGCGGAGTTTTATGAGGAAGTCGCCGCTCGACCCAGACGTCGCCGATGCTGCGCCCGCAGATCAAATTCTCACTGCCTACGATGAGCGGCATGTGGTGACCTACATGCGCCTTCTGCAGGCCGAAGGTGAGGGGGCGGACTGGCGCGAAGTGGCTCGAGTGGTCTTGCATTTGGACCCCGAGCGAGAGCCGAACCGTGCGCGGAGCGCATATCAGAGTCACCTCGCGCGGGCCAAATGGGTGACGGAGCAGGGGCGCCTCTTGCGCAGCACTGGCTCCAAATAGATGAAAATCCCCGGCCGGTCTTCTTGCAGACAGAACTATTTTCTTTTGCCGACCGGTGGTGCTTCCGGCGCACCACGTGGTGCCAAATTAGGGTCTTCCTACAACCGCCTCGTTCATCCTTATTGCGCCGCAATCCTTGTTACCTGCGTGCAATGGGGTGGAAGCAATGCCTGAATTCGACTGGCGGGCGCCGGATTCCTACAAGAGCCTACAAGACGCGGAAGTCACCGACATCGCCTGGGAATGTCTGCGCCGCAACGCCGACTATCGGCGTGAGTACGAGGTGATGATTGCCAAAAGTCCGAACGGCGAGGTGACTGAGGAATTCAGGAGGAAATGGGGTATCTGCTTTCGCCCATGACCCGCATAGGTCGTTCGACGAGCAGACGATTTTTTGGACGCCGGAAGTTCTCGCGGCGGTGGTTCCGGTCAAGGTCGCAGTGGCCGGCGCCGGCAGCGCGCCCTCTCAGCCACTGGCTTGACCTTTCAGCTGGCGAGGTGCGCCGCGCTGTCGACGGCTGGCACGCTGTGCTGCGCATCGGTGCGGTGGACCACCGCATTTGGTCCAAAGACGCGCCAGTGCTCGGCGCGTCATATGCGGCCGAACTGCCGTTTGACTGCGATTTCGATGCACGTGCGTATGCAGCGCGCCGGCTGGCGAACGCTTCGAGGTCTTTGTCCGGACGTCACCAATTTCTACCGCACTGTACGCAGCATTCCGGCAAGTTCATCAGCTGAAGAGCGTAAGGGCAAAGCGCAAAGCGAGATCACGACAACAAAACCGGCATCGCGAGTCGATGGCTTTGCTGCCTGTTAGAATAGATGTCTCTGCGAAGATGCAGATCATCGGCGCGAAATATGAGGCACACGGTGAGCGACGCTATAAAGGCAAGCCGTTTGGATCACCAAGGCCCCGGCGCGCATCAGGGAGTTTATCTCTGACTTCTACAGGGACAATCCCGTCAAATCGTACGGCGACATCAGGACGCCGTGGTCCCTCGATGTGCCAATCTACGAGGGCGGGGTCGCAACCTTTGCTGACCGCGCGACCTGCGGCATCTGGGACGAGGTTGCTTTGTTGGGAGTCTAATCCTATTCCCCCCTGCGGTTGTCAAATCAGGAACATTGAACCTTAACAAAGTCGATATAGACCAAACTCTACCGGGGTTTTGCATCTTTCCCCCTCGGGGCTGGAAAGCCGCCGCTCGCGACAATTTTAAGCCGGCGGCGTTTTTGCTTCTGCCACCTGTACATTTCCACCGTGCAGAATCTTGCACAGGTGAGCGGGTGGCATTTCTCAGTTTTACAATCACTGATTAGCCCATTTTAAGGAGACCTTAATCCGTGTCCGTGATTGTACGGGTATATTTTTGATTGCGGAAAATTTTTCATGCAACTCATTTCGACGCGAAAATATTCGTTCATCGCCGTTGAGTCGCTCGCCGAATGTCAGGCGTGCGGCAGCCTTTTTAGGGGCGCCGAAAACGAGTTCGTCTTACACATGCATTCCGACGAGGCCGCTGACGAAGAGCGGTTGATCTGGTTGGATAGCAGAGCAGCGCTGCTTTGGATCAACCAAACGCGTGACGAATATGGAATGAATTGGGAGTGATCCCTCGTGGTCGAGACCAGAAGAGCTCCCCGCCATCGCGTTTCGAAGCCGGCGCAGATCCAATATGGCGCCAAGCAGACGACCTGCGTTGTTCGCGATCTTTCCGTTACCGGTGCCGCTCTGCAGCTTTCCGATGGAAGCGCAACAGTTCCCGGGGCGTTCACGCTGATCGTTCCTGAAGACAATCTGACGCTGCCGTGCCGAGTAGTCTGGCGAGGTCCCTTCAAGATCGGCGTAACTTTCGACCTGCCTTAGAGCGCCTCCAGCCCGACGAAGCGAGGGCTCGAAGGAAAAATTTACCGCTGTCCCAATTAGCAAAATCGTAATTTTCACGTGTCACCCTCTTTTCCATCATGACGAAAGGCATTTTCGCTCCTGTCTTTGCGCTCGCATCGGCAATCGCCGGCTAGCTTGCGGCTTTCCCCGGCAAAGCCGCCGGGTTCGAGGATTGCCATGATCTCAAAACTCGACGGTGAAGTCGCGCACGTTCAGCGGGAAATCGAAGCCAGGAGACGGTATATCGACGACCAAGCAGCGCTGATTGATGTCCTTGAGCATGACGGACACGACGTGCTCGAACAAAGGAAGGCCCTCGCAAAGGCGCGCTCGGATCTAGCCGTGCGGATCGCACGCCAGTTTCGGCTGTTAGAGCAAATTGCGAACGATGATCCGCCGGTGCACGGATGAGGAGGTGACCTCATGGAGGAGCGTCGCAGGGTAGAGCGCACAAACGCCGACGAGATCGCTTACATTTCGGGTGACGGCGCCAGCTTACGTTGCCGCGTGTTCAACATATCGGATAAGGGCGCGGCAATTGAACTCCCGACAAAGCGGTATATCAGGTCCGTTTTCCGATTAATGTTGGAAAAGGATCGTATCGTTAGAGATTGCCGCCTGGTCTGGTCGAGTGGCAATCGCGTCGGTGTCGTCTTCGTAGATGAATCCTCGGAGGAGGGGGCTCCCTGACCGTGAAAACACTGAAAGTGACATCTGGCGGGTGCAATGGCGTTGGGCGTTCTTGGCCCATCACCGTCGCAGGTCCGAGGTCCGAGCTTTCTTTTGAGAGCTAAGGAGTTTTGGGAGGGGCGGCATTTGCTCGGGAGGAGCTTCGATCGTCTGCTCGGGAGAGGCATCGACTTCCTCTGCCCTCCTATCCCCAAGCAACATGCCCAGAGAGCCGACAACAACAAGCAAAAGTTCCTGCAATCATCAGCCAGTGCGGTAACTTCAACGCTGAAAGCAGTAGCCACGCGGTGTCCACCAAATTCGCTATCCGCCAATCGCCCCACTGTCCGAAGACCTTTGGTACTGGGCTTAGCAGGGCCCGCCGCTTCATGCTGGCGGCGGGCCGCGCTTTCGATTAGGCAAACTACCGCTGGTGTCCTAGACCAATTCCAAGGTTGCGCGCCTTCTGCCTCAATGACCCCTCAGAGCGCTTCATCAGCTTTGATAGCCTTGCCACTGGAGTACGGGCTTTAGAATGCGCCTTGAGTAGCTTCACGTCGTCTTTCGTATATTCCTTGCGCTTGCTCTTCGTCTTCTTTGCCACTTGATTTTCTCCGGCGTGATCACGCGCGGGATTAAAGTGATCATGCGAATGCGTCAAGCACAGGTGATGTGCAGGGCCGGGTCGGCCCAGCGGGTGGGGCACCAGTCACGCTGGTGGATCGCTAAGCGCCCGGCTCAGTCCCTCAGGCGCAAAGATCGCCAGCTGCTGATGACTCGCCGCAGGTGGCTGAACCGGTAACCCGACGTCAACGGCTATCGCTATATTGTTTGTTATCGCGGATCGGGTGACAACTGCCGCGACATGTATAGGCATGGAGACCCCGCCGGCTCCCAAGTCGGCGGGTTTTCTTTTGCCGGAGCGGCCCTACAATAGGGCTGCTATGTCGCGCAACACAAACCGCAACTTGCCGAAATTGGCCGATCAGTCTGTTGGCAAAGCCGAGCTGCTTGCTGGTCGACGGGTAGTTGTTGCCGCATCTGCTGGGCCTCGGCTCGGCGGCAAGCAGGGAATGATTCTGGCGCCGGGGGTGACGGCCAATCAGGTTAGGGTGCGGCTTGATGGGGCCAAGACATGCATTACTCTGCATGTTCGTTACGTCGACCCGCTGACGAATCAGTAGGGGAAATTGCGAGCGCCGACCAAGCACCGTCGGCGCCTCAAGCGATTAGCAAACGGCCCGCCGGTTCACTTGGCGGACCTTCTCGTTATGTCAGGCAGGACACGATCGCCAGGACGAAGTCGGCGCTTAGGTCAGCCGAATAAATCGCAAACAAAGCGCCGACGCCAAGAGCAAGCGCAATCACTTTAAGCGTAATCATTTTGAAATCCCCTCTCGCAATGGCGAGAAGTTAGGCCGCGATCGTTTCCGGCGTGCTTCGTGAACTCAGCAAACGATTTCGTGCACGTGGTCGTGATGGAGCCGGGTTTATCTAAACCGACGTAAAAGGCCGCAGCGGGGGACCACTGCGGCCTCACTGTTGAAAAATCCGGGTGAAAACGATCTAAGTGAAATATGGAGCCAGCCCCGGTAAGCAGCAGCCTACCGCAGCTCTGCCGCAGTGCAATGTTATTTATGACACAGTTGGAAACGTATTTAATTCGGAACCGGTGAGGGAGAGCCCGCCGGGGCTGGCTGCTTGGCGGGCCCTCAACCTCGGCACCGAGCCGCGTATGTCCCCCACGGCCCCGTCCCAAAATCCATCCTGACCGATTCTTACTAACGAGCAGCAAATCTCAGCCGAATGGTTGGGGCGAGGATTTGCTATCGAATCTGCGATGTTGGGAGGGAGGGCGGGCCGCCGACCCTGGGGTAAAGCCGGCGACCCTGGCCAATGACTACATGGTCTTCGTGGGTACTGGGTGGGGGCAAAGACCTGAGATCGATTGGCAAATCGAAGCTAAGGCTCAAGGAGCCAGTCAGCAAGTTGAGATTCGGATTAATGTAAATTTGTTAGGTTAAATGGGACGTGCACTACGGCACCCATCAGCCGCGCGCAGAAGGAGCACGTCTACCGCGCCGCTCGACCTGGGCCTCGCGCCAAGCTTCATTGATCCGTGCGAACCGGTTCGACGAGCTCGATCTTGCGCATATCGCGGATGAGCTCGACGACTTGGCAGGCAACCTTTCCGCCGGCTCGAAGACCTCTTCCCGGTGCTGTTTGACCACCGTGCCAACACAATTCGGAAAGGCTGCCTAACCGCTCTATAGAACTCTGATTATTCTGGTTACTCTGACTACTCCTCTAATGAATAACTGGAGTAATCGGAATAATCGGGTTTCTCTTAGAAGGGTGACCGGGAGCCTCATTACCGCAGGTCGGTGGTCATGCCTTTAGAACCGGCTGGCGAGGCCGCTGGTGAGTTTGAGGGCTCGGGCGGTGTTGGGCAAGGTCACTGTCGTTCAACGTGTCACGGCCCGCCGCTTTGTTTGGCGTAGACGGTTCGAATGGCTTCCAGTATCGATTCCATGGAGGCAAATCTCATTGCATAATCGGTACGCCCGGCGAGTTTCGAAACGGTCTATCGAAATTCGGCAAGAACTTTTGGTTAAGTCGAACTCGGTACGTTGCCTTTATTTTTTTGAGGGTACGCAATTGCAGCAACAAATAAGTGAACTTCGCAAGCAAATTGAGAACCTAGAGATACTGCTCGATGTGCTCGAACGCGATGGCCATATCGTTGAAGCGGAACGCGCGAAGCTGCAGCTTAAAAAAGCTAAGCTGGGCCGCCTGACTGCGGGCACAGGCTGGCAAGCGTCGTCCAACTAGCGCACTAGCGCCTCAATTAGGCCGGTCGCGCAGCTTCGCGATGATTTGGCGCAGGTCGTCAATGTATTGCGCAAGCAGTCTGCGTGCCTCATCCAGCGGAGGTAGCTTCTCCTCTCTGTCGGGCGGGCGCTCTTCGGGAGGCTGCTTCATGCCGATAAACGGAGCGCGTCTAGGAACGCGCCCTTTGGGTTAGATCAAAGGAAATCATGCCAACACGAGCAAAGCAATTCCGGCCCGCCCAATGGCGGCCGTATAAACGACCGACCTTCAACAGCGACGCCTTCTACAAATCTGCCGGCTGGCGCGCCTTACGAGCCGCGTGCCTGCAGCGCGACGGCAATCGGTGCACGGAGCGGTTCTGCACCACCCCGACCGACAGGCTGACGGCGCATCACATCGTTGAGCGCGGTACGCCCGGTTCGACCGATACCTTGGCCAACCTGCGTACCCTGTGCATGCGGTGCCATAATCGGCAGCACGGCCAGCGAGGCCGGCGCGTGCTGTGAGAAGGCTCACGCGCGGCGCCATCCGTCGCTTAGGGGTAGGGGGCGTAGATTCGCTGGCGCGAAGGCCCTGTTGTCCGATCAGCCGAAGATTCCATGTATCCACAAAATGGGGAGATTTAGCGCGTGTACTCATGTCGGCTCCTGAGGGCGAGCGGAAATCTTGTAGTGGGCCAGAGCATTACCGCTTGTGACCCTGGCTGTGTGAAAAGCCACGAGTCGGCTACGATTCCTCCGTTTCCTGATGGAGGACACGGATGGGACGCTTCGTTGAAGGCGCGGACAG
>NZ_JARXWB010000046.1 GCF_029892425.1 Bradyrhizobium sp. BR13661 | reverse complement strand
CCAAAGCAGGCAGCGCAACAGACCTATCTGTAGGGGGTCAATTTTGGACGCCGATCCCCCGGCTTAGGGGGTCAATATTGCAAGCCGAATGACAGGCAAAGCTGCCAGAATCCGAACACCGATGATGTCGAAATCAATCCGGCTCTCCCTCGCGTTGGCCTTCTTCTCAGCGGCAAGGTCGAACGCAAGCTCAAGCAGCCGACGCACCTGGTTGCGTGATGCAAGAAGATGGACCGCGGCGAAAAGCACGTCAGGCGCCGCCTGAACCGCCGTTCCGAGCGCCTCCAGCCTAACCTCCCGGATCGCACTGCCGGCGACAATCCGTTCCTTCAGCGCGTCCAAAAAATCGGAGCGCAAGGATTTCCGCATGGCTTGCCAGAAATCCGCCTCTTCCGGCTTATCCAGAACCGCTTGCGCAATCGCACGCCATTCTGCGTCCGTGACATTGGCCGCGCGCTCGGCGAGCCGTATCCAAAGATACGTTAGGTCCAAGGCATGCGCATGATCGCGAATGGCGGTCCAGCCGTCCTTCTCCCGTCTCTCCGCGAGATAGCATTCGAGGAAGTCGTACGCCGTCTGTCCATCTTCGGCGATACTCTCGTAATAGCGATCTTCGGCATCACCGTCGCACTCGCCGTTTGCCAATTTGAGCTTGAAATCGTCGTCAGGCTTGCCGGCGAGTTCCTGTCGATAGGAAACGGCCCGGGTTACAACAGCCTCAAATCCGCCGAGATCGGGAAGTGCGCCTACGGCAATGGGATTGGTATTCGGATTATAGCCGTCACGAACGATGGACAGCGCCGCATCCATGAACGCTTGTGTCAGGCCCGGGCACAGCTGCCCAACCTGCTCCGCAAATTGAGCGGGGTAGGACGGGTTGTGGTGAGGCAATTCGCGCGTGATGAACGCAACGCAAATTGCCCGTGTCCTGTGATCGGCCGCGACCTTTCGAAACCACTCCGGGGACCTCTCCGGCGCCATCCAGCTACTGAAGAACCAATGTTCCTTCGTCCTGTCCTGATGCGTAAGCCATCGAGCGACTTCCGCAGGGATCGAATCTTCAGAGCCTACGGATACGGCAAGCTTGAGGTCCTCCCTGAAATCAGGTCCGGTTGCCGCCAATCTTTCATCGATCCAGGCATCCAGTTGCGCCTGCCTTTTAAGCGGAAGATCAAGTAGAATGATCGAACGTTGCCTTACAGCCTGGACCAGATGCGCGGCACCCTCCCGCCCCCAATCCGAATCTGCAGGCTTGTCCAGATCGATCAAGACTGCGACAAGATAGGCCAAAACCCGGGCCGCCAAACCCGGCTTTTCCTTGAGAGCTTCTTCGAGACCGAGTTCGACGCGCGGATGCTGGTAGGTCAACGTTGGCCCGGCCTGCCGCAAATTTCGGCCCGCGATCAAAAAGTTCAGGAAAGGCTCAAGACCGTCCTCGAGGTCACGCTGACGTTTGGTCAAACCCGCCTGGATGTCGGGCAGCACATTGAACGTTTGACGTGCTCTCGACTTGAAAAGGCCCCAGGTAATGGCCGCCCACGCCCATGTCATGCGTTGGCGGACGTTGTGTATGAGCGCGGCCTCTATCGAACTCTGATGAGCATCGGACAGGCAACGGGCGATGTATTGGCCTTCATTCTCGTCCTTTTCTAACCCGTCGGCGAGGACAGCGAAATAGCGATGCATCTCAAGCGGCGTCGCGAGCCGCTCGACCGCGTCGTTCCGAGAGCGGAGCACGATAGGCTGAAGGTTTGGCGGAAGGCCCGGCAGGCGATTTTCGAAAAGCCTGGTTCGCTCGGCTTCACCATAATTCTCGTCTTCGAGCGTGACGATCCACTTTCCTTTGAGCCGTAGCCTGCTTTCATGCAGCACATCTGATCGGCTCGTGATCACGAATTTCCTGCCGGGAGCGGCGGACTGGAGAATCTCGGCAATCGCGCCGTTCCAGGGCGCGGAAGTCGGCTCTAGCCGAAAGCGCCCCCAAGGATCCTCAATCTCGTACACCACACCCCGCGGATCCGGATCGTCGGTGATCTTTTCCGGGCCGCCCTGCACGACGACATGTTGGATTCCTGGTATCCGGTTGCGCAGGTGAGCGACGAGCGCCTTGGCCGCGCGTGTCTTTCCGGTTCCTGATGCTCCGGTGATGACGACCGCGTGCCTTGTCTCAAGAGCGGACGTCAACTCGTCCCAGTTAGTTGGAGGGACGAAGCCTTCCAGAGCGGCCGATTCTCCAACATAGCCACCGGCCGCGATGATCAGACGCTCAAGCTCGGCACGGGGCCACAAGCCCTGAGCGGCGCCCCGCATGCGCAGGAGGGCTTCGCTCCGCAAGAACTGCCTGCAGCTCTCCAGATTGGAATGGGGCACACGAAAGCGCTGACTCAACAAACGATCGGTGCGTCCGTTGACCTTTTCCTGATCCATTGCACCAAGAACGGCAACGCGGCCGCCGGCATCCGCCGGGAGGGATTTTGCCATGCCGGCAGGTATTCCGCTTTCAGGAGGCCACACCCCAAAGGTCTCTACCTTCAACTGCCGGGCGACCCCATCGAGATCGGCGCTGGTAACCAGAAGATACCGGACACCAGGATCGGTGAGCCGTTCGCGAGCCGACTGGCGCCTCTCACCGTGCGCAAGCAGCCGGCTTAAGTCTTCGTGCTTCCATGGACCGGTGTTGCGCAGCTTGCACTGCAGGACCAAGCGATAACCGTCCAGTGCCGCAGATTCCGAGAGTGCACTCGGCCCATCCCCAACATCGGCCTCAAGGTCTTCCTCGCTTGCCGGCTCAAGGACGATCTCCGAAGCCACCTTGCGGGCAAGAACCAGATCAAGCGCCGCCAGTATTGAGACGTCCAGTTGATAGACATAGCCTTCGAGCGATCGCCCGCCGCTGGACGGAGAGACCTCTTCCCTCATCTGGGGAACGGTGAATGGTTCATTCATCGGCCATCACGGAAGAACCGATGGTCGCAAGGATGGCTTGGGCTGCCTGCATCGTGGACTCTGCGGTCAATTGGGTCGAACTCGTCCTGTCAGCCGCACCCGCGTGCACCACGCAATCGCAACTGCGCCAAGCCATATATAGGAGAAATGACGGGAGCAGCGAAAGCCAGGACATCGGCGACCGCACAATGGCGACGCCTTTTCTGCAAGGCGCCCGCGACTGACACCCTCGGGATATCCGGTAGGCACCAATCCTATCGACCGATGCTGCAAAAAAGACCAGCGGCCGGGACGTATCGCCCAGCCGCAAAGCTTCGTGTATCTGGTTTACCCGCGGCTAGGCGCCTTCCTCAAGACGCAGGTGTAGCACAAGCGCCATTCGATCACGCCAAAGTTCCGATCAATATTCGCCGGGCATCCATGGCCTGATCTCAGATGTCATGGTCCCGCCTTCGAAGCCAAGACACGACGGAAGCTGGGATCTCGCCTCCACAGCTCCCTTCGCCGGCCTTGCGGGTACGACGGCCTTGCGCCGCAGGCCGTCGCATTTTAGGTGCTACTCCGCAGCACTCCGTTGCGCCGCCAGCATCGTGATTTGGCGCAAGCTGTCCCAGAACGCGGGCCGCACCGTCATGGTCTGATACTGCTCGTCGGTCCTGCCGAGCCGCAATTGACGGCCATCCGGCGCGAACGCAATGTACAGCCTCGTCGGGCAGTCCTCGTGCTTGCCCCAGCCACGCAGGGTAGCCACGTTCTCCGCCGACAGAAAGCGCTTCACTTCAGCGGCCTCAGCCAGGAGTTCATGCGCCTTCCTAACCTCCTTTTGCAGGAACTTGGCCATCTTGCGCTTCTCTTCCGCAGGAAGGGTCGCAAGATGCTGTGCATACGTCTCACCGAAGTCGACCAGCCGCAGGCGCGTCTTGCAGACGCTAAGGCGGTCCTGGATCGGCTTTGCCTTCGGCTCCAGCATGATATGGCCGATGACCGGACCATAGACGATGCTGTCCCGGACGACGACTTCCCGTTCTTCGCCATAGCGATCCTTGGAGACGGCACGTCGTTCGTGCTCGGTTCGCAGTCGCTGATCTGCGCGAATATGATGCCATAGATCGAAGTCGATCACGATCGGAATACGCCGCGCGATGATTTCACGTACCCGGTCGATCTCCTTGATCGTCTCCATGTTGTGTTCAATGACCGCGATGGCGTCACCCACCTGCCCAAGGTGAGACAATAGGAACGCCTCGGTTCGCCTCTCGTCCTGCTCGCGGCGGAATGCGGCATAAGCCGCCGAATGGCCTTCAAGGTTGAACGAGGCAAAGCACTCCGGCCCAATGATCCTGATCGCCTGCTCATCGGGAAACCACGCAATCATGCCCGCCTTGTAAAATTTTGGGTGCCGCGGCGAGCAGATCGGGCATGGAGACCATTTGTGGCGGTTCAGATCGCCGCAATGGGACGACGGAAGATGAATCTCGTCGAGGTAAACAACCGGCCCATCCTTAGGCGGAGGGGCGTGCGTGTGGCCCCTCCACAGATGGGGGGTGCCGAAGGCTTTTATATAAGCTTTGATTTCCGCGATGACGTCGTCACCGGGCCGCGTAGGAAAGATTGCCTTGATCTCCCAGGCCGAAGCCGGGATGTCGATCTCTTCCGACATTCAAACTCCTTTTCATTTTACGCGATCCTCCCTGAACGGCTTCGACTTCGTTGTCGATTTGTTCTAAATTATGTCCGCCGGACGCTGAGTCGCAACCGGCGACTAAGCTTTTCCCAACGGTTCACAATGACGTTGTGCGCTGGTGTGTTTGGTTTTGCCCTTTCAAGGCAAGCCGGCTCGATCCATTGGCGCGGCAAGTTGCGTCGGCGAGAGCTTCTGCTCCGTCAAGCCGGCGACTTGGGCAAGGATTCGTCGCCTGCCCTGTGCTTCTCATCAGCACGATTGAACGGGTTATGATTCCCTTCGAACGATTAAGAATATCCTAAAATTCTACGCAACCGTGCGAGGGGGATTTTGATGAATCAGCTAGCTTACCCCCTGGGGCGCAACATTGTGGTTATGAGCCATGAGCGTCGATGACTACATGAAACGGATGCTCGCCGATAATGCCGCCATGCAGCGCGCGATCGGCGTTGCGGATCCGCTCGGGCAGCATCGGAGCATTCTCGATGCGATCAGCATGCAGGACCGATTTTCGGACATCGACCGGGTAAGCCGCCAGATTGCCGGCTTGGGAGCCATCGACCAGAAACTATTGGATGCGGCCAAAGGCATTAACACCTTCGACACCGCGCGGCTTACAGGAGCGCTCAATCTCGATATCGCCGGAATAGGCGCTCTCGCTGCCGGCGCCGGCGATCATCTCAAGCTGCTCGCGGGCCCGCTTGACGATCTGCGCAATGTTGGCTCCGTCGCGGAGCTTGCATCCTTGCGAGCCGATATCCTGGCTATGAAAGATATCTATGCCGGGTATGCCGACCGTTTTCGCTTGCCCGGCTACGACGAAATGGACCGGCTCGCCAAGGTCGCGCTTGGAGCCGGATCGGCAGCTCATCACCTTGCAGATGCCGCAGCGGCAAGCAAGGCCCTTACCTCCGCAGTGCAGTCGATGCATACGCCGTGGCTCTTGCGCGATAATGCCGCCCAATCCGTCCTTGCCTTCGCAGAGATCCAGGCCATTGGCCACGGCTTGCGAAACTTCGCGCCCTTCGATGCCACGCTCTCGGATACCCTGCGCCTCTCGCTTGGCGATTGGCGAGACATCCCGTCCTTCCCACCCGCGATCTTTGACAACGCCGTGGCGCGTTCGGCATTCTACGTCGCACGCGGCTTCAATCCGGACCTGACCGAATTCACCGCCGAGGCCTTTGACGAAACCACAACCATCGCCGGGCTCGATGCCGAGGACTATTCCGAAACCGTGGATGATGAGGAAACAGGCCTTGTTCGCACCAATCGCGCCCACGACCGGTTGCAGCGCTTTGAGAGGCAGCTGCGCGTATTCATCGATCGCCTGATGACGGCCGAATTCGGCGCAGAATGGACCAAGCGCCAAACACCGTCCGGCATGCTTGATAGTTGGAAGAACGCAAAAGAGACCGCGATGGCGCGGGGCGGCGAAGATGAGCCGCTGATCGCGTATGCCGATTTCACCGATTACATCAAAATCATCGAACGCAGCGACAACTGGAAAAGGGTTTTCGCGGCCGTCTTCAATCGCCGCGAAAGCGTGCAAGAATCATTCTTCCGTTTATTCCCCATCCGCATTTCGGTCGCACACGCGCGCATCATCACGCTAGACGACGAGATGTACTTGAAAATCGAAATGCACCGCCTGAGCAAGGCCATCGAGGAAAAGCACTAAGAACAGCGGCTCTCGGCGAGAGGAGCATTGCGCTACTTTATTCCTTTTATCAACTAACCATAGCTTCGAGCCGAATCCTCGGCAGAGCGCATAGCCACCCAGCATGATCCTTAAATCGTGCGCAAGTCGCTGGCTGGCCCAAGTAGAGGCGCGCGCCTCTCAGCGCTCTTCCTGAGCGTCGCCGATGCGACCGGAAAATATCGGCACCCATCTTAATGGAATGCCACCACGAACTTGCTTGAGGTGGTTGCGCGGCGCGCAAGGGGTACCTTGAAAGTCAGACTGAGCGCATCGGAACCGCCTAGCGAGCACATAAACCGGCTCGACGGTAGTAGCTACTTGGTAGCTATTATTGCGCAGCAGGTCTCGGCATTTCCTCTAAATATTTGATTTACTTGGTACAGTTGGGTGGGCTCGAACCACCGACCTCCTGTTCCACAGACAGGCGCTCTAACCAACTGAGCTACAACTGCATCCTTGCGAGCCGCGCCTTGGGGGCTGCCTGAAAAGGCCTGACGCCGAGGGGGCTGAACGGGGCGGAAACTAGGTGCAACGGCCGTTTTTTGCAAGGCCGCAAAACCCGTTATTTGCCCCTCTTCAGGGCGATAAATCCGCAGATTTGGTCGTGTGTCCGCGATTTACCTCGTGAGACCTGATCCCCTCACCCGGATCGGTCCGGACGATGCTTCGCATCGCCGGGCGGACGATGCTTCGCATCGCCGGTGGGATCCGACCTCTCCCTCCGGGAGAGGTGAAAAAAACCCGGGCCGCTCGGCCCGGGTTTCTTAACTTGATCGATCCGCCGTTTTGATCAGGCGGCGGGCGGGTAGAGCTTCGAGGCGGAGGCCTTGATCGGCTCGGCGGTGGCGCTGGCGGATCGCTGGGCGATCTCGAACAGCTCCTTGGCCTGGGCCTGGAAGGTCTCGAGCTGGGTCTTGGCGTGGCCGCTCCAGAGCTGGAAGGCGTCGGTCGGCGACTTGATGCCGAGCAGCTCCTGGGTGAAGTCCAGATGGGCCGTGGCGTTGGCCTTGGCGAATTCCATCAGCTTGGCGGTGTACTCGTTGGCACCCTTCTGGGCCGAGGCGAACACGGCCTCGATGGTGCCGTTGTGGGTCTCGGCCGCGTCCTTGAACTTGGCGTAGGTCTCGCGGGCCTGCGAAACGCCCTTTTCGGCGAATGCGCGCACCTGCTCGGGAACCTCGAACGGAATGATCGAGGCAGAAAACGGATCAGTCGCACCTGTCATGTTGGTCCCTCACGCTAGTGAAAAATGGAGTGAGCCTTCTGGCGCGCCCGCCGGCCAACCGGGGCCATTTCTTGTTACGCGATGGCGGGTACGAAGACTGGAAACGCAGAACAGCGAGATGGCTCGTCCAGCGCCCAGTAGTATCCCTGCCTAACATGTCAACATTGTGCGGCGCAATGTGACACGGGGGTGCGTCGCGATAATTTAATCCAGAAGGTGAGGTTCCCGCGCAGGGGAACCGTGGGTTGAGGTGCGTGCGTCATTTTCTGGGGGGCTCTTACCCTCCCCTCGAGGGGGAGGGTCGATCGCGCGGAGCGCGAGCGGGGTGGGGTGATCTCTCCACTCGGGCAGCACCTCCGGGGAGAGACTGTCACCCCACCTCGGTTCGCATTCCATGCGAACCGATCCTCCCCCTCCAGGGGAGGATGGGCACCGTTTGCTGGGCTACCCCTCCCTAGCCTTCCCCCGCATCCGCCTTCGCCCGAAGGCGGGCTTCGGCGGACAAGAGGGGGGAGGGAACGCAGCTTTGGCGCGGCACGATTTGTACGATGGACCCGCCGATTTCCCTCGCCTCCCCCGCTCACACCGAATCCTGCGGATGCAACGACGCGCCGCCTTGCGGGTTCGGCCGGATTAAGGTTATCGCGGCTTTAGACCGCTATGGTGCGGGCGGGGGCGTGGACCTGCCCGCGGCCACGGGCGATACTAACTCTTTCTTAAGGCTGCCATTCCCGGCAGGCCTGGCGACGTCGAGATACAAGCCGGTCGGATGACGAATTCGGATTTCCAGTTACGAGGCGTCGGCGATCCCAGGCTGTCCGTGCATGCGACCTCGCCCCTGCCGGCTTGGCTCTGGTCGCTCGACGGCTCGCGCGTGCTGTGGACCAATGCGGTCGGCGCAAGATTTTTCGGCGCGGCCAATGCGGCGGCGCTGGCGCAAAAAACGTTCGGACCTGCCGACAGCCATCGCCGCCAGGTCGCGCAGCTCGGCCGCCGGCTCTCCGCCAACAGTGCCGTCAGGCTGGAGCGGATGCGCGGCTTTGGCGCGGGCTTGGGCACGCTGATGACCTGCGCCTGCGCGCGGCTGTCCTTTTCCGATGGCACTGAAGGCGTGCTCGTCTCCGCGATGCATGCGGGCGCGCGCGCGATGCCGCTGGTCGAGCGGCTGCATGGTCTCGTCGACGGCGCAACCGTGCCGATGGCGGCGTTCGCGCCCGACGGCATGTTCGCCGGTGCCAGCGAGGCCGCGCGCCCCCTGCTCGGCTTTCGCGATCTTGGCGAAGCCGGCCTCGAGCAGGCGCGCTGCGATGCGCTGGAAAAGGGCCGTGTCGAGATGCCTGTCGGCATCGGCAACATGGTGCTGCAGCGGGTCGGCGTTGGCGCCGATGTCGGCCTGATCGCAATGATCGAGCCGGCGGCGGCGCAGGCTGCGCCTGCGGCCGAAAGCGTGCCGGAGCCTGCGCCGGAAGCGATGCCGGCTCCAGCGCCGCAAGCGCCTGATGAGCCCGCGCCGCCAGCTTCTGTCGAAACGCCAGCGCACGGGCCAGAGGCCGGGATCGCGATGTTCGATCCGTTCGCCGAGGTGGACGAGACGATCGCGGCCGCGCCGGAAACTCCTGAGGAAAACCCGCCCGCAGCCATTGTGCCGCCGCAAGCCGCGCCGATCACGAGCACCATGGTCGAGCCGCCTGGACATGCGAAGCCGCAGTCCGCATCTGCGGAGACACCGCGCCAGCATCCGCTGCGCTTCCTGTGGCAGATGGATGCGCAGGGTCGCTTTGTGCTGGCGTCGAGCGAATTCATCCGCCTGATCGGCGCGCACACCGCGGCCCGCTTCGGCCGGCCCTGGCACGAGATCGCCGACGAATTTTCGCTCGATCCCGACGGGCGCGTCGCGCAGGCGCTCGCCAGCCACGACACCTGGGCCGGCATCACCGTGAACTGGCCGGCCGACGGCGGCGAGCATCTGCCGGTCGAGCTTGCCGGCCTTCCCGTCTACGACCGCGAGCGCAACTTTGCGGGCTTCAAGGGTTTTGGCGTCTGCCGCGACCTCGACGGGCTGAACCGTCTGGATGCGCTGCGCCGCTACGAGCTGTTCGTCGAACCGCAGGCGCAGGAAGCGCCGCCTCCGGCCGAGCCGCCGCCTGAGCCTGAACCTGAAGCGCCCACCGCATCCGAGACTGCAACCGAACCTGAACCGCCTGCACTCACACCCGAAGCGAATTCACACCAAGCCGAATTGGAAACATCCGTGGAAACGCCTCCGAATGTCGTGCCATTCCGCGCTCCCGGTGACCTCAGGTCACCTTCGCCGACGCTGACGCCGGTCGAGAACAGCGCGTTCAACGAGCTCGCGCGGCAATTGTCCGAGCGGCTCGAACGCGAACGCGAGGCGATTGCCTCCGCAGCAGTCGAGCCGCCGGCGGACACGCCTGAACCGACGACGCCGCAAGAGCCTCTCATCACAGAGCCCGCGCTCTCGGAGCTCGAGGCGCCGCCGGCCGCGGCCGAATGGCTGACCGAGCCCGCGCCGCCCGCGCAGGGCCACAGCACGCGCGACCGCGCGCTGCTCGATCTGGTGCCATCAGGCATGCTGATCTACCGGCTCGATCGCCTGCTCTACGCCAACCCCGCTTTCCTCGCGCGCATCGGCTATGCGAGCCTCTCCGCGCTGGAAGATGCCGGCGGGCTGGACGCGCTCTACGTCGAGCCCGGCGTCTCGGGCGCGAGCAGCACGTCGCAATCCGGCACGCCGGTGACGATCTCCTCTGCCATCGCCAATGGCGAGCAGAAGCTGGCGACGACGGAAGCGCATCTACACACGATCGACTGGGACGGCGCCAGCGCGCATGCGCTGATCTGCGCGCTGCCGCCTGCAGAACCTGTCATGGCCGCGCCGCTTGTCGTCACCGAGACAATCGTGCCCGAAACCTTCCCTTATGCGCCGGACCTCGAGCCGGAGGTGGGCGAAGCCGACGCGGAAGATCTCGCCGCGATCCTCGATACCACCGCCGAGGGCATCGTGATGTTCGATGCCGAAGGCAACATCCACGCCTGCAACCGCAGCGCGGAGGCGCTGTTCGGCTATGACGGCGAGGCGCTGCTGCAGCTGAACCTGCTGACGCTGTTCGCGCCGGAGAGCCAGCAGATCGTGCTCGACTATCTCCAGAGCCTGAAGAGCCAGGACATTGCGAGCCTGCTCGATCACGGCCGCGAGGTGCTCGGCCGCGAGAAGAAGGGCGGCGTGCTGCCGCTCGCCATGATCATGGGCCGCACGCGGCCTGACGGCCCGAATTTCTTCGCCGTGTTCCGCGACCTCTCGCACGCCAAGAAGGACGAGAGCGAGCTGACGCAGGCGCGGCGCCTGGTCGACGGCGCCGCCAACGCCAAGGCCGACATGCTGGCGCGGATCAGCCACGAGATCCGCACGCCGCTCAACGCCATCATCGGCTTTGCCGAGGTGATGATCTCGGAGCGTTTCGGCGCGCTCGGCAATGAGCGCTACGGCGAATACATGAAGGACATCCGCGCCTCCGGCGAGCGCGTGATCACCATCATCGACGATCTGCTCGAGTTGTCGCGGATCGAGACCGGCAAGCTCGACCTTGCCTTCGCCAACCTCAATCTCAACGACCTCGTCGAGGCCTGCGTCACCGTGATGCAGCCGCAGGCCAATCGCGAGCGCATCATCATCCGCACCTCGCTCGCCCATGCGCTGCCGCAGGTGACGGCCGATGCGCGCGCGCTGCGGCAGGTGACGATGAATCTGATCTCGAACTCGATCAGGCTCGCCAGCGCCGGCGGCCAGGTCATCGTCTCGACCGCGCTGTCCGACCGCGGCGAGGTGGCGCTTCGCATCCGCGACACCGGTCATGGCCTCAGCGAAAAGGAAGTCGCCGCCGCGATGGAGCCGTTCCGCACCCCGCCGCCCGGCGATGCCTCCGATAATTCCGCGCTGAGCCTGTCGCTGACCAAGGCGCTGGTCGAAGCCAACCGCGCCCGGTTCAACATCAAGAGCGCAGGCCAGGGCACGCTGATCGAGGTGACGTTCGCGCCGGTGGCGGC
Organism: Bradyrhizobium sp. BR13661; assembly: GCF_029892425.1. GTDB lineage: Bacteria > Pseudomonadota > Alphaproteobacteria > Rhizobiales > Xanthobacteraceae > Bradyrhizobium. The sequence goes on along the minus strand of NZ_JARXWB010000046.1, from coordinate 38,547 downwards.
GCGGGCTTAGGCCGCACGCACCGTATCCAGGAACTTGCCGACCTCGAACTTCAGCCGGTCGCGCAATAAAAAAGGGCGCGGCGCATTCGGCGCCGCGCCTTTCTTGAGTCCAGGCGTTCAGTTCAGCTGTAGATCTCGAACAGGCCGGCGCCGCCCTGGCCGCCGCCGATGCACATGGTGACGACGCCCCACTTGGCCTTGCGGCGGGCGCCTTCCTGCAGCAGATGGCCGGTCAGACGGGCGCCGGTCATGCCGAAGGGATGGCCGATCGCGATCGAGCCGCCGTTGACGTTGTACTTGTCGGGGTCGATGCCGAGCTTGTCGCGCGAATAGAGGCACTGGCTGGCGAAGGCCTCGTTGAGCTCCCAGAGATCGATGTCGTCGATCTTGAGGCCATGACGCTTCAACAGCTTCGGCACAGCGAAGATCGGGCCGATGCCCATCTCGTCCGGCTCGCAGCCAGCGGCTGCCCAAGCGACGAAGCGGCCGAGCGGCTTGAGGCCGCGCTTCTCGGCATCCTTGGCTTCCATCAGCACCACGGCGGCGGCGCCGTCCGAGAGCTGGCTGGCATTGCCGGCGGTGACGAACTTGCCTGGGCCCTTCACCGGCTCGAGTTTTGCCAGTCCTTCGAGCGTGGTCTCGGGGCGATTGCATTCGTCGCGATCGACCACGTAGTCGACGATGCTCTCCGCCTTGGTCGCCTTGTCGACCACTTTCATCTTGGTCTTCATCGGGACGATTTCGTCCTTGAACTTGCCGGCCTGCTGGGCGGCCGCCATGCGGCGCTGCGATTCCAGCGAATATTCGTCCTGGTATTCGCGGCTGAGCTTGTAGCGCTCGGCGACGATGTCGGCGGTGTCGATCATCGCCATGAAGATGTCTGGCGCGGTCTTGAGCAGCTCGGGATCGACCGATTCCTTCGGCGTGCCGCCGCCGGGGATCGAGATGCTCTCGGTGCCGCCGGCAACGATGCAGTCGGCGCCGTCGGAGCGAATCGAGTTGGCGGCCATCGCGATGGTCTGAAGCCCTGAGGAGCAGAAGCGGTTCACCGAGACGCCGCCGGTCGATTTCGGCAGGCCGGCAAGCAGCGCGGCCTGACGGCCGATATTCGGCGCGCCATGGGCGCAATTGCCGAGATAGCAATCCTCGACATAGTCCTTGTCGACGCCGGCGCGGTCGACCGCGTGGTGAATGGCGTGGGCCGCGAGCGACATCGGCGGTGTGATGTTGAACCCACCACGGCCGGACTTGGCAAGGCCCGTGCGCGCGTAGGAAACGATGACGGCTTCACGCATTGTTTTCTCCCTTTTGAACGATGGTACGGAGGCGTTCTGGGTGCCATTGGTACACAAAGTTTGGGGAGCGCGGGAGACATAAAGCGCCGCGCTGCATCAACAAAAACGCCGCCCCTCGAAAGAAGGGCGGCGTTGTTCCGCATGTCGGAATATATGATGGACGTCATTCCGTGGGGCGCGCGGCCCTATCCACTCGTCATGCCCGGGCTTGACCCGCCTGCGCGGCCGAAGCCGCTTCGGCGCGGCGAAGGCCCGGGCATCCACGTCTTGACGCAAGGAAGTTCGTGGATGGCCGGGACAAGCCCGGCCATGACGGCAAGTGACGATCGCTCGGCTAGAACGTCAACGCCTTGGCCTGCTTGACCTGCGGCAGGGCCTGCACCTTGGCGAGCAGGTCGGCCGGCACGGCGCCGTCGACCTCCACCAGCGCGATGGCGTCGCTGCCGGGCGCGGCGCGGCCGAGATGGAAGGTGGCGATGTTGATCTTGGCATCGCCCAGCAGGCTCGCGAACTGGCCGATAAAGCCCGGCTTGTCCTCGTTGGTGATGTAGATCATCGACTTGCCGAACTCGGCGTCGACGCGGATGCCCTTGACGTCGACCAGCCGCGGCTTGCCGTCATGGTAGACGGTGCCGGAGACCGAGCGCTCCTGGCGCTCCGTCGCCACCGTGACGGTGATCAGGCTCTCATAGTCGCTCTGGGCGGCGCGGACGATCTCGTCCACCACCATGCCACGCTCCTTGGCGATCACAGGCGCGGAGACCACGTTGATCTCGCCCAGCATCGGTCGCAGCAGGCCCGACAGCACGGCTGACGTGATCGCCTTGATCTTCATCTCGGCGACGTGGCCCTCATAGGTGATCTCGACCTTGAGAATGCCGGACTCGGTGAGCTGGCCGGCGAACGAGCCGAGCTTCTCGGCAAGCGCGATGAAGGGCTTGAGCTTCGGCGCTTCTTCCGCGGTGATCGAGGGGAAGTTGACCGCGTTCGAGATCGCGCCTGACAGCAGATAGTCCGACATCTGCTCGGCGACCTGTAGCGCGACGTTCTCCTGCGCCTCCGTGGTGGAGGCGCCGAGATGCGGCGTGCAGATCACGTTGGGATGGCCGAACAGCACGTTCGTGTTCGCGGGCTCCTCGACGAACACGTCGAAGGCGGCGCCCGCAATGTGCTTGGCGTTGAGCGCATCGACCACGGCCTGCTCGTCGACGAGACCGCCGCGGGCGCAATTGATGAGACGTACGCCCTTCTTCATCTTGGCGATCGCCGCGGCGTCGATGATGTTCTTCGTCTTCTCGGTGAGCGGCGTGTGCAGCGTGATGAAGTCGGCACGCTTCAAGAGGTCATCGAGCTCGACCTTCTCGACGCCGATGTCCTTGGCGCGCTCCGGCGACAGGAACGGATCGAACGCGACGACCTTCATGCGCAGGCCGAGCGCGCGGTCGGCGACGATCGAGCCGATGTTGCCGCAGCCGACGACGCCCAGCACCTTGCCGGTGATCTCGACGCCCATGAAGCGGTTCTTCTCCCACTTGCCGGCCTGGGTCGAGGCGTCGGCCTGCGGGATCTCGCGGGCCAGCGCCAGCATGAGCGTGATCGCATGCTCGGCGGTCGTGATCGAATTGCCGAACGGCGTGTTCATCACGATGATGCCCTTGGCGGTGGCGGCCGGGATCTCGACATTGTCGACGCCGATGCCGGCGCGGCCGATCACCTTGAGCTTGGTCGCCTTCTCCAGGATCTTTGCGGTCGCCTTGGTCGCGGAGCGGATGGCGAGGCCATCGTAATTGCCGATGATCTCGGCGAGCTTGTCCTTGTCCTTGCCGAGATTGGGCTGGAAGTCGACCTCGACGCCGCGATCTTTGAAGATCTGCACGGCAGCGGGCGAGAGCGCGTCGGAAATGAGAACTTTGGGTTTGGTCATGGATATGTGTCCTTCACACCCTCCCCTGGAGGGGGAGGGTCGGCGCGGAGCGCCGGGGTGGGGTGAAGCCGCAAAAAGAAAATCGCCGGTGCGCCGTGTGGAGAGATCACCCCACCCCGCCGCACCTGACGGTGCGTCGACCCTCCCCCTCCAGGGGAGGGTAAGAGCTTAAGCCGCCTTGGCTAGCGTGGCCTTGGTCTCGGCGAAGGCCCAGTCGATCCACTGCGTCAGGATCTCGACGTCCTTGGCCTCGACGGTGGCGCCGCACCAGATGCGCAGGCCTGCCGGCGCATCGCGGTAGTAGGCGAAGTCGTAACCGGCGCCTTCCTTCTCAATCAGTGCGACCAGCTTCTTGGAGAACTCCGCCTGCGCGTCGTCCGAGAGCGAGGTGATCGCCGGATCGACGAACTTCAGACACACCGAGGTGTTGGAGCGGATCGCGGCGTCCTTGGCCAGGAAGTCGATCCACGGCGTCTTCGCCTTCCAGTCGGCCAGCACCTTGGTGTTGGCGTCGGCGCGCGCGATCAGTGCCTTGAGACCGCCGATGGACTTGGCCCAGTTCAGCGCGTCGAGATAATCTTCGACGCAGAGCATCGACGGCGTGTTGATGGTCTCGCCGACGAAGATGCCTTCGTTGATCTTGCCGCCCTTGGTCATGCGGAAGATTTTCGGCAGCGGCCAGGCCGGCTTGTAAGTCTCGAGCCGTTCCACCGCGCGGGGCGACAGGATCAGCATGCCGTGCGCGGCTTCGCCGCCGAGCGCCTTCTGCCAGGAGAAGGTGACGACATCCAGTTTTGCAAAATCGAGCGGCTGCGCGAATGCTGCCGAGGTTGCGTCGCAGATCGTCAGACCCTCGCGGTCCGCTTTGATCCAGTCGGCGTTCGGCACGCGCACGCCTGACGTGGTGCCGTTCCAGGTGAAGATAACGTCGGACTTCGGATCGACCTTGGAGAGGTCGGGGATCTCACCATAGGCCGCGTTGAGCTTGGTGACGTCCTTGAGCTTCAGTTCCTTGACGATGTCGCTGACCCAGCCCTCGCCGAAGGATTCCCAGGCGAGCGTGGTGACAGGCCGTGCACCGAGCAGCGACCACAGCGCCATCTCGACCGCGCCGGTATCGGAGGCCGGCACGATGCCGATGCGATAATCGGCCGGCACTTCAAGCACTTCGCGCGTCAGATCGATCGCGAGCTTGAGCTTGGTCTTGCCGACCTTCGCGCGATGCGAGCGGCCGAGCGCTGCGTCCTTGAGATTTTGGGCGTTCCAGCCGGGGCGCTTGGCGCAGGGGCCGGAAGAGAAATGCGGCACGTTGGGCCGCGAAGCGGGCTTCGCTACAGTCATGATCTACCCTTCCAGATAGTAAGCCTCCCGTTGGGGGGAGGTGTCCCGCCGCGGCTGATACGGGAATCGGGAAGGCCAGTCAAGGAAGTTCCGGCGTCTCACGCTGGAGTGATGGCGCGTCCGGGGCGATGCCGGGGGCCTCGACGGACGCCAGCGCGTTCAGCAAGTCCGTGGCATCGCTGATCAATTGCGCGGCGCGACGGCGGCTGCCGACTTTCAAAATGCATTTGTCATTGGCCTGCACAACGTAATCGTTGCCGACCTTGATCATCGAATAGCTTGTCATTTGAAATCCCCGAACCGACCAAGCCCGGTTTCAGACGCAGCCGTAGCACCGTTCGTTCCTCGATCCACGTGAACGCCGAACGGGTAGTTTATCAGCTGTTAAGATGAACGAGCGTGCGATCCGATTTCGCTGATCGCCCAATGCCCAATGCGTGCTGCTTCAAAAGCGCACAGTCATGCCGGCATGACTCAACGCAAATCCGAGACGCTCGTAGAAGCGCTGCGCGTCAACGCGACTCGAATGCGTCAGCAATTCGACCAGATTGCAGCCGCGAGCTTTTGCTTCCGTAATCGCCCACTGCACCAATTGCTCGCCGATGCCGCGGTTGCGGCAATCGCTGGCAACGCGAACATCCTCGAGCAAGCCTCGGATGCCGCCTTGCGAGCTGATGCCTGCGAGCACCGCCAATTGCAGGCAGCCAACCACCCTGCTCTCGCTCTCGGCAACCACGAGTGTGAGATTTTGGTCGCGCTCGACGCGTTCGAATGCCGCGTAATAGACCGCAGACAACGGATCCTCGACGCGCTCGCGGGCGCGGCCGAGATGATCGTCGGCAAGCATCGCCACGATCGCAGGGACGTCCTCGCGGCGCGCGGGACGGATGGAAACGGACTTATCATTCATCGACGAGCACTCCAGACTCAGCGCGCGGGCGGAAGACCGAGATAGGCCTCTGCCTCACCAATCCAGCGGCGGATGGCCGCGTAACGGCCGAGTTCGAAGCCGCCTTCATGCGCCACACGCGTATAGGCGAGCAGCGAGACGTCCGCGAGCGAGACCGCATCGCCGGCAAAGAAGCGGCTCGCGGCGAGATGCGCCTCCATGCGATCGAGCGCAGCATAGCCGCGCTTGACCTTGTCAGGATCGAGCTCGGAGGCAGCCTTGCCGAGATAGACCATCTGGAAGCGGCACACCGCGATATAGGGCTCGTGGCTGTATTGTTCCCAGAACAGCCATTCGTCCATCTTGGCGGCAGCAAACGCGTCGCGCGGAATCAGCGCGCTGTCGCGGGCGAGATAGCGAATGATGGCGTTGGACTGCGCCAGCGTCCGGCCGTCGTCGAAGGCGACGGTCGGCACCTGGCCGGCGCCGTTCATCCTGAGGAATTGCGGCGTGCGCGTCTCGCCCTTGCGCGTGTCGATCTCGATCCAGCGATAGGGCAATGCGAGATGATCGCACACCCATTTCACCTTCAGACAATTGCCGGAATTGCTGTCGCCGTAAATCTGCATCGCTGCCGCCCCATGTGAGACGACAGAGCATCAGGACGTGACTGACCTGTCAACCGCAGTGCGGCGAAGCGGCGTCAGAACTTGTAGCCGAGGCCGAGGCGGACCGTATTGATGTTGGTTTCGATGTTCGAGGTCACACGCTGATATTCATATTCGGCGCGGGCGAACAGGCCGCCGACCAGCATGGCATCGAAGCCGATGCCTGCGGAATAACCATAGACCAGCGTGGTCTTGGACGCGCTGGACGGCGTCGACAGCACCGGGGGTGGAGAGGACGATACGAACCTGTCGACCGACTGGCTGCCGAAGCCGCCGCCGATGAAAGCGTAAGGCAGGAAGCATCCCCAGGCGTAGCCCGCGCGAACCCGCAGCGAGCCGAAATCGGACACACCGACCACCGCCGACGAATCGGTGCTGGCGATGACGACATTGCTGTTGTTGTAAGTCACCCCGCGCGAGCGCGATGTCGACTTGAAGCCGCCGTGAATGTAGTTCGCCTCGATGCCCATGACGACGTCGTCCCATTGCCCGTTGTAACCGGCAAAGGCGCCGTAGCCGGCCGACGTGCTCGTCGCATAGCCGAGCGGCTGCCAGTTATAGCCGGGACCCGGCGTCACGAAACCCGATTGCAGGCCGGCGTTGATCGTCGGCGAGATCTTCGACGTGATCGTGCCGAAATCGCCCTGGCCGCCAACGTAATAGCCCTGCCAGTTCGGCCGCCCGCTGGACAGACCGTCGGTGAAGCCGCCGCGCAGGACGGGCAGATCAGGCATATCGGCCGCATGCGCGGCTGACACCGTCCCCAACATCGCCGCCGCCAACAAAAGCCCACGCATCGCAACGCTCCATCGAACTCGAACTCTTCAGCGTGATCATGGCTCGTTAACCTTAACCAATGGTTGCGTCTGACCTTTTCGTCACTATCAGCCATGAAAAATATGCAAAGCAAAACGGCGCGGGATGATCCCGCGCCGTTAAGAGATGTTAAGCGATGAGGCTTGAAGCGATAAGGCTTGCGATCAGCCCTTGGTGACGAGCGGCGGCGGCACGTAGGCCGGCGGAGAGTTGAGCTCCCAGCGCACGCCCAGCTTCACGTCGTTCGACGTGATGCTCTTGACCTTGATGGTCGTGGGTCCGGAGATGCTGCCGTCAAACGCACGGAAGTTGCCTGGCGAAGCGTCGCCGAGATTCATGTAGCTGTAGGCCAGTTCGACGGTGAACCCGGGATTGACCTTGTAGGCGAGACCGGCATGGGCGGCCCATGCGAAGTTCCACTTACCGTTGGTGTCGAAATAGGTGACGCTGTTGGACAGCGCGCCGTTGGTGTAGCGGACGCCGCTGTCCTGGAAGCTCGAGAGCTGGTTGTAGGCGCCACCGAGGCCGGCGCCGATGAACGGCGTGATGCACCACCAGGTGCCGAGATCGACATAGGCGTTGGCCATGACGACCCACTCGGACTTGCTGCCGGTGTAGGTGTTGGCTTCGACGTCGGTCGGGCCGAGGCGGACGCTCTGCGAACCGTGCAGATTGGCTTTGCCGCGATACTGTCCGGTCACGTCGGCCCGGAACCAGTTGTTGAAGCGATAGCCGACACCGACGTCGAACAGCGGCGAGGAGTCGAAGCCGAGCCCCGCCGTCGTGGTCGGGAACGTCGCCGAGGTCGCGCTGTCGATGCTCTTGGCGTTCTGATTGGTCATCCCGATATCGCCGCGCAGATACCAGCCACCGAAATCGGCGGGCGGGGCGGGCGGCGCGTACATGGGGGGCGGAGCCGCGATCGGCATATCGGCGGCAAACGCCATCGACGAGATCAGTGATGCCGCACCCGCGGCAAGGAGAGACTTAACGCTACGCATTGGCTTCGTCCTTATTGGCCGGTGAGGCTGAATACGAGCGCCTCACGTTCTGGAAACTCACGAGCCGGACGATCGCACCAAATGTTTAAGCGCCACTTAACCCTAATTTTTAAGGTTGATTTTTTCTGACTGCACACGCGGATGCGGCGCAAGCGTTGCAAAAATGCGGCAGCCCATTCGCTGGAAGACGCCTCACACGCCGCAATTGCTAATGATTGGTGAAGCCGCAATGCGGCGAGGCAGGATCCGTTAACGCTTGTGCTGCGGCAGCCTGGGCAGGAACACCGCAAGCAGCCCGATCGCCGGCAGATAGGCGCAGACCTGATAGACGAACGCGATCGAGGTGTGGTCGGCGAGCTTGCCGAGCACCGCGGCCCCCAGGCCACCGATGCCGAAGGCGACGCCGAAGAACACGCCGGAGATCATGCCGAAGCGATGCGGCACCAGCTCCTGCGCGAACACGATGATCGACGACGTCGTCGAGGAGATGATCAGGCCGATGACGACGGACAGCACCGCGCTTGCGTACAGCCCGGCATAAGGCAGCGCCAGCGTGAACGGCAGCGCGCCGAGGATCGAGATCCAGATCACGATCTTGCGGCCGAAGCGATCACCGAGCGGTCCGCCGAAGAACGCGCCGACGGCGTTCGCGGCCAGGAAGATGAAGAGGTAGATCTGCGCTGTCTGCGTCGACACGCCGAAACGATCGATCAGATAGAAGATGTAGTAGCTCGACAGGCTCGAGACGTAGAGCTGCTTCGAGAACAGCAGCGCCACCAGCACGAGCAGCGCGACCGCGACGCGGCGCGAGCTCGGCCCGCCCGCCTGCGCATGAACCGGGGCCATCTTCTTCGTCGTGATCTGCGGTTCGTACCAGCGGCCGATGCGCCAGAGGATGAGAATCGCGAGGCCCGCGATCGAGGAGAACCAGGCGATGCTGCCCTGCCCGAACGGCACGACGATGAGCGCTGCGAGCACCGGCCCCATCGAGGTGCCGAAACTGCCGCCGAGCTGAAACACCGATTGCGCAAAGCCGTAGCGGCCGCCCGAGGCGAGCCGCGCGATGCGCGCCGATTCCGGGTGAAACACCGCCGAGCCGAGACCGACCAGCGCGGCCGCAACCAGGATGACGAGATATTGGTGCGCGGCGCTGAGCAGCAGCAGGCCGAAAAAGGTCGACGCCATGCCGATGGACAGCGAGTAAGGCTGCGCCTTCTTGTCGGTGTAGTGGCCGACCACCGGCTGCAGCAGCGAGGCCGTGAACTGGAACGCCAGCGTGATCATGCCGATCTGCGCGAAGTCGAGCGCATAGGTGTCCTTCAGGATCGGATACACCGAGGCGATCAGCGACTGCATGGTGTCGTTGAGGAAGTGCGAGAAGCTGATTCCGGCGAGCACGATATAGGCCGGTCCCGCGGCCGCTTTCGCAGCGGAGGGTGCAACGTCGCTGACGACGACGGGCTCGGTCAGCGTTTCCTCTGAGACGACGACAGGCTTGTTCACTGGAGCATCCCGGCGGGGGCGGCAGATGGCCGCAACTCGTTGGGTACGATGCTAATGGCTGCGGAACCACCGCCAATCGCAAATGGCTGGGATGCGCGGGTGCTCTCGTCACTTACCCTCCCCTGGAGGGGGAGGGTAAGAAAAGACTCAGGCCGCCGCCTGCCCCAGTGCCGAGACGATGGTGTCGACGACGTCCTCGACCAGGATGCGGTCTTCGCCCTCGCCCATGACGCGGATCACGGGCTCGGTGCCGGAGGAGCGGATCAGCAGACGGCCATGGCCGTTGAGGCGCTTCTCGCCATCGGAGATCGCCGACTTCACATCGGTATCGTCGAGCGGCTTGCCGCCCTTGTGGCGGACGTTCTTGAGGATCTGCGGCAGCGGATCGAAGCGATGGCAGACCTCGGAGACCGGCCGGCGCAGCTTCTGCACCACGGCCAGCACCTGCAGCGCGGCGACGAAACCGTCGCCGGTGGTGGCATAGTCGGATAGGATGATATGGCCGGACTGCTCGCCGCCGAGATTGTAGCCGCCGTTCAGCATCTGCTCGAGCACGTAGCGGTCGCCGACCGGCGTGCGCACCAGATCGAGCCCCTGCCCTTTCAGGAAACGCTCGAGGCCGAGATTGGACATCACGGTCGCGACGATGCCGGGACGCGAGAGGCGTCCGTCTTCCTTCCAGCTCTGCGCGATCACGGCGAGCAGCTGGTCGCCGTCGACGACGTGGCCGCGCTCGTCGACCAGGATGACGCGATCGGCGTCGCCGTCCAGCGCAATGCCGATATCGGCGCGCATCTCGCGCACCTTCTTCGACAGTGCTTCCGGCGAGGTCGAGCCGCAATCCTTGTTGATGTTGAAGCCGTCGGGCTCGACGCCGATCGGCACCACGTCGGCGCCCAATTCCCACAGCGCTTCCGGCACCACCTTGTAGGCGGCGCCATTGGCGCAATCGATCACGACGCGCAGGCCCTCGAGCGAAAGATCGCGCGGCAGTGTGCGCTTGGCGAATTCGATGTAGCGGTCATGCACGCCGTCGATCCGGCGGGCGCGACCGAGGCTCGCGCTTTGGGCCAGCCGCTTCTCGATGGGCTCATCGAGCAGCAGCTCGATCTGCTTCTCGACATCGTCGGACAGCTTGAAGCCCTGCGGGCCGAACAGCTTGATGCCGTTGTCCTCGAACAGATTGTGCGAGGCCGAGATCATGACGCCGAGATCGGCGCGCATCGACTTGGTGAGCATCGCGACAGCCGGCGTCGGCATTGGGCCGACCAGCAGCACGTCCATGCCGACCGAGGTGAAGCCTGCGACCATCGCGTATTCGATCATGTAGCCTGATAGCCGCGTGTCCTTGCCGATCACGACCCGGTGGCGGTGGTCACCGCGCTGAAACGCGAGGCCTGCGGCCTGGCCGACCTTGAGCGCGAGCTCCGGCGTGATCAGTCCGTTGGCGCGGCCCCGGATCCCGTCCGTCCCGAAATATTTGCGACTCATCATCGTCCCCCACGCAACAACCAGGGATCCCCAAAACAACCTCCGGGTGCCCTGACGGGACCCGCATCCCTGATTTGCTAAGGCCTTATAAGCCTTGCACCGCTAAATTGGCTTCAAAAAATATGATGAATCATTACGGAACCGGACCTGCCGACGCTCCGGTAACCTATTGTTAACATTATATTTCCGCTTTTCGATACCGATTTAAGCCGGAACCGGCTTCAGGCCTTTCGCTTGACATGGCCGTCCTCGCGGCTCGGCGCCGGCTGAGTGACGTTGACGGGGTCGGAGCCCGGAAAGGTCTCCTCCAGCCCCTCCTCCAGCGCGTCGTCGAGGTCCTGCTTCTGCTTGATCTCTTCCGGCGAAGGCCCAGTGCGCGGCTTGGTCATGGCACCCCTCTCGCAAACGATTTGGCTGTGCATCCAACCATGCTAGATGACCCCTAAACCTTCCGGTGCAAGACTCCTTGAGACAAGACTCCTTAAGACAAGACGCCTTTAAGACAAGACTTGGCGGGGAACGTTCATGAAGCACATCACCTGTATCGATGATCTTCGCGCGCTGCATAAGCGCCGCGTGCCGAAGGCGTTCTTCGACTATTGCGACCGCGGCTCCTATGCCGAGGAAACGCTGCGCGCCAATCGCGAGGACATGCAAGCAATCAAGTTCCGCCAGCGCATCCTGGTCGACGTCTCCAAGCGGGACACCTCGACCACGATCCTCGGCGAGAAATCGACCATGCCGCTGATGCTGGCGCCGGTCGGCCTGCTCGGCATGCAGCATGGCGACGGCGAGATTCACGCCTGCCGCGCGGCGCAGGCTGCCGGCATCCCGTTCACGCAGTCGACCATGTCGATCTGCTCGATCGAGGATATCGCGGCCGCCGTCGACAAGCCGTTCTGGTTCCAGCTCTACGTGATGAAGGACCGCGGCTTCATCAAGGAACTGGTCCAGCGCGCCATCGCCGCCAAGTGCAGCGCGCTGGTGCTGACCGTCGACTTGCAGGTGATCGGCCAGCGCCATGCCGACATCAAGAACGGCATGACGATCCCCCCCGAGTGGACGCTGTCGAAATTCATCGACTTCGCGACCAAGCCGGCCTGGGTCTCCGGCGTGCTGCAGGGCAAGCGCCGCACCTTCGGTAACATCGCAGGGCACGTGAAGAACACAGAGGACCTCAACCGCCTCGCGGAGTGGACCGCCTCGCAGTTCGACACCTCGCTGAACTGGAAGGATGTCGAGTGGATCCGGAGCATCTGGCCGGGCAAGCTCATCATCAAGGGCATTCTGGACGTCGAGGACGCCGAGGAAGCCGCCAAGACCGGCGCGCAGGCGATGGTGGTGTCGAACCATGGTGGCCGTCAGCTCGACGGCGCGCCATCCTCGATCGAGGTGCTGCCGGAGATCGTCGACGCCGTCGGCTCCAAGATGGAGATCATGTTCGACGGCGGCATCCGCTCCGGCCAGGACGTGATGCGCGCGCTCGCGCTCGGCGCCAAGTCCTGCATGATCGGCCGCGCTTATGCCTATGGCTTGGGAGCCGGCGGCCAGGCCGGCGTTGCCAAGGCGATCGACATCATCCAGAAAGAGCTGCTGACCACGATGGGCCTGTGCGGCGTCAACCGGATCGACGAGATCGACGATCATATTATCGCGGTGTGAGGCCGCGACGATGGTGTCCTTGCAATAACAACCGTCGTCCCGGACAAGCGCGCCACAAGCGCGCGCCGATCCGGGACGACAGCGGAGGTTGTCGCGGCAACTGCGCTCTATATCAGCCCTCGTCACATCGGCGGCGTAATTCCATCCCTGCCGACATTCACCCGGTTCGCTTCGAGCGTGCCGTCATCCTTCTTCGCCGCGCCGAAAATGATCAGCTTGGCGCCGGGCTTCACTTCCGACTTGTCGCTGGCGACGAAGGTGACGATCGGAGTGTCCGGCGGCACCACGACGTTCTTCTCGCCGTCCTTGTATTTGACCGTGATGTGCTGGCCGTCGGTGCCCCCGACCGTCTGCGCGACAGTGGCGTTGGTCATGGTCGAATTGGCGCGGGCATCCCAGGGACGGAAACCTTCGGCGGCGCCGCGCTGGTTCTCCGGGAAGATGTGCACGGCAATGGCCTTCTGCGTGCCGTCGGGCTCGGGCATCGCGGTGACGCCGATATAGGAGCCTGCCTTGATCTCGGCGAGTTCCGTCTTCACCACGGCGAAGACGGCGACGTTGTCGGTCATGCGCACCTTCACGTCGCTGCCTTCGCGCGTCTTGATGCCGAGTGTGCTGCCGTCGACGCTTTCGATGGTGCCGCGGATGCGGACGGTCGGCGCCTGCTGCGCCGAGACGGACGATGTCACGATGCAGGCGACGAAGGCTGCCGCGATGATGCGCGGCAGCCAGCTGTTCAGGTTTGGCATGATTGTCCCCTTCAGGGTTTACGGCGATCAATCACAGCAAACCCCATGCGACCGCCGCTATTCCGCGGACGCCTGATCACATCGGCGGCGTCAGCCCTTCGCGGCCAACGCTGACGCGATTGGTCTCGAACGAACCGTCAGGCAATGGCTTCATGAAGGCGATGACCTTGGCACCGGCCTTGAGCTCCGACTTGTCGCCGGGAACGAAGGTCACGACCGGTGTCATATCGGAGACGAAGACTTTCTTCTCGCCGTCCTTGTACTTCACCAGCAGCGTGTGGCCGTCATTGCCGACCACGCTGTCCGAGACCGTGGCATTGGTCATGCTGGAATTGGGCTTGAGATCGTAGGGCCGCGAGCCCTCGCCGGTGCCGCGCATGCTCTCTGGAAACACGTGCACCTCGACGGCGTTGTTGCCGCCATCAGGCCCGGGCACGGTGGTGGCGCCGACAAAGGAGCCGACCTTGATATCGGCGAGCGAGATCTTGGTGACGCCGACGACGCGCGCGTCGGAGGTGATATGGAGCTTGACGTCCTCACCGCTGCGCGACTTGACCAGCATGGTGTCGCCATCGACGCTCTCGATCGTGCCGCGCACGCGGGTCGGCACCGGTGCCTGTTGCGCGACGGCGGCGAAGGTGGAAGCCGCCACCATCGCAACAGCGATGAGCGGACGCGTGAAATTGGCACGTTGGATCGTCATTGATGTCTCCGATTGTCCCCACGGGGATAGAACTCCGGAGGCACCCGGCTATTCTCTCAAGTCTTTGTGAGATCGGCCTCGACCAGCGCGCGCAGCTCTGCGGTCACCTCGGGCCTCCGGCCGAACCACAGCTCGAAGCCGCGCACGGCCTGGTGCAGCAGCATGCCGAGCCCGTCGGCGGTCCTCAGCCCGCGCGCCCTGGCGGCCGCGAGCAGCGGCGTCACGAGGGGGACATAGACGAGGTCGGCGACGACGGCCTCCGGCGGCAGGCGTGCCACGTCGACCTCGAGCGCGCCCTGGCCGTGCATGCCGAGCGAGGTCGTGTTCACGAGAAGTCTTGCCCGCGGCAGGACATCGTTGATCCCGTCCCAGGCGAGCGGATGCACGTTCGGCCCGAACTGCGCCGCCAGCGCCTCGGCCCGTGCCAGCGTGCGATTGGCAAGATTGATGCGCTTGAAGCCGCGTTCGAGTAGCCCGAACACGACCGCGCGCGAGGCGCCGCCGGCACCGAGCACCAGCGCCTCCTCGGCCTTGTCCCAGCCGGGCGCGCTGGCGTCGAGATTGTCGAGAAAGCCTTCGACGTCGGTATTGGTCGCGCGCAGCTCGCCGTCTTCGAACCACAGCGTATTCGCCGCACCCACGGCCCTGGCGCGCGCATCGGGCGCCGACAGGTCGAGCACGGCTTCCTTGTGCGGGATGGTGACATTGGCGCCGACGAAGCCGCGCAGCGACAGCCGCAGCACGAAGTCGCGCAAATCATCCGGCGGAACAGCCTCGATGACATAACCGCCTGCGATGCCGAGCGTGCGCAGCCAGTAATGATGGATCAGCGGCGAGCGCGAATGCGCGGCCGGCCATCCGATCAAACAGGCTGCGGGCGGTTTGGGCGTGGTCATCCTTCCCTCGGGTCGTGTTTCGAGGGCGATCCATTTCGCGTCCGGCCGGTCCTGTCAAGCAGGCGAAAGTTGGTCCGCGGATTCGGCGGCGCCGGGGGGACCGCGGGCGAGGCACTCGCAATGGCGTGTGGAGACGGCATCGCCTCGTATCTCCCTCTCCCGTGAGTGCGGGAGAGGGAGTGAGAGCGCGGTGTCTTACAGGATCACGCCGCGTGCTGATGCGCGGCGATGATCTGGTCGGCGGCACGTCCCGTGACTTCGGCCATGTGGTCGAACTGACGGGTGAAGCTGCCGGCACCGGCGGTGGCCGAACGCAGCTCGACGATCAGCTCGCCGATCTCCGCTTCCGGCATCATGGCGCGGACGCAGTCCCAGCCGCTCCAGCCGTCGCGGGTGTCGAAGCCGAGGATCTGGCCGCGCCGCGCCGACAGGATTGCGTTGATCTTGGCGGTGGCATCGGTCGGACAGACGATCTCGACCACGTGGATCGGCTCCAGCAACACCGACTGGCATTGCGGCAGGCCTTCGTTGAGTCCGACCCTCGCTGCCGTGCGGAAGGCAAGGTCGGAGGAGTCGACGCTGTGATAGGAACCGTCGGTCAGCGTCACCTCAAGGTCGGTCACGGGAAAGCCGAGCGGGCCGCGCGCCAGCCCGTCGACGACCCCCTCTTCCACAGCGCCGATATAGTTGCGCGGTACCGCGCCGCCGACGACCTTCTCGGCGAACTTGAAGCCTTCGCCGCGCGGCAGCGGCTTGATGTCGAGCACGACATCGCCGAACTGGCCGTGACCGCCGGACTGTTTCTTGTGGCGGCCGCGCTGCGTGATCGGCTTGCGGATGGTCTCCTGATAGCCGATCGCGGGCGGATGCGAGGAGATCTTGACGCCGAAGCGATCGCTCAGCCGCTCGTTTGCGACACGCAGATGCATCTCGCCCTGTCCCCACAGCACGGTGTCGTGGGTCTGGGCGTTCTGCACGACGACGAGGGAAGGATCCTCCTCGTGCAGTCGCATCAAAGCCTGGCCGAGCTTGACGTCGTCCTTGCGGTCGGTGGCCGCAACGGACACAGCAAGCACCGGCGGCGTCGGCTCCGACGCTGCGAGCGCAGCCGGTGCGGTCTTGCCGCTCGAGACCGTGTCGCCGGTCTTGACCGCATCGAGCTTGGCGAGCGCCACGGTGTCGCCGGCTTCGGCCGCGGCACGCTTGCTGTCGTAAGCGCCGCTGACGGCGAGGATGCCGGAGATGCGGCTCACGCCGCCGGAGGAGGATTGCAGCGTGGCACCGTCGTCGAGATGGCCGGCGAGCAGCCGCGTCAGCGACAGCTTTCCGCCGTGCTGCGAATGCAGCGTCTTGAAGACGAAGCCGAGCGCATCCTTGCTCGCCGGTGCACCGAGACGCTTTGCAGTTTCCTCGATACCGGGCGCCTCATGGCGCAGCGCCTTCATCAGACGCAGCACGCCGTTTTCGCGCGCGGCAGCGCCGAGCAGCACGGGGCAGATCAGCCCTTCGCGCAATTCGCGGGCGAGGTCGTCGAACACGGCATCGCGCGGCGGCTGGATGTCTTCCAGCAATTGCTCCATCAGCGCGTCGTCGTGATCGGCGAGCTTCTCCAGCATCGAGAAGCGGGCCTCCTTCTCGCGATCGAGATTGCCGCCGTCGAGCGCGACCACTTCGGACGCCTTGTGCTCGCGATAGATGAACGCACGTTCCAGCGCGAGATCGACAAAGCCCTCGATCAGCTCGCCCTTCCAGATCGGGATCTGGCGCAGCACCAGCGGCACGCGCGAGGCGGGCTGCAGCATCGCGAGCGTCTCGCGGATGCGCTTGTTGGCGCGGTCGATCTTGTTGAGGAACAGGAAACGCGGGATCTTCAGCTCCTCCAGCTCGCGCAGGATGATCTGAAGCTGCGGCAGCTTCTTCTCGTCGGCCTCGCAGACCACGATGGCGGCGTCGACCGCGGGAAGCGCGGCGCGCATGTCGTGGGCGAACTCGACGGAACCGGGACAATCCAGGAAGGTATAGCTGTCGCCCATGAAACTCGTGGTGGCGGCAGTCAGCCCGACAGTCATCTTGTGATGACGGGCCTCAGGCGTGGCGTCGCCCACGGACGTTCCGGCGTCGACGCTGCCGGCGCGCGGGATTGCGCCCGTGCGCGCCAGGATCGCTTCGAGAAGTGTGGTTTTACCTGATTGGAAAGGGCCCACCAGCGCGATGCACCGTGGACCTCGGGGACTTCTGACGTCTTGTCCCATTTCGCCGCCTCCTGTTTTGGAGCTCGGCCCATGATTGGGTCGGCAAACGTAGATGCTCTGCCCGTCCCCGAGATTTGGCAAGCATCAAACGTCGCTGCGGTGCATCGGCAGTTAGGCCAAGTCTTATAATGCCTGATCAGATCGGGTCGGGTCATGGCCCCGTGGTGTTCCACCTCTCCCCGGTAAGGAGAGGTGTAGAGGGAGCCTCGTCTGTCGTACGTCAACGACCCGGTCGAAGTTCCAGGCTCTCAAGGCCAGCCGCAACGTTGAGGCCGACCTGGCCTTGCACGCTGAGCGGCTGAAGCGCGATCGAATTGTTGGAGCCGCCGACCAGCACGTTGCCCCCTAAGCCGACACCGACCGAGGCACTCCCCTGCGCACCGGCATAATTGCCGGCGAGATCGCCGGGGCCGAGCCGGTTGACCGGCGCAAACACGCCCCAGGCCAGCGCCGTCTCCTGAGTGATGCCCAGGTCGATACCCACTTTACGGATCGTCGCGACGTAGCGGTCCTCGGGCAGACCGTCGGCGCGCAGCACGCAGCCGAGATTGGTCACCGATCCCACGATGAAGCCGACACTGGCGCCGCCGCGGCATTCGAGCACGCCGATTTGCACCATCCGCGACGACTGCGCGCTGGCGCCCGCGACGGAAGCAACGAGGCTGATAGCGGTGATCCCGGCGAGGACGAGTGAGCGGCGCATGAAATGTCTCCGGCGATGAATGTGATGCGAGCAGAGAGGGCACGGCGGGACGCCGCTGGGCGTTCTATGCCACAATAGTTGTAGGCTTGCCAGATCGCGCAGACGTGAAAGAAAAAGGGCCCGCATTGCGCGGGCCCTTTCATACCGGATCGTACCTGCGAGCTTACCGCAGATTGCCGCAGAAGCGCTGGATGCGCTTGCAGGCGTCTTCGAGGTCGGAGGTCTTGGTTGCGTAGGAGATGCGGAATGCCGGGCCGAGGCCGAAGGCCGAACCCTGCACCACGGCAACGCCTTCGGTCTCCAGCAGCTCGGTGACGAACTGCTCGTCATTCGAGATCACATTGCCCGACGGCGCCTTCTTGCCGATCGTGCCGGCACAGGACGGATAAACGTAGAACGCACCCTCGGGGCGCGGGCACTCGATGCCATTGGCCTGGTTGAGCATGGAGACGACGAGATCGCGACGCTCCTTGAACACCTTGTTGTTGGCAGCGATGAAGTCCTGCGGACCGTTCAGCGCTTCCACCGACGCCCACTGCGAGATCGAGCACGGGTTCGATGTCGACTGCGACTGGATGGTCGACATCGCCTTGATCAGCTGTGCGGGACCGCCGGCATAGCCAATGCGCCAGCCGGTCATGCAATAGGCCTTCGACACGCCGTTCACGGTGAGCGTGCGGTCGTAAAGTCTCGGCTCGACCTGCGCGACGGTGGTGAACTGGAAGTCGTCATAGACGAGATGCTCGTACATGTCGTCGGTCATCACCCACACATGCGGATGCTTGACCAGCACGTCGGTGAGCGCCTTGAGCTCGGCGCGCGTATAGGCCGCGCCGGTCGGGTTCGACGGCGAGCACAGGATCACCCATTTGGTCTTCGGCGTGATCGCGCGATCGAGCGCCTCGGCCTGCAGCTTGAAGCCGTGAGCTGCGGTGCAGACCACCGGCACCGGCTCGCCGCCGGCGAGCGCCACCATTTCGGGATAGCTGACCCAATAGGGCGCCGGGATGATCACCTCGTCGCCCGGATTGATGGTCGCCATCAGCGCGTTGTAGAGCACTTGCTTGCCGCCGGTGCCGACGATGATCTGGTTCGGCTTGTAGGCGACGCCGTTCTCGCGCTGAAACTTCGCGATGATCGCGTCCTTCAGCTCGGGGATGCCGTCGACAGCGGTATACTTGGTCTTGCCGGACTCGATGGCGTGGATCGCCGCCAGCTTGATGTTGGCAGGCGTGTCGAAGTCGGGCTCACCGGCGCCAAGACCGATGACGTTGCGGCCCGCCGCCTTCAGCGCGCGTGCTTTGTCCGTGACCGCGATGGTCGCGGACGGCTTCACACGGTCGAGCGCAGCAGCAAGGAAGGCCATCGTCATCTCCTGACAAGTGTCGTGAACCCAAGCATCGTGAACTGGGTCGTCACGACTCTGATTGTGGGAATGGTGCCACCCTAAAACGTGTGCCGCTGCACCGCAAGAAACTTCGGCCCGATCCCGGAAAAGTTTACGGGTTTGGAGCGTTTCCAGGCGCGATTCTCGCAATAATCGGCAACTTTGCGCTCGAAATCGCTCATATCCGCGAAGGCTTGTCCTCGGAGCAATTTTGCGCCGTCGAGGCGCCGCGAAACTGACGATCAGCTGACGTTGCAAAAGATGAGTCGTGCATGCTGACGCAAGCGTGATCTGAATTGCAGCGTCGCGCGAACATGATCTTTCCCGGCGTTGCAGTGCGGTAGGGTTTTCGAGTTTTTCTATTGCGGAGCCCTTGCGGCGAAATCGCATCGGCATCATTGTTTAGCCGCGGTGCGGGGCGACAAGCGCCGCACCTTCTCGTCCCTCGGAATCGAACTCCCAGAATGTACAAGCTCTATTCGATGCAACGCTCAGGCAACAGCTACAAGGTCCGCCTTGCGCTGGCGCTGTTGAACGTGCCCTACGAACCGATCGAGGTGGACATTCTGCGCGGCGAGAGCAAGACACCGGACTTCCTGGCGAAGAATCCGTCGGGCCAGGTGCCTCTGCTCGAGGTCGGCGACAACCGCTTTCTCGCGGAGTCCAACGCCATCCTCTGGTACGTCGCCGTCGGCACGCCACTCGCGCCGGAGAACCGGATCGATCGCGCCGAGGCGCTGCAGTGGATGTTCTTCGAGCAGCATGCGCTCGAGCCGAATATCGGCGCGGCCTATTTCTGGCTGTCGCTGGTCAAGGGCGGCCGCGACCTGCAGACCCACGCGCTGGAAGACTGGATGGAGCGCGGCTACGGCGCGCTCCAGGTGATGGAGAACCACCTCAAGACCTGCGACTACTTCGCAGCGCGCCAGCTCACGGTCGCCGACATCGCGCTGTACGGCTACACGCACCTCGCCGAGCGCTGCGATTTCGACCTCGCGCCGTTCCCGGCAATCCGGGACTGGCTGAAACGCGTCGAGGCTGCGCCGGGCTTCGTGGCGATGGACTGGCGTCCTGCCGACATCGACGATTCCGCCAGCATCGCCGCCGGTGCCTGAAATCAGGTGCACCGTTAAGAAATAGCGGGGGTTGCGTTAACCTTTGCCCCAATCCCGCCATGTTCGGTGCAATCGCCGCCGCAATATTGCCGGTTGAAATTGTGAAGTTGTCAGGCGTCGCGGGTGATTCGCTCGCACGTTGAAGGATTTAGACCCATGATTCGGGCGTCCGGCGCGGTCGGCTTTCAGGGCCATACCGATACGGTCTCGTCTTCCCGGCTGACCAACGCGGTCGCGGCTTCGCTCGCCGTCGCCGCCATCTCGCTGTGCCTGATCGTCACCCTCACAGTGCTGTCGACCAAGGCAACCATGGCGATGGGCCTGCCGGTCTGATCCCCGTTTCATCCTGACTGGCCTTCAAGGTGCCGCGCGGCCCCGCGCCTGATGGCATCGCGACGGGACATCGATGAAATCGCCAGTGTTCATCGTTGCAATCACATTGACTGCGGCCATTCTGGTCGCGGCATCGCTGTTGATTTTCGTCGGCACCCGCAAGAGCCCGGGGACGTCGACATGGAATGCGCCGACCTGGAATGAGCCGATTTCGAATAAGCCGACTTCGAATAAACAGACTTGGCAACAGCGCGTCGAACACACGCATTTGGTCTAAAATCATCTGAAAGCTTTGGGCAGGCCCGCAAGCGCCGCTTAAGCGCGCCGTGCGAAATCGCCTTGCGCTCGCACAACCATCGGTCAGTCTGACGGCCTTATCTCGTTCAGGGAGGAATGAGCGAGGCCCATGCGGTTCGGATGGCGTGCCATCTCAGGTCCCTTGCTGACTGCAGCGATCGCGCTGCTGTTAATCCTGCTCGATCGCTTCGCTCCCCTTCCCTCGCCAGCGCCATTGTTCGTCTGTGTCGTCGCGATTGCCGGCGCGCTGTCGGGCTTCGCCTCCGCCATGACCAGCGCAGCCATCGCCGTGGCGGGTGCAGCGCTGTTCTTCTTCGGCCACCGTGCCATGCCGTTCCATGCCGCCGCCGATCTGGTCGGGCTCCTCGCCGTGACGGCGTTCGGCACCGCAGGCATCACCGGCCTCATACGCCAGCGGCTGCTCGACAACTTTGCGGCCGAGCGCCAGAGCCACGCCCTTGCCGTACGGCTGTCGGCGGCACTCGACGAGGTCGATATCGGCATCGTGCTGCTCGATGCCGAGACGCGGGCCGAGTTCATCAACCGCGCCTTCCGCGACTATTTCGCGCTGCCGGACGAAAAGGCCGACGACAAGCCGCCGTTCATCGCGCTGATGTATCACGGCCGCGATACCGACGCCTTCGATCTGCCGGAGGATGAGCTGGGCCTGTTCATCGCGCAGCGCATGGAGATGGTTCGGATCGGCGATGCCACACCGATCAATATCGCCTTGCGCAACGGCGAGGTGCTGCGTTTCGTCTGCACCGCATTGCCCGACGGCGGCCGCATGCTGAGCACCACGCCGGTGACCGACCTCGTGCGCCACACCGACGCGCCTGATCGCGCCGACTATTATCGCTCGCTGCGCGATCCCACGGCGCGGAAGCTGATCCGCCACTTGCGCGTCGCGGAGTGATGCGCGACGGCACGATTGATCCGCACCGCGATCATCCCGTATGAAGGATGCCTCATCGGTACTTCGACCCGCGGATTTCCCAGATGTCGCTCACCATTCGCCCCGTCACCCGGCAGGACTACGATCAATGGCTGCCGCTGTGGGACGGCTACAACGCCTTCTACGGCCGCTCCGGTCCGACCGCGCTCGCGCCCGAGATCACTGAAATGACGTGGCAGCGCTTCTTCGATGCCTATGAACCGGTGCATGCGCTGGTCGCCGAGAGCGATGGCAAGCTGCTCGGGCTCACGCACTATTTGTTCCATCGCAGCACCACCGCGATCGAGCCGTCGTGCTATCTGCAGGACCTGTTCACGAACGAGGCCGCACGCGGCAAGGGCGTCGGCTCGGCGCTGATCCATGGCGTGTATGAACGTGCGAAACTCGCGGGCTCGCCGCGGGTCTACTGGCAGACGCATGAGACCAACACCACGGCGCAGAGCCTGTACGACAAGGTCGCGGAGCGCTCCGGCTTCATCGTCTATCGCAAGATCTTCTGACGGCCCGCGGGGCCGGATGCCCTGTGGATAACTCTTGATGTCACCGGCGCGTAACACACCGGGACTATCTTGCACGTGCGTCTGATCAGGCCCCCCGTCACCGATCAAGCGCCCCAAGCGGTCCCCGTCAGTCGCCGCGTCTGACAGGGGCCGCATTTTTTTGCGCGCAAGTCTTCGGCAGCATGGCTGCAACGCAGGCAGGCGCTTGCCGCTGCGTCGCACTGCGGTCACAATGGCCGTCTGCTTTCTTTGACAGGATCTCCCATGGAAATTCGTAATCTCGGCGGCTCCGGCCTGCGCGTGTCCGCGGTCGGGCTCGGCTGCAACAATTTCGGCCAGCGCATCGACCTCGAAGCCTCGCGCAAGGTGATCCACCGCGCGCTCGATCTCGGCATCACGCTGTTCGACACCGCCGACATTTACTCGAACAGAGGCGGCTCGGAAAACGTGCTCGGCGCCGTGCTGGGGGACCGCCGCAAGGACATCGTGCTGGCGACGAAATACTCGAAACCAATGACCGAGGACGGAACCAAGCAGGGCGCCTCGCGCCGCTACATCATGGACGCGGTGGAAGCGAGCCTGAAGCGGCTGAAGACCGACTACATCGATCTCTACCAGCAGCACGATTACGACCCGCTGACGCCGATCGAGGAGAGCCTGCGCGCGCTGGACGATCTCGTCCGGCAGGGCAAGGTGCGCTACATCGGCAATTCGAACTTTCCGGCCTGGCGGATCGCCGAGGCGGAATATGTCGCACGCGCGATGAATGTCAGCCGCTTCGTCTCCTGCCAGGACGAATATTCCCTCGTCGTGCGCGACATCGAGAAGGACCTGCTGCCGGCAGCAACGGAATACAAGCTCGGCCTGCTGCCGTTCTTCCCGCTCGCAAGCGGACTTTTGACCGGCAAGTACAGGAAGGGCGAGGCCGCGCCTGGCGATACGCGCTTCGGCCAGACACCGCGGCTGCGCGACCGCTACGTCACGCCGCGCAACGAGGACATCGTCGAGAAGCTGCAGGCCTTCGCGACATCGCGCGGCCATTCGATGCTCGAGCTCGCCTTCTCCTGGCTCGCCGCGCGTCCGCAGGTGTCGAGCGTGATCGCCGGCGCGACCCGCACCGAGCAGGTCGAGCAGAACGTCAAGGCGATCGCCTGGCAGCTCACGGCCGAGGAGATGGCGGAGATCGACAAGATCACGCTGGGATGAGGTCGAAGACGCGGTTACTTGGCGCCGCGCCCGACTGTCTGCATCACCTCAAAGCCTTCGAACTGGGGATGGCCGAGATAGAGCGGCTTGTTGTCGCCGGCGCGGGCATGTGCCGCGCGGAACGCCTCCGACTTGGTCCAGGCCTCGAACGCGGCGTGATTGGCCCACACGGTATGTGAGGCGTAAAGCGTGTGGTCCTCAAGCTCCGGACCGCGCAGCAGATGAAATTCGATGAATCCCGGCACCTTGTCGAGATGCGTGTCGCGCGACGCCCAGACCTGCTCGAAGGCGGACTCGGAGCCCTTGGCGACGCGGAAGCGGTTCATGGCGATGTACATTGGGGGTGATCTCCTCGTGTTCGGCTCATCATGTCGTCATTCCGGGACGCACCGCAAGGCGCGGGCCCGCAATCCGTTTTGCAGCGGAACGTATCGAGGGATGGATTCTCAGGTGCGCAATTGCGCACCATAGTTCGCGCTTACGCGCGCCCCGGAATGACGGCTCCGGATTAGGCAACCAGCCCCTTCATTGGCCTTGCGCTGGCGCTATCCGGAAACACCGTCTGCGCCAGCACCTGGTCCGAGAGGCCGAACTGGCCCTGCAGCACGCCCTTGATCACCGAGCGCAGGTCCGTGGTGGGCTTGAGGTCGCGGGCCTCAAAGAGGTTGGCGAGCTTGAGGCCGGGCCAGTCGGAGATGACGCGACCGCCCTTCACGGCGCCGCCGGCCAGCAGCGCGATGGTGCCGGTGCCATGGTCGGTGCCATCGGTGCCGTTGATGCGCGCGGTGCGGCCGAACTCGGTGGCGACCACGACGACGGTGTCGCGCCAGCGCTCGCCCAAACCACTTTCGAATTCGGCCAGCGCGCCGTCGAGACCGCCGAGCAGGAAGGCGAGCCGCCCGACCGGACCGCCTTCATTGGCATGCGTGTCCCAGCCGTCGAAAGCGAGCGCGGCGATGCGCGGACCGTCATCGGCGGCCATCAGTTTCGCGGCGCCGCGCGCGACCTGGCGCATCTGCGCCACCTGATTGCCGGGCTTCGGTTTCATGTCGTCGCCACTCGCAGCCTTCTCCAGCTGCAGGCCCTGCGTCAGCGCCGACGCCAGCGCGGGATCGCGATGACGGTAGAGATCGACGAGGCGCATCGCAGTGTCGTCATCGGCCTGCGGCAGCGCGACCGGCGCCCAGCCGACGGTGGGCGCATTGCCGCGCAACACCAGCGGCGTGGTGGGGCCGATCGCAAGACCGCTCGACACGCGCTCGCCGCGCGGCAGCGCTTCGAGCGCGCGGTTGAGCCAGCCGGATTGCACGCGGCCCGGGCCGGCATAGCCGCTTTCGAGCACGTCCTGGCCGTCGAAATGCGAACGATCGCGATAAGGCGTCGAGACGGCGTGGATCACGGCGGCATGCTGGGCGCGGTACATCCGCGCGAATTCCGGCATCGACGGATGCAGACCGAAGAAGCTGTCGAGCATCAACGCGGGATGCGCGCCATCCGCGGTGAGCGCGATCGAACCGTGCAGGCCGGCATAGTCAGGATCGCCGATCGGCGCGACGGTAGCGAGCCCATCGAGCGCGCCGCGCAGGATCACGACGACCAGCCGCGGGTCGCGTCCGTCGGCGGCGCGCGCGAATTTCGGCAAATAAGCCCAGGCCGCAAAGGCGGCGCCGCCGAGCAGCAGGCCGCGGCGCGAGGTGAGAAGCCGGTTTTCGACGCAGTCGATCATGATCATCTCCTCTGCAGTTCCGGCGACATCAAGAGCAGCGCCAGCGCCTGCTGGCGCGATTCCGCACGCTCGATGGTTTTGCGCGTTTCGACCGAGGCCGCGTCCGCAGCTGCGAATTCCAGGAGGTCGAGCGGATCGATGTTGGGCCCGAGCCGCGCCCCCATCTGCGAAGCGATGTCGAGCCGCAGCTTCATGCCCTCGGGCGCGGCCCAGGCCGCAGCCGTGTCGGGAAAGCCGTTGGGGCCGGCCGGTGTCCACAGCGGCTGGCCGAGCAGGTTCAGATTGCCGAGATATCCGCCGGGATCCTCCGGCACGCGCGCGAGCAGCCGGCCGCTCGCGACCAGGAAATCGTAAGGCGAGCGCATCTTGGTCAGCGGCGCCTTCCACGCCTCGTCGGAATCGACGAGCGCCGTCGCAAGCGCCTTGAGGTCGCCGTCGGTCTTGACGAAGACGTCGCGGAGCCGCGCCACCAGCGCCGGCGGCGGATCGTCGGCGACGAAGTGCCTGATAAATTTGGTGGCGATGAAATTCGCGGTCGAGGGATGACGCGCGATGTCGGCGAGCGCGGCCTCGCCCTGCGCAAGGCCGTTTGGCTCGTAGGTCTTGCCGAGCAGTTGTTGCGGCCCGGGCTGATGCGCATTGGCGTTGAACACGAAGGAGCCGGGCGCCCCTAACTGCCCCTGCCGGCCGGCAAAGGTCCAGCCGGTGATGATGCGCGCGAGCGAGGTGACATCCTCCTGCGTGTAACCGCCGCCGACGCCCAGCGTATGCAGCTCCATGATCTCGCGCGCGAGATTTTCGTTCAGTCCGCGCTTGCGGTTCTGGCCCGCGCGCGAATCCGGTCCGAGCGATTGCTGGTTGTCGAGGAAGAACAGCATCGCCGGATGCTGCTCGACCGCCCTCAGCATATCGGCGAAGCGCCCGAGCACATGCGGGCGGATCGCTTCGCGCTCGAACGCGCCGGCCCACATCCGCGCCAGCTCGCCCTTGCTCGCGGAGATGCAGAAATGGTTCGACCAGAACACCACGAGGCGCTCGGTGAAGCCGCAATCGACCAGCATCGCGCGCTGCAGCCGTGCCAGCGCCTCGGCACGAAACGTTTTCTGGATCACGTTGAGCGGCTGCGCCGGTTTGGCAGCAGCCGGCGCGGCAGCATTGGCTTGCGCACCGTCAGGCTTCATCGCGGTGTCGGCCTGCTTCGCGTCAGCCATCTGCTGACCGGCGATCTCGCTCGCGACCGTGTTGAGCGAGAGATTGCGCCGCAACTGGTTGTCGGGCTTCGGATCAGCGGGCGACTGCGGCGCCGGCGCCTCGGTCGGCGTGGCGGCCTTGGCTGTTTCCTTGGCCGCCTCGCGCGCCTGCTTGACCTGGTCCTGATAGGCGAACACGGCCTGTCCGAGCTGCGGCGTCGATTGCAGGCCGGGCGCCTCCAGCAGCACACCCGAGGGGCGCGCCAGCTCCGCCTTCACGAATCCGCGGGGATCGGAGGCCGCATTGACGAGATCGCCGGATGCGCCGCCACGGGGGCCGAAGCCGAAACGGTTGAGCGCGACGAGAGCGGCTTGCGAATCGCGGGCCATCGATTTGTCCTCCGCGCCGTCATGAACAGCTTTCCGAGCCTCAGCGCGGCGCCTAATATACCGTGACGAGAGATGAACCCGACATGAAAATGACGGCGAAGCTTCGACGTAAATCATGACAAATCCGAAAGAAATCACGATTCCGCAACTGGTCCCGCGCCGCCTTAACTGCTCCCGCTGCGGCACCGAGTTCGGCTGCGATGTGTCGGGCAATTGTTGGTGCGCGGAGGAGACGGCCAAGCTGCCGATGCCGCTCAAGGGCGAGGATTGCCTGTGCCGGGACTGTTTGCGGAAGGCGGCGGCGGAGGCGAGCGCTGCTAGATAGATGCGAGAGGACGACCACATCCTCGGTGTCGTCCCGGCGAAGGCCGGGATCCATAACCACAGGCAGAGGTTTGGCGAGGACTCACCGTTCGGTACTCCTACCGATCACGTCCGACAGATCACGCGGTATGGGTCCCGGCCTTCGCCGGGACGACATCGAGGAGAGAGTGTGCGCGACAATTACACCGCATGCCCCGGCGACTTCCGCGCCATGCCGTCGAACGCATCCAGCAGCTTTTCGCGCCAGGCGTAGACGGCATCATCGGACTCAAGCAGCTTGAAGGGGCTGGTCACGCGCGCCCACTGAAAACCGCCGAACACGATGTAGTCGGCATAGTTCGGCGCAGCGCCGCCGAGATAGGGCTGCGTCTTGAAGGTCTGCCGCATGATCTCCAGCGATTTGCGGAATGCGACGACGGCGGTATCGCGGCTCGACATGATCTCTTCCAGCGTCTTGCCGCCGAAGCGTGCCTCGCGCGACCTTCGGAAATAGGCGGCATCGACCTCGGCCAGATTGTTCGGGATGTCGGCGATAACAAGCGGAAAGATGCCGCCGACGATGGCGATGTCGCCCCACGCATTGATCAGGCGTGCCATGGCGCGCCCGCCCTCGCCGCCGAACAGCGACGGTCTGTCGGGAAAATTGTCTTCGAGGTAATTGGCGATCGCCCAGGAATCGACCACGGGCTTGTCGTGATGCAGCAGCACCGGCACTTTCTCCGAACCGTGCGGCGCGATCGCGCTCTTCTCGGTGAAGCGCCAGGGCAGCGATTCCGCCGTCAGCCCCTTATGCGCCAGCGCCATCCGCGTGCGCCAGCAATAGGGGCTGAACGGGCGCGCGGCATCGGTGCCGACGAGTTCGTAGAGTTTGAGCGACATGGAAGATCCTTGCCCTGCCAGATCCTCATCCTGAGGAGCGCGAAACGCGCGTCTCGAAGGATGAAGGCCCGATCTCGGCCTCGCCCTTCGAGACGCGCGCAAGATGCGCGCTCCTCAGGGTGAGGGTTTCCCATTCTGGATTGCTTCGCTTGCGCTCGCAATGATGTTGTGGAGAGACCCTACCGCCCATTGGTTCGCAGCAGCCGCTCGCCGTCTTCCGTCACCGCGATGACCAGGCCGAGGCCGGGCAGCGTCTCGCGTGCGACGAAGCCGCGATCGGCGGCGTCCTCCCAGATGGTGAGGCGCGGGCACGAGGTTTTCCAGGTCGAGATCACCTCGGCATAGGCGCGCGGCTCGCGTGCGATCCATTCGACGAAGTCCAGCACCAGCGGGTCGGCGCTACAGCTCATTGCAAACCTCCCTTGGTAAAGGCAGCCAGCACCGGCGTGCGAACCAGCAGCCAGCCGCCATAGGCGATGTAATAGCAGGCGATGGTGGTGATCAGCTTGTTCGACCAGGCGACGAATTGCTGGTCGGTCATGGCTTCGAGGATGCGGCGGGCCAGCGTGGTGCCGAGCATCGACGCGAGAATTGCGACGCCGGCGAGCACGGGATCGAGGCTCGCGGCCTGGTCGATGATGCCGCCGAAATAGATCAGCTTGGTGAAGTGGCTGACGAGCTGGCACATCGCCTTCGTCGCCACCTTCTCGCGGCGGCCGAAATCGCCACCGAGGAAGAAGGTGTCGAGCAGCGGGCCCGACACGCCCGTCATCAGCATCAGGCCCATGCAGATCGTGCCATAGACGGTGCCCTGCCAGAGCCTGTCAGGATCGGGCTTGATATTCGCAGGCAGCAGCCGCGCCATGAACGGCGTGGCACCCAACATCAGCAGCGCCATCGGCTTGTCGGGCACGTAACGGGTCAGCGACCAGGCCGCGAGCGCGATGGCAGCGCCGACCATGTAGTTCGCGACCGGCCGCCAGCGGATATGCTTGCGCCACAACAAAGCGCGCCAGCCGTTCGAGGCCATCTGCGTGATCGCATGCAGCACCATCGCGGTCGGCAGCGGCATCAGGGCCAGCAACACGCCGATCAGGATCAGGCCGCCCGCCATGCCGAACAGCCCCGACAGGAACGCGGTGGCGACCATCAGCAATCCGAGGGCAGCGATCATGATGGGCGTCACGAGGAAAAGCTCCTGTCAGCGAGTAAGGGACGCAAACTGCTCATTCCCCCTCGCCCCGCTTGCGGGGAGAGGCGAAGAAACAAATCAGCATGAATTACGAGGATATTTGTGCCTCGCTTGCCCTGTTCTCGCAAACTGAGTTATCTTGGCCTGGCCTCAGCTTTCCTGAGGGTCTTGTATAAGGGCCTTGCATTTGCGGCGACTGCTCTTTCTCAACGGCATCAAGGCATTCGAGGCGGCGGCGCGGACCGGCAGCTTTGCTGCCGCCGGCCTCGAGCTGAGCGTGTCGGCGGCTGCCGTCAGCCGCATGGTGCATCTGCTCGAAGAGCGGCTCGGCGTCGCGCTGTTCGAGCGCAAGGCCAACAAGCTCGTGCTGACGCAGGCAGGCCGCGCCTATCAGAGCGGGCTGACGCCGATCTTCGATGCGCTCGCCAGCCTCACCGCGCAGGTGACGGCGCCCTCAAGCCTGCGCGTGCTCACGATCGGCGTCGGCCACACCTTTGCGATGCGCTGGCTGATCCCGCGGCTGTCGGAGTTCCGCAACGAAGAACCCGACATCGAAGTGCGCTTCACCACCGGCGGCGCGTCGGTGCCGTTCGGCGAGGACTGGAGCTGCGGCATCAAGCTCGGCACCGGCGACTGGCCGGGGCTCGTCGCCGAACCCTTGTTCGCCGGCGACCTGACGCCGGTCTGCGTGCCCCGCCTCGCCGCCAGCCTGAAGCGGCCGGCCGATCTGAGGGGCCCCAGCCTGATCCGCGTCGAACATTCGCCCGAGGACTGGCCGATCTGGCTCAAGGCCGCGAACCTCGCCCGCATCAGTCCGCGCGGGCCCGAGTTCCAGTTTTACGGCCAGGCGCTGCAGGCCGCCGCCGACGGGCTCGGCATCGCCATGGGCATCCGGCCCTATATCGACGACGACCTCGCGGCCGGGCGGCTGGTCGCGCCGTTCGACCTCTCGGTGCCAAAAGGCATGCGCTGGTACCTGCTTTACCGCAGCTTTCAGACCGAACAGCGCGATTTTGCCGCGTTTCGCCGCTGGATCATGCGGGCGGCGGCAGAACCCGCAGCGCGCCCGCGGCGGTCCGGACGCGCCGCCGGACGGGGCTAGATACGGCTGAAAAAGCCGGCCGCTTGTGAACCGCTTCACACATCGAAATCGGCAATCGTGGTCCTCTAACCCTCCGACGACATCTGAGCATTTGGGGACTACACATGACGACCCTTTACGACGGCTTTGACATCGAATCCTTCGAAGCTGGCAAGGGACTGTGGCACGCGCGGATCCGCCGTGCCGATTTCAGCCCGGTTGCCATCGACGGCGTGCTGTTTCCGACCATGGAAGTCGGCTTCGCCTGGCCCGATCGGGATGCGGCCATCGCCGACGCCAAGCATCACATCGACCGCTTCCGCCGGCACGCCGACGAGGCCGACGACGAATAGGCAGGCGAGATCGCAACAAGGCTGAAGGACATTAGGGGAAGCCGGTTCATGTCAGTCATCGAATACGAAGACCCTTCGCAGCCGAGAATTTATTCCCGCAAGGTGCTGGCCATATGCCCGGAATGCGACGGCGATCTCGCGGTGCTCCGCGTGATCGGCGGCCGAGCCGGGTGCGAATACTGGGCCATGCGCTGCACCGATTGCAGCAGCATCCATCTCGACATCCTCGAGCCGCATGTGACCGTCGTGGACGGCGACGGGCCGCTGCCGGCGGCGTAATGCTCCCGGCCGCGACCGCGGCGGTAGCCGGCTGATGCCGGCACCGGACGATTCTATGGCGGTCTTCTCAAGGTTGTAACAATCATAAAATACGCTTCTGACCTGTCGGACATGGAGATCCTGCAATGGCCAGACACTCTCACACCCACCTTCCCGACCCGATTTTTCACGAACCCATTTTCGGCGAAACCGACAAGCTGCCGGATCCGAACGGCTTCGCGACAGCGCATCCGAGCGATGGGCAATTGTACAAGGAGATCGGTGACCTCCTGACCAAGGACGTCGTTGCGGTTCCGCCATCGCGCGCGGCCGTCGATGCCGTCGTTCCGCTTGCCGTCGCCTATGGGAGCCACGGCCCCGCGGTCACCAAGCTGATCGAGGATGCCGGCAAGATCATCTTTCACGCGCTCGGCGATTCCGGCGCATCGAACGTCCGCAAATATTCCAACGAGTTGCATGTCTCCGACCAGGTGACGCTCGATGCCGCCTCGTCGACGGGCGGCAACCGGCCGGCCTTCCTGTTCCATCTCGGCGACGTCGTCTACGATTTCGGCGAGGCGCAATATTATTACGATCAGTTCTACGAGCCGTTCCGCAATTATCCCGCCCCGATCTTCGCGATCCCCGGCAATCACGACTCCTTCGTGGTGCCGAATACGCCGGAAGGGGAAGAGCCGCTGGCGATCTTCCAGCGCAATTTCTGCGCGCAGAAGTTCGGCATCACCGCGGAGGCGCGGTCGCTGCATCGCACCGGGATGCTCCAGCCCGGGGTCTATTTCACCCTCGACGCTCCCTTCGTCCGCATCATCGGCTTATTCAGCAACGCGCTGGAAGACCCCGGCGTGATCTCGAATCTCGACGGGAAGTGGCCGACCGTATCCAACGTCCAGATCGACTTCCTCCGCGCGCAGCTGAAGAAGATCAAGGCCGAAAGCTACAAGGGCGCGGTTCTGCTCGCCACGCATCACCCGCCATTCAGCTACTCTCCGCCGGCCACCGGCGGCGGAACCGGCGGCAACCACGGGTCCAGCACGGTGATGCTGCAGCAGATCGACAAGGTCTGCCACGACGAAGGCGTCTATCCGCACGCCTTCCTGGCGGCCCACGCCCACAACTACCAGCGCTATACAAGGATCGTCGAGTTCGGCGGCAAGGAGATCGACGTCCCGTTCATCGTGTGCGGCGACGGCGGTCACAACGTCAACCCGCTGGTGCGGGCCTCGCGTGGCCAACCGGCGCAGGAGCCGAACGCCGGCACGGATGTGGGATATCTCGAGGGCAGGCATCGGCCATCATGGGCCAAGCAGCTCCTGCTCGAGAAATACGACGACCAGAATTACGGCTATCTGCGCGTTCACGTCGACAAGGAGGAGCTGAAGATCGGCTTCCACCAGGTCGGCGTGCGCACGCTGGCTCAGTCTCGCTATGATATGGTGACTGTGAACCTCGCCGATCACGCCATGGTCGCTAACTAGGACCGAACGCGGGGCGAACCTTCAGGCTGCTGCCAACCTGCTGTCAGCAGCCTGCGCAGGGACAGGTATTCGCCCTTTTCTGAAGGGCGGACTCGTCCCATATTCGCTTCATGGCGAAGAAACCTGCTCCCCCAAAATCCCCTAAAACCAAGGCACCGAACTCGAAGGCACATCGGCCCGATGTGCAGCCGATCGGGCCGGCGCTGGCCGAATTGCTCAATCCCGCGATCAATCGCGGCGATGCCGGGCTGGGATCGGGAACCGGGCTGCAGCCGCCACCGGACAATTCGCGCGATCGCCGTGCCGGAGGCGAGGCCGCCGCGCATCGGGCGCGCGCCTCGACGCCGAAGGAGTTTCCGCAGGATCAGACGCGGCCGATGCCGCTGCGGCCCAATCCGCAGCCGGCGGGGGCACGCGCATTGACGGAGGGCGGCTTCGACGAGGCGCCGCAGGCCAATTACGGAACTGCGGCCACGATCCCGACGCTCGATCCGGAACTGGCCCGCCAGCTCGGCCTTCCCACGGAGAAGGACGATGCCGAGGCGCTGGCACGTCCGCCCCGCACCAAGATGGAAGCGCTCGGCGTCAAGGCCACCGCCGACGCGCTGGAATCGCTGATCCGCGAGGGCCGCCCGGAGTTCCGCAAGGACGACGGCTCCACCAAGGTGTGGACCCCGCACCGGCCCCCGCGCCCGGAAAAGTCCGAAGGCGGTGTGCGGTTCGAGCTTAAGTCCCATTATGAGCCGCGGGGCGACCAGCCGACCGCGATCGCCGAGCTGGTCGAGGGCATCCAGCGCAACGACCGCTCGCAGGTGCTGCTCGGCGTCACCGGCTCGGGCAAGACCTACACCATGGCGCAGGTGATCGAGAAGACGCAGCGGCCCGCCATCATCCTGGCGCCGAACAAGACGCTGGCTGCCCAGCTCTATGGCGAGTTCAAAAGCTTCTTTCCTGATAACGCGGTCGAGTATTTCGTCTCGTACTACGACTATTACCAGCCGGAAGCCTACGTTCCGCGCACCGACACCTATATCGAGAAGGACTCGTCGATCAACGAGCAGATCGACCGCATGCGCCATTCGGCAACGCGCGCGCTGCTCGAACGCGACGACGTCATCATCGTCGCCTCGGTGTCCTGCATCTATGGTATCGGCTCGGTCGAGACCTACACCGCGATGACGTTCGCGCTGAAGAAGGGCGAGCGCATCGACCAGCGCCAGCTGATCGCCGACCTGGTCGCGCTCCAGTACAAGCGCACGCAGGCCGATTTCACCCGCGGCACGTTCCGTGTCCGCGGCGACGTCATCGACATCTTCCCGGCGCACTATGAAGACCGCGCCTGGCGCGTGAACCTGTTCGGCGACACCATCGAGACCATCGAGGAGTTCGATCCGCTCACCGGCCACAAGCAGGACGAGCTCGAATTCATCAAGATGTACGCCAACTCGCACTATGTGACGCCGCGTCCGACGCTGGTGCAGGCGATCAAGTCGATCAAGTCCGAGTTGAAGATGCGGCTCGACCAGCTCAACAACCAGGGGCGCCTGCTGGAAGCACAGCGGCTGGAGCAGCGCACCACCTTCGATCTCGAGATGATGGAGGCGACGGGAAGCTGCGCCGGCATCGAGAATTATTCGCGTTACCTCACCGGCCGCCTGCCCGGCGAGCCGCCGCCGACGCTGTTCGAATACGTCCCCGACAACGCGCTGGTGTTCGCCGACGAAAGCCACGTCACGGTGCCGCAGATCGGCGGCATGTTCCGCGGCGACTTCCGCCGCAAGGCGACGCTGGCCGAATACGGCTTCCGCCTGCCGTCCTGCATGGACAATCGCCCGCTGCGCTTCGAGGAATGGGACATGATGCGGCCACAGACGGTCGCGGTGTCGGCGACTCCAGGCAGCTGGGAGCTGAATGAAAGCGGCGGCGTGTTCGTCGAGCAGGTCATCCGCCCGACAGGCTTGATCGATCCGCCCGTCGATATCAGGCCGGCCCGCACCCAGGTCGACGATCTCGTCGGCGAGGTGCGCGCCACAGCTCAAGCCGGCTATCGTTCGCTGATCACGGTGCTCACGAAACGCATGGCGGAGGACCTCACCGAATATCTGCATGAGCAGGGCATTCGTGTCCGCTACATGCATAGCGACATCGACACCATCGAGCGTATCGAGATCATCCGCGATCTTCGTTTGGGCGCCTTCGACGCGTTGGTCGGCATCAACCTGTTGCGCGAAGGCCTCGACATTCCCGAATGCGCGCTGGTCGCCATTCTCGACGCCGACAAGGAAGGCTTTTTGCGCAGCGAGACCTCGCTGATCCAGACCATCGGCCGCGCCGCGCGCAACGTCGACGGCAAGGTGATCCTTTATGCCGACCAGATGACCGGCTCGATGGAGCGCGCCATCGCCGAGACCAACCGGCGCCGCGAGAAGCAGGTCGAGTACAACAATGCCAACGGCATTACGCCGGAGAGCGTGAAGAAGCAGATCGGCGACATCCTCAACTCCGTCTACGAGCGCGACCACGTGCTGGTCGAGGTCGGTGGCCATGACATGACCGAGGACGTCATCTCGATCGGCCACAATTTCGAAGCCGTGCTCGCCGATCTGGAGACCCGCATGCGCGAGGCCGCAGCCGACCTGAACTTCGAGGAAGCCGCGCGCCTGCGCGACGAAGTCAAACGCCTGCGCGCCACCGAGCTCGCGGTGGTCGACGATCCCACCGCCAAGCAGCGCATCGTGGCGGGCAAGGCCGGCGCCTATGCCGGCACCAGGAAATACGGCGATGCCGCCAATTTGCCCGTCAGTGCGATGAAGAAAAAGACCGTGAGCTCCGCGCTGAAGGCGAGCGGCGGCGGCAGCGGCTCGAAAGTGCACAAGCCGCATCTCGACGAGATGCACGGCCCGGAGTCACTGCCCTATCGCGCGAACCAGACGCTGCCGTCAAAACCGTTCGGCGGAAACAGCCGGATCATCCAGCCGACGGACTCGCGGCAGTCGGGGCCGGAGTTCGGACCAGCGCCGAAGTCGACGGGCGGGATGCCGGGGCGGCGCGGGGGGTGGAAGAAGAGGTAGCGTAGCCGTGGACATCGGCATTCTCAACGACTCCGTCAGCCTGATCGAGCCTGCGCTCTGATCGGTGCCATCGTGGGAGCTCTGCTGTGGCGCGCCCGACGCTTTGCCGGCGCGGGACTTGTGACGGGATTTGCGGCGTGGTTGACCGGGTGAAAGGTGGCTCAAGGATATGGTTTGAGAGAGCTGCCAGCGTGCGCGCAGCCCACCCTAGCCGTCATCTCCCATCATTATCGACGGCAGCAGCACGATCGGCACGAGGTGCAGTGAGGGATCGGGCCGGTGCGCCAGCAGGCAATCTCGTCGGAGAGCGGCAGCGTGGTGTCGAAGAAGCTCGGCTTGCAGATAGTCTCGAGAGCGCCGGCGACTTCGTACTCAGCGATACAGGCCCTCCGGCGCGTAAGGCCAAACCCGCCAGCCCGGCATCGACCTACAGCCCTTCCTTAGGCGGCGACGAATTCTTGCCGTCCTTTGGGGGCGGCGGAGGAGCGGACGGCTTGCTGCTTGCCGGTTTGGCTGGCGTCTTTGCGGCCGGAGCTGGTGGAGGCGGCGCTGGCTTTGCGGGTGGCTCAGGCGCCCTGGCCCAGAAGTCTGACTGTAAATTGCGTCCGCCCTCCTCGGTGCGGCGCGCGCCGCCGTACACGTAGGCCGGCTCGCCGGCCCATGGCCCGACGATGAGCGCGCGCCCGACATCGAACTCGAGACACTCCTTGGCTTTGTTCGCAATATCACCGAGACCGAGAATTGCGACGGTCGTGTCCAGGACCGATTGAGTCCCGATCTTCATGACGGCCTTGTTCTCGCATTCCGAGACCACCATCGCGTCCAGCTTGTCTGGTCGCTGGCTAACAAGGATCAGGAACAGGCCGAACTTCCTGCCCTCCGCCGCCACGCGCCGGAAGCGCTCGCGAAGCCACTTCTGGGTGGGCGTCTCCGCATGGGACGGAAGCAGATTGTGGGCCTCATCGACGACGATGAAGGTCGGCACCCGGTCGTCGTCCTTCGAAGCCTTTCTTAAGGCGTCGTGCCAGTTGCGCCGCGCACGCTTCCATTCGAGCTCGATCAACGCGTCGACGGTCAGATCCCTGAAGCGGGGATCCTCGATGGACGGCAGGTCGATCACCTGGAGACGCGCATCGGGCACATCCGCGGCCTCGGAAATCTTATCGGGCAGCAGGCCGGATTGCTGGACCGCGTAGGCCGTGCTGAAATAGAAGCGCTCCGTGGCGTCGGAGACGAAGCTCCGATGCACAGCAGCTCTGTGATGCAGCTCCTCGACGCGATTCTGCCTGCCGGCGGATGATTGAACCGCAGCCATCTCAAACAGAACCTTGAGCCACTTCACATTGGGCAGAGCCTTATTTTGCGCGCGATCGACCGGAAATCTCTCCTTGAGATGATAACCTACCTCCATTTCCGTTCGACCTCGCGTCGCCTGACAAAGCTCCTTGGCGATATCGAGGAAGTCCTGCGCTTTTTTCACCGCCTCCGGTTTCGTCAGGATGATCAGCTCGCTGACCATCTGCACGAAGTTGTGGCAATGCTTGGCCTCTGTCTGCACCGTGGTGTCCATCTCGTCCATGAGTATGTCGATGGAGATGTTGGGCCAATCGATCTGGAGTTTCTTGTGTTGCGGACCGGAGTCCGGGTGCATGGAGAAGATCAGCTTCTCGATGTTGTCCCACTTTTCGGCGAAGCTCTCGCGTGACGCTTCGTCCGGAAGAAAGCCGCGGCGCAGGTCCCGATCGTAGCCGTACCCCTCCTTCTCCGTCGGGCTGGGCCTCCCGGTCCAGAACCTAGCCGACACGGTCTTGGCGACCTTGCGGAAGTCGGAGTTGGGATCGAAGACCACGACGCGCGATCGGGTCTTGAGCAGAAGCTCTTCGAGAACGCGGCCGAGAAAGAAGGATTTTCCGGAGCCGGACTGGGCCACGATCACCATGTGATTGGCCATCGCTGCGGCCGAGGCGCGGATGACGTTCCCGGGCGAATGCTGTCCCGGGGCGGCATCGGGCTTCAACCAGTACTCCGGTTCAAATTGCTTGGTCAGCTTCCAGCCAATCGTCAAATCGGTCGCGGCCATGGCAACCTCTCAAATGGAAATCTTGCAATTCCCTCATTCTATCAGAAGTTGACGTCCTTGTCCTTGGTCCCGTCCGCGGGCTTTCGCATTGCAGCGCGGGCCGGCCGAAGCTTCTGTCAGCGATGGCCCCCTCACCCCACGCTCGCCGTCACCACGGCCATCACCGACAGCATCAGCACGATCGCGAGCAGTTGCAGCGAGGCGGCGGGGTGGGTGCGCCATTCCATGATCTTGTCGGGGAGCGACAGGGTACAATCGAAGAATGTCGGCTCGTACAGCGTCTTGAAGAGCGCCGGAATGCTCGGCCCGAGCGTGACCGCAACGGTCGCGTGAGCCAGCGCGGCGAGGGCGACGAAGATGGCGACGCCGGGGTCGCCGACGAGGTCGTGGTTGCCGCATAGCTTGAGCAGCAACGCCGCGGCGGCGAAGGTCGGAAAGCTCTGCAGGATCACGGTCAGCGCAAAGCCTTCGAGCGCGTTGCGCAAGCGGGACTTTTTCGCGGCGGCGATGGTGGCCATGGCACGTCTCCATGATGACGTGCGGATGACGTTAGTGGCGGCGGGAGACACGCGATGTGAGATGGCTCACGTGGCTTTACGACTTCGCCGTTCGCACGAATGCAGCCACGAGCTCCGCTGCGTTCCCTTCCCCCGTGCGGGCAGGGCTATCGCATGTGAGGATTTTGAGCGACCTGCGCGCACGCCTCGTCCTTCGAGACGACCGCTCCGCGGTCTCCTCAGCGACTGTGTTCTTTGTCAAGCGGGTTGCCATGGTTTTTGGTCCCTGAGCATGGCGTTGAGGATGGTGAGAAGCTTGCGAGC
>NZ_JARXWB010000045.1 GCF_029892425.1 Bradyrhizobium sp. BR13661 | reverse complement strand
GGCGCGCGGGTTGTGTTCCCGTGCACCCCCCGGGGGGGGTTTTTTTTGTGCGGTTTTTTGATTTATTTGGCCCCATTCCCCGGGGGGCGGCCCCGGGGGTGGCCGGGGCCACGACAGCTCACTTGTGGTGTCAGAATCTGCTAACACGGCCGTATGACCGCACCCGACGCGACCTCCTCCGCCGGCACCGATGCCCCTGCGACCTCCTGGCGCGACAGCCTGGCTGTCTACCTGCAGCCGCGGGTGCTGATCGTGCTGTTCCTCGGCTTCTCCTCGGGGCTGCCGCTGGCGCTGTCAGGATCGACGCTGCTGGTGTGGATGCGCGAGGCCGGGGTTGATCTCAAGACCATCGGGCTGTTCGCGCTGGTCGGCACGCCCTACACGCTGAAATTCCTGTGGGCGCCGCTGGTGGATGCGATGCATGTGCCGCTGTTCACACGCGCCTTCGGGCGGCGGCGCGGCTGGCTGCTATTCTCGCAACTGCTGCTGATCATTTCGATCCTGCTGCTGGCCATGACCGATCCGGCACGCTCGCCGTTCTATGTCGCGCTCGGCGCGCTGCTGGTGGCGACGACATCGTCGACGCAGGACATCGTGGTCGACGCCTTCCGCGTCGAGAGCCTGCCCGAAAGCGAGCAGGCCGCCGGCATGGCGGCCTATGTCGCAGCCTATCGCATCGGTATGCTGGTCTCGACCGCGGGGGCGCTGTTCATCGTCTCGGGCTTCGAGGGCAGCGGCATTCCACGTCCGTCAGCCTGGATGTGGGGCTATGTGGTGATGGCGGCGATGGTGCTGATCGGAACAATCACGGCGCTCGTCGCGACAGAGCCCGGGCAATCAGGCCAGGCTGAAGATGCCCTCGTCGACTATCATCCGAATCCCGAGAGGGAGTGGGTCAAGGCGCTGCTGCGCGGGATTCACCGGATAGTTCCTCACAACGTCCTGGAAACGCGAATCGCGCGGGCCGCGACCAGTGCATTCATTGATTTCCTGGATCGGAAGGATGCGCTCGTCGCACTTGCTTTCGTCGTGCTGTTCAAGTTCACCGATGCATTCTCCGGCCTGATGACGGCGCCGTTCGTGATCGACCTCGGCTTCACCCGCAACGACTACGCGGCGATCGTGAAGGGCGTCGGCCTCGCCGCAACTTTGATCGGTGGCTTTGCCGGCGGTTTTGTCGCACGGCGTTACTCGCTGGCAAATTCGCTCTGGATCGGCGGCGTGCTGCAGGCATTGGCCAACCTCTCCTTCGCGTGGCTCGCGGTCGTCGGCGCGAACCAATGGGCGCTGGCGCTCGCAATTTGCGCGGAGAATTTCACCAGCGCGATCGGCACGGTGATCTTCGTCGCCTATCTCTCGGCGCTGTGCCAGAACCCGCTGCACACGGCGACGCAGTATGCGCTGCTCACCGCACTTGCGGCGGTGGGGCGAACCTATCTCTCATCAGGCGCCGGGTTCGTCGCTGACCTCACCGGCTGGCCGCTGTTCTTCGTGATCTGCGTGCTGGTGGCGATCCCGAGCCTGGTGCTGCTGACCTGGCTGCAGAAGCGCGGGCATTTCGAGGAACTGGGGCCGGTGAGGGTTTGACACTCACATCTCTCCTCGTCATTGCGAGGAGCTCTTGCGACGAAGCAATCCAGACTGTTTCCGCGGAGAAAGTCTGGATTGCTTCGCTTCGCTCGCAATGACGACGGGAGAGCCGTCGGTACCCCTTATTTCTTCACCAAACTCCACTTCGTCACCACGGCTTCGCTCATCTGGCCGGGATCGCTCGCGCAGGCGACTTCATCCACCTTGACCGAGATCTCCTTGCCGACGAAGGATTTCAACTGCGAGGCCTGCGCATCGCTGGAGGTGACGAGCTGAAAGGTCTCAGGCCCGGTCTCGAGATCGCAGAGACCGCTCGGCGCCGGCAGGCGGCGCGGCTCGGAAGTGATCTGGTACATCGCAATCCGCTTGCCGGCATTCTTGGCATCGCGGATCTTCATGGCGTTCAGCTCGCCCGAGAGCACCTCGCCGGCGCTGATCGGCTTGCCGGGCTTCGAGGGCGGCGGCGCCTCGTCGTCCTGCTGCGCAGCGATGGCCGGTGTCACCAGCAGCATCAACGTCGCGGCCAAAGCCCATCGTGTGGCGAAAAGTTTCGTCATGTCGTCCGTTCCGTAGATCTGGATGGAGATTCTTGTTTTGACGCGTTTTCTTCACGCGAACCGGTATCCACTTCGCTCGAAAACGCTCTAGAACAGGGTCCGCTGCCGCATGGCGGCCGATAGCGTGCCCTCGTCGAGATAATCAAGCTCGCCACCGACAGGCACACCATGGGCCAGCCGGGTTACTTTGACGTTGGCGTCCTGAAGCAGGTCGGTGATGTAATGCGCCGTGGTCTGGCCGTCGACCGTCGCATTCAGCGCCAGGATGATCTCGTGCACCTCGGCCGCGTGGGCCCGCGCGACCAGCGCGTCGATGGTGAGGTCCTGCGGGCCGACACCGTCGAGCGGCGACAAGGTCGCACCCAGCACATGATAGCGCCCTTGCGTTGCATTGGCCCGCTCCAGCGCCCACAGATCAGCAACGTCGGCGACGACGACGATGATGGCGGGATCGCGCTTCGGATCGGTGCAGACCGTGCAGGGATTTTGCGTGTCGATGTTGCCGCAGGTCTTGCAGACCTGGACCTTGTCGAGCGCGACCTGCAAGGCAGAGGTCAGCGGCATCATCAGCGCTTCGCGCTTCTTGATCAGATGCAGCGCCGCGCGCCGCGCGGAGCGCGGACCGAGGCCTGGCAGCCGTGCGAGAAGCTGCACCAGCCGCTCGATTTCGGGACCTGCAACCGCGCCCATATTATTGGCCGAACAGCCCCGGCGGCAGGCCGAGCCCGCCGGTGAGCGACTGCATCTTTTCCTGCATCGCAGTCTCCGCCTTGCGGCGGGCGTCGCCGAGCGCGGTGACGAGCAGGTCTTCCAGCACTTCGCGCTCTTCGGCCTTCATCAGCGAGGGATCGATCTTGACGCCCTTGACGTCCATCTTCGCGGTCATGCGCACGGCGACGAGACCGCCGCCGGAGATGCCCTCGACCTCCACATTGGCGAGAGACTCCTGCATCTCCTGCATCTTGGATTGCAGCTGCGCTGCCTGCTTCATCATGCCGAGAAAATCAGCCATGGGTGTTCGTCCTTGAAAGAATAGCTCAGAGATCGTCGTCGGCGTCGGAACCGTCGGGCGGATCGTCAGAGCCATAGTCGGCGTTAATATTGGATTCCGGCGTCTCGGGGGCAAGCCTGCGGACCTCGACGACCTTCGCGCCGGGGAAGCGTGACAGCACCTCCTGCACGCGCGGATCTGCCTCGGCGGTGCGGGCATGTTCCTGCTTGGCAGCCTGGTTGACCGAACGCAGCGTCGCCTGGCCCTGCTCGTTGGACACGATGATGGTCCAGCGGCGGCCGGTCCAGAGCTCAAACTTGCGCGCGAGCTCGGAGATCATGGTCTTGGAGGCGTTCGGCTCGAGCGCGACTTCCAGCCGGCCCTCCTCGAAGCGGACAAGGCGCATGTCGCCTTCGAGCGCGCCCTTGGTCATGAGATCACGCTTCTGCCCTGCAAGCGCGACGAGCTGGGTGAAGCTGGTGACACGCAACTGAGGTGTCGCGCCATGCGGATCCGGCGCCGGCGCGGCCATTTGCGGCCGGGCACCGCCGCCGAGCGCCGACGGCGACGACGTCGGCATGCGAACAGGCGCGACCGAAGCAGCCGGCGCCGCGGAGGCCATCGGCGCCGATGGCGCGCTGCTGCGCGCACCACCGCCGCTCACGACCGGCGAGCCGCCGCCATTCTGCTCCAGCATCCTGATCGCTTCGTCCGGCGTCGGCAGGTCGGCGACATAGGCGATGCGCACCAGCACCATCTCGGCGGCCATGACGGGACGCGTTGCGGCCTGCACCTCGGTAATGCCCTTGAGCAGCATCTGAAACATCCGCGACAGCACGCGGTGCGAGATCTTCGACGCGAAATCGCGCGCGCGCAGCCGCTCGGTCTCGCCATAGGCGACGTTGTCGGCGATTGCCGGAATGATCTTCACGCGGGTGACGAAATTGACGAACTCGGCAAGGTCCGAGAGCACGACGACGGGATCGGCGCCGACGTCGTACTGGTCACGGAATTCCTTGAAGGCGCTCGCGATGTCGCCGCGCGCCAGCGAATCGAACAGGTCGATGACGCGGGTGCGGTCGGCGAGCCCCAGCATCTGCCTGACGGCATCGGACTTCACGGCGCCAGCCGCATGCGCGATCGCCTGGTCGAGCAGCGACAGCGAATCGCGCACGGAACCTTCCGCGGCGCGCGCGATGATGCCGAGCGCCTCGGGCTCGATCTCGACATTCTCCTTCGCGGCGATATTGGCGAGGTGCTTCATCAGCACGTCGGCCTCGACGCGGCGGAGATCAAAGCGCTGGCAGCGCGACAGCACCGTCACCGGAACCTTGCGGATCTCCGTCGTCGCGAACACGAACTTGGCGTGCTCCGGCGGTTCCTCCAGCGTCTTCAGGAAGGCGTTGAACGCCGCCGTCGACAGCATGTGGACTTCGTCGATGATGTAGACCTTGTAGCGGGCGCTGGCCGGCGCGTAGCGCACGCTGTCATTGATCTGGCGGACGTCGTCAACACCGGTATGCGAGGCCGCGTCCATCTCCAGCACGTCCATGTGCCGGCTTTCCATGATCGCCTGGCAATGCACGCCCAGCGTCGGCATGTGGATAGTCGGGCCCTTCACCGAACCATCCGGCATCTCGTAGTTGAGGGCGCGGGCGAGGATACGCGCGGTGGTGGTTTTGCCAACACCGCGGACGCCGGTGAGGATCCAGGCCTGCGGAATGCGCCCGGTCTCGAACGCATTCGAGACGGTGCGGACCACGGCCTCCTGGCCGATCAGATCGTCAAACGATGAAGGGCGGTATTTGCGGGCCAGCACCCGGTAAGGCGCATTGCCGGCGGGGCCGGCGCTATCAGGAGGTGGAGGGGCGCCAGCGTCGGTCATCGGTCAATCCGCAATGGAATGTCTCTCGGCTGGCTTTTGCGGACAGGAGCGCGCGGGCGGCCATGCCGCCAGCGCAATTCGCTCGAAAAAACAGGTAGGAGACTGACGAGCGACCCGATCCGGACCTCGTTAGGGCTGCTTCCTTCCGGACCTGACCCGGTTGGCGAGTGGCTCGTCCACCGCCAATCTCCCGGTCCCTATTTGGGGCCAAAGGGAGCGGAAAGCAAGCGGGTATCACATTGGCCACCTTGATCTTGCCCAGCATCCGGGCAATTCCTGACCTGCCCAGCCAATAGGCTGTGCTTCCGTCGCCTCGGTCGCCTTGGTAAGAACGCTGCCGGAACTCCACCCAACCAGAAAGGCGATTGATCCCAATGGTTACACGTCGAGATGTTGCATCGATTGTCGGACTTGGTGCCGGACTTGGCGCGATCGGCGCAGCCGCCGCTGGCGCGCTGGCCTCGCCGGCCGTGGCCCAGGCGGCCGATCCCAACGAATCGACCTTCGCCCGCATCCGCCGTACCAAGAAGATGCGGATCGGCGCGGTCGGCGGCGGCGCGCACTATTACATGAAGGATCTCGCCAGCGGCCAGTGGAAGGGCTTCTACGTCGACATCTCCAAGGCGCTCGCCGACGACATGGAGGCCGAGCTCGAGATCACCGAAACCACCTGGGGCAATTCGGTGCTCGATCTCCAATCCAACAAGATCGACATCTTCTTCGGCCTCAACCCGACCCCGAAGCGCGCGCTGGTGATCGACTTCTCGGTGCCGGTTTTCAACAACGCCTTCGGCATTCTCTGCAAGAAGGACTTCAAGCTGAAGAGCTGGGCCGAGCTGAACTCTCCCGACATCAAGATCGCGGTCGATCAGGGCTCCTCGCACGACCAGGTCGTCAGCCGCCTGACGCCAAAGGCTCAGATCTCGCGTCTGAAGACCGCCGATGATGCCACCGCGGCGCTGCAGACCGGCCGCGTCGACGCGCAGTGCCTGATCACCATGCTGTCGCTGACCGTGCTGAAGAAGAACCCCTCGCTCGGCCAGTTCGTGCTGCCGACGCCGATCTTCGCGACGACGTCGAATGCCGGCTTCCGCCGCGAGACCGACAAGACCTGGCGCGACTACGTCAACACCTGGATCGACTTCAACAAGGGCCTCGGTTTCATCCGCAACGCCATCATTACCAACATGGAGCTGGTGGGCGTGACGGAGGCGGACA
The DNA here is from genome assembly GCF_029892425.1 of Bradyrhizobium sp. BR13661. Classification (GTDB taxonomy): domain Bacteria; phylum Pseudomonadota; class Alphaproteobacteria; order Rhizobiales; family Xanthobacteraceae; genus Bradyrhizobium. The sequence goes on along the minus strand of NZ_JARXWB010000045.1, from coordinate 43,954 downwards.
TTCCGCCGGGCGTGTCGCTGTAACGTGTAGTGAGCACCTCAAGCATCCGCACCGTCATGACCGGGCTTGTCCCGGCCATCCACGTCCGACCCGCTGCACCAAGAACGTGGATGCCCGGGACAAGCCCGGGCATGACGTCGAGTTTCTGGTTGGCATCCGGCATGAGCTAAGCACGCATGTATCAGTGGGACTTCGGCATCCTCTGGAGCTATCGCTGGCTCTTTCTCAACGGGCTTGGCGTCACCGTCGGCTTCACCGTGGTGATCGTGATACTTGGCCTCGTGTTCGGCCTGTTCGGCGCCTTCGGCAGCCTATCGCGCCTCAAGCCCGTACGCATTGTCGCCCTCACCTTCATCGAAGCGTTTCGCTGCACGCCGATCCTCGTGCAGCTGATCTGGTTCTATTACGCGCTGCCGATCCTCGCCGGCGTCGAGATGACGCCGATCACGGCTTCGGCGCTGGCGCTGTCACTCTATGGCGGCTCGTTCTATTCGGAGATCATCCGCGGCGGCATCATCTCGATCGACAAGGGACAGTCGGAAGCCGGCGCCGCGCTCGGGATGACGCCTATCCAGAGCATGCGGCGCATCGTGCTGCCGCAGGCCATCAAGCGCATGATCCCGGCGCTGATGAACCAGTCGATCATCCAGTTCAAGAACACCTCGCTGGTCTCGGTGCTGGCGGTGCCTGACCTCGTCTATCAGAGCCAGGTCGCGGCCCATGACAGTTACCGGCCGCTGGAAACCTATACAGCGGTGGCGGTCGCCTATGCGGCGATCCTGATCCCGCTCACCATCATCGTCCGCCGCGGCGAGAAGCGACTGGCGGTCGGCGAATGAGCGACACATCGAAAATCGAGATCCGTGGGCTGCGCAAGAGCTTTGGCAGCAACGAGGTTCTCAAGAACATCAATCTCGACGTCGCCAAGGGCGGTGTCGTGGCGCTGATCGGGCCGTCCGGCTCCGGCAAATCGACGCTGCTTCGCTGCATTAATCTGCTGGTCGTGCCCGATGGCGGCAGCGTCCGCGTCGGCGACACGCGCTTTGCATTCGGCGAGGGCACGAAGCTCCCTGATGTGAAGACACTGGCAAAATTCCGCGCCACCACCGGCATGGTGTTCCAGCACTTCAACCTGTTCCCGCACATGACGACGCTGCAGAATGTGATGGAGGGGCCGGTCACGGTGCGACGCATGGCCAAGGCTGACGCCGAAAAGCTCGCGCGGGCGCAGCTTGCCAAGGTCGGACTCGCCGAGAAGGCGGATCAATATCCGGCAACACTCTCCGGCGGCCAGAAACAGCGCGTCGCGATCGCGCGCGCGCTGGCGATGGAGCCCGACGTGATGCTGTTCGACGAAGCCACGTCGGCGCTCGATCCCGAGCTCGTCGGCGAGGTGCTGAACGTGATCCAGCAGCTGGCCTCTGAGGGCATGACCATGGTGATCGTGACCCACGAGATTGCGTTTGCCCGCGAAGTCGCCGACCGCCTGATCTTCATGCGCGACGGTGTCGTGGTCGAGGAAGGGCCGGCGCGGCAGGTGATCGACAATCCAAGGGAAGCCGCTACACGCGCCTTCCTCGGCCATTTCCACCGCACCGGCGCGCTGCCGCCGGCCAACGCGACACCGTGATGCCTAATATCGATCGCGCCTATCTCGTCACCGGTGCCGCCAGCGGCATCGGCCGCGCCACCGCAAAATTACTCGCCGCGCCAGGCACTGCGCTTCTGCTGCACACGCGCTCGAATGCAGAAGGTCTCGATGCCACCGCGGTGGAGGCCGAAGCGAAAGGCGCGGTTGTCGCAAAGTGCCTCGGCGACCTTGCCGAGCAAGCGGCCGTCACCGACGCCATCGCCGCCACGCAACGCGCCTTCGGCCGGCTCGATGGGTTGGTTCTCGTCGGCGGCCACGCCCGTCGCGGCAGCGCGGTCGGCACGCCGGCCGATCAATTCCGACAGGCTATGGATGAATCGGCGCTGGCGTTCACGCGGATGGTCGAGGCTGCGCTGCCGCTGCTTCGCGTGGGGCAGGACGCGCGCATCGTCGCGGTGTCTTCCTTTGTCGCGCATGCGATCCGGCCGGAATTTGCGCCGTTCGCAGCAACGGCTGCGAGCCGTGCCGCGCTGGAAGCGTTGGTCCGGCTCGCAGCGGTCGAGCTAGCGAAAGACGGCATCACCGTCAACGCAGTCGCGCCCGGCCTCATCGTCAAGGACAAGCCGAGCGAGAGCCGGCTCTCGCCCGAGCAGATCGCTGCGACCGAAGCGCTGATCCCCATGCGCCGCCGCGGGCGGCCTGAGGAAGTCGCCGAGATCATCGCCTTTCTGGCGTCCCCCAAAGCATCCTACGTCACCGGCCAGGTCTGGCACGTCGATGGAGGCCTGACATGACCGAAGCAACCGTCGAGCGCATCAGGCTGTTCCTGATCGAAAGCCCGATCAAGATGGCGCGCCTGCAGGGCGTCGGCAACGTCAAGGGCACCGTGAAGCGCGTGCTGATCGAGCTCACGTCCAGCGATGGCGTGATCGGCTGGGGTGAGGCTGCTCCGTGGGAGGTGTTCACGGGAACGCCGGAAGCGGCTTTCGCCGCGCTCGACATTTATCTGCGGCCGATCCTGCTCGGCAAATCCGTGCGCCGCATCCGCGCGCTGATGGCGGAGCTCGACCGCGCGCTGGTCGGGCACGCGGAAGCAAAAGTCGCGATCGAGATGGCGCTGCTCGACATCGTCGGCAAATCGTCCGGCTTGTCGGTCGCCGATTTGCTAGGCGGCCGCGTGCGCGACACCATTCCCCTCTCCTTCTCCATCGCCGATCCGGATTTCGCCGCCGATCTCGAACGCATGCGGAAAATGGTTCCTGATGGCAATTTGATCTACAAGGTCAAGACCGGCGTGAAGCCGCACCGCGAGGACCTCGACCATCTCGAAGCGATCCGGAAAGAATTCGGCGACAAGATCGACCTTCGCGTCGACTACAACCAGGCCTTAGCGCCTTTCGGCGCCATAAAAATCCTGCGCGATGTCGAGGCGTTCGCGCCGACCTTCATCGAGCAGCCGGTGCCGCGCAAATTTCTCGACGTGATGGCGCAGCTCACTGCGGCGCTGGAAACGCCGGTGCTCGCCGACGAAAGCTGCTTCGATCGCCGCGACATGATGGAGGTGGTGCGCCGCGAGGCGGCCGATGCCGTCTCGATCAAGCTGATGAAATCAGGCGGCCTGTTCGAGGCGCAGGCGATCATGGCGATCGCCGACATCGCCGGCCTGCCCGGCTATGGCGGCACGCTGTGGGAGGGCGGCATCGGCCTTGCCGCGGGAACGCAGCTGATCGCGGCGACCCCGGGCATCTCGCTCGGCTGTGAGTTCTACATGCCGCATCACGTGCTGACCGAGGATGTGCTGGAGGAGCGCGTCGCCAACCGCGCAGGTCACGTTGTCGTGCCTGATGGTCCGGGCCTCGGCATTCGCGTCAGCGAGGCGTCTATCCGGGCGAATGCACGGGTATTGGCGGAGGCGTAGTTTTTGGTCGTCCTGGCGAAAGCCAGGACCCATTACCCCAAGAAGAAGTTCTAGTGCAAACTGGTCACCACGAATCTTCGACAAACTACTCCCTGTGGTGATGGGTCCTGGATCTGCGCTTCGCTTGTCCAGGACGACGGTCGAGTATGCAGTTGCCATCCTTCCCCTGACGGACCTCGTATCGTATGGTCGCACCAAACACGCCCGAACCTATCGAGGCCATCCGGAAACCTCCATGCCCGATCCCGCCTGGTCGCTGCACTCCCGCCTGAAAGAGGACACCATCGACATCGGCGACCTGCCACTGTCGAAGGTGCTGGTCATCAAGGACGCGCACTATCCCTGGCTGCTGCTGGTGCCGCGACGGCCTGACGCGGTCGAGATCATCGATCTCGACGAGGTCCAGCAGGCGCAATTGATGACGGAGATCTCCCGCGTCTCGCGCGCGCTGAAGGAGATCACCAAATGCGACAAGCTCAATATCGCAGCGCTCGGCAACCTCGTGCCGCAGCTTCACGTCCATATCATTGCACGTCGCACCAGCGACGCCGCCTGGCCGCGACCGGTCTGGGGTGTGATGAAGCCGTTGGCGCATGACGCCACCGAGGTGCAGAATTTCATCAGCGCGCTTCGCAAGAAAATCTGGTTGGGTTGAAAGAACAAGAAATGTCAGCATTCGACTCGTTTCCGCTGGGGCAACCGGCCTTCGTCACCAACATCCTCGACCGCGCCGCGCATCTTCGCCGCGATGACGAAAAGCTGTTCGCGATGGAGCAGAAGTCCTCGTCGCGCGCTTATGTCATCTACCGCGACTCGCTGCTGGTGAAGCGCGAGGGCGGCAAGGTGCGTGCGCTGCTCTCGATCGAGGAGGCGCTGAAATGCGGTGCCAATCCCGGCACGATCTTTCTGGGCCTTCGCGACGGCGCCGCCAGGTTCGGAATGGGCCTGCCGCAGGCCGCCGCCGAGAAGCTGGTCGGCCGGGAGGACTACACCGTCACCGAGCTGCGCGGCATGGCGATGCAGGGCGCGATCCCGCCCGACGAGCTCTCGGCGATCGCGATGGCGAAGTCGATGGTCGGTTGGCACCAGCGCCACGGCTATTGCGCCAATTGCGGCACTCGCAGCGCGATGAAGGAAGGCGGCTGGAAACGCGAATGCCCGGCTTGCAAGGCCGAGCACTTTCCGCGCACCGATCCCGTCGTGATCATGCACGTGGCATCGGGCGACAAATGCCTGCTCGGCCGCCAGAAGCAGTTTCCGCCGGGCATGTATTCCTGCCTCGCCGGCTTCGTCGAGGCCGCCGAGACCATCGAGGACGCGGTGCGCCGTGAGATCTTCGAGGAATCAGGCATTCGCTGCACCGACGTGCAGTATTACATGACGCAGCCCTGGCCCTATCCGTCGTCGCTGATGATCGGCTGCAGCGCGCGGGCCGTGAGCGAGGATATCGTCGTCGACCATTCCGAGCTGGAAGACGCTCGCTGGTTCACGCGCGAGGAGGCGGCGCTGATGCTGAAGCGCACGCACCCCGACGGGCTCGCCGGTCCGCATCCCTTCGCCATCGCGCATCATCTGCTCGGCCGCTGGGTGCACGACAAGAGCTGAGAGCGATGGCGCTATCCAGGATCGCGCCGCGCATCCTCTGCATCGGCATCCCCGTGCGCGACCTCACCTTCCGGGTCGAAGCCGTGCCGGAGCGCGGCAGCAAGGCGAACGCGACGCATCTTGCCGAGATCTGCGGCGGCAACGCGCTAAATGCCGCGATCGCCATCGCCAGGCTTGACGGCCGTGTCGCGTTTGCGGGGCCGATGGGCGATGCGCGGGAGACGTCGAGCAGTTTCATTCTCGAGCGGATGACCGCCGAGGGGATTGAGACCAGCCATATCGTGCGCATGCCCAACGCGGCCACCCCCGTCTCTGCGATCATCATCGACGCGTCAGGCGAACGAACGCTGACGATCTATCGCGATCCCGCGCTGTGGAGCGTGAAGCTGTCGGATACGGACGAGCTGCTCGCCGATTGCCAGGCCCTCCTCGTCGAGAGCCGCTGCGGTCCCTTCTGCATCGATGTCTGCCTTGAGGCGCGCCGGCGCGGCATTCCCGTCATCGTCGGCGTCGACCGTGCGATGGCGCTGGCGGACGGCCTGCTCACGGCCGCCTCGCATCTGCTGTTTGCCAGCGAGCAGGTGCAGGAGACCGCTGGCATCGCCGACGACGGCGAGGCGCTGAAGCGGCTCGCAGAACTCACGCCGGCTTTCCTCGCCGCCACCCGCGGGCCGAACGGCACGATCTGGCTGAACGAGGCGGGTACGTTGGTGGAGACGCCGGCCTTCCCGGTCGAGGCCGTGGATACGCTCGGCGCCGGCGACGTCTTCCACGGCGCCTTCACGCTTCGGCTTGCCGAGGGTGGCGGAGTGCCGGAGGCGCTGCGATTCGCCGCGGCCGCCGCAGCCCTGAAATGCACCCGCCATGGCGGCGGTCCGGCGGCACCACAACGCATTGAAGTTGAAGCGTTTTTGCACGGCAGACGTTAGAGCCATTCTGCCGAAACGCCAAGATTATGGGCTTGCTATAGAAAGATTTTCTCTATATCAGGGAAATCAGCCCATGAATTGGAACAAAGTTCTTCAAATGACTGATGTCGCTGTCCAGCTTCCCGAGACCAGCCGCCGCCTCGATGCCATCGATCGCAAGATCCTGATGGTTCTCCAGGACGATGCCTCCCTGTCCGTTGCCGAGATCGGCGACCGCGTCGGGCTGTCCTCGACGCCCTGCTGGAAGCGCATCCAGCGCCTGGAGGCCGACGGCGTGATCCTGAAGCGGGTGGCGCTGGTCGATCAGAACAAGATCGGTCTCGGCATCTCCGTGTTCGTCTCGGTGGAGAGCTCGGATCATTCCGACGCCTGGCTGAAGAAATTCGCCGAAGCCGTCAGCGCCATGCCGGAAGTGATGGAATTCTACCGCATGGCCGGCGACGTCGATTACATGCTGCGCGTCGTGGTCGCGGACATGCAGGCCTATGACATCTTCTACAAGAAGCTGATCAGTGCCGTGCCATTGAAGAACGTGACCTCGCGCTTCGCGATGGAAAAGATCAAGTCGGTGACGGCGCTGCCGATCCCGGCCGTGGTCGCGGCGTAGAAAGCTAGCGTATCGCCACAGGGTAAACTGTCATCGCCCGGCTTGACCGGGCGATCCAGTACTCCGTGACGCCAGCGATAAAATCGAGAGGCCACGGCGTACTGGATCACCCGCCTTCGCGGGTGATGACAGCATGAGTGCGGCGAGCGCGAGCGCTCTCGCTCCCACCTCAGATCTTCTGATTGTACTCGCCGACTTCGGGATGCGTGCGCAGCACGCTGTTCACCATCTCGAACATGTCGTGCATGCGCTGCTCGGAGACCGGGCTCTCGACCACGACGACGAGCTCAGGCTTGTTCGAGGACGCCCGCACCAGGCCCCAGCTGCCGTCCTCGACGGTGACGCGCACGCCGTTGACGGTGACGAGATCGCGGATCGACTGGCCGCCGATCTTGGCGCCGTTCGCCTGCAAGGCTTCGAAGTGCTTCACCGCCTTGTCGATCACGCCGTATTTGGTCTCGTCGGCGCAATGCGGCGACATGGTCGGCGACGACCAGGTTTTTGGCAGCGCGTTCTTCAAGTCAGCCATCGACTTGCCCGGCGCGCGGTCGAGCATGTCGCAGATCGCGAGCGCCGAGACCAGCCCGTCGTCATAGCCGCGGCCATACGGCTTGTTGAAGAAGAAGTGGCCGGACTTCTCGAAGCCTGCGAGCGCACCCGTCTCGTTGGTGCGGCGCTTCATGTAGGAATGGCCGGTCTTCCAGTAGGCGGTCCTGGCGCCCTGCTTCTGAAGCACCGGATCGGTGATGAACAGGCCGGTCGACTTCACGTCGACGATGAACTGCGCGTCCTTGTGGATCGCCGACATGTCGCGCGCGAGCATCACGCCGACCTTGTCGGCGAAAATCTCCTCGCCGGTGTTGTCAACGACGCCGCAGCGATCGCCGTCGCCGTCGAAGCCGAGACCGACGTCGGCCTTGTGATGCAGCACCGCGTCGCGGATCGCGTGCAGCATCTCCATGTCCTCAGGATTCGGATTGTATTTCGGAAAGGTGTGGTCGAGCTCGGTGTCGAGCGGGATCACTTCGCAGCCGATCGCCTCCAGCACCTGCGGCGCGAAGGCGCCGGCCGTGCCGTTGCCGCAGGCCGCGACGACCCTGAGCTTGCGCTTGAGCTTCGGACGGTTGGTGAGGTCGGCGATGTAGCGCGCCGGATAATTCTCGTGGAACTGGTAGGAGCCGCCGGCCTTATTCTTGAAATCCGCGTTGAGCACGATTTCCTTCAGCCGCGTCATCTCGTCGGGGCCGAAGGTCAGCGGGCGGTTGGCACCCATCTTCACGCCGGTCCAGCCATTGTCGTTGTGCGAGGCGGTCACCATCGCGACAGCGGGCACGTCGAGATCGAACTGCGCGAAATAGGCCATCGGCGTCACCGCGAGCCCAATGTCATGCACCTTGCATCCCGCAGCCATCAGGCCCGAGATCAGCGCATATTTGATCGAGGCCGAATAGCCGCGGAAATCATGGCCGGTGACGATCTCCTGGCTGACGCCGAGTTCCGCAATCAGCGCGCCCAGTCCCATCCCGAGCGCCTGCACGCCCATGAGGTTGATTTCCTTCTGGAACAGCCAGCGCGCGTCGTATTCGCGAAAACCTGTCGGCTTCACCATCGGCTCGGATTCGAAGGCGTAGGTGTTGGGCAAAAGCGCGGATTTCGGCTTGGGAAACATTGAAGCGGTCTCATGAAAAGGCAGGAAATGATGCAGCCTTAGCGAATGCCGGGCCGCAGCGGAAGGCAGGAATGGCAGCTTATGGCTGATAATTGCGGCAGTTTGGTAACGATGAAGGTTACCAGCCGCGGGCCCGATCAGATCAATATTGAGCTCATCCGCGACGCTGGCCGCCCGAACTCACTGCTCCAGCACCATCTGGCCGTTGGCGTACTCGAAACGCTTCAGGCGGGACAGGAACGAGAGGCCGAGCAGGTTCTCCGACAGCGCCTCGTCGGGCAGCACCATGGCGTCGACGTCGCGCACGATGAGGCCGCCGACATCAAGCATGGCGATGCGGGTGCGCGCGGCCTTGATAGTGCCGTTCGCGGTGGTGACGGTGGCGTTGTACTCGCTGCGCGAGGGACGGAGGCCAAAGCGGGCGGCCGAGGTCTCGTTCAGCGCCACCACGGAGGCGCCGGTGTCAACCATGAAGCCGATGCGCTGGCCATCGATGCGGCCTTCGGTCTGGAAATGGCCACGGCCGTCGCGGGGGATGTTGAGGCTGCGGCTGCCTGATGGCGCCGTGGTCGCGACCGCGACCGTCGTGCGCGGCACCGAGGTGGCAGATGCGGAGCTCATCTTGTCCGCCATCTGCGCCATGAATGTACCGAGGCCGATCATCACGGCCGCGAAGATCATAATGTTACGCATCACACCACTTCCGAGCCGGAAAGCCCGATTCCACCACACGACGCGCCTCTCTGCGAGCGCCGCCACGGCGGAGCCGGTGTCATTTTGACGAAAAGGATGAGCGTACGGTTAACGGCGGGGCGTGATCCGTCAGGTGCCGCGCGGCTTGACCCGCCGGGTCGGCAGCGCACTCGCGGGATCCTCAGGCCAGGGATGGCGCGGATAGCGACCGCGCAGGTCGGAGCGGACCGCGGCATAGCTGCCGCGCCAGAAGCCGGGCAGATCGCGCGTCACCTGCACCGGGCGCTGCGCCGGCGACAGCAATTCCAGCACCAGCGGCACCTTGCCCGCCGCGATCGACGGATGGGTGTTGAGGCCGAACAATTCCTGCAGCCGCACCGCGATGGTCGGCCCTTGCTCGGCCTCGTAATCGATCGCGAGCACGCTTCCCGTGGGCGCCTCGAAATGGGTCGGCGCCTCGCGGTCGAGCCGCGCGCGCATCTCCCACGGCAACAGCACCATCAGCGCATCGGAGAGATCGCCGGCGGAAATGTCCTTCAGCGCGATCTTGTCGTAGAGCGCCGGCACCAGCCAATCGTCGCGCCGCGCGATCAGCCCGTCATCGGAAAGGTCGGGCCAGCTATCCCCCTCCGCCTTGCGCAAAAACATCACGCGGTCGCGCCATTGTTTTGCGGCCTTTGACCAGGGCAGCCGGTCGAGGCCGGCTGCGATCAGCCCGTCGGCAAAGATTCGCGCGGTGTCCTCCGAGGGCGACACGGCAAGCGTGGCCTCGGACAGGGTGATCGCGTGCAGCACACGCTTGCGCCGCGCCCTCAGCGCCATCGCGCCGCGATCGAACGAGATCTCGTCGGTGGTCTCGATATGCTCGGCAAAATGCTGTTCGATGTCGGCTTCGGCGATTTGCGCGGCGAGCAGGATGCGGCCACTTGCGGCCGTGCCCGTCATCTCGCCGATTGCGATGTAGGGCGCGCGGGCGAGCGAGGAGGTTTGCTCCACAGCGGCGCCGCGACCGTTGGCGAGCACGAAGCTGCCGTTGCCGCGATTGCGCGCGACACGGTCCGGGAAGGCATAGGCGAGCATCAGGCCGGTCGAAAGATCCTCCTGCTGCCCCGGCTTCTCGGATGCTGCGACCTGCGACGCCCATCGTCGCGCCAGGTCGCGCGCGCTCGCTGCCCGCGGCGATCGGTCGCGGCGGAACTGGTCGCGCCGGTGATCGAGATCGGCGCTGTCGCCGCCGAGCCCGCGCTCGGTGAGAATGGCTGCGATCTCGGCCGCCTCTTCGCCGCACCCTGCGCGATGCGAATCCACGATCATGCGCGCCAGCCGCGGCGGCAGCGCCAGCGCGCGCAGGCTCTTGCCTTCGACGGTGATGCGGCCGTCGCCATCAAGCGCGTTGAGCTCTTCGAGCAGGCTTTTCGCCTCTTTCCAGGCAGGCGCCGGCGGCGGATCGAGGAACGACAACACCGAGGGATCAGCGACGCCCCACTGCGCAAGATCGAGCACCAGCGAAGACAAATCGGCACTGAGAATTTCAGGTTGAGTGTAGGGCGCCAGCGAGGCCGTCTGCGGCTCGTCCCAGAGACGATAGCACACACCGGGCTCGGTGCGGCCGGCGCGGCCGCGGCGCTGGTCGACGGCGGCACGCGCAGCCCGCACGGTCTCGAGCCGGGTCAGGCCGATATCAGGCTCGTAGCGTGGGACGCGGGCAAGCCCGGAATCGACCACAATGCGCACGCCTTCAATTGTCAGAGAGGTCTCCGCGATCGACGTCGCCAGCACCACCTTGCGCGTGCCCTTGGGCGCCGGAGCGATGGCACGGTCCTGCACGGCCGCATCGAGCGCACCGAACAGCGGCACGATCTCGATGCTGGCATCCTGCACACGCTCAGCCAGAAAGTTCTGAGTGCGGCGGATTTCGGCGGCGCCTGGCAGGAACGCGAGCACCGAGCCGCTGTCGGCGCGCAGCGCCGAGGCAATCGCATCCGCCATCTGTCGCTCGATCGGCGCATCCGCCTTGCGGCCGAGATAGCGCGTCTCGACCGGAAAGGCGCGGCCCTCGCTCTCGACGACAGGCGCTTCGCCAAGCAGCCTCGCGACGCGAGCGCCGTCGAGCGTGGCCGACATTACCAGGATGCGCAGGTCTTCGCGCAAGCCCAGTTGCGCGTCGCGCGCCAGCGCCAGGCCCATGTCTGCATCGAGCGAGCGCTCGTGGAATTCATCGAACAGGATGGCGGCAACGCCTGACAGTTCAGGGTCGTCGAGGATCTGACGCGTAAAAATGCCCTCGGTCACGACCTCGATGCGCGTCGCGCGCGAGATCTTCGAGCCGAAGCGGACGCGATAGCCGACAGTTTCGCCGGCGCGCTCGCCAAGCGACTTGGCCATGCGATCGGCGCTGGCGCGCGCGGCGATGCGGCGCGGCTCCAGGACAATGATCTTCCTGCCCTCGGCCCAGGGCGCATCGAGCAGCGCCAGCGGCACCCGCGTGGTTTTGCCGGCGCCGGGAGGCGCCACCAGCACAGCCGCATTGTGCGCCTCCAGCGTGCGCGAGAGGTCGTCGAGCACGGCATCGATCGGGAGGGGCGTGTCGAAGGTGCGGGGCAAATATCTATCCGGTCGTCATGCCCGGGCTCGTCCCGGCATCCACGTCATGGACTAGAAAACAGACGTGGATGGCCGGGACCCGGCTCCACGAATGCTTCGCCGGGCTTACAGAATCGGGCCGGCGAAGCCTAAGCGAAGTCGGCAAGCCCGGCCATGACGGTTTCAGGTCGACAATCTAACTATCAGCCCTGGACCGGCGGCCGGCCGACGCTTTCATAGGTGAAGCCGGCGGTCACCATGTCGTCGGGACTGAAGATGTTGCGGAGGTCGACGACGACGGGCTGCGCCATGATGCTCTTCAGCCGGTCGAGATCGAGGCCGCGGAACTGCGTCCACTCGGTAACGACGACGAGCGCATCGGCCCCTTCAGCGCAGGAATAGGCATCCTCGCAATAGGTGATATTGGGCAATTCGCTCTTGGCCTGCTCCATGCCAACAGGGTCGAACGCCTTCACCTTCGCGCCCATGTCGAGGAGGCCGGTGACGAGCGGAATCGACGGCGCGTCGCGCATGTCGTCGGTGTCGGGCTTGAAGGTGAGGCCGAGCACCGCGATGGTCTTGCCGCGCAAGGAGCCGCCGAGTGCCTGGCTCACCTTGCGCGCCATCGCGCGCTTGCGGTTCTCGTTGACGGCGAGCACGGATTCGACGATGCGCAAGCTCACGTCGTAATCCTGCGCGATCTTGATCAGCGCCTTGGTGTCCTTCGGGAAGCACGAGCCGCCGAAGCCGGGACCGGCATGCAGGAACTTGGTTCCGATGCGATTATCGAGGCCAATGCCGCGCGCGACTTCCTGCACGTTGGCACCGACCTTTTCAGACAGGTCCGCGATCTCGTTGATGAAGGTGATCTTGGTCGCGAGGAACGCGTTCGCTGCGTATTTGATCATCTCGGCCGTGCGCCGCGCGGTGAACATCAGCGGCGCCTGGTTCAGCGACAGCGGGCGGTAGATGTCGCCCATCACCTTGCGGCCGCGCTCGTCGGCGGTGCCGACCACGACGCGATCGGGGAACTTGAAGTCGCGGATCGCAGCGCCCTCGCGCAGGAACTCGGGATTGGAGGCGACGACGACGTCAGCCTTAGGATTGGTCTCGCGAATGATGCGCTCGACCTCGTCACCGGTGCCGACCGGCACGGTCGACTTCGTTACCACGACGGTGAAGCCGGACAGCGACTGCGCGATCTCCTTCGCGGCGGCGTAGACATAGGACAGATCGGCGTGGCCATCGCCGCGGCGTGAGGGCGTGCCGACCGCGATGAACACCGCGTCGGCGTCAGCAACCGGCTTGGACAGATCGGTGGTGAAAGCGAGCCGCTTGGCCCTGACGTTGTTCGCGACCAGTTCGTCCAGGCCCGGCTCATAGATCGGGATCTCGCCGCGATGAAGGGCCGCGATCTTCTTCTCGTCCTTGTCGACACAGGTGACGTCGTGACCGAAATCCGCAAAGCAGGCCCCGGATACCAGTCCGACGTAACCCGTGCCGATCATCGCGATGCGCATGAATATTCCTGTTTTGGCTTGGTTAACGAAACCCCAAATCCGGGGCGGTTTAGCATTTTCCCGTCGGAAAGGAACAGCCCGCGGTCAGAAACCGGCACGCGATTTGTACCGGTAAAGAAGTCGGAAACCACTGGGCGCCACACTGCCCTACGCTTGGACAGAACCGGGCGGAACCCGCCTCGAAAAGAGACATATGGCACCATCAGGCACATCAGCTGCGACCGGGGGGCTTCGCAAAGCCTCCGCTGCCGCGCGTGTCGACTGGGTCGATTATGCCAAGGGCATCTGTATCGTCATGGTCGTGATGATGCATTCGGTCCTGGGGGTCGAGCTCGCCGCCGGCGAGACCGGTTTCATGCATGTCCTGGTGGCCTTTGCAAAGCCGTTCCGGATGCCGGACTTCTTCCTGATTTCGGGCCTGTTCCTGCCGCTGGTGATCGATCGGGACTGGCGAACCTATCTCGACCGCAAGGTGGTGCATTTCGCTTATTTTTATGTCGTCTGGGTGACAATCCAGTTCGGCTTCAAAGCACCGGCTTTTGCAGCCGAGACCAGCTGGCGCGACGTGGGCCTGCTCTATTTGGAATCCTTCGTTGAGCCATTCGGCACGCTCTGGTTCATCTATCTGCTGCCGATCTTCTTCGTTGTCACGAAATTGACACGCAAATTCCCGCCGCTGGCCATCTGGCTTGTCGCGGCTGCGCTGGAGACGGCGCGCATCACGACCGGCTGGACCGCGATCGACGAATTCTGCGCGCGATTCGTCTATTTCTATTCGGGCTATCTGTTTGCGCCTTACGTGTTCACTCTGTCGGATCGCGCGCGAAACCATCCCGCGTATGCGCTCGCAGCGCTTGCGGCCTGGGCGCTAGCGAATGCCGGCCTCGTCGCATCAGGCGCCAGCGAATGGAAGATCGTCTCGCTGTTGCTCGGCTTCGCCGGCGCCTGTGCCATCATTACCATCGGCACGCTGCTCGCGCGCGCACATTGGTGCAACTTCCTGCGCTTCTGCGGCGAACATTCGATCGTGATCTATCTCGCCTTCTTCCTGCCGATGGCGGCGACGCGAACGCTGCTCCTGCACACAGGACTCATTGCCGACATCGGCGCGGTGTCACTGATCGTGACCATCGTCGGCGTGCTCGGATCGCTCGCGATCTGGCAGGCTGCGCTGCGGTTGCACGCCGACTTCCTGTTCGAGCGGCCCGGCGCATTCTGGATTGCGCCGAAAAAGACCGGGCCGGCGTTGCAGGCGGCGGAATAGGCCGCTCAGGGGCGCAGATACAAGGCTCCCGTCGTACGCCCGGCCTCGAGATCCGCCTGCGCCAGCGCCACGTCCCGCAGACTGTAGGCTTTCCCGCTGACTTGCAGCACACCGTCGCCTATCGCGGCAAGCACGCGCTCGGCAGAACGGCGATACGCGTCGGCATCGTTCATGTGGGCCATGACACTCGGCCGCGCCAACATCAGGCTGCGCCGCGGCCCGAGATCATGAACATCGACCGATGGGATCGGCCCGGCCGACTGGCCAATGCTGGCCACGACGCCGAATGGCCGCACGCAGCCAAGCGTCTTTTGCAACGTCGCCCCGCCGACCCCGTCATAAGCGACATCGACGCCCCGTCCGGCCGTGAGATCGCTGATCGCAGCAGCGAAATCAGTATCCCGGCCAACGATCACATGAGACGCTCCGGCCGAGCGGGCGATTTCGGTTTTGGCCGACGAACCAACAGTCCCGATGACAGTTGCCCCAGCCGCGCTGGCCCAGCGCGTCAGAAGCTGCCCGAGCCCTCCTGCAGCGCTATGGACGAGAATTGTCGTCGCTGGGCCGACCGGGAAAACCCGATTGAGCAGCATGTCGGCGGTAATGCCCTTGACGAATGCTGCGGCGACCGCCTCGTCCGGAAGGCGCGCGGGAAGCTTCACGCAGCGCCAGGCCGGCAAATTGCGTTCGGATGCGTAGGCGCCAACCGGCGCGCCCGCATAGGCGATGCGGTCCCCGACCTCGAGGCCAGTGACCTCCGCGCCCAGCGCCGCAACGACGCCCACCGCCTCGACGCCGGGAATGCGCTCAGGCGGGAGCGCGTAGAGACCCATGCGCTGATAAATATCGATGGAGTTCACGCCGATCGCGGTCTGCCTCAGCCGGATTTCGCCGCGGCCGGGCGGCGGCAGATCGGCGCTCATCACTTCGAGCTGGTTGACGCCACCGGGCGCCTTCAATCTCACGATCACGGCCATATCGGATCCTCCTGTCGATGATGGACACACTATGGAATGGCGCGAAAATCTGCGAAACTGCTCAAGATTGAGATCTTGTTGTGAGAATTCGCACAGATGGACTGGACCGACCTGCAGCATTTTCTGGCGCTCGCACGCGAGGGGACCCTGTCCGCTGCGGCACGGAGCCTTGGCGTCGACCACGTCACCGTGGCCCGCCGCGTCGCGGCCCTGGAAGCCTCGATGTCGCTCAAGCTCGTCGACCGCAGGCCGCGCAGCTACGAGCTCACCGAGGACGGCAAGCGCATCGCCAAGATCGGGGCTCCGATGGCGGAGACGGCCTTCGCCGTGGCGCGCGCCGTGCAGGCCTCAAAATCAGAGATCGGCGGCGAAATCACGATCAGCGCTCCGCCTTCGCTCGCCAACCTCCTGATCGCACCGAAGCTGATCCGGTTGCTGCAACAGCATCCCGGCATCAGGATCAAGCTGATCGGCGAGAAGCGCACGGCCTCGCTCAACCGTCGCGAGGCGGATCTGGCGCTTCGCCTGTCGCGCCCGACGGAGCCGGGACTGATCGCGCGGAAGGTCGGCTATTTCGAGTTCGCGCTCTACGGCTCTCCCGACTATTTCAAGACGACACCACCGCATGCTTTCGCGTTCGTCGCTTACGATTCCAGCATGGATGAGGTTCCTCAGCAGCGATGGCTGATGCGCTTTGCCGCGTCGCGCGAGATCGTGCTTCGCACCAACGATCTGGAGAACCAGGCAGCGGCCGCGCGGACCGGACTTGGGCTCGCCGCCCTGCCGAAATTCCTTGGCGAGACCGATCCACTGCTGGAGCGCTTTGATATCGGCGGCCGCCCCGTCGGGCGCGAGGTCTGGCTGGTCGTCCATCGCGACCTGCGCCGCACGCCCACGGTGCGCGCGGTAGCAGGTTTCATCGAGGACTGCCTGGCCTGATGCCGTGATTTGCTGTGCGAGTCGGTAAAATAGCGATCCGCAGAGGCTGTCTTTTGCCGCAAAAATTCATACATTGCGGCCATGCCAAAAACCTCCCCGAAGACCTCCGCCAAAGCCGACACCAAACCCGCGGCGACAGCTGCTGCCAAACCGGTCGCAGCCAAGGCTGCCGGCAAAGGCGACCACATCTTCCTGGTCGATGGTTCCGGCTACATCTTCCGCGCCTATCACGCGCTGCCGCCGCTGAACCGCAAATCCGACGGCTTGCAGGTCAACGCGGTGCTCGGCTTCTGCAACATGCTGTGGAAGCTGCTGCGCGACATGCCTGCCGACAACCGGCCGACGCATCTCGCCATCGTATTCGACAAGTCGGAAGTCACTTTCCGCAACAAGATCTACCCCGAGTACAAGGCGCACCGGCCGCCGGCGCCTGATGATCTGATCCCGCAATTCGCGCTGATCCGCGAGGCCGTTCGCGCCTTCGATCTGCCCTGCCTGGAGCAGGGCGGCTTCGAGGCCGACGATCTCATCGCGACCTATGCGCGGCAGGCCAGCGAGCGCGGCGCCACCACGACCATCGTGTCCTCCGACAAGGACCTGATGCAGCTCGTGAACGACAAGATCACCATGTACGACACCATGAAGGATCGCCGCATCGGCATACCCGAAGTGATCGAGAAGTTCGGCGTGCCGCCGGAGAAGGTGGTCGAGGTTCAGGCGCTGGCCGGCGATTCCACCGACAACGTGCCTGGTGTCCCCGGCATCGGCATCAAGACCGCGGCGCAGCTGATCGTCGAATATGGCGACCTCGAACAACTCCTGTTCCGCGCCACCGAGATCAAACAGCCGAAGCGCCGCGAGGCTTTGCTCGAGAATGCCGAGAAGGCGCGGATCTCGCGCCAGCTCGTGCTGCTCGATGACAAGGTCGATCTGGACGTACCGCTCGACGACTTGGCCGTTCACGAGCCTGACGCGCGAAAACTGATCGCCTTCCTGAAGGCGATGGAATTCACCACGCTGACGCGACGCGTCGCCGACTATTCGCAAATCGATCCCGCCAATGTCGATGCCGATGCGGCGAACAGCAGCGGCGCGAGAGGCGGCGACGGTGCAAAGGCAAAACCGAGCGAAAGCTCCGGCGACCTCTTCGCCGCTCCTGCGACAGCCACAAAGGGTGCAGACAAGAGCGACAAGTCGGCAAGCCTCAAGGGCGCGCCGATCTCGCTCGCGGTCGCGCGCGAGCAAGCGCTGCGCAACCTTTCTGTTGACCGGGCCAGGTACCAGACGATCAAGACCCTCAAAGAGCTCAACGCTTTCATCGCGCGCATCCATGATAACGGCCACGTCGCGATCGAGATCAAAGCAAACAGCATCGATCCGATGCAGGCCGATCTCTGCGGCATCGCGCTGGCGCTGGCGCCGAACGAGGCCTGCTATATGCCGCTGGCCCACAAGCAGTCCGGCGGCGACGGCGGCCTGTTCGACGCGGGCCTCGCGCCGGATCAAGTCAAACACACCGACGCTATCGACGCGCTGCGCCCGGTGCTGGAGTCAGCGGGCATTCTCAAGATCGGATTCGACGTTAAATTCGCTGCCGTGATGCTGGCACAGCACGGCATCACCTTGCGCAACGCCGACGATGCGAAGCTGATCTCCTACGTGCTCGATGCCGGCCGCGGCTCGAACGAGCTGGACTCGCTCTCAGAGCACTGGTTCGGTCACGCCATGCTGAAGGAGAGCGAGCTGCTCGGCAGCGGCAAGGGCAAGATCACCTTCGACCAGGTTCCGATCGACAAGGCCGCGCCATTGTCGGCAGAGAGCGCGGACATCGCCTTGCGGGTCTGGCGCGTGCTGAAGCCCCGTCTCGTCGCCGAGCACATGACCACCGTCTACGAGACGCTGGAGCGGCCGCTGGTGTCAGTCCTCGCCCGCATGGAGCGGCGCGGCATCTCGATCGACCGGCAAGTGCTGTCGCGCCTCTCGGGCGACTTCGCCCAGACCGCGGCGCGTGTCGAGGCCGAAATCCAGGAGATCGCCGGCGAGCCCGTCAATGTCGGCAGCCCCAAGCAGATCGGCGACACCCTGTTCGGCAAGATGGGCTTGCCGGGCGGCACCAAGACCAAGACCGGCGCATGGTCCACCACCGCACAGGTGCTCGACGAGCTCGCCGAGCAGGGTCATGACTTTCCGCGCAAAATTTTGGAGTGGCGCCAGGTCTCGAAACTGAAATCGACCTACACCGACGCGCTGCCTGAATACGTCAATCCGCAGACCCATCGCGTGCACACGACCTACGCGCTGGCAGCAACCACGACGGGCCGGCTGTCGTCGAACGAGCCGAACCTGCAGAACATCCCGGTGCGCACCGAGGACGGCCGGAAAATCCGCCGTGCCTTCATCGCGACGCCCGGGCACAAGCTGGTCTCCGCCGACTATTCGCAGATCGAGCTGCGGCTGCTGGCGGAGATTGCCGACATTCCCGTGCTGAAGCAGGCGTTCCGCGACGGCCTCGACATTCACGCGATGACGGCGTCGGAAATGTTCGGCGTGCCGATCAAGGGCATGCCGAGCGAGATCCGCCGTCGCGCCAAGGCGATCAATTTCGGCATCATCTATGGCATCTCGGCGTTCGGCCTCGCCAACCAGCTCGGCATCGCGCGCGAGGAAGCGTCGGCCTACATCAAGAAGTACTTCGAGCGCTTCCCGGGCATCCGCGCTTACATGGACGAGACGCGCGATTTCTGCCGTCAACACGGCTACGTGACCACGCTGTTCGGCCGCAAGTGCCACTACCCCGATATCAAGGCGTCGAACGCCTCGGTGCGTGCCTTCAACGAACGCGCCGCGATCAACGCGCGTCTGCAGGGCACCGCCGCCGACATCATCCGCCGCGCCATGACGCGCGTCGAGGACGCGCTCGCCGAGAAGAAGCTTTCGGCGCAGATGCTGCTGCAGGTGCATGACGAACTGATCTTCGAGGTGCCGGACGCGGAGGTCGAGGCGACGCTCCCGGTGGTGCAGCACGTGATGCAGGATGCGCCGTTCCCGGCGGTGCTGCTGTCGGTACCGCTGCATGTCGATGCGCGCGCCGCGAAGAATTGGGACGAGGCACATTGACGGCCTTCCCATGAAGATCGCCGCCATCTCCGGCAGCCTGCGTGCGGGTTCGAGCAATACAGCCGTGTTGCGCGCGGCCGCACGGCTCGCCCCTGCTGGCGTCGAGGTGATCCTGTTCGAGGGAATTGCCGGCCTGCCTTTCTTCAATCCGGATCTCGATGGCGATGACGTGCCTGCGCCTGTCGGCGCGATGCGCAAGTTGGTCGGCGGCGTCGACGGGCTCCTGATCTCGAGCCCCGAATATGCCCGCGGCGTCGCGGGCGTCTTGAAGAACGCGCTCGACTGGCTCGTCGGCAGCCACGAATTTCCTGATAAGCCCGTCGCGCTGATCAACACGTCTCCGCGCGCGACACACGCGCTGGCCGCCTTGACGCTGACGCTGGAGACAATGTCGGCACGGCTCGCCACCGAGGCCTGCGTGACGCTGCCGCTGCTGGGCGGCGCCTGGGACGAACGTAGCATCGTCGCAGACCCTGCACTGGCTGAGCCGTTACGTTTGGCGATGGAGCGCTTCGCGGCATTTATTCGCACCGTACGGGCTGCGGTGTAGAATCGGACTGAATTGTCCTCCGAGCAATTGCGCCATGGCCCGAAAGCGCCGCGCGCATTAAGAACCACTGCACCTCCCGCAACGGTTCATCCATGCCCCACACCTCCGCCTTGCTCGGCTTCGCCCTCGTCTGCCTTGGTCTCGTGCTCACGCCGGGGCCCAACATGATCTATCTGATCTCGCGCTCGATCACGCAGGGACCGGCGGCCGGCATCGTCTCGCTCGGCGGTGTCGCGCTCGGTTTCGTGTTCTACATGCTGTGCGCTGCGTTCGGCATCACGGCGCTGCTGCTCGCTATTCCCTTCGCTTACGATGCGCTGCGTTTTGCCGGTGCCGGCTACATGCTCTGGCTCGCCTGGCAGGCGGTGAAGCCGGGCGGACGTTCGCCGTTCCAGGTGAAGCAGCTCGCGATCGACAGCCCGCCCAAATTGTTTGCGATGGGGCTCGTCACCAACCTGCTCAATCCGAAGATCGCGATGCTGTACCTCGCGCTGCTGCCGCAGTTTATTGATCCCACCGCCGGCAGCGTCCTGACGCAGTCGGTCGTGCTCGGCGCAATCCAGATCGCGATCAGTGTCAGCGTCAATGCGATGATCGCGCTCGGAGCCGGATCGATCGCGTTGTTCCTGGCCACCCGGCCTAGCTGGATGCTGGTGCAGCGCTGGCTGATGGGCACCGTGCTGGCGGGGCTCGCGGTGCGAATGGCGGTGGAAGCGAAGAAGGTCTAGTGGACACACTCCATCCGTGTCCCGGACGCGCTGCAGCGCTATGCGCTGCGTCGCGTCCGGGGCACGAGACGTGAGAGCTCGTCGCCAGACTAATCCAGCTTCGCGTCCATGCCGCGCTTGGTGGCTGGGCGCGCCATCAGGGCGTCGTACCAGCGCTTGACGTTGGGGAAATCGGAAAGCCCCACCTTGTGGCGCGGATGGCGCCAGGCCCAGCCCAAAATGGCGAAATCGGCGACCGACAGATCGCCAGCGACGAAATCGCGGCCGTCCAGGCGGCGGTCGAGCACGCCGTAGAGCCGGCGCGTCTCGGCCATATAGCGCTTGAGGCCATAGGCGCGGTCCTGCTCGTTCTCCAGCGCGATGAAATGGTGGACCTGGCCGGGCATCGGGCCGAAGCCGCCCATCTGCCACATCAGCCATTCGTAGACGGGAATGCGATCGCCAAGCGACTTCGGCAGGAATTTTCCGGTCTTTTCGCCGAGATAGAGCAGGATCGCGCCGGACTCGAAAATGCTGACGGGCTTGCCGTCCGGCCCCTCGGGGTCGAGGATGGCGGGGATCTTGTTGTTCGGGGACAGCTTGAGAAACCCCGGCGCCATCTGCTCGCCCTTGGTGATGTTCACCGGAACCACCTTGTAGGGCAGGCCCATTTCCTCCAGCGCGACCGAGATTTTGCGGCCGTTCGGTGTGTTCCAGGTGTGCAGCTCGATGGTCATTTGCCTGTTTCCTTCCCCGGGATCTCGAGCATCCACCTACTCCAGAAGGTTGCACCCCCACAACCGGCGGACCGGGATGGCCGATCCCTGTTGACGGGGGACGCCCCCTCTGGAATGTCGTGGCCGTCGCGGATAAATTCCGCCACCTCCAAGAACGCTCCCGAGGGACCGCCGTGTCGAAATCAGCCTCCCGCGCCCGCCTGTTCGAAATCATCCGCCGCCGCTCCTTCGGCCGGGGCGAGGTGACGCTCGCGTCGGGCCGCAAGAGCGATTTCTATTTCAACCTCAAGCCCACCATGCTGGACCCCGAGGGCGCGACGCTGCTCGCCGAGCTCACCTACGAGACGTTGAAGGACGACCAGCTCGATTTCATCGGCGGCCTCGAGATGGGCGCGGTGCCGCTGGCCGGTGCGCTGGCGCAGATCTCCTGGATCAAGGGTCATCCGATCGCGGCCTTCTTCGTGCGCAAGAAACCGAAGGAGCATGGCGCCAAGCTCGCGATCGAGGGTCTGCCGAAGGGCGAGACGCTGGCCGGCAAGCGCGTCGTGATCGTCGAGGACGTCACCACCACGGGCGGCTCGGCGATGAAGGCCGTGGAATCCGTGCGCGAGACCGGCGCCGAAGTGGTGCTGGTGCTGACCATGGTCGATCGCGAGGAAGGCGCCACCGACACTTTTGGCGCGGCCGGCCTGCCGTTCCGCTCGCTGTACAAGGCCTCGGAATTTTTGAAGGCGTAACGGGCGCAAGCAGCCCCCTCAACCGCTCATTTACCATCCGGCTCTATGGTGAATCATGTGCTGAGACCTCACGGTCCCGGCCGGTTCGGTAGCGTCGGGTGGAGTGAGCGTTGCGTACGATTGTGTCCCATGCGCGCCGGCGGCGTCGCGCGATGCTTGTGGCCGCCACCCTGGCAGCACCGCTGCTTGCGACCCCGGCCCCGGTTGCGGCCGAAGGCCTGTTCGACTTCTTCTTCGGCGGAATGCAGCAGCGGCCTCAGCGCGACGTGCCGCAACAGGCGAGCCCTTTCGTCGACCCCTTCGCCAGTCAGTCGGCGGCTCAGCCGCAGAATGTGCCGTCGATGCGTTCAGCCAATGCCTCCGGCCCGGCTTTCTGTGTGCGCAGCTGCGACGGCAAATATTTTCCGTTGATGCGCGGCCTCGCCTCGCCGGCGCAGATGTGTCAGGCCTTCTGTCCTGCCAGCGCGACGAAAGTGTATTTCGGCTCCTCGATCGACGGCGCCTATAGCCAGACCGGCGAGCGCTACGCCGACAGTGAGAACGCATTCGCCTATCGCAAGGCGCTGCGCGCCGACTGCACCTGCAACGGCCGCGAGCCGGCCGGGCTCTCGCCGGTTGACCTGTCGCTGGACAATTCGCTGAAAGCTGGCGACGTCATCGCCACGACCGACGGTCTTGTCGCCTATACCGGCATCCGTCTCGGCCAGGAGCAGAGCGCGGAGTTCACTCCTGTCGCCTCCTATCCCGGCCTCACCGCGCAGGTCCGCGCCCGCCTCGGCGAGATGCGGGTGGCCCCGGTGCGCGCCGAGACCGTGGCTGCAGACACGCCGGCGGCGGAGATCGTGCGCGAGACGTTGCCGGATGTATCGGCCGTGCCGAAGACGCCGGCGAAATCGGCGAAGCGGGCGGGTTTGGATTAGCTCGGTCTCGTATCCCGGACGCGCTGCGCCCGGGATACGAGACTTATCTCCCGATGATCACCCCGATCACATTCGGCGCCGCCAGATATTTCTCCTCGATCGCCGCGCGCGCGGCAGCACGGTTTTCGGCCGTCAGCAGGCCGCGCTTCTCGGCCAGGATCATCCAGCAAAAGCCCCACCAATCGGTGAGCATGCCCGTCTCGCCGACGAGGTCATAACCCTGCTCGGCGGCGAAGATGCGCGCATGCGCTTCGTCCAGCGTGTCGAGGAAGTGGTGATCCTCGGCCGCGAACAGATCGTCGCTGATGTCGTCGATGGTGTAGCCCCAGATCGACTGGCACACCGCGTTGAACTCGCGGTCGAACTGGTCGTCGTCGACGGCATGGCGCCGCGCCGCCTGATGCAGCCGCGACAGCGACCGCGCGAAATCGGCGATCCGGGTGAGGGCAAATTGATCGAAGGCAATGGTGGACATGTAGTCCTCGCGACTGACGTCAGACCCTAGATATTGTGTCGGCGATGCGCCGAATCACAATGATATATCAAAGACTTGCTAAAGTGTTCTTAATTTGTTCCAGAGCCTTTCTCTGTCCAGCACTTTGTCTCCCATAAGTAGGGGCCAAAATGTTGGAGGACGGATGCAGCGACAGAAAATGATTCAAGCGGCGATCGAGCTTGGCCGACGCACCGGCTTCGTGACCTTCGAACAGCTCAACCAACTGCTGCCCGCAGCGACAGTTGAGCCCGAAGATATCGAAGCGATCATGTCGGCTTTGAGCAACGAAAGAATAAACTTGATCGATGACGATCAGGTCTGATGCGAATGCCAAATTCGACGCGTGCGGCGTCAATTCGCGGCCGACAGCAACTTATCCCCGCATGCATTCGCGTAGAATTTGCCGCCGCATTGGCGCTTGATGGCGGCGCAGCGCGCAGCGGGTGTTGGGTTCTGCGGGAGGGAGAAGCCGCAGCTGAGGCCGTCGGCGCTGCGTTTGCCGGCGGCGAAGGCGGCGCTCGAACTGGCGATGCAGACGACAAGAAGCGCTGCGGCGACGATTTCGATCAGCAGTCGCATCAGAGGTCTCATGGGATGTCTCCTCCACAGTGAGGGCTGAATCTCCGCTCAGTCTATCACTGAATCAGCGTTCCTCCGTGCTGGTCCGGGTTCCCAAACCGGCCCGTTCCTTGCATAATTTTACGCCAGCGCAGTGCACTGCCGCGCCAGCGATGGTTCCGGCAAAGAGGCAAGACGCGTAGGGTGCAGTGGTGTTTCTGTCGACCAGGAAGTGACGGCCTTGCAAGATCAATCGTTCCAGCCAAATTTCCCCGCCCCCGGTCAGCCCATCGACGAACTCGCGCTGTCGGAGATCAAGGGTGCGATCCTGGCGAAGCTGCGCCTTGCCATCGGCAAGGACGCGGGCATGGCGACCAAGCACGACTGGTACCAGGCCGCGGCGCTCGCGCTGCGCGACCGCATCGTGCATCGCTGGCTCTCCGCCGAGAAGCGCAGCTACGATGCCGGCCGCAAGCGCGTCTATTATCTCTCGCTCGAATTCCTGATCGGCCGCCTCTTCACTGACGCGCTTAACAATATGGGGCTCTTGAAGATCTTCGAGGTCGCGCTCGGCGATCTCGGCGTATCGCTGCCTGAGTTGCGCAAATGCGAGCCCGATGCCGCGCTCGGCAATGGCGGCCTCGGGCGCCTCGCAGCGTGCTTCATGGAGAGCATGGCGACGCTGTCGATCCCCGCGATCGGCTACGGCATCCGCTACGATTTCGGCCTGTTTCGGCAGATCATCAATCAGGGCTGGCAGCAGGAATATCCGGACGAATGGCTCGGTTTCGGCAACCCCTGGGAATTGCAGCGGCCGGAAGTGATCTACGACGTCAATTTCGGCGGCGGCGTCGAGCATGTCGACGACAAGGGCCGCGACCGCGCGATCTGGCATCCTGGCGAGACCGTGCAGGCGATCGCGTATGACACGCCGATCGTCGGCTGGCGCGGCCAGCACGTCAACGCGCTGCGGCTGTGGTCGGCGCGCTCGCCCGATCCGCTCAAGCTAGACGCCTTCAACAAGGGCGACTATGTCAGCGCCAGCGCCGAGCAATCGCGCGCCGAAGCGATCTGCAAATTCCTCTACCCGAACGACGAGAGCCCGGCGGGCCGCGAACTGCGGCTGCGTCAGGAATATTTCTTCGTTTCGGCCTCGCTCCAGGATCTCATCAAGCGGCATCTCTCATCCGACGGCCAGCTGCGCAGCCTGTCGTCCAAGGTCGCGGTGCAGCTCAACGACACCCATCCGAGCCTCGCCGTCACCGAGCTGATGCGCATCCTCGTCGACCTCCACAATTTCCGCTGGGACGAGGCCTGGAAGATTACCGTCGCGACGCTGTCCTACACCAACCACACGCTGCTGCCCGAAGCGCTGGAGACCTGGCCGGTCGAATTGTTCGAGCGGCTGCTGCCACGCCATCTCGAGATCATCTACCGCATCAACGTGCAGCATCTCGCGCTCGCCGAGGCGCGCGCGCCCGGAGACATCGATTTCCGCGCCTCGGTCTCGTTGATCGACGAGAAGAGCGGGCGCAGGGTCCGCATGGGCCAGCTCGCCTTCGTCGGTTCGCACCGCATCAACGGCGTCTCGGCGATGCATTCGGATCTGATGCGCGAAACCGTGTTCCACGATCTCAACCATCTCTATCCCGGCCGCATCACCAACAAGACCAACGGCATCACCTTCCGCCGCTGGCTGATGCTGGCGAATCCGAAGCTGACCGACCTGTTGCGCGAGACCTGCGGCGAAGCCGTGCTCGACGATCCGACACAACTCTCGCTGATCGAGGCCCGCGCCAGCGACGCCGAATTCCAGAAGAAATTCCGCAGCGTCAAGCTTCACAACAAGACCGCGCTGGCACGCCTGATCGGCGAACGGCTCGGCATCAAGGTCGATCCGACCGCCTTGTTCGACGTGCAGATCAAGCGCATCCACGAATACAAGCGCCAGCTCCTCAACATCATCGAGACGGTCGCGCTGTACCAGTCGATCAAGGACGACCCCAACGGCAATTGGGTGCCGCGGGTGAAGATCTTTGCCGGCAAGGCGGCAGCGAGCTATCGCTACGCCAAGCTGATCATCAAGCTGATCAACGACGTCGCCGAAATCGTCAACAACGACCCCACCATCGGCGGCAAGCTGAAGGTCGCCTTCCTGCCCGACTACAATGTCAGCCTCGCCGAGATCATCATCCCCGCGGCCGATCTGTCCGAGCAGATCTCGACCGCCGGCATGGAAGCCTCCGGCACCGGCAACATGAAGCTGGCGCTCAACGGCGCCATCACGATCGGCACGCTCGACGGCGCCAACATCGAGATCCGCGACCAGGTCGGCGTCGACAATATCGCCATCTTCGGCATGGAGGCTGGCGACGTGATGATCCGGCGCAAGCAGGGGCTCGACGCCTCCGACGTGATCCGAAAATCGCCCAAACTGCAACGCGCCATCAACGCGATCGGCGTCGGCGAATTCTCGCCCGGCGACCCCGGCCGTTTCGAATCCATCGCGCATGCGCTGCGTTATCTCGACCATTACATGGTCAGCGCCGACTTCGATTCCTATTACGAGGCGCAGCGCGCGGTCGACGCACGCTGGCAGGTGGCGCCGGCCTGGACCCGCGCCTCCATCCTCAACGTCGCGCGCATGGCCTGGTTCTCATCCGACCGCACTATCCGCGAATATGCCGAGGAAATCTGGAACGTGCCGGTGAACCCGATCACGCCGCCGTTCCAGACGGCCGAGGAGCTGCGCGACGCAACGGGCTGATATTTCCGCAGCGTGAAATCGGCGTTACCTGCGAGGTTATTGCATGTCGCGAGGGGGATGATGATATGATTGTCGTCATCTCGACCGCCCGTCATTGCGAGCGCAGCGAAGCAATCCAGAATCTTTCCGCGATAGCAGTCGGGAATGCTTCGCTGCGCGCCCAATGACGACGGGGTCGGCATCGAGGACCAGCAATGCACGTCAAGCTTCCACATCCCTTCGACGACGCCACCCGCATCACCGCAGGCGACTCGAGCTGGCAGGGGCACACCAGCGACGACTATTGGGCCTTTGTCGGCCCGTTCGGTGGCGCCACCGCTGCAACCATCCTGCGCGCGCTGATCGAGCATCCGCAAGCCGCCGGTGATCCGCTGGCGCTGACCGTCAATTACTGCGCGCCGATCGCCAAGGGTCCGTTCGATCTCGACATCCGCCTGGTGAAGGGCAATCGCTCCAGCCAGCATTGGAGCGTCGAACTGTCGCAGGGCGGCGGCGAGGTCGCGACGCTTGCCACCGCCGTGTTCGCCGAGCGCCGGCCGTCCTGGGAGCACCGGGTGGCGCAATATCCCGAGACCAAGCCGTTCGAACAGACGCTGCCGTTCCCGAAGATCCAGGCATCCTGGGCCAACCAGTATGAATTCCGCTTCGTGGAGGGCGAGATGCGGCTCGGCCCGCCGCAGGCCGGGCTCGCCAGCACCTATTCGAAAATCTGGATCAGCGATCGCGAACCGCGCAAGCTCGACATGCTGTCGCTGATGTCGATGTCGGACGCCTTCTTCGGCCGCATCTTCCATGTGCGGCGCGAGCTGGTGCCGTTCGGCACGGTGTCGCTGACGACCTATTTCCACACCGACAGCGAAGAGCTCGCGACTGAAAACATCACGCGCGTGCTGGCGACGGCGGATTCGAAGATCATGCACAAGAGCTACGCCGACCAGAACGCGGAGCTGTGGTCGCCGAACGGGCGGCTGCTCGCGACGACAACGCAGATTGCGTATTTCAAGGCGTGAGTGCTTCCACAACTCGTCATTGCGAGTGGAACGATCACGCCACAAACAAAAGGGCGGCCTCGCGGCCGCCCTTTTTCATTGAAGGCGGTGCGAGAGATTACTCCGCCGCGAGCTTCACGTCCGGCGCAGCGGCGCGCACCTCGGCGTCGACCTGGGCTTCGAACTTGGCAAAATTCTTCTGGAACATGCCGACCAGGCTACGTGCGGTCTTGTCGAACTCGTCCTTGTCCTTCCAGGTGTTGACCGGGTTGAGGATCTCAGATGGCACGCCGGGCAGCGCGGTCGGGACTGCGAAGCCGAAATATTTGTCGGTGCGGAATTCGACGTTGCGAAGCGAACCGTCGAGCGCGGCGGTGAGCAGCGCGCGCGTCACCTTGATCGGCATGCGCGAGCCGGTGCCGTACTTGCCGCCGGTCCAGCCGGTGTTGACCAGCCAGCAGTCGACATTGTGCTGAGCGATGAGATCACGCAGCATGTTGCCGTAGACGGAGGGATCGAGCGGCAGGAAGGGCGAGCCGAAGCAGGTCGAGAATTCCGGCTGCGGCTCGGAGCCCAAGCCGCGCTCGGTGCCGGCGACCTTGGCGGTGTAACCGGACAGGAAGTGATACATCGCCTGCGCCGGCGAGAGCTTTGCGATCGGCGGCAGCACGCCGAAGGCGTCGGCAGCGAGCATCACCACGTTCTTCGGCTGCGGCGCGCGGCCGGTGCGCGAGGCGTTCGGGATGAAGTCGAGCGGATAGGCCGAACGCGTGTTCTCGGTCTTGGAGCCGTCGTCGAAATCGACCACGCGGGTGTCTTCGTCGAGCACGCAGTTCTCGAGGACGGCACCGAAGCGGGTCGAGGCTGCGTAGATCTCGGGCTCGGCTTCCTTCGACAGCTTGATGCACTTCGCGTAGCAGCCGCCTTCGAAATTGAAGACGCCGTTCGGACCCCAGCCATGCTCGTCGTCGCCGATCAGCGTACGGTTCGGATCGGCCGAGAGCGTGGTCTTGCCGGTGCCAGACAGGCCGAAGAAGATCGCGGTGTCGCCATTGGCGCCGACATTCGCCGAGCAGTGCATCGGCATCACGCCGCGCTCGGGCAGATAATAGTTCAGCGTGGTGAAGACCGACTTCTTCATCTCGCCGGCATAGTAGGAGCCACCGATCAGCACGATCTTGCGCGCGAAATCGATCGCAACGACGTTCTCGGACTTGCAGCCATGGCGCTTCGGATCAGCGCGGAAGCTCGGCATGTCGATGATGGTGAGCTCCGGCGTGAAGTGCGGCAGCTCGACCGCCTCGGGGCGGATCAGGAGAGTGCGGATGAACAGCGAGTGCCAGGCGAGCTCGGTAAAGACGCGCGTCTTGATCCGGTAGGACGGATCGGCGCCGCCGTAGAGGTCCTGCGCGAACAGGCTCTTGCCTTCGGCGTGCTTGAGGAAATCCTGATACAGCGTCTCGAACTGCTCCGCAGTGATCGACTGGTTACCGGCCCACCACATCTTCTTGTCGGTGGTGGCGTCACGCACCGTGAACTTGTCCTTCGGGCTGCGACCCGTGAACTCGCCGGTGTCGGCGCAGAGCGCGCCGTCGGCGGACAGCACCGCCTCGCCGGCAGCGAGCGAGTACTGATAGAGTTGCGGTGCGCCGAGGTTCCAGTGAACCTGCTTGAGATTCTTTAAGCCGAATTTGTCGGCGCCGAAGGCACCGTTGCGCACGCCCGTTTCTTGCACGAAGAATCCTCCTAGAACCCGCGACATCAGCACAACCAAGCTTTGGTGCCATCGCGGCCACCGCTGATAACAGGCCGTCCGGCCTCGGTTGGACGACCTAATATCGGTGAACGCCGACGTTGCCAAGCTGATCCCTTGGGATTTGGTTTATTCAAGGACCGCGCCAAACGTCGCGCATGTCAGCCCTGATCAAGCGCATCAAAAATTGCGAATGATCGCGCAACCAAACGGCCGTTTCAGCGTTGTGAGATGTTTTGCGATGCACAAATCTGCGTGGCGGTTTATCGTACCGCGCCCTCGCCGATCAGTGCGAACGGTCCCCACATTGCCGGGTATGCATTGCGCGGCGACGACCTGTCATCAACATACGTTAACATCGCGCGCCGAAGAGCTTCGGCTCTACCAATTTGTGGTTCGTTTTTGAGCAAATCGAAAGTCGAAGTGGTCAAGCGGGTGGCAGCCTCCGAATCGACTGCCCAATGGGACACCAGCAGCGCGCGTGCGCCGGCATAGAAGAAGGCGCGGGCCAATCCCGACAATGCTTCGGCGCCTGGCTTGTCGCCGGCGATCGTATTGCAGGCCGACAGCACGACCCAATCCGCATTGAGCTTGAGCTGGGCGACTTCGCTCGCCGTGAGCAGACCGTCGTCGAGTTCGGAGGGCTGATCGGGAATTGAAAGCGCGAGCGACGGCTCGCCCACGCCCTTGATGTCACCTGCGACGAGGCCGTGGGTCGCAAAGTAGATGATGCTGTATTGAGCAAGCGGTGCACGCTTGAGCGTCGCTTCGCTGGCATCACGGCCGAGATGAATATCGGCATCGGCCGCGCCGACGTCCTTGGCCACGGCATTCAACTCGTCCGCGGTATCGGGAAGTTGCGGGAGCGCCTGTGCAAGCCGCGCGCGATCGACGCCCGCGCCGCGCCAGAAATCGCTATAGGCTGACGTCACGATGCTGCGCGCGGCAACCTTGCCGCCTGCTGCACGGCGATCGGCTGGCCCCTCCTGTGCCGGATTGAAGACGGGATCACCAAAGCCGGTCATCGGCTTGATGCCTTCGTCCTTGCGCGCAAAGGCGCGCAGTGACTTCAGGCTGACCACTGAGGGCAGCACGGACACAGCCTGACGCCGCAACAGCCAGGCGGCACTGCGATAGCCTTCGAGCGTGTCCGGGATCGCAGCTTGCGGGGCCTCTGTAACCAGCAAATGGAACGGCAGCGCAGTCAGCGCGCCAGACGGCACTGTCAGCAGGCTGCGCTTGTCCTTGGTCAGCGCCTCGACCGGGCCGAGCAGCGTGACATAGAGTTCGTTGGCGAGCGCAAGGTCGAACAGACCTGATTTGCCGGTGCCATCGCGCGCCTTGCCGACATCCAGCCCCTTGCGGAACGCGGTAACCTTCTGCGCCAGCGCATCTGCGCCGAGCGGAATCTCCTTCCAGTCAGCGCCCTCACGCGTGATGGCGATGACATAGCTGCGCGTGTCGAGGACGGAATAGACCACCATGGCCTCATCGGCCGACAGCAGCGGCTGCACGTCCTTGACCGCGAGTGGCAGCGGGTTGGAGAGCGAAGCGTAGTCGGGGAATTCGACCGCGAGCGTCTTCTGCAAGCCGGCACGCTCGCTTGCGATCGCCGCGATCCTGGCGCGGCTGCGCTGCTCGGAGGCGGCGTCGCGCTGCGCCGATGATTTCGACACGGCCGAGATGATCGCCTTGTCCAACGCCTCGGATTCAGCTCCGAGATCCTGATCCTTGCGCACCAACTCGGCGAGCCGGTCGGTGCCAGCGGCGAGCCGCACCGCGAGCTTGTTCACGGCGGAGGCAGCAGACGATTGCGTGCCGCGCTGGATCGCGGCGAGTGCCTCGTCCAGTGCCTTGTCACCCGGCAGCAAAGATTGCTGACGCGCGGCGAACAGGATCGGCAACACCACGCGCAGCTGCGCGCGATCACCCGCCAGCGTCTTTTCCGCGAGCGGCAACGCATCCGCGATTCGCCCGGACACATAGAGGAAATAGGCCAGATTGCTGGTGGATGTCGCAACGTCAGGATGGTCAGGCCCAAGCGCGCGCTCGCGGATGGCGAGCGCGCGGCGATAGAGCGGCTCGGCGTCGGCATAGCGCTGCTGGTGCTCATAGAGACCGGCGAGATTGTTGAGCGATCGAGCGACGTCGGGATGATCCGTTCCCAACACCTTCTCGCGGATTGCCAGCGAGCGCCTGATCGGAGCTTCCGCATCCGCATCGCGGTTGAGGTCGCGATAGAGCTGGCCGAGATTGTTCAGCAGCGTTGCCACCGCCGGATGCTCGGGGCCGCCGACTTTCTGGAAGATCGCGAGCGCGCGCTGGAACAGCGGCTCGGCGTCGGCAAAGTGCTCCTGCTTCACATAGAGCGTGGCGAGATTGTTGAGAGACTGGCCAACGTCAGGATGCTCGCGCGACAGCGCCTTCTCGCGGATGGCCAGCGCCCGCTTGAACAAGGGTTCGGCCTCTGCGAAGCGGCCTTGCCGCTGATCGAGCGCGGCGAGATTGTTCAGCACGGGCGCAATTTCGACGCTGTCGAGGCCAGTGCCCTTCTCCATCAGCGCGATGGCGCGCTTGTAGATCGGCTCGGCCTGATCGTCGTGGCCCTGGTCGGCATAGATCTGCGCGAGGTTGTTGAGCGCGGCGGCGAGATCGCGGTTGTTATTGGTCTTCTCGAGCGAGGCCACCATGGCCTGCGCCAGTGGCAGCGCTTCGGCATATTTGCCAGCGGTTCTGAGCGCATTGATCCGCGCACTCTGCGCGGCAAGACCGCCCGTCTGGGCAAGGCCGGGCGTGGCCAACGATACGGTGACCGCGAGTGTGAGGCCCGCGACCAATGCCAGACGATGACGTGCCATGAACCCTCGCTGCCGACCTCAGACCGAACACGATCTTGGGTCGCAGCGATGGCGGGCGACGTTCAATCTGTCGCAGCTAGCCGGGCTTCTCGTTTTCCCTGCCGCGCGCTTGGTCCACGAGCCGGACCAGAATCTTGCGCAGCGCCGTTCCGTTCGTGACCCGCTCCGGAAAATCGAGCCGCAGCGCGATCTGGCCATCCTGCATGTCGAGGCCTTCCGGGTCGCAGCCGGTGCAGCGCCAGTCACCTTCGGCCGCGCCGAGTAGCCTTGTGGCGTAGAGGCCCATGGCCCCGCGGTGGTCGGCATTCATGTGCTCGACGGCCCCCTCCTCTGCCGCCAACAGCTCGTCCGCCCCGGCGAGGTCCGTAAGGAACTGTTCCGGCTTGAGGTCGACGATCCGGCCAAAGCCAGCGACCAGATGGGTTCCCGTCGGGCGGATCCGGAAGAACGAAAAATCCTTAAATGAGACAAAGGCTTCCGCGGACGGATGGGCATTGAGATACCGCCGCTGGAGCAAATCCTTGTCGTCTTCGGCCTGTTCGGCCCGACCGGACAGCATGATCCGGGCGCCCTCCAGTGGATCGCCAGCGGCGCGCTCGTCCAGCATCAGAGAAACCCGGCTATCAGCCAGGATATTCTTTGTATGAACGGCCAATCGCGAGATCAGCAGGATTGGCGAGCCATCCGGGTGGCTCGCCAGATTGACCAGGGAACAATAGGGATCGCCGCTCCCAGCCATGAGCGTCGCGAGCGCCCCCTGCCGCGACCGTCTGAGCAGCGATTTGGCGAGCTTTCCGGGGTCAAAATTGGGGGTCGGTTGCATGGGCTTTCTCGTCTCAGATGGTTGCAAGGCGGGCCTTTTTTCGGGTAAACCCGAACCCGGTTATGGGTCGATATGCGGCGAATCCGCCGTGTTTCGTGGAACTTGGTCACACTTCAGCCCAGCTTGCATTGCTCGGTGACAAGGTTCGAACGCCAAATTCGGCACCCATGTATGCGGCGCATCACTGGATTGCTCGCCGTTTAAGCCACGACCCAAACGGAAAGCAGAAAGCAGAGGCTCATGCCCACAATCGCTTTGGTCGACGACGACCGCAACATTCTCACATCCGTCTCGATCGCGCTGGAAGCCGAAGGCTACCGCATCATGACTTACACCGACGGCGCCTCCGCGCTTGACGGTTTCCGCACCACCCAACCGGATCTCGCCATCCTCGACATCAAGATGCCGCGCATGGACGGCATGGAGACGTTGCGTCGCCTCAGGCAGAAATCCGACCTGCCGGTGATTTTCCTGACCTCCAAGGACGAAGAGATCGACGAGCTGTTCGGCCTCAAGATGGGCGCGGACGATTTCATCCGCAAACCGTTCTCGCAGCGCCTCCTGGTCGAACGCGTCAAGGCCGTGCTCCGCCGCTCCGCACCGAAGGATCCGACTGTCGCGCCGAAGGAGAACGACGCCAAGGCGCTCGACCGCGGCCTGCTGCGCATGGATCCGGAACGGCATACCTGCACCTGGAAGAACGAGCCGGTGACGCTGACGGTCACCGAATTCCTGATCCTCCAGGCGCTGGCGACACGGCCCGGCGTGGTCAAGAGCCGCAACGCGCTGATGGACGCCGCCTATGACGACCAGGTCTATGTCGACGACCGCACCATCGACAGCCACATCAAGCGGCTGCGCAAGAAGTTCAAGGTGGTCGACAACGATTTCGAGATGATCGAGACGCTGTACGGCGTCGGCTACCGCTTCAAGGAAGCCTGAGGCGGAGGCGCGCCTTTACAAAGAGCAGAGCTCAAGTCCGGTATTGATTCCATCGGGACCGGGATGGCTCTAGGATGCGGGGACCGTCGCAACGAGCTCTCCTAACGCGGGCGTGAGCATTGCTGGACCGAACGCAGCCTGATTCGAGTTCGAACGCCGAGGAGATTGCATCTCACGGCGCCCCGGATCATGAGGACAAGCCGGTTGCGAAAGGCTGGGGCCCGCTAAACTGGCTCAAGCGCGCCGGTCAGTTCTTCTTCGCGCTGTCCTTCTCCAGCCTGACCCGCCGCATCGTCTCGCTCAACCTCGCGGGCCTCGTCGCGCTGGTCGCAAGCATCCTGTATCTGTCGCAATTCCGCGCCGGCCTGATCGATGCGCGCGCGCAGAGCCTGCTGGTGCAGGCCGAGATCATTGCCGGCGCCATCGGCGCGTCGGCAACGGTGCAGACCAACGCCATTACCGTCGACCCCGAGCGGCTGCTCGACCTGAAGCTGGGCGAGACCTACGGCGGCATGGACGATTCGCTGGATTTTCCGATCAATCCCGAGCGCGTCGCGCCGGTTTTGAGCACGCTGATCTCGCCGACCAAGACCCGCGCGCGGATTTTCGATCCCAACGGGAGCGTGCTGCTCGACAGCCGTGATCTCGACATTGTCCGCGGCTTTCCGCTGCCACCGCTATCGGAAAAGCCAGGCGTGGTCGAACGCGTCAAGGCCGCGGTGCGGACCTGGCTGAACCGCGGCGACCTGCCGCTCTATCGCGAGCTCGGGCGCGAGAACGGCAATGGTTATGTGGAAGTCGCCGACGCGCTGCAGGGCCAGAAGCGCTCGATGGTGCGGGTCAATGCGCGCGGCGAGGTGATCGTCTCGGTGGCCGTCCCCGTGCAGCGCTCGCGCGCCATTCATGGCGCGCTGATGCTGTCGACCCAGGGCGACGAAATCGATCAGATGGTCACCGCCGAGCGTCTGGCGATCCTCAAGGTCGGCGGTGTCGCCGCAGCCGTCATGATCATGCTGTCGCTGCTGCTCGCGAGCACCATCGCAGGCCCCGTGCGCCGGCTCGCCGACAGTGCCGAGCGGGTCCGCCGGCGCATCAAGACCCGCGTCGAGATCCCCGACTTCACCCGCCGCCGCGACGAGATCGGTCACCTCTCCGGGGCGCTGCGCGACATGACCAACGCGCTCTACAAGCGGATCGAGGCGATCGAGATGTTCGCCGCCGACGTCGCCCACGAGCTGAAGAACCCGCTAACCTCGCTGCGCTCGGCGGTCGAGACGATGCCGCTGGCGCGCAACGAGAACAGCCGCGCCCGCCTGCTCGAGGTGATCGAGCACGACGTCAAACGGCTCGATCGGCTGATCTCCGATATCTCCGATGCAAGCCGGCTCGATGCCGAATTGCAGCGGCAGGATGCGATTCCGGTCGATCTCAGGCGCCTCCTCGGCACGCTGGTTGGGGTCGCCAACGAGACCAAGCTCGGCCACGACGTCGCCGTTGAGGTGCGTTTCGAGGGCCGCAGCCCGACCGACACGTTCGCCGTCACCGGCCATGATTCACGGCTCGGGCAGGTGGTCTCCAACCTGCTCTCCAACGCGCAGTCGTTCTCGGAAGCCGGCAGCAAGGTCCGCCTGACCTGTCGCCGTGTCCGCGGCGAGATCGAGATCGTGGTCGACGACGACGGCCCCGGCATCCGCGACGACGCGCTGGAGCGGATCTTCGAGCGCTTCTACACCGACCGGCCGCATCAGGGCTTTGGCCAGAACTCCGGCCTCGGCCTGTCGATCTCCAAGCAGATCGTCGACGCCCATGGCGGACGCATCTGGGCAGAAAACCGCGCTGGCCCAGCCGACGAAGACGGCGCGCCGACCGTAGCTGGCGCGCGCTTCGTGGTCAGGCTGCCGGCGCTATGAGCCAAGGCCGTTTGAACGATGGCGGGCCGAGTATTCATGCCTCCGCAGTCAAGGTCGGGTCCCGGGCCGTGCTGATCCGCGGACCGTCCGGCGCCGGCAAATCGCGCCTTGCCTTCGATTTGATCATGGCGGGGCGCTCGGGGGTGCTCGAAAGCGCCGTTCTGGTCGGCGATGACCGTGTCCATCTGGCGACAGTCGGCGACGAAATTGAGGTTCGTCCCGCGCCCCTCCTGGCCGGCCTGATCGAGATTCGGGGGCTGGGAATCCGAAGCTGCGACTTCGTGGAGCATGCGACGGTCGGTCTCGTGGTCGATCTGGACGCCGTCGACGCCGAACGCCTGCCGCCGCCGGAATCGCTCAAAACCGTGATTTTTGGTGTCGAAATACCGCGAATCCCGGTCAACAGCAGCTATCTGCCCCTCCCACTGGTTGTCGCGGCCTTGACCACTACCAAGAGTTAACCTTCTGCTAAGCCTTGAGGCGATTGTTTGAAGGGAAATGGTAACCATATGAACCCCACACTCGCGACCGAGTAGACCGGCGCAACTCCCCTTATCCATCCGTCTAGATTCAGGGAGATACGCAACATCCCCTCTTGCGCGGGGGCTCTGGATGGTCAAAGTGGCGCGTTCGTGCGGTGCACCAAAAGCGCCCGCGGGAGTTTTCCGATGATTGGTCTAGTACTTGTGACCCACGGGCGCCTTGCCGACGAATTCAAGGCAGCGCTCGAGCATGTGATGGGTCCACAAAAGCAAATCGAAGCGATTACGATCGGCGCTGAAGATGATTCCGATCTCTGTCGAAGCGACATCATCGAGGCGGTTAACCGCGTCGATTCCGGCGACGGCGTTGCGATCCTGACCGACATGTTCGGCGGCACACCGTCGAACCTTGCGATCTCCTGCATGAGCCGGCCGAAGGTCGAAGTGCTCGCAGGCATCAACCTGCCCATGCTGGTCAAGCTCGCCAAGGTGCGTGAGGAGCGTCCGCTGCCGGACGCAATCGCGATGGCGCAGGAGGCCGGCCGCAAATACGTCACCATCGCCAGCCGTGTGCTCGCCGGCAAATGAGCGACGACGCGCCACAAGCCGGGGCAGGCGTGCCCGCGGGCGCGATCTCAAAAGAGCTCCTGATCATCAACAAGCGCGGCCTGCATGCGCGCGCCTCGGCGAAGTTCGTCCAGGCGGTCGAGCGCTTCAACGCGCAGGTGTGGGTGACGCGCGGCGGCGAGACCGTCGGCGGCACCTCGATCATGGGCCTGATGATGCTCGCGGCAGGACCGGGGACGACGATCACGGTCGCCGCCGCCGGCACTGACGCCGAAGCCGCGCTCGCGGCGATCACCGAGCTCGTTGACAGCAAATTCAACGAGGAAGGCGTTTAGGCCCTTCGATCACTTCGCCGGCGGGGCGATGTAGACGTTCCACGTCATCGACGGGCCGGCCTTGCCGTGGGTGAAGCGGCGCGTCGTCATCACCACGCGCTCGGCGTTCGGGGCGATCTCCGACACCCATTTCTCGAACGCGGGCAGGCGGCCGTCGGTTGGATCGAACACGCCGATGAAGCCGTACTTCTTGACGTCGTCGAGTGATGAGAGCCCGGAGGACCACGCCTCGTTCGGGGTGAACGCCACCGGATGATCGGGGCTGTAGAACACCATCGGCTGAATCGATTCCATGGTGCCTACGACGACCGCCCAGCGCGAGGCGAAGCGCGAATGCCAGGCCTGGGTCAGCTCGCGCGCGAGCTCCGAGCGTGCGCCATAGGTCGCGGTGTTGTCCGCATTCGCCGTCATCTCGCGCGCGGCGATCCAGGGCGAGGCAACCAGCGTCGCAATGCTGAGCACGAGCCAGATCGCGGTGATGTTGAACAGCACGGCACTCTGCACCCGCAGCGCCGGAATCGCGACCAGAGCGAGCGGCACCAGGAAGAACAGCGAGATGCCCCAATCAGTCTTCATGTAGATGCTGAAGGCGAGCGCGCCGAGCGGCGGCCCGGCCGCAACGATGATCTGGATGATCCAGATATTCAGCGCCTGAGCGGCATTGACGCTCGCGTTGGCGCCGCGCGCCCAGGCGCGCGTGACGATGCGCGAGGGCGCGCGCATCAGCAGCGACAGCCACGGCGGCACCAGCGCCATCGCGAGGGCTGCAAGCGCCACCGGCAGCGCCAGCAGCCCAGTATTGTGCAGGACGTAGCCGAACACCAGCTGATGCACGAGACCCGCATTCTCGATGGCGTAAGTGTCGCCGGCATAGGTCAGCGGCACGAAATTCGAACCCGCCAGCCAGATGATGTGCGGGATCATTGCAACGAACATCGTTGCGATCGCGATCCAGGGCGCCGGTGACAGCAGGAACCTCGTCCGCTCCGGATGAATCAGCGCGGCAAGGCCGATGGCGCCGATCATGGTCAGCACCCAATATTTGGTCATCAGCGCCAGCGCGCCGGCGAGACCGAGCCAGATCCCGGACTGCGAGCTCCGCTTCTCGAACGCATTGAGATAAGCGAGCACGACGAGCGGCAAGGTGACGAGCTGGAGCAGATCGGGGTTGTACTTGAACCCCTTGAAATTGAAGATCGGATAGAGCGCGACCATCACCACGACGAGGAACGCGCGGCGCGGATCGACCACGCGCATCGCGACGAGCCAGCAGATCACCATGCCGACGCTGACGGTCGCCATCGCCAGCGCATAGGTCGCCCAGTCCGTCGGCGGGAAGACCTTGAACCAGACACCGGCAATCCAGCCCGACAGCGGCGGATGCTTGCCGTAGCCCCACAGGAATTTCTGGCCCCAGCCCCAGGCTTCTGCGACGTCCATGTGAACGTCCTGCGCTGCCTTGAGATTGATCAGGATGAAGGTCCAGATCACCGCATGCAGAATGGCGAACTGGATCACCAGCCAGAGCCGGGCGGAGGGGTCGGTCGCATAGGCAACCAACCACGCCCGAAGGCGGTTATAGCTCACCCGGGCTTTAACGCGCGGTCGGGCCGAAGGGATCGAGGTCGTGGACATGGGCGCTTGCGTAGCGCGTTTTACGCCCGAGTGAAATCAGCTTGGCGTGAATGAATGACCGCCTGGAGCACGGAAACCATGCGGGATCACCTGGCCAGCAGTTCCGGGCGATATTCAAAATGCATGGTGTCGTAGTGATACCATTTGCCGCCCCAGATGAAGCCGTGGCGTTCGAAAATGTCGACGATCGCTTGCGGCATCCGATTCTTGTAGGGGATGGATTTGCCCCGGCCCGCCCACAGCCAGTAATCGGAATAGCGAAGGTTCAGGTCGATCGCAGCGGCGTAGCCGTGCATGCTCATCTTGCCGGTGTCGGCGACAGGACGGCACGACAGCACGCCGGCAATGGGAAAGGCCGCGGCCTTGATCGCCGGTTCGAGCTTGTCGATGTCCGCCGACACCTCCTTGAGCCGATCCGCGACGCCATTGATCCGCGTCACCTGGACCGCCTTCCCCCATGATCGCGGCAGCCAGGTGATGGTCACGAGATTGCGCTGGACCGCCCCCGTGTGACAGTCGCCATACATCTTCCTGAAGAACGCCTCGTTGCGGAAGCGCCCGGGATCGGCGTTTGCGGCAGGGGCGGCGGAAGCGCCAAGGGGATAGGGCAAGCGGAGCTGGTCGAGGATCGAGGCCCCGCGCAGGCGCTGCTCGAAGGACTTGTCCTCGATTCCGTCATCGACGGGCATCGCGGTGCCGTCCCGCCAGAATATCTGCTTGCCATCGTGGCCGGACAGCGCTTCGGGGTAGGCGCGCACCAGCCGATCCAGCAACTCGGTCCTGGTTTGAGCCTGCGCCGGGTCGAATGCGAGCGGGAGCACGACGGCCATTCGCGTGGCCAGCAGTGCGATCCTCATCGCCGCTTGCCGGCTTGATCGAGCAGCGCGACATTGGCCTCCTCGATCGGGTTGAGTTTCGGATTCCAGGTGTTGGGCGAATACCAGGAGAAGCGCTCGAAGCGGGCTTTGAGGTCCGCCGATTCAAAATAGCGCCCGCGTCGCGCAAAGATCTCGTTACGGGCGATCCGCAGCTCGTCGTTCGAAAGCCCGCGCAGATCGGCGGGCGTGAGCAGGCGCCGATCCGAATCGGCAAAGATGAAGCCGCCTTGCGCCGGGCCGCCGGATTCGTAGCGCTCGATCAAGGCGACATTCGCCCTCTCCACGGCGCTAAGCTGAGGATCCCAGGTGCGAGGGACGTACCACGCGAACTTGCTGAATCGCGCCGTCAGATCGGGCGCGTCGAAATAGCGCCCACGGCGCGCGAAGATCTCGTTACGCGCGATGCGCAGCTCGTCCTTGCTCAGCGCCCTCAAATCGCCATCAGTGAGCAGCCGGCTACCCGAATCCGGAAACAGGAAATCCGATTGGGTTCGCGCAGGCGCGGACGAGGGAGGGTTCGAGACGGGCGGCACGACCGTCGCGGGCACGCCGGCGGTCGCGACCTGGTTTGCCCCGCCCTGCCCTGCCGGCGCGCCGGAGAAGTAGAACGAGCCGTCGATCGGCGACGAGGACACCCAAGGCTGCTGGGCGCTGCCGGTCGCGCGTTTGACGATGAGCCCGACCTGGTTGAAGGCCTGGAGCACGTCGAGCCCGGGCCGCTGCATCGTGTCCACCAGCGCGCGCGTGTAGGGGCTGTGCCCGTCGGCGCCGTCGAGCGCGACATTGCCGGGTTGCGTGGCATAAGAGAGCAGCGTTCCCTCGGGCGCGCGGATTTGCGCGAGGCCACCGTCGGAAGCACGCAGGCCCCGCCCGCCGAACGGATTGTTCCGGCAGGCATCGAGAATCACGATGTTTAGCTTGGTTCCTGCACCGTCCATCTGCCGCAGCACCAGCGCCACATCGACCATCTGGAAATCCACGTCGGTCTCGCGCGCCGGATTGGCCGTGACCGGCACCAGATAGTTGGTCCCGCGCAGCTGAATGCCGTGCCCGGCGTAGTAGAATAAGGCGACGTCGGCGCCGATCAGCTGGGTGCCGAAGCGCTGGACCGCGCTGTCGAACGCCGCCTTGTCGAGATCGATTTGGGCGCCGCCACCGACCAGCGCGAAGCCGAGCCGCTGCAACGTCTCGGCGACCAGGCGCGCATCATTCGAAGGGTTTTCCAGCCGCGATACGCTCTGATAGGCGGAGTTGCCGACGACCAGCGCTACGCGCTTCTCGGCCGCCGCCGGCATGGCGAAACATGCTGCAAACAACAAGGCGGCAAGAAGCTTCCAGCGCATGCCTGTTTCCACGACAGAAAAGTGGAAAAATAGCAGAGGGCGGCGCTGAAATCGATGGCGGGAGGCCCCTACCGGCGCGGGAGGGTAAGGGAATGGTTGCCGCATTGCGGCGTGAGTGGTATCCCGCGCCCATGACGACCGTCCCCATTTCCAACATCCGCAATTTCTCCATCGTCGCCCATATCGACCATGGCAAATCGACGCTGGCCGACCGCCTGATCCAGATGACCGGCGGCCTCTCCGACCGCGAAATGGCGGGCAAGGAGCAGGTGCTCGATTCCATGGACATCGAGCGCGAGCGCGGCATCACCATCAAGGCGCAGACGGTGCGCCTCGCCTACCGCGCCAAGGACGGCAAGGATTACATCTTCAACCTGATGGACACGCCCGGCCACGTCGACTTCGCCTACGAGGTCTCGCGGTCGCTGGCGGCGTGCGAGGGTTCCCTGCTGGTGGTCGATGCCAGCCAGGGCGTCGAAGCGCAGACGCTCGCCAATGTCTACCACGCGCTCGACGCGGGTCACGAGATCGTTCCGGTACTGAACAAGGTCGACCTTCCGGCTGCGGAGCCCGAAAAGGTCAAGCAGCAGATCGAGGACGTCATCGGCATCGATGCGTCCGACGCGGTGATGATCTCGGCCAAGACCGGCCTCGGCGTTCCCGATGTGCTGGAAGCCATCGTCACCCGCCTGCCGCCGCCGAAGGGCGATCGTGATGCGACGCTGAAGGCGCTGCTGGTCGACAGCTGGTACGACGTCTATCTCGGCGTGGTCGTGCTGATCCGTGTCGTCGACGGCGTGATGAAGAAGGGCAGCCGGGTCCGCATGATGGGCACGGGCGCGGCCTATGACATCGAGCGCGTCGGTTTCTTCACGCCGAAGATGCAGCAGGTCGACGAGCTCGGCCCCGGCGAGATCGGCTTCATCACCGCCGCGATCAAGGAAGTTGCCGACACCCGCGTCGGCGACACCATCACCGACGACAGGAAGCCGGTGACGGACATGCTGCCCGGCTTCAAGCCGGCGATCCCCGTGGTGTTCTGTGGCCTGTTCCCCGCCGACGCCGACGACTTCGAGACCTTGCGCGCAGCGATGGGCAAGCTGCGCCTCAACGATGCCAGCTTCTCCTACGAGATGGAGACGTCGGCTGCGCTCGGCTTCGGCTTCCGCTGCGGCTTCCTCGGGCTGTTGCATCTGGAGATCATCCAGGAACGTCTGTCGCGCGAGTTCGATCTCAACCTGATCGCGACCGCGCCGAGCGTGATTTACAAGATGGCTCTGACCGACGGTCAGGAAATCTCCATTCACAACCCCGTCGACATGCCTGACGTGGTCAAGATCGCCGAGATCCAGGAGCCCTGGATCGAAGCCACGATCCTCACCCCCGACGAATATCTCGGCAGCGTGCTGAAGCTGTGCCAGGACCGCCGCGGCTCGCAGAAGGAGCTGACTTACGTCGGCTCCCGCGCGATGGTGAAATACGACCTCCCGCTCAACGAAGTGGTGTTCGACTTCTACGACCGCCTGAAGTCGGTCTCGAAGGGCTACGCCTCGTTCGACTATCATCTGACCGACTACAAGCCGGCCGACCTCGTCAAGATGCAGATCCTCGTCAACAACGAGCCGGTCGATGCGCTGTCCATGCTGGTGCATCGCACCCGCGCCGAGGGTCGCGGCCGCGCCATGGTCGAGAAGATGAAGGAGCTGATCCCGCCGCACATGTTCCAGATCCCGATCCAGGCGGCGATCGGCGGCAAGGTGATCGCGCGCGAGACCGTGCGCGCGCTGCGCAAGGACGTCACCGCGAAGTGCTACGGCGGCGACATCACGCGTAAACGAAAACTTCTGGAGAAGCAGAAGGAAGGCAAGAAGAAGATGCGGCAGTTCGGCAAGGTCGACATCCCGCAGGAAGCCTTCATTGCCGCGTTGAAGGTGGATAGCTGAGGCTAGCCAGCGACCGAGCGAAATTTAGGGCCGGACAATCAAACCTCGAAAACAACCCCATGCACAGTAGCCGACGCATTGACGGCATTGGCTTTTTCGCTTTTTAAGAAATTCGCTTGCTCCGTCGGGCAAAACAGGGGCATGATGGCATCATGGCCGGCATGGGTGACATTCCCTCCGGCATCCGCGCCTGGCGCGAATTTATGGGTGTGAAGGTCGAGACGGCGGCCCGGGCAGCCGGCATGGACATGGACCAATACCAGGCATTCGAAACCTACCCGATAAACTTCAATCTTCAGCAGGTCGTGAGCCTAGCCGATGCCTTCGGTGTCCGAGGCGATCAATTCTGGTTTCCCCCGCCCAAGCGGAAAGAAGGTGGTGAGCGCGCACGCCTTCCGGCCAAGGGCAGAAGTCGCGCATAGCTGCGATGTGCGAGCTAAAGCAAGCGCGACAATCCGCAGTGTCTGCTTTGGAGGGTAAAGCAGAAAGGTGGCCGCAACCGCGGATGGTCCGGAAATGACCCTGGCTGTGTGAAAAGCCACGAGTCGGCTACGATTCCTCCGTTTCCTGATGGAGGACACGGATGGGACGCTTCGTTGAAGGCGCGGACAG
>NZ_JARXWB010000044.1 GCF_029892425.1 Bradyrhizobium sp. BR13661 | reverse complement strand
TGTGTTCGGGCGCCCCAAGCGTTTTTCGTCGGGGGGTTTGGGGGCCGGCGCCCGCCGTTTGTTTCTTGTATCAGTTTTGGGGGGGGGGCCCCCCCCCCCCCGGGGGGGGGGGGGGGGGCCCCCCCCCCCCCCCCGCCGCTCTTGTCAGTCGTGCACGGTGAGGATCGGCTTGCTGACCAGCCCAAAACTGCGCAATTGCCCGAGCAGCTCGTGATGGCCGAACGCCTGGCAGCCGGAGGCGAAGCCCACGCGCTTGGGCGGCTGCTGCAGCAGATGCGCGGCGGCATAGGCCTGCAACATGCCGGTCTGCTTGTAGTTGCTGTTGCCGTTGATGACGCAGTGCGCGCGCCCGAGCGGGCCGGAGGCATGCACCGAATCCAGCGACTTGTTGACGCGCGGGTTCTCGCGCGGCGGCATGGTGTTCATCACGCTGGCCGCGGTCTGCGCCAACGCGGCGTAGCGTTCGTCGGGGTTCATGTTCTTGGTCGCCTCCAGCGCGCCGGCGACGATCTGCGGCACACCCAGCATCAGGGCGCGGTTGAACACCCCGCCCAGCACCTTCACGTTGGCCACGCGGGGATCGCGCTTGAACCACACCGGGTGCGAGGTGCCGCCCCAGGGCAGCGCCAGCGCCAGCTCGTGCTGGCCGGGGATGGCGAGGTTGTATAGGCCGGCATCAGGCTGATGCTCGACGTATTTGTTCTGCTCGAGGTAGTAGGCCTTGGCCATCGCGGCGTTGACCAGGATGGTCTGCGTCGAGGCGATGGTCGGGCTGCCGCCCCAGAACACGGCGATATCGAGCGTGTCGAGGCCCGGCGTCTCCAGGCACAGCTGCGCTGCAATCTCGCCGGTGGTGTACATCTGCGCGATGCCCGGCGCCAGCAGCAGGCCGGCATTGGCGAATTTG
The DNA here is from genome assembly GCF_029892425.1 of Bradyrhizobium sp. BR13661. Lineage (GTDB taxonomy): Bacteria > Pseudomonadota > Alphaproteobacteria > Rhizobiales > Xanthobacteraceae > Bradyrhizobium. The sequence continues at coordinate 49,307 of NZ_JARXWB010000044.1, read as the reverse complement.
GTGCCCCACTCCTGCTCAAGCGTGATCAGCCAGTCCTGCTCGCCTGTCGTGTCGGTGTAGTGGCAGCGGGAAGCCCAACAGGCCTGCACCACCTCGCCGCCGAACTTGGCGAAGGGGCCGACGGTGTTGAGCACCACCGAGGCACCGTTGAACAACTCCGTCAGCGCGCTCACGGTGTGCGGCACTTCCACCACCTCGTAGTCGGCGGTCTCAATGCCGGCCACGTTCGCCTTCATGGCAGCGTTGAGCTTCTCGGCGCTGCGGCCGGCGGCAACGAACGGGATGTTGTACTCGCGTAGATATTCGCAGACGAGACGGCCGGTATAGCCGGACGCGCCATAGACGATGACGGGTTTCTTCGCGCTCATGGTGTTCCTCCGAAATGTTTTGTTGTCGGGTCTTCAGCTCACATGCCCATGCCGCCATCGACCGGCAGTCCGATGCCGGTGATGAAACGCGCCTCGTTCGAGCACAGAAACACCGCGGCATCGGCGATGTCGCCGACCTCCGCGAGCTTTCCGAGCGGCGTCTGCTCCACCACTGAGCCGACAGCGGCGTTGACGTCGGGCGCGAGGCCGATCTTGACGATGTCGTTGGCGAGCTGCAGGCCCATGTCGGTCGGGATCAGGCCTGGATAGATGCAGTTGACGCGCACGCCGTAGCCGAGCTTGCCGGCCTCCATCGCAGCGACCCGCGTCATGCGGTCGACCGCGGATTTCGTGCCGGAGTAGACCGAGATGCTCGGGAAGGCGATCGTCGCCGCGACGGAGGCGATGTTGACGATCGCGCCGCCCTTGCCCGCCGGTCCGCCCGGCCGCATCGCACGGAAGGCGTGCTTCATGCCGAGCACGGTGCCGACGATGTTGACGTCGCACATCCGTCGCGCGTCCTCGGCTCTGATCTCCGATACCAGCGAGGTGATCTCGATGCCGGCATTGTTGATCAGGATGTCGTAGCCGCCGAGCGTTGCGACGGTCCTGGCAACCGCGCGCTCCCATTGGGCGTCATCGGCAACGTCGAGCTGGGCGAATCCCGTCGGGACACCTTCGTTCTTCGCGATGGCGCTCGCACTCGCACTGCCGGCGTCTTCGAGGATGTCGGCGATCATAATCGAGGCGCCGGCGCGCGCCAACGCCTGCGCGATCGCCGCACCGATTCCTCTGGCACCGCCGGTGACCAGGGCTTTCCTGCCTGCAAGGCTCTTCCCACTCATGATGCGCTCCTCCCGTTGCTGGTGATTGATTGGTGGGGCGCACGATCGGCGCGCACCAGGTCGATGGGCGCAGGGCCTTTTGGGCTGCACCCAGCGAAGCGTTCCTCCATGGTCGGACGTCTTGACGACTGTCCAAATTCTTGAGCGCGAACCTCCGCCAGAATCTTGACACTTGTCAAGAACGAATTTGACAGTTGTCAAAGGAAGTGGTTGTGAGGGGATGGAGCATTGCGCGGATGGCGCGGTATAAGTCCTTGAAAGAACGGGACTGAGGAAGGGACGAGATGGCGCGGCAGGTGACGGGAGCGGCCCGGCGTGTGGCTGATGCGGCCGAGGTGTTGCGGGACGAAAAGTTCAACGCACGGCGCATCGAGCTGGCCGAGGCCGCGCTGGAAACGCTCGGCGAGCTCGGCTTCGCGCGCACCAGCCTGCGCGAGATCGCGCAGAACTCGGCGTTCACGCACGGCGTGTTCCACTATTATTTCAGCGACAAGCTCGACCTGATCTGCTGCTGCGTGCGCCACTACAAGGCGAAGTGCGTGACGCGCTATGACGAGGTCGTCGCGACTGCAACGAGCCGCGACGAATTGACGGAGGGCTTCCTCGCCAAGCTTGCGGCAACGCTCGAGAGCGAAGCCCGCATGCACCGGCTCTGGTACGATCTGCGCTCGCAGGCGATGTTCGAAGCGGCGTTTCGCAAGGACGTGCTCGAGATCGACAAGAGCCTGGAGGCGATGATCTGGCGCATCGCGTCGCGCTATGCCGAGTTCGGCGGCAAGCGGCCGGCGTCATCGCCCGCCGCGCTCTATGCGCTGTTCGACGGCCTGTTCCAGAGCGCGCTGCTCAGGCATCTCGCGGGTGACAAGGCGGCGGTTGCCGAGCTGCTCGACGAAGTCCGGCACCTGCTTCCGACGGTGTGTTGAAGAGTTTGCACCTCGTCATTGCGAGCGCAATGACGGTGCTGAGAGAGCAGAAACGCTCTCACATTAGGCAATGGTGTGAAAGACTACGCCGCGGTCGCCGGCGGCAGGGCCAACACCGAATAGATCGCCTGGGCATCACGTGAGGCGCGGAGCTTCTTGGCGATGTCCTGGTCGCGCAGCAACCGCGCGATGCGGGCGAGCGCCTTCAGATGATCGGCGCCGGCGCCTTCGGGGGCGAGCAGCAGGAAGACGAGATCGACCGGCTGGCCGTCCATCGCCTCGAAATCGATCGGGCGATCGAGGCGCGCGAACAGGCCAAAAATCTTCTCGAGCTTGGGCAGCTTGCCGTGCGGAATGGCGACGCCGTAGCCGACCGCCGTGGTGCCGAGCTTCTCGCGCTGGAGCAGCACCTCGAACACCGAGCGTTCGTTCTGTCCGGTCAGCTCGGCGGCCTTGGCGGCGAGCTCCTGGAGCGCCTGCTTCTTGCTGTTGACCTTCAATGCCGGAAGTATCGCCTCGGGGGCGACCAGATCGGTAATCGGCATGGAAGTGTTCCGGGGTGAATTAAACCGTCAGGTTCCGAATTGGCCGGCTCGATCGAATCGAGCCCGGCCGGCGTCAAGAAGGTCAAGCAGACAGGGGACTTAGCCCAAGTCCCGTTAAGCTCTGATGTGGGGCGCTTCTACTCCAACGCAATCCCGGTGCCAACTCCCGCGTGCGGCTTTGCCACGGTCATTGTTAAGGACTGTGGTTGATACGGGGTACCCACTGGGCTAGCCCGTTTTGGCGCCCGGCGGGTCGATCCAGCCGACATTGCCGTCCGCCCGGCGGTAGATGATGTTCACCCGGCCCGAGGAGCCATGCTGAAATACCAGGCAGGGCGCCCCACTGAGGTCCAGTTCCATGACGGCCTCGCTGACCGACATCTGCTTCAGCGACGTCGTCGCCTCGGCAATGATCACGGGGCTGTAGCCGGTGACCTCCTCCTCGTCGTCGCCCTCGCCGGGGGCCTCGAGCACGTAGGCCGTGGCGTCGAGCGCAGCGAGCGCGGCGGACGCGACATGAGCCTTGCGCGCCGAGCGGTCCTTGAGCCGGCTCTTGTAGCGCTTGAGACGCTTCTCGATCATGATCAGCGCCTGGTCGGCGCTGGCATAGGCATCCTGCGCGTTCGAATCGGCTTCCAGCGTGATCCCGGAATCAAGATGCAGCGCACAGTCGGTGCGGAAGCCGAGGCCGTCCTTGCTCAGTGTGATGTGACCGGAATAATTGCCGTCGAAATATTTACGGAGGACCTCTTCGGTCCGGTCGGTCACACGCCCGCGGAGGGCCTCACCGACGCTAACGCTCTTGCCCGAGATCCGAAGAGTCATGTGATGCCTCGCTTGGTTGAGGGCCTAGCTCGGTCGCGAATAGGGGATGAGAGTAGCGCGATTTCGCGCCAGCGCAATCACGCCGGTTCGGTGTTGCGGGAGCGATCGGACATTGCGGTGGAAAGGACGTTACCAAGAGCGCTCTGCTTGTCGCGACGGCGTTGCACCGAGGACGGAATGCGCATGGCTTCGCGGTACTTCGCGACCGTGCGGCGGGCAATATCAATGCCCGAAGCGCGCAAGCGTTCCACGATGGTATCATCCGACAGGATCGCGGCGGGCGCTTCCGAATCGATCAGCTGCTTGATGTGGTGACGTACGGCTTCGGCGGAATGCGCCTCGCCGCCGTCGGCGGACGCGATCGACGCGGTGAAGAAATATTTCAACTCGAATGTGCCGCGATTTGTCGCCATGTATTTGTTGGCGGTGACGCGCGACACCGTGGATTCATGCATCTGGATGGCGTCGGCGACGGCCTTCAGATTCAGCGGCCGCAGATGCGCGACGCCGTGGGTGAAGAAACCGTCCTGCTGCCGCACGATTTCGGTCGCAACCTTCAGGATGGTGCGGGCGCGCTGGTCGAGCGCGCGCACCAGCCACGTTGCGTTCTGCAGTGCATCAGTGAAATACGACTTGTCGCCGTCCTTGCCGATCTTCTTCGACAGTTCGGAATAATAGGTCTGGTTCACCAGAACGCGCGGCAAGGTGTCGCTGTTGAGCTCGACATGCCAGCCGCCATCCGGTCCCGGGCGGACATAGACATCGGGCACCATGGTCTGAAGCCGCGCCGATCCGAACTTCATGCCGGGCTTGGGATTGAGCCGCCTGATCTCGCCGATCATGTCGGCGATGTCCTCGTCGTCGACGCCGCAGAGCTTGCGCAACGCGGCGACGTCACGCTTGGCGAGGAGATCGAGATGCTCGACGAGGGCCTGCATCGCGGGATCATAGCGGTCGAGCTCGCGGAGCTGGATCGCCAGGCATTCGCTCAAGCTGCGCGCGCAGACGCCGGGCGGGTCGAATTTTTGCAGCACGGCGAGAACGTCCTCGACGTCCTTTTGCGTTGCGCCAAGGCGCTCGGCCGCCTGGCCGAGATCCGGCGGCAGGTAGCCGGCTTCGTCGACGAGATCGATCAGATACTTCCCGATCATGCGCTGCGCCGCACCGGTGAAGGCGACCGACAGCTGCTCGGCGAGATGGTCGGAGAGCGTGGTCTCCGCGGCGACGAAAGCTTCGAGATTGTAGTCCTCGTCGCCGGAGGCACCACCGCCCCACTCCGTGTAGGTGGTCGGCGCGGCGTCCTGGGCGTTGCGCGCGGCCGCCTCGGCGGGCTCCTCGGAGAAGACGTTGTCCAGGCCCGTGTCCAGGGTCTGCTCGATCTCGGCGCGGGAGCCGAGATCCTTGCTCATCCATTCTTCCTGGCCGGGCTCGAAGGCATTGCCGCTGCCGCCAAAGCCGTCATCGGCGCCAACACCGTCAGCATGGCTGCCTGATTCGTCGCCATCGCTGAACTGACCGGTCTCGGCCGGCGCCTCGCCGCCGGGGGCCTCGTCATTGGCCCGCTCCAGCAGGGGATTACGCTCGAGCTCCTCCTCCACGAAGGTCGTGAGATCGAGATTGGACAATTGCAGCAGCTTGATCGCCTGCATCAGCTGCGGCGTCATGACCAGCGACTGCGATTGCCGGAACTCTAATCTCTGCGAAAGCGCCATGAAGCAAGAACCGTTCCCGAAAATTGGTCCGATTTTTGCTTATCCTAGTCCGAGCCCGATGTACACGTCTTGACGAAACGCAAAAAAGGGCTAGAGGCGGAATTCCTCGCCAAGGTAAAGGCGGCGGACATCCGGATCCGCGACGATCTCGTCCGGGCTGCCCTCTGTCAAGATTTCACCCGCATAGACGATGTAGGCACGGTCGGTGAGGCCGAGCGTCTCGCGCACATTGTGGTCGGTGATCAAGACGCCGATGCCGCGGTTGGTGAGGTGGCGGACGAGGTCCTGAATGTCGCCCACCGCGATCGGATCGATGCCGGCGAAGGGCTCGTCGAGCAGCATGTAGTTCGGACGCGTTGCCAGCGCGCGCGCGATTTCGACGCGGCGACGCTCACCGCCTGACAGCGCGATCGAAGGCGATTTTCGCAGGCGCGTGATGTTGAATTCGTCGAGCAGCGAGTCGAGTTGCTGCTCGCGCTTCTTGCGCGAAGGCTCGACCACTTCGAGCACGGCGCGGATGTTCTGCTCGACGGTGAGGCCGCGGAAGATCGAGGCTTCCTGCGGCAGATAGCCGATGCCGAGCCGCGCGCGCTGATACATCGGCAGCTTCGTGACATCGTGGCCGTCGAGCTCGATCGCACCGCGATCGGCCTTGATCAGGCCGGTGATCATGTAGAACACGGTGGTCTTGCCGGCGCCGTTCGGGCCAAGCAAACCGACCGCTTCGCCGCGCCGCACAAAGATGCTGACGCCGCGCACGACCTGGCGGCTGCCAAAACTCTTTTCCACGCTATGCACAGCCAGGAAGCCCGGCCGCTTCAACAATTGCGGTCCGCCCGTGCCGTTGGACTTGGCAGCGGGTCTGGCTTTGGGCGGTTGAGCCGCCGCCGGCCGCTGGCGCGGCGGGGCCTCGACACCATAGGGGTCCGAGGCCTGGATGGCCTGGTCACGGGCAATCGGCGGCGCGTCCCGCACGGGGCTCGCCACCAGGCCGCCGACGCTGTCGCCGAGCGCGGTGATGTCCTGACGGGCAAATCCTGGCCGGCCGCGCTTGGCGGGGCGCCGTCGGAACATGCTGAAGAGATCGACCATCCCCGCCTTCTAGCTTTGCGCGGTGCTCGCGCGATCTGCAGTGCCGGCCTCTCGATTCGCCGGCACAGCATGAATGAAGGGATGTCTCATGCCCAGTGAAACACGCCCGAAAAGCGGCGGACCCCGCTTCGAAAGCCCTGCGCGCTAGATACAGTGTCACCACGCAAGCTTCAACCTCGGATCGGCGACATCTGGGACAAGCGCTTGAATCTACTTCGGTTTAGTTCCGCCAGGAAGCTGCAGAGGCGAGCCTGCGCCCGGGGCGACGGGCGTTCCGCATTTGCCGCTTCCGCCGCCCTGCGACTGGATGAACAGACCCTGCACCTTGCCGCTGTCGGATTCGACCCGGGAGACGCCGGTGGTCATGTCGACCATGAGGCGGTCGCCGCGTAGCACATTCTGGCACTGGGTCAGAACCACCTGGCCGCCGGACCCGCCGAGCATGGTGATGAGGTTGGTCTTGGTGTCGAACACCGCGGTCTCGCCCGTCACCACCTGGTCCTTCTGGGTGACGACGACATTGCCGCGCGCTTCCAGCCGCTTGATCGAGGAGGCGCCGCCGGGTCCCGGCGTGGCCGACTGCATCGGCGCTCCCTTCTGGCCTTTTGCAGACGCAGATTGCGCCGGCGCCGGCTGCGGCGCGGCCTGCTTGTCGCCAGAGGATTCGTAGAACACCACCAGCGTCTTCGAGGTCATGGTGGTGTCGCCCTGCACGACCTTCACATTGCCGGCGAAGGTCGCTTCCTTCTTCTTGTCGCGCATCTCGAGCGAGGCCGCCTCGATCTGGATCGGCTGATCGCGGTTCTGCGAAAAGCCTTGCATCGCGTTGGGCACGCCTTGCATCGCGCTCTGCGCGACGGCTGCACCGGCCGCGATCAGCGCGACACCGGCCAGCGCTGCCGCTGCGACGATGGCGCGACGCCCGGCACCGGTGCGCGAAAAAAATGGGGCCATGAAAATCACTTTGGGTTTGCGGATTTCTTCGACTTCGCCGGCGGCGCCGCCGGCTGCTCGACCGGCACAGGCGCAGCGTCATCCGTGCCGAGCTTGTCCAGATGCATCACCACATTGCCTTCGAAACGAATGACGTCGCCGCCTTCGGTGATGCGCAGCTTGTCTGCGGTCAGCGTGCCGTTGGTCAATTTGACGTCGACACGCTCGTCCGAGGAGACCGTGCCCTTGTTCATGTCGACAAAGGCCGAGTTCAGCCGCGCCTCGTAGCCGGTCGAGGTGCGCAGGAAGATGTCCTTGTGCAAATCGAGCTGCTGCTGCTTGTTGTCGAAGCGGCCGTTGCGGGCATCGAGGAATATCGTCGACTGGTCTTCCATCAGCACCTTGGCGCGCAGATCGGCGAGATCGACATGATCGGGATCGGTGATGTCCTGCGTCGCGGTCTTGGCCCAGAGCTCGTAGGGCCGCAGGTCCGGCGAGAAGCCGGACAGATGCGGCGATTCCATCGTGATCTTGGTGCCGCTCACCGCGACGTTCTTGACCGAGACGGGCAGGTTCGGAATCCGGTATTTGTTGAAGAACGCGATGTAGATGATCACGGCCATGGCCACGACCACCGTCGCCGGCACCCCGATGCGCAGAATCCGCACCAGGCGGCTGTGGCGCGCCGCCTGTGCAAACTTCGCCGCAAGCGCGGCGTCGTAGGTGGGAAACTGGGCCGAATTCACCGCTGCTCCAGGGTGTCGCTCGCCTTGTCCTGACCAAGCGCGGGCCATTGTACCCGGCGCCGCCTCAATATGCAGCCTTATCAGTCTTGAACAGGCTGCACTTGGACAGGCCGCAGGAAAGTGTCCGAAACGGGGCGGTTGCTCTCCGCCCGCTTGCATGCCGTCATTCCGGGGCGATGCAACGCATCGAACCCGGAATCTCGAGATTCCGGGTTCGGCTCTTCGAGCCGCCCCGGAATGACATCAAACCAACTCTAGGAATGCGCGAAAATGTCCTCTTCCTCCCAGCCCTGGAGGTCGAGCAGGGCGCGGGTCGGCAGGAAGTCGAAACAGGCTTTTGCAAGCTGGGCGCGGCCTTCCCGGACCAGCATGGCGTCCAGCCGTTCGCGCAGGGCGTGCAGGTGCAGCACGTCGGAGGCGGCGTAGGCGAGCTGCGGCTCGGTCAGGCTGTCGGAGCCCCAATCGCTGGATTGCTGCTGCTTGGAAAGGTCGACATTGAGCACCTCGCGCACGAGGTCTTTCAGGCCGTGGCGGTCGGTATAGGTGCGGGTCAGGCGGGAGGCGATCTTGGTGCAGTAGATCGGCCCGGTCATGACGCCGAAGGTCTGGTACAGCACCGCGACGTCGAACCGCGCAAAATGGAAGATTTTCGTGATGGCGGGATCGGCCAGCAGCGCCTTCAGGTTGGGCGCGTCGGTGTATCCCTTCGGGATCTGCACCACGTCGGCGCTGCCATCGCCCGGCGAGAGCTGGACCACGCAGAGCCGGTCGCGGTGCGGATTGAGACCCATGGTCTCGGTGTCGATCGCCACCGCGCCGGTGTAGCGGGAGAGGTCAGGCAGGTCACCGCGATGCAGGCGTACGGTCATGGCGTTTCAAACCCTCAGATCGAATCGGTCGCTTCGTCATCATAGGCTAATCGGATCGACCGCGATGTATCCAGTGCGGACGGGCGGTGCAAGCGCGGAAATCCCGGTCAGATCGCCGCCAGCATGATGCAGACCATCGCCGCCACGGTGGTGCGGCTGGCGCTGTCGCGGAAGGCGTAGATGATGGGATCATCAGGCATCTCGCGGCGATGCGCGATCATCAGGGCCCGGCCGAACCAATAGAGCAGCAGGGGCGCGAGCAGCCACAACATCCAGGGCCGGCTGTAAAGCGGCGTCACCGCCGAGGACGACACGTAGAGCGCGAACACCGTCACCGCATTCATCGCGCTCGCGGCCGCCATCGCGGCGATGATGCTGAGATCACTGATGCGGTAGTCGCGGTTGGATGGATCGGAAAGGCCCTCGCCCTGGCGCATGCTGAGCTCGCTGAAGCGCTTGATCAGCGCGAGCGAGGTGAACACGAACAGCGAGAACACCATCAGCCATTCCGACAGCACGACGCCGGCGGCAACGCTACCTGCGACGATGCGCAAGCAATAGAGGCCCGCGAGCGTGACGACGTCGACCAGCATCCTGCGCTTGAGCACCAGCGAATAGGCGATCGTGGCGGCGAGATAGGCGGCGAGCACGCCGAGGAAAGTCACGGAGATGCAGAGGCTGGCAACAAGCGCGAACGCCCACAGCGCGGGGATCGCCGACAGCGCCGAGGAGATCTTCAGATCACCCGCGGCAAGCGCACGGTGGCGCTTGGTCGGATGCTGGCGATCGGCGGCAAGATCGAGCAGATCGTTCATCAGATAGGCGCCCGACGCACAGGCCGAGAACGCCAGGAAGGCCAGCAGCGCAGAGCCGAGGGTTGCGATATTGACCTGATGCGCGGTGAGAACGGGGACGAACACCAGCGTGTTCTTGGCGTATTGGTAGAGGCGCAGCGCCTTGGCCCAGGTTCTCAGGCTCGCACCACTTTTGCTGCGCGCCTCGATGCGCTCGATCGCGTTGCGATCGAACGGCAGCCTGTCGCCGGCGGCGAGATCGGCCGGGGTCACGACGCCGTCAAAGCCGAGATGCGTCGCGATGCCGGCGGCATGATCATTGAGGCGGCCGGCGACCAGAAAGATCTTCGCGCCGCGCGCCCGTGCCGCCAGCGCCTGGTTCATCACGTCGGCATCATAGGGCAGGTGGGCATAGTCGAGCTCGGCGCGCGCCAGGATGTCCGTGAGGGCCGCCATGCCTGCGCGGCCGCCCGCGCCGAAGCGGGCCAGCATGCGGGCGGGGCTGGAGAACAGCGCCTCCATCAGCAGCTCCGAGCGCAGCAGCGCGCCTTCGAGATCGACCACGAGGGTACGGGCGGGCGCCGCCGCCAGCTGCGGCGCGGCCTCGCTCCGTTCGACCTGCCAGACGGGCTGCTCCATCCGAAAACGCTCTGACTGACCGCGACACGGCCGGCCCAAGAGCTGAGAGACGCTGGGACAGGCCGGAGAAGCGGGAAAATGGACGGCCGCGAGCCTAGGCAGCATTGGCTAAGAGCGGCTTAATTTGGCGGGAGAACGGCAGCTGTTGCAGGGATCCCACAATCCGGCGCGCGCTGGATATACCAGCGGAACATGGACCCCGCGCCCGTGGACATCGGCCGCGCCGACCCCATCTGAGCCCAGCCTCCCATCACGCCCCAGGTGCCATGACAGACCAGACGCTCGCCGCGCCGATCGACGATCAGCAGGAACGCCAGCGCGGCTTTACGCGCTACCAGTCACTTCTGGTGGCGCTGCTCGCCTTCGCACAGTTCACCATCATTCTCGACTTCATCATCATGTCGCCGCTCGGCGCCATCATGATGCCCTCGCTCAACATCACGGCCGGGCAATTCGGCGTCGCGGTCTCGGCCTACGCGTTCAGCGCCGGATTGTCGGGCATCCTGGCCGCCGGATTTGCCGATCGCTTCGATCGCAAGCGCCTGCTGCTGTTCTTCTACACCGGTTTCACGCTCGGGACCCTGCTGTGCGCGCTGGCGCAGGATTATCATGTGCTGCTGGCCGCCCGGATCGTGACCGGATTGTTCGGCGGCGTGATCGGCTCGATCGTGCTCGCCATCGTCACCGATCTGTTCGCGCTGCATTTGCGCGGCCGCGTGATGGGCTTCGTCCAGACCGCCTTTGCCGCGAGCCAGGTGCTCGGCGTTCCCGCCGGCCTGTTTCTCGCCAATCGCTGGGACTGGCATGTCTGCTTCTTTGCGATCGTCGGCCTGTCGATCCTGGCGATCGCCGTCATCGCCTTCGCGATGGCGCCGGTCGATGCGCATCTGAAATTGAAGCAGGACCGCAACCCGTTCCATCATCTGGTCGCGACCGTGTTCGAGCCGCGCTACACGCTGGCCTTCGCGGTCACGACGTTGCTGGCGACGGGCGGCTACATGCTGATGCCGTATTCCAGCGCGTTCACCGTGAACAATATCGGCATCGACATCGCGCACCTGCCGACGATCTATCTGGTCTCCGGCCTGTTCAGCATCGTCACGGGACCGCTGGTCGGCCGCGCCAGCGACACCTTCGGCAAATATCCGACCTTCGTGTTCGGCTGCGCGATGACCGTCGTCATGGTGCTGATCTACACCCATCTCGGCCACGTCTCGCTGGTGACCGCGATCACCGTCAACGTGCTGATGTTCGTCGGCATCTTCTCGCGCATGATCCCGTCGCAGGCGATCATCTCGGCGATTCCCGACCAGACCCAGCGCGGCTCGTTCAGCGCGATCAGCGCTTCGCTCCAGCAGCTCTCCGGCGGCCTCGGCTCGGTGCTCGCGGCCGCGATCATCTCGCAACAGGCGGATGGTTCGCTGCTGCATTTCGAGCGGATCGGCTATGTCGTCGTCACGACGACGATCATCACGCTGGTGGCGATGTATTATGTGCAGAAATCGGTGGCGGAGAGGGCGGGGAGGAGCTTGGTGTGAGGGCTGACAGAGCCAATTTGGCCGGCTCAGAGATCATCGCGACGGCGATCTGGGGAGCGCCGTGCGGTTAGCTCCGATGATTGGAAGCCGCTCGATTTGGGGACCAAATCCCTAAAATGGTGCCCAGGAAAGGACTCGAACCTTCACGGCCGTTAAGCCACTGGCACCTGAAGCCAGCGCGTCTACCAATTCCACCACCTGGGCATGCCGTTTGGGGCACGGAGGCGGTTACTACGGTTCAGTGACGCCGTTGTCAATTCATGGTTCTGGATGCCGATTGCGCATCGCACACTGGCCCGATACAAGCCTGATATCTCGCACTCTTCCTGCAGAATCGGACCCAGGATCACTCCCATGGCATCGAATTCGGAAACTCTCGTCACGGTTTTCGGCGGATCGGGGTTTTTGGGCCGGAATGTCGTCCGCGCGCTGTGCCGGCGGGATTACCGTATCAGGGTCGCCGTGCGGCGGCCGGAACTCGCCGGATACCTCCAGCCTTCGGGCAAGGTCGGCCAGGTTCACACCATCCAGGCCAATCTGCGCTACCCTGGATCGGTCGAGGCGGCGGTGCGTGATTCGGACGTCGTGATCAATCTGGTCGGCATCCTCACCGAGGGCGGCGCCCAGACCTTCGACGCGGTCCAGGCCAAGGGCGCCGAGACCGTCGCCAAGGCGGCGGCCGCCGCGGGCGCGCGCCTGATCCATGTCTCGGCGATCGGCGCCGATGCCGAATCACCCTCGCACTACGCCAGGGCCAAGGCGGCCGGCGAGGCTGCGGTGAGCGCGGCGGTGCCGTCTGCCACCATCTTCCGTCCCTCAGTCATGTTCGGCCCCGAGGACCAGTTCACCAACCGCTTTGCGGCGCTGGCGCGGATGTCGCCGGTGCTGCCGCTGATCGGCGGCGAGACGAAGATGCAGCCGGTCTATGTCGGCGATGTCGCCACAGGGATCGCGGATGCCGTCGACGGCAAAGCCAAGGCGGGTGCGACCTACGAGCTCGGCGGGCCGGAGGTGCTGACCATGCGCGAGATCATCGAGGCCATCGTCGAGATCGCCGATCGCAAGCCGATGCTGGTGCCGCTGTCGTTCGGGCTTGCCCGTCTCCAGGCCGCCTTCCTGCAATTCGCGCCCGGTGCGTTCAAGCTGACGCCGGACCAGGTCACGCTGCTCGATCGCGATAATGTCGTGTCGGATGCGGCGAAAGCCGCCGGGCTCACGCTGGAAGGCCTGGGCATCACGGCCGATTCGCTGGAGGCGATCGCGCCGCAATATCTCTGGCGCTTCCGCCCGCAGGGCCAGTTCCAGCGCAAGAGCGCGTGAGCCGCTGCTCTCTCCGCCGTCATGGCCGGGCATAGCCGTCCGAAGGACGGCGTCGCTTTGCTCGCCTATGACCCGGCCATCCACGTCTTTCGTCGCGGCACCAAGAACGTGGATGCCCGGCACAAGGCCGGGCATGACGAGCTATAGTGCGGGCCGCAACAATCAGAACTTCAGCTTCTTGAACACCGCCTCCGGCAGCGTCTTGATGATCAGCATCACGAGACGCCAGACGCCGCTGACGTAAACGACATCCGTTTTCTTCTCGACGGCGGCAAGGATCGCGTCGCCGACGACGGGCGCATCGACCGTGAGCGGGCCGATCAGCTTCATGCCCTCAGTCATTTTCGTGCGCACGAAGCCGGGCTTCACGGTGACGACGTGCACGCCGCCGCGGCTGGCGCGGGCGCGCAGGCCCGAGAGGAATGCGGAGAAGCCGGCTTTTGCCGAACCGTAGACATAGTTCGAAGCGCGGCCGCGGTCGCCCGCGACCGACGACACGCCGACAATTGTGCCATTGCCGCGGGCCAAGAATTTTTCCGCGAACAGGCCGAGGATCAGCGACGGGCCCTCGTAGTTCGACCGCATGATCGTGGTGGCGTGTGCGAGATCGCTCTCGGCGTTTTGCTGCACGCCCAAAAGGCCGACGATCGAGATGACGACATCAGGCAAGACAGGAAGGCCGGCGACGAAGCCCTCGAACGAAGCGGTGTCGAGCACATCGAACCTCCACGTGCTCGCTTCAACATTGTAGCGCGCGCGCAGATCGGCCGCGTCAGGCGCGAGCGCGGCAACGTCGCGGCCGGCGAGGGCGACATCGTATCCAGCCTTGGCAAAGGCACGCGCCGCGGCGCGGCCGATATCGGAGGAGCCACCGAGCACCAGAACGGACTTGCGTGACGTCACGGCTTAAACCTCATCGAACAGGCGTTGTGACAACTTTGAGCGGATGTTGCCGGCAGGATCGAGCGATTTGCGGATCGCGTTGAAGCGCGCCAGCGCGGGATAGCCGGCCTCAAAGGTCGCGCGCGACTGGCGCGCATCCTTGGCGAGATAGAGCCGGCCGCCGGCGGCGACGACGAGCCGATCGATCTCGTCGAGGAAATTCAGGATGTCGCCCTTCACCGGGAAATCCAGCGCCAGCGTGTAGCCGGGCTGCGGAAACGACAGCAGGCCGTCGCCCTGGCCAAGCTTTTTGAGCACGGCGAGGAACGAGGCATCGCCACGCTGCGAGACGCGATCGAGGATATCGCCGAGCACGGCGCGCGCGCCGGCTTCCGGGATCACGCATTGATGCTGAAGAAAACCGCGTCGTCCGTAGATGCGATTCCAGTCGGCAATGCTGTCGAGCGGAAAGAAATACGGATAGAGCGAGACGATTTGGTCGCTGCCGGCACGCCGTGCGCCCATGCGATAATAGAGCTCGTTGAACGCACGGATGCTATAGCGGTTCAGCGTCATCGACGGCAGGTCGATGGGCACGGCGAGGCCTGGATTTTTGCCGACGGGGAATCGATCCGCGCCTTGGGCAAGCTCATCAGCGCGGGCGTGCTCGCCGAGATAGATCAGCGAGCGGCCGAGGTCGCGCCCGCGCGCCACGCAATCGATCCACGCCACCGAATAGGTCGCGGAGTAGCTCGCCTCGAGCGCACGCATTGCGGCGTCGAGATCGGATGCTGAAATCACCCGCTCGCGGATCCAGCCGGTCTCGACGGGGCGCAGCCGCATGGTGGCTTCGAGGATCACGCCGGTGAGGCCCATGCCGCCGACGGTCGCAAAGAAAGCATCGGAATTTTGCTCGCGCGAGGCCTCGATTGTCTCGCCCGCCCCGGTGCGCAGCAGGATGCTGTCGACATAGCGGCCGAAGCCACCCTCGCCGTGGTGGTTCTTGCCATGCACGTCGGCCGCAATCGCGCCGCCGACCGAGACGAAGCGCGTGCCCGGTACCACTGATGGCAGGAAGCCGCGCGGGCCGAAGGTGTCGATGAGATCCGAGAGCAGCACACCGGCCTCAACGCGGATGCGGCCCGTCGCCGGATCGAACGACCTGATACGGTCGAACCCGGTCATGCCGATGGTCCTGACGGCGCCGATCGCGGCATCGCCATAGGCGCGGCCGTTGCCCCGGGCGACAGAACCGGCGATGACGGCATCGGCCACCGCCTCGAACGAGCGCGGCCGCAGCACTTCGCACTCGACGACCGGGAAGCGCCCCCAGCCGCTGACTGACGTCATCGTTCAGCTCCGTCCGCGGACCACCCCGCTCAGGGACCTGCCTAGCGGTCAAAAGCTGATATTGCGTTGAGGCTTGTCAGCGACTTTTCAAAGGTTAATGGCCGAGCGCCAGCGCGATCAGGCCGAGGGTGCCGACGATGACGCGCCACCAGGCGAACACCACGAAACCGTGGCGGGTGACATATTCGAGGAACGACTTCACCACGATAATCGCGGTGATGAACGACACCACGAAGCCGATCGCGACGATGTTCATGTGGTCCATCGTCATCTCGGAGCGGTTCTTGTAGAAGTCGTAGGCGAACGCGCCGATCATGGTGGGAATGGCGAGGAAGAACGAGAATTCCGCCGCCGCCCGCTTGTCCGCGCCCAGCAACATCGCAGCCACGATACTGGCACCGGAGCGCGACACGCCCGGGATCATCGCGACGCACTGCGCGATGCCGATATAGAGATACATCAGCAGCGGAAACCGGGTGGCGTCATGCTCGCGCGGCTTGAGATCGAGCCTGTCGACCCAGAGCAGGATGGCGCCGCCGACGATCAGCGAGAAGCAGACGACCCACGGATTGAACAGCATGCTCTTGATGTATTTGCCGGCGACGAGGCCGACGACAACTGCGGGTAGGAACGCCACCAGCACGCCGATCACGAAGCGGCGCGCATAGGCATCGCCCGTGAACATGCCGATGGCGACATCCCACAGCTTCTTGAAGTAGAGGCCCACGATCGCGAGGATCGCACCGAGCTGGATCAGGACCGTAAACGAATCCCAGAAGGCGCCCTCGCCGAGGCCGAAGAAGCGCTCCGCAAGGAGCAGGTGGCCGGTCGAGGAAACGGGAAGGAACTCGGTGACGCCCTCGATGATGCCGAGGATCACTGCCCGTATTGCATCTGACATATTTACGGTCCATTTCCGCTGGAAAAGCGGGGCTCTTCTCGCCTATTCGCCCCTCGCTCGCAATCGCAAAATGCGCTATCGCGCCCTTGCGGAGCGGTTTTGAAGGACTAGTGTGGCGCCGCACAAACATTGATGGATTCTTAAGCACCATCAAATAGTCAAAGGCTTCATGTTTACGCTGTTTCATCATCCGTTCTGCCCGCATTCGCGCTTCATCCGCCTGATCGCGGGCGAATACGGGCTCGAACTGAAGCTGGTCGAAGAACGCAGCTGGGAGCGGCGCGAGGCGTTTCTGCTGCTCAATGCAGCCGGCACGACGCCAGTTCTGGTGGACGACGAACAGCCGCCGATTCCGGGCGCGGCGATCACCGCCGAATATATCGACGAGGCCTACGGCGCCGAGATGGGACCCAAGCGCCTGATGCCGGAGACGATCGCCGAACGCGTCGAGGTCCGCCGGCTGATGGCCTGGTTCAACGAGAAGTTCTTCGAGGAAGTTTCGCACCCGCTCGTCACCGAGCGCATCTACAAGCGCTTCATGAGCGAGGACAATGGCGGCGGTGCGCCCTCCGCCGACGTGATGCGCGCCGCCAAGGCCAACGTGCGCTATCATCTGGCCTATATCGGCTGGCTGGCGCAGACGCGCAACTTCCTGGCCGGCGACCGTCTGACCTACGCGGATCTCGCCGCCGCGGCGCATCTCTCGGCGATCGACTATCTGGGCGACGTGCCATGGAGCGAGGACGACGCGGCAAAGGCGTGGTACGCGCGGGTGAAATCCCGCCCGTCGTTCCGCCCGCTGCTGAGCGAATGGCTGGCCGGCGTGCCGGCGTCGCGGACCTACGTGGACCTGGATTTCTGAACTCCGATCCGACTGAACTGAAGGTGGCGCTGGCGCAGGAGGCGCGCGCGCTCGGCTTCGACTGTATCGGCATTACAGCGCCCGGCACGATCGAGAGCGCGGGAAAACATTTTCTCGAATTCATCGCATCGGGCGGCCATGGCGACATGGACTGGCTCGCGGCCAGCCCCGAGCGCCGCGTCGATCCGCGCGGGCTTTGGGCCGACGTGCGCAGCGTGATCATGCTCGGCGTCAATTACGGCCCCGATTCCGATCCGCTCGCGATCCTGAAGCAGCGCACGCGCGCGGCGATCTCGGTCTATGCGCAGGGCGACGACTATCACGACCTCGTCAAGAAGCGGCTGAAGGCGCTGGCGCGCTGGCTGGTCGCGACTGCGCCGTCGGAGGTGAAGGTGTTCGTCGATACCGCAGCGGTGATGGAGAAGCCCTTGGCTCAAGCCGCGCATCTGGGCTGGCAGGGCAAGCATACCAATCTCGTCTCGCGCGAGTTCGGCTCGTGGCTGTTTCTCGGCGCGATCTACACCACGCTCGAACTGCCGCGCGACGACGCCGAGATCGATCATTGCGGCTCGTGCCAGGCGTGTCTCGACATCTGCCCGACCGCGGCTTTTCCCGCGCCCTACAAGCTCGATGCGCGGCGCTGCATCTCGTACCTCACCATCGAGAACAAGGGTCCGATCCCGCAGGAGTTTCGCAAGGCCATCGGCAATCGCATCTATGGCTGCGACGATTGCCTCGCAGCGTGCCCCTGGAACAAGTTCGCGCAGGAGGGCCGGGAAGCAAAGCTCGCCGCGCGCGATGAATTGCGTGCGCCTGGTCTCGCTGAACTTTCGCGGCTGGATGATGCAGCGTTTCGCGCGCTGTTCACGAAGTCACCGGTCAAGCGCATTGGCCGCGATCGCTTCCTGCGCAATGTGCTGATCGCGATCGGCAACTCCGGCGAGGTTGCGTTGGCGGACGAGGCGCGGCGATTGCTTGACGATGCGAGCCCGCTGGTGCGTGGCGCTGCGGTGTGGGCGTTAGGGCAGTTGCTGCTGCCGAATGATCTCGAAGAAGCGAGGGCTGCCCGCCCGAGTGAGCGCGACGAGAGCGTCTGCGAGGAATGGCGAGCTGTTTCCCAGGCTTGATTTCCCCGCGCGTTCCCGCAAAGTCGCACATCATGACAACAAACATGCCTTTCTTCACGCGCGACGGCGAGACATTCCATCCGACGGAAGTGGCCAACGGGCCCTGGGATCCGAAATCGCTGCACGGACGCGTCATCATCGGCCTGCTCGGCTTTGCCATCGAGGAGCGCCATTCCGGCCCTGAGTTCGTGCCCGCGCGGCTCACCGTCGACATGTTTCGGCTGCCGACCATCGACAAGCCGATCGAGGTCAAGACGCGGCTGGTGCGCGACGGCCTGCGCATTCGCGTGGTGGAGGCGGAGTTCTTTTCCGGTGGCGTCGGCATGGCGCGTGCCTCCTGCCAGCTGTTGCGCAAGACGCAAAATCCTGACGGCAATGTCTGGTCGCCGCCGAACTGGGACGTGCCGAAGCCGTCAGAGATTCCGAAGCCCACCGATCCCAGGCTCGGCATGAACGGCAAATGGACGACGCGCCCCATCGTCGGCCATATGGGTTCGCTCGGTCCGCGCCGGCTGTGGATGAGCGAAGTGCGCGAGCTCGTGGCAGGCGTGCCGATGACGCCGTTCGTGCATGTCGCTGTTGGCGCCGACTTCGCCAGCCCGTTCGCCAATGCCGGCGACAAGGGGCTCGGCTACATCAACAGCGACGTGACGATCTATCTGCATCGTTTGCCGGTGACGAACTGGATCGGGTTTGACGTTGTGAACCACCAGGCCACCGACGGTGTCGCCATCGGCGAATGCTGGCTCTACGACGAGCAGGGCCCGATCGGCACCGCGACGGTCGCCGCACTGGCACAGCGCAAGCCGATGGCGAAAGTGGTGCCGCAGCCGTAGTTATCCGTCATTCCGGGGCGCGCGAAGCGAGAGCCCGGAATCCATTCAACAGCAGGCCTCGAGGCCCGATGGATTCTCAGGTGCGCGATTGCGCACCATAGCTCGCGCCAAGTGGCGCGCCCCGGAATGACGGCGTGGAGGCAGCTACGCCAGATGCCGCTTCATCTCCGGCCGCGCCTTCAACTCGGCACCTTGCTTGCCGGCGATCTTCGCGATCCTTTCGGGCGCGAATTTCAGATCGACGAACGCCGGCGCGGTGTTGGCGACCTCGTGGTAATTCACGATCTTGCCGTCGCGGAGCGTCATGATCGCAACGCCCTCGAACATCGCCCGCACGCCGTTCGCTTCCGGCAGCGTTGATGTGTAGCTGAACGTGTAGCGCGCGTAGAGCGTGGTGCCGTTGCTGACGGGATCGTGCATGTCCCAGCGGAAATCGGTCGCCGTGCGATAGAACCAGTCGTCGACCATCGCGGCGATCTTCTCGCGGCCCGCGAACGCGCCATAGAACACGTCGTGATAGACGCCGTCTTCGGTGAAGAGCTCAGCAAAGGCACAGCCGTTGCGCTGTTCGACGGCATCGCAGAAGGCGCGCAGCATCGCGGTGGTGGTCATTGGATTTGCCTCCCGGCGCTTCTTGTCGCTCCTACTTCACCCGATCTCCGCCACCGCGGCAAGAATGCGTGCGATGTCTTGCGGGCGGGAGAGGCGGTGGTCGCCATCCTGGATCAAGGTGAGCACGACGTCGTCGGCCGGCAGGCGATGCGTCAGCGCAAACGCATGCTGCCACGGCACATCGGGATCCCTTGCGCCTTGCAGGATGCGGACGGGACAGCCGAGATCGATGGCGCTGCCGAGCACGAGATGGTTGCGTCCCTCCTCGATCAGCTTGCGCGTGATCGGATAGGGCGTGCCGTCACCATATTCGGAGGGCCGCAGCCAAAAGCCCTTGGTCTCGATCTCCTGCTTCACCTCGGGCGAGAAATTCTTCCACATCAGCTCTTCCGTGAAGTCGGGCGCCGGCGCGATCAGCACCAGGCCCGCGAGCGACGCTTTCCCTGAACGTTTCTTGATCTCGCGCGCGAGCAGCAGCGCCATCCAGCCGCCCATGGAGGAGCCGATCAGAATCTGCGGACCGGTGCAGAATCGCTCGAACACCGCGACGCTATCCTCGAGCCAGCGGCCGATGGTTCCATCGGCGAACTCGCCGCTGGATTCGCCATGGCCGGAATAGTCGAACCGGACCACGGCACGGCCACGCTCTCCGGCCCACGCGTCGAGCGCCACCGCCTTGCCGCCCTGCATGTCCGACTTGAAGCCGCCGAGCCAGACCAGGCCGGGACCTTGACCAGATCCTTGGCCGGCACGGTGGCGCACCGCGATCCTGCGCGCTGACGGACCCTCGCCAATTTCGATGAAGTCGAGCACGGCATCGGGAATAGCTGAGGTCATGGAACGTTTACTCTTGTTGCGGGGTTCGAGGTCTCCGGGCGCCAAGCAACCCTATATTGGTATTGACCCTTTGGGACGCTTGCGGAACGGGAGCAAGGTGTCTATGTCGTGCACCGTGCCGATAGGCGTGGCCAAAATGCCTCGCATTTGAGGGTTTTCGCTGCTCGCAACAGCGACTTGCTTGCCGGCAAACCCATATTCCTGCAAAATAGCCACTTCCTTTCACGATCTTGGAGAACCACCCATTCGCCGTCCCAATAGAGCCCCGCCCGTTGCCAGCAAAGATGGGCCGCGCATCAATGATGATATTCGCAACGCGCAAATCCAGCTGATCGATCAGACCGGTGACAACAGAGGCACGGTCGAGACGATGATGGCTATCAAGATGGCCCAGGAAGCGGGCATGGATCTCGTTGAGATTTCGCCAAATGTCAGCCCTCCCGTCTGCAAGATCATGGACTACGGGAAGTATAAGTATTCCGCCCAGAAGAAAGCCGCCGAGGCTCGCAAGCGTCAAAAGACCGTCGAGATCAAGGAGATCAAGCTCCGCCCGATGATCGACGACCACGACTATGACGTGAAGATGCGCGCGATGCTGCGGTTCTTCGAAGAGGGCGACAAGGTCAAGATCACCCTGCGCTATCGCGGCCGCGAAATGGCGCACCAGGAGATCGGCACCAAGCTGCTGGACAAGATCAAGACCGACGTCGCCGAGCTCGCCAAGGTCGAGCAGGACGCCCGGTTCGAAGGCCGCCAGGTCGTCATGGTGCTGGCGCCGCGCTGACGCCGGCTCGCCGCAGCCGAGATTTCAACGGCCCGTCCGGATCTCCGGCGGGCCGTTTTGTTTTCAGGTTCGCGTTGCCTGCCAGGTGCCGCTGCATTGGTCGCCGGAGATGACGCCCTTCCAGGAACCGGCACCGGCCGCGCCGCCCAGACGGCCGCCGCCGGTGGCATGGGAGGCACCGACCGACACCTGAACCGCGACGGCCCCGCCGCGATTGACGGTACCGGACACACGGCCACCGCCGGCGGACGACACCCGGTTGCCTGTGACGGTGAAAGGAACGCTGTAGCCCGAGCTGCAGGCGCCGCGGGTGGTGGCGAAGGTGACGTTCCAGACGCCGTCATAACCGCCGATACGGGCATCGGCACTTGATGGAACAGCGGCCGCAGCGAACGCGGCGAACAGCGCCAGACGGCGCGGGCGGACGACGACAGACAAAATCGATTGGGAAAAATGGGCCATTTTGGTCCTGCTCCGAACGGGACAGCGTGAACGATGGGGTGGCAACCCCCAATAGTCGGCGCGGCCATTCCCGCGGTTCATCGTTGCCATCCGGCCCGTCCTCTGTCATAAGGCCGACCTTCATCGCCCGGCTGATTAAGGGCTGCCGTGGCGGTGTTTCGTGCGGGTTTCGCGCTTGTTCGTAAAACCTGAGCACAATCAACGCTCTAACGAGCATTTTTGACGGCCATGCCGCCTTCGCGGGCGGATTTCGTTGGCCATGAGGAGAGCCAAATGCCCAAGCTGAAGACCAAATCGGGCGCTAAAAAGCGCTTCAAGGTGACTGCCACCGGCAAAGTGATGTTCGCTCATCGCAGCAAGCGTCACGGCATGATCAAGCGGACGAAGAAGCAGATCCGTCAGCTGCGCGGCACCGCCGTGCTGTTCAAGACCGACGGCGACAACGTCAAGAAGTACTTCTTGCCGAACGCCTGATCGCGTCCAGGATCGTCCAAGATCATTGCCACCTCTGTCGCGGCTTCCGCGGCAATCCTAAACCGAAGTCATCTCTGAAGGATTTTTGTCATGTCTCGCGTCAAACGCGGTGTGACCGCCCACGCCAAGCACAAGAAAGTCTACAAGGCCGCCAAGGGTTTCTACGGCCGCCGCAAGAACACCATCCGCGCCGCCAAGCCGGCCGTGGAGAAGGCCCAGCAATACGCCTTCCGCGACCGCAAGCGTAAGAAGCGCACGTTCCGCGCGCTCTGGATCCAGCGCATCAATGCTGCCGTTCGTCCGTTCGGTCTGACCTACAGCCGATTTATCGACGGCATGGCCAAGTCCGGGATCACCGTGGACCGCAAGGTGCTGTCGGATCTCGCGATCAGCGAGCCCGCGGCGTTCCAGGCGATCGCCGAGAAGGCCAAGGCTGCCCTAGCCGCTTAAGAGGCTGCGCTCGCCGCCTGACCCGGCTAGCGGGCCGACTGGCCCGCGGCCTTCAGCGCGCGTTGCGAATAACGCTGGGCAACCTCCGCCCGGCAGAATGCCGTGAACGAGATGTACATGGTGCCGGACTTGTTCCGGTACTTGATGTCGCACGCGTGCATCTCGCCTTTGTACGCCTGCGTTTGTGCGGCACTGAGGCCGGGCTTGAAGTCCGCCTCGCATTTCTTCTCGACGGCGGCGCCGAGCTGGACGTCGCCACTCGCGGTCAATTGGCAATCCTGAGCCAGCTTCATTGCACTTTGGCAGCTCTTCTGGGTGCTGATAGCGTCCACGACCTCGTCCAACGTCATGGATGTGTCCATGCAAACCATGGCGCGCGCAGGCGTTGCGGCGACCGACAGGACGATGGCCACAGCGGCAAGAGAAGCGGCAAGACAGCATTTCGAAGGCATCGCAAAGGTCTCCTCGTATCCTGTCTTGGTGCCCGGGCCCCGCACGAGGTTCAACCCAGCCGCTCAGGCATCAAAATGACCGGCTTTTTGCTTGACGTTACGCCCTTCTGGCGGCGACAACCCAGCCGAATTTGGAGCCAAGGATTTGCCTGTGTCCGACCTCGCAACGCTTGAAACATCCATCCTCGACCAGATCGCCGCCGCCGGCGACGAAGCCACGCTCGAAGCGGTGCGCGTCGCAGCCCTCGGCAAGAAGGGCTCGATCTCGGCGCTGCTTGCCACGCTCGGCAAGATGTCGCCCGACGAGCGCAAGACGCAAGGTGCGGCGATCAACCAGGCCAAGGACAAGGTCGCCGAGGCGCTGGCCGCACGGCGCGACGTGCTGAAGTCGGCAGCGCTCGATGCGCGGCTCGCCTCAGAGACCGTCGACGTCACCCTGCCGCTGCGCGATGCTGCGACCGAGACGGGGCGCATCCATCCGCTGAGCCAGGTCTGGGACGAGCTGACCACGATCTTCGCCGACATGGGCTTCTCGGTCGCCGAAGGCCCAGACATCGAGACCGACGACTACAACTTCACCAAGCTGAATTTCCCGGAAGGCCATCCGGCCCGCGAGATGCACGACACGTTCTTCTTCCATCCGAAGCAGGACGGCTCGCGCATGCTGCTGCGGACCCACACATCGCCGGTGCAGGTGCGCACGATGCTGACCCAGAAGCCGCCGATCCGCGTGATCTGCCCGGGCCGCACCTACCGCATCGATTCGGATGCGACCCACACGCCGCAATTCCACCAGGTCGAAGGCCTCGTCATCGACAAGCACTCGCATCTCGGCCACCTCAAATGGATCCTGCAGGAATTCTGCAAGGCGTTCTTCGAGGTCGACCACATCAACATGCGCTTCCGTCCCTCGTTCTTCCCGTTCACCGAGCCGTCGCTGGAAGTCGACTTGCAGTGCCGCCGCGACAAGAACGAAATCCGCTTTGGCGAGGGCGAAGACTGGATGGAGATCCTCGGCTGCGGCATGGTGCATCCGAACGTGCTGCGCGCCTGCGGCATCGATCCCGACGAGTACCAGGGCTTCGCCTGGGGCATGGGCATCGACCGCATCGCCATGCTGAAATACGGCATCGCCGATTTGCGCCAGCTGTTCGACAGCGACGTCCGCTGGCTCAACCATTACGGCTTCAAGCCGCTGGAAGTGCCGACACTCGCGGGAGGGTTGAGCTCGTGATGCTGGCGATCGGCCATACGATGACTCTCTCCGTTCCCTCCCCCCTTGTGGGGGAGGGTCAGGGAGGGGGGTAGCCACGGATGCCGCACGCAGTTGTGAGCGAACGTCAGCGCAGCCGGGCGAAGCAACTTCGCCGTACGATGACGCGCGCCGAAACACTGCTGTGGCGCTACCTGAAGGCCAATCGAATTGATGGGCTTGGCATCCGTCGCCAAACGCCAATCGGAAATTACGTCGCCGACTTCGTCTGCTTTTCCTCGAAACTCATCATCGAACTTGATGGGGAGACCCACGATTTCGACGAGCGCCAGAAGGCAGATCAGCGGCGCGACGCATTCTTTGCAGCCGAGGGTTTTCGAGTTCTGCGCTTCACCAACGAACAAGTGATGTCGAATCTCGAGGGGGTTGTTGAGGCGATCCGCCAGGCCGCGTCTGCCGGAGCCCGCGGCTCACCCCCCTCCCTGACCCTCCCCCACAAGGGGGGAGGGAACACTGACACCGACCAAAGCAATTCAACCGACAAGAGCCGAGGCACACAGCCATGAAATTCACCCTCTCCTGGCTGAAGGATCATCTCGACACCGACGAGCCCCTGGACAAGCTCGCCGACAAGCTCACCATGATCGGGCTCGAGGTCGAGACCATCGAGGACAAGGCGAAGGCGCTTAAGCCCTTCACGATCGCGAAGGTGATCTCGGCCGAGCAGCATCCGAATGCTGATCGGCTGCGCGTCTGCATGGTCGACACCGGTGACGGTGGCGCGCCGGTGCAGGTCGTGTGCGGGGCGCCGAATGCGCGCGCCGGGCTCGTCAGCGTGTTCTCAGCCCCCGGCACCTACATTCCCGGCAAGGACATCACGCTCGGCGTCGGCACGATCCGCGGCGTCGAGAGCCGCGGCATGCTGTGCTCGGCGGCGGAACTGCAGATCTCCAACGACCATGACGGCATCATGGAATTGCCGGCGGATGCACCCATCGGTGCTGGTTACGCCGAATGGGCCGCGCTCGGCGATCCCGTGATCGAGATCAATCTGACGCCGAACCGTCAGGACTGCACCGGCGTGCACGGCATCGCGCGCGACCTTGCCGCCGCCGACATGGGCAAGTTCAAGGACCCGGCCATCAAGCCGATCAAGGGCGAATTCCCCTGCCCCGTGAAGGTGACGGTGGAGGACGCCGCGCTGTGCCCGGGTTTTGCGCTCCGCCTCGTGCGCGGCGTGAAGAACGGCCCGTCGCCGGAATGGCTGCAGAAGCGGCTCACTGCTATTGGACTGCGCCCGATCAACGCGCTGGTCGACATCACCAACTTCATGACCTACGACCGCGCGCGCCCGCTGCACGTGTTCGACGCCAAGAAGGTGAAGGGCAACCTCGTCGTGCGCCATGCCCGCGAGGGCGAGACGCTGCTCGCGCTCGACGGCCGCACCTACGATCTCGATCCCTCCATCTGCGTCATCGCGGATGAGCACGGCGTCGAATCGCTGGCCGGCATCATGGGCGGCGAAGCCTCGGGCTGCGACGAGAATACCACCGACGTGCTGATCGAATCGGCGCTGTGGAACGAGATCAACATCGCCCAGACCGGCCGCAAGCTCGGCATCAACTCCGATGCGCGCTACCGCTTCGAACGCGGCGTCGATCCGGCCTTCATGGTGCCCGGGCTCGAGCTCGCCACCAGGCTGGTGATGGAGATGTGCGGCGGTACACCGTCGGAGAACGTCGTGGTCGGCAACGCCTTCGGCGATGACCGCATCATCGATTTCCCCGTGACCGAGGTGAAGCGCCTCTCCGGCATCGAGGTGCCACAGGTCGAGATGAAGCGCATCCTGACCCATCTCGGCTTCATGATGGCGGGCCCCGGCCCGGTGGTGAAGGTCGCGGTGCCGTCGTGGCGATCGGACGTGCACGGCAAGGCCGACATCGTCGAGGAAGTCGTTCGCATCTACGGCGTCGACAGGGTGCCGATGACGCCGTTCGAGCGCGGCGAGGACGCGCGCAAATCCGTGCTGACGCCACTGCAGCTCCGCACCCGTCGTGCGCGTCGCGCGCTCGCGAGCCGCGGCATGGTCGAGGCCGTGACATGGTCGTTCATCACGAAATCTGCCGCGCAATTGTTCGGTGGCGGCCAGCGCGAGCTCGAAGTCGCCAACCCGATCGCCGCTGACCTCTCCGATATGCGGCCGAGCCTGTTGCCGGGTCTCGTCGCGGCCGCGCAGGCCAATGCCGACCGCGGTTATGGCGACGTCGTGCTGTTCGAGGTCGGTCAGGTCTTCAGGGGCGATCGCCCGCAGGATCAGTTCATGGCCGCGAGCGGCGTGCGCCGTGGTCTTGCATCGTCGGAAGGGCTGGGACGGCACTGGTCGGGCTCTGATCAGGCCGATGTGTTCGATGCCAAGGCCGATGCGCTCGTGGTGCTGGCTGCTGCCGGTGCGCCGATGCAGGCACTGCAGATCGTCGCCGGCGGTCCCGCCTGGCTGCATCCGGGTCGTTCCGGCACGATCCAGATCGGGCCGCAGAACGTGCTCGGATACTTCGGCGAGATGCACCCGCGCGCGCTGGAAGCACTCGGCATAGACGGCCCGCTTGTCGTGTTCGAGGTGATGCTCGACCGCATTCCGGAGGCCAAGAAGAAGCCGACCCGCGCTAAGCCGCTGATCGAGCTGTCGGCATTCCAGCCTGTTACGCGCGACTTCGCCTTCATCGTCGATCGTGGCGTGAAGGCGGGCGAGATCGTGCGTGCCGCCCAGGGCGTCGACAAGAAGCTGATCACCGGCGTTATTGTGTTCGACGTCTATGAAGGCAAGGGCATCGACGACGGCAAGAAGTCCGTCGGCATCGCGGTGACGATCCAGCCGCGCGAGAAGACCTTGACCGACCAGGAGATCGAGGCGGTCGCCGCGAAGATCGTGGCGGAGGTCACGAAAAAGACGGGCGGCACGTTGCGAGCATGACGCCGAAAAGTGTGAGGCGGTTTTCGGACAACGTCATGCTCAAGAGACATAGGGCATGAGCCTCGCTGATTTTCTGCCGAAGGACGTCAGTCTCACCATTGCGATGGCGCTCTGCGCCATCGCTTTCGTTTCGGGCACTGCGCGCGGCTTCTCAGGCTTTGGCTCGGCGCTGATCTTCATGCCGCTCGCAAGCAGCGTCGCAGCCCCGCGGCTGGTGGCGGCTTTGCTCCTCGTCATCGATTTCGTCGCCGCCGCGCCGCTGCTGCCCGACGCGTGGCGGAAGGCCGATCGCAAGGCGACCGCGGTGATCGTGCTGGGCGCGCTGGTCGGCGTGCCCGTCGGCACCTATTTCCTCAGCGTGCTCGAGCCCGTCACCACGCGCTGGATCATCTCCTGCTTCGTCGCCGCGCTGCTTCTGCTGCTGCTGTCGGGCTGGCGCTATCGCGGCAAGGACCACGTCTGGCTGTCGGTCGGCATCGGCGGCCTCTCCGGCTTCTGCAGCGGACTGGCGCAGACCGGCGGGCCGCCGATCGTCGGCTACTGGCTCGGCCGTCCCATCGCCCCGATCGTCGCGCGCGCCAACATTGTGCTGTTCTTCGGCGCCTCCGATCTGTTCTCGATGGTCAGCTATGCCACCACCGGCCTGATCTCGCGCGAATCGCTGGCGCTTTCGCTGATCGTCGGTCCGGTCTATGCGCTTGGCGTCGCCTTCGGCGCATCGTTGTTCGGCCGGGCCAGCGAAACGATCTTCCGCAGGATCTGCTACGCTTTGATCGCGCTCGCGGTGGTCACCGGCCTACCGGTGCTGGACAGGGTGTTGCGCTAATTCTGCTGCGGTCGCGGCGCGCGGCGGCGTTTGGTCGATTGCGTCGGCACGTCGGCCGGCTCGTCCTTTAGCGCGCCGATCTTGCGGAGCGCGGCGTCAGCTGCGCGCTCGCCGCTGTCCCAGGCGCCATCGACCGTGCCCCACAATGTCTCGTGCGTCGCTTCGCCGGCGAGGAACACATTGCCGATCGGCTCGGTCAAAATTTTTCGCGACAGCTGGCCGCCGGGGGAGGCCGCCGACATCGCGCCCATCACATAGGACGAGGCGTTCCAGCGCGTCACGGCGGTTTTCTGCACCAGGGCGGCAGCTTCACTGCCGAACAGCTTCGAGATCCATTCTTTCGCGAAGGCCGCCATCGCCTTCTCGCCCTGCGCGGAGAGATCGCGGCCGAACGAACCGCCGACGTCGATCGAGCACAGCGAGGAGCCCCCGATATTGGCGTACATCAGTCCGGTGCGCGTCGAATTGCTCTGCTCGATCAGGATGTCGTCGCGCGAGAGCCCGAGCGGGTTGCCCGGCAGTTGCAGCACGATGTGATCGTAGCTGCCGAGCGTGAGCTTTGAGGCCGCATCCAACGTGCGCTTGGGGATGTCGGGCGCGAACTTGATCGCGCCCGATGTGAGCACGTTGGTCGAGACCGTGATGATGGCGGCGCGAGCGGCAATCTTGCCGGCTTGCGTTTCCACGCTGACATCGCGATTGCTCCAGACGATTCGATTCGCCGGCGTCGACAGCACCGTCGGCGCCTGCTCGCCGAGTTTCGCGATCAGCGTCCCCAGACCCTGGCGGCAGGCGATCGGAGCATTGCGATCCTGCGCACGAGACTTGTCGATTGCCGACAGCTCCTTCAGATCCTTGCCCGCAAAGCTCGCACCGAGCACGAACTCGGCCGCCCCCGCCCAATCACCGAGTTCTTTCGGCAGCACCGACGCGCAGGACGTATCGAGCTTGCCGCGCGCGGCCTCGTCGATGGCCCTGTTGGCGCGCACCAGCGCCGCCAGAAACTCTTCGGTCTCCCCCGCGCGCGCGTTGCGGCGCCCGATGCGCATCTTCTGGCCGGACGGAGCAGGTGACACATCGAGCCCGGCGTTGCGTGCGAGCCGGATCATCGGGTTGGTGTCGGGATTGTGCATCCAGCGCGCGCCGCGATCGAACGGCACGTCGAAGGTGGCGCTGTCCGTAATGCAGCGCCCACCGATCTGCGCCGCCGCCTCCACAACGACAACCTTGCGATTGGCCGCCATGACGCGCCGCGCTGCAGCGATGCCGGCCGCTCCCCCGCCGATCACGACAATGTCAGCTTCGCGCGGCAAGGGCGCAGCCGTTGCGCGCAGGACCGGCGCTGCAGCAAAGACCGCCGACGCCGATAGGAAACTGCGGCGCGTGATTGTCATGTCATGGTTTCCGGGGACTTGCGACGAAAGGGAACGGCCTGAGAACCTTGCCGCATCTGATGTTGCGCAGCAACCATCATGGTGAATCAATCGTGCTTGAAGTCACAGAGCCATGAACCGAATTGCAACAGGTTTGGACCATGATACAGATGGAAAAAAGACGGCCAGAAAGGCCCGGGGGAGTTCATGGGGACAGTCCTAGATTCAGTCGGCAAGGTGATAGCCGCGTACCTCTCGAAAGAGGTGCCGGGCTACGAGCCGTTCACGCCGAGCGACCCCGAGCACCTCCGCGGCGTGATCCAGCCGGGCGACGTCATGCTGGTCGAAGGCAACAACCGCATCTCCGGCATCATCAAATATCTGACGCAGTCGACCTGGTCGCATGCTGCGCTCTATGTCGGTCCGGTGGGGGGCGCGGTCGAGCCCGACGGCGAGCCGCATGTGCTGATCGAAGCCAATATCGGCGAAGGCGTCACCTCCGCGCCGCTGTCGAAATATTTCCCCTATCACACCCGCGTCTGCCGTCCGGTCGGGCTGTCCTATGAGGACCGCACCACGGTGTGCCGCTATGCGATCAACCGCATCGGCTTCGGCTACGACACCAAGAACATCATCGATTTGATGCGCTTCCTGATCCCGCTGCCGGTGCCGCAGCGCTGGCGGCGGCGCATGATCGCGCTTGGCTCGGGCGATCCGACCAAGATCATCTGCTCGGCTCTGATCGCGCAGGCCTTTGACGCCGTGCGCTACCCGATCCTGCCGAAGATCACCAAGGCCGGCAGCCGCGCCGCCCGCCGCGAGATCCTGCACATCCGTGACTCCTCGCTCTATATGCCCCGCGACTTCGACATCTCGCCCTATTTCGAAGTCGTCAAACCCACCATCGTTCACGGCTTCGACTACACAACGTTGCACTGGGCCGACAAGCAAAAGCCGCTCGAGGAGGTAGCGGGCTCATTCGGTGTGTTTCCAGAAACGTTCCGTGCGCCGCCGCTCGTTCCTGAAGCGGTTGACGAAGAAGCGCCGGCTGAAGTTTCGGCTGAGCAAGTGATGAGCGAAGCAGCTGTTGAGGTGGGCTCAGCCTTTTCCGAGCATTTTGTGATGCTGAAAGAGCTCGCGACGCGCCGCTCGCAGGGGCCGACGCCGGATATGGCGGCTTAAGGCATCTCTCCCTCCACCGCCATTGCGAGAAGCGTAGCGCTTCGCCGCAATGACGACGTCCAGAGCCAGCCCTACCGCTCCGCCCGCCCGATCACGGCCATCAGCTCCGCGATCTTCTCGCGCTGATCGGCCTTGTCGCCGCTTGCAATCGCGTGCTCGACGCAGTGCGCGACGTGGTCCTTCAAGACCTCTTCCTCGACCCGGCGCAGCGCGGCGCGCACCGCCGCGATCTGCGTGACGATGTCGATGCAGTAGCGATCCTCCTCGACCATTTTCGAGAGGCCGCGAACCTGCCCCTCGATCCGGCCGAGACGTTTTCCGACGGACGCCTTGATGTCCTTGCGCATGGGGTCTATATACCCCTACCGGGTATAGGTTACAAGGCCGGAGTGCAGGAATGAGCGACGTGGACCACGGGCATCATCATCACGGGGACACGCAGTCCGGCTGCGGCTGCTCCGCCAAGGCCGCAGCGCCTGCTGCAAAGCCTGCAGGTTCGTCCTGCTGCGGCGGACACGGCGATCATGCCGGTCACGCGCACCATCACGCTGATGACCATGGCGCGGCCCCCGCGAGAGTTCTCGACCCCGTCTGCGGCATGACGGTCGATCCCGCGACCTCGAAGCATCGCTTCGAGGATCACGGCGAGACCTTCCATTTCTGCTCGGCCGGCTGCCGCACCAAATTCGCCGCCGATCCCGCCAAATACCTTACGAAAGACAAGGCGCCCGAGCCTGAAATGCCTGCGGGCACGATCTACACCTGCCCGATGCATCCGGAGATCCGGCAGGTCGGACCCGGCAACTGCCCGATCTGCGGCATGGCGCTGGAGCCGGAGGTCGCGAGCCTGGAGACGGGGCCCAATCCGGAGCTCGCCGACATGACGCGGCGGTTCTGGATCGGTGGCGCGCTGGCGCTGCCGCCTGTTGTGCTGGAGATGGGCGGACACCTTGCGGGTCCCCACAACTGGATGGACCCGACGCTGTCGAACTGGATACAGCTCGCGTTTGCCACACCCGTCGTGGCCTGGGCCGGCTGGCCGTTCTTCGTCCGTGGCTGGCAATCGCTGCTGACGCGCAATCTCAACATGTTCACGCTGATCGCGATGGGCACGGGCGTTGCGTATGTCTACAGCCTGCTCGGCACCATCACGCCGCAGATTTTCCCCGATACGTTCCGCGGTCATGAAGGCGCGGTTGCCGTCTATTTTGAAGCTGCCGCCGTCATCACCGTACTGGTGCTGCTCGGCCAGGTGCTGGAGTTGCGCGCCCGCGATGCGACATCGGGCGCGATCAAGGCGCTGCTTCAGCTTGCACCGAAGACCGCGCGGCGCGTCGAGCCTGACGGTAACGAGCACGAGGTCGAAATCGATACGCTGCACGCTGGCGATTCCCTGCGGGTGCGTCCCGGCGAGAAGGTGCCGGTTGACGGCGTGATCCTCGAGGGGCGCTCCTCGCTCGATGAATCCCTCGTGACCGGCGAATCCATGCCCGTCACCAAGGAGGCCGGCGCGAAAGTCATCGCCGGCACGCTCAACCAGTCCGGCAGCTTCATCATGCGCGCCGACAAGGTCGGGCGCGAGACGCTGTTGTCGCAGATCGTGCAGATGGTCGCGGACGCACAGCGCTCGCGCGCGCCGATCCAGCGGCTGGCCGACCAGGTCGCCGGCTGGTTCGTGCCGACGGTGATCGCCATTGCCATCGCCGCCTTTACTGCATGGGCCTGGTTCGGGCCAGAACCACGCCTGGCCTTCGGGCTCGTCGCCGCCGTCAGCGTGCTGATCATCGCCTGCCCCTGCGCGCTGGGGCTGGCGACCCCGATGTCGATCATGGTCGGCGTCGGCCGCGGCGCGCAGGCCGGGGTTCTGATCAAGAATGCCGAAGCGCTCGAGCGAATGGAGAAGATCGACACGCTGGTGGTCGACAAGACAGGCACGCTGACCGAGGGCAAGCCCAAGGTGGTCGCGATCGTGCCGGCATCAGGCTTTGCCGAGGATGACATTCTTCGGCTTGCCGCCAGCGTCGAGCGCGCCAGCGAGCATCCCCTCGCCGATGCGATCGTGCGCGCGGGCAAGGAGAAGCAGCTCGCTCTCGGCGAGGTCGAGGGGTTCGATTCTCCGACCGGAAAGGGCGCGACCGGAAAGGTCGATGGCAAGAGCATCGCGCTCGGCAACGCCAGGTACCTGACATCGATCGGCATCGACACGAAAGCGCTCGATGCCGAGGCCGAGCGCCTGCGTGGCGACGGCGCGACCGTGATCAACATGGCGGTCGATGGCCGGCTTGCCGGCCTGTTCGCGATCGCCGATCCGGTCAAGGCCTCGACCCCGGAGGCGCTGAAGGCGCTCGCGGCCGAAGGCATCAAGGTCATCATGCTGACCGGTGACAACCGCACCACGGCCGAGGCGGTGGCGCGAAGGCTCGGCATCGCCGATGTCGAAGCCGAAGTGCTGCCGGACCAGAAGAGCGCGGTGGTGACGAAGCTGCAAAAGGCCGGGCGCAGCGTCGCGATGGCCGGCGACGGCGTCAATGATGCACCGGCACTGGCGGCTGCCGAAGTCGGCATCGCCATGGGCACTGGCACTGACGTGGCGATGGAAAGCGCCGGCGTCACGCTGCTGAAGGGCGACCTCACCGGCATCGTCCGCGCCAGAAAACTGTCGCAGGCGACGATGAGCAATATCCGGCAAAACCTGTTTTTCGCCTTCATCTACAATGCAGCGGGTATCCCGATCGCCGCCGGCATCCTCTATCCCGCCTTCGGCGTGCTTCTCTCCCCAATCATTGCGGCAGCGGCAATGGCGCTGTCCTCGGTGAGCGTGGTCGGCAATGCGCTGCGGCTGCGCGCGACGCGGCTGTGAGGGCGACGAAATCCGTGTAGAACAGGTCCATTCGGCGGTACCCGCGGAGAGGACCTGATGCAGCGGATTACGATCACGATCGAGGATGATCTCTTGGCGGAGATCGATGCCGCGGCCGAAGCACGCGGCTACCAGAACCGCAGCGAGATCATCCGCGACCTCGCCCGCGCCGGACTGCAGCAATCGTCCGAGGACACCGCGCAGAGAGGCCCCTGCGTTGCCGGCCTCGTCTATGTCTACGACCACGCCGCGCGCGATCTCTCAAAGCGGCTGGTGCAGGAATTCCACGGCCATCACGACCTCGCTCTGGCGACGCTGCATGTTCATCTCGACGACAACAATTGCATGGAGATGACCGCGCTGAAGGGCGATGCGGGCGAGGTCAGGCATTTTGCCGATCACATCATCGCGGAGCGCGGCGTGCGTTATGGGCGCGTGGTGATGATTCCGACGGGAGAGGGGAAGCCGAGCAAGGCGCGAAAGCACGGGCATCGGCATGAGTGACCCTTCGCCTCTCCCGCTTTTCGGGAGATGCCGACGCGCTCGCAGAGCGTGGCGGGTGAGGGTTCTTTCCTCTTGGTGATTGTCCCGTTGCGGAGACACCCTCTCCCCAACCCTCTCCCGCAAGCGGGAGAGGGAGCCGAGTGCCGATGCCGCGGCATCGTTCAATCATATGCGATAGCCCTGCCCATTGCGGGGAGAGGCGAACGAACCTCACGCCGCCTTCGCAGTCCTCCCGCCCGGCAAGCCTGCCCGCGCGAGGCCGCCGTAGAGCTGTTCGTTCGGCATCTCCTCGCGCAAAATCTTGCGGACCGCGATCAGCTGATCGAGATCGATGCCGGTCGCAAAACCCTTGCTCTCGCACAGGAACACCAAGTCCTCGAACACGACATTGCCGGTCGCGCCGGGTGCGAAGGGGCAGCCACCGAGGCCGCCGAGCGAGCCGTCGAGGATGCGGGCACCTTCGTCGAGCGCGGCGGACGCATTGGCAATGCCCATGCCGCGGGTGTCGTGAAGGTGGATGCAGATCGGCTTCGAGCCCGACAGCTTCACCGCGGCGCGGGTCAGTTCGGCCACCTGCTTCGGCCCGGCGTAGCCGACGGTGTCGGCGATCGCGACGAAATCGACGCCCGCCTCGAGGCACTTGTCGACGAGGCGCAGCACCTCCGCCGGGCTGACCGCGCCGGTGATGGAGCAGCCCAGCGCCATCGAGATCGCGGCATTCACCAGGGGCCTGTGGGCACTGGCATCGCGCATCTCGCAGAGGCGCTTGATGTTGGCGATCGCGGAATCGCGCGACCGATGCGCGTTGGCCTGGCTATGCTCCTCCGTGGCCGAGATCACCGAGGCGATCTCGCCGACGCCCGAGTCCAGCGCCTCGTTCACCCCGCGCTCGTTGAGCGCCAGCGCAATGCCATGGGCGGCGGGCAGGCTTGCCACCGTCGCGACGACATCGCGGACATCGACGAATTGCGGAAAGGTCCTTGCCGGCAGGAACGAGCCGACCTCGAAATGCCGGACGCCCGCAGCGTATTCCTCGCGCACCCAGCGTTGCTTGGCCTCGGTGGAGGGAAACTTCTTCACGAGCTGGAGCCCGTCGCGCAAGCCCACCTCACGGAGGCTGACGCGGTCCGCGGGGTAGATGGTCTCGATCCGGCTCATGCGCGCCTCCCAGCGGCTTTTGACGTGGCGTCGTTGTTGTCGATCTCGGTACGGACCGCCGATGTGTCGGCGCCAAGCGGTGCGACCTTCAGGCCTTCGCCGAGATGGCTACCGTTCCACTCAATCGGCAGCGTCGGCACATGGAACGGTTTGCCGTCGGCGGTGATGTTGGTGACGAGCCCGCCGGGCCGCAGCACATGCGGGTCGGTCAGGAGATCCTCGGGCCGGTTGATCGGCGAGAAGCAGATGTTGAGCGCATCGAGCTTCTGCGACAGCTCCGCCACGTCCTGCTGCCGGATGATTTCCGCGACGCGCGGAAGGATCCGCGGCCGCGCCAGGATGCGATCGGTGGTGGTGCGCAAGCTCGGGTCGTCAAGAAACTCGGTGAGGCCGAACTCGCGGCAAAACGCCTGCCAGTGGCCCTCGGTCACGACGCCGATGAAGATGCGTCCATCGCCGGCAGCATCGAAGATGTCGTAGATCGGCCAGGCATGCTCGCGCTCCGGCATCGAGCGCGGCTTGTTGCCGGTCATCTCATACTCGACCATGTGCTGGGCAACCAGGAACAGGCAGTTCTCGAACAGGCCGATCCTGATGTCGGCACCATCGCGCTTGCCGCCGCGCTTCTGATAGAGCGCAGCGAGAATCGCGATCACGCCGAACATGCCACCCATGATGTCATTGGCGGAGGAGCCGACGCGCTGCGGCTTCTCCTTGGTTCCGGTCATGGCGGCGAGCCCCGACATCATCTGCACGACCTCGTCGAGCGCGGGACGATGCTCGTAGGGGCCGGACAGAAAGCCTTTGTGGCCGGCAATGATCAGATGCGGGTGCCGGCGGCGCAGGTCCTCGGCACCAAGGCCCTGCTTCTCCAGCAAGCCGTTGCGAAAATTTTCCAGGAACACATCGGCCGTCTCAAGCAACCGGTGCATGGTGTCGCGGTCTTCAGCCTTCTCGAAATCCAGCACGACGCTGCGCTTGCCGCGATTGAACAGCGGGAAAAACGCGGTGCCCATGCCGCCCAGACTACGCGTCTTGTCGCCGGCGGGCGGCTCGACCTTGATCACCTCGGCGCCCAGCTGCGCGAGGATCATGCCGCAGGTCGGGCCCATGACCATGTGGGTCATCTCGACGACCCGCACGCCTTCGAGCGGCAATCCGGTCATGCAACACTCCCTGTTCGTTCGGCCAAAAGACTAGGCCTTCACAAGCCTTCTGAAAAATATAATCTGTCGAAGATTGCCTTCGCAGTTCTAGAACGCTGGATCATCATGGATTCGCGCCAGCTCCGCTATTTCATCGCCGTCTACGAGCAGCGGAACCTGTCGCGTGCGGCCGACCAGGTGAATGTCGCCCAATCGGCGCTCAGCCATCATATCTCGAATCTGGAGGCCGAGTTCGCGACGCCGCTGTTCGAGCGCAAGTCGCGCGGCATGGACCCGACCGCGGCCGGCGAGCGGCTCTACGAGCACGCCCGCATCATCCTGCGCGCGATGGCTGAAGCTGAGACCGAGGTGCGCGAGGGCGCCCGCGTCATTGCCGGCGAAATCTCGATCGGCATGGCCAATTCCGGGGTCAAGGCCATCGGCGTCGAACTGATGCGCACGGTGCTGACCAAATATCCCAAGCTCAAGCTGTCGCTCACCGAGAGCCTGTCGGGCGCGACGCTGATGCATCTGATGATCTCCAATGTCGATCTGGCGCTGGTCTACAATCCGCCGTCGGAGAAGGAGCTGATCACGGAGGCCGTGCTGGAGGAGGAGATGTTCCTGGTCGGCATTCCCAAGCTGGTCGGCAAGAGCAAAACCCCTGTACGATTCGAGGAGCTGAGCCGGCTGCCGCTGATCCTCTTGCGCTACGGTCTCGGCCTGTCCTCGCGGGCGTTGCTCGACGATCCGGTCCTGCTGAAGCGGCTGGAGGGCGGCGCGATCCTGCACGCCAATTCGATCACCGGCATGACCGGTGCGCTGGTGGAGGGGCTCGGCTGCACGATCGCGACAAAGCTGTTCGCACGGGAGGAACTCGCCGCCGGCCGCCTGGTCGCACGCAAGGTGATCGAGCCGAAACTGACCCGCACGCTCTATCTCTGCCGCCTGCGCAACCGCCCGATGACCTACGCCATGGAAGAGATGCGGCGGTTGATGCTGTCGCTGATCGCCGAGCAGGTGCGTAGTGGCGGTTGGCAGGCGGAGTTGGTAAAATAGTCGACGGTGCGCTCCCTCTCCCGCTTGCGGGAGAGGGTCGGGGAGAGGGTGCCTCGACAACGAAGACTCCCCCAGAGGAGAGAAGCCTCACCCGGCGCGCGGGACGATGCTCCGCATCGCCCGGGACGCGCCGACCTCTCCCGCAGGCGGGAGAGGTGACCGAGTTTGCTGGCCGGCCGTGCTGCCTCTCGACAGCCGCCTTCGAAAATCTCGAACGCTTCCATCGATATGTTCTTCTGGATTTCCGTTCTCGACCGGCCAACATGGCGCGGTCCGGCAGAGTTCACGACACGCAACAGAGATGAGCCGCCGGGACCGCGCGTGACCTATGCGCCACGGGGAGGACATCATGAGCGTTGTCGGCATCGACACGAACATCGAACTCGGCACACCATCAGCATCAGGACCGGACGAGATCTCGCGGCGGCTCGAGGCGATGCCGGCGACGGGCTATGTCTGGCGCCTCGTGATCCTGCTCTCGCTCGCCGGCTGCTTCGAGATCTACGATCTGTTCCTGACCGGCTACATCGCTCCGGGGCTGAGCCGCAGCGGATTGCTCTCCACGACGACGCAGGCCTTCTTCGGCTTCTCCGGCATCGGCGCATTTGTCGCCGCGACCTTCGCCGGCTTGTTCGTCGGCACCTTCTTCCTCGGTTTCCTCGCTGATCGCTTCGGCCGGCGCCCGATCTTCACCTATGCGCTGCTCGGCTATACCGCGGCATCTGTCATCATGGCCTGCCAGACCTCCTCCGAAGGCCTGCTGTTCTGGCGCTTCCTCGCCGGGATCGGTATCGGCATCGAGGTCATCACCATCGATGCCTATATCACCGAGCTGGTGCCGAGCCGGATGCGCGGGCGCGCCTTTGCGATCAACCAGGCGATCATGTTCATCGCCGTGCCCGTCGTCGCCTTCCTCGCCTGGTGGCTGGTGCCGCTCGCGCCTTATGGCGTCGAAGGCTGGCGCTGGGTGGTGCTAACAGGCGCCGCCGCCAGCATGATCATCTGGGTGCTGCGGTTGTTCCTGCCGGAGAGCCCGCTCTGGCTTGCGCGCCATGGCCGCAGTGAGGAGGCATTCCGGATTCTCGCAACGTTGGAAGCCAGAAGCGGCGGCACATCGCCGCCAGCCTCAGCTGCGCTCGCACGGCCGGCGACGCAAGCCGTCGCACGTGTAAACTTCGCCGACCTGTTCCGGCCGCCCTATGTCTCGCTCGTCATTCTCTTCATGGTGTTCAACCTCTGCCAGGCCTTCGGCTTCTATGGCTTTGCCAATTGGGTGCCGACGCTGCTGGTCGAGAAGGGCATCACCGTCACCAAGAGCCTGCAATATTCCTTCATCGTCGCCTTCGCCTATCCGATCTCGCCGCTGCTGGCCGCGAGCTTCGCCGACAGGTTCGAACGCCGCTGGATCATCGCCGGAGCCTGCATCGCCATCATCATCTTCGGCATGGCGTTCGCGCAGCTGACCGAGCCTGTCCTGCTGATCGTCTGCGGCGTGCTGCTGACCGCCTGCAACACCACGATGTCCTATGCTTATCACGCCTACCAGACCGAGGTGTTTCCGACCCAGATCCGGACGCAGGCCTCCGGCCTCGTCTATTCGATGAGCCGGCTGAGCGCGACCTTCTCGGGCTTCATCGTCGCCTACATGCTGAAGGAAGCCGGCGTCATCGGCGTGTTCGGCCTGATCACCGCGGCGATGCTGATCGTTGTGATCGCGATGACGCTGTTCGGCCCGAACGTACGCGGCAAGGCACTGGACACGGTGTGACCCTCCCCCCGTAAGCACGGGGAGAGGGAAACGAGAGAGCGTCTATACAGTCACGCCGCGAGCAGATTCTGCAACGCCGCGCCGTTGGGGACACCGAGGCCGGAGCAGGCATCCCAGCCGGGACCGGCCTTGTACATGCCGTGCAGATCGCCGGTGATGTCATTGTTGCCGACGGTGACGTCGCGGAACACGCCATGCGCATGCGAGGCGTAGATCAGCGGATTGATGAAGCCGACCGTCTTGCCGAATTTCTTGGTCGTGGCCTCGTTGATGCGGGCGATCAGTCCGGCCATCAGCGGCGCGACTGCGCTGGTGCCGCCGATCGTGGTCATGACGCCGTTGAGGAAGATCTGGTAGCCGGTCGCGGGATCGGCATCGCCAGCTACGTCAGGCACGCCGCGTCCGACCGACTGTGACGGTGATTTCGGCACATGGGCGTTCGCCTGGTATTGCGGCCTGGGGAAGACGATGCTGACGCCGCCGCCGCCGGCGCCGTCCTGCGGGCCACCATTCCAGACCGTTTCGGTGATCGTGCCGTTCGACGCCCGCAGATTGGTTCCGCCGCACGCCAGCGCAAACGGGCTCGACGCCGGGAAATCGGCGTGTGGCTTGCCGTCCCAGCCTTGCGCCATATCCGCGGAGCCATTGTCGCCGGACGCGACACAGACGGTAACGCCCATCGCGGCGGCATCGCGGATCGCCTCGTTGAGGCCGTCGACGAATTGCTGCGAGCCGGCCGGATCTTCCGGTCCGCCCCAGCTGATCGAGATCACCGAGGGCTTTCGCGCGGTGTCGTGGACGGCGGCCTTCACGGCGTCGATGAAGCCGTTGGTGGTGTTGGGCGCGAAATAGACCACGATCTTGGCGCCGGGCGCGATCGCGCCGGCCACCTCGATGTCGAGCACCACTTCGCCGTCGGCGTCGGAATGGCCGGGCTTGTTGGCGCCGCCGTCGACACTCGCGGGTGCGATCTGCGGCATCGGGATGCCGGCCTTCTTGAAGAAGGTTTTCAGATCCGAGGTCTTGTAGCCGGCGCCCTTGGGATGGCCTTTGGTGTCGATGTCGTTGAGCTCGATGATGGCGATGCACTGGCCGGCGCCGGTCTCGCCGCCCGGGAAGTTGTAGAGTTGCGCGATCTGCTCGACCGAGAAGCTGCCGCCCTGGCTTGCGCGTGCGGTCGCGCCCTTCTTCGCTGTCTTGCTCGCCATCTTGCGCCGGAAATGCGGCTGCGCCACGGGCCGGTTGTCGAGGCCATGCACGCCGACCACGATGCCTTCGAGCTCGGCCGGGATCTGCACATTGCCCTTGCGCATGCGGTAGGTCGCGCCGTCATGCTTGACCTTGCTGAGCTTGACGCCGAACGCCGCGCTCATTGCCTTCACCGTGCCGGTCAGCTTTATCGTACGGGACGCCAGGTGAACGCTCTTGACGTTGAGCTCGTGGTGGTGGGCGAAATCGTCGATCTTGGCAACGTCGGCGGAATCGGCACCCATCTGTTCGGCGAACTCGGTGCGGGAAAGATACTGCCGCTCACGCGGCGGTTGCGCACCGAGCGCCATCACCTGCTCGTCGTCGGCGCGCTTGGCGCGGAGACGAACGCTGATCTCGATTTCCTGCTTGGGATCGGCCGCGCCGACGAGCTTGGCTCCCTTCGGCAATTGACGGGCGCTGTTTACCAGCGCGACACGCTTGGTCGAGCTTGCCATGACTTCCTCCGTTTGTGATTGGAAGGCAGATTGATGCACCTCAACTATAGGTGTAATCCCAGAAACAAATTGGTTCAGATGATTGTTTGATTATTTTCAGAATATCTCTTGTCTGGCGGGACAAAAGCTTCGCCGTCTCAAATCGACACGGAATTGGTCAATAACCCGGACCATTCTGTGACTACGTTTTCGATCTAGGATTGCAACCGTCGGCCGATCTGGCTGACGAAAGAAAGACGCTTGTCAAAATCAATCGGCGGAGACGAACAGATGGCCGCTGACCGCAAATGGGTCGAGAAGAATCTCGGGTTCGATCCGATCGCCACACCGCCGCCGCGCGAGACCTTCACGGTCAAGCGCATCGTGGATGCCGCCGTGAAGAAGACCGCGAAGGTCGCGCCCGAAGACTTCCAGCGCGAGATCATCGATTTCGACTCCGAAGGTACCGAAGGCCGCGAGTTCATGGCCTTCTCGACCTCGACCGGGCCGTCGCGCTTCACCGATATTCCCTGGCCCAAGGGGCTCGCGCCGCAGACCGGGTCCAAGCTGGTCGCCGTCCAGATCTACAAGGGCTTTGGTCGCTGGAGCACGGTCTGTAGCGCCATCGCCTGCCGGGCCAGCATCGTGGCGGAGCCGTAAGCCGCACCGGCCAAGGGTCGGCCAAGGGTCAGCCTCCCTTGCCGAAGCGACCAGGGGTGTCTACCTCTCGCAGAGTGTTTCGTGAGAGGTTCCCATGCTGGATGCCGCCGTGAAGGCGCTGTCGCAAATGATATCGCCGCCGATGCGCTCGATCCTGTGGCGGTCGATCGGGCTTGCACTCGTGCTGATCGTGGTGCTGGCGATCGGGTTGCAGCGGCTGCTGAGCTGGTTCGCCACCTATGGCGAGGTCTGGCTCGAGGGCCTG
This sequence comes from Bradyrhizobium sp. BR13661, assembly GCF_029892425.1. Lineage (GTDB taxonomy): Bacteria > Pseudomonadota > Alphaproteobacteria > Rhizobiales > Xanthobacteraceae > Bradyrhizobium. The sequence continues at coordinate 7,460 of NZ_JARXWB010000044.1, read as the reverse complement.
CTCGGGCCGAGCTGGCACGCATCGCTGGAAGTGCTGTCCTGGATCATCTCGATTGCGGCCGGCTTCGGCGTCGTATTCGGCAGCGTGTTCCTGATGCCCGCGATCACCTCGCTGGTGGCGAGCTTCTTCGTTGACGACGTCGCCGACATCGTCGAGCGCGAATATTATCCGGCCGAGCGGCCGGGCACCGCACTGCCGTTCAATCAGGCGATCCTGGAGGGCATCAAGACGGCGCTGCTGACGATCCTGGTCTATCTGATCGCACTGCCGCTGGTGCTTTTCGCCGGTGCCGGGTTCCTGATCTTCTTCCTCGCCGCCGCCTGGCTCTTGGGGCGCGAATATTTCGAGCTCGCCGCAATGCGCTTCCGTTCGCCGGAGGATGCCAAGGCGATGCGGCGCGACAATGCGGCGATGATCTTCACCGCCGGTCTTTTCATCGCGGCTTTCGTCTCGATCCCGGTGGTGAATCTGGCGACGCCGATCTTCGGCATGGCCTTCATGGTCCACATGCACAAGCGGCTGTCAGGACCGCGGCCCGAGCTGATCGAGCCGGCGCGGCAGATGCGGTGAGCACGATCAGCTCACCTGCACACCGCACCTGCGCAGCACTCTCCTCGCAAAACCGAACGGCGCCGGCGTGAACGGCCCGGGCGGGGCACGGGTGATCAACGCGATGAAGCCGAGGCCCGATATCGCCAGCCAGAAGCAGAGCCAGAAGCCGTCGATATAGGCGAGCACATTGGCCTCGCGCGCAACGTAGCTCGCGAGCGTGCCGACCGCGCGGGCCTGCGCCAAGCCAGCGCCATGGGCGGCGAAATGGTCCGCAAGCTGCTTCAGCGCATGCACCACATTGACGTCACCGATTTCCAAATTCTGCCCGATATAAAAGGAATGGATTTGCTCGCGGACACGCAGCCACGTCCCCATCAGCGCCACGCCGATCTCGGCGCCACCGAGGCGCATGATCTGGATGTAGGCGGCAAACGAGGTCGCGCGGCTCGGATCGGAATTCGACAGCGCGATGATGATGAGCGGCAGCAACGTCAGCGACTGGCCGATCGCTTGCAGCAGCACGATGCCGGCAAAATCCTCGCGCGCCCAGTCATGGGTGAGCCGGGTGCCCCAGAGATTGGCGGCCGCGAAGCAGGCAAATCCCAGCACCGTCACCGCGCGCGCATCGAAGTGACGCAGCAGCCAGATTGAAACCGGCACCAGCACGAACATCGGCAGCGCGCCATAGGTGAGCAGCAACAGCCCGCTTTGCTCCGGCCGGAGCAGGCCGACATTGCCGAGGAAGTTCGGCACCAGCGACGCGTTGGAGAGCGACGTCAGCGTGTAGAGCAGGATGACCACCAGCGACAGGCCGATATTGCGCGAGAACAGCACATTCACATGTGCCCAGGGCTGCGCTGTCAGCGACTCGTTGATCAGGAAGGCAATGAACAGCACGCCGCCGACGACGAGCAGCGCCATCACCGTGCCGGAGCCGAGCCAGTCCAGCCGATTGCCCTGGTCGAGGCCGGCATAGATCATGCCGACGGCAGCTCCTAACAGCAGCATGCCGCCCCAATCGGCCTCGCGCAGCAACGCGCGATTGACCGGGTCGCCGGGCGTCCCGAGATAGACCATCAGACCCATCAGTGGCGCGATCACCACACCCTGCCAGTACAGCCATTGCCAGCCGAGATGGTCGACATAGAAACCGACCAGCGAGCTCGACGTATCAAGGGCGAAGCCGACGCGGATCGAGTAGAGCGCAATCGCCGGCAGCCACCAGCGGATCGGCAAATTGCGGAACACGATCATCAGCGTCGCCGGCACGAAGGTGCCGAGCAACAGGCCATGCACGACGCTCAGCGCAATCAGGGTCGGATAGTCGTGCACGAAGGGAATGATCAGCGAGACGAGCGCGTAGACGAGGCTGGGAATGCCCAGCACACGTCGCAGGCCGAACACGGTCGCAAGCCACGCCACCGCGGGCGCGATGAAGATCTGCGAGCCGATGCCAGCGGTGGAGAGCCAGGCGCCTTCGTCGAAGGAGAGCCCGAACGCACCGCGTAAGTCGGGCAGGCCGACCGTGGTCAGCCGGCTGTCGAAATTGGCGAGGAACGAGCCGAGCAGAACGGCAGCCACGGCAAACAAGGGCCGTCGCGCGATGCCGCCGCGCGAGACGGGTCCACGGTCGGCGTCGTCATTTGCCGCCATCAGCGCCCTTCGTGTCGATGCGGGTGACGACCGACATGCCCGGCACGAGCCGCGCCAGCAGCGGCTGGTTGTCGTCGAACAGGATGCGCACGGGAATGCGCTGCACGACCTTGGTGAAATTGCCGGTCGCATTATCGGGCGGCAACAGCGCGACCTGCGCACCGGTCGCCGGCGCAATGCGCTCGACCCTGCCGCGCAGCTTTTCGCGCGGAAAACTGTCGACGGTGATCTCGACCAGCTGACCCGGCGCCACATGCGTGAGCTGGGTCTCCTTGTAGTTCGCGATCACATAGACTTTCGGCAACGGCACCACGTTGATGAGGTTGGTGCCGATATTGACGTAGTCGCCGGGCTGCACCTGGCGCTCGCCGACGACGCCGTCGAACGGCGCGATAATCTTGGTATAGCCGAGCTTGAGCTTGACGCTCGCGAGCGTCGCCTTGGCCGCACCGAGATCGGCGGCACGCTGCTTTCTGGTACCTTGCAAGACTTCGATCTGATGTTGCTGGGCCGCGATCACCGCGCGGCTGGCGCGCACATCGGCCTGTGCCTTGGCAAGGCCTGCGACCGCCTGCTCGAGCCGCTGCCGCGTGCCGGCCTCGGTCTGCGACAGCGATTGCTGGCGCTCCTGCTCCTGCCTGGCTTCGACTTCCAGCGCTTCGGCCGACAGCCTTGCGGCTTCTGCTTGTGCGATCGTCGCATATTGCAGCTCGATCTGGTTGGCGAGATTGTCCAGCACGGCTTGCGCGGCGGCCACCGCTGCCTCTGACTGCGCGACTTGCGCCTCGTAATCGGCGGGATCGATCTGGATCAGGAGATCGCCTGATTTGACGCGCTGGAAGTCGGTCACGGCGACGGTCAGCACCTCGCCGGAAACGCGGCTCGCGAGCCGCGTCAGGTCAGCGCGGACATAGGCGTCGTTGGTGGTCTGGACCACTTCATTGCCGACCCATTCGTCGAATCGCAGCGTTGCCAGCGCGACGAAGGCGAGCGCAACGATCACCGCGAACAGCGGGATCGCAAGCCGGCTCCACAGCGAGGTCGCCGGCCGCTGCGTTGGCTTGGACGCGACAGGTGGTGGCGGCGACGAGACTTGTTCTTGCTGACTCACGATAACCCCAAAGCGGCTTGCCTCACATCATCCCGAAACGACGGCGATACTGCCTCAGACCGTCTTCTCCGGCCACCGGCAGAGATCGTTGATCAGGCATACCTCGCAGCGCGGCTTGCGCGCGAGGCAGGTGTAGCGGCCGTGCAGGATCAGCCAATGATGGGCATGCAACATGAATTCGGATGGGATCACCCTTTCGAGACCGAGCTCGACTTCGAGCGGCGTCTTGCCGGGCGCGAGGGCGGTGCGGTTGCCGACGCGGAAGACGTGGGTGTCGACCGCCATGGTGTGCTCGCCGAAGGCCATGTTGAGCACGACGTTTGCGGTCTTGCGGCCCGCACCCGGCAGCGATTCGATCTCGGCGCGCGTGCGCGGCACCTCGCCGCCGAAATCGCTGAGCACCTTTGCCGACAGCGCGATCACGTTCCTGGCCTTGGTACGATAGAGACCGATGGTCTTGATGTATTCGCGCAAACGCTCTTCGCCGAGGTCGAGCATCTTTTGCGGCGTGTCGGCGACCCTGAACAATTCACGTGTCGCCTTGTTGACGCCGGCGTCGGTCGCCTGCGCCGACAGCACCACGGCGACCAGCAGTGTGAACGGATTGACGTGCTCGAGCTCGCCCCTCGGCTCGGGATTGGCCTGTTGGAAACGGCTGAAGACCTCGCGAATTTCAGCCGGCGTCCAAGGTTTCATAGAATTGGGCTTGATGGCCTTGAGCGATTTTTTGGCGGGGGCCTTCGGTTTCGCGGCCGCCGCCTTTGCCTTTTTCTTCGGCACCCCCGCTTTGCGCGGGGCCGGCTTGTGGGTGATTTTCGCCATAATCGGGATATACTGAGTGACGATGAGCACAGGCAACGAAATTGAGCGGGCAGAGTCTGAAGGTTATGCCGAGCAGCAGATCTTCTCCGCGCTGCTGACGCCGCATCGCTCCCTGAACCGCACCGGCTTCCTCGCCGTGATGCTGTTCCTGAGCGCCGTCAGCTTCGTCACCGGCATGGTTTTCCTGATGAAGGGCGCCTGGCCGGTGCTGGGCTTTTTCGGCCTCGACGTGCTCGTGGTCTGGTGGGCCTTCAGGGTCAATTTCCGCACCGGGCGGGCGCGCGAGGAGATCACGATCACGACCTCTGAATTGCGCGTGCGGCGCATCAGTCATCACGGCCAGGTCGCCGAATGGAGCTTCAATCCGCTCTGGGTCCGCCTCGACATGGAGGTCGACGAGGATTTTGGCATCGAGCATCTCTATCTGATCTCTCGCGGCCACCAGATCCAGCTCGCCAGGTTCCTCGGGCCGGACGAAAAGGCTAGTTTCTACAAAGGCCTGGTTGAGGCGCTGAACGCCGCCAAGCGTGGCCCGACCTACAATCCGATCACCTGATTCCCAGTCGGAAATCGGGTGGTTTCGGCGCCTCCCCTCTCCTACATTTCCGGTCATGATGACACTCGCCATACATGACCAGCGCCTGGCCAAGCCGGGCCCCCAGAACGCCGCGCTGCGCGACTATGATTCCGTGCGCCGGGCGATCGCCTTCATCTCGGAGAACTGGCGCGCGCAGCCGACCATCGAGGCGATGGCGGATGCGGCCGGCGTCACGCCGGATGAGCTGCACCATCTGTTCCGCCGCTGGGCCTCGATCACACCGAAGGCGTTCATGCAGGCGCTCACCCTCGACCACGCCAAGGGGCTGTTGCGGGACTCCGCGAGCATCCTCGACGCGGCGCTCGACTCGGGGCTGTCGGGTCCCGGCCGGCTGCACGATCTCTTCGTCACCCACGAGGCGATGTCGCCGGGCGAATGGAAGAACGGCGGCGCGGGGCTGACCTTGCGCTACGGCTTCCATCCGTCTCCCTTTGGGACTGCGATCGTGATCGCGACCGATCGCGGCCTCTCGGGCCTCGCCTTCGCCGATCCCGGCGAGGAAAAGGCCTCGCTGGCCGACATGACGCGGCGCTGGCCGAACGCGACCTATGTGGAAGATCACGAGGGCACCGCGCCGCTCGCGGCGCGCATCTTCGACACAAAGCTCTGGCGGCCGGACCAGCCGCTGCGTGTGGTGATGATCGGCACCGATTTCGAGGTGCGGGTGTGGGAGACGCTGTTGAAGATCCCGATGGGGCGCGCGGTGTCCTATTCCGACATCGCCTGCAACATCGACAAGCCGAAGGCGTCACGCGCCGTCGGGGCCGCTGTCGGCAAGAACCCGGTCTCCTTCGTCGTGCCCTGCCACCGCGCCCTCGGCAAGAGCGGCACGCTCACCGGCTATCACTGGGGCATCACCCGCAAGCAGGCGATGCTGGGCTGGGAAGCCGGGCAATTGGGGATGCAGTAGCCACGGTGCTGTAGGGTACGTCGCTACCCCGCCAGATCCAGCTTCGACGCCACCGTCGAGTCCGCATTGAGCCGATAGATGATCGGCACGCCGGTTGCGAGCTCGCGCTTCAAGATGCCTTCGGGCGACAGCTTCTCCAGCACCATGATCAAGGCGCGCAGCGAATTACCGTGGGCGGCGACCAGCGTGCGCTTGCCGTTGAGCACGCCAGGCAGGATTTCCTGCACGTAGTAGGGCAGCGCGCGCGCCAGCGTGTCCTTCAGGCTTTCGCCGCCGGGCGGCGGCACGTCATAGGAGCGGCGCCAGACATGCACCTGCTCCTCGCCCCACTTCTTGCGCGCATCGTCCTTGTTGAGGCCGGAGAGGTCGCCATAGTCGCGCTCGTTCAGCGCGAGGTTCTTCGAGGTCGGCAAGCCGGTCTGGCCGAGCTCGGTGAGAATGAGATCGAGCGTGTGCTGGGCGCGCGTCAGCACCGAGGTGAAGGCGACGTCGAACACGAGGCCCTGGGCCTTCAACTTGCGGCCCGCTTCCTTGGCTTCCGCGACACCCTGCTCGGTGAGGTCAGGATCCTTCCAGCCCGTGAACAGGTTCTTCAGATTCCATTCGCTCTGGCCGTGGCGCACGAGCACGAGAAGACGTTCGCTCATTGACTACTTTCCGTGTTGTTCAGATGTCAGCTAGGCCGAGCACGTCGGCCATGGAGTAGTGCCCCGGGTTCTTGCCATGCGCCCATAACGCCGCCTTGAGCGCGCCATGCGCGAACAGCATGCGGTCTTCGGCGAGATGCGACAGCGTCAACCGCTCGAACGGGCCGAGGAAGGTGACGCTGTGCTCGCCGGCGACGGTACCACCGCGCACGGAGGCAAAGCCGATCGCGCCGGGCTTGCGCGCGCCGGTGATGCCGTCGCGGCCGCGTTCCGAATGCTCGTCGTCGAGCGGGATGCCGCGCCCGCTGGCTGCCGCCTGGCCCAGCATCAACGCGGTGCCGGAGGGCGCATCGACCTTCATGCGGTGATGGGCTTCGACGATCTCGATATCAAAACTCTCATCGAGCGCCTTGGCGACGCGCTTGACCACGGCGGCGAGCAGATTGACGCCCAGGCTCATATTGCCCGACTGCACCACGACCGCGCGGTTGGTGACGCTCTTGATGACGGCGTTATCCGAGGCAGAGAGCCCGGTGGTGCCGATGACATGCACGATGCCGCGCTCGGCCGCGATCGCGACATTTGCGATGGTTGCGGCCGGCACGGTGAAATCCAGGATGCCGTCGGCCTCCTTCGACATCGCCCAGAGGTCGGCGGACAGCTTGATGCCGTTGGCGGGAAGGCCCGCGAGCACACCGGCATCCTTGCCGAGCAACTCCGAGCCCGGCGCCTCCAGGGCGCCAGCCAGCACCGCGCCTTTGCTGTCGGCAATCGCCCGCGTCAGGGCGCGGCCCATGCGGCCACCGGCTCCAGCAACAATCAAGCGCATGTCTGACATGGTGTGATCCTCTCAAGGGCCGTTGTAGCGGCGGGAGGCAGTTCCGGCAACCGAGGGGGATCGGGGGCGCGCGGCGTGCTCCCACCCTCCCCTGGAGGGGGAGGGTCGGCACGCGATCGAGCAACGCGAGATTGCGTGACGGGGTGGGGTGACGGTCCCTCCGCGACGAACAGTGCCCGTGTTGAGAGATGGGGGGGGGGGGGGGGGGGGGGGGGGGCGGGGCCCCCCCCCCCCCCCCCGGGGGGGGGGGGGGGGGGGGGGGGGGCGGGGGTGCTGGCACAACGGGGGGGGGCGCCCGGGGGGGGGGGGGTGGTTTGGGGTGGCCCGGG
>NZ_JARXWB010000043.1 GCF_029892425.1 Bradyrhizobium sp. BR13661 | reverse complement strand
ACTCGTCAGCCGTGTTCGTCTCCAGTGATCGCCATCATCTGGAATCCGTGATCACCATCGCCTGGAACGCCTGATCACCATCTCTGGAATGCGCACAGATTGGCACCTCCTCAATCGTCTCGCGAAGCCGCGGTCTCGATCATGGGGACGTTAGGGAACATCGGATGCAACAACTCGCCGAATTGGGTACGCAGGTTGATCGCGTTGACGTTCAAGCTGGGCGCAAGCGCAAAACCTCCGCGCGTCGCAAGGTAACGGTTCGGCTCAGCGAAAGTGTCTGTGGTCGGCTTGACGTCGCGAGCGACCGACCGGGCGTCGGCAAGAGCATGCTGGTTGAAGCTGCTCTCGAGCATTTCATGAGTCCCGCGCCATCGCTCGAATCCCTGTTGCGCGAACGATTAGACGATATGCACACCCGGTTCGACCACCTCGAGCGCGATATGCGGATGATCGCTGAGACCGTCGCGCTACACGCGCGATACCAGTTGGCAGTGACCCCACCTGTATCGCAAGAGCGGCAACAAGAGGCGATCCGCCTGGGTGACGAGCGGTTCAGAGTTTTGGCGCAGCAGGTCGACCGCCGCGTCCAACAGCGCCGGCCTCTCATGCAGGAGACGATCGAATCTCTGCATTCCCAAAGCCAGGGCGGAGTGGAGCACGAGACAGGCGAGGGGGCTACCCAGACCGCGGAGCCGCAGCAACACGGTCAAAAAGCTGGCCCTGAACGCTCCGATGTTGCCCAGGGTCTCAACCCTGGAGAAGGAGTAAGCCGTTCGCGCGGTGACCGCGATCATGGCGAGAGCTCGCCGGACGCGCGGAGAGACTCGCGGCAAAACTCACGTCCGATGCCGCCAAATTCCAATCCGAACCCAAGAGGCACGTCTGATGTATCGAGAAAAGAATCACTTCCTACATGGCGCATAGTCCTCTCAGTGTTTATTCCCTTTGCGGCGGGCTATTACCTCGCTTACTTGTTTCGGACGATTAATGCCGCGATCTCACCGGCATTAGCATCTGAGTTCGGCCTCGACGCCGCCGAGACTGGGCTGCTCGCGTCAGTCTATTTCCTGGTGTTCGGGGTGGCCCAGATTCCCGTAGGAATCTTTTTGGATCGTTTTGGGCCGCGTCGGGTCCAAGGCGTGCTACTGGTCATTGCCGCTGGCGGTGCCACGCTGTTCGGTAATGCCTCGAGCCTCCCAGAACTCCTCTTTGCGCGCGGCATGATTGGGCTTGGCGTCGCCGGCTCGTTGATGGCCGGACTCAAGTCCATTGTCACCTGGTTTCCGAGAGAACGTGTCGCGCTTGCCAACGGCTGGATGATCATGTTGGGCTCGCTTGGCGCAGTGACAGCAACCGCGCCAACCGATTGGTTGCTGAATTACGTTGGTTGGCGCAGCCTCTTTGAGATTCTGACGATCGGGACCTTTGCGGTGAGTGGGCTCATTTACATGGTCGTTCCGGAGCGCGTCGGCGATTCACAGACCGCCACCACCGCCCGAAAGCCGCTTACCTTGTGGTCGGTCTATTCAGATCCGCGATTCCTGCGAATAGCACCGCTTTCTGCGACCTGCATTGGATCGGCCTGGGCGCTGCAGTCATTGTGGGCTTCGGCCTGGCTCACGGACGTGGAAGGGCTCGACGGGCAGAGCCGGGTCTCTCATATGCTCTTCATGGCCGTTGGCCTAAGTTTTGGAGCTCTGCGGCTTGGCTGATCGCCTGCGCAAACTCAATACGAGGACAGAGGTCCTTTTGGCTAGCGTGGGAGCGCTGTTCATCGTGGCCCAACTCGCTCTGCTCCTCCGCATCCCACTGCCGTCGCTTCTACCTTGGTCGATCGTGTCGATAGCCGGAGCCGCAACCGTCCTAAGCTTTGCGGTCGTAGCCGATTATTTCCCAAGGGAATTTGCCGCGCGCAGCAATGGCGCCTTGAACCTCTTGCACTTCTGCTGGGCGTTTACGATCCAATACGGCATCGGGTTCTTGGTGGCGCAATGGCCATCTCAGGGGGGACACTATCCAGTCGTGGCCTATCAGACCGCGTTTGGTCTTTGCCTTGTATTTCAGGCGGCCGCACTGGTGTGGTTTGCGATGCCGTGGATTCGAACGTTAGGCCGGAATGCCTTTGGAGATCCTCTTGGAAGCCTCGCGGGATCTCGTGGCTCTTCTGTTGAAGAGCCGATCCTTGAGGCGTGCGCAGGAGGCGATTGGTAAGAGAATGTCGGCTGCTTGAATGCGATTTCCGATCAGAACCCGAAAACGGACGAGCACCCGGGATTGTCCCCGGTGCGGACAAAATATAGGTCTCATATTTTGCGGCTGCGCGAAGAAGCCAAGGCTCTTTCGCATGGAATGGAGCGTGAGAGCCCGTTGACCAAGGCCCGCCAGTGCGAGACCGGAACGCACTTGAGCGATTGGCTGCGCTCACCGGGTTTGCAGCCATCGAATTTGATAGCTGCCGCAGCCCGACTGCTTTCGCTCGGCCTACATGATGGTCACAGGCACTTGGCTCACGCCAAGCCGTCGGCGCGCGGTCGATTTAATACACCGTTGCGGCAACTGAGCGCATTGGCGCCAGGTCATTCAGTGCGATCGATTTGCTTTGCTGCTGTTGACGTCAAACGGACGCCAGGCCGATCACCATTGCTGAACTCGATCCCCGCGGACTCCAAAGCTCGACGCAGCTTGTCGACGGTCCCGGTATAGGCCGATATCGGTCCGGGAGTGCGTTCGATCCGTTTGATGGTTTCCAGCGAGACGCCGGATTTCTCCGCGAGGTCGCGCTGTTCGATCCGAAGCATGGCACGCGCCGCTCTGATTTGTTCGCTGGTCAACATTACGCCCCAAGTGTAAGTTTTTGCGCCCGAGGTGTTGACACATCAGGGGCAAAGGATTACTCTGGTAGCGTAACATCGATGCCCTTGCGGGCAAACAATGCCGCGTGCGCGCCCCACAGATATCGGTGGGGGCGTCGACGGCGCATGGCGCCAATTTGACCATGAAGATCAATAAGATGTTTCGTGGCCGAGTGTGCAATGTAGAGCGTGTCATGAGCAATGACTCCGCTGAGATCAGCCTTGATCAGCTGCCGGTCGGCTCCGCGGCCTCCTCGCTAGAGGACGACTCCCGGCTGCTCGCGCTTGAAAGGCAATTCAACGCGATCTTCGCAGAGTTGCTTGCGTTGGATCGGTTGCGCCACAATCAGAAAACACGTCAAGGTGCTGCTCCGCAGCGACCGGAGCAATCGACCGGCCAGACGAGCCTCGAGGAGCACGCCTGTGAGGAAGCCGTAGCACGTCGGATCGAACCTGTTCTCGCCCGTCTCTACCCAATCGAACGGGCGATCATGGAGACGCAAGCGCGCACAATCGCTGGGTTGGGTCTAAAAGCACGTCATGCAGCCCACGTGATGTCCCAGTACTGGGAAGACCCTCTTGACCAGATTGATTGGGATGCGCAAGCGGTCCGTCTGCTAATCGAAGCAGTCTGCGACGTAGGGGGCACGCCACTGCCATTTCGCCATGCGGGCGACAACGATGATTGCGCCACACGTCGAAGCTCCTTGCAAGGCGCGCCGGGAATGGAAGAAGGCGAATGAGCATCGTATCGATCATGGCCGCGATTCTCGAAGATGAATTGCGAGAGCACGGCATTCTCACGCTGACCCAGCTCGATTGCGAGACAATGGTCCACAACATGATCGAACGTACGGCCGAGCTTGCGGTAGACATCAAACAGCATCGACTGGAGCCGAACCCAAGCGACGGAACCTAGTAGTCTGCTCAGAACCTGACAAAGCCGCACGCGCTTTCCTCTCCGGACAGGACGGATTTGTGGGCGGCAACCTGAGCAGCGATAGGGATTCTCACTGGCCCTGGCGTTCTTTGCGTTGCCGATTGACGATGCCGAACACTCCTTGTCATTTCTTTTTATACGCCAGGGTACTCACGCGATAATTGCCTCGTTGCAGCGGCTCGCTGCTTGCCTTCTCTGATCATCCCATCTGAGGCCGCTCGGGACGGCCTAGTTGGTGGGGACGGCACTGGTGAATCATCCCATTCAATCGAAAGCGGTTTCGCGTGGAGCGCGCATGCTGCGCACCGCGTTCGGCTCAGCTATCGCCCGCTTTCTTGAAGATTCGACCGTCGTCGAGGTGATGCTTAACCCCGACGGGCGATTGTGGATCGACCGCCTGTCTGTCGGTTTGGCAGACACCGGACGATTCGTGTCGGCCCAGGACGGGGAGCGCATTGTCCGATTGGTCGCTCATCACGTGGGTGCCGAGGTTCACGCAGGCAGCCCGCGCGTCTCGGCTGAATTACCGGAGACAGGGGAGCGCTTCGAGGGACTATTGCCGCCGGTGGTCGCGGCCCCGTCCTTCGCTATTCGCAAGCCAGCGGTCGCCGTGTTCACGCTCGACGACTATGTCGCCCAAGGAATCATGATCTCGTGCCAAGCCGACGCTTTGCGTCGCGCGGTTGGGGCACGCAAGAATATTCTCGTGGCTGGTGGTACCTCCAGCGGCAAGACGACGCTGACCAACGCGCTATTGGCGGAGGTTGCCAAGACTTCGGATCGGGTCATCCTCATTGAAGACACGCGAGAGCTGCAGTGCAAGGCACCGAATTTGGTGGCGCTCCGCACCAAGGATGGCGTGATCTCGTTATCGGAGCTTGTCCGATCGTCGCTGCGTCTGCGCCCCGATCGGATTCCGATCGGCGAAGTGCGCGGTCCGGAGGCTCTCGATTTGCTCAAGGCCTGGGGCACAGGTCATCCCGGGGGCATCGGCACCATCCACGCCGGCAGCGCGATTGGTACTTTGCGCCGGCTCGAGCAACTCATTCAAGAAGCGGTTGTCACCGTGCCGCGCGACCTGATTGCGGAAACCATCAACGTCATCGCTGTGCTTTCCGGCCGCGGCAACGAACGCCGGCTCACCGAGCTCGCCAGTGTCGAAGGTCTCGGAGCTTCGGGCGACTACGTTCTTTCAGCCATAGGGGACCCATCATGAAGTTCAATCAATCGGGCATGCGAGGGATTGTAGGGGCGGCCGCGTTCGCAATCACCTACCTTACCATCACTTCAGCATCGGCTGCCGGCTCCAACATGCCGTGGGAGCAACCGCTCAACCAGATCCTGCAATCGGTTGAGGGCCCCGTCGCCAAGATCGTCGGCGTCATCATCATCATCGTCACCGGACTCTCGCTCGCGCTAGGCGATACGTCCGGGGGCTTCCGCAAGTTGATCCAGATTGTGTTCGGCCTGTCGATCGCGTTTGCGGCCTCGAGTTTCTTCCTGTCGTTTTTTTCATTCGGCGGGGGAGTTGTGATCTGATGGACGGACAGATCCCAGGATTTGAAGCACCGGTCCATCGCGCGCTGACCGAGCCGATCCTGATGGGCGGGGCGCCACGCTCGATCGCCATCGTTAACGGCACGCTCGCTGCTGCCCTCGGTATTGGTCTGCGCCTCTGGGTCGCGGGCCTCCTGCTTTGGTTCGTTGGTCACATGGTCGCTGTCTGGGTGACCAAGCGCGACCCTGCCTTTGTCGAGGTCGTCCGCCGGCATCTCCGGATCCCCGGTTATCTCAACACATGAGGTCTTCTATGATGAATCTCGCCGAATACCGCCGATCCAATACCCGGCTCGCTGACTTCCTGCCGTGGGCCGCTCTTGTCGATGAAGGAATCGTCCTGAACAAGGATGGGTCGTTTCAGCGCACGGCGAGATTTCGGGGACCGGACCTCGATAGTGCGGTGCCGGCCGAGCTCGTTGCTGTCGCCGGCCGTCTCAACAATGCGCTGCGGCGCCTGGAATCAGGCTGGGCGATCTTTGTCGAGGCGCAACGCCATTCCACTGGCAGCTATCCCCCGAATACATTTCCCGATGCGGCTTCCGCCCTCGTCGATGCAGAGCGGCGAGCACAATTCGAGGAGGCCGGCGCCCACTACGAGTCGAGCTATTTCCTCACGTTTCTCTATCTGCCGCCGCCAGAAGGAACGGCGAAAACGGAACGGCTGCTCTACGAAGGGAGCAACCGCACCGTCGATGCCGATGGGCGCGAAATCCTCCGTGGGTTCGTGGATCGGACTAATCGTGTTCTGCAGCTGGTGGAAGGCTTCATGCCGGAGTGCGCCTGGCTTGATGACGAGGAGACGCTCACCTACCTGCATTCGACGATCTCGACCAAGCGACATCGGGTCAGGGTGCCCGAGATCCCCATGTATCTCGACGCGCTGCTCGCCGATCAGCCGCTAACCGGTGGTCTTGAGCCGATGCTCGGGTCGGCGCATCTGCGCATCCTGACGGTGGTCGGGTTTCCGACGGCGACCACGCCCGGAATTCTCGACGACCTGAACCGGCTTCCGTTCACCTATCGCTGGTCGACCCGCGCGATCATGCTCGACAAGGCCGATGCAACAAAGCTCCTGACCAGGATCAGGCGGCAATGGTTCGCCAAACGGAAGTCGGTGGCCGCGATCCTCAAGGAGATCATGACCAACGAGGCTTCTGCTCTTCTCGATACCGATGCCCACAACAAGGCAATGGATGCAGACGCGGCGCTGCAGGAATTGGGCTCCGACCAGATTGGAGAAGCTTTCGTTACGGCGACGATCTCAGTCTGGGATGGCGAGCCCGCGAGCGCCGACGAGAAGCTCCGCCTGGTCGAAAAGGTGATCCAGGGACGCGATTTCACCTGCATGATCGAGACGGTCAATGCTGTCGAGGCCTGGCTTGGCAGCGTCCCGGGCCATGTCTACGCCAACGTCCGTCAGCCCCCGATCTCGACTTTGAACTTGGCGCACATGATCCCGCTGTCCGCGGTGTGGGCCGGCGAGCCCAGGGACCATCATTTTAAGGCTCCGCCTTTATTCTTGGCCAAAACGGAAGGATCGACCCCGTTTCGATTTTCACTCCACGTTGGTGACGTCGGGCATACGCTGGTGGTCGGGCCGACAGGAGCGGGTAAGTCGGTGCTGCTGGCGCTGATGGCGCTGCAGTTTCGGAGGTATCCGGAATCGCAGATTTTTGCGTTCGATTTTGGGGGATCCATCCGTGCTGCCGCGATCGCCATGGGCGGCGACTGGCATGACCTCGGTGGAGCTGTCACTGGGGAGACTTCTGAGTCCGTCTTTCTTCAGCCTCTTGCCGGTATCGATGATATCGGCGAGCGCGCCTGGGCGACGGACTGGATCGGTTCAATCCTAAGCCGTGAACGCATTGAGGTCACCCCCGAAGCCAAGGAGCATATCTGGTCGGCTTTGAGCTCGTTAGCCTCCGCGCCGGTCGAAGAACGCACGCTTACTGGTTTCTCCGTTCTGCTGCAATCGAACGTTCTGAAGCGGTCCCTGCAGCCCTATTGCATCGGCGGCCCTTATGATCGTCTGCTCGATGCCGAAAATGAACGGTTGGGAGCGTCATCCGTCCAGGTCTTCGAGACGGATGGCTTGATTGGTACCGCTGTTGCGCCCGCAGTTCTGGCTTATCTGTTTCACCGGATCGAGAGCCGCTTTGATGGTCGGCCGACCCTGCTCATCATCGACGAAGGGTGGCTCGCCCTCGACGACGCGGACTTTGCCGGACGGCTGCGCGAGTGGCTGAAGACGCTGCGCAAGAAGAATGCCTCGGTCATCTTCGCCACCCAATCGTTAGCGGATATCGACGGCTCAGCGATCGCGCCGGCTATTATCGAGAGCTGTCCGACACGGATCTTGCTCCCGAACGACCGCGCCATCGAGCCACAGATCATGGCGATCTATCGGCGCTTTGGGCTGAACGACCGGCAGATCGAGATCCTGGCTCGCGCCATACCCAAGCGCGACTACTACTGCCAGTCGCGTCGCGGCAATCGTCTGTTCGAACTTGGTCTAGGCGAGGTTGCGCTTGCCTTCACCGCGGCTTCTTCAAAGGCCGATCAGGCGCTGATCGAACAAGTCCTTGCCGAACACGGCCGCGATGGTTTTGCGTCCGGATGGTTGAAGGCACGCGATATTGCCTGGGCGACCGACCTCATCCCTCATCTTGCTCAATTGGAGGCGTCCAAATGAAGCGCCTGTGTCGTCTTGCCGCCGTCGGCGTCATTGCGGTCACCCTAATCGTTGGCTGCAGGCCTTGTTCGGCGCAGTTGGTTGTGTTCGACCCCAACAATTATGCGCAGAACGTGCTGACTGCAGCTCGTACCCTGCAACAGGTCAACAACCAGATCGTGTCGCTGCAAAATCAGGCGCAGATGCTGATCAACCAGGCGAAGAATTTGGCCACGCTGCCGTTTTCGTCGTTGTTGCAGCTGGAGCAATCGATCCTGCGAACCCAGCAGCTTCTCGCCCAAGCTCAGCGCATCGCCTATGACATCCAGCAGATCGATCGTGCTTTCTCTACGACCTATGCGTCCGCATCATCGAGCGTTTCGGACCAGGCGTTGATAGCGAACGCGCAAAGCCGTTGGCAGAATGCAATGGCGGGCTTGCAGGATGCTTTGCGGACACAAGCCACGGTCGTCGGCAACCTCGACACCAACCGCACCGAGATGTCCGCTCTTGTCACCTCGAGCCAGGGGGCGACCGGCGCGCTGCAAGCGGCCCAGGCCGGCAATCAGCTTTTGGCGCTGCAGGCCCAGCAGCTTGCCGATCTCACGGCGGTCATCGCGGCTCATTCGCGCGCACAAAACCTGGAGTCCGCGCAGCATGCGGCCGCCCAGGACCAGGGCAGGGAGCAACTGCGGCGTTTCCTGACCCATGGCGCCGGCTATCAACCCACAACCGTGCAGATGTTTCACTGATGAAAACGAAAATGGTCCAACGAACTCCAACCTTCTCAGCCGTCGTGCTGGTTCTCCTTGTCGTCGCTGCCTGCGCGATTCGGCTACACGGCGGCGGGGAGCAGACGAACAAACCCGTGTCCGCCGACCTGACATTCGTTCCATTGCTGCCGAAGCTCACGGAATGCCGCTCTGTAACCAACGAGGAGAATGACGCTCTGCCCGAGTGTCTGAAAGCCTCGAATGAGAACCATCGCCAGTTTCACGGGCAGAAAGCTCCAGCAACGTCCGATACCAGGGCGGCCCAAGCGGGCTCCTCGTTGTTCGTTGCCCCGAAGGACGAGAGCCGTCTGCCATCTGATTCCCCTCCGATCCAGCCGACCGACAAGGAGTGAACGATGGGTGGCACGGGAATCATTGATCAGTTTCTGGAGACGTTCACCCGGTACATCGATTCCGGGTTTGGCCTGCTCGGGGGCGAAGTCGGATATCTTGCCACGACGCTCGCGGCAATCGACGTCACGCTTGCCGGCCTATTCTGGGCATGGGGGGCGGATGAGGACATTCTGGCCCGGGTCGTCAAGAAGACCTTGTTTGTCGGCGTCTTCGCGTTCCTGATCGGCAATTGGAGCAGCCTCGCACGCATCGTCTTCGAGAGCTTTGCCGGCTTGGGGCTGAAAGCTTCCGGCACTGGCCTTTCCACGGCCGACTTCTTGCGGCCAGGAAAGATTGCTCAGGTTGGGCTCGATGCCGGACGACCGATTCTCGATTCGATCTCAGGGCTGATGGGCTATGTCAGCTTCTTCGAGAACTTCGTCCAGATCTCGGTGCTGTTGTTTGCCTGGATCGTGGTGCTGCTGGCGTTCTTTATTCTGGCCATCCAGCTCTTCATCACCCTCATCGAGTTCAAGCTGACGACGCTCGCGGGCTTCGTGCTGATCCCATTCGGTCTGTTCGGCAAGACCGACTTTGCCGCCGAGCGCGTGCTGGGCAACGTGATTTCGTCGGGCGTCAAGGTTCTGGTGCTGGCCGTCATCGTCGGTATCGGGTCGACGCTGTTTACCCAGTTCACGGCCGGTTTTGGTGGCAATCAGCCGACCATCGATAACGCCATGGCGCTCGTGCTCGGAGCCCTTGCCCTTCTGGGCCTTGGCATCTTTGGACCGGGAATTGCCAACGGCATCGTGTCGGGCGGACCACAGCTCGGTGCCGGCGCCGCAGTCGGCACCGGCTTGGCCGCAGGCGGTGCCGTCGTTGCGGGCGCGGGTCTTGCCACCGGTGGTGTCGGAATGGCCGGCGGCGCGCTGCTGGGCGGAGCCCGTGGGGTCGCCTCGGTTGCGAGCGGGGCAACCAGTGCCTACCGAGCCGGAGGACTGTCGGGTGTCGCGAGCGCAGGCGGCTCGGCGATTGTCAGCCCGCTGCGCCGTATGGCTGCGAGCTTCGCAAGCAGCTCGTCAACGAGTGATGCAGCACCGGCCTGGGCGCGCCGGATGAAACGTGCGCAGACGGTCAATCAAGGGGCATCCGCTGCCACTCATGCTGTCCGCAGTGGTGATAGCGCAGGTAGCGGGGCTTCCGTTGATCTGTCCGAGGGAGGACACTGATGTTCAAGCGGCCATCCGTGCACTACGGCAGCACGCCGCAGCCCGTAACGCCCTATCAGAAGGCAGCACAAGTCTGGGATGAGCGGATTGGTTCGGCCCGGGTCCAAGCCAGGAACTGGCGGTTGATGGCATTTGGATGCCTGTTGCTGTCCGGCGGGCTCGCCGCGGCTCTCGTCTGGGAATCCACCCAAGGCACGATCACTCCGTGGGTCGTGCAGGTTGATCATCTCGGCCAGGCCCAGGCGGTTGCGCCGGCAAGTTCCTCCTATCAGCCGACTGATCCGCAAATTGCGTTTCATCTCGCGCGGTTTATCGAGGATGTACGGGGCTTGCCGACCGACGCCATCGTGCTGCGGCAGGACTGGCTCAGAGCCTACGATTTCACGACCGATCGTGGCGCCGCCGCGTTGAACGATTACGCCCGAACGAACGATCCCTTTGTCAAGCTCGGCAACACCCAGGTCGCGGTCGAGATTTCCAGCGTCATCCGCGCCTCACCGCAAAGCTTTCGAGTGGCATGGACCGAGCGCCGTTACGACAGCGGCCAGCTCGCTGCGACCGAGCGCTGGACCGCGATCCTTTCCGTGATCATCGAAACCCCGCGCGACACCGATCGCCTGCGCAAGAATCCGCTTGGCGTTTATGTCAATTCCATCAACTGGTCGAAGGAGCTTGGCCAGTGAGAAAGCCTGCACCGTTGTCGGTTGGTCTGAAGCGCAATAGCGGCCCCGTTGGTCTCGTCGTTCTCGTAACGGCCGCGCTCTCCGGCTGCACAACGTTCAAGCCCCCGCAGGTCAGCTATGATAACGACCTACAATCGTCCCCCGATCTCCCAATGGCGGCGGACGAACGCGCGCGCCCGCTGCACGTCCCGCCGCCCTGGACACCAACCCGCGGCGGTAAGAAGGGCGATGAGGAGGCCAACGAGCCGGCGGACCGGATCGCGACGGCCAATGATGCCGCGCGGGTCGAGCCGCGGCGGGCAGGGTACTTCAACGCCGTCCAGGTGTTTCCTTACAGCCCCGGCGCGCTCTATCAGATCTATGCCTCGCCCGGCCAGATTACCGATATCGCGCTCGAGCCGGGCGAGCAGCTGACCGGTTCGGGACCACTTGCCGCCGGCGACACCGTACGCTGGATCGTCGGCGATACCGAAAGCGGCAACGGAGATACCAGGCGCGTCCACATCATGGTCAAGCCGACGCGGACCGCTATCGAGACAAATCTCGTCGTCAACACCGACCGGCGGACTTACCTCATCGAGCTGCGCTCCCGCGAAAGGCCATACATGCCGTCGGTCGCCTGGTTTTACCCCGAAGACCGAAGGGACCGCTCCAAGGCTTTGCCCCCAACTCCGCTCATCCCGGCGATAGACCAGCGCCGCTACCGCTACGTCGTTGAGGGCGACAACCCGCCCTGGCGGCCAGTCAATGCGTATGATGACGGCCGAAAGGTCTATATCGAATTCTCGCCCGGGATCGCACAGGGCGAAATGCCGCCGCTGTTCGTCGTCGGCCAGGACGGCAAACCGGAGCTCGTCAACTATCGCGTCTACAAAAATATCCTGATTGCCGACCGTCTGTTTGCCGCGGCCGAACTGCGCCTTGGCGGAGAGAAGCAACAGATAGTGCGGATTGCGAGGAACGACGGAGGCCGATCGTGACGGACAATGGTTCAAGCGAGCGCGTCAGTCCTTCAACTGGACCAAGATCGGCGTCGACTGATCATACGCAGGCCGTACGATTGGCTACAGAGCGTCCCAAGATCACGCGGCTCTCCCGCAAAATTCTTGCAGGCGGCAGCACGCTGGCTTTGCTGCTCGTCGCCGGCGCGGTGCTATGGGCCTTGGGCAACCCGCCGCACAATCCCGCACTGGGCGAACTCTACAGCACAGACCATCACAACGTGGCAGACGGTCTGACGAAGTTACCGCAAGACTATGGCGGCGTTTCACACGAGACCACCCGATCTGGACCGCCGAAGCTGGGTGACCCGGCGCCCGCCAGCGCAACGGCGGCATCAGCAATCGGCCTTGACGCTGAACAACAACGTGCCAACCAGGAAACCGAGGCAGCTCGGACCAGCAAAGTCTTTGCATCGACAACCGCGCCGCCGACGTCGCCGCATGCTGCATCTCAGGAGACGGCCACCAACGCCACGGCATCATCCTCGGACGAAACCTTCACGCAGAATGGGCAGGATCGCAAGCAACTGTTCGTCAATGCTCCCATCGATCGGCGGACCACGGCGCCCGACAGGCTTCTGCGTCCTGCATCTCCATACGTCGTTCAAGCGGGGACCATCATTCCGGCAGCGCTCATGACCGGGATTCGCTCTGATCTCCCCGGCCAAATCACCGCACAAGTGACAGAGGCGGTCTATGATACTCCTTCTGGCCGTGCAAAACTTATCCCGCAAGGCGCAAGACTCATAGGAATCTATGATAGCCAGGTCGCATTTGGCCAGTCTCGGGTGCTGTTGGTGTGGACGCGTCTGATCATGCCGGATGGTCGATCGATCGTGCTGGAACGGCAACAGGGAACGGATGCGGGCGGGTATTCCGGTCTCGAGGACGACGTCGACAATCACTGGGCTGAGCTGTTCAAGGCGGCGCTGCTGTCAACCACCCTTGGCGTGGGAGCGGAGCTTGGCTCTGGTGCGGATAGCGGCAGCAACACCGATATTGTTCACGCGCTCCGCCTGACCGGGGCGAATTCCTTGAACCAGACTGGACAACAAGTCGTTCGAAGGAACCTCAATATTCAGCCAACCCTGACAATTCGGCCTGGCTTCCCGATACGAGTGATCGTCAATCGTGACCTGGTGATTGAACCATGAAGCGAATGATACAACCGACTAAGCTCAAGATCGCGGCCATTGAAGATGATATGCCAGTTAGTCTGACCGTGCGGATGCCGCCCAGCACTCATCGCGATCTGGTCGCCTATGCCGAAATTCTAAAGCTCGAAAGTGGAAAAGCGGTCGATCCGACATCACTGATAGTGCCCATGCTGACGCGCTTCATGGCCACTGATCGAGCGTTTGCCCGAGCCAGAAGAAAGCAACTTCAGACGGGGAAAGATGCCGGATAGCGTTCATTCAATAACTTGATGAAATCCCTTAGCGGCGGACTTTCGTTATCCTCCCTCCATGCTGCGGCGAACTCGAGGCGGCTTGGTCCGGTTCCGTCCCGGACTTCTCGATACGTCAACCCGGGGAAATTGGCGCCGATGTCTGACTCGAGCACAAGACTTAAGCCTAGCCCCATGGCGACCAGGCTCTTGAGGACCCCACGGCTAACGTCGTGCCGTTCGATCCGCAGGCGATCGCTTGTTGACGTAAGCTTTGTGGTCAACAGTCCTTCCAGCTCGCGGCCCGGATCATACTGACTTAGCAAGATGGTCTGGTCTTGCAGATCCGTCCAGTAGACGACATCCTGCGCAGCAAGGGCATGGCTCTCCGGCAGAACGACCAGGATGCGCTCACTCCAAAGTCGCATTACCTTGCTGTAAAAGGAAGGTGCGTCACCTGTTACAATGTGAATGTCGATGGCTCCGTTGCGAAGCGCGGTCACAAGCCGCGCTCTCGATCGCTCGATAGTCCCAAGCTGCACATGCGGAAATCTCGTTCGAAATTCGAGCAACGTCGCACGAAGGTTGCCGGTCGTCAGTGACGTGCAGAATCCGACGGTGAGTCGCCCCGATTCGCCCCGTCCATTTGCTTGGGACACCGCTATGATCATATCCATCTGATCAAGTACGGATCGCGCCATGCGGAGAAATTGACGTCCCGCGTCGGTTGCCTGAACGCCGCCGCTCGTTCGTGCAAACACCGCTACCCCAAGCGTGTCTTCGAGTTGACGAATGGAGCGGCTGATAGTGGATTGCTTTATCAGCAATGCTTCGGCGGCTTGTCGGATGCTGCCGTAATCCGCTGCTATCACCGCATATCTGAGCTGCCGAAGGTCAAGACCCGAAATTGCGCTGCCGCCGTGCGGCCTATTATTGGAATAGGGCATAAAAATACGTCGGTGCTGTAGCGAAACCACAACAATTGCACCACGAGTCCTAGCGATTGCGGCGCTGAGCGCTGTGACCGCGAGTAGGAGAACTGAAACTCCGGCATGGCCTCTAAGGCTCTTAATGGTAATTAGATACCAAAAACTTAATTGTAAGTAAATTTCAGTGCTCGCGGACTGCTTTCAAGTTGCCCGGTCATCTAGCAGAGGCGTCGCTGCGAGATCGCAAAATGCGACCTTCGCGGATCGCCAGGTCGCTCGGGACGGTTCGTTTCAGCGCTACGCTTGTTGTGCGATAGGCCATGGGAGGAGTAACCGAGGGGTCTACTGGATAGGTGATGAAGGAGCGGGATCGTCGAGCATTGAATAGCTCAGCTTATTTCATCAGACGATCGAACGGAGCCGGGCGTGTCCGGAAATGACTTCATATTGTGCAGTCGATAGACGTTCGTCAGCAGTATGTTTGGGTACCTGTCTGTTCGCCAAGTCAAATGTATATCGGACGCATTGACCAACGATTTGCGTTGGCGCAACGCGAACACATAGGCAAAAATTGAATCAACCTGGCAACTCGACGCCTTCGCCTAAAACGCAGTTTCGAGTTTGTAGCCCGGCTCGGGGTGAAGCCGTTTCGGCTGCCGCGGTACTCCCATCGATCAGGTCACCGGGCGCAAGCAGACGGAACGCGCCCTTCATCGGCTCAATCGGACGCTCAGAACCCTCGGCGCGGCTGACGCAGCAGCCGTGCGCGCAACAACCGAGCAGGAATTGCTCGATGAAATGTGTAGGGTCGGCGTGGAATGCAGCGGTTATCGCCTGGCCTGGATCGGGTTTGCCGAACACGACGAGGCCAAGTCGGTACGGCCGGTGGCATGGGCTGGCGAGCATCCCGAATTTGTTCAAACGGCGAAGATCACCTGGGCGGACACCGAGAAGGGACGGGGCCCGACCGGGACCGCGATTTGGACCGGTGAAGCGCAGATCAACCAGGACGTCGCGACCAATCCGGCCATGGCGCCCTGGCGCGAGGACATACTCAGGTTCGGTTTTTACGCCAGCATCTCGCTGCCTCTCAAGACTAAATCGGAAGTGTTCGGCAACCTCGCTTTCTATGCAGGAGAACAGGATGCCTTCGGCCCGGAGGAGGTCGGCCTGCTGAAGGAGCTGGCCGGAGATCTTGCGTTCGGAATTTCAGCGCGGCGCGACCGTGTCGGGCACGAGGCGGCGCTCTCCGCCGTGCAGGAAAACCTGAAAGCGACCGTCCAGGCGATCGCCGCCGCAGTTGAGATGCGCGACGTTTACACGGCAGGCCATCAGCGCCGCGTGGTTGATCTTGCGGTCGCAATCGCGCGCGCGATCGGTCTGACAGAGGAGCAGGTCGAGGGCATCTTCCTTGCAGGCCTGATTCACGATGTCGGCAAGATCAACGTGCCGGCCGAGATACTGACCAAGCCGGGCAGTTTGCGCTGCTCGAATTCCAGATGGTCCAGACCCACGCGCAAACCGGATATGACATCGTAAAGGGTATCAAGTTTCCCTGGTCCGTCGCCCAAGCCATCCTGCAGCATCACGAGCGGCTCGACGGCTCGGGCTACCCGAACCACCTCAAAGGCGAGGACATCCTGATCGAGGCCAAGATCCTGGCGGTCGCCGATGTAGTCGACGCGATGATGTCGCATCGTCCCTATCGCGCCGGGCTCGGTCTCGATGCGGCTCTGGCCGAGATCGAGGCCGGGAAAAACCACATTTACGACCCCGCGGCTGTCGACGCCTGCGTCGCCCTCTTCCGCCAGAAGGGCTTCAAGTTCAATTGAATCAAGTTCGATTGAATTGCACGCCGCTATCGGCGTTGGCGGCGGCCAGGGTGAACCGCCTCGTTGTTCTCGCGAGGGGCTGGACCCCTTGATTCAAATCAAAATCATCTTCCTAGTAGTGAATATATTGCAACCTAACGTTAAGTTGCATTGATGCTGGGGCCGCCAGAAAGTCCTTTCAATGTTTTTGCGCAACGTCCTGCTTGCCTTAGGCGGTGTCTTGGTGCTCGTCGGAGCTGGACTCTTCATCGCGTGGTTCAGCCAGATGAGAAGCCGCCCCGTCGCGGTAGTCGAAAGATCGGTCGAAAGCCGACCGGCAGTTCTGGTGGCGGCCCGTACAATCGCCCTCGGCACATTGTTGCGAAAAGAGGATATCGCCTGGAAGGACGTGATGCCGGGTGAGGTTCGCCCCGGATATCTCATGCGTGGCCAAGTTTCGGAAGCGGAATTCTTGGGCGCGATCAGTCGGCGCAATTTTGCCCAGGACGAGCCGCTGATTGCGAGCGAGTTCGTCAAGCCCGGCGATCGGCAATTTCTCGCTGCAGTGCTCAAGCCGGGGAGCCGCGCCATATCGATTTTCGTTGATGCGGCGCAAAGCGCGGCGGGGATGGCTTTGCCCGGCGATCGTGTGGATGTGATATTGACGCAAAGCTTCGGCGAACAAGCAACCGATCCCGGGCGCAAGACGGTCAGCGAGACCATGCTGCGCGACGTACGGGTGATCGCCATCGATCAGTCTCTGACCCCGTCGACCAACGTAGCGGCTGCGATTAGCACCGAGGCCCGTATTCCGAAGACAGTCACGCTCGAGCTGCTTGAACGGCAAGCGGAGGCGCTCATGGTTGCCGCGCAGCTGGGCAAGTTTCAGCTTGCGGTTCTGCCCCTTGAGCGCGTAGCCGTCGAGCATCCTGAAGAACAGACGGAGGCCGGGCCAGTCTGGGCATCGGATGTCTCGCCTGCTCTCAGGGAGGTCGGGCCACCGGCGCTACGGAAATGCAATCCGGATGAGTCGCTTTCCGGGAGCTCGCTCGAATGCCTGGTCCGCCGTCCACCCAACTCGTCTGGCGGCAGCGCGCCCTTTTTTGACCCGGCAAGTCATCGCGCCCGGTAACGTCGAGAGAGGCCCAAAGTGATGGATACGCCCGGACAAGATCCCGGCCTGACCCACGCCCAGGAAGCTGCGCCGGTTGCGACGGTTTTTGTATCCGATCAGGACTCCGAGGGAGTCATCCGTCAATCGCTCAGCGATCTTGGTATCGACGATGCCGAGTTCAAGAAAGGTACGGTCGAAACCGCAACTGCCTACCTCGCCACGCAACCGTCACCGCGTCTTCTCTTTGTGGACCTGAGCGGCGTCGATGACCCGGTCGTGCATATTTATGAGCTTGCGGACCGATGCGAACCGAGCGTCAGCGTCGTGGTGATCGGCGACAGGAACGACATCATTCTCTACCGCGACCTAAAAAACGCCGGTGTGAGCGAATATTTCTTCAAGCCTTTGATCATCGACGCGGTTAAAGCAACCTGCAACCGCATTCTGAACGACGGGCGCGAACATTCGCCGAGTCAACGCACCGGCAAGCTCGTCTTCGTGATCGGCGTCCGCGGCGGCGTCGGAGCCACCACGATCGCAGCTAACGCGGCCTGGTATTTGGCTGAGAAAAAGCAACGCTGGGTCATGCTTGTCGATCTCGACCTGCACAATGGCGACGCTGCGCTGCAATTTGATTCGACGCCGGGCCATGCGCTCAGCGAAGCGTTCGAAAAGCCTGAGCGCGTCGACAGGCTCTTTCTCGAACGCGGAACGATACATGTGCGCGAGCGTCTCGATTTGCTGGCGTCTCTTGAACCGCTGAGCGAGAGCACGACGCTAGCCGAAGGCGCCGTGCTCTCGCTGCTGGGAAAATTGCTGCACCGGTATCGTTTCGTCTTTGTCGACTTGCCGTCGATCGTCGCGTTGGGGCTGGCTCAGGTGCTGCATCAGCCGAGCGTCTGTGTCCTGGTCAGCGATGCCAGTCTGGCGTCGGCGCGAGAACTATCGCGCTGGCGCGAATGGATCGGGCCCAATTCTGCCGAGCGCCGGACGCTGCATGTTCTCAACATGAACGGAGCCGACGGAGCGCTACCGCAAGCCGAGTTCATTCGTGCGGTTGGCCAGGCCCCCGATATCATCATCCCGTATGATCGGGACATCGCGATTGCCTCAAAATTTGGTGTGAAGGCCACACGGAAATGCGCTGTGCTCAACCGTGGTCTGGCGCGGTTGCTCCGCGACTTTACGGGAGAGACTGACGGGCCAACGCGTTCGATATTCAGTCGGATCTTTGGTTGACATGGGCCAGTTCGGCAGAAAAACCGCCAGCGAAACGCCTGCCGCGGAGCTGGCTCCGACGAACCTGCGGCAGGCAACCGCGGTCGCCGATGCCCTGATGAAGGCCTCGACGAGGCCGACGGTCTCCGAGGCGAAGGACTTCATCCGCGACCAGATTTTTCTGCGTATCGAGCCATTGGTTGCGGTGCGGATCAGCCAGCAAGACCTGATGGTCTCCGTCAATAAATTGGTGGCCGAGATCGCGACTGGACGAAAAATCCTCCTGAACCAGGATGAGCAGCGCGTTCTCAGCGCCAGCATCGTCGACGAAATGGTCGGACTCGGACCGATCGAGCCGCTCCTACGGGATCTGTCGGTAGCCGATATCCTCGTCAACGGGCCGCGCATGATCTATGTGGAGCGGCGGGGCAAGCTGGAGTTGACCAAGCTGCAATTTCGCAGCGATGCGCACGTTCTGCATGTGGCGCAACGCATTGCATCGTCGATCGGCAGGCGCATCGATGAATCAAGTCCCATGCTGGACGCAAGATTGGCGGATGGCAGTCGTGTCAACGTGATCATTCCGCCGCTCAGCCTCAGAGGTCCTTGTATTTCGATCCGCAAGTTTTCCAGGTCCATGATGGATTTCGCAAGCTTTGTCACCGGAGGTACGCTTTCGCCGGAGCTCGCAAGCGCGCTCGAGATCGCCGCGCGTTGTCGTCTGAACATTATCATCTCCGGCGGTACCGGCTCCGGTAAAACGACCCTGCTCAACTCTCTTTCGCGCATGATCGATCCGGGCGAGCGCATCATCACGATAGAAGATGCTGCCGAGCTCCAGCTTCAGCAGGCTCACGTCATTCAACTGGAGATGCGTCCGCCCAATGTCGAAGGGCGCGGCGAAATCAGCCAGCGTGACCTGATGCGCAACGCCCTTCGAATGCGGCCGGACCGGATCATCGTGGGGGAGGTTCGTGGAGCAGAGGCGTTTGACATGATGCAGGCGATGAGCACAGGGCATAACGGCTCCATGTCGACGGTTCATGCCAACTCCGCGCGCGATGCGTTGGGACGTATCGAGAACATGATCCTGATGGGAAGCGGCAATTTGCCGATGCGGGCGATTCGCACCCAGATCGTCAGCGCGCTCGACCTTGTGGTGCATGCCGAGCGCATGCGCGATGGGGTTCGCCGGGTGACCGAAGTTGCGGAGGTTGTCGGATTGGAAGGGGAGGTCATCACCCTCGGTTCGTTGTTCACCTACAAATACCAGGGCGAAAACCCGGATGGCACCCTCCGCGGAGGTTTCGAACCGACGCAGGTCCGGCCGCAATTTCTTTCGCGGCTGGAATATTTCGGATTAGCCTCTGCGTTCTTGCGGTCGCTTGGCGTTCTGGAGAAAGCAACCGAGGAATAGACTCATGTCGTCCGTCATCGGGTTGGCGCTTGTTCTGCTGCTGATCGGCGGGGTCGTACTGACGGCGGCGCTGCTGATGGGCCGAAGAACACGCCTGGAGATAGAGAAACGCGTGAACCTTGTCGCTGGCAAAAGGGAGACGCCGGGGTTCGCGGACGGGCTCGGCGAGCTGTTGAAAACCAGAAAATTCGACGCGCGGGTGCGGCGCATATTCACGATCGGAATCAAATACACTTGGGCAATGCGGTCCGGCGCGCTCAAGCTCCTGCTAATAGCCGCCCTATCGGCCGGCGGGATGTGGTTCCTGACTCAGCAGCTCCTCGGTCTCTCGTCATTGCTCGCGGTGGCGGCGAGCGCGGCTGCGTCATTCTTCGCGCCGCGCCTTCTTCTTTCCCGGGAGCAGAAGCAGACCGAACGCATGTTCGTCGACTTGTTTCCGGACGCGGTCGACACCGTCGCTCGCATGCTCCGGGCCGGCCTGCCGATCACGGTGGCGATGCGGACTGTCGCTGTCGACGGATCCCCACCCGTCAGCAGAGTATTCGGCTTGATCGCCGATGAGCTGCGAATTGGCGTTCCGCTCGAGGAAGCCCTGGATACAAACAGCCGGGAAATAGGGCTGCCGGATTTTCGCTTTTTTGCCGTAGCCATGACGCTGCAGTTTGCGACCGGAGGCAACCTCACGGCGACGCTGGAAAGTCTTTCCGACATCATACGCAAACGCCGCGCGGCCCGCCTCAAGGCCAAAGCCGCCACCGGTGAAATTCGCCTCACCGCTTATACTCTCGGAGCGATACCGATTCTGACCACCGGAGCGTTGCTCGTCGTCCAACCGCGCTATCTCACCCCCTTATGGACGGACCCGCGCGGCCATTTGATTCTCGTGCTGGCTGGCGCTCTGTTGCTGCTATCGTTCCTTACGATGCGGAAGATGATGCGCAGCGTAACCAACGCGTGACGGAAGTAGAGGCGAAGCCATGAATGCGTGGCAGCTCTGGAACTCTCTGACTTTCGCTGACCTGATGGGGCTGTTTGGCATAATTGTGCTGGCTGCGGGTGGCGCGGTTCTGATTGCTTCCAGCATTCTGGTGCATGCGGACGCGCTGGCGCGGCGCGTCAATCTGGCCCTGCCGCAAGCCGCGATGGCAGAGGCTGCAGCGCCGGGAGAGGCACATCCAACGATCGTGCAGCAGCTTCCTTCGCTGGCGGTCGGCGTCTCGAAGACGGAGCTGCAGCAGATCATCCGGCTGTTTTCGTACCTCCGTGTGCCGGCCGATCGGGCAATGTCATATTTTGTCGTCGCCAGGGTTGTTTTTGCCTTGAGCTTTGCCACATTGACAGCCGCGGCGGCGGTGCATTGGGCCTTCTCTGGGGCGCGCTGGTGGCTGCCGATCATGGCTGCGATCGTAGCCGCGATCGTGGGCTGGATTTCACCGATCTTCTATATCGATCACGTTGTCAGGCAGCAGACCAAGGCCGTCGCGTCAGGGCTGCCGGATGCGCTCGAATTGCTGGTGGTCTGCGTCGAGGCCGGTTTGTCTCTCGAGGAAGGGCTTCATAGGGTCGCTCACGAGCTCAGGGAGGCGCAACCGGCGCTCGCCGATGAACTCGTTCTGACCTGGGCGGAAATCAATGTCCTGCCCAGTCGCGCGCAGGCGCTCACCAATTTCGCTGCTCGCAACGACATTCCGAGCGTGCGATCAGTCGTGAGCATGCTGTCCCAGAGCCTGCAACTCGGAACGCCACTTGCCCAATCGCTGCGGGTGGGGGCAGTGGAAATGCGCAATGACCAGATGATGCTGTTGGAAGAGCGGGCAAGCCGGCTGCCGGCGATGCTGACCATTCCGGTGATGCTGTTCATCATGCCTACGGTCTTTCTGCTCGTCGGCGGACCGGCTGCCCTGCGATTGATCGATATGTTCCAGCGTGGGTTTCATTGAAGCGGTCATTGGCGACGGGAAAGCCGGAGCGTCCGGCCATGCCGGCGAAATCGAACCGCGGGCGATGGGCGACGGGGCATTTGGGCAACACCTGGACGGTATTGCGATGATAGCGTCAAGTGCGCCCTCGTCCGCCATTGACATTAATCTAATTTCAACAAAAGGTTGCATCTCTTTGTAAAATCGCTTTTGGGCATTTGCTTCGAGCTGGAGCATGAGGTTTGTCGCTTTCGAGCGAATGAGTCGCAATTGAATCCGCCGCTTGGGGGATGGCTGTTATTTTGGTTGGGCGGCAATTGAATGGCTGGCGCGCTCGTTCCGTGTTCGATGGCGGCGCCAGGGATCACGATGCATGGGACTTGGCCAGCCGCGCCGAACGTTCCGAAAATGGCTTTGTCTAATATCCCGAAAGAGGCAGGCATGTTCCACAGGTTGGTAGGCGGTATTGGCCTGGCCCCACAAAGCGGAACGCCATCGGTGTTCAGAGGACTTTTTTCGGGCCGCGTGGTGATGGGCTACACGTGGGCAGCCGTGGCTTTGATGGCTGCGACCATCAGCATCGGGATCTACGGCATCGGTCCGGCGAGGTCGCAGGTGCGCGTGGTTCAGGATGACCCTGTGCCAGCGCGGCAGATTTCGGTGACGCGCGACAAGTCGCGCACGATCAAACTGGATAAGCCATTTGCCTCGGCGCTCGTTGGAGCTCCAGATATTGCCGATGTTCTGCCGATGTCCGATCGCATAGTCTACATTCAGGGAAAAAAAATCGGAACCACCAACGTTACCCTATTCGATCAAGACAAGAATGTGATCGGCGTGATCGGACTGGAAGTCACGATCGATATCCAGAATATCGCTAGCAAGATTCGCTCCGGAACGAACAGCCCCGGCATCCGCGTCTCCAGTAGCAACAACCAGATTGTGTTGAGCGGCGAGGCGAGGGATGCCGTGGATGCCGAAAAGGCAGTCGCGATCGCCAGGGGAATGGCGACGCCGCCGGAAGGAAAGGATCCAGAAAAATACGTCATCAACGCGATGCGCGTCGCTGCGTCGCAGCAAGTGATGTTGAGAGTTCGTTTCATCGAAGTGAGCCGCCAGGCGGAGCGGGAAATCGGCGTGAACTGGTTCGGTGCCAATGCCAGCGGAACACGTGGCATCAATACCGGAACGGGCGCCATCAGCCAGGCTGGCCCCACGGCTACGAGCGCCGGGGTTCCCGTGTTCAACACAATCGGAACGTTCGCTGGAAGCACCTTGAGCGCGCCCTTCGGCGTTGGGCTTTTCAATCTTGCTAACAAGGGCGGCAGCGTCGACGTTCTTATCACTGCGCTGGAAAAGAAAGGACTCGCAAGGCGGCTCGCGGAGCCGGATCTCGTCGCTCTTTCCGGCGATACGGCGAGCTTTCTCGCGGGCGGAGAATATCCCGTGCCTTCCGTGCAGTCCTCGTCGGGCACGACCCCTGTCATCACCGTATTGTACAAGCCATTCGGCGTGCAGTTGACGTTCGTTCCAACCGTGCTCGCTAGCGGAATTATCAATCTGCGCCTGACGCCTTCGGTCAGCGAGCTCGATTACACGAACGCCGTTGCGATCTCCGGTACTCTTGTCCCGGCGTTGAGCAAACGCGAGGCGCGGACGGCGATCGAACTGCGCGACGGGCAGAGCTTCGCGATTGCCGGTCTTCTTCAGTCGGATAATTTGCGGGACGTCGGACAACTGCCCTGGCTCGGTTCGGTGCCCGTTCTCGGGACGCTGTTCCGCAGCACGTCGTACCAGCAGAAAGAGACTGATCTCGTGGTGATCGTCACGCCTCATCTTGTCGCGCCAGCGGCTCCGGGCCAGGCCCTGGCGACGCCATTTGACAAACAGCTTCCCGGCAACGATGTCGACCTGTTCCTGATGGGCCGACCGGAAGTCCGCAAGCAATATACCGATTACCTGACATCTGGTGGGGCGAATGTAGGGCCCTATGGTCACATGATGCCCCTCGAACCGAAATGATGGCGCGACGTTGGGAAGGAAGGTTCGAATGACGAAAATGACCGGCTTGGTCGCACTCCTGATCCTGATCGCCTCTGGCGATGCGCGGGCGGCGGACTACCCGTTTTGGGATGAAATGGCTCGGTATTTTCAGCGGATCGATACGATTTCGGTGACCTCCGGTGACGCCAGAGAGGTGAATGCGGTCACCCACATCATCGCCCCTTGGCCGCGCCATGTCCGTAACCGGCGCATTCCCGCAAATGGCGAGCGCATGGTCGGTGCAGTCACACGCTACCGGAACCCGGGTGGTCCGGGTACGGCCGCGGCTGCGCCGACCCTCGCCCCGATCATTATTCCAACCGCGAGCAGTAGTGGCGGTGGCGGCGGGGGAGGCTATGGCGGCGGGCAGTAGGGCGCGCGGGACAATCACCCGGATGCAGCTCTAGCCGGAACTCTCCCGAGTTGAAGCGCCCGGGCACCAGTTACAGACTCTAGCATCCGCTTTCCGAAATTCGTGAGTCGTTGCTACCGTATTCCCACACGAGATTCGGAAAGTCATGGGTACTAGCAAGCTTATGGTTCTAGCACCGCTTTTCGAGATGTCCCTGAGACGAATTCGCGGCAGGTGGTGCACGAACTTCAGATCGGCGGACGAAGGGCATTTCGAATCGATATGGCGCGCATTTTTCATTTGTTGTCTGCAGGACTGCTCACAATCGCGCTTGGAGGGTGCGAAACCGTAGCGGGCTCGGTCGCGGTCGTCGACGATGCAGGAACCACCGTGACGATCTCAGAGCCTGGGGACGTCAAATATTATCCTTCAGATGAACCCTTGCGGTTGGGCGAGGAATATTTCAATCGCGGGATTTACGGAACAGCCGAGAAGTATTTCCAGAGTGCGGTCGAAAAGGCTCCGAAGGACGTGAGTGCATGGATCGGACTTGCCGCTAGCTATGACCGCCTTGGGCGTTTCGATCTGGCGGACCACGCGTATGGCCAAGCCATCAAGCTGGGTGGAGAAACCACGCAAATTCTCAATAACCTTGGTTACTCCTACATGCTGCGCGGAAAACTGACCGCCGCTCGGACGAAATTCATGGAAGCTTACCGGCGTGAACCTGATAACCCGACGGTTCTCAACAACATCAATCTGCTGAATTCAAGCTATCGATTCATTGAGCGCGAGCTGCCTCCGCAGTAGATGTATTCTGTATCGAGCGGGGCTGGCGGCGCGGAGCGTTGCGTTGCATCGAACACAATCATCTCGCCATGACCGACGCTTCAATCGGAATCAGAGGGCAGCCGTTTCGACGAGACCCCGGCGCAGGAACTCGGTGGCGCGTTCGGCTAGCACGGCCTTGCTGAAGTAAAAGCCTTGCCCGACCAGGCAGCCGGCGGAGACAAGGAAATCGAGCTGGACCTTGGTCTGAACGTCCTCCGCAACGACATTGATGCCGAGTTCACGCGCCAGACTCAGCATCACCCTGGTAATCGCGATAGCGCTGGCGTTTTCCGGGATGCCGAGGATGAAGCGCTGCGCCAGCTTGAGACGGTCCACCGGATAGGCACTCAAATAGGCGAGAGAGGAGTACCCGGTCCCGAAGTCGTCGATCGCAATACTCGCCCCGAGCCGCGGGACCCGTGCCAGGGCATCGCCATGTATCTGCGTGGTTTCCATCAAGACGGACTCGGTAAGCTCGAGTTCGATTTCGCCGGGACCAATGCTCCATCGTTTCAGGTCCTCAGCCAAATCCTCCTCGAACCCCGTGCAAATGCACAACTCCGCCGCGGAGACGTTGATCGCCAGGCGAGATGGGGCGATTCCCTGGTCCCGCCAGGCCTTGAACTGCCGGCATGCCTGATCCAACACCCAGTGACCAAGGGGGCAGATCGTCCCTGTTTGTTCCGCAAGGGGAATGAAGAGATCGGGCAATAGCAGGCCGCGTCGCGGGTGGTTCCAGCGAACCAGCGCTTCCAGCCCGACGATCCGGCCGGAGGTACGCTCGACCTGTGGCTGGTAGTAGAGTTCGAGCTCATGGTTATCGAGCGCGGCGCGCAGTTCGTTGGTCAGCGTGAAATGTTCGCGCACTTCCCGGTCGAGTTCCTCGGCGTGGAAGCAATAGCGGTTACGGCCTTCGTCCTTTGCCCGATAGAGTGCGAGATCGGCCTGGGTTAGCATCGTCTCAGGTTCCGCAATCGCCGGATCGCAGAATGAGATTCCGGTGCTTACCGTGATGTGAATCTCGGACGCGGATCGGCTTGATCCAGATCAACTACAGATCCCGGCCTGGAACGGGTGATATACGCGCTGGTGTGCGATCTTGCGCAACGCCCGCTACGGATATTGCGGCGGATAGCATGCCGTCGTGCTCAACGTCATGGTGTTGGCGCTGCCAAACGTTGAAGTCCCATAAAACCACGGGATGACAAACTGGAACGTATAGGTTGCGCTCACCTGCTTGCCGCAGGCAGGTTGCGTGACCGTGAAGGCCGCAGCCGTGACATCAAGCCCCCATGCCTCGCCTACGGCATAATTTTGGATCAGGCCCGCGTTGGCGCACGCCGTGCTATTGACGGCGGCGCATCGCGCGGCGGCTTCGGTCGCCCGGCTCAAGGTCGTAAATGTCCATAGCAGGCGGCCGATGTCGATGATTCCGAAGATGAACAGCAACAGCACCGGCAGGACGAAGCCATATTCAATGGCGACTGCGCCGCTCCGACGAGGCCGAGTTCGCGATTTCAGGATTGGCGCCATCGCCTAGTTCACCCTGACCACCGCTTTCGCGGTAAATGTGCTCGGCACCGGCAGACCGGGAAGGGACAAAATGCTCAGGTGATTGAGCGCCGCGTTGACCTGAACATATTGGCTCACAGCGCTCCCGTCGGGGCAAGTCGAACTGCATGTCGCCACCGCGATGCCGGTTGCTTGTGGACAGCCGCAAAACTGCGATGGAGCCGGAGTGGCTGTCAGGGCCGGCGTGCCGCCCGGATAGACGCTGCTCGCATTGAGTACCGAATTGGTAATGCCCGCGGAATCCCAACCGTTCTTGGCCGCATATAGCATGCCTGCTTCGACCGCATTGCTCACCTGCATTGCCTCATACATGGCGAACCCGAGATCGACCGTCCCCACCAGTAGAATGAACAGGAATGGGATAAACAGCGCGAACTCGATGGCCGCCGTGCCCGATTCACTCCGGCGTCCGGACAGTTTTCCAAATCTCGTCTTGGTCGGGGTCATAAATGCTCCTCGTCTACTCGACAAGCCGAGACGCGCTGCCACCGATCGGAACGGCGCATTGAGAGCCGAGAGTGGCGTTATTGTAAATCGCGATCTTGCGAGCGATCAGCTGACCGCAGGTGCGGGCATTCAGCGTCGCGTTGTTGTCGAACTGGAGGATCTGATTCGGAAAATAGACGGCGCCATTTAGGTTCAGGATCGTGTTGTTGCTGAATCTCTGAGTACTCGTTGAAGTCGCAGTCCGGGGGCTGGCAAAGACCAGACCGGTATATTCTCCACTTGTGGGGGCCGTGAGGTTCATCGTCAAATTATTCCCAAGGGACATGGCGTAATTGCCATTGATGATCAGCGTGACGCCGGTTCCGTTCACCGTCACGTTGTTTTGCAGACTTAGTTGAGTGTCGATGTAATAGGCGCCGGGGTCGAGGTTGAGCGTTACGTTATTGCTGTAATTCAAACGGCATAAATGGACTTCCCCGGTGGGGTTGAGGATATGCACGGTGGAGGCGGACGCAGGCGGATTTGTGCAAGGGCCTGGCGGCGGCTGCAGCGGGACGCCGGCGTAGGGGTCCGTCATCGCCGCGGCATTCTGCTTTTGAGGCGTGCCGGTAAGTCTGGCGTTGTTCGCCAGCGACCACTTCCCGACCACCGAAACGGGGCCCGTGATCAAGGCGTTGTTGTTGAGCGTGAGGGCGCTGTTGCTGTTGGAGTTGGCGCCGACGCCGCAAGCATTCACGGCGGCGTTGTTGTTGAGATAAACCGCCGCGGAGGCCGTAGGGTCCAGCGCAAAAACGCAATAGAGGCCCGCATTGCCCTGGAGCGCCACCGCGCTTACGCCCAGCTTGAAAATCCCCGAGCCGAACAATCCAACGAGAATGAGAGTCTGAGGCTGGGTGATGATCACCTGGACCGCGGTTGGATCCGCGGCATGCGCGGCGCTGGCCGGCGGACTGACCGGCGGATGATTGACGGTGATCACGACGCCATCGACGCCGTTGACATAGCCGACGGCGGCCGCGAGCGCATACGCCTCGGTCCTGAAATCGGCGGGATGGCCTGTTGCCAGTGCGGTTGCGGCGCCGAACGCCGCCGCGTCCGCGGCCGACTGCATTTGACGATGCTTGTAAATGGCGAAACCGATGTCGACAGCCAACGCGGCCATGCCGATCAACACGGCCGCTAACAGGCCCATTTGTATGGCGACGCTGCCCTGGTGCGACCAGCGAAGTTTTCGTGCCAGGGCGCCGATCCGAATACGCATCCTAATGTACCCCATACAGATGCTGTCCGCGATGCGGCCACATGACGAAGCCGCAAAACGGGTCAGTTGCATAACGGCTCGATGTCGGCTCGCTCCACGCGAGCCGACCTGACATGGCTGCTCGAAATTAGAACGTTCCGCGATGCGAAATGCTCTGCCGTCGAGCGCCGATCGATAATCGCGCAACGTCATGAACTATAATGCCAGAGTTACCGATACCGTTGCTCTTGCCCTTGGCGCATCGGGGCACGTGCTGTCCAAAAACGCGCAAGGGTTTGGGAACCGTATTCTTTTGGGGTGTTGAGCTATGTCAACGCTTAATTGTCAATCTGTAATATCAATACCATTGATTGTATCTGTATTCAGGAACAAAGGGGCATGGGATGCGTAAGTTCGCTACAAAGGTGGCCGGCTGGCTTTCGATCGACTCTGAGTCAGGTGTCACCGCGATCGAATATGGGCTTCTCGCCGCGCTGATCGCTGTCGTGATCATCGTGGGCGTGACGCTCATCGGCACCAACCTCCAGGCCATATTCAACTACATCGGCGGCAAGCTGAAGGTACCTGGCACCTAGTAGTCTCAGCCGGCGACGCCGTGGCCGTCGCCATGTGGTGATCGCCAGACTGCCGTTGCGGTGTTGAACCGCATCAGGACGTCATGAGCGCGTTCCGATTTTGTCGATTTTGACAATGGGGCATGCGATGCGTAAGTTCGCTACAAGGGTAGCCGGCTGGCTTTCGATGGAGTTTTAGTCAGGTGTCACCGCGATCGAATAGGGGCTTCTCGCCGCACCGATCGCTGTCGTGATCATCGTGGGCGTAACGCTCATCGGCGCCAACCTCGAGGCCATATCCAAATACATTAGTGGCAAGCTAATGGTACCGATGCCTAGTAGTTTACACCAGCGACGCTGGCGTCGTCGCCGCGCGCCAGGACGCGCGGCATTTGCGGGTGGACAGAAGCCATGAGCCTTCTGTTTCTGGTCCACGCTATCTGTCAGCCGGCGAGCCTGATTGTGCTCGGCATCAGCGCTGCCATCGATTTGAAGGACAGAGTCATTCCAAATGAGCTTGTGGTGGCTATCGCCGTGATCGGATTTGCTCAGGGTCTTGCTTTGAGACCCGGGCTGGTTTGGTTTAGCCTGCTCGTTGCCATCATTGTATTCTTCGGGCTATGGATCGTCGCTCACGTCAAGATCATTGGGGGCGGCGACCTGAAGCTCATCAGCGCCGTGACACTTCTTGTCCCGCCCGATCGCGTTGGACAGCTCTTGATCGACATCGTTCTGGCCGGCGGGCTGCTCAGCTGCTTCTATCTCGCGGCGCATTACGGGCTTAAGCGTCTGCCCGAGCCTCGATCCGCCGCGGCGGAAGCTGCTCCTTCGGCGAAGAAGAGCGGGTTTGTCCGGACGCTCAAGGCGGAGCGTATCAGGATCGGTGGAGGATATCCTATGCCTTACGCCGTGGCCGTGCTGGGCGGCGTCATCGTTTACAACGCCATGCAGTTCCTTCAACCTTAGTTGTGCCGTTGCGCGATAATCAGCCAATCAACGGCAGGATATGAGGAAGCGCAAGATGCCCATTCCCACCATGCCCGACGAGAAAATGCGCCTTGCGCTGAAGGAGCTGGAGCAGGCCGCTTAAAACCACGAGCGATGGGCCGAAATGAATTTCGGCACCGTGATCTGGCGCCGGATCAACGGGATATCAGCGACGACGCGCATCGCATGTGCCGGTTTGGCCAATGGTACTAAAAGGATGGGATAAGCGAGCTTGAATACCATCCCGGCGTCGCAGAGATCGGACTTGAGCATGAGCGGATGCATCAGCATGCGGCGAGACTCCTGCGGGCGTCCGCGAGTGGCGACCCGATCGAGATCGGGGACTTCGAACGCTTCGTGACCTCGGTGAAACGTCTGCGTCTGGAACTCGCGACCGTCCAGCGTGAACTCGCGGATACGCTCTTTAACCTTGATCCGTTGACGGGGACGCGGAGCCGCACATCGTTGCTGACAGGCCTCCGCGAGCAACGGGAACTGGTAAGGCGCGGCGTGCAACCGTGCGCCCTGGCGATGATGGATCTGGATCACTTCAAGGCTATCAACGATAAGTATGGACACGCCACCGGGGACAAGGTGCTGATCTATTTTGCGCGCCACATCATCATGCACCTGCGCCCCTACGACAAGATATTTCGATTTGGCGGCGACGAGTTTCTGATCTTTATGCCGGACGCCGACCTGAAGGCAGGCCGCGACGTCGTTGATCGGTTGCGGGAGGAACTCGGGGCGTTGCGAATTGACGCGAATGGCAAGGAGATGTTTCAAGTCACCGTCTCGTTCGGGTTGACCCTTTTGGACCCGGACATACCCGTAGAGCAGTCCATTGATCGCGCCGACAACGCTCTTTACGTCGCCAAGGCGATGGGAAGGAACCGCGTAATCGTCTGGAACGATTCAATGAGTGCATCCCCGGCCGGCTCTGTCTAAATGCTGGTGTGCCAAAGGACGTAATTCCCGCAGGCTCAAACTTGGTTCGATACCGGAGATCTCCGCCCTCGCGCGTATTCTCTTGAAGACGAAGCGTAGGTTTCGCTCGGGTTCGAGCAGACCCTCGGCAACGATCAGCGCGCAGACCGCCGCTCGTACGTCTCCATCACACACTGCGATAACCTGGTCCGCCCGCCAGCTCAAGAGCGTCAGGCTCGATCTGGCAAATTTGCGCGGAGGGACGGAACATTGGGCCGCATTCCGTGTTGACCGGACGGTCGTGTCCTATTTTGTTCACTTGTCAATCGAGACCCATGGCGAGGCTTTATCGGCTCGGTTGGCGTGTCCGCGTGCGTTGCGTTTGCGGCGTTGTGGATGCCCCTGTCAGCGAGAGAAAGTGCGAATATAAGGCCAAGCCAGACTTGCAAACTGCGTGTGGGCGAAAGGTCGCGGTTTTCCGCTCGGGAGACTCGGCAGCCGTTTGATGCGTCCGCGATCCGGAAGCAGGGGTGTGAACTTGATCGAGCGTTGGTCGAACCCGAAAGGCAGTGCCTGCTTACGAGTTTCGGCGATTGAAGGTTGCGTACCTATCGAAGCCCGGTACCAGCCGTTAATGCAGGCGCGCCTCGGGTTGACATCTTCCCCAGCCTGTTCATGGCACCGGTCGGCCTGTAGAGACCACGTCGTTCCGTCACCGGCTTAAACGCGTCCATCAGCCCCACGAGAGTCTCAGCCGCGCCGAGCATTAGAAAGCCGTCAGGCTCAATCGCCTTGGCCAGGCGATTAAAGATATTGATCTTAGTTTCTTGATCGAAATAGATCAGCACATTTCTGCAGAAAATGACGTCAAAGATACCAAGCCTTGAAAAGTCATGCAGGAGATTGAGCTGGCGATGCTGAACCATCGCGCGCAGATCGGCATTGATCTGCCAAAGCTCGCCTGTCTGCTTGAAGTATTTGACCAGTAACTGAATTGGCAGACCGCGCTGGACTTCAAACTGGCTGTAGAGTCCCGTCTTGGACTTCTCGAGCACTTCCTGCGAGAGATCGGTTGCAAGAACCTCAACTCGCCAACCATTCAAAGCTAGCCCCATCTCCTTCAAGCACATCGCGATCGAATAAGGTTCCTGGCCGGTTGAGCCGGCCGCGCACCAGATCCGAACGCTCCGGCGACCCGCGCGCGTCTTAAGCAGCTCTGGCATGATCACATCGCGAAAATGATCGAACGGTGTCTTGTCCCGGAAGAAGAACGTCTCATTGGTGGTCATTGCTTCGACCACCTGAGCGACAAAGGGACTCGAGCCACCCTTCAGCTTCTGCACGAGGTCGCTAACGTCGCGCATCCCAGATTTGCGCGCCAATGGGAGCAGCCGGCTTTCAAGCAGGTATTGCTTGTCTGACGACAGATCGAGACCTGAATGATCCTTGAGAAGTTTGCGCAGGAATTCGTAGTCAGGAGGGATCATGGGTGCTCTCGAAAGCAGGCGAATTGATCACGGAGATATCCGCGAATTCTGGTCAATCAGTCGGATATCTTGGAATCTCGGATATCTTGGAATCTGGCCACGACAGCGTCCCTGTTGAAAGGCTTCACGACGTACTCGTCGGATCCGGCATGCAGCGCATCCGAGATGTGATCGATATTGCTTTCGGTTGTGCAGATCACCACGATCGGCTGATCGCCGCCCGACAGACGAAGCAAGTTTCCGAACAATTCGCATCCGTCGGTGACCTGCGTGTCCCAGTCGAGCAACACAACGTCGGGAAGATCACTTTTGCGCGCCTCCACTGCCTTCTCCCCGTCCTTGGCTTCGATGATCCGGAATTCCAGTTCTTCTAGAATTCGCCGTGCGATCTTCCGCCCGACACTGGAGTCATCGACGACCATGCATGTCTTCATGAGTCTTCCCAAAGACGGCAGACGGACTGCGCTGGAGCGAACCAATCTCAAACGCGTTCCACGCAACCGCTGCTCGGCGTTTACTCCGCGACAGTGCCGATACGTGTTCGGCGGCTTCTTTAGCCGAATACCCGCTGAGTATTCTCCCTCCCGTTAAGTTTCGGGTCCGCACAAATACGGTATGGAGTGACTGCTCGCCAACGGGTCGCATTTTCAAACAACACGGCAATACCGACGGTGCACCGAAGCATTCTTGGGATCTAGGCAAAAGCGAATTCCCAACGCAGTCGATGCACGCGGAAACCGAACGCGCCCTCCGTGTTCCTACGGTGCTCAACAGTTAAACAATCTAGAAGCATTCCAATCAGAATATCAGGAACCGGCTGATTCCATCGGTCACAAAATTCGTAAGCTAGGTCTGCAGATGCGCACCAATCTTCCTGTGACGACCGTCGAATATCCGATCTCCGATGAAACCATCATCGTCTCCAAGACGGATCTGAAAGGGAAACTGACCTATTTCAACGCGGCGTTTGTCGCTGCGTCGGGCTTTACCGAGGCGGAGCTGATAGGGCAGCCACACAACATCGTCCGCCACCCCGACATGCCGCCGGAAGCGTTCGCTAATCTCTGGGAGACACTAAAGGGCGGCAATCCCTGGGTTGGCGCGGTGAAGAACCGCCGCAAGAACGGGGATTTCTATTGGGTTCTGGCTACCGCCTCGCCGGTGCGTGAGAACGGCCAGATCGTCGGCTATACCTCAATTCGAACCAGGCTTTCCGCCGACCAGCGTGAGGAGGCTGAAAAGGTCTACAAGCTGCTGCGCGACAGGAAGGCGCAGGACTACAGGATTAGCGCAGGTGTGATCCGGCGCCGGTCGGTCGTCGATCGGCTGTCGTTCTTCACCGGCACATTGAAGGCGCGCTTGACGATGCTCGTTTCCGTACTCGCTGTGTTCATGGTCGTTGCGGCGCTGACCGGCATCCTGTCGACGCGCGCCAGCAATATCCGAATGAAATCGATTTACGAAGACCGAACGGTGCCGCTGTCTCAATTGCTTGAGATCAATGATCGCATGCTGCAAAACGCGACGCTGCAATACGAAGCAGCTGCCAACGGCCGTGCCGAGAGGCCGGTTGGCGACGTCGCGTCTAAGGTCAGCGCGAACATCGAACGAATTACCAAGGTCTGGGGTGACTATCTGACGACTTATTTCACGCCAGAGGAAAAAGCCCTTGCAGAAAGCTTCTCCTCGAAGCGCAAGAATTATGCGGACAACGCCGTTAAGCCTGCGCTTGCTCTGCTTGGCGAACGCAAGTTCGACGAAGCCAATCTGCTGCTGGCGGGCAAGGCGGGCGAATTCTTTGCGGCCGCCAAGCAGGATCTCGACAAGCTCGTGGAGATCCAGGTCAAGGAAGCCCAGCGGGAGTACGATACGGCCATCCATGAATATATTGTCGCGATCGTGATAGCTTCCATCATTCTCCTGGTCGGCCTGTTGTTGGGTGGATGTATTGGAACGCAAACCATTCGCAGCGTGCTGCGGCCATTGAAAGTCCTGAACGAAACGATGCTCAATATAGCGATGGACAAGCTCGACAACCGCATTCCAGTCGAGCACGACGACGAACTCGGCGAGGCGCTGCGCAACATGCAGAACGTCCAGGCCATCGTCCGGTTCAATGCCGCAGAGGTGAAGGCCGTCGAACAGCAGGCGGCCGCGCAACGCAAATTCGATATGGCGCGGCTCGCCAGCGAGTTCGAGGGGGCCGTCGGAAACATCATCGAGACCGTGTCCTCTGCCTCAAATGATCTGGAATCATCAGCCTCCACGCTGTCTTCGACCGCAACTCGTTCCCAGCAGCTTGCGACCGCGGTGGCGGCCGCCTCCGAGGAAGCCTCGACCAACGTCCAATCGGTTGCTTCCGCCGCCGAAGAGCTGACCTCTTCCGTCCACGAGATCAGCCGTCAGGTTCAGGAGTCGGCCCGGATTGCCAGCGGGGCCGTCGAACAAGCCCGCACGACGAATGAGCGGGTCAATGAATTGTCAAAAGCCGCTGCACGCATCGGTGACGTCGTTGAGCTGATCAACACCATTGCCGGACAAACCAATCTTCTCGCCTTGAATGCCACCATTGAGGCGGCCCGCGCCGGCGAGGCCGGACGAGGTTTTGCAGTGGTTGCGTCCGAGGTAAAGGCCCTCGCCGAGCAGACCGCCAAAGCCACTGGCGAAATCGGCCAGCAAGTATCCGGCATTCAGGCAGCAACCCAGGATTCGGTGATGGCGATCAAGGAGATCAGCTCGACGATCGAGCGCCTGTCGGAGATCTCTTCGGCGATCGCAGCGGCCGTGGAAGAGCAAGGCGCCGCCACTCAGGAGATTTCTCGAAACATCCAGCAGGCCTCACGGGGCACGGAGGAGGTCTCCTCGAATATCGTTGATGTTCAGCGCGGGGCCAGCGAAACCGGGGCCGCCTCATCTCATGTCCTGTCGGCTGCGCAGTCGCTGTCAAACGAGAGTACCTATCTGAGAACGGAGGTAGGCAAGTTTCTCGACGTCGTGCGGGCGGCTTGAATATCCTGCTCTCCAAGAGTCAAAGCAATTGTGCCGCATTGAATCGCGATCTGGTTCGGAGCGAATCATGCGGTTGAAGGCTTGTCCGTCTCAGGCAGAATGGTAGATCTCGATCGCTTTTCTGAGCTGAACGTTTGCGTCTGGCCGGCGTCGCGCCGAACGTTGTCAACAGCCGACGGCCCGACACGGAGGTGCTTGCAAGCGCTCTCGACTTCGCAGGATCTGCTCCGGCGCGCAGCCGCGCACGGACCTTGGGTGAAGCGATCCGCGCGGAAGACGGAGTTGCGGATGCGATTGCGACCCTCGAGCGTATAGTGGCAAGTTAATTTCAAGACGGCGCACGGTCAGAAGGCACGCGCGTGCTTATGCCGACGGTGGCGCCTGGCTTGCGCCACCGACACCCCGCGCTCCCCGACCAACTTGACCGCTTCGACCTTGAACTCGCGACTGAACTTCCGTCTCTTCATCGCCCACCTCCGGCTCAATGAAACACCTAACCCAACAAGGGAGGTCCCCCGGCTCTGCCGGGGAGGCAGCAGAAGTTTGACATTTCCTTCAGTTGCCCATCGTCGAAACTCTCGACTCGTGAGCCTCCACGCACACGAAAGGGAATTTCGCGATGGACGATTTAGAGAGCCTAAGTCACAGCAAATGGGAGTGCAAATACCATGTTGTTTTCATTCCCAAGTACCGCAGGAAGGTGCTGTACGGCGAGCTGAGGCGGCATCTCGGGGATGTTTTCCGCAGGTTGGCGTTGCAGAAGGAGTGCAGGGTCGAGGAGGGGCATTTGATGCCCGATCATGTTCATATGATGCTTGAAGTGGACCCCAGATTTGGGACCAGAAGCATAGTTGGAATCTAGCCGTTCCGTTT
This sequence comes from Bradyrhizobium sp. BR13661, assembly GCF_029892425.1. Classification (GTDB taxonomy): domain Bacteria; phylum Pseudomonadota; class Alphaproteobacteria; order Rhizobiales; family Xanthobacteraceae; genus Bradyrhizobium. The sequence continues at coordinate 23,532 of NZ_JARXWB010000043.1, read as the reverse complement.
GGTAAACGGAGCGGACGATGACGAAGAAGACGAGACGGAAGATCGACGCGGCGCTGAAGGCGAAGATCGCCCTGGAAGCGCTGCGTGAACAGGTGAGCGTGGCAGATCTGGCGCAGCGCTACGAGGTGCACCCCAACCAGATTTACGCTTGGAAGAAGCAGCTGTTGGACCAGGCGGCCAGGGCTTTTGACGCCGGTGCTGGAGAGGTCGCGGAAGCTGGTCGCGACCGTGAGATCGAGAAGCTGCATGCCAAGATCGGCCAGTTGATCGTGGAGCGGGATTTTTTAGCGAAGAGGTCCGGAAGATGAGCATCCCGGACCGCAGGGCGAAGCTCGACCGCGCCCATGGCGTGCTGTCGATCCGCCGCCAGTGCCGGCTGCTCGGGCTGTCGCGCTCGAGCGTTTATCGGACGCCGCTGCCGGCCAACGATGATGATCTGGCGCTGATGCGCCGGATCGATGAGTTGTTCACCGCCCGGCCGTTCCTGGGCTCGCGGCGGATGGCTTGGCTGATCAGCGAGGATGGCGTCAGGATCAACCGCAAGCGGGTGCAGCGGCTGATGCGCAAGATGGGGATCGAGGCGTTGGGGCCGAAGCCGCGCACCAGCAAGCCCGCGCCGGGTCATCGGATTTATCCCTATCTGCTGCGCGCCATGACCATCGACCGGCCGAACCAGGTCTGGGCCACCGACATCACCTACATTCCGATGGGGCGCGGCTTCCTCTACCTGGTGGCCGTGATCGACTGGGCCAGCCGCGCCGTGCTGAGCTGGCGCCTGTCCAATACGATGGACGTGTCGTTCTGCGTCGACGCCCTGGAGGAGGCGCTGTCGCGGTTCGGCAAGCCGCAAATCTTCAACACCGATCAGGGCAGCCAGTTCACCAGCGCGGCCTTCACCAGCGTGCTGGAAGCCGCCGGCATCCAAATCTCGATGGACGGCCGCGGCCGCTGGATGGACAACGTGTTCATCGAGCGGCTGTGGCGCAGCCTCAAGCACGAGGACGTGTATCTCAAATTCAACTAAGAAAGCGGCATCAGTGGTCCTGCTCCTGGGGTCCACTTCAGATTATACCCTACTGCATGGCGCCTTAACCTCCAATCTCCCAGGCCGGGCACCGCCTTCCAAGTGGGCCTCCTGTTTGAGACTCCCAGGGCGGGGTTGCTCGTTTTCCTACGAGCATTGTGATCAGCGTCATCATGAAGGTTTTGTGGCAAGAAGCACAATTTCGCAGATGTGAGCATTCCCAACTTTCCGTGGGAGTAGTCTGTGCCGGCGGGGGCGACAAACGGAGGAAACACACCATGTCCAAGAAAGCAGCTGAGCACCACAAACAGTCGGCAGAACACCATACGCATGCCGCCCGCCACCACGGCGAAGCCGCTAAGCATCATGAAAGTGGAGCGCACGAAAAAGCGGCGCATCATGCACATACCGCAAGGGGGCACGCGCTTCACGCCAGGCATCACTCTGACGAAGCTGCCAAGCTTCACATGGAGGAACACGGCAAAAAGTAGTTTCTCCCCGTTCAACGGTGAATTTGAGGCCGCTTCAGTTGGCGGCCTCTTGTTTTACTCAGCAATACCGATCATCGGATGATCCTGTCTTCGCTGCCTTTTTGCGTGGCTCCGCTGCGCGATGTTCGCGAACATCACTGGCAAACGGCGGCGGCCCGTCCGTAGCATCTCCGTCGTGGTCGCCACTCAGGCCGGTCGTGCATTGTCCGGCGTCGAGGAGCGTTCGAAGCGAGCAGCCGTCCGGCAGCAGCGCGACGATCCGAGCTCTCTTCTAGACGAACGCCTTCGTAGTTTTACGGACCGGCCTTTTACATTACATTGGGTTACGTCGGCTTGCTTATGATGGTCCCCGCGAATCAATCTGGGGGAATTCTTTTATGCCGTACACCCAAACATCAGCAACCGCGCCGCAAGGTGTTCGAGTCTTCAGTGATGACGAGTGCGTTCGGAGGCTTGCCCTGCTCATTGAGGACGCGGACAATAAGAACCTTGATGAGATCGTCACGCTGATCGCGCGTTTGGCGGTTCCCATAGAGCAGTGTTGACACATAGGAGGTCGCTCACCCCCGCGCTGAGGGCACCTCGGATTCGCCAAGCTGCCCCGGCCGCACCCACCCAGCCCAGAGCGGCGACCCCGCGTCTTGCGAAACGTCGCGCCATTCAGAACAGAACTGCGAACTCGTATGTTATTGAAATAGTATTCTGATTTTCGGCGCGGCGCATATATCGGTCCGGGCGGCAGAAAGCCAATGGCTGCCATTTTGCTGCTGCCGCGAATAGGGAGGGATCGGCGCACAACTTGAGCAGAACGAAGGACGCAAGGTCCCCGCTCTGGCGAATCCGCCTGCCTTTTACCTCGAAGCCCTTCGTATTATCTGCGCGATCGCCGATACGAGAGCGGCAAGTGCCGCGACCGCAGCCCACCGCGATTGCAGAGTCAGATCGCAGCCGACCGATTCACCGTTTGCTGCAAAGAGCCCCAAGTTCAGGGCGACGCGCAGCGCAAGGGCGCTTGCGGCGAACGCCGAAATGAACGCGGTCCAGGAGGCGGCACGCTTGCCCATCGCGCTCCTCAAAGCAGCGCCACGGAGCGTGCAAGCCATATTGCAGCCTTCGTACGTCGCGGCTGGGTCACGTCAAATCCTCGGGTGCAGTCGAACATGGCTCGCCGAGCGTTGATTTTTCGCTCGGCATCGAAGACGCGAAGCTGCAGGCTGGTCCGATCAGTATTTTGCGACGATAGGCCCGCCAAATCGATAGTTCACGCGCACCGTGGCCATATCGACTCCCTCTCGAACGTTATCGACGCGGGTCTGCATTCCGATCGGCGCAACAGCCGCGTTGAGCGAGGTGAACGAAATGCTCCGGCTGGGTATGAAGAGGTGATCGTACTCGATACCAACCGACCAATTCGGCGCAAAGCCGATTTCAATACCCGTTCCGATCGTTCCGCCCCAGCGTGTTCCAGAGGCCCTGTCGTTCAGGACGCTCGTTCCGGTTATCAGGCCATCATACTTGTCGTTCGTGATGGCTGCGCCCCCTTTGATGTACCAAAGTACGTTCTGCCATGCCGCGCCGGCCTGCCCAGTGAATAAGCCGATGGCATCGGTAATGGTTCGGTTCGTCAGCGTAGGGTCGAGTTGGCTGATATTCGATCCCCGCAGATTGGCCCAGTCGCCCTGCGCCTCGACACCCAGCACCGCGAACGCACTCTGCCAGCGATATCCGGCTTGGCCGCCGGCAATTGCGCCCGACGTGCTGTGACATCCCTCGGAAATAGCTGGGCTGTTCAAGACACCGAAGCTGAAGGCATCATCCCAGCAGGCGTGGGCTTTACCGCCGCCGACGTTGACTCCGACATAGAAGCCGCTCCAGTCGTAATTGGGCTCGAACACCGGCTTCGGCCGGCTGTAATTGTAGTACACCCGTTCCGTCTGGTCGGCGCCGAACGAAGGACTCGCGACAAGGCCGGCCGCCAGGAGCCCTGCTGCGCCGATCAATACTCGTTTGGTCATTGCGGTTTCTCCGAACTCAATCCGGGATGGCTCATGACTTGGTGGTGTCTTTGGGCATTTCGGGGTTGGGTATTTCGGCTTTCGGCATTTCAGCCTTGGGCAGCTGGACCGCGTCAAACACGCAGGCGCGCCAGTCGGTGGTGGGGCAGTTGGTTGGCCAGCCGCCGCCCAGCGCCATAAACAAGGCTGCGACATCCGAAAGTCGTGTGGCTTCCGCCTGAACTCGCGCAATCACGGCGGAGAGATACGCTTGCTGGGCCGTTAATACCGTTGCCTGATTGACCAGACCTAGGACAAGCTGCTTTCTGATCAGATCGAGGCTTTTCTTTGTGGCCATTTCCGACTTGATAGCGGCCTGCACCGCCGGTGTGTCCTGCTGGAGGCTGCGCAGAGCGTCTGCGACGTTCTGGAACGCCGTGATGACGGTCTGGCGATACAGCGCATCGGCCTGGTCAAGCGCGGCCTCGGCCGACTTCTGCTTGTGGTACAGCGTAAACCCATCGAAGATCGGGCCGGTGACACTCGCAGCCAACACGTAAAATCCTGTGCCTGGGGTAAAGCTCTGGGCGAAGTTGTAGCCGGTCGATCCGCCATTCGCGGACAACGGGAAGCTAGGCAGACGGGCGGCGATCGCAACCCCGACCTGTGCGCTTGCCGCATGCATTGCCGCTTCCGCGGCCCTGACGTCTGGCCGCTGGCGCACAAGCGTGCTCGGCAAGCTCACCGGCAGGTTTCTCGGCAATGCGATGTGTTTCAGATCGAACTTCTGGAGAACCTCGTCGGCGGAAAACTGGCCGGCAAGTGCCGTCAACAGGTCTCGTTGTACCGCGAGTTGCTTCCTTAGGGGCAGCAGGGTCTGCTCCACCTGAGCGAGCGCCGCCTCCTGTGTCAGCACGTCGGTCTGCGCAGCCTGGCCGGCATTGAATTGCTTCTTCAGGAGCTCGAGTATCTCGCGCACAACCTTTATGACCTGCTCGATTCCCTCGATCTGGCCGCGCAGCGAAGCCTCCTGAATGGCTGCAGTGACGACGTTGGCGGTAAGCGCCAGGTGGGCGGCCTCGAGCTGGAAGTGGGCCTGCTCGGTCAGCGCATCCAGGTTTTCCACGGCCCGGATGTTAGCGCCCCAGACATCCGGCAGGAAGCTAACGGTCACCTGATGGGTCACCAGCGAGTATCGAGTCTGCGGCACCGAATCGAGAGGGACTCCGAAAACGGTTCCGGCGTTCGTCAGGAGGGTTTGTGAGGGGCCAGAACTGCCGCTGATCTGCGGGAAGAACAAGCCGCGCTGGGCAAGTGCGTTGTAGTTCGCTACCCGGATCGCCGCTTCCGAGGCCTGCAGCGTCGGACTGTGGTCGACAGCAAGCCTAATCAGGTCGTTGAGCGGCTGCGAGCGAAACGCCGCCCACCAACGGGTCGGAATATCGCCCCCTTCGATGAATCGCTGGCCGGCGATCCCTGGCGACTCCGGGCTGGAGTGGGGCGAGGACAGCAGCTCGGGTGTATAGCGCGCGACATCCGGCGTCGGCGGCGACGAGAACTTCGGTCCAACCGCGCAGCTCGACAGTAGCAGCGCCGCGCAGGATGCCGCGAACACCGAACGATACCTAAGCATTCCAACCCCGATCATTTCCGAACAGCGAAGGGCTTTTGGTCCCGGTCCCATCGCCTGAGGTAAACGATCTCTGAACGCTAGAGCACTTGGCCTCGCCGGGAACTGTGATTTGTCACGGCAATTCCTCGGGGTTTGTCACAGTGAAATGCCAAGTCCGTCAGAGGCATAATTACGGGGATTTCAAAGCCTGCGTGCTGGTGTCGCCCGGGCTCTCGCATGGGTGCATTGATGGCAGTGGTCCAATCCAGAGTGATCGTCGTTGTTGCGGGTGGCGCGCTGTGCTTCCTGGCTGGAGCAGCCTCAGTCAGCTACGTCAACGGCTGGTTGCAGTCGAGCGCCCAGATCGTGAGCCCGAGCGCAAACGCTAAGACGGATTCTCCTGAAGCCAAAATGGGCGTCGTCGGCGGCATGCCGAGCATCGAACTTAATGAGAAGCAAATGCTGACCGTCAAGGTCGAGGCGGTCAAGGACCAGGAGTTCCCGCTCGAGAAGGCGGCGGTCGGCAGCATCGATTTCAACGAAGAAATGACCCTTCAGGTCTTCACGCCGTACCAGGGGCGCATCCTGGAGACGTTCGCCAAGGTCGGCGACGAGGTCAAAAAGGGGCAAGTCCTCTTCACAATCGATAGTCCGGATTTGCTTTCAGCCGCGTCAAGCCTGATCGCAACTTCCGGCGTGCTGCAGCTGACGACGCGGGCATTGAACAGGCTCAAGACGCTCTATGAAAGCCGGGCGGTCGCCCAGAAGGATGTTGAGCAGGCAATCTCGGATCAGCAGACCGCTGAAGGCGCGCACAAAGCTGCGCGTGATGCTGTCCGTATTTTCGGCAAGACTGACGCCGAAATTGACGCAATCATCAAGGAGCGCCGGGCCGATTCAACGCTCGTGGTGAAAAGCCCGATCAACGGTCGCATCACCGCGCGCAACGCCGCTCCCGGGTTGTTCGTCCAACCTGGCAGCGCGCCGGCGCCGTTCTCGGTTGCGGACACCTCGACCATGTGGATGATCGCCAACGTCGCTGAAAGCGACGTTTCGGCCATCCACGTCGGCCAGCACGTCAAGGTCTCTGTGATGTCGTATCCCGGCAAGATCTTCGAGGGGCACATTTCAACGATCAGTTCGAACGTCGATCCCAACACGCACCGGATGCTGGTCCGCTCCGAGATCGAGGACCCTGATCACGAATTGCGCTCCGGCATGTTCGCGCGCTTCTCGATCGTGATCGGCGCTCCCGTCAGATCACCTGCCGTGCCGCTCGACGGGGTGGTGCGCCAGGGCGATGGCACCATGACGGTATGGGTCACGATCGACAGGAAGCGTTTCACTCAACGCGTCGTCAAGATCGGCGACCAGAAGGACGGGCTGCGGCAGATCATGGAAGGGCTGCAGCCGGATGAACTCGTTGCCACCGAAGGCGCGCTGTTTCTGAGCAACATGCTGGCTATCGGCCAGGCAGGCGGCTGAAAAGTTGTGGATCGCATCCATCCGTCCAACAGCAACTCGATCAGAGAGGCATAAAAAGTGCTGAAGGGAATCCTCGCATTTGGCTTGACCCGGCGCGCCATTATCTTGTTGGGGGTGCTGGTGTTCATCTGCGGTGGGCTGATCGCGTTCCGCAACCTGAACATCGAGGCTTATCCCAATCCCGCGCCGGTCATCCTTGAAATCACCGCGCAGGCGCCGGGTCTGTCGGCCGAGGAAATGGAGCGCTACTACACGATTCCGATGGAGGTGGGTCTTGCCGTCACACCGGGCGTCGATGTCATTCGCTCGACCTCGTTCTATGGCCTCTCGTTCGTGCGAGTCACGTTCAAATACGGGGTCGAATTCTATTTCGCCTACACCCAGGCGGCGCTCAGCCTTCAGCAGCGTGTCAACCTTCCCAACAACACGCAGCCCAATATTCAGCAGTCCAGCCAGGCGGGCGAGATCCTTCGTTATCAACTGGCCGGACCTCCGCATTTCGGATTGACCAACCTGCGTACCGTGCAGGATTGGATCGTACAGCGCCGCCTTCTGACGGTTCCCGGAGTCGTTCAGGTGAACTCGTGGGGCGGCACGACCAAGCAGTACGACGTCGAAGTCGATCTGCACAAGCTTGACGCCTACAACCTCACGCTCCAGCAAGTCACGACTGCGCTCAGCAATTCCAATATCAATGTCGGTGGACGCGAGATCGCGGTCGGACAGCAATCGGTCAATATTCGGGGCGTTGGTTTGTTTGACAGCGGCGGCGAGAAGGACCTGACCCAGGGTTACAAGGTCAGCGATATTGAGAACGTCGTGTTGACCCAGATGAACGGCGTCCCCGTGCAGGTGAAGGACGTCGCCAAGGTCTCGGTCGGCTTCGTGCCGCGGCTCGGTATTGCCGGCCGGGACAGCAATGACGACGTGGTGATGGCCATCGTGGTCATGGGCAGAACCTATCATACGAACGAGGTGTTGCCGCGCGTCGAGGCGGAGATTGCCAAGATGAACAGCGACGGCACCCTGCCTCCCGGGGTCAAGTTGGTGCCATTCTATGACCGCGGCACGCTGATCTCGGTCACCACCCGCACGGTGCTGCACAACCTGATCTTTGGCTGCGCACTGGTCTTCTTGATTCAGTGGCTGTTCCTCGGTGATCTGCGCAGCGCAATTATCGTCGGCGTCAATATTCCATTCGCGTTGTTTTTCAGTGTCATTGTCCTCGTGCTGCTGGGGCAGGACGCGAATCTGCTGTCGGTCGGCGCCGTCGACTTCGGGATCATCGTGGACTCCGCCGTGATCCTCGTCGAAAACATCTTCCGGAACTTCCAGGCAAGCGACAAGCACAAGCAGGAAACTCTGGGCTACCTCTCCGAAGGTCAGTGGGGTCCGGATCCAACCCGGCCCAAACCTGGCTCTCCCAATCTCTGGACCGATCGGTTACGGCTGATTCTGGCCAGTGCATTGCAGGTTGACAAGGCGGTGTTCTTTTCCGCTGCGATTACGGTCGCCGCTTTCGTTCCGCTGTTCACTATGCAGGGCGTGGAGGGCCAGATCTTCAATCCGATGGCCAGAACCTACGGCTATGCGCTGGTCGGAGCGCTGATCTCGACCTTTACGATTTCGCCGGTGCTGGGCTCTTTCCTGCTGCCCGAACACGTCACCGAGACAGAAACCATCGTCGTGCGTGCCTTGCGGGCGGTGTACGCTCCAGCGCTGCGCTGGGCGCTCGGCCATCGCAAGCTGGTGGCGTCCCTGGGATTGGCAATGCTGGGTGTGACCGGATTGCTGATGATGCGCCTCGGTAGCGAATTCCTGCCGCACCTGGAAGAGGGCAATCTCTGGATTCGCGCGACCATGCCGCCGACCATCGGCCTGATGTCCGGCGAACCGGTGGCTCACAAGGCACGCGAAATTCTGCTACGTCATCCCGAGATCACCACGGTGGTCACGCAGCACGGACGCCCCGACGATGGCAGCGATGCGGCAGGATTCAATAATCTGGAACTCTTTGCGCCGCTCAAGCCGTTTGACCAGTGGCCCGCCGGTCTGACCAAGGACAAGCTGACGAAGCAATTGCAGCAGGAATTCGCCGACGAGGCTCCGGGGGTCGTTTTCAACTTCTCGCAGTACATTCAGGACAATTTCGAGGAGCAGCTGTCCGGAGTCAAAGGCGCGAACTCGGCCAAGATAGTCGGGCCCGACCTCGTGACCCTCGAGGAGCTTGCGCGACAGGTCCGGCACGAAATGGCCCAGGTCCGGGGCATCGAGGATCTCGACGTGTTCTGGGTGCGCGGTCAGCCCAATCTGAACATCAAGGTCGATCGGGAGCGGGCGGCCCGGTACGGACTCAATACCGGTGACGTCAACACCCTGGTCCAGGCGGCGCTTGGAGGCGCGCATGCGACCGCATTGCTCGAAGCGGACCGTCAGTTCAACGTCGTGGTCCGTCTGCCGGCGGAGTACCGGGAAAGCCTTGAGGCGGTTCGCAACATCAAGGTCGGTATCAACACTCCGGCAGCAGCAAATGCCTATATACCTTTGAGCGAGTTGGCCGACATCACTCTCGATACCGGCTCATCCTACATCTATCACGAGAGTCGCGAGCGCTACATTCCGGTCAAGTTCAGCGTGCGAGATCGCGATCTTGGCGGCGCCGTTGCCGAAGCCCAGGAACGGATCGCGGAGAACGTGAAGCTGCCGCCGGGCTACCGGGTGTTATGGGCCGGCGAGTTCGAATCGCTGCAGCTCGCCAAGAAGCGACTCGAAGTGATCGTGCCCATCAGCCTGGCGATGATTCTGGTTCTTCTCTACGGGCTCTTCAATTCGCTGCGCGACAGTCTGCTGGCGCTGGCCGGCATTCCATTCGCCGTTGCTGGCGGCATCATTGCGCTATACGTGACCGGCCTCGATTTCAGCATCTCGGCGGCGATCGGGTTCGTCTCGCTATTCGGCGTGTCCGTCATGGACGGCATTCTGATGATCACCTACTACAACCAGGCGCGGCAAGGAGTGGCGGACTCTGTCGAAGCGATGTTCCAGGCCTCAACGCAGCGGATGCGGCCGATGCTGATGACGGCAATGTCGGCCTGCATCGGACTTTTTCCGGCCGCCCTCTCCGAGGGCATCGGCGCCCAGGTGCAGCGGCCGCTCGCCACCGTGGTCGTGGGTGGCATGCTGATCGGGCCGATCATGCTCCTGGTGGTGGTGCCGGCACTTCGAGTGATGTTGCTTGGCAGAGAAGGAGAGGCGTCGGGGGCAGGCGATGCCAGTAGCTTCGCACCTGCCGAGTAAGCGAGGGGCTCTCATGGTTGCAGGCCGTACCTGTGGAATCCGCTTCGTCTGGCTCGTTGGCATCGCGCTCAGCGTTTCAGTCATAGGTCCAGCCATCGCCCAGGATGCCGGGGGTGGGGTTGAGGCAACGCCGGCATCGGGCACAGGAGCCGATCAAGGCAACGGTGGGTCGGCCAAAGGCGGCGGGCCGGATGTCAACATGCTGTTTGCGCCGAAAGGCAAGGGTGGCAAGGGATCACCACCGAGCGGGTTTGGCAAGGTGCAGGGAGCAGGCGTGGGCCCGATCCAGCCCACTGCAAGCGCAAAGCTGCAAACCGCCGGCCCCGCGACTGCGAGTTCGAACAACGGGACGCTCCCGGGGAAGGCCTCGACGGCCGCGCGTGCCCCGATCGCAGCGCCTCCGGGCGATCAGGCGTCCAGTTCATCGAGAAATGCCGCGGCTGCCAACGGTTCAAGCGTCAACGGCACCAGCATGGTCCGGCCAGCCGACCGAACAGCGGCCGTGGGGGGCCCGACCAAAACCGCTGTTGGCGTGTTGAGCGGGAGTAGCCTCACGAAGCGTCAGTAAGAGCTTACGATGGCCAGATGGTTCGATCGGATGATGGGAAGTGGACGAGCACTACTGGCGCTGTCGCCAAGAGAAGCGCTATCGTTGGATCGTTCCAGGACAATGAAGAAGGTGGATGCAGTTACGGCAGAAAGCGGACGGGAAAAGATACGAGAACTTCTTCGACTCGAACTCGATTGTGCGGCCGACTCCTCACTGAGAACGGGTAACCTGACCGCCGCAAAGATCCTTCGGAAGCTTGCTGAAACGACACGGCACGTGGACGTATCGGTGTTACAGGCTTATGCGCAATTGCTTGATGACATCGTTCCCGGCACATCGTCCGACGAACTTCGCAATATTGGTTCTGGATGGTTTCCTGAGAGCGCTGCCGAATATGTGCAACGGCTGGTGTTGGTCCAATGCCCCGATCGGATTTCGCTTCAGACGGCTAACAAACGGAAGGTCTGAGTGCTTGCGCTCGAGGAGGAGCGCATATCCATTGGAGTCTCCCAACCGATCGGAAGATCAAGGTTCGATCAGCTTGCCAGTAACCGCCTTGATGGCGGCCTGAGTCCGGGTCGCGACCCCGAGCTTGATCCGGGCGTTGTCGATGTGAAAGTCGACCGTGCGTTTGCTCAGTCCCAGAATCTTGGCGATTTCGGCCGAGGTCTTGCCGCGCGCGACCCATGTCAGGGTTTCAATCTCGCGATGGTTCAGATTTACCTCCTTGACCCAGACGTCGGTTCGCGCAACGTGGGCGAGGCGTGCGTTGATGATCGACACCAGAATGTCGAAATCGATGGGCTTGGTGACGTAATCGTCCGCACCAAGCTGCCGCCCCTTCAGTTCGTTTCTTCGATCGGTAAGGGCGGTGAGGAAAATGAACGGCATGTTATTGAATCGAGGCGCGATCTTCGTGAGGTGCTCTAGAACCTCGAATCCGGACATCACGCGCATGTTGATGTCGCACAGGACCAGATCGGGCATTGTTCTGAAAATCGCTGCGAAACCCTCTCCGCCGTCATAGGCCAGCGTGACGTCGAATCCTCGCTCCGTCAGCTCTTCGACGATCAGGGCTGCCGTCTCGCGATCATCCTCGATACAGAGAATTTTCCTCTTATTAGTCGCCATCGCTGCGTCTCTGGATCGCGGAAAAGCACTGACCTCTTGACCTAGCTCGCCCACGGGAGGCTGTAGTTCCACCAGCCCTTAAAAGGTATCCGGAACCGACGCAAATGTGATAAATCACAGTAGCAGTTGAAAGCGAAAATCCGAGAAGTTCAAGAGGCTTAGTCACAACCGAAAAGAGCGGCATGCGCGCGCGTTCGCTGAAATCTGTTCTGTCATTGGTATTCCTGTTCTTCTTTCTGCTGATCGTCGCCTTGGGCTTGTTCAGCATCGAGCGGCTGCGGGAGTTCAACGGGATCTCGGCGGACGTGCGTGACATCTGGCTGCCGAGCGCCCGATTCGTCGGGGATCTCAACAACTTTACCTCGGACTTCCGGGCCGCCGAGGGGCGCTATCTACTCTCTCCAAGGCAGGAGTCGGGGCCTGGCAGGAAGGAGATCGAAGGCCTCGGAAAAGCGGTGACGCAGGCGCAAACAGGCTACGAAAGCCTCCGCCAGGCGCCGTCTGCCGCCGCGCTCTACGCCAAGTTCAAGGAGAATTGGACCGTCTACCGCGAAGTGGTGGGCCGCGTCCTGCAGCTGCATGAAGCGGGCCGTACTTCGGAGGCCGTCAACCTCTACCGCACCACCTCGCAATCGGCCTATGACGCGAGCAGCGACGCGCTGGACGGTATTACGCGCCTCAATATTGAGAGTGCAATTGCCGCAAGCAATGCGGCGGATACTGCTTACCGGCATTCAAGGGCCCTGATCATCCTCGCCATGAGTATTGCAGTAGTGTTGGTCATGGGAGCGCTTTTCTATGTGAAGCGCTTTATCTCGACGCCCTTGCTCGAGCTTGCGGCCGGCATGCGAAAGCTTGCGCGAAACGACGCCGACATTGAGATACGCGGTGCCGACCGCATCGATGAAATCGGCGAAATGGCCCGCGCGCTAAGTGTCTTCCGCACGAACGCTATTGAGTTAATGCTCAGTCAACGCTCGTTGTCACAACAGGCGAGCATGCTGGAAGAGAGGCTCGCGGAGGAGCAGCGGTTAAGCCAGCTGCGGCAGGATTTCGTATCGATGGCCTCGCACGAATTCCGCACGCCGCTAACCGTAATCGACGGGCAGGCGCAGCGTCTTGCCAAAACGAGCAAAGATGCCACGAGCGCTGACATCGTCGAGCGCGCGGGAAAGATCCGCAAAGCGGTGTTCCGTATGACTACGGTAATCGACAAACTCCTCAATTCCTCGAGTCTGGTTGAAGGTAAGGCGGAACTCTATTTTCACCCCGCTGAAACCGATCTGCGGGGAGTCTTGGAAGAGGTTTGTAACGTCCATCGTGAGGTCGCTCCGCAGGCGAACATATCGCAAAGGCTGGGCACTTCGCCGTTGCCTGTGTTCGGCGACGTCAAATTGCTGTTTCAGATGTTCGGCAATCTCATATCAAACGCTCTCAAATATTCTCCCGACGGCAGTTCTATTGAGGTCATCGCAGCGACGGAGGGAGATAAGATTGCGGTTTCTGTCCGCGATCGCGGGATGGGTATTCCTCAAAGGGACCTCGCGAACATCTTTGATCGCTACACCCGCGGCAGCAATGCTTCAGGGATCGTGGGCACTGGTGTAGGTTTATACCTGGTCAAGATTGTTGCCGAACTGCATAACGGCAGCGTTGTTGTAGACAGCATCGAGGACGAAGGATCCTGCTTCACGGTTCGCCTGCCTTCGTTGCGTGTAGATAACCATCCGAACTCTCCTGAAGCGAACCTTCGGCCGGCAACATTGGGCGATAGGTAGCAAGTCGGTGAGCGGGGTCATTTGGATTTTGCCCGAGCCTGGTCTCTAAAATAGCGAAAGTAAGAGGCCTTGGTGACCAGGAGGCCGACACGGAGACTGGATTTCGCGAACCGTTCGAACCGAATTTTTTCTCCCTTCACGAACCTGAACTTTTCCGCGGTGGGGGCCCGGCCGGCGATCACCTCGGTTTCCGCCGCAGCTCTAATGATCGTTTGATTCGTGTACGCAGTCGAGCAAGCAGCTCTTCTTCGACGGCTCACGGGCGGCTCTCTTTCGACAGCTAGGGCGGCAGCATGAATCTGGACCCCATTCAGCGTGCCGCCAGCGCCATTGTAAACTGTTACGATGGACATCCCGGATACGGGATTTGTGACAGTTAGGGTTCAGCTTGGAATTGATTTCAGGCTGGCAGTTGGCTCGAAGCAGGGATGGTCCCGCTAGATGCTCGTATTTGTCTCAGGTTATTTGAGGGCACGGCCGTGTTACCGACCAACTATCTTGCCGAAATCCGTCGGGATCGCCCATGGCCACGTTGCTTGTTTCTCTCGCTCAAGCCGCCTTGCTGACCTTCGCTGGTCATGCCGAGCCGGCATTGGATCGCGGGCTGCGGCCGCCTCTCGAGCTCGTCAGGCTGGTGTGCGACCAATACTGCACCTGCTGGCGGACGCGTTATCAAGAGCGCAGGCCAATGCTTGATTATCGTGATGATCAGGCTTGTCTCGTTCGACAGTATGATCGGGCCTACTACAACAACTACTACCGGGCAGGGCCGGCAGTGGGGCTTGGGTTCGAGCGCCGATACCGCGTCCGGGAATTCCCGTTCCCATACTAGGTCGTGTGAATTTTAGATGAGGATGTTTCCTCGAAATAAGACGGATGAGCGTCAATCGGCATTTCTTGCGAAATACTCGCAAAGCCATCCGCGAGGGATCCTGTACTTTCACCCGATATGCGATTACAATTGTTTGACTTTCGCTTTTACGAGAACTGCAATGTGCCGCGCCAGCTTGCTAACGTTGATAGTGGCGTTAGCGGCCGCATTCTCGTCGGACAGCTGGGCCGCTGGATCGTTTCAGACCAAGGCAGCTCTCCAGAACGTCGTGAGGGCCGATGTGGCAGTTCCCGCGCCGCAGAGTTCGGAGCCCGCCGCTTCTCCGAGCGATTTTCTTCCTGGTTGCGGAAAGTGGCGCGTACGCGATCCGCAAACCCATGCCTGCCGTGGTCCGGGGGACGTCAGATAACGAGCCTGGGCGCCATCGGCATCACGCCCTCGCCAGATCATGACGCTCGTCGCAAACTGCTGTCACGGACATCGACTCGGATTTCGACAGGTTGGTCCTTGCACAAAAACTGTTAAATGGCCTGGTCAGATGATGTGATTACTGCGCTGGTCCCGTTGTCTTCGCTTTTGTCGATCGCCGAGGCCCAACCACAATCCGAAACGCTCTAGCGATCGCGTGGCAGACAAGACGACCAGAAGACTGCTGTGTGGAATTCCGCGCTGTCGCTTGAGCATCATCGCATAGCGCAGGGTTCTGCTTGCAAGGCGAAGCGCTGCAATTGCCCCCCAGCGTCGCACTTCAGCGATGATCGTCCTGATCACTTTGTACCTTTACCCTTTGACCGGATTAGCGGCCCGATCGCTCGTCATTTGAGCCACTCCGGCTGTGAGCAAAATGGCGAGGCGACACGGCGAAGTTTACCATGCCGCCACCCGATGACGGGCTGCCATTTTTGTGAATCGCAAGCGGCCTTTGTTGCCTGCCAAGGCTGACACCCAGGTGTGCAGCCAGAGCGCTTGAGCAACAAAGGCCAAGACATCGGCCTCAGAACTGCGCGTGAACCCGGCCGGACAACACCGAGACTGGTCCGCGATCGGCATTGTAGGCGGGGTTCTGCAGGAACTGATAGTCGAAGGTGAAGGTGGCGTCCTTCGCAACCTTCACCGTGTAATAGGTCTCCAGAATCCGCTCCGGCCGGTAGTTGAGGCGGCCGTCGCCGACCAGGATTCCCATGCCACCGGCCGCAAGGAAGTCGCGGTGATCCTTGGAAATCTCGTTGACCGCCCCGGCCAGGCCGACTGTGTCCTCGGGACGGCCCCACGAGGTGCCTTTGATCGATACGCCGCCAGACAGGCTAGAGTCGATATCGGTAAACGCCGAGATCTGGTTCTTGCCGTTGTTCCAGCTCCAGCGCCCGAACACGCCGATGTCATCGGTGACCGCCTGCTCGACATTAAAGACATAGCCGTACTTGATCCGGCCCTGCTGGGTCAGGTCGATCGCGGTAGTGAGGTCCAGCCCGGGCGTTGCAGCCGCCAGATTCAAGGCGTCGCGGTATCCTCCCGAGAGCGTGTCATGCATCCAGCCGATGACGCGCAGCTTGCCCGGCCTCGACAGGACTTCATAACGCGTTTCGAACTCTCCGACATAGCCACCGCGCTTCCCGAGCTCCATGTCGAAGTCATTGGTGTTGGGATGGACGACAACCAGGAAATAGCCGGCGCGCACGGCCCATGCCTGCTGGTTCAATTCCGCCGCCGCGCCGTAGGTCAGCCCGACCATGTCGCCGGGGTAGTCGAACGCGCCGGCCGCCCAGATCGACCAGTTCAGGAATTGAGTGCGCGGGTCCTGAGCGTAGGTGTTGTTGTCGAACATGTCATGCACCGCGAACTTGCCGATCTGGAAGGTGAGGCGCGAGACGTCGCGTTTCCCAGCCATCTGGCCGTAGTCACTTTGGACCGTCTCCTGCTCACCACCGAGGCCGAAGGTCTGCCGCAGGTACAGGCGCGAGGTGATGTAATGAGGATAGGAGAAGTTCGACTTCTGGGCCTCGCCGTTCGGGAAGCCGGCGGCGCCGAACGTCGCGTTCAGGCCATATCCCTGGATCAATTCCGGATTATAGTAGAACTCGCCGCCGTCCCACAGCTTAACGCCGAGGAACAGGCTGTTGCTCCAGGTCTCTCGCGACTGCGCCCCCGGGGTGAAGCTGTTGGTGCTGTAATAGGGCGAGCGAAATGCCGGATAGCCTTGCTGGATGTAGGTCGACTGGCCCTGCATCTCCCAGTAGATGGGCGAGGTGATCGTGTCGCCCGCGCCACTCGGTTCCTTGGCCGAACCGCCGAGCTTGCGGTTGAGGCCGAGCCTGACCGTGTGCAGATCGAAGGTCGAACCGTAGCTCGTGCCCGAGGGCAGCATCACGTTCAACGAGCCGAAATTGCTGTAGAGATACTCGATCCGAGCGGTCCAGTTGCCATCAACGGGCGCCTCGACGCCCGCGCCCGCCACCCAGCCGGCGCGAAAACCGATCTTCTTCTGGGTCGCCGGATCAAACGGATCCTCGGTGAGACGGCCTTGGCTGTAGGCGAGCCCGGCGGTCGCGTAGATAAGCCATCGGGCTGGCGCGTATCCGATCTGCCCACGAAGGCTGCCGTAATAATCGACCTTCTCCGTGACGCGACCATTTGCGTTCACGCCCGACCAGATGATGTCGTCGAAGTCGAGATAGTTCGGGAACGACAAGTCAGTTTCCACGCCGAGCACCACGCGGGAGGGCAACTCACGATTATAGCCGAGCTGCAGGCCGCCGAAGAGCGATCCGACCGACGACTTGAAGGGGGGCAAAGACGGATTGGACTTCGCGCTTCCCCATCCGTAAGCGAGGTTCACGCCACCGTACCATCCGCTCCAATCATAATAAGGGGGCACCACAGGCGCTTTCGCCGGCAGCGCAGGCGCATCGGCCGCCGCAGCGCGATCTCCGCAGGAGAGAGCGCCAAGCGCAATTCCGACAGCGACTGTTTCAGCGATGATTTCTCGAAACACCGCCAAGGGGCGGCTGATCTTGTGATTGGCAGTGATATCGTTAGAGACTTTCGACGACATTGGTTGGCCCCAGCGCTCGACGCATGCCGAGAGCGCAAGGCTTCTCGTTCACTGCGTCCCGACGAACGTGTGTTTCTTTAGTTGGTTGAATGAGATCGGAATGCCTGCGCCGCTTGCCGCGACAGCAGGCCTGCTAGGGTGTTCGTCCATCGATCCCCCCTTCAAAGAACCGGGCCAGCGAAGTTGGCCGTCGCTCAACCCGCCGAGACGGCGAGTTGGGCGATGCGCACGAGGACGAGCCCTGCGGCGACGATCAGATAACCGCGCAGGACGAGCATCCACAGTTTGCTGCCGGCGGCGAGCCGCGCCGGTGGGAGGCGATGGAGCGGCGGCATGCGCCAGTGTTCGCGCTCGGCCAGGTTGGCCGAATCGGCCGGCTTTCGGCCGAGCGCCCCGCTCATTACTGCTGCCACGAGCGCGAGCACGGTGCCCCCGCCAAGAAGGCTCAGGATGACGGTCTCGTCGGTCGCCTCCGGGAACAGGACCGAGGAGGTGAGAACCACGGAAAGCATCACCAGCACCGCGATGACCGCTCCAGTAAACAGGTTCATGCCGCGTCCATTGCACCACGGGCCGAGCACGGCCTTGTCGTTACACAGCAGCAGCAGAAACACCGTGGCGCTCGGCAGCAGCACGCCGGCTAGGGTCTGGACCGCGTTTGTGAGGAGACCGAGCGGGGCGCCGGGGCTGAGGACGAGGCCCGCCGCCACCACGATCAGGCCGCAGTAGACCGCATAAAACCCTTTGGCGTCCTTCGGTTTGCGGTGGAGGGAATGCCTGAGCGAGAGAACGTCGCCGATGGCGTAGGCCGTCGACAGCGAGACCGCCGCGGCGCCGATGATGCTCGCGTCGATCAGCGCGATCGCAAACAGCACGCCCGGCAGCCGGCCGGCATACTTCTCCAGACCGGCGGATACGGCGGCAGCATCCTTGAACTGGCCGAATTCGGCCGTCCCGGTGAACGCCTGGGCGGTGAACGCCATCATGGCGACTGCGCCGACGATAACCAGCACGATCCCGATCCACAGGTCGGCTCGCTGATAGCGAATGAAGCGCGGCGTGATACGTTTGTCGATGACGTAGCTCTGCTGGAAGAACAGCTGCCAGGGCGCGATCGTCGTGCCGACGATGGCGATGATCAGCAGCATGACCTCGCTGAGCTTGGCCCCCTGCGGGAACTGCGGGACGATCAGGTTATGCACGATCTCGGTCATCGGCGGGTGAACCATGATGACGATCGGAACGAGGACCAGGCTGCCCGCGACCAGCACCAGGGCGAACCGCTCGAACTGGCGGAAGTTACCCGTGCTCGCGGCGCCCATGATCACCACCGCCGAAAGCGCAACGCCGAGCTCCTTCGGCAGGCCAAGATAAGACAGGCCAAGCGAAATGCCGATGAACTCGGTGACGATGGTCAGCGCATTGAGCAGAAACAGATCGATGACGCTAAAAGCGCCCCAGAAGCGTCCGAACCGCTCCAGGATCAGGCGGGCATGCCCGACCCCGGTTACCGCGCCGAGACGCAGCACCATCTCCTGGTTGACGTAGAGAACCGGAATCAGTAGCACCAGCGTCCATAGCAGCGCGGTACCATAGTTCTGACCCGCCTGCGTATAGGTTCCGAACGCGCCAGCGTCGTTGTCGCCGACCATCACGATGAGACCGGGCCCTAGAATCGCGAGCAGCGTCTGCAGGCGATGTCGCCAGGTCGTACGGGGGCCGACATCGCCGTGCAAGATGGTCCCGAGCGCGCCGTGGATATGGCCGATATGGGCCTCGTCGAGCACCGCGGTTTCGGTCTCATCGGGTGTGTGCACGTGTATGTTCATCATCGTCTCACTGCGATTGATTTGAACGCTCGGGGCGCTCGATGGAAAAGGAAGGGGTGCGAAACCGACGCTCCACAAGTGGAGCGCAGACGTTCGGGTGATCAGGCCGCAACGAGGCGGCGCCGCGGGGCGTCGTCTCCAGGATCCCACGACGCTCCAGGCGCTGATGGTGACCGGCGCGCGCCACCACCAAGCGAAGGCTCGTGGGTCCAAACGCAGGAAAGCCGTCCGGTCTGTGCGTCCGGCACCCAGGTGCAAATGAGCCGGCGGCGGCTCGGCGGACGGCGGCGAGCCGTCTGCGGAGCTGTCGCGTTCAGCGGCACTTCGCGGGCCGTCGGCAGGCTGACGCGGCTCGGAAACACCTTGAAGGCGAGTATAAAAAGAGCGAATGCCGTGAACATCGCTCACCTCCGATCTTCGTTGGGGTCAACGGCCGGAGGCGAGCGGCAGACAGGAGCCTAAGCTCGAGCTAAGCCTCTCACACGATCCTCAAGGCCGCGGACCGGATATGTCGGCGACGTCGATCGCGCAGACGCGGTCACGACGCCAAAGCTGCTACTGCCCATGTTTCTTTCTGTGTTGCGATTCACCCGAGATGCGACTCCCGAAGTGATGTTTCGCAAGTGCGCCTCTAGTTTGATGATGTCAATCCGAAATATGTGTTTTGGTTGAAGAATTTGAAATGTTCGTAATAGCTCGCAATAGCAGCCGCGCGATCCTGGTCCTGCGCGGGACAACGGTTGAACAAGTCGCCCGTGGCGCAAGCTCAAAGCCAGGGCGGCTGCCACGATATGGGGAAGCGCGGGAGTCCCGGCGAAAACACCCGACAAGCGAGGCCGCGATCATTCCGTGTGAAAGACGGGGCGCCTGCCGCAGGAGCAGCGGCTAGCGCTTGCTGCGACGGGCCTTCAGGAACTGCGCGAATGCACGCAACGTGACTTCCGACACGTGATGCTCGATGCCCTCGGCGTCGGCCTCGGCGGATTCGGTGGGAACGCCCACGGCGCGCAACAGATCGACGACCAGCCTGTGGCGAACGTGCACGCGCTCGGCCAGGGAGCGCCCTTCTTCCGTCAAGAACACCCCGCGATACGGACGCGACGTCGCCAGACCCGCCCGTTTCAGGCGAGAGATCGTCTTGATTGCGGTAGCGTGCGATACGCCAAGGCGTCTTGCGATGTCGGTCGGACGTGCCTCGCCCGTACCCGCCAACAGCTCCGCGATCAGCTCCACATAGTCTTCAAACAAGGCCGTCGATTGGGCCGACCGGGTCTTGCCGAAGCGACGCGCCTGAATGAGCTCGCTGGGCAATTTTCTCGATTGTCGCGCCTTATTTGATGTCGGCGACACCATGGCACGGGTCCTGACGGGCTGAGGATTCCGCTTCAGTGAGAACACATTTTGATCGTCGTGTCAAAAATGTAGCAGAAGCTATATCCTTGGACTGTCTTGACATCTACAAATCGTTCCCCAACTCGTAGCCTGAGCTACATTTTCATGTAAGGGCTGCATGAGCCGAGTGACAGAAACCGTCGTCCCGCGGGGATCGCTTTCCGAGCGGACCGTATCT
Organism: Bradyrhizobium sp. BR13661; assembly: GCF_029892425.1. Taxonomy (GTDB): domain Bacteria; phylum Pseudomonadota; class Alphaproteobacteria; order Rhizobiales; family Xanthobacteraceae; genus Bradyrhizobium. The sequence continues at coordinate 2,887 of NZ_JARXWB010000043.1, read as the reverse complement.
GCGGCGCGCCAGGTGCTGGAGGGCAGGCACAGCGGCTTGCGGGCCTATTTGGCCTTTGCCGGCCCCGCGGTGATCGCTTCGATCGCCTACATGGATCCCGGCAATTTCGCGACCAATATCCAGGCCGGCGCGAAATATGGTTACGCTCTGCTGTGGGTCGTGCTCGCCGCCAACCTGATCGCAATGCTGTTCCAGGCACTTTCGGCCAAGCTCGGCATCGTGACCGGACGCAATCTTGCGGAGATGTGCCGGGACCACTTTCCGCAGCCGGTCGTGTGGGCAATGTGGGCGGCGAGCGAGATCGCCGCGATGGCGACGGATCTCGCCGAATTTCTCGGTGGCGCGATCGGTCTATCTTTGCTGTTTCACGTGCCGCTTCTGGCGGGAATGGCGGTCACGGCGGTCGTCACCTATGGCGTGCTGATGTTCGAGCGATCGGGCTTCCGTCCGATCGAGCTGATCATCGGCGGCATGGTCAGCGTCATCGCCCTTTGCTACGTGGTCGAACTGTTCATCGCCCCGGTCGATTGGGCGGCGGCTGCGGTCCATTTGGTCCTGCCGCAGATTCCCGACGGCGGGGCGTTGTTGCTATCGGTCGGCATCATCGGTGCCACCGTCATGCCGCACGCGGTCTACCTTCATTCCGGCCTGACGCAGGCCCGTACGCCGGTTCATAACGACGCCGAGCGGCGCAAGCTTCTGCGCTTCTCCAACCAGGAGGTCATCATCGCCTTGGCGGTAGCCGGCCTCGTCAACATCGCGATGGTCATGATGGCTTCAGGCGCATTCCATGCCGGCTATACCGACGTCGAGGAAATCGAAACCGCCTATCACACGCTGACTCCGCTGCTCGGGATCGGCGCCGCGGCGGTGTTCCTGCTGTCGCTCATCGCCTCCGGGATTTCGAGTTCGACCGTAGGAACGATGGCGGGTCAGATGATTATGCAGGGCTTCCTCAGGTTTCGCGTCCCGATTGTTGTGCGCAGACTGGTCACGATGCTGCCCGCATTTATCGTGGTCGCCGTCGGAGCGAATGCAACGAGCTCTCTTGTCATCAGCCAAGTCGTGCTCTCGATCGCACTGCCGCTGCCGATGATCTCGCTCCTGATCTTCACCAGCCGGCGCGACATCATGGGTCAGTTCGCCAACAGCCGGCTGACCTTCCTCGCGGCGCTGCTGGGGACGGCGCTGGTGTTGCTGCTCAACATCTTCTTCATCTTGCAAATCTTCGGTCTGCCGATGCCCGGTTTCGCCGCGTAGCGGATCTGTGCCAACAAGGCATGTTTGCTCGTTTGGCACTTATCATCTCTACCCTGCAATCCAATGATGCTTCCCAGCTCGCGCCGTCATGACCTTGTATTGGCTACGCGCGATATCGCGCAGGCCGGATTCTGCACGTCCAGTTTGCGTTAGGCCCTTGGGGCGTCAAGATGTAGGTGGTCGGCAAAGAAAACGGTATTCGTCCAGCATCGAGCAGAGGAAGCCCAAATGGCATCGATTGAGGAGACATTTATCAATCTGGCGGTTGCAATGCTCCTCGGGGCCGGTATCGGTTTCGAGCGCCAGTGGCGGCAGCGAATGGCCGGGCTTCGTACCAATACTTTGGTGGCGATTGGAGCCGCCAGTTTTGTGGTTTTTGCGAGCCTGATCCCGGGAGACGGGAGCCCCACTCGTGTCGCGGCGCAAGTTGTTTCCGGGATCGGCTTTCTCGGCGCCGGCATCATCTTTCGGGAGGGTATGCAGGTCACCGGACTGAACACCGCGGCCACTCTCTGGTGCTCGGCGGCGATCGGACTGTTGGCGGGCTCCGGTCATCCGTTGCATGCGAGCGTTGCCGCAGCGTTCGTCATTCTGGTCAACCTGCTGCTACGGCCGATCGTACGCCTGATCAATCGTCAGCCAATCGCGCAGGCGGAAACCGACTTTCGTTACCGAGTCAGGATCGTCTGCCGGAGCCCTGAAGAAGCCCATGTTCGTGCCCTGCTTCTCCAGGGAGCGGCTACGGGCCAACTCAGCTTGCGCAACCTCGAAAGCACGGACATCGAGGGCAACGACCGGGTCGAGGTGCATGCTCACCTGACCGCCCATGCGCCAAGCGATACGGTTCTGGAGCAGGTGATTGGGCGGCTCAGCCTCGAGCCCACAGTTTCGGCCGCGGGCTGGAGCGTTGAGCCGCTCGCCGAATAATCCGTTTGAAATTGCGGCCTCTGATCTGGGAGAGGAGGAGGCTGCAGGGGCGAAGAAGAGACGGACTTCTCTTCCGGCCCCGGATCAAAGATGCGGTGCGCTGCGAACCTCTCCCCAAGATGAAAGGAACCTCTCGGTCAAAGAAATGCACGCCGTTCTAACCGGAAGCAATACTGTGCGGGCTCCTTCCGGCATGAAGGTGGTTCTGGTCCTGCCCGCGGCAGCGCGGCCGTAGCCGATCCTGGGGGCCTGCTTAGAGGCCCAATCGTGCGGGACCGCATGCGGGACATGTTTCGACTTGAATAAGAGCTGTCGGTTATGGGTGTCCAAACAGGCCCGGAAATGGAGCAATCCTATTATGGAATAGGCAATCAAAGAGGGATTCTGACTGAAGGCCCTGGATGGAGCGGCCGAGGCGTCCTGGCGGCTTTTCCAATCGCTGGCGCGTTATCGTGTTGGCCTCCTGCCCAGTGACTTGATGGCCGGCTTGACTCTGGCCGCAATTGCCTACCCGAGCAGATGGCGACCTCCCGACTCGGCGGGATTCGCGCCGCAGATCGGCTTCTTTGCATTTATGGCGGGTTCGCTCGGCTTTGCCATGCTGGACTAGTACCTCTGCACAGAGGTTTTGACTCTTTGTTTTTTCGTCGGTTTAGCCGGGACTTTTGGATAGGCGCGGCCGAGTTTGGCCCTGGCCTTC
>NZ_JARXWB010000042.1 GCF_029892425.1 Bradyrhizobium sp. BR13661 | reverse complement strand
TCCAAAGCAGGCAGCGCAACAGACCTATCTGTAGGGGGTCAATTTTGGACGCCGATCCCCCGGCTTAGGGGGTCAATATTGCAAGCCGAATGACACGATCGCGTCAAAGGGAGAGCTAGGCTCGGTGCTGATTCGGTTGATGATGGTGATCAACGATATGAGCCTTGCCATGGACGCACAACGCCGATGGACCGAGGACGCCGGAGCCGCCAGGAAGCATCGCGAACGAGGCGCGAAAATCTACTTTATTCGTCTTCAAGTCTCACACATCTACGAAGCAATGAAAATCGTTATGGAGATCCGCGATAGCCCAGAGCTTCGGAAGGCAGTTGAGAGGAGCGATCCCTTCACGAAGAAAGGGTTCGAAGCGCTGTTGGCGTTTATCGGAAGCCCGGAATTCGAAAAGGTGATGGGGCGGCTTCGCAATAACCTGACATTCCACTACGATCCGAAGACGATTGAGCGCGCTCTCGCGTCGCTCGTCGCCAAACATCCCGACGCCATCGGTTCGATCTCTCTTGGAGACGAACCTCACAATTGGTTTTTTGAGCCCGGTGACATGGTCAGCGATCGCGCTGCCGTACGTGAGATATTCAAAGTGCCGGAAGATGCCGACGTGAACGAGGAAACGGACAAGATCGTTATGCGTCTCCACCATATCGTCCAAATGTTCGGTGGCTTTGCCGGAAGCCTCATCTGGCAGAACTCAAAGTAGGTTATTGCGCGAGGGATCGTGACCCAATGGCCGAGACGCTTCAGCGGCTCGGGGAGCGTAGCGAGTAGAGCCCGACCGGCAATGCCGGACGCGCCCCACACTTATCTGATATATTGAGCATCCATGACACACGGCCATACGATCATTCCATCTCGGGGGTTCTGCATTTACTGCGGAAAACGGGATGTGCCTCTCACCGACGAGCATGTCGTGCCTCTTTCGTTGGGAGGCCAGCACATACTTGACGATGCAAGTTGCCATTCGTGCGCAGATATTACCAAGAAGTTCGAGCAAGACGTTGCCCGCGGCCTTTGGGGAGATGCTCGCATAAGCTACAATGCGCCAAGCCGGAGAAAGAAGGATCGAAAGACACACATTGTCCTGACCGATGCGCACAACCCAAGCCACAAGGTCAAAGTGCCTTACAGCGAGTACCCGGCCGCCATGCTGTTCTACAAGATGCATCGCGCGGGTCTTCTCGAAGGAATGCCTGACACCCTGGATATGTCGACCGGTTGGCAACTGGTTGCCATCCATGACGACAGCAAAGCGAAGACGTTCGAGGAGCGCTTTGGTATCCCGCTGACATCGAAGGCGCGGCACGTGCCGGAGAGCTTTGCACGGCTGCTTGCGAAGATCGGTTACTGTAACTTGCTGTGCGCACTGGAACCGAGCGACTTCCGGCCAATTTGCTTGCCCTACATACTGGGGGCACGGCCAAATCCGTCGTTCATTGTTGGGGGAAACTTTAAAATTTCCGAGCCCGAACCCGATAAAGGGTACGTCCTTCGGACGACGGGGTTTTCGAGTGATGACCGTCTTATGCTTATGGCGGAAATCCGCCTCTGGTCCAACGAGCACACACCGACATATCACGTCGTTGTTGGCGACGTCGTTGGACAGGATCGCATGGCGGCCGTGCTCAACAAGATCGGTCCGATCGAAGTGAGCGAAATGCGTCCCACCGCGACCGCCATTGCTCCTCACCTAGCCACGGATAGTCATTGGACACCAACGATCTGGCCCCTCCCATTTTGGATTGGGGCAGTCTAGCCACCTCTGGAGGGCGATCCAGCGAGAGAGCCAGATAGCGCTCGCTCCGGCAACTCCTGAAGCGCCGGGCGTCCAACTGTGCTACATTTCGGCGAACGCAGGTTTCAGGGCTCGTCGACAGTGACCAAACCCAATCAAAAGCGCCGCGAGCGGTTCTTCGTCGAGGAAGCTGCGAAGCTGTCCGGCAAAGTGTGGATTCTGGAGGAGGACCGCGAACATCCGGATTTCATTGTAACCGAAGGTCAGGAGCGTTTCAGACTTGAAGTTCGAGAAATCTTCATAGGCGCCCAAGATCAAGCGGGATCGGTTATAAAGCGAGAAGAATCCGGTATTCATCGGCAGATCGAAAAGTTGCGGCGTGAATACGAGAGCGTGACGCCGACAACGTTGCGCGTGCAGATCGTGGGTCGACTAACCACGGATAATATGCCGACCATCGTTCCGGCATTGGTGGCGGAGGAGTTTGCAGCCAAGCCAATAGGCCATCATGTGGTCATCGATAACGGCCGCGGGCTTCGCTTACATGTCACCAAATCATTCCGGCCCGAATGGTTCAGTATCAATCACCGTGTGGGCTGGGTAGATCGCAGCCCGATGCCAATCATTCGCGATGCGATCGAGAAGAAGTCGGCGGAATTGGAGGGCTACCGTGCTGCTGCGGGGCCCGATGTTCGACTGCTGCTTGTCGCTGACCGCATCCAAAACAGCGGCAAGCTTGTGCTCGAAGAAACGGCAGTTCTGGATACGAAAGGGTTTCAGGTCGTATATGTGTTCCCCTATCCCGAGCCTATGATGATCTTCCGGGCAGAATGACTGACGCCGACGACGAGGGTTCGACGAGGCGCCGGATCGGAAAACCGGGCGTCGCGTAGTCAAAATACAAGTCGCTTGCGTTGGTGATCCGCAGCAACATTCGGTGGAAGACGACTTTCAGCAACTTGTTGTCTTGGATCAGCGACAGTTCCCCTCCGGCTTCCATTTCATTACCGTGAGCTGCATCGTTCCGGCGTTTCCAGGCAAGCGCCTCCTCCGGTCCGAGCACGATACCAAGGTCTCGTAGAAGGGCGTCCATTTTCGCCTTCTGATGCACCTTGTTCAGTGATCCAATGTTTTGACGAAGTGCTGCTTTGCTCTCTTCAGGTAGAGCCGAGTTGGCTATCACGCCGTCAACCGCATCGCTGAACTTGCTCCAGAGAGCGCGATCGTCAATGATCTTCGTCTGGATCTTAGTCGGATTGGCCGCGATATACCGCCGCTGCAACGCTTCGATTGCGGCTCCGAAATGCACACCGGCGATGTGCGGCGTTGCGCATAAGGCGTGCCAGTAAGCCCACCCTAGGTTTCCGAAATCGATTTCATCATATTTTTCGACGATGGCATTCACGATGCGGTTGAGAGGCACGCGATCGATACCGTGCTGCCAGTTCATATGGAGCGGTGCAGGATGCAGAACCTGCAAATCAAAAACTCTCCTTCCGATGCTGTAGGCACTATTCAATCGGAACGATTGCACCGCCCATTCGTCTGTGTACGCAACGCTCCCTAGGTCGACGAGAAAGGCGCCGAGCGCGAATGACAGGGCATTTCTTACGCGTTTGCGAAACTCTTGGTCGGGCGCTCCGACATAGATAATGCATCCCGGCCTTAGGCGCCCATCGGCTTCTTCTCGGTCGAGCACGCATAAAAAAACTGTAGCGCCAGCAACAACAAGTTTCGCTGCATGCTTGCCGAAACCCTCGCGACCCTCTGAACTGGTCAGAGTTATGCCATCGTTGTTTTCAGCGATGCTCCTGGTGGTAATTGTTGATACATCCGTCCTGATCGTATCCGGCCAGTGAAATGAACCGGGGACGTTATCTACCCAATCAATGATGTAAGCGGGTTCTTTGCCTACACCGATAACGGCATCTATTCGGTGTGCCCGAGCCTCTTCGGTCAAGACATGCCGGTTCTCCCCATAGTGGTGCGAAGTCTTGAAGGAATAGGGCTGAATGCCGCTCAGCACTGCTTTGATGCCCGCAATATTCGTTAGCTCCACGGTGTCGGTATTCAGGCGAACGGTACCCGAAGGGACCTCCGGTGCCGATGATTTGGCGTCGGCTGGTCCGCGCGTCTCCAAAATGATGTCGAGCTTTTCGTTTCGGCGAATTGAAAAGCTGTGAACCGGCGCGTGCAATGGCCCTGGCTTCGTAACCTGAAAATGCCCTTCATTAATTAGCTCGAAGGGTTCTCGCTCCCAACCGATCAAATTGCGGTCCTCCTGAATGGCGGGAATTGCTGTTTCGCGCCCCGGCTAAGACGGAGAAGCATAGGGACATGCGTCGAAGACGACGGGTCTCTCAGAGCAGCGATCAATGGCAACAGCAGCATCCGACCGAAGATCACGACGAAAATGTGGCTCTGTTGTTGGAGAGCTTGGCGTTGATCGATTGGAAGCTTGCGGGCGGTGCGCTCCAAGATTCCGAGCCCGACTTTGAGGAATCGTCGCGCACGGCAAAACTCGTGGTCGTTCGCGGTGCGCAAAATCTGCCGCTGCACGGGCAACGAAAGCCAATCACGTGTTTGCGCAACAATCCACGCGATGTGCGCGTCGTCGAACGATAAGGGCTGCGAAGCGCCATTGGACCAGTAGGGTATCGTTGCGGCCAGATCCGCGGCTAACCCGAAAGTCTCGGGTTCCTCGTCGACACCATAAAAAGCCGAAAGGAATTCGACGCAAACCTCGGTCGCCTTATGCTTGAGACTGGCGGGAGCCTGAGGCCGAAGCAACGACGGCCCTACTGCGGCAGCAAGCCGAGCTACGGCATCATCAAGCGGCATTTTGCCAGAGTAGGAACCGCGGTGGGGGCGGTTGCGCTCAATAAGCTCCGCCCATGCAGAACGAACAAGTTTGAGTTCAACCGGGAAGCCCAAGAGCCATAGACCTATGCGCACCGTGTAGGTTCGACTGTGGCGCGCGAGCAAATCATAAGTTGCCTTCGCCTGGTCGATAACGCGTGGCTGGACCCAAAAGGTCTCTGTTCCCTTTTGCCGACCGAGGCCGCGACGCTGCGGCCGTGGCAGTAAGCCTTTGGTCCACCAATCACGGGCGGCGCGCGGCGTCAAAAGACGCTGCGAGCGCTCCATCTCGGCGCAAAGTTTGGCGAGGGTGACCATGCGCCCAGATTTACAAGCGCCATTCTCCCGCGCAAGCGAGATTCGAGGTCTGGCTATGGATTCGTGGCCCGCCATTCGGCGAGCGACGGCACAGAATTCAGGGAAAGAACCCATGGCCAACTACAAGGTCGGCATTTCAATGGTCCCGCCGCTCCTATGGGGCGCGAATCTTCGTAAGCGCCTTACGCGCGGGCGGTGGAACAAGCTGAGGGTAGTCCAGTTCGAGCAAGTGCCAAATTGCCAGTATTGCGGATCAAGCCCGGTCGGCTCTGAAAGGCACGCGCACGAAGACTGGGTCTACAACATAAAGACGAGGGTCGCCCTCCTGGTCGGGCTGCGAACGATCTGCCGCATGTGCCATTTCGTGGAGCATCCTGGGTTTGTTAATGTCATGGTCGGTACGGGCGTATTCACTCCCGCGATCTTCGATGCGATCGAACGTCACTTCTGTAAGGTGAATGGCTGCAAGCCGCAGGATTTCCGTAGGCACAGCAAGCTCTCGCAGCGCAGATACGAGGAGCTGATAAGCGTCTCGGTTTGGACGATCGACTTTGGTCCTTACGCCGACCTCGTTGATTCCAACACCCATTCGGCGCGTGGCGTTAAATTGCCACGCTCCACACCTGTACGCCGTCGCGTTCGAGCTGTGGCAAGCGTTCGGCTTTCAGATGGCGCGGCGACATGAAAAAGACATAGCGATGTTTCTCGGGCCGTTGCGCCATTTTGGCGAGGTCCGCCACGAGCTTGCCGTTGTTGCGCGGTGATACCGCAGCGAAAGTCTCGGCTCCAACTTCTCCCTCGGCCTCGCTCATGACGTCGAGCGGAATAGACGCATGCGCACCCGGCGCCAGCCGAAAGCCGCCAACCTCCGGGTGCAGGACAAGCAACTGCCGTGCTGCGGCAAGCGCGACCGCAAACGTCCAGGTCTGGTTGATCTGTTCGATAAAGTTGAGCGAGCGGTCCTCGATCGGATGGTATCCGACGGTATCGAACTTGATCTTGCTTAGGAGGTCGAGCGGATCACCGGACTGAGCTGCAAGCCACTCCTGCGCACGGCGGGCGGAGGCGCGCAATCGATCCATGTAGCGATCAACGTCCTCAACGCTCTGAACCTTCAGATACATCGCCATCTCGTCATCAAGCCGTGTCGGCCCTCAAAGCCCCATCTTGCGTGCGTCCTGCTGAATTGTCAGCACCCGTTTCCCCATCTCGGCCACACCAGACCCATCCTTCTTAAGGCCATTTCGCACCGTGCGTCGGCTCATGGCGGCAAGCGCTAAAGCGCTCGTCCTCTTCGTTTCCGTCGCAAGCGATGCAGCCGCCTCCTTCGTCGCAGGGCTTCCGTCAGAAGGCCGTGATTGGCGCGGTCGAAAAACGATGAAGGAAACGATGCAAGCATTGACAATCAACGAACTGATGCGCCTGACGCGTACGGAGCTTTGCGCCCTGGCATCCCGGATCGCCGCGACGCTGCCGATGTACCCCGAAGGCTCGCCTGAGCGAGCTGCCGCGTGCATGACTTTGCGCAATATTCGCTTCGTGCTGGCGCGACGTGACTTGTCGCCCCATTCAACCGGCTGACTTTCCGAGCCGCGCGGGATGCTGCGTCGAAACATACCGCACGCTTAAGCCCGGACCGTGGATTCCGGCATATGCTTCGGCTCCTTCGCGGGTCGGGAAAAGTTCGACCAGCGAATGGGCGTTGTTGCAAACGCCCCAGCCCAGTATCCATCCCGGATTCATTGGATCAATGCAGCCATAAATGTCTTGTCGATACGGCAGCGCTTCAAGCCATAGGGCGTGTCCCCATCCACCCGCTTCATCGGATAGAGCGCCACCGCGGCTGACAATCCCGACGACTTCACCGTTTTCGTTGAAGACAGGCCCGCCGCTCATGCCTGGCTTCCAGTGAACATCGACCGAAAACGTCGGCCAGACCTTGCGGCCTTGCTCCCATGTGCGATCGACTTTCGTAACCCGGCCAATTGAGCCTCGCATCTCCTCTTGGAATGAAACGATCTGTGCGCCTGGCCGCCGCCAGCTTTTTATTTCGGGATAGCCGGCCGCCAGCACGCGATCTCCCTCGGCGATACTGGCGCGGCAGCCAACCCGCATCGGAAGAAATGTCGTTCTGCGCTCGTTAAGGCCGGAGATGTTCCAGCTCGCAAGATCAAGCGATGGTTCCACGTAATTGAGCTGTTCGGATGTGAATGTCACGGCCAACGGGTGCTGCAATTGATCGACTGGGAACAGAACAAAGTCGGTTGCGAGTAACAAGCTTCCTGCCGGTCTAGCGCCGAAGACGAGGCCCGGATCTTGGTAGATGCCGATCCATGTGCGCTCGGGCTGGATCAAATTCTTTTCGGGTCCTGGCCGGATTGGAACGCCCAGCTCGTTTAAGAAATCTGTAACAACGTGCATCGCTGAAAGCTGATGACCAAAGGGTGTTACATAGAAAGATGTGCCGAGGCCGATCGACAGCCCGTTGACTGGGTCGACTAGCATTCCGTCGTTCAAGTCAAAGGCGAAGACGGGCGTGACGGCCCGCCGTAAACCGAAGGGGTCCTGAATGAGAAAGTCGGTCTCGGGCTCTTGGGAACGCGGGTCTGGCCCGATCGGAAATGCCATGGGATGTGATCACACAGCGCTTGGATGAATCGTCGCTGTTTAGAATAGCGACAACGTACGCTCTCGGCGACTTTCTTTCCGGTCGAGCAAAAGCCGCGCCTGCTAAGGCAGGCGCGGCTTCGTGGCGGCCTCGGAACAGCGGCAACTGGCCCGGAATGTCGGCAACCGATTTCCGGTTCGCCCGGCGGCCTCGATGCCCGTTCGCAAGCCGAGGCGGAAAAGCGGGGCTGTCACAAGCTGTCCGAAGGACACCGGAGGCGCGGAGCTGCACGCAACGCAGAGCAGGAAGCGAGCGGCTTTGACAGGCACGCGCGTCTCGGCAGAACCGGGCACAGTGAGAGGACGCCTTGGTTGGCGGATTGGTTGTTTTCGAAAGGGCGCTGACGGGCTAAACTCGACCTCGTCTACCAGACAGCAAAAGCGCCACCATGCCAGGTCACGAAGAAAATAAGGAGGAGACAGCCTATCACGAAGCGGGACATGCGGTTATCGGCTGCGTGCTCGAACGCTATCCGCTTTCGGTATCAATCATCGCGGACGGCCGAGGCGCGGTTGGCAAGACGGAATTTGAGCAGGATGCGCCTCAAGGCGGTTTTCGTCATTTCGATCAGTCCGAGGCAAAAAAGAAATACATCAGGACGCGCGTGCTGATCGAAGTTGCCGGAACCATAGCGCACGACATCAAATTTCCAGGGCGCACCCATGATGAGGGCGATGCCTACGACGATCATTGGGCGAAGCGACTCGTTACCGAAGGCGTGCACTTCGAAGATGACCGTGACGCCTATCTGGCGTCGGCGAGGCAAGAGGCGGAGGGCTTGCTCAAGGAGAATTGGCCATTGGTGGAAATAGTCGCCGCAGCGCTGTTAGAACGCCGCGAACTCGGCCGCGCCGAATTGTTGCGCCTCCTGGCCATGTGAGCAAGGACTACGCGGCGGCTGTCCGAACGAGGTCGATATAACTCGTTTCACCGATCGTCGAGAGAAATCCGATCAGCTCCTCCGCGAGCAATTTGCTTTCCGCATTTTCACTACTAATACCAGCGCTCAAGATGCCGCGGATGAACTCGCGCTGAGTAACGTAGGCCGCCCGATCGACACGCGGATTCCTTAAGAGCGACGTGAGCACGGCAACGGCTTGATCTGGATGATTTGCCGACATTTTATGAAGCCGATCGACGACGCTGAATACATCGGTCGGAACGAACCCGGCCTGCAACATGGTGGTCAATTGCCCCAAGAGCCATTGATCGTCAATCTGACGTCGAACGTACCATTGTCCGATAGCGCCTAGCTCGGAACGGAATGGCTCAGGATCAGGTGCGGCAATCGCTGCCGAGAGCCGTCGTTCCCAATATGAGAATCCGCGGCTCCGCATCTCGTCCGGCAGCGATGTGCTCGGCAGGTCGAGCTGAGTGCCAAGATACCACATCGCATAGCGCTTCATGCGCGCTGGCGCATCGCGCCAAAATTGCTCAAGCAGATCGTCCGGCAGGCCGCCCCAGAGATGCAGGATAATGAGGTGCTGGCACAGGCTGTCTTGACGGAAGTCTCGGTCGGATTGTTTGTCGGACGTGCCGGACTGAGCAATTTCCGCCGCATAGCAATCGCGGAGATCGGAAATCAGGTCGTTGAGCGGCCCTCGGCCAAACCCAAGATACGAGAGCCATGCCGATTGACGCAAAGCGTCATCATCGGCCGGGAAGAGCGCTTTCATCTTCGGTCTAAGCCACTCTTCGCCGAAGTACAGCAAGTAGCGGAGATGCGCCCCCATGATGGCATATGGGATGCGACCGCTCGGGGACCTATCGGCCAGTTCTGCATCGAGGATATTTTGAATTTCGGGGAGATTGGCCAACGTCTGCCGCGGTAACACGCCGAATGCGCTGGATTGGTCTTTGCTCAGCCAGAACATTAGGAAAATACAGAGTTCGAGGGCAAGTCCGCGCACAGTGGTTTGAGCCGCAAAGAACGGCTCTTTTGCGAAGCGTTCTTCGAAATCGGTAAATTCGGGCTGCTTTGGAGCCGATTTCGTGATCGTGAGCACGAGTTGGCGAACCATGTCGGCATGCTCAAATCCGATATCCGCGGCTCCGCGCCGCAATCCCGCTGCCAGCGTCTCGCACGCTGCCTTGCAAGCCCAAACCCAATCTTTGTCGTCGCCATCAACGACCGTAGTTGGATCAATCGTTTGATGCAGCTGAGCGAAGACATGTTCAATCAATTTTAGTAGGTTGCCCCACTCAAAACTTTGCGCATTGTTCGCTGCGTTCTGGAGACCTTCCAGCGCTCGTCGAATAAAGATCGGTTTTAAGCCGATCAACTGGTCTGCACCGGCGGCGTATGCCTTGGGATCATTACCTACGGCGGTCCTGAGTTCCTGAGCCAGCGCCGTCACGGTTTGCCGCTGTGGCCCTGTCTCGGGACGCCACGATTTCAGAAAGGCTACGATGTCCGGCATGGGCCTTGATGAGAAGTCCGCTCCCGTTAACGGACTTACTTCCTCGGGAAACATCTGGTGTTTCCAAGCATCCGGGTCTCCGAGTTCGGCGACGATCTTGTTCAGGGCTTCTTGCCGCTCAGGCGGCAGAACGGCGCGCCATTTCCAAACGGCGTCCCGAATCGATGACGCATCGAATCTGCGTTCATTCTCGGCGGTCGGAGGTGCCTTCGTGTGCTCCTCAAATCTCGCCTTCCACGCAGCGCGATATTTATTCGGAATACCGTCAACTACAGCCAATATGCTGTTTTGCTCTTCGGCCGCCAGCGAAGGAAACCACGCGAGCGCGAGCGAGGCGTACTCGTCCTGGGCCCACGACGCTTCGATCAGTTCCTGATCAAGCAAGCACTCTTTGGCTAATTCCGGTGCGGCAGCGGGATTCTGGGCCAGGATATGCAACGCGATCCGCGTAAACATCTTCGAGTCTTGAGAAGTTAGAATGCCAATGGTGCCACGCATCTCGGCGGGATTATCCGCAACAAGCGTTTCGGCCGAACGGCGCACGGCGCTCAGGAGCGCATCATAGATATCGTGCTGGGCTCGCTCGTCGCTCGCGACCGGCTCAGATGAGTGATAACCCCACGTATCTCTATCCGTGATGCGTATTGCCTGCTGGAGAAGTTCGATGAACAGACGGACAGCATCTTCGCCGCAGGCCTTAGTGAGCGGGACCACCATCGACGGTAGATGATGTTCATACATATGGTGGCCATAGAGGCTGGCAATCTCGCCGTTACGGTCCCAAATCTGGAGAAGCGCTCTGGCAACCGTGAGTGGGGCGCTCGTTTGCTTGGCTTCGGCCAGCTTCTTCAGAAGCTTTTCGGGAGCCTGAAGAAAGAATGATCTGTTCTCGCGGCTCAGCCAACCGACCGCCAGATCGATGAGCTGCGCGGACTCGTCCGCTGGGAGAGCAGCTAAAATCTCTAACCCATTCTCATGGATGCTTGGGTGAAGCGACGGTCCAACAGTCCTTAGGGCGTCAGCAACCCCTTTCCGCGTGACAGCATCGTCCGATGCCGCCATCCTGAGGAGGAAACTTCCGGCAGGCCATTGGCGAAAGCGTATTTCATCGCCGTTCGTCGAATCCGCAAGCGGCTCGCCAAGGAGCCTCTTTGCGGCAAGATGTGGCAGCCAATCGCCCGTTTGAAGTCTCTCAAAAAAATGCTTCTGAAGAGGAAGAGTGCCGGGAATTTCGCTGGCAAAGAGCGCGACCGCTTCAGAGCGATTAGGTAAAGCAGCCAGCTCTTCCACGCGACGCATCAAGGCAACGTAGCGGCCTTCGAGGGCGATAGCGACGGCACGAATCACCGTGTCGAGAGGCTGCTGGTATTTTGTCCGGAACTCGTCGTCGACCGCTAGCGAATGATGAAAGGAGCGCTCATGGGCTCGTCCGGCACCGTCGCAAAGTGCAATCCAACATTTTGCAACGTCGCCGTCCGGCGCGAGGCCTAAACGCGTCACAATTGCGCGGATTTGGTTTTTGTGACTGAAGCGCGGCTTCAGAGCTTTTGCTGCACGCTGAATTGCGGGCTCGTCGAAGCCGTGTTCAATCAGACTCTGCCGTGCTTTTTCAATAAGCTCAGTAGTCTTTTCGTCTTCCACAGCTCGGGCATCCATGGGGACTTCGAGAATATGCCGCAGCAGCGAGTCAAGTTCTCGGAGCGCGTGGGCGGCGATGGGTCTAGCCACCCGCAACTCGCAGGCCCCGGCTGCGAGGCGACAAAAGTCTGTATAGCGATCCGCAACCGCGGTTCCGAGCAGCCGATCAAGTCGCGCCGCAGTGTCACGCTGTTCCGGCGTCAGATCGAATTGCTCGACGGATTCTGCTTCTAGCATCGGGCCCGCCTGCGTGAGCATTGTCGCCACGGTTCTTCTCTCTGATCCACGGTTAGGGAGACACTTGATTGCTAATGACCTAAATAGGCGTATGAACGTCGCATTGCAACTTTGCAGGATTCTGCGGTCACGAAGATGCTCTGAGCGAGTGGGCTGCAATCGATGGAGAGCTGAGAAAGATGCGCTTCAGCGCAAAGGTAAGTCAGTGAAGAGGCGGCCTCGGCCGCCAAGAGGCGACTAGCTTAGCCACTGTGCAGGAATAGCAGCCGCTGGCACGCGCCCCGAGAGAGGATTTGCAGGTTTACGAACGTGTATACCGACCTGATCTGCGTCTGTCGGCGACGGTCTCGACTTTTTTTCTGAGCGGCTCGTTATCTTAGGATAAGCGTCCCATCAGCCAGCGCGCAGATGACGAATTCTCCGGACCTCAATCGAGGTCCAATTCGTGGTCGCAACCTGGAGCATCGCTGCCGACGCCAGTTACTACCCTCGGGAAGCCGAGCGGGATCGGCGTGGCTCATACTACGAAGGCGGCCGGGAGCCGCCGGGCGTCTGGTACGCGCCGCAAGGCGACTTCGGTCTGGTCGACGGCGCACAAGTCGATCCCGTGGTGTTTCAGCGACTGTATGCCGGGTTGGCGGCAGATGGGACGCCACTGAACTCAAGCGCGCCCGGTCGGCGCGGCAATCGTGTTCCGGCCTATGACATCACGTTTTCCGTCCCGCGCTCACTGGCACTGATCTGGGCGCTGGCGTCCCCCGAGCTGCGCACAGAACTCGATCAAGCATTAGCTCGCGCAGCCAGAACATCGCTCGATTTGCTCGAACGCGAGGGAACTTACGCCCGCCGCGGTCGCAATGGGATTCGCGTCGAACGTGTGCCCCTCTCGGCGGCCATGTATCGCCACGGCGAAAGCCGCCCCAGCGTTCATGACGACGGAAAATTCTTTGCGGACCCAAACTGGCACCTACACTGCGTTGCCCTGAATTTGGCAACGCGTGCAGATGGCACGGTGGGCGGTTTGCACTCGATCGCACAGCGCGACCTCAAAATGACCCTGGGCGCTCAGGTGCACGCCGCATGGGCCTATGAGGTGCAGGCTCTCGGATTCGAGATCGATCGCATCGGTCCCAACGGCGTCTTCGAGATCAAAGGTGTTGACCAGGCCCACATCGACTATTTTTCGGGGCGCAGGCAGGAAATCAAAAACGAGCTCAAAAAATATGGGCTCGCCAGCACGGAGGCGCCCGCGCTGGCCGGCGCGATCGCGAAGGCGACCCGGGGCTCGAAAGACAAGGTGGCATCTCGCCACCGGGAGGAAATCTGGGCGGAAGCCGCCAAGGCGCACGGTATCGACGTCGAACACTACGTCGATAATCTGCGCCACCCCGATCACATTCTCGATCACGAGGCCTCGGAACGCCTGCTGGCGGAACGCCTCACCGAATTGCCGCGGCTGCTGACCGAAAATCAATCGGTCATCGAGCGCAAGGACCTGCTGCGCGCAGTCGCCTCGGCCCTTGTCGGAACAGGTTTGCCGACAACGCAGATCGATGTCGAGATCCAGCGACTGCTCGACACGCAAGCCTTCGTGGAGATCGGGCGGGACCAACTCGACCGGCCGCGTTACTCGACGCCAGAGATGTTGGTGTTGGAGCGTGAGGTAGTGGCCTGCGCAGCTCGCCTCGCCGCGCGCGATGGCTTTGCGCTGGATGCGGACCGCGTTCGTGCTCGGTGCGCGCAGGCCGGCCTCAGTGGCGAGCAAATCGAGGCGGCCCTCGCGATGGCCGGGGCCTCCGCGATCACCGTGGTTGCTGGCGCGCCGGGCTCGGGTAAGACAACGACCATTGGTCCTGTCGTTGCTCTGTACGAGGAAAGCGGGCAGCGACGTGTACTGGGCGCCGCGACAGCGTGGAAGACGGCCACAGCCCTTCAGAGCGATTTTTCGATTCCTGCGCGGGCGCTCGCCTCGTGGCTCGAAAAAGCGCGTCACGGCGGCGACTTCTTGCGGCCTGGTGACGTGCTCGTCCTTGACGAGGCCGGGCTCGTCAATTCGCGCGATATGGCATTGTTGCTGGCGACCGTCGAACGAGCGGGCGCGAAGCTCATCTGTGTGGGCGACCCGAAGCAACTGCAGGCCATCGGCGGGCCGGGTCTCAGCCTGGTTCAACGCGCGATCGAGACCGCGCGCGTGGAGACGATCGTGCGTCAGCACGATCAGTGGCAGCGCGACGCCATTCATGCTTTCGGCAACGGCCGCGCCGAGGAGGCGCTGACGGAATACGCTCACCACGGCCATCTCAAGGAGGCCGACGGCTATTCGGCTACGATCGCAACGATGGTCGAGAGCTGGCGCGAAAAGCGTGCAGCGCACCCGGCCAGCGAGCCCTTGCTGCTGGCCCGGACAAACGCCGACGTCAGCGCGATTTCCGTGGCCGTCCGCGGCATTTTGCGTTCAGAAGGCCGCATCACAGGTCCGGACGTTGTTTTTGCTGCGGTGACCCCCTCGGGGCAAGCGACCAAGCTCGCCTTGGCAAGGGGCGATCGCATTTGCTTCCGAACGCGAAATGACGCCCTCGGCGTCATCAATGGAACAATAGGTACCGTCCTCGGCGTCAAGCGGATCCTGACAGATACCCCGGACGAGCAGCAGACGGTCCGGATCGAAGCTTTGGTTGCGGGACGCCGCATCACGTTCAGCCCCGACGATATTGCGGACCACAAGGGGCGGGCACGCCTCAGCTGGGCGTACGCATCGACGACCTATCAAGCCCAGGGGGTGACGGTTGATAACGCGATCGTATTCGTCGATCCCGCATTCGATCGCCACCAGATCTATGTCGCGGCCAGTCGCGCCCGCAAGTCGACCAATTTTGTTATCGACGCCACCTCGATTGACAAAAGCATTGCGGCTGAGCTTCCGCTGGACCAGCAGGTAAAAGCTACTGCGCCTTCTTCCGAAGAGCGACTCGCCTGGCTCGCAAAGCGACTATCCCTGGCCCATGTTCGAGAGACCACCCTTGACGCGATCGAGCTCGATGTTGCGGTTCGTCGAGAGGCCGGCTTTACCGGTCTATCACTAGAGCCTGAGACCCAGCAAAAGCGGAGCAAGTCGAGGGAGGCATCCTTTGACTGAGCCCCTCTCTCGCCAACGCACCGATCCCTTGGACTGTACCGGCTTCGCTCCGGCAGCAACGAGTGATGCGAGCCCGGCGACAGTTTCCACAGACCCGTTCCCAGTCGTCGACACCTGGCCCGACATCATCCCGGTGACCCAGGCCGAAATCGACGTGCTGGAAACGTTCCTCGGGGAGTTACTCGACGAAATTCTCGGAGGCGCCACCCGCGACCATTAGCTGACTGCAGACCCTCTAACGACCATCACAGCAAAGCACTCACAACTCCAAAAGAGGAAGAAAATGACGCACATGACCAACGCCGAAAACGCCCGGAACATACTCGCCTCCAGCGAGCTGCTGTTGAAGCGCTTTGTGGGCGACGCCATCGAAACGGCCGCACCGCTTGCGGCCGCCTGCGCCCATCGCAGCCTGCTGGCCGAAGTCGCCGTGCTGAAACGCGCGCTCGACTGTAAAGCATATGTCGAAATCCATCTTTGCGACTTCCAGCAATTCGAAAGGATCAAAAGCGCGTTCAAGAGGGGCGATGTTGATTTCGAAGTGCGGCCTCTGAACTCGATGTCGAAAATCGAATTGGATAACGAGCGCTCCACCGACTATGATGAGCGCGACGCCTCTTCTCGCGCAATCGTTGGATTTGTCGGGACGTACGCCGCGATCTGTATCCGCCGTCACCCTCGCCTCAATTGCCTGATTGTCCAATTCTGCTGAGCGCACAATCAAAAACCCGCGAAAAATAGCAGTTTGACGACGATTCGCGGAATGGGCATAGTTGAACGTGCCCGGCCTTGTCCGTCTTGAGCTGGCGGAAATAGAGTCCAAGTCATGAGCGTCGAGTTAGATCAATCCGATCGTGCAAACAATAAAAGCCCCGACGCCGCGAACCTGCGCGCTTGCGCTTACCTTCGGGTATCCACGGGGAGACAGGCGGAATCGGACCTGTCCATCCCGGACCAGCGGAAAAGCTTTTTAAATTACTGTAAGGCGCGCAGCTGGAAATCCGCCTCTGAATATGTCGATGCGGGCGCCTCGGGCATGGAGGAAGATCGCGCCGAGTTTCAGCGCATGATCGAGCGCGCATGTGACGACGATCATCCGTTCGATGTCATCGTCGTGCACAGTTTTAGTCGATTTTTCCGCGATGCCTTCGGCCTCGAAATGTACGTTCGCCGACTTGCCAAGCACGGTGTTCGGCTCGTGTCGATCACGCAGGAACTGGGAGATGACCCGGCGCAAGTGATGATGCGGCAGATCATCGCCTTGTTCGACGAATATCAGTCGCGGGAGAACTCGAAGCATGTTCTGCGTGCAATGAAGGAAAATGCGCGCCAGGGCTTTTATAACGGCTCGCCTATTCCCCTCGGCTATGCGGTGGAGGAGGTCGAGAAACGAGGCGCGCGCATCAAGAAACGACTCTGCGTCGACGTTGTCGAAGCCGAAACCGTCAAGACGATTTTTAAGCTCCATCGGCTCGGCGACGGCAAATCCGGGCCGCTCGGCGTCAAGGCAAGCGCGACCTGGCTGAACAAAAACGGATACCGCACTCGCACCGGCGGGTTGTTCGGCGTTGCCGCCGTGCATAAGATTTTGACCAATACGGTCTATATCGGCAAATGGGTCTTCAACAAGCGTTGCGCCAAGACCGGGCGCGAGAAGCCCGGCAGCGAACATATCGAAGTCGACGTTCCGCCGATCATCCCCAACAATGAATTCGATGCGGTTGCCGCCTCGCTCAAAAGCCGGGATCCGCGCGTCGCTGCACCTCGCAGCGTCACCGGTCCAATTCTCCTAACCGGTCTGACCATCTGCGCATCCTGTAGCGGGGCGATGACCTTGCGCACGGGAACATCAAAGTCCGGCACCGTTCACAAATATTACACCTGCTCGACCTGCGTCCGCCAAGGCAAGATGGCCTGCAAGGGACGTTCGATCCCGATGAAGAAGCTGGACGATCTGGTAACCACCCACCTGGTGGATCGCCTGTTTAACCCGGAGCGATTGACGGCGATTCTGGCCTCGGTTTCGGCCAGGAGAGCCGAAAAGGCGATCGAGATCGATCGGCGCGTCTCCACCCTTCAGACGGAAGTCACCGAGGCGGACGAGAGATTGAAACGCCTTTACAAAATGGTCGAGGAAGGGATTACGGATCTCGATGAGGTCCTCAAGCAGCGGATCGCGAGCCTCAAGCTCGACCGCGATCGTGCCAAGACAGCACTCGAACGGATCAAGTCCCAGACGGCCGGCGCCACCGTGTTTGATTCAGAAGCCATCGAGCGTTTCGGACGGGCCATGCGCGAGAACATCACCTCCGGCGATATCCCCTTCCGTAAGGCCTACATCCGGAGTGTCGTTGACCAGATCGAGGTCGACGACCACGTCATCCGCATCGTCGGAGATAAAGCGACGCTAGAGCAGGCGGTTGCCGGCCGCGTCGTGGCATCCGGCGGTGTTCGCAGATCTGTACCGAAGTGGCGCACCCGACACGATTCGAACGTGTGACCTTTGCCTTCGGAGGGCAACGCTCTATCCAGCTGAGCTACGGGTGCAGCGAGGCCTCAATAGCCTAATGGCGAGGGGTGGGCAACCGGTCCCTTGATCTTGCGATGATGCCATCATGCCACTGTTTTGCCCGACGCGTCAACGGATTTTCCGAAATCGGCGACGTCGCGTATTTCGGAGAGGTCTATTCGCACGGGGAAAATCCCGGATTTCGCGGCGTTCCATGCGGGCTTCCGTCGGATCGGTTGTGCTCCTGCTAAGCCTTTGATTCCACGACCGCCGTCTACTGTGCATGGGGTTGTTTTCACGGTCTTGGTTTCGACAGAGGCTGGCCTCGCCCAGCGCGACCGCGACGTCGGACGTCAAAAGGCAAGATCGGCGCTTCAGGCCGATTTGCGCGAGGTGATGGCAGGAACCGCCGCGTCATCCCGGCCGAGGCCTGCGAGTTCGGCCAGCATCCGCTCGGAGCAGACGACGCGGTTGCGGCCGAGCCGCTTGGCGGCGTAGAGCGCCTGATCGGCTGCACCCAGCAGGCCATTGGGGGCGCCATCGGCCTCGCCGGGGACGTGACTGGCGACGCCGACACTGAGGGTGACGTGATCGCCGGCGCCATCGGCGCCATGGGTGATCTGCAAGGCAAACACGGCGCTGCGGATCTCCTCGGCGATGGCGCAGGCATCGTCGCGGCTCATCTCAGGCAGGATCAGCGCGAATTCCTCGCCGCCATAGCGGCTGGCCAGGTCGAGCGGGCGTACCGCATGGCGGCTGACCACGCGCGCGACCTCGCGCAGGCACTCGTCGCCGGTCTGGTGGCCGTGCGCGTCGTTGAATAGCTTGAAATGATCGACGTCGACGAACAGCAGCGCCAGCGGCTTTTGCGTCCGTTGCGCGCGCGCCCATTCGGTCATCAGCATCTGGTCGAACGAGCGACGGTTCGAAAGCCCGGTCAGCCCGTCCTTGCTCGCGAGCTCTTTCAGCGCCATCTCGGCGCGCTTCTGGTCGGTGAGATCGCGCAGCGTCTCGACCACGGCGATCAGATTGCCCGCCTCGTCGTGGATCGGGCCGGCGTCGATCGCAAGATAAAGCTGGCTGCCGAGCTTCGGCATCACGCACCAATTCTCGGCGCTGAAGCCGAGCCCGTTGTGGCCGCGTGCGGAGTATTCCGAATAGAATTCCGGCAGCTGCTCGGGGCGGTCGAGCGCGACGATATCGGCGAGGCAGGGGCGCTTGGTCTCGTAGAAGGCCTGCCAGTGCTTCGTCGTGCCGATCACCTCGGAGGCGGCAACGCCCGTCAGCCGTTCGCAGGCCCTGTTCCAGATCACGACGCGCCGCTTCGGATCGATCACGAAGGTCGGCACCACCAGATGCTGCATCAGCCGCACGGCGTAGGAATCGGCGACATCAAAGGTCTTCGCGGGAGCCTTGACGAGCTTTGCCATGTCAGGCCACCGCTGCGACAGGAATGATATCGCGCGGGCCGAACAGCCCGCGCACCTCGGCCGCCGGCCTCGGCTTGCTGAACAGATAGCCCTGCATTTCCGTGCAGCCCAGGTTGCGCAACATTTCGCGCTGGGCTTCGGTCTCGACGCCCTCGGCAACGGTCGTCATGTTGCTGGCGGAGGCGATGTTCACCACCGCCTGCACGATCACGGGTGACTCGCTGGTTTCGGCGATGTCGGCGACGAAACAGCGGTCGATCTTGATCTTGTCGAACGGGAAGCGTTTCAGATAGCTCAAGGAGGAATAGCCGGTGCCGAAATCGTCGAGCGCAATGCGCACACCGATCGAGCGGAGCTGGTGCAGGATCGAGAGCGCCGCCTCGTCGTCGCGGATCAGCACGGCCTCGGTGATCTCGAGCTCGAGCCGGTGCGGCGCGAGGCCGGAGGCGGCCAGCGCGCCCGCGATTCGCAGCGCCAGCGTGTCGCATTTGAGCTGCACCGGCGAGACGTTGACGGCAAGGCGCACATGGGCGGGCCAGGTCGCGGCCTCGTTGCAGGCCGTGCGCAGCACCCAGTCGCCGAGCTCATTGATCAGGCCGGTGTCCTCGGCAATCGGAATGAATTCGACCGGTGACACCATGCCGCGTTCGGGATGGCGCCAGCGCAGCAGCGCCTCGCAGCCGGAGACTTCGCCCGAGTGCAGATTGACCAGCGGCTGGTAGTGGATCTCGAAACCGCCATTGACCAGCGCCTGACGCAGATCCTGCTCCAGGCTGAGACGGGCCTTGGCGCTCGCATCCATCTCCGGCACGAAGAAGCGATAGGTCCGTCGTCCTTCCGCCTTGGCGCCGTACATCGCGAGGTCGGCGTTCTTGATGAGCTGGTCGAGATCGGCGCCGTCCTGCGGCGCCAGCGCGATGCCGATGCTGGCGTCGGTGGAGAGCTGGTGGCCGAGGCAGTGATAGGGGCGGCGGATCGCTTCATGGATCCGCGTCACGAAGGCCAGCACGTCGGTGGACGATTCGATCTTGGTCTGGATCACGGCAAACTCGTCGCCGCCGAGGCGCGCGATCAGGTCACCCGGCTTGAGGCAGGCGCGGATGCGCCCCGCGATCGCTTTCAGCAGCTCGTCGCCGACGTGGTGGCCAAGCGAATCGTTGATGCCCTTGAATTCGTCGACGTCGATGTAGAGCAGGGCGAATTGGCAGCCATCGGCGACGTTCGCCAGCTCGCGTTCGATCTGCTGGCGGAACAGGGTCCGGTTCGGCAGGTCGGTCAGCGCATCGTAATGCGCCATATGCGCGATCTTCTCGTCGGCGCGCCGACGCTCGGTGACGTCGTCGATGACATGAATGAGATAGCGCGGCTCGCCGGCGCCGTCGTTGATGCCGATACGGGTCGAGGTAATGTAGCGCAGGCCCATGCCGGGCATCTGCCAGGCGTGCTCGTCCTTGAACAATCCCTTGGCCGATTTCAGCGCCATGCTGTCGTCGTCGGTGATGTGGGCGGCGGCCCCCTCGGGGAAGATGTCGAAGGCGGTCTTGCCGACGACGTCCTGACGGGACTGGCCGAACAGCTGCTCGGCGACGACGTTGAGCAGCAGATATTGCCGCGTACGGGCGTCCTTCACGGTGATCTGCGAGGGGATGTGGTCGATGATCTCGCTCAGGAAGGTGTAGTTGCGGTCGCGCTCCTGTTCCAGGTTGCGGCGCTCGGTGATCTCCTCGATCGTGGCGACCCATCCGCCCTGTACGAGCGGCGTGTTGATGACCTGGAAGGCGCGGCCGTTGGCCAGCTGATGAGTCAGCGTCGACACCGTGCCTTCGGCGGCGACCCTCATGACCTCGGCGCAAAACGCCTCGACGTCACCGTCGAACGCGCCGCGCTCCTGACGATGATACATCGCCTCACGGATGTGACAGCCGGGCTTGATCACGTCGTGCGACAGGCCGAACATGTCGGCGTAGCGGCGATTGCAGGTGACGATATAGCCGCCCGCGTCGTACAGGATCAGCCCCTGCGACATGTTGTTGAGGGCGGTGTCGAGCCGCAGCCGTTCCGCCTCCAGCCGTTGCTGGGCCTCGCGGTTCTGCCTGACGATCTGCCGGATGATCAGGAACAGGATCAGCGCGATCACGGCGGCCGACAGCGTCGCGGTGGTGACCATGAAACCGGTCTGCTGCCGCCAGTCGGCAAGCGCGGCCGACACGGTGTTGGTGGCCATAATGACCAGCGGGAAATGAGTCAGCGAGACAGCCGAGCCGAGCTTCTCCGTGCCGTCGACCGGGCTCTTGACGCGGAGCGTATGCTGCCCCCCGCGGGTCAGTACCTTCTGCATCAGCGGCGCGTTCTTGTAGTTGGCCCCGATCATCGATTCGACATGCGGGTAGCGCGCCAGCATGATGCCCTCGCGGTCGAACAGCGTGATCGCGGCTCCCTCGGCCAGCGCGACCGAGGCGAAATAGCGCTGGTAGCTGTCGGGATCGATTCGCCGGACCAGCACGCCGACGAAGGTGCCGTCCGGCAGGCTCAGCCGCCGTGCGACGACCGTGGTCCACTTGCCAATCAGGAAGCTGCGCACGGACTCCAGCAGCACCGGCTCGGACGTGGGGTTCGTCTTGAACGACTGGAAATAGGCTCGCGAGGCGATGTTGATTTTGGGCAGCGGCTGCGCACGCGACCAGGCGATCAGCTCGCCGTCGGCATCGTAGATCGCGATGTCGCCGAGATAGGAGACCACGCTGATCTTGCCGCGCAACATGCGGTGGGCCTCAGGCCCCGACATGCGCTCGCGGAACATCTGCGGCGAGGTGATATCAGGCAGGTGCATTTGCCCGATCAATTCGGCGGCGACGACGTCGGAATCCTCAAACTGCTGATCGAAGTGCCGCGCGATCAGCTGCACGGTGTTTTCCAGCTCGCGCTCGCGGTTGGCCAGCGTGCGCTCGCGAAACTCGCTGACGGCCATTGCAGTCACGGCAAAAATGCCGGCGACCAGCAAGGCGCCCGAGAGCGTCAACCACAGCACCGGGCCCCGCCGCATGGCCGCGTCCCGGCCGCCTTTCGCGGCCAGGACCATCGCAGCTGCCATCCGAGCAAAAACCTGGCGCATCCCACTCCCCTGGAGGATGAGAAATACTACGGACAGATGGCGCAATGCTTAGGAAAGCCGGTTACCCATGGCTTAAACCAGTTGCGCAATAGTATGGATATCCAGCAACGCGGGAGCGCCGCGCGTCACGCGTTGGTTGCGCGCGGCGTGGAACGCGCGCTGCGCTGCATCGTTAATGGACGCTTAATGCGAGGTGCCGGCGCTCTTCTCGCCACGGCCGTTGCGCAGCCGCCCAACCACACCGGTCGGGAAGAAATAAACGCTGGCGATGAACAGCAGCCCGAGCCAGAGCAGCCAGCGATCGGGATGCAGCAGCCCCGGCAGCAGCGGCAGACCCGCCTCGCTCGCCGCTTTCGAGGCGACGCCCATCAGCGACTGCAGATAGTTCTGGGCGAGGATGAAGATCGTGGCGCCGATGATCGCGCCGTAGATCGTGCCCATGCCGCCGATCACGACCATCAGCAGGATGTCCAGCATGATGGAGAAGCTGAGCGAGGTGTCCGGTCCCGCATAGCGCAGCCACAGCGCATTGAGAATGCCGGCGCTGGCGGCGACCAGGGCCGCGAGGCAGTTGGCGTAGGTGAGATGAAACACGGTGCGGAAGCCGAGCGCCTCGGCGCGAAAGCGGTTCTCGCGGATCGCCTGCAGCACGCGGCCGAACGGCGAGTTCACCACGCGCAGCAGCGCGAGGATCATCAGGGCCGAGACCGCGAACACCAGATAGAAGGTCAGGATGCGGCCGTTGATCTCGAAGCCGAACAGGCTTTTGGAGATCAGCACCGTGCCGGGGCGCAGCAGCTCGGGCAGCTGAAAGCTGCGCCCATCTTCGCCGCCGGTGAGCCAGGAGAGCTGCGAGGCCAACACCTGGAAGGCGGAGGCGACAGCGAGCGTGATCATCGCAAAGAAGATCGCCGCCACCCGCAGCGAGAACAGACCGATGGCGAGCGCCAGCAGCGCGGCGAGCGGCAGGCCGACGACGATGCCTGAAGCGACCGCGGCCCAGTTCGGTCCCATGCCGTACAGCGCGATCGCAATTGCGTAGCTGCCGATGCCGTAGAACATGGTGTGCGCGAACGACACCGTGCCGGTATAGCCGAGCAGCAGATCGTAGGATGCCACCAGCGCGGCAAACACGCAGATCTTGGCCGCGACGTTCAGCGCCTTGGCGCCCGGGAACAGGAACGGCGTTGCCGCCAGCGCCAGGATGATGACGACGAGAAGAAGCGTGAGCACGCGGCTGCGCGGCGGATCGCCTGACAAAATCATCATCGGCTGGTCACCGCATAGAGGCCGCGCGGCCGCCACATCAGAATGGCGACCATCAGCAGGATGTTGGAAACGAGAGCGAGTTTCGGCACCAGGAAGCCGCCGTAATTGGCGACCATCGCCACCAGGATCGCGCCGATGAAGCAGCCGCCGATCGAGCCGAGGCCGCCGATGATGACCACGACGAAGATCAACACCGTGAGCTCGTCGCTCATGGAGGCATGGACCTGCTCGCGATACAGCGCCCACATCACGCCGCCGAGGCCGGCCAGCGCCGACCCCGTCATGAACACGCCGAGGAACAGCCGCCGGATGCGATAGCCGAGCGCCTCGACCATCTCGCGGTTCTCGACGCCGGCGCGGATCAAGAGGCCGAGCTTGGTGCGGTTGAGCACGAGCTGGATCGCGACGAAGACCGCAAGCCCGATCAGCGTCGCCAGCACGCGGTACTTTGCGATCGCGACGTCGCCGAAGATGAAGGAGCCGCGCAGCGATGATGGCAGCGGCATCGGGATGATCTGCGGTCCCCACAGCGCATAGAGCGTCTGCTCCGCCACGATCAGCCCGCCGGTCGTCATCAGGATCTGCTTCAGGTGCTGGCCGTAGACGGGCAGGATCAGCACGCGCTCGACGACCAGGCCGAGCGCGCCGGAGACGGCCATCGAGAGCAGCGCCGCCGGCGCCAGCACTGCAAGGTTGATCCAGAGCGAATCGGCCTGCACGGAGGCCGCGAACGGCGCGAACACCAGCGTTGCGACATAGGCGCCGACCGCGATGAAGGCGCCGTGGCCGAAATTCAGCACGTCCATCAGGCCGAACACCAGCGTCAGCCCGGATGCCATGATGAAGATTATCATGCCCATGGCGAGGCTCGCGGCCGTCAGCGTCAGCCAGGTCGAGGGTGAGCCGACCAGCGGGATCATGACGAGCGCGAGCGCGATCGGCAGCAGGACCGGCGCGAGGTCGCGCTTCGGCTTCGGCAGCGGATCCGATGCGGCGAGGTCCGTCATTGATGCGCCTCCAGGCTCAGGCCCAGCAGCCGCTCCTGCAGCGGCACGTCGGAGGCCAAGGCCGCCATCTCGCCGCGATGGACGATGGTGCCGTTGTCCATCACCAGCACGCTGTCGCCGAGCTCGCGGGCGGCAAAGAAATTCTGTTCGACCAGGAGAATGGTCGCGCCCTTGCGCTTGATCTCCTTCAGGCACTCGATCAGCGCCATCACGATCGCGGGCGCGAGGCCCTTGGTCGGCTCGTCGATCAGCAGCAGCTTGCGCGGCTCGATGATGGCGCGCGCGATCGACAGCATCTGCTTCTGCCCACCCGAGAGACTGCCCGCGCGCGACAGCCAGAACCGGCGCAGCGCCGGGAAGAAGCCGAAAATCCATTCCAGCTGCTTGTCATCCATTGCCGCGTCGCGCGCGGCGAGGATGAGATTTTCCTTCACCGTGAGA
Organism: Bradyrhizobium sp. BR13661; assembly: GCF_029892425.1. GTDB lineage: Bacteria > Pseudomonadota > Alphaproteobacteria > Rhizobiales > Xanthobacteraceae > Bradyrhizobium. Next base: position 39,286 of record NZ_JARXWB010000042.1, on the reverse strand, counting down.
TCGGAGAACACCGCCATGCTCTCCGGCACATAGCCGACGCCGAGCCGCGCGATGTCGGGCGTGGCGCGGCTCTCGATGCGCTCGCCACTGAGCGTGATCTCGCCCGAGGAGGCTTGCCACAGCCCCATGATGGTGCGCAGCGTCGTGGTCTTTCCGGCGCCGTTGCGCCCGAGCAGCATCGTCACTTGTCCCTGCGGCACCGCGAGGTCGATGCCCTGCAGGATGTGATAGCGCCCGATATGGGTGTGCACGCCGGAGAGATTGAGAAGCTCGCTCATGCCGCGCTCCCTGCAGCGTTCTTGGGTGCGACGCCGAGATAGGCTTCCTGCACGATCGGCGAGGCGATCACCTCGGCAGGTAGGCCGTCGGCGACGAGCTGGCCGTTGTGCAGCACGATGATGCGGTCGGCGAGCGAGCGCACCACGTCCATCTTGTGCTCGACGAGCAGGATGATCTTGCTCTTGTCCTGCTTGAGCTGGGCGATGAGATTCAGCACGACCGGCACCTCGTCGATGCTCATGCCGGCGGTCGGCTCGTCGAACATGAAGACTTTTGGCTCCAGCGCGATCATCAGCGCGACCTCGAGCTTGCGCTGGTCGCCATGCGACAGCGCCGTCGCGGCGACACCGCGGCGGTTGCCGAGCGCGACCTGGTCGAGGATGGCGTCGGCGCGCGCGATCAGATCGCGGCGGACCATCCAGGGCCGCAGCATGTCGTAATGGGTGCCATCGGCTGCCTGCACCGCGAGGCGGACGTTTTCTTCCACCGTGAGATTGGGAAACAAATTGGTGAGCTGGAACGCGCGCCCGAGACCCGCACGGGTCCGCAGTGGTGCGGAATGCTGGGTGATGTCGGTGCCGTCAAACAGGATGCTGCCGCTCGATGCACGCAACTGGCCCGAGATCAGGTTGAAATAGGTGGTCTTGCCGGCGCCGTTCGGCCCGACGATGGCGGTGAGCTCACCCGGGCGGAACGTGCAGCTGACCTTGTTGACGGCGACATGCCCGCCGAAGCGGATGGTGAGGTCGCGGGTTTCGAGAGAGAGCGTCATTGGGGTCTGCGATGGGTGAGATGAGTGTGACGGCTAGCACCGCTGCGCCCCTCCCCCGCTTGCGGGGGAGGGTAGGGGAGAGGGTATCTCCGCGGGCGAGAACCCCAAGAGGTGAGAGCCCTCTACCGGCCTCTCCCGCCTTCGCCAAAGCTTCGGCGGACAAGAGCGGGAGAGGTGAAGAAAGAAAGATCAACGCTTGTTCTTGATCGGAACGTCCATGTCCTCGATCTTCAGCTCGCGCACCGGCTCGAGCACGGCCCAGGCGACGTTCGGATCGACCTTGACCTTGAAGTGATACATGCTCTGCAGCGCCTGATGGTCTTCCTTCCGGAACACCATCTTGCCCTTCGGCGTGTCGAACTCCATGCCTTCCATCGCCGTGATAAGCTTCTCGGTGTCGGTCGACTTCGCCTTGGTGACGGCGGCGACGACGGACATCGCGGCCGCAAAGCCGCCGGCGGTGAAGAAATCCGGCGGCGCCTTGAAGCGCTTCTGGTGCTCGGCGACGAGCCAGTCGTTCACCGGGTTCTTGGGGATGTCGTAGTAGTAATAGGTCGCGCCTTCCATGCCCGGCAGGCCCTTATAGGCGGCGAGCGCCGGCAGGATGTTGCCGCCGGTCGAGAGCTCGATGCCGTAGCGCTTCGGATCCATGTCCTGGAGCTTGGACGGCGGGTTGCCGGCGCCGGCCCAGATCATCCAGATGATCTTGCGGCCCGGCTTGTCCTTCAGCGCGTCGAACAGGCGTTGCCCGATGGCGGTGAAGTCGGTCGTGTTGGCGGGTGCGTATTCCTCGGTCGCGAGCGTCGCACCCGTCTTGGCAAGCGCCTCTCTGAAAGCGGCGACGCCGTCGCGGCCGAAGGCGTTGTCCTGCGCCAGCGTGGCGACAGTCACGCCCTGCTTGCCGATCGCGACCGCGTTCGAGATCGCATCCTGCGACGAATTGCGCCCCGTGCGGAAGATGTAGCGATTCCACTTCTCGCCGGTAATCTGGTCCGCGGCCGCCGGCTCGACGATCAGGATCTTCTTGTTTTCCTCGGCCACCGGAAGAATCGCCAACGCCGCAGCCGATGAGGTCGTGCCGACAGCGATGTCGACCTTGTCGTCCTGATAGGCTTCGGCAAGCGCGGCCTTGGCAAGGTCCGGCTTGCCCTGGTCGTCCTTGGTGACGATGACGATCTTGCGCCCGTCGAGCGTCATGGTGCCCTTGGTGGCGTATTCGAAGCCCATCTGCAGGCCGGTCTCGGTCTGCTTGGCATAGGCCTCGAGCGGACCGGTCTTGCCGTAGATCAATCCGATCTTGAGGTCGTCGGCGCGCGCGGAGGTCACCGCGGCCATGGCGAGAATGGTTGTTGTTATGATGAGTGATCGACGCACGATGGTCCCTCCTGTCTAAATTTATTGGGCAACAGCGATTTGCATAGCTTGATGAACATTGCAATTCGACCTTACGGCCGAGATCGCTGCCAGCACGCTCTGCATTATTTTTGACCCTGCCGTGCCGCGAGCCGCGCTCCGTCGGTCGCGCCACCCGCTTCGATCTGCCAGTCCGACCGGGCTTCCTCGGCACTCTCGAAGATGTGCGGCGCGACGCCGCGCCGCTCCAGCGCCTCGCCGAGCTTGATGCGCAGGAAGCCCGAGGTCGTGTAGCGTGACACGCCGGAATAGTAGCGGTCGACCAGGCTCCTCACCATAGCCGAGTAATCGTCCAGCAGCTCCGGCAGGATCGAGAAGTTGTCATAGTTGACGATGGCGTAGACCTTGCGGCCGAGCGGGCCGAGCCTGGTTGCGACAATCCGCCCGATCTCTTCGATATCGGTCTTGCTGCGCAGGGGGTAGCGCTCGAGGTTGACGAAGAACAGGTTCTGTTCCTCGTCGAAGGTGAAGCGCTGGTCGAGCGGGATGGTCAGCAGCCGTTCGCGCAGATCCATGGGGCCGTCGCGGAAAATGCGTGCATCCATCAGGCCCGGTTCGCGCGGGATCAGCGGCTTGAAATCCATCAGGTTGAGGATGTCGCGTTCGATGTCGATGCCGGGCGCGACTTCCGTAAGTTCGAGCCCGCCGGGTCGCAACGCGAACACGCAGCGCTCGGTGACGTAGAGCACGCGCTGCCCGCGCTTGGCGGCGAACGGCCCGCTGAAAGTCACGTGCTCGACCTTGTCGACGAACTTGCGCGACTTCGCTTCCTCGACAATGGCAAGCTTGCCGTCGTTGACCGCGATGCGCTGGCGCCCGGCGGCAAAAGTGCCGACGAATACGACCTCCTTGGCGTTTTGGCTGATGTTGATGAAGCCGCCGGCGCCGGCAAGCTTCGGCCCGAACTTGCTGACATTGAGATTGCCGGTGCGATCGACCTGCGCAAGCCCGAGGAAGGCGGCATCCAGCCCGCCGCCGTCATAGAAGTCGAACTGATAGGGCTGGTCGATCACCGCCTGGGTGTTGATCGCCGCGCCGAAATCGATGCCGCTTGCGGGAATGCCGCCGATCACGCCGGGCTCGGCGGTCAGCGTGATCAAGTCGATGATGCGCTCTTCATTGGCAACAGAAGCGATCCCCTCGGGCATGCCGATGCCGAGATTGACGACGCTGTTGGCCTTCAGCTCGAAGGCAGCGCGGCGGGCGATGATCTTGCGCTCGCTCAGCGGCATCACCGGCAGCGAGGCCGTGCGCACACGGATCTCGCTGGAATAGGCAGGGCTATATTGCGTGCCAAACGTCTGCCAGTGATGCTCCGGCTTGGCCACGACGACGCAATCGACGAGCACGCCGGGGATCTTGACCTGACGCGGGTTGAGGCTGCCGCTCTCGGCGACACGTTCGACCTGGGCGATGACGATGCCGCCGGAATTATGCGCGGCCATGGCAATTGCCAGCGCCTCCAGCGTCAGCGCTTCCTTCTCCATGGTCAAATTGCCGTCGGGATCGCCAGTGGTGGCGCGGATGATGCCGACATCGATCGGGAACGTCCGATACAGCAGGCACTCCTCGCCGCGCAGCGTGATCAGTTCCACCATGTCCTCGGTGGTGCGCGCGTTCAGCTTGCCGCCGCCATGCCTGGGATCGACGAAGGTGCCCATGCCGACACGGGTGATATGGCCCGGCCGGTGTGCCGCGATGTCGCGAAACAGATGCGTGATCACGCCCTGCGGCAGATTATAGGCCTCGATCTGGTTCGCGATCGCGAGCTGCTGAAGCTTGGGCGCAAGGCCCCAATGCCCGCCGATCACGCGGCGGACGAGGCCCTCATGTGCGAAATGATTGAGGCCCTTATGCTTGCCGTCGCCCTGGCCCGCGGCATAGACCAGCGTCAGATTGCGCGGCTTGCCCTGCGTGTAGGGCGCATCGCTTTCGTTGGAGAGATACAGTTCCTCCAGCGCGATCGCGATCTCCTCGGCAAAGCCAATGCCGACGAAGCCGCCGGTCGCGACCGTGTCGCCGTCGCGGATCAGCATGACGGCCTCAGCCGCCGTGACGATCTTGCCCTTCTCGGAATTGGGCAGGTAAGCCAAGGCAGGATGCTGGCTCATCGCATTCCCTCCCATGTTTGATGCGGATCGTAGGGTCCGCTTGTCTTGCCTTGTTTGATCTGTATCACGGGAGCGGCGTGCCGCTCCCGTGCCGTAACGACGGGTCCTTCAGGCTTGGCCGACCTTGCGCGTTTCGGTCGCGAAATAGACCGAGACCACCGTGATGATCGCAAGCGCGATCATGTAGACCGAGATCGGCCAGGTCGCGGGTGCATAGGCCGTCATCAGGCCCGTCGCGATCAACGGCGACAGCGCGCCGGCGAAGATCGAGGCGAGGTTGTAGCCGAGCGAGACGCCGCTATAGCGCACCTTGGTGCCGAACAGCTCCGACAGGAAGCTCGCCTGCGGGCCGTACATCGCGGCATGACCGACCGCGAGGCCAAGCACGATCGCAATCCAGGCATATTGCGGATTCTTGGTCGCCAGCAGCGTGAACAGCGGGAACGACATCAGCGCCGAGAACACCGCGCCGAAAATATAGATCGGCCGGCGCCCGAGCTTGTCCGATAGCGCGCCGAAAGCCGGAATGGTGACGGTCTCGATCGCGGCTGCTATCAACACGCCGTTCAGCATATCCTGCCTGTTCATGCCGAGCGATTGCGTCGCATAGGCGAGCACGAAGGTCGCGTAGATGTAGAAAAAGCCGTTCTCCGCGAAGCGCGCGCCCATCGCGAGCAGGATGTTCTTCGGATACATCCTGATCGCCTCGAGGATCGGCATCTTCACTTCCTGCTTGCTGTCCTTGACCTTCTGGAATTCCGGCGATTCCGCGATGGTGAAGCGGATCCACAAGCCGACCAGCACCAGCGCGATCGAGAACAGGAACGGGATGCGCCAGCCCCAGGCCAGCAGTTGCGCGTCCGTCAGCATCGCCGAGACCACCGAAAAGACCAGCGTGCCGAGCACGAGGCCGAGCGGCGCGCCAAGTTGCGGCCAGCTGCCGTAAAAGCCCTTCCTGTTCTCGGGCGCATGCTCGACTGCCATCAGCACAGCGCCGCCCCATTCGCCACCGAGGCCAAAGCCCTGAACCAGACGGCAGGTCACGAGCAGGATGGCGGCCCAGATGCCGGCGGTGTCGTAGGTCGGGAGGAATCCGATCGCAGCCGTCGCTGCGCCCATGATCAGCAGCGTGAGATACAGCATGGTCTTGCGGCCGATCTTGTCGCCGTAGTGACCGAACACGACGCCGCCGAGTGGACGCGCGATGAAGCCGAGCGCATAGGTCGCGAACGCCAGCAGCGTGCCGATCATGGGATCGAAGGTCGGAAAGAACAGCTTGTTGAAAATCAGCGCCGCGGCGGTGCCGTAGAGGAAGAAGTCGTACCACTCGATGGCCGTGCCGATCAGGCTCGCGGTGGCGACCGTGACGTGCGAGGGCTGTTTGGCCTGAAGCTGATGGACTGAGATCGCTTCACTCATCTTGCGTCCTCCCTGGTTGCGAATGCGCATGTGCAGCATGCGTCATTGTGCAGAGCGAAGAGCAAGGTCCGCGCCAGTTGCGTTCGCATGAGGCAAAATGGCTTAAAATACAGCAGATTCAGCGTCCGCTCGGAGAAGCGATCTCGGAGCGCCGTGTCAGGAATCCGAGACTCCGGACACGCGGTGTCTCGGATCTCAGACGGTGGCGGCGCCCGAGGCGAGCCCGAACTTGGCGAGCTTCTTGTAGAAGGTCGCGCGCGAGATCTGGAGCATCTTGGCTGCTTCCGAGATCTGGCCGTTGCTGGCGGCAAGCGCCTGCTCCAGCGTGTGCTTCTCGAACTCGGCCTCGGCTTCCGCATAGGGCAGGACGAGACCGGTCGGCCGCAATGGTGCCGCGGGTATCATTTCTGCGCTCACAGGGAGAATGCGATCGAAGTCGTCGCTGGTGAGGCGTCCCGAATCGCTCAGGATCAGCGCCCGTTCCAGGATGTTGCGCAGCTCGCGGACATTGCCGGGCCAGCCGTACCGCGCGAGCGCAGTCAGGCCGCTCGGCGTGATCCTGGCATTGAGATAGTCGCCGGATGCGCTGATGTCTTCGAGCAGCCGTCCGCAGATCTCGGGCAGGTCGTCCAGGCACTGGCGCAGCGGCGGCAGCACAATCGAGAGCACGTTCAGCCGATAGTAGAGATCGGCCCGGAATGTCCCCTCGCTGACCCGCTTGTGCAGGTCGACATTGGTGGCCGCAATCACGCGAACGTCAACCTTGGTGACCTTGTCGGAGCCGAGCGGTTCGATCTCCCGCTCCTGCAGAACGCGCAGCAGCTTGGCCTGCAATTGCAGCGGCATCTCGCCGATCTCGTCCAGAAACAGCGTGCCGCCGTCGGCGACCCGGAATTTTCCGTCGCGGCCCTTGCGATCCGCGCCGGTGTAGGCGCCCGGCGCCGCACCGAAGAACTCCGATTCGATCAGCGTATCCGGGATCGCCGCGACGTTGACGCTGACGAACGGCTTTTCGGCGCGCGCGGACGCATTGTGAATCGCCTGCGCCAGCATTTCCTTGCCAGTACCGGTCTCGCCGGTGAGCAGCACGGTGACGCTCTGGCGCGCGGCGCGCGCGGCGAGCTTCTTGGCCTGCGCGATGCTCGCGGTGTTGCCGACATAGTCCTCGAAGGTGAAACGTGCGGCGCGCGCGTGCGACAATTGTCGTCGTGCCAGCCGCAGGTCGTTCTCGAGCTGGGCGACGCGACCGAGCAGCGGCTTCAGGCCTTCGAGGCGATCATAGAGCACGAAGCCGATCGCACCGATGATGTTGCCTTTCTCGTCCTCGATCGGCATGCGGGTGACGACGAGCTGCTCGCCGCCAAGCTCCATGATGTCCAGGATGATCGGCTCGCCCGTTTCCACGACCCTGCGCATCAGGCTGTTGGGGATGACCTCCTCGATCGGACGGCCGAGCGCCTCGGATTCATGCGAGAGGCCGATCGCGGTCACGTATTTCTCGTTGACATAGACCACACGTCCGCTGCGATCGATCGCGATGGCACCTTCGCACAGATGCTCCAGCCGCTCGAACAGCGTCTCCATCGCGCGGGCGCGGATGTAGGCGGGATCACTGACGACGGAAGAGGGACCGGACATGGCGTACCTCGCGGGAAGCCCGCCTGTTTATTACCAAAAGCGCAGCTGTTTCAAAGGGGAATCGGTGGGGCGGGGTTAATGCAGAAGTCCGGCGTCAGACTCGGTCGTCGTCCCGGACAAGCGCTTTTGCGCGCCCCGGGATGACAGTGAGCTTGCTGCGCTGCGTCAGTTACCGCCGATACCCGTTTGCCCGCGAATAACCCTGCCGATTCTGCTGCATCGGACGGGCGGCAGAGACGCTCGCGCGGGACTCGCTTGATGCGGGGGTGGCGAGCTTCAGCTCCTCCAGGAAGATCGGGCGGGCGAAGTAATAGCCCTGCGCATAGCGGATCTTGGTCGCGGCCTGGAGATAGGCGAGTTCCTCGTAGGATTCGATGCCTTCGGCAATGACCGTCATGCCGAGCGCTTCGCTCAGGGATTCGATCGCGCGCAGGATGCCCTGGCTGCGCGGCCGCTTATGGATGTCGGTGATGAAGGAACGGTCGATCTTGATCTCGTCGGCGGTGATGTCGGCGAGCGCCGACAGCGACGAATAGCCGGTGCCGAAATCGTCGATGGAGATGCCGACGCCGAGCTTGCGGAACATCGGCAGGATTTCGGCCTGAAAGTGGTTCTTGGCGACGAAGGCGTCCTCCGTCACCTCGATCATGAATCGCCCGGGAAAGCCGGTGTCCTCCAGCGCCTGCGCGAAGTTGCGCATGAATTCGGGGTTGCCGGCCTGCTTGGCGGCGACGTTGATGCTGATGGTGGCTTCCGCGCCAAAGGTGTCGTTGATCAGGTCGATCGACTTGACGATCTCGGCCAGCACGAGATGGGTCAATTCGTCGATCAGCCCAAGCTCGCCCGCGAGATTGATGAACGAGCCCGGCGCCTGGATCACGCCCTCGTCGTCGCGCAGCCGCACCAGCGCCTCGATGCCCTTCACCTCCTGCGTGCGGATGTCGACCTTGGACTGGAAGGCGCAGCAGAACCGCTTTTCGAGGATGGCCATCCGCAGCGACTGCTCGATCTTCATCCGTGCCAGCGCCTCGCGCTCCATGCCGGCATCGAAGAAGGAGGCAGATCCCTTGCCATTGTTCTTGATGCGGTACATCGCGATGTCGGCGTTCTGGCGCAGCGTCTCGAAGCTGCGACCATGATCGGGATAGAGGCTGACGCCGACCGAGGTCGAGACGAAGACCTCCGAATTGTCGATGAAGAACGGCGCGGTCAGCCGCTCCAGGGTCGACCGCATGAATTCTGCGACTTCCTCCTGGCTCTGGATCGGTGAGAGCAGCAGCAGGAATTCGTCGCCGGAGATGCGTGACAGCATGTCGGAATCGCGCAAGTCGCGCCCAAGCCGCTTCGACAGCTCGACCAGCAGCGCGTCGCCGACGGCGTGGCCGTAATAGTCGTTGATGTGCTTGAAATTGTCGACGTCGAGAAAGGCGAGAGCGAACTGCTCACCGCTGCGATCGCGCGCCAGCAGGCTGTTGGCGCGATGTTCGATCACGCGCCGCGAGGGTAGTCCGGTCAGCTCGTCGAAATAGGCCGAGCGAAACAGCTGGTCCTCGAAATTCTTTTGTTCGGTGATGTCGGCGGAAGCCGAGATCAAGAGCTCGCGTCCGGCGAGCTGCACCGGCCGATGGGTGGTCAGCAGCACCTGGCGCGCGGCGCCGTCCTGGAGCGCTTCTTCGGAGACAACGGCTTGTCCGGCCTTGAGCGCGCGCTCGCATGCCTCGCGGCGTTGCGCGAGATCCGGCGATGGACGACTGCCGTCCATGCCGAGCTGGGCGGCGGCGACATCGTTAACCAGGAGAAGCTTGCCTTGCGCGTCCTGCACGGTCAGGCCGGCAGGCAGCATTCTAACGATTTCCTTGAGGAAACCGAGTTCGGCTTCGCTCGCGCCGGAATATTTGTTGTCGTTCATAGAAGTCATGAATCTTGTTGTTTCAGCGCGCCTTTGCAATGGGCGCGATCATGCGCAGTTCCCTCTTAGGTTTGGTTAAGGGGTCCGCAGAAATACTGGGGTGTTTGGCGAGAAACTTGCCGCGATGCAGGGCACGCCGCCGATCGTCATTAACAGAAGGTCAACAACGCTTGCGAAAGCGCGAGCATAGCGCGCGGATCGCTTTCGTTTGAAGACATGTGAGCCGTTGTCGACGAGTATTTAGCCTCATCCTGAGGATGACCGCGGAGCGGTCGTCTCGAAGGACGAGGCGTGCGCGCAGGCTATTCACTCTTGGGAATCCTGCACTGCATGATGCAATGCAGCCCGGTCTTCAAATAAGAGACCTCGGTCTTGCCGTCGAAGGCCGAGAGCGCCGACTTCAGGAGCTTGGTGCCGAAGCCGGGCGCCGAGATGTCGCCGACAGTCGGCCCCTCGGTTTCGTCCCAGGTGACGGTCAGGCGATCGTCGGTGAGGGTCCATGATACCTGCAACAATCCGCGCGGTGATGAGAAGGCGCCGTATTTGCCGGCGTTGGTGGCGAGCTCGTGAAACATCAGTGACAATGTCACCGCTAGCTTCGGTGGCAGGAACAGCCGATCACCATTGAGAGTGAAGCGGACATGGCCGTAAGGGCCGAGCTCGGAGATCAGGAGATCGCGGATGTCGCATCCGGCCTTGTCGATCCGCGAGATCAGATCGTCGGTCGCGGCCAGCGAGCGCAGCCGCGGGTCGATCCGGGCCCAGACCTGTGGCTGATCGTGCAGCACCTGGTGCAGCACGGCGTGCACGGTCGACAGCTTGTTCTTGAGCCGGTGCTGCAGCTCGTCGACCAGCACCTTGCGATAGTCTTCTTCTTCAATCAGGCGCCTGGAAATCCTGCGCTGCTCCGCCAGCATCGTGCGATAATGCTCGACGCCCCAGATGGTGAGCGCACAGACGCCCCAATAGAGCGTCAGCAGCGCGAACCGCGCGCGATCGGCATAGGCGTCGCCGAAATTCAGGACGACGCCGAGCACGCCGCCGACCAGCGCGGTCACGATGCCGACCCGCAGCCCTCCGAAGGCGGCTGCAAAGAACACGGCCGGGAAGTACGGCGTGAAGTAGACGTCGGGGCGGACATGCGCGAGGCCCCAGCGCGCCAAGGTCGAGAGCAGCAGGCAGGCCACCGCGAATGCAATGCTGAGACCAAGCGATGGCGGCGCTACGCCCTGCCAGCCCTTGCGGAATTCGTCGATCAGCTTCCCCATGCCGAAGTCTTCATTGCCGAAGGTGCCAAAATTGTGATCGCAGGCCCGCGCAACCGAAGCCAGCGGCAGCGCTCGCGCGCATGGCGTTCAATCAGGAAGCCTCGCAGCTCCGGCGACAGTGCCGTAGGGTGGGTTAGACGGCGTCTGCGCGCAGGCGCTGGCGTAACCCACCACTTCTGTCGCCGCGGAGATTAAAGAAGAAACGAGAAGCGAGCGCTAGACCGCCTTCATCCGCACCTTCAATCCATCCCGCGGCTTCGGGATCGGCCACATCTGCCAATCCGGCTTGTAGCCCGGCGCGAGCGACACTTCGATGTTTTGCAGGAAATGCCGCGCGAAACACTTCGCCTGCATGTAGGCGAAGTGCAGGCCGAGGCACATATGCGCGCCGCCGCCGAACGGCACCCAGGCGAAGCGGTGACGGTTGCGCTGGGCTTCCTCGGTGAAGCGCAACGGATCGAAACGGTCCGGCTCCGGCCAGATGTCCTTCATATGATGCGTGTAGAGCGGATTGACGCCGACCGCGGTGCCGGCCGGGATCGTGAAGCCCTTGAAGGTGAAATCGCGCATCGCGCGGCGCGGCATCGAGGGCACCGGCGGCTTGATCCGCAGTGCTTCCTTGAACGCCATCTCCGACAGCGGCATCTTTTCGAGATCATCGAAGCTGGTCGGCGCGCCCGGCGCCAGCCCGAGCGCGAGAACCTCGTCTCGCAACCTGGTCTGCCAGTCCTTGTTGGCGGCGAGCTCGCCGATGAAGGAGGTCAGCGACGATGTCAGCGTGTCGTGCGCGGCCATCATCAGGAAGCTCATATGGTCGATGATGTCCTGATCGGACAGCAGCGCACCATCCTCATGGGTGGCGCGGCAGAGCTGCGAGAACAGATCATCGCCACCGTGATTGCCGCGACGGAGCGGAATCTGCTCGCGGAAATAGGCGATGATGCGTTTGCGCCCCTTCACGCCGGCCGCCATCTGGGTGCCGGGCAGGGGACGGCGGATCGGGGCGACGGCGGCCGCCACCATGTCGACGAAGGCGCGGTTGATCTCGTCCACTTCGGGCCCGATGTCGGCGCCGAGGAAAGACGCCGCCGCGAGATCGAGCGTGAGCTGCTTCATCGCCGGATAAAGCTGCATCTCGCCGGGCTTGGCCTTCCACCGGGCGACGCGCGCGGAGATGCCGCGATCGAGATCGCTCAGATACGACTTCATCGGCCCGGACTTGAACGCGACCGACAGCGCCTTGCGATGCAGCCGGTGCTCGTCGAAATCGAGCAGCATCAGACCGCGCGGAAACAGCAGGCCCAGCACCTTGTTCCAGCCGTGCGTGGACGAGAACAGCTTCTGCTGGTCGAACAGCACGAGCTCGTTGGCCTCGGGCCCGAGCAGCACCACGTTGGTCTCGCCGAACAAATGGGTGCGATAAACAGGGCCGTATTTGGCGCCGTTCGCCTCGATATGCCCCTTGGGATCGGCGAGCGTCTGAAAGGTCTTGCCGATGATCGGCCAGCCCTCGTCGCCGGGAATGTGCGTCAGCGCATTGCGCTTGGGCGCTGTGTACTCAAGCGCGGGTGAGGCCACGTTCTGCATCGACATGACGATTGCTCCGGTTAGCCGCGCTTCTATAGCACAATCCGGCGACGACGGGTGATCTAGACCTATCGCTTGGCCGCTTCCTTCTGCAGATCCGGCGCGTTGACGGCGGGAATGGCGACGCGGCCGGGGCCGGTCACCTTCAGCGCCTCGGCGGCCTTCTCGTTTTGCATGATCTTGGCCATCACGGCTTGTCCCGCGCGCTCGAAGATCGCGCGGTTCTCGATCACGAACTTTTGCGACCTGCGCAGGCCGTCGATATAGCCGTTGATTTCAGGTACGACATAGCGCGCCACCATGTCCCAGCTGCGGCGCGTGGCTTCCGGATTGGCCCAGTCATGCACGAAGCCGATGATGGCGCCGACGCCGCCGGAGACTTCCATCACGTTCTTGATGGTTTTGACGAGATCGTCGGGCGTGCCGATGGTTGACGCCGCGCCCTCGACAAACGCGGTCTTGTCCACGGCTTCGTCGGGCGAGGAGAATTCGGTCAGGCCCGGCCGCTGCAGCGTGCCGACATTATATTCGTTGTGCCAGCGCATCAGCCCGGCGCCGGCTTCTTTCCGCGCCTGCTCACGGCTCTCGGCGATGTGGAAGGACAGGAGCACGCGCCAGTCGGCGCGGTTGACCTTGGTGCCATGCTTTTTGGCGGCATCTTCGGCGAACTGCCATTGCTGCTGCAGCGACATCAGCCCCTGTGTCGTCATCGAGCCCAGCGAGATGATGCCGATGCCGTATTTGCCGGCCAGCGTCATGCCCGAAGGCGAGATCTGCGAGGCCACGACGAACGGCATCTCCTCCTGCAGGGGCAGGATCTGCAGCGCGGCGTCGTTCATGGTGAACCAGTCGGTCTTGGCGGTGACACGCTCGCCGTTGAACAGGCGACGGATCACGTCGATCGCCTCGTCCTGGCGATCGCGCTGCGTCATCGGATCGATGCCGAGCGTGTGCGCGTCGGAGGCGAGCGCGCCCGGGCCGGAGCCGAAGATGGCGCGGCCGCCCGTCATATGGTCGAGCTGCACCATGCGCTGGGCGACGTTGAAGGGATGGTGATAGGGCAGCGATATCACGCCGGTGCCGAGCCTGATCCGCTTGGTGCGCTCGCCGGCTGCGGCCAGGAACATTTCGGGCGAAGCGATCATCTCCCAGCCGGAGGAATGGTGCTCGCCGCACCAGAACTCGTCATAGCCGAGATTGTCGAGCTGCTCGACCAGGTCGAGATCGCGCCGGAACTGGAGCATCGGGTGCTCCCCGATCGGGTGATGCGGGGCAAGAAAGGCCCCAAACTTCAGGCGCGCCATGGCGTTCTCTCCGGCTTTGTTTTTCTATTTGTTGGTAGGCGGAAGCTACGTGTCCGATGGCACGAACGCAATCGCGCGATGTCCCGCGCTGCGGAATGAAAGGCATGCGCGCTGAGACGAGATGTCTCTTCTCCCTCTCCCCGTTCTTACGCGGCGAGGTGAGGAAGGATCACCGCGTCATCCTGTTCCACGCATCGAGCCCGGCGATCTTGTAGGCCTCGGCCAGCGTCGGATAGTTGAACGTGTTCTGGATGAAATAGTCGATGGTGCCTTTGAGATTCAGCACGGCCTGGCCGATATGGATCAGCTCGGTGGCGCCTTCGCCGAGAATGTGTACGCCGAGCAGGCGGCGGGTCTTGGTCGAGAAGATCATCTTCATCATGCCGCTGTTCAGCCCCATGATGTGACCGCGCGAGGTCTCGCGGAAGCGGGCGATGCCGACCTCGTAGGGAATGCCGCGCGTGCGCACCTCTTCTTCCGTCAGCCCGGCGGTCGAGATCTCCGGCACCGAATAGATGCCGTAGGGAAAGAATTCCGGCGGCGCCAAGGGCTCCATGCCGAGCGCGTGGCAGGCGGCGACGCGGCCCTGCTCCATCGAGGTCGAGGCGAGGCTCGGAAAGCCGATCACGTCGCCGGCCGCATAGATGTGCGGCACGCTGGTCTGCAAGGTGACAGGGTCGACCTTGATGCGGCCGCGATGATCGACGGCGATGCCGGCGGCCTCCAGATTGAGCCGGTCGGTGGCGCCGACGCGGCCGGCCGCAAACAGCAGCATTTCCGTGGTGACGTGTCGCCCGTCGGAGAGATGCGTGACGGTGCTGCCCTGCGCATTCTTCTCGATCGAATTGACCTTGGCGCCGAGCCGCAGCGCGACGTTGCGGTCGCGCAGCTCGTGCATGAACTCGTCGATCAGTTCCTTGTCGATGAAATCGAGGAAGGTCGGCCGCGGCTCGATCAGGGTCACGGGCACGTCGAGCGCGCTGAAGATGGTGGCGTATTCGACACCGATCACGCCGGCGCCGATCACGGCGAGGCTGCGCGGCAGTTTTGGCAGCTCGATGATCTCGTCGCTGTCGAGCACGGTGACGCCGTCGAACGGCACATAGTCGGGGCGGAACGGGCGCGTGCCGCAGGCGATCAGGATGAAGGCGGCCGACACGGTCTTGGTCTCGCCGATGGCGCTGGTGATCTCGACCTCGTGCGGCGACACCAGGCGCGCCTCGCCATTGGCGGTGCGGACGAGGTTGCGGCTGAATTGATGCTCGAGCACCTCGACCTCGTGGTCGAGCGTCTTCTGCAGCCGCGTCATCAGATCGCTCGCGGCGATATCCTGCTTCACCCGGTAGGAGCGGCCGTAAAAGCCGCGCTCGCGCCAGCCCGAGAGATTGAGCACCGTCTCGCGCAGCGTCTTGGAGGGGATCGTGCCGGTGTGAACCGAGACGCCGCCGACCCGCCGGCCTTTTTCCACCACAAGCACAGCCTTGCCGAGCTTGGCACATTGCACCGCGGCCCGGCGCCCCGATGGGCCCGAGCCGATCACCACCATGTCGTAGTCGTACATCCGGAAGACTTCCGAGCCCGCTGAATCAGCGGGAGCCGACATGCAGCAATCAGGCCAAGGCGCCAAGCCGGTCATCGTGCGGTTAAAGCTGATGCCATGCATCAAACCGTCACAAAGCAGATCCGCAGGGGCGCCGCCCAAGCGGTGTCGCAGCCCGTGGCGGTTGACCACAGGTTGCGCATCGGCGTGGTGTTCTTCGCGATCGAATCACTGCAATCAACGCGCGCAGGATTTCTCGTCTCGCTCGTGCTGTTTGCGGCGTTAATGATGACGTCAGCCGCATTCCTGTCATGGATGTGTCGCGCCGCTGCACGAAGTTGAGGCACTGCGGTTAATACGTGCGGATTTCTGCGGGATTTTGTGTGATCTAGGAGTGATCGGCAGCACACGGTCTTTTCATTTTGCACTGCAGCAACTATCTGCTCTGGGTAAACGTTGAAAGCCGCCCACCAGGAATTTGCCGTGTCGCTTGCCCGCAATGTCGATCTGTTGAGACGCCTGCCGAGACTCGATCGAAGAATGGACGGTCTGCGTCTGCCGGACTTCGGTGCAGGCACTGATACGTCCAGCCCGCTGACGGAAGTCACCGGCTTCGGCGACAATCCGGGGGCCCTGCGCATGTTCGCGTTCGTGCCGGCGGAATTGCAGAAGCCGCGCGCGCTCGTCGTCGTGCTGCATGGCTGCGGCCAGACGGCAGCCGCTTACGATCTCGGCGCCGGCTGGTCGACGCTCGCGCGTCACTACGGCTTTGCATTGGTGCTGCCCGAGCAGCAGCGCGTCAACAACGGCAACACCTGCTTCAACTGGTTCAGCCCCGAGGACACCGCGCGCGACAGCGGCGAGGCGCGTTCGATCCGCGAGATGATCGCGCATATGGTTCAGGCGCATCGCGTCGATCCCAAACGCGTCTTCATCACCGGACTCTCGGCCGGCGGCGGCATGGCTTCGGTGATGCTCGCGACCTATCCGGAAGTGTTCGCAGCCGGCGCGATCATCGCAGGTCTGCCTTACGGCATTGCGTCGAATCTGCGCGAGGCGCTCGACGGCATGTTCCATTCGCCTGCGCGGCCCGAGCGCGAGCTTGGCGATTTCGTGCGGCGCGCCTCTGACCATCGCGGGCCATGGCCGAAAATTTCGGTGTGGCATGGCAGCGCCGATCGCACCGTCAATCCCGGCAATGCCAACGAGATCGTCAAGCAGTGGCTCGATCTGCACGATCTGCCGATGACGCCGATGGCCGAGACCAATGTCGACGGCTATCCGCGCCAGGCCTGGTGGAACAAGAGCGGTGAGACGCTGGTCGAATCCTACGCCATCACAGGCATGGCCCACGGCACGCCACTCGGGCTCGCCGACAACGACCAGCGCTATGGCATCGAAGGCGCCTTCCTGATCGAGGCCGGCATCTCCTCATCCTATCACATCGCAAAATTCTTCGGCCTGACCGGCTGGATTCAGGACGCCAAGAAAAAGGCCGAGACAAAGCCTGTAGCTCTGGCAAAGCCTGTGCCTGCGCGCTCACCCGCCCCGCACCTCGCCCGCACGATCCGTGCGAAAGTCGCCGAGGAGAAGGCCGAGCCGAAGCGCGCCAAAGGCCGAGGCTTCGATCTCGGCCAGATCATCACCCGTGCACTGACCGCCGCGGGCTTGATGAAGTAGTTGGTCGATACAAACTCAGCTGCCGTCCTGGATCTGCGCTGACGCTTGTCCGGGACGACGGCGGTGTTTGTGGCGGCGGTGGCCGACGCCGCCGAACAAGACTCACATCTCGCCGGTGATGAACGGATTTGTCATCCGCTCCTGCCCGATGCTCGAGCCGGCGCCGTGGCCGCAGATGAAGCCGACGTCGTCGCCGAGCGGCAGCAGCTTGGTCATGATCGAGTTGATCAGTGTCGCATGACTGCCGCCGGGCAGATCGGTGCGTCCGACCGAGCCCGCAAACAGCACGTCGCCGACATGGGCGAAGCGCAAATCCCTGTTGAAGAACACCACGCTGCCCGGCGAGTGACCAGGGCAGTGCAGGATGTCGAATGTCAGCGCGCCAATCGACACGGTGTCGCCCTCGTCGAGCCAGCGGTCCGGCTCGAAATTGCGCACCCCGGTCATGCCGAAGCGCGCGCCGCTCTCGACCACGTTGTCGAGCAGATATTTGTCGGCCACATGCGGGCCCTCGATCGGCACCTTCAGCGCATCGCGCAAGTCGGCCGCACCGCCGACATGGTCGATATGGCCATGGGTCAGCCAGATCTTCTCCACGGTGACGCCGGTCTGCTTGATCGCATCCAGGATCTTCGGCACGTCCCCGCCGGGATCGATCACCACGGCCTTCTTGGAAGGCTCGTCCCAGATGATGGTGCAGTTCTGCTCGAACAGCGTCACGGGAACGATGATCGCGCCGGCCTTGGCTTTGGTATCGTTTTGCTCGGTCATGGCGCCACAATGCCGATTTTTGCTGCGCCGCCAAGCAAAATAGTCGTGGCCCGCTCGCGGAACAGCTCTGGCTGACCGTCACATGGCCGTCCCAATTCGCGTGGCTGTTTGAACCGGGGCGTTCGTTCCGCGTTCTCTCGCGCGAAGCACAGATTTCCGGGTGGGATTTCCGATGGTACAGGGCAGTAAGAACTGGTGGCGCGACGGCATCTTCTATCAGATCTATCCCCGCTCCTTTCAGGATTCAGACGGCGACGGCGTCGGTGATCTCGCCGGCATATTGCGGCGGCTGCCTTACGTCAAATCGCTCGGTGTCGACGCGATCTGGCTGTCGCCTATATTCCCCTCGCCGATGGCCGATTTCGGCTACGACATCTCCGACTATGTCGGCATCGATCCGTTGTTCGGCGCGATGGCGGATTTCGACGCGCTGCTCAGCGCTGTGCACGAAGGCGGCCTCAAGCTGATCCTCGACCTCGTGCCGAACCACACCTCCGACCAGCATCCCTGGTTCGTCGAAAGCCGTTCCTCACGCGATAATCCCAAACGCGATTGGTATATCTGGCGCGATCCGGCGCCGGATGGCGGCGTGCCGAACAACTGGCTGTCCGAGTTCGGCGGCAGCGCATGGCAATTCGATGAGGCCACCGGCCAATATTACTATCACGCCTTCCTCGTCCAACAGCCGGACCTCAATTGGCGCAATCCTGACGTCCGCGCCGCCATGTACGACGTGATGCGATTTTGGCTGGAGAAAGGTGTCGATGGCTTTCGTGTCGACGTGATCTGGCACCTGATCAAGGATTCCGGGTTTCGCGACAATCCGCCGAACCCGCATTACGTCGAAGGCCGGCCGTCGAATGAACGGATTCTGACGCAATATTCTACCGATCAGCCGGAGGTGTTTGACGTCATCGCCGAGATGCGGCGTGTCACCGATGCCTATTCCGCGCGCGTGCTGATCGGCGAGATCTATTTGCCCCTGCACCGCCTCATGGCCTATTACGGCAATGACCTCACCGGCGCGCAGATGCCGTTCAATTTCGCGCTGCTCTCGACCTTCTGGAGCGCGCGCGCGATCGAGAAGATCATCGACGACTACGAGAAGGCGCTGCCCACAGGCGCCTGGCCGAACTGGGTGCTCGGCAATCACGATCGCCCGCGCGTCGCGAGCCGCGTCGGGCCCGAGCAGGCTCGCGTCGCCGCCATGTTGCTGCTGACCTTGCGCGGTACGCCGACGCTTTACTACGGCGACGAGATTGGCATGCATCAGCTCGCCATCGCGCCCGAGGATGTCAGGGATCCCTTCGAGAAGAACATGCCGGGCATCGGTGTGGGGCGCGACGGCTGCCGCACGCCGATGCAGTGGGATTCGTCTGATTTCTCCGGCTTCTCTGAGGCGAGACCATGGTTGCCCCTGCCGGAGGATCATGTCCGCGAGAACGTCCTCAATCTCGATGCCGACACGCGCTCGATTCTCAGCCTCTACAAGCGCCTGATCGCGGTGCGGAAGCGTTCACCGGCGCTGCTCGCCGGCGACTATCACCCGATCGCCGCGCAAGGAGATTTGCTCGTCTATCGCCGCGAGGCCGCGGGCGGAGCGCTCATCGTCGTGCTCAATCTCGGCCCCGAGCCGATTGCGGTGACGACGAGCGCGGTACGTTTTGGCAGCGAGATATTGCTGTCGACGTTTCTGGATCGTGAGGGCGAGAAGCTCGAAGGCGTATTGGATCTGCGCGGCAATGAGGGCGTGATCGTCGTGCCGCCGTAGCCCTTGCCGGGACGACAGCGATGTGAGGGGCTACCTTCCGTGCCCCTTCGTCACCGTCTTCTCATCCACATCGCTCCGCTTCAGTAGATAATCCAGCCCGCCAACCCGGTACCACCGATACCCATAGGGCTCCAGCACCACGCGGTGCTGCCCGCGCCTGTCGGCGTGGCTGTGGTCTTCCGCGAGCAGATTGATCAGGTGCGCGCCGGCATCATCGGGCAGCCCCACCGTGAACGCGATCTCACGCGGCTTCTCGTCGAGATTATGCACGAACAGCACCGAATTATTGCGCCAGTCATAGCGGATGATGAACACGGCGGGATCGCGCGTCGGGATCACAGCAAAATCGCCCCAGCCGATCTCGGGCACCTCCTTGCGCATGCGCACGATCCGCTCTGTCCAGTTCAGCATCGAATTCGGATCGCGCCGCTGTTTTGCGACGTTGACGTGTTCGTAGCCGTAGGGGCCCTTGTCGATGACGGGGCTAGCCGGCTTGTCGCTGCTGGTGAAGCCGCCATGCGGCTCGGTCGACCACTGCATCGGAGTCCGCGCGCAATCGCGCTCAGGCAGCGAGAGATCGTCGCCCATCGCGATCTCGTCGCCGTAGCGGATCACGGGCGTGCCGGGCAGCGTGCACATCAGGCTGTAGGCGAGCTCGATCCGCCTGCGGTCGCCGCCGAGCATCGGTGCGAGCCGACGGCGGATGCCGCGATTGTAAAGCTGCATGTCCTTGTCGGGACCGAACGCGTTGAACACGGTGTCGCGCTGCGCCTTGGTCAGTCGTCCGAGGTCGAGCTCGTCATGATTACGCAGGAACAGGCCCCATTGCGCCGACGCCGGCCGCGGCTTTGTTGCTTTGAGCGCCTTGGCGAGCGGACGTGAATCGCTCGACGCCAGCGCATAGAACAGATGTTGGTTGACGTGGAAATTGAACATCATGTGCATGCGGTCGGCGTCGCGTCCGAAATACTCCATGTCGGTATCGGGCAGCACATTGGCTTCGGCCAGGATGATGGCGTCGCCCTCGCGCCATTGCAGGAATTCGCGGAGGGTGCGCAGCATGTCGTATTGTTCGAGCGGCCTGCTCACCTTTGCGCCCTTGGTGGCGATCACGAAGGGCACCGCGTCCATGCGAAAGCCTGAGACCCCGAGCTGAATCCAGAAGCCCATGATCTTCAGGATCTCCGCCTGCACAAGCGGGTTCGACGTGTTGAGATCGGGCTGGAAATCGTAGAAGCGGTGGAAGTACCAGGCGCCGGCTTCCTTGTCGCGCGTCCAGGTCGATTTCTGCACGCCGGGAAACACCATGCCCTGGTTGGCGTTGGCCGGCTTCTTGTCCGCCCAGACATACCAGTCGCGATAGGGTGAGTTCCTGTCGCGCCGCGCATCCTTGAACCAGTGATGCTGATCGGAGGTGTGGTTGACGACGAGGTCGATGATGATGCGGATGCCGCGCTGCCTGCAGCCATGGGCGAACTCGACGAAATCGCCGAGCGTGCCGTAACGGGAATCGACGCTGTAATAGTCGGCGATGTCGTAACCGTCGTCCCGTCCGGGCGAGGTCTGGAACGGCATCAGCCAGATCGTGGTGATGCCGAGCCCGTGCAGATAATCGAGCCGGCGCAGCAAACCCTTGAAGTCGCCGATGCCGTCGCCATCGGCATCCATGTAGGTGCCGACCGAGAGGCAATAGATGATGGCGTTCTTGTACCAGAGATCGTCGATCATGCGCGCAGCCTCGATGCTCCCGCCGAGGGGTGCGGCGGCTGCGTGATAAGTGCTGTGATGAGATCGGGTTCCCACCCTCGCCGTCGTCCTGGACAAGCGAAGCGCAGATCCAGGACCCATTACCACAGGGAGGAGTTTGGCGAAGACTCGCGGTTAGTGGCTCGCGCGACAACCACCTTTCGGGGTAATGGGTCCTGGCTTTCGCCAGGACGACGACTGAGGAATCGGCTAATCTCCCGCCATGGACAACCCCGCCCGCAACATCTCCCTCGTGCCGCCGCCGGATCGTCGCCAGTCGGAAACCGCGCTCGCCATCGCGCGCGGCACCGCGCGACTGCTGCGCTCACTCGGCTTTTCCTGCATCAGCGAGCTGCCGCTGCCGTCGGGCCGGCGCGCCGACCTCGTCGCGCTGAATGAGCGCGGCGAAATCTGGATCGTCGAGATCAAATCGTCGGTCGAAGACCTGCGCGCCGATCAGAAATGGCACGAATACCGCGCGCATTGCGACCGGCTGTTCTTCGCCTTCACGCAGGATCTGCCTTGCGAGATCTTCCCCGAAGGTACCGGCCTGATCATCGCGGATGCCTACGGCGCGCACATGCATTGCGAGGCGCCCGAGCACAAGATCGCCGCCGCAACACGCAAGCAGATCACGGTGCGGTTTGGCATGGCGGCAGCGCTTCGGATCAACCGCCTGGTCGATCCGCAGGGGCATGCGGAGTTTTGGGAGTAGCGGCGCCACAAAGAAGGTGCCGTAGGGTGGGCAAAGCGACTTGTCCGCCGTAGCTCCAAGAGCGAAGGCGGAAGCGTGCCCACCAAACCTATCGGTTCAAAGCGGATAGAAAACGTGGGCACGGCGCAAGGGCGCCTTTGCCCACCCTACGGCACCGTTACCTCGGCGCGCGCTTCGCCAAAATGCGCTGCAGCGTGCGGCGGTGCATGTTGAGCCTCCGCGCCGTCTCGGAGACGTTGCGGTTGCACATTTCATAAATGCGCTGGATGTGTTCCCAGCGCACGCGGTCAGCCGACATCGGGTTTGCCGGCAGCTCGGATTTTTCGGCGCTGGTCGAGAGCAGCGCGGCGACGACGTCGTCGGCATCCGCGGGCTTCGAAAGATAATCGATCGCGCCCATCTTTACCGCGGTGACGGCGGTGGCGATGTTGCCATAGCCGGTCAGCACGATCGCGCGCGCTTCGGGACGCTTCTTCTTCAGTGCGGAGACGACGTCGAGGCCATTGCCGTCACCCAGGCGAAGATCGACGACGGCGAATGCGGGCGCGGACTTGCCGATCTGCGCAAGACCATCCGAAACCGTGTCACATGACGTCACGGCAAAGCCGCGCGTCTCCATGGCGCGCGACAAGCGCTCCAGGAACGGCTTGTCGTCCTCAACGATGAGAAGCGAGCGGTCGGTTTGTTCGTTCAGTTCGGCGATGGCGTTCAAGGTTTTGTCCTCTCTCCTGCGCATCCACATATGGCGCCGCAATCAGGCGGTGCCAAGGCCGCCAATAGTCGATCGGGCCCTGCGTGCGACGCAAGGTCGCGGCCTATCCTATTGTTTCCTCTACGCTCTCGATAGCCTCAAAACGCTCTCGCGGCCACGTGATCTGGACCACCGCACCATGTTCCGGAAAGGTCCTGTTGGTAAACGAGACCTTGGCGCCGGTGCGTTCGAGCAGCGTGCGGGCGATGAACACGCCGAGCCCGAGGCCGCCGCCGGCATCCTGGGTGCGCCGACGCGACAAATAAGGCTCGCCGATCCGGTTCATGAGATCGGGCGGAATGCCCGGGCCGTCATCGGAGATCACGATCTCGACCGTTTCGTTGTTCCACCACGCATTCACTTCCACGGTGGTGCGCGCGAAATCGACGGCGTTCTCGATGATGTTGCCGACGCCGTAGAGCACCGCAGGATTGCGCGATCCGACCGGCTCTGATGTCGCCGCCACCGCGATCCGAACCTTGATGTCGATGCCGAAATCGCGGTGCGGCGCCACCACCTCCTCGATCAGCTCGGACAGTTTCATGCGATCGAACGGCGCGCCGGAGGAGGAGAGCTGGGTGATCTTGCCGAGGATGTCGCGGCAGCGCTGCGTCTGCTCGCGCAAGGTCTTGAGATCGGCGGCGAAGCTCGGATCCTTCACCGTCTTCTCCAGCTCGCGCGAGATCAGGAAGATGGTCGCAAGCGGCGTGCCGAGCTCGTGCGCAGCAGCGGCAGCGAGGCCGTCGATCTGGGTCAGGTGCTGCTCGCGCGTCAGCACCAGCTCGGTGGCGGCAAGCGCGTCCGCAAGCTTGCGCGCCTCTTCGGTCACCTGGAACGAGTAGAGGCTGGTGACCCCGATCGCGAGCACGATCGAAAGCCAGACGCCGACGAGATAGATCGGCGGCAGCACGACAGGGTCTTCGGAGTCCCATGGCAGCGGGAAATGGAAGAAGAACAGGATCGAGGCGCAGGCGACCGCTAGAATGCCGAGAGCGAAGGTCAGCCGGGCCGGCAGGGCGGTGGCCGATATCAGGACCGGCGCAAGGAACAGGAACGAGAACGGGTTCTGCAATCCGCCGGTGAAGAACAACAGGCCGGCCAGTTCCATGATGTTCAGCGCCAGCAGCGCTGCGGCGTGGATCGGCTCCAGCCGCCGCATCGGATTGATCGCGGTCTGGAGCCCCAGATTGAGCATGGCCGACAGGCCGATGATGGTGACGCAGGGAACGACCTCGACATTGAACTCGAGCCCCTGCGCCACGACGAAGATTGCAGCGAGCTGGCCCAGCACCGCGAGCCAGCGCAGCCGCAGGAGGGTGTCCAGGCGGATATGTCGTTGCGACGGGCGGAAGTCGGAAGCAGCGGTCTCGGTCATCAAAGATCAATCTAGCGGTGCGCGTGTCCGATCACAAACACGCTGGCCCTCAAGTCAGGTCTGGTGACGAGCCATTTTCATCAAGTCAATCAAGTCTTGAGGTCAACCAAGCCTCGAGGTCAATCAAGCCTTGCGCTCCACCACGCAATGGCGGAAGAACGCCTCCAGCATGACCGGGAACGACAATGCTTCAAGTCGGCCGACTGTCGCGGACAGCACTTTGTCCGCGGCTATCGAGGTCGATCGCCTGGTCAAGGTCTACAAGCAGACCCGCGCGGTGGACGGCATTTCCTTTTCGCTTCCGCGCGGCAGCATCACCGGGTTGCTCGGTGGCAACGGCGCCGGAAAGACCACCACCATCGCGATGATCATGGGGCTGGTGCTGCCGACCTCCGGCCGCGTCCGCGTGCTCGGGCACCGGATGCCCGAAGAGAGCGCCGAGGTGCTGGGGCGGATGAATTTCGAAAGCCCCTATGTCGACATGCCGATGCGGCTGACGGTGCGGCAGAACCTCACGATATTCGGCAAGCTCTATGCAGTCAGGCACCTTGCCGACCGTATTGCGAAGCTGGCCGACGACCTCGATCTCGGCGATTTCATCGACCGCGCCAACGGAAAACTCTCCGCCGGCCAGAAGACCCGCGTCGCGCTGGCGAAGGCGCTGATCAACCAGCCGGAGCTGTTGCTGCTGGACGAGCCAACCGCCTCGCTCGATCCTGACACGGCCGACTGGGTGCGGGCGCATCTGGAGCGGTATCGCCGCGACAACAACGCCACCATCCTGCTGGCGTCGCACAACATGCTCGAGGTCGAGCGTCTCTGCGACCGCGTCATCATCATGAAGCGCGGCCGCGTCGAGGACGACGACACGCCCGACGCCATCATGGCCCGTTACAACCGCGCCACGCTGGAAGAGGTATTTCTCGATGTCGCGCGCGGTCGGGTGAACGGCGCGAAAGAGGAGGCGCGATGAGTGAGCTATCCCTCCACCGCGGCATCTCCGTTCATCGCATCGGCGCGATGATCCTGCGTTACTGGTATCTCTTGATGTCATCCTGGCCGCGGCTGCTCGAGCTGCTGTACTGGCCGGCGCTCCAGGTCATCACCTGGGGCTTCATCCAATATTACATCGCCCAGAACGCCAATTTCTTTGCGCGCGCCGGGGGTACGCTGATCGGCGCCGTCATCCTCTGGGACATCCTGTTCCGCGGCCAGCTCGGCTTCTCCATCTCCTTCCTCGAGGAGATGTGGGCGCGCAACCTCGGCAATCTCATGATGAGTCCGCTCAAGCCGATCGAATTTTTGCTGTCCTTGACGGTGATGAGCCTGATCCGGCTCGCGATCGGCGTGATCCCGATGACGCTGCTCGCGCTGTTTCTGTTTCACTTCAACTTTTACAGCCTCGGCCTGCCGTTGATCGCCTTCTTCTGCAATCTGATCTTCACCAGCTGGTCGGTCGGCATCTTCGTCTCGGGCCTGGTGCTGCGGAACGGCCTCGGCGCCGAGAGCATCGTCTGGACCCTGATGTTCGCGATCATGCCGCTTGCCTGCATTTATTATCCGGTCAGCGTCTTGCCGCATTGGCTGCAATATATCGCCTGGCTACTCCCGCCGACCTACGTGTTCGAGGGCATGCGTGCGCTCCTGATCGAGAACACCTTCCGGGCCGATTTGATGGGGGAGGCGTTAGCCATCAACGCAGTGCTTCTGGTTGCTTCTTTTTGGGCATTCCTTGCCCTTTTGCGCAGCGCCAAGATCCACGGCTCGCTGCTGTCGGGCGGCGAATAATGTCACTTTCTCGTGGATTCAGGCTGGTTTGGCTGCTGCGAGCACGTAGATGTACGGAACCACGCATTGACGCAATATTACGCATTCGGCAGTATGCTGCGATGCGACGAGGATTATAATATGCCTATTGGTGAGTTTGGCGGCGCACCGCCCCTGGCTGCAGAAGGCAGTCCGGTTCTGACCACGCCGATGTACTGGATGTATGAGATGGCGCACGCCTCTCTCAATCCGGCACGCGCGGTCACCGACGCGACCAAGCTGCTGTTTCAGAATCCACTGAATCCCTGGGCGCGCACCGAGGTTGGCAAGTCGGTCGCCGCGGCCTGCGAATTGTTCGAGCGCACCACGCGCCGCTACGGCAAGCCGGAATGGGGCCTCAATGACACCGAGGTCAACGGCATCCGCGTCCCGGTCGAGGTCCGTTCGGTCTGGGAAAAGCCGTTCTGCAACCTGCTTTACTTCGATCGCAAGTTCACCCGTCCGCTGCGCAGCCCGCAGCCGCGTGTGCTGATCGTGGCGCCGATGTCCGGTCACTATGCGACGCTCTTGCGCGGCACGGTCGAGGCGTTCCTGCCGGCACATGAGGTCTACATCACCGATTGGGCCGACGCTCGCATGGTGCCCTTGAGCGAAGGCCGCTTCGATCTCGACGATTACATCGACTACGTCATCGAGATGCTGCATGTGCTGGGTGGCAACACCCATGTGATGGCCGTGTGTCAGCCTTCGGTGCCTGTCGTTGCTGCCATCTCGATCATGGAAGCGCGGCGCGATCCGTTCGTGCCGACCTCGATGACGCTGATGGGCGGCCCGATCGACACCCGCCGCAATCCGACCGGTGTGAACGACCTCGCCCAGCAGCGCGGCATCGACTGGTTCCGCAACCACGTCATCACCAAGGTGCCGTTCCCGCATCCGGGCATGATGCGCGACGTCTATCCCGGCTTCCTGCAGCTCAACGGGTTCATCAGCATGAACCTCGATCGCCATATGGATGCCCATAAGCAGCTCTTCGCTCATCTGGTGAAAGGCGACGGTGACCTCGCCGACAAGCATCGCGAGTTCTATGACGAATATCTCGCGGTCATGGATCTCTCCGCCGAGTATTATCTGCAGACCGTCGACACCGTGTTCGTGAAGCATTCGCTGCCGAAGGGCGAGATGACCCACCGCGGAACTCGCGTCGATCCGTCCAAGGTCAGGCGCGTTGCGTTAATGACCGTCGAAGGCGAGAACGACGACATCTCGGGTCTCGGTCAGACTGAAGCAACGCACGGATTATGCAGTGCGATTCCGGATCATCGTCGCGTTCATTACGTCCAGAAGGGCGTTGGACATTACGGCGTGTTCAACGGATCGCGCTTCAAGTCGGAGATCGTGCCGCGCATCCACGACTTCATGGTCTCGGCTGCGAATCCGAGCTCGTTGCAGGCGTTAGCGGCGGAATAACCGCGCATTTCGGCTTTCCCGTCGAAATCCGAGGCCTCGGCAAGGGCCCCGGAAGGGGCAAGTTCCCGGCAGATTCGAGGTATTTAGGTAGTCTTATAGGAGTGAGTCGCCCCTCACCCCTTGGGGGTGTCGCATGCGTCCAGCGGGGGCGAAAAAAGCGGGTTCCAACCCCAGTCTGTAGGGTCTCCGGACTGCCGAACCCCTGTATATTGGGCAAATGATTTGTTTTTGCGCCGAGCGCTTTCCCTGGCGGCGGTTATGGCAGAATCCGGGCGATCTCCTGCTCCCCGGACTGACAGACATGGCCACACGCGCACTCCTTTATCGGCGGCCCCACGAACCGAAGACCCTGGTCATCACCCATGGGTCGCAATTCTTTGCGATTCGGCTGCGCAGGCATCGCCGCGCGCGTCGCTACACGCTCAGAATCCATCCGAGCGACCGCGAAGCGATCCTCACGATGCCGCCGAGAGGCACGCTGGCCGAGGCAAAGGACTTTGCGTCGCGTCATGGCGCATGGATCGCGGCACGTCTCGGTCGCTTGCCGAAGGCTGCACCGTTCCAGACTGGCACACTGATACCGCTTCGCGGCGCTCCCCATCGCATCGTGCATCGTGCAGGCAGCCGCGGCACGGTGTGGACCGAAATTCGCGACAGCGGCGAACGTATTCTCTGTGTCGCCGGCGGCCTCGAGCATGTCGATCGCCGCGTCAGCGACTTTCTCAAGCGCGAGGCGCGCAAGGATCTGCAGCGTTCGGCCGAAACCCATGCTGCCGGGCTCGGCGTCAGGGTGAAGCGGCTCTCGATCCGCGATCAGTCCAGCCGCTGGGGCTCCTGCACCTCGGCGGGCTCGTTGTCGTTCTCCTGGCGCCTGATCCTCGCGCCGCCCTACGTGCTGGATTATCTCGCCGCGCATGAAGTGGCCCATCTGGTCGAGATGAACCACTCCGCGCGATTCTGGCGCGTCTGCGGCAAGATCTGTCCGTCCATGGAGCGCGCCAAGAAGTGGCTCGACACCTACGGCAACGATCTGCACCGGTACGGGGTCGAGGATTAGCCCAGTAAATGCTGTCATCGCCCGCTTTCGCGGGCAATGACGGCGGAGAGAGCGCACCTTGTGCCACAGTCGCCGATCTGACTGTCGCATCAACACCTTCGCACAATCCAGCGCGCGTTACGTCGCGATGCCCCGCCTACTGTGCATGGGGTTGTTTTCGCGTTTTCGTTTGAGGCCTATCGATTCCCGCCGAACAGCCGGTCCATCAGCCAGCCATCAAGCCCTGCGGCTGCTTCCGGCCGCGCATTGACATTGGCGCGGGTCGGCGGTGGCGCGCGATAGCCGCCATTGCTAACCGGGGCCGGTGCGAGACCAGGTGCTGGCGCCTGCGTCGGCGGAGACACTTGCGATGAGATCTGCGCAAGGTTCGCCGGCCCCCAATTGGTTTGCAGGCTCGGCAAGGCCGCCACCTGCACGCCTTCGTGCGCGGCGCGCATGAAGCGGGTCCAGACCTCCACCGGCAGGCCGCCGCCGGTCGCCTTCTTGGTCGGCGAGTTGTCGTCATTGCCGAGCCAGACCCCGGTGACGAGGTTCGCGGTGTAGCCGATGAACCAGGCGTCGCGATAATCCTGGCTGGTGCCGGTCTTTCCGGCCGCCTGCCAGCCCGGGATCTCGGCCTTCTTCGCCGTGCCCGAGATCAGCGTCTCGCGCATCATACTGTTCATCATGCCGACGTAGCGCGGGTCGATCACCTGGTTGTGCTCGTCGGGCTGCCGCATGTAGAGCAGCTTGCCGTCGAGCGTCCTGATCCGCGTCACCACATGCGGCGCGGCGGCGAAGCCGCCATTGGCGAACGGCGCATAGGCGCCGACCAGCTCGACGACGGAAACTTCCGACGTGCCGAGCGCGATCGAGGCATTGGGTTCGAGCTTGGAGGAGATGCCGAGCCGGTGCGCGGTACGCACCACGTTTTTCGGCCCGACCTCGAGGCCGAGGCGGATGGCGACGGTGTTGAGCGACATCGCCAGCGCCTGCGTCAGCGTGACATTGCCGAAATATTCATGGGTGTAGTTCTCAGGTCTCCAGCCCTTGACCTCGATCGGCGCGTCTTGGCGGATCGTGTCGGGCGTCAGCCCCTGCTCCATCGCCGTCAGATAGACGAACGGCTTGAACGAGGAGCCCGGCTGGCGCTTGGCGGTGACCGCGCGGTTGTACTGGCTGTCGGAATAGTTCCGGCCGCCCACCATGGCGCGGACCGCGCCGTCGGGCGTCATCGCCACCAGCGCGCCCTGGCTGACGTTGAACTTCACGCTCTTGGCCGCGAGCTCGTCGATGACGGCGGATTCCGCCACCGCCTGCAGTTTCGGATCGATCGTGGTCTCGACCTTGATGCTGTCGTCGATCTGGCCGACGAGGTCGTCCAGCACCTCGCCGATCCAGTCGGCGACGTAGTTCACGGTGCCGGCGCCGACAGGCTTCACATTGTAGGAGGGATGGCCGATCGAGGCCTGCGCCTGCGCGTCGGTGATGAATTTGGCATCCGCCATCGCCGCGAGCACGATTTGTGCGCGCTGCTCTGCTCCTTCCGGATTGCGGTTCGGCGCCAGGCGCGAGGGCGATTTGACCAGGCCCGCCAGCATCGCGGCTTCCGCGATTGTCACGTTCTTCGCCGGCTTGCCGAAATATTTCTGCGCGGCAGCTTCGACGCCGTAGGCGCCGGAGCCGAAATAGACGCGGTTGAGATAGAGCTCCAGGATCTCGTTCTTGGAATGCTTGCGCTCCAGCCAGATCGCGAGCTCCGCCTCCTGCAGCTTGCGCGCCATGGTGCGTTCCTGGGTCAGGAACAGGTTCTTCGCGAGCTGCTGCGTCAGCGTCGAGCCGCCCTGCGAGACGCCGCGATGGAGCACATTGGTGACGAGCGCGCGCAGGATGCCGACGGGGTCGATGCCGAAATGCGAATAGAAGCGGCGGTCTTCAATCGCGATGAACGCCTTGGGCAGATAGGGCGGCAGGTCCTTCAGCGACACATTGGCGCCGGCCATTTCGCCGCGTTGCGCCAGCAGGCTGCCGTCCATGCCGACGATCTGGATCGTTGGTGGTCGTTTGGGAATCTCCAGCGACTGGATCGGCGGCAGGTGGGCGCCGACCCAGATCACGACGCCGATCACGGCGATCACGCCCCACAGGCTCAGCACCGCGCCCCAATAGACGAGGCGGCCGAGGCCGGCGCTGATGGACGATCGCGACCGGCGCTTGTTGCCGCTGTTCTTGGCCGGTGCCTTGCGTTCGCGCGGCGGCTCGTCGTCGGCAGGCTCGCTCTTGCGCTTGGCAGTGGATTTCTTCGGTCTGTCGTCGCCGCCGCCGGGGATGCGATCGGCCGCCGTCAGGCGCAGATCGGCGAGTGCCGCGGGCAAGCCGAACAGCGGCTCCTTCCGCCCACCCTTTTTCTTTGCCGACCCCATACGCAAAACGCCCGGTCACCCCGCCCCGCCGCACGCTAGCGGTCGCTGTTTAAGGCCCGGTTACCCCGAAGTTAACGCGTGATTAGGAGGTGCGACATTCGCCCGCCGCAGTTCCGCTTTCGGGGCACCGGCGATAGGATCGCAGGCACAACAAGAGGGAACAGCTATGGGCCACATCGATCCGACCAAGGAGATCTTCGCGCAATTCCGGGAGAACGACCGTCCGGGTCCGATCCACATGCTTAACCTGGTGCGGCTGCGCAAAGAGGCGGCCTATCCAGACGGGCGCAAGGCGAGCGGCGCGGAAGCCTACGCGGCCTATGGTCGTGAGAGCGGCCCTGTGTTTACGCGCCTCGGCGGCCGCATCGTCTGGCAAGGCAGGTTCGAGCTGATGCTGATCGGTCCGCAAGAGGAGCGCTGGGACCATTGCTTCATCGCCGAATACCCAAGCGTCGCCGCTTTCGTCGAGATGATCCGTGACCCCGTCTATCGCGAAGCGGTGAAGCATCGCCAGGCCGCGGTGGAGGATTCGCGCCTGATCCGGCATGCGGTGCTGCCGGTGGGGAAAAATTTTGGGGAGATACCGGCGTAGGTGGTTCAAAAAAATCGGCGGCCCGCAGGCCGCCGATTGTATTTCAGGACTCTTCGACTAGCCCGCCGGGCCCGTATCCTCCATGATCGGACCGAACAGCTCCCAACGCTCGCCGTTGAACTTCATCATCTGTAGCTGCTTGTTGACGCGGTAGTCCGTCGGCGAGGTGTTGACGGAGATGCCTGGCAGCAAGAGATCGAGCTGCACGTTCTTCAGGCTGGTCGCCTGCTTCATCACGTTCTCGCGGGTCAGATCGTCGCCGCACTGCTTGAGCACGTAGATCATCAACTGGCTCGTCATGTAGCCATAGGAGTTGAAGCTCGAGTCCTTGTCGCCGTCCGGATAGTACTTCGCCATGAACTCGAAGTACTTCTTCATGCCGGCGTCGTCCTTCCAGGTCGGGTCCAGAGGATCCTTGCCGTAGTTGACGCTGATCACGCCCTTGGAAGCCTCGAGCCCCGCGGGCTTCATCACGGCGCCGACCGAGGTGGCGTTGATGTCGAGGATCTGTACCGGATGCCAGCCGATCTCGGCGATCTTCTTGATCGCCTGCGCGGCCTGCTTCGGCGTGGTGGCGCTGAAGAACAGATCGGCGCCGGCGTCCTTGATCTTGAGGATCTGCGAATCGATGGTCGGATCGGAGACCTCGTAGGACGCTTCGGCCACGATCATGCTCGCGGCCTTGCCGCCGAGACCGGCCTTGATACCGTTCAGGTAGTCTTTGCCGAGGTCGTCGTTCTGATAGAGAATGCCGATCTTGGCATTCGGATGCTCCTTCAGGATGTACTGGCCGTAAATACGGCCCTCGACGAAGTAGTTCGGGTTGAAGCCCATCGTCCACCGGAAATTCTGCGGGTCGGTGAACTTCGAGGCGCCGGTTGCCGCGAAGAGCTGCGGCACCTTCTTGCCGTTGAGATATTTCTGCACGGCGGCATTCGAGGGCGTGCCGAGAAGCTGGAAGGTGAGTAGCACCTCATCACTTTCGACCAGCTTGCGCACTTGCTCCACCGCCTTCGGCGGCGAATAGGCGTCGTCGTACTGGACCAGGTTGATCTTGCGGCCGTTCACGCCGCCCTGATCGTTGATCATCTTCATGTAGGCGGCCTGCGTCTTGCCGATCGTGGCATAGGCGGAGGCCGGTCCGCTGAATGGATTCGTTTGACCGATCTTGATCTCGGTGTCGCTCGCGCCGGGATCATATTTCTTCTGAGCACTGGCCGATGAAACCGAAAGCGCCATGGCGAGCGCCGTTCCCGTCACCAGATGCAAAAGCCCGTTCCTCATTCGCAACTCTCTCCCATTGTGGTCGTCGATGGTCTGTCATGCCATCGCTCGGCCGGGATAGTGGAGGAACCGATTTTGCAATGCAAGATCGGGGCGCGATGGCAGTTCGTAGGGGTTAACCGTAATCTTGCAGAGTGGGTTAGCCCTGCTGTCGCGTGAAGCGCAGCCCGCTAGGCGTAACCCACCCTGTGAAGCCACTAACCCGCCGGACCCGCGTCCTCGATGATCGGTCCGAACAGCTCCCAGCGTTCGCCGTTGAACTTCATCATCTGCATCTGCTTGTTGACGCGGTAGTCGTTCGGCCCGGTGTTGATCTTGATGCCGGGCAGGGCGAAGCTCGGGGTGAAGTCCTTGATGTTGGCGACCTGCTTCATCACGTTCTCACGTGACAGGTCGTCGCCGCATTGCTTCAGCACCTGCGCCAGCAACTCCGCCACCGAATAGGCGTAGGTGTTGACGGTGTTGAGCTTGTCTCCTTCCGGGAAATACTTGTCCATGAAGGCGAAGAAGGCTTTCACGCCGGGATCATCCTTCCACTGGGGGTCGCCCGGCTCCTTGCCGTACTGCGTCGAGATGATGCCCTTGGAGATGTCGAGGCCGGCGGGCTTCAATGTCGCCGAAATCGGACTCGCATTGATGTCGAGGATGTGCACCGGCGTCCAGCCGAGCTCGGCCACCTTCTTGATTGCCTGAGCCGCGAACTTCGGCGTGGACGCGTCATAGAACAGATCGGCGCCCATCGACTTCAGCTTGACCACCTGAGAATCCACCGTCGGATCAGTGACCTCGTAGGAGACTTCGCCGACGATCATGCCGGCGGCCTTGTCGCCGAGGCCGCTCTTGAGACCCGCAAGATAGTCGCGGCCCATGTCGTCGTTCTGATAGAGCACGCCGATCTTGGCATTCGGATGCTCCTTGAGAATGTACTTTGCGTAGATCCGTCCTTCGGACACGTAGTTGGGATTATAGGCGATGGTCCAGGGAAAGTTCTGCGGATCGTTGAAGCGCGCGGCGCCAGTCGAAGCCAGCAACTGCGGGATCTTCTTGCCGTTGAGATATTTTTGCACGGCAGCGTTCGCCGCGGTGCCGATGATCTGGAAGGTGAACAGCACTTCGTCGCCTTCGACGAGCTTGCGCACCTGCTCGACCGTCTTCGGCGGCGAATAGGCATCGTCATACTGGATCAGGTTGATCTTGCGGCCGTTGATGCCGCCCTGGTCGTTGATCATCTTGAAGTAGGCCGCCTGGGTCTTGCCGATATTGGCGTAGACGGAATAGGCGCCGGAGAACGGCACGGTCTGGCCGATCTTGATCTCGGTGTCGCTCGCGCCGGTATCGTATTTCTTCTGGGCCAGGGCTGGACTGAAGAGGGCTTGGGTGGCGGAGAACGCGAAGGCGAGCGCCGCCGTGGCAGCAATGAAGGCTCTGCGATTGCTCATGTCGGGTTGTTCCTCCTGACGGAATATTTCCGGCCGATGGTCTTTTCCCGTTGCTTGCAACGGTTGCCATCGCTGCCGAAGAGTGTGGAGGAAGGGCAGGCCGCGCGCAAGGATCGCGGCGCGCCAGCGTCTCGGACCTAGGCTAAGAGTCTTAGGTCAGCCTTTCACGCCAGGAACAATGCAACCAGCGCGATCGCGGCCGGCAGCGCCTGCACGATCAGGATACGCGTGCTGACGGTCGCCGCGCCATAAGCGCCTGCCACGATCACGCAGAGCAGGAAAAACACCTTGATCTGGAACGCGAAGGCCGGATTGCCGTGGACCAGACCCCAGATCAGGCCGGCGACGAGAAAACCATTGTAAAGACCCTGATTGGCCGCCAGCACCTTCGTAATCTCCGCCTTCTCGGGCGTGTTGCGAAAAACCTTCAAGCCTTGCGGCTTGTCCCAGAGGAACATCTCCAGGATCAGGAAGTAAGCGTGCAGTGCGGCGACCAGCGCCACCAGGATATTCGCGACCAGGTTCAAGTTGAGCCCCCCACAAGCGTCAGCTTTCGGGTGGACGTTAGCATGGCCGGCATGGCAAGTGCGAAATGTGTTTCGACGTGATGGTGCCTTAATGCCCGCTCGATCAACGAGAACTCCCGAACGCTTCGGTCTCGACCGCCTCTCGACGCCGATCGGGACCGCATTGCTCGTCACCGACTCCACCGGTGCGCTACGG
Source organism: Bradyrhizobium sp. BR13661 (assembly GCF_029892425.1). GTDB lineage: Bacteria > Pseudomonadota > Alphaproteobacteria > Rhizobiales > Xanthobacteraceae > Bradyrhizobium. The sequence continues at coordinate 4,503 of NZ_JARXWB010000042.1, read as the reverse complement.
GCGCTCGATTGGGATGACTACGAGCAGCGCATGCGCGAGTTGTTGCGCTTGCAACTCGGTGCGGTGGATCTGATCGATCAGTCCGCACCCTCAGCAATGAAGGCCGCGCTGTCGGCTTACTTCGCGGGCGATCTCGACCAGCTCTCGCGAATTGAATGGCGCATCGCCGGCACGGCATTCCAGCAAAAGGTCTGGACAGCGCTCTCGAAAATCCCGGCTGGTACCACGATGAGCTACGGCGCGCTGGCCGCGAAGATCGATATGCCCAGGGCCATTCGCGCCGTCGGCCATGCCAACGGCTCCAACCCGATCAGCGTGGTGCTGCCGTGCCATCGGCTGATCGGTGCCGATGGTTCGCTGGTGAAGTATGGCGGCGGCCTCGCGCGCAAGCGCTGGCTGCTGCGGCATGAGGGTGTGGACGTCTGACGCCCCAGTCACGCCGCCGGCGCAACCGCCTTGTCGCCGGCCATGACATGGGTCAGCGCGCTCTTGATCGCGGCCTGACGCGTCGGCGCGTTGATCTGCGCGCCCAGGAGGTCGGTGACGTAGAACACGTCGCGGGCGCGCTCGCCGAAGGTCGCGACATGGGCCGAGGCGATGTTGAGATTGAGCTTCGAGATCGCAGTGGTCAGCTCGTAGAGCAGGCCGGGGCGATCGAGGCCGGAGACCTCGATCACGGTGTAGCGGTCCGACCATTGGTTGTTGATCGTCACTTCCGGCTCGATCACGAACGGCCGCGCCTTGCTGCGTACGGTGCGCCGCGCCACCACTTCCGGCAGACGCAGCTTGCCTTCGAGCACGTCCTCGATCATCTCGCCGATGCGGGTGGCGCGCCGGCCCTCGTCCTCGTCGCGGTCGTATTCCCGCGAGATCGAGATGGTGTCGAGCGCACGGCCGTCGGTCGTGGTGTAGATCTGGGCGTCGACGATGTTGGCGCCGGCGGAGGCGCAGGCGCCGGCGATGATCGACAGCAGCCAGGGGTGGTCGGCGGCGAAGATCGTCAGCTCGGTGACGCCGCGCACCTCGTCGAAGCCGACATTGATCGCGAGCTTGTGGCCGGCCTGCTCGCTGGAACGCACGAAGCGTGCATGACGAATTTTTCGCGGCAGCTCGACCTTGAGCCAATAGGCCGGATAGTGCCGGGCGATATAGGCATCAAGCTCGTCCGCTGGCCACTCGGCGAAGGCGTGGCGGAATTCGGCGTAGGCGGCCGTGAGGCGCTTGCCGCGGTCGACCTCCGAGAAGCCGCCGGTCAGCACCGGCTCTGTCTCGTAGTACAGCGAGCGGAGCAGTTGCGCCTTCCAGCCGTTCCACACGCCCGGGCCGACGCCACGGATGTCGGCGGTGGTCAGGATGGTCAGGAGCTTCATCTGCTCGACCGACTGCACCACGGCTGCGAAATTCTCGATGGTCTTGCGGTCGGAGAGATCGCGCGACTGCGCGACCGTGGACATCGTCAGATGCTCCTCGATCAGCCAGGCCACGAGCTCGGTGTCGGCCGCGCTGAAGCCGAGCCGCGGGCACAGCCGGCGCGCGACCTTGGCGCCCGCGACCGAATGATCCTCGGGCCGTCCCTTGGCGATGTCGTGCAGCAGCGTCGTGATGTAGATCACCGCGCGGTGCTCGGGGCGAATCTTGCGCATCAGATCGCTGGCGAGCGTGAACTCCTCGATGCCGCCGCGCTCGATATCCTGGAGGAAGCCGACGCAGCGGATCAGATGCTCGTCCACCGTGTAGTGATGATACATGTTGAACTGCATCATCGAGACGATCTTGCCGAAGGCGCGGATGAAATGACCGAGCACGCCGGTCTCGTTCATCCGCCGCAGCACGATTTCGGCGTTGTCGGAGGTCAGGATCTCCATGAATAGCCGGTTCGCTTCCGGATTCTCGCGCATCTGCGCGTTGATCAGGCCGAGCGAGCGCGTCACGTCGCGCATCGCGTCCGGGTGGAAGGCGAGGTTGTTCTTCTGTGCCAGGCGGAAGATCCGGATCAGATTGACCGGATCGTGCTTGAAGATGTCGGGCGCGGCGACGTTGATGCGGTTGTTGTCGACGATGAAGTCGTCGCTGTCGGGGACGCGCCGCTTCATTTGCGTCGGTCGCAGCCGCGCCATCATCCGGCTCAGCACCGGCGCGGGCTTGGCCTGCTGATCCTCGAGCTTGGCGCAGAGGATGGCGGTGAGATTGCCGACTTCCTTCGCGACCAGGAAGTAGTGCTTCATGAAGCGCTCGACGTCCTGCATGCCGGGATGCGAGGTGTAGCCGAGCCGGACAGCGATCTCGCGCTGAAGATCGAAGGAGAGGCGTTCTTCCGGCCGTCCGGAATAGAAATGCAGATTGCAGCGCACCGACCAGAGGAAGTCGGCGCAGCGGCGGAAGGTGCGATATTCCTGCGCGTCGAATACGCCGCGCTCGACCAGCTCATCCGTGTCGCGGACGCGGTAGACATATTTGGCGATCCAGAACAGCGTGTGCAGGTCGCGTAGCGCGCCCTTGCCGTCCTTGACATTGGGCTCGACCAGATAGCGCGACTGGCCGCCGCGGCGATGGCGCTCTTCGCGCTCGGCGAGCTTTGCGGTGACGAATTCGGAGGCGGTGCCCTGCACCACTTCCTTGTCGAAGCGGTCGACCAGCTCGTCGTAGAGTGGCTGGTCGCCGGTCAGGAAGCGCGTCTCCAGGATCGCGGTGCGGATGGTCATGTCGCCGCGCGCCTGGCGGATCGATTCGTCAACCGAGCGCGTGGCGTGGCCGACCTTCAGGCCCATGTCCCAGAGGCAATACAGAATGGCTTCGGCGACCTGCTCGCCCCAGGCGGTCTGCTTGTAGGGCAGGATGAACAGCAGATCGATGTCGGACTCGGGCGCCATCAGGCCGCGGCCATAGCCGCCGGTCGCAACCACCGCCATGCGCTCTGCACCGCTCGGGATCGGCGAGCGATAGAGATGCCGGGTCGCGGCCGAATAAAGGATGCGGATGATCTCGTCCTGCACGTGGCAGAGACGCTCGGCGCAGTGGCGGCCGTGGCGGTCTTTCAGCAGGATGGTTTGCGCCGCGGCGCGCGCCGCAATCAGCTCGGCCTTGAGCAATTGCGCGGTCGCGGTGCGGAACGTGTCCTCGCGGCCCTGATGCTTTTCGGCAAGCGCATCAACCGCGGCGGCGATCCGCGCGGTGTCGAAGCGATCATCCGGCTGTGGCTTATGCTCGGTCGTAACGCTATCCATGTCTCACCGGATATAAGAGGTGACAGGCGCTGTCATCAGCCATTCTCTGGCAATAGTCGTTCCATGCTTGAAAAGGCCGGCTGGGAGCAAAATTGTTCTCGCGCTGCACGCTTTCAAGGGTGGGATTTTCTCGTTGACCTCTAGATATAACTCATTGAAAAACAATGAAATTTCTGAGGAGGCTGGGCATGACCAAGATAACACGACGCATTCTGCTGGCGGGAGCCGTTGCGCTCGCCGTGGCCCCCGCGGCCAAGGCTGCTGATCCGCTCAAGGAAATCCGCATCGACTGGGCGACCTACAATCCAGTGTCGCTGGTGCTGAAGCAGAAGGGCCTCCTGGAGAAAGAGTTCGCCAAGGACGGCGTTACCATCACCTGGGTGCAGTCGGCGGGTTCGAACAAGGCGCTCGAATTCCTCAACGCCGGCTCGATCGATTTCGGTTCGACCGCGGGCTCGGCAGCGCTGGTCGCCCGCATCAACGGCAACCCGATCAAGTCGATCTACGTCTATTCGCGCCCCGAATGGACCGCGCTGGTGACGGGCAAGGACTCCAGGATTGCCGATGTTGCCGACCTGAAGGGCAAGCGCGTCGCGGTGACGCGCGGAACCGATCCGCACATCTTCCTGGTGCGCGCGCTGCTGGGCGCTGGCCTCACTGAAAAGGACATCACGCCGGTGCTGTTGCAGCACGCCGACGGCAAGACCGCGCTGATCCGCGGCGATGTCGATGCCTGGGCCGGTCTGGATCCGATGATGGCGCAGGCCGAAATCGAGGAGGGTGCAAAACTGTTCTACCGCAAGGCGGACGCCAACACCTGGGGCATCCTCAATGTGCGCGAGCAGTTCCTGAAGGATTATCCGGACGCCGCCCGCCGCGTGCTCGCGGTCTACGAGGAAGCTCGCAAATATTCGCTGGCGAACTACGACGATCTGAAGAAGACCTTCATCGCCGTGACCAAGCTGCCCGACGCCGTCGTCGACAAGCAGCTCAAGGAGCGCACCGAGCTCACCCACAGCCGCATCGGCGCGCCCCAACGCGAATCGATCCTCGCCGCCGGCCTCGCGCTGCAACAGGCCGGCGTCGTCGACGCCAAGGTCGACGTGAAGGCCACGCTCGATGCGCTGATCGACGATCAGGTCCCGCTGCCGACGAATTAGTAAGAGGCAAGCGCGCGCAACAAACTCCGCCGTCGTCCCGGACAAGCGAAGCGCCGATCCGGCAACTGTTATGTCGATGGGGCGATCATATAAGGTTTTCGGTCGCGCATCATTGCGTT
>NZ_JARXWB010000041.1 GCF_029892425.1 Bradyrhizobium sp. BR13661 | reverse complement strand
GCCCGAGACGCAGCGAGCGAGAAATAGATCGTCAAATCAACGGGAAACTCACACTCACTCACCCAGCTCCAAAGCCGAAACAGCATACTTTGGAACAAATTCTTATTTCACGAACCCCGAAATTCGCTGATTCACTAGGTTTGTTATGACGCAATCGCTCGTCTTCGCCGGACAGCGTCGCGTTGGCGTCGCCTCCGTTCCCGAATGCGTCGAACTGGCGCTATCAAAGGCATCGGTGACAGCGTCGTGGCCGGCGTCGGCTCGTCGACCGCGCAGATGGGAGGCAGTTCCGTTGTTGGGGCGGGTGCGGGCCGCGCCTCCATGATCTCGAGAACCGCGCGTCCCTTGTCGGTGATACGCCAGCCGCCGTTCATCCGCCCGATGAGACCTTGGGAGAAGATATCCAGGTCGGGCACGCGGGCCGCCAATCGCTTCGTACGTTCGGCCCAGTCCCGTCCGCTGGTCGCCAGGATCGCCATATCGCGCTTGAGGTCCGCCATGGCGGCGAACCCGTCTGGATAGCTGACCAGCACCTTGAGAACCGTCACCTGGAAGTTCACTGCCCCACCCGTACCCGGCTTCCGCGAACTTACTTCCTCGGCATCTTAGGAGCATTCGTGAGCCTCTGTCGATTCCCGACATTCATCCGCGGGCGTCCGTTGGAGGTGCGCAGCGCCAAAATCCTTGTTGGGCATGACAACGGCTGAAGATTCCAGGTCGGATAGTTCGGCTCGCGAATTGCCCCCCGACAGCTCGCGCAGGCAGGGCTGGTACGTCGATATGTCGACGATGCGGATTCCGTGGAAAACCCGCCGGTCGGGCCGCTGATTGACGCCCGGCTGTGGACATTGAGAGCTACGACATCGAAATCGAGCGAGGATGATGTTGAATCCGGCCGCACCGATGAGAGGGAGAGTTCATGACTTTCAAAGCAACCGCAGCCGGCGCCTCGCACGAGCCGACCTTACATTGCCCCAATTGCAATCACGAAATCCGGCTGACCGAGTCGCTGGCCGCTCCCCTCCTCGCTGAAACCCGTCAGCGCTTTCAAGAGCAACTGGCCAGCAAAGATGCCGAGATGGAGCGCAAGACCGAGGCGCTGCGGCTGGAACGCGAGCAGGTGGCGAAGGACCGCGCGCAAATCGAAGACCAGGTTGCGAGGCGATTGACCGCCGAACGCGCCCAGCTGGTCGCGGCCGAAAGCAAGAAGGCGCGGGAGGCGGCCGCGGCCGAGCTACAGACGAAAGAGGCGGAAGCTGCGGAGCTGCGAGCCACCCTGCTCTCCAACAACATGAAGCTTGCCGAGGCCCAAAAGCAGCAGGCTGAACTGATGCGGCAGCAGCGGGCGCTCGAAGAGGAAAAGCGCGAGCTCGACCTGACGATAGAGAAGCGCGTGCAGGCCTCGATCAGTGAGATCCAGATCAAGGCCAGGCAGGAAGCCGACGAGGCAGCGCGCTTGCGCGTCGCCGAGAAGGACCAGACCATCGAGTCGATGACACGCACGATCGAGGAACTCAAGCGCAAGGCCGAACAGGGATCACAGCAATCTCAAGGCGAGGTTCTCGAGCTCGAGCTCGAAGAGCTTCTGCGCGGGCGTTTTCCAACCGATTCGATTGAGCCGGTTGGCAAAGGTGAGCTCGGGGCGGACGTTATTCAACAGGTGAATGGTGCTATTGGCCAATCTGCCGGCATCATCCTTTGGGAAACCAAGCGCACGAAGGCTTGGAGTGACGGGTGGCTCGCCAAATTGCGTGACGACCAGCGTCGTTCCGGCGCCGACGTCGCTCTGATCATCTCCCATGCGCTGCCGAAACATATCGAGCAATTTGACCTGGTCGACGGTGTATGGGTGGCTCATCCGCGATGCGCATTGCCGGTCGCCGTGGCGCTCCGCCAGGGTCTGATCGATGTGAGCAGCTCGCGCCTCGTTCAGCAGGGTCAGCAGAGCAAGATGGAGCAGGTTTATCACTATTTGACCGGCACGAAGTTTCGGCAGCGCGTCGAAGCGGTGGTCGAGAAGTTCAACGACATGCGTGAGGACCTCGACAAGGAGCGCAAGTTCATGGGTCGTCAGTGGGCCAAGCGGGAGACGCAGATACTGGCCGTCGTGGAGTCGACGGTCGGCATGGTCGGCGACCTGCAGGCGATCGCTGGCAAGGCCATGCCGGAGATACCGAGCCTCGAAGTGCCGCTGCTTGAAACCTCTGCCGTCTCTGAGCGGAGAGCGAGCTAGTTAGTCGCCCCCGACCGGGAATCAGGTCGCTTTGCTTCCCTATGGAGGCGGCAGAGGGGACGCGGCGATGGCGTCACGGCGATCCTGAGGTTCGGTCCCAACAACAACGCATGCGGCGCAGATGATGTTGACGATCGCGTAACGGTACCAATTGGCACTGCGATGTTCCATATTGAGCTCGCGCGATCTCTCGAAGACCGCCACCATCATCAAGGGCCTTGCTCGGCTCTCACGTCTACCCCAAGAACCCTTTACGCGGTGGCCAGAATTGTCACTGGTGGATTGTTGAAAGCGGCGACAACTAACCTACAATGCTATTTCCCTATTTGTTCTATATTTGATAAGAACATCGCTCCCAAACAACAGCAACCGGCCAGGTAACCCGCCAAAACCCTGGGCGCTGTCCTCTGCGCCCGCGCAAGGCGCAACCGAATCGGATATGTTTTCGGACCGATTAGCTCCCAATTTAGGTCCCGACATGATGCAACGATCCGACATCGTTTCGGCCGGCATCCCGCCTAGCGTCGAGGTCGACGAGATGCTGGCGTGCCCGTCGTTGACCGACGTCCCGCCCATCTGGCTCGATGCGCTATCGAGGGCAAGAATCTACCTCGATGCCGCGAACATCCTGGAGGACGGGTCGCCGCGCCTTTGCCAACTGATCGACGCCGCCGGTGACATCGAAGAGGTAGCGATCCGGGCTCTGTCACGGGTTGTGGCGTGATCGGCGAATGGCTTGGCCTCTCCAAGCTCCTGCCCGGCGCCGCCTCTGCTGCGAAGGCGGTCTACGGCCGCGTGGTCGGAAAGTCGCCCCGGCTCAACTTTGACACCACGAGCGGCGGCATCGAGCTGCACGTCTTCAACACGAAAGACGAGACCATTATCGTCGAGAGCGTCCAGGCCTCGCCGTCGCTGCTCGGCTTTTCGGAAGGAGCAGCACTGCGCGACGTCCTCAGGGCTGCAACGCATCAGGTGAATGGTGCTGATGAGGAGCGTCCAATTGCGGTGATATCTCCTGGCGAAAAGGCCGAGATTAGGATTCTTAAGACAACACTGGAGGGCAATCAGGCCGATCAGCTTATTCGCGTCACCGTTCGCTGGCGCACAGCCCGCCGTCGTCCATTCTCGAAAAGCGTGATCTCAATCCGGATCAGCGTTCGGGACATTCGCGACCTGCTTGTCGAGGTCGACCGCAAGCAGCCCGGGATCGTAATTGTCTGAACTTCATCGCAAGAGCCGCCCACACCGCATGATTTTGTACCACTACACCTCCGCCGCAGGCCTTTATGGCATCGTTGCCAGCAAATCCCTGTGGACGTCGCATTACCGCTTTCTCAACGACACGTCCGAGTTTCGGCACGGCTGGGACATCGTGATCGCAGCCATCGAGCGCCGGAGCGCCGAGATCGGGCAGATATCGTCGCTCGCCTGGGAGACGATAACGCTGTTTCGAGCGCACAGTGAAAGCGTACATGCGTTCGTCGGGTCCCTCACCTCCAACGGTGATCTGCTGTCGCAATGGCGCGGTTATAACCACGGACAGGGTTTCTCGATCGGCTTCGACGCGGACTGGCTGGTGCAGAACGCCGCCGCGCAGGGCTTCGACATCACCCCCGTGATCTACGACACCGCACAACAGCACGCGGCCGCCGACGCGGCTGTCGCTCTGCTCATTGCGCTTCTGTTGGAAGGAACGGACGAGCCGGAAGGCGCTCGCGCCCAAGTCAAGCGATGGTGGCCGCATGCGCTGAAAACGGCACTCGTTCTCAAGAACGAGCATTTCCGTGAGGAGTGCGAATCCCGACTGGTCTGGGCCGATGTGTCCTGGCCGCCCGGGCTGAAAACGCGCCTCTCCCCTGCCGGACTCGTTCCCTACCGGTCATGTCAGTTCAACGAAGTCATCATCCACAATTCGACCTCGCACCCCAACAACTGCGGCATCGAAGAAATCATCGTCGGGCCGGCCCTCGCGCCGCAGCAGGTCTGGGCGGTCGAGGCACTGCTGGCCACCCATCACATGCGTCTTGCAATCAAACGCTCCGCGATACCGTATGTCGCGGACTGAAGGCCTTTGCGCCTGATATGCTTGCCTGTCGCATGACCGGCTGTCTTCAAGAAAGTGGCGCCATGGCAAAACACCGGATCTACACGACGAGCTTCGCCAGCGTTTACCCGCTCTACGTTGCCAAGGCCGAGAAAAAGGGGCGGACCAAGGCCGAGGTCGATCAAATCATCGCGTGGCTGACCGGCTATGGTCCAAAGGACCTCGAGGCAGAGCTAGCACGCAAGGCCGATTTCGAGACCTTCTTTGCGGAAGTGCCTCGGCTCAATCCGTCGCGGGCACTGATCAAGGGCGTGATTCGCGGCGTGCGCGTCGAGGACATCAAAGAACCAACGATGCAAGAGATTCGCTACCTGGACAAATTGATCGACGAACTGGCACGCAGAAAGGCCATAGAGACACTTCTCAGACAATGACGTTGTCTGGGGCCGCGCATTATCGTCGCTGGCGCGAACTCGTTCCTTTGCCTGATTATTTAGCCTCGATCTCGTTGGGTAGCTCGATGCTATTCCTCCTACGCCACGCTATCACACAATCACCCTATGCGCCTGTGGAACGCGCTCGGATGTGGCTCGGCCCGTGCTAGGATTGCTGCTCTTTCCACCGACGATGCTGCTCACGAAGCGCAGCCTCAGTTGCGGCAAGCTGGCGATTGTAGTCCAGTTCGCCGGGGCTTTTGGCAGCCACTTGCCCAGAGACGATAACGAGCCGCCACGCCGCGTACTCGTGAAATGGGTTTAGGCCGATAACGTTACCGAGCGTGAGGTCACTCGGCGCCGGCGCCAACAACAACCTGGAGAAGGCTGTGATGGCGGCATTCATATCCCAATTCGAAACGAACAGCACCAAGGCGCACAAGGCAAGCAATGCGACCGGTGCTCCTTTTAACCTAAAAGACTCCGGACGGACTTTACCAATATCGATTCCGCCATTCACCGCGACGAAGGCGGCAAGCGAGACCGCCGCGTCGTAGTAGCGCTGGAGTACAGTCGGATCGAACACCTCGCGCTGATGGTGCTTCCGAAGGAGCTCTCCCGCTTGTCGACAACTCCCGTCGTCGATTGGGACACCCCTTACCAGAAGGAACAGGTGCTCATGATCTTCGGTGAACTGATACCTGGCTGCGGCTTTCCAATTGAATGCGGGCATTTCCGCCTGAACTGGGTGGAATGTCCAGCGCTGGTAGCTGGGATGACGATGGAGTGCTCGCGTCCAGGAAATCGCCTCTGGCGACGTTGTCAGGGTGAAGCGGCTGCCAGACTTGAGATCGAAAAACCATTGGCGCATGTCCCGAATACGCCGTTGGTCAAATAACCCTTGCTCGATACCTTTGCATACGAGGAGTCTCACGGCCCTTGTTTCTGTGCTTTTCTCCGAACCGAAGTCGATGAGGCTTGCCTGCGCGGATCGATCCTCGTCATCGCCGTAGAACTCGCAGAATGTGTCAATCGGCGTTCAAATTTGACCCCTCGTATTGCCTCACTTGCAGATGTTACCCTGGTGGCGCCGTGGCCGATGACGATCCGAGGTCGATTGATGGGCCGCGCCAGGTAGCTTTCCCGGCTTGCTCGGTGATAGGGGCTGTGGGCGGGTCGGGCCCTACATAGCCCGAGCCGTCCACAACCCCGGGAAATGGGGCCACAGTCGCGGCGTCGCCATGCGGCTTCTCCGCGACCAACTGCTTAGCAGTCTTCCGTCGAAGCACCCTCAGCAGACGCTGTACAATAGAATGCTGCTTCGGCCCGAACTCCTCAGGGCATTTCTCGCTCAGCCGGCAGACAATGGCGAGCGCAGTTAGCTGCGGCTGCTCGGCGAGCCAACCCTCGATCACAGCAATATGCGGGTCGAGCTTCGACGGCATGCGAACCCTGGTCTTGTAGGGCCGACGGGTGCGACGGTGCGTAGCACGGGTCTCGCCGACCGACGCCGTCCTACCGAGCGTCTTCGCGAAGGTCGCTGCGATCGCCGGCGCGGTGCTCGTGTAAGCGGGTTGCAGGCCGCGCGCCCGTCCGGCACGACGATCGACGCGATTGCCGAGTTCGTCCTGGGTTGCGCGAATCTCGGCCAACAGCCCGACCGGATCGAGCGACCGATACTGATCGCGCAGCCGTTTCTTCACGGCGGCAGTCACCTTGGGATGCGCCAATGCACGCTCATAGGGCGTCGATGGGAGATGATAACGCTTGATCACTTTAGCCCCTTCGCGCCGCTTCTCCTTCAGCTTGAATGACGGCTGGAAGAAGTTGACGTAGAGCCGTGCCGCCGCATAGAGGCGGCCCATCACGCGCGCCGTCTCGACGCCATCGAAGCGGCCATAGCCCATAAGGCGGCGGACGACGGCACCATTCTTCTGCTCGACGAACGCTTGGTCGTTCTTCTTGTACGCGCGCGAGCGTGTAACTTCGAGCTTCTGTTCGCGACACCATGGCACGACGACATCGTTCATGAAGGCGCTGTCGTTGTCGAAGTCCACACCGCGCAAGAGCCAGGGGAACAGGCTCTGTGCGCGATTGATCGCCTCGACGACCAGCGAACCTTCCCGCGTCACCAACGGCAGGCACTCCGTCCAGCCCGTGGCGACATCGACCATCGTCAGGGTCTGGATGAACGAACCTGCCACCGACGTGCCGCCATGGGCGACCATGTCAACTTCGCAGAAACCGGGCGGCGGGCTGTTCCAGTCATTGAAGGTGCGGATCGGGACCTCGCGCCGGATTGCCGAATAAAATCCGGCACGGCGCCGCCTACCGCCGCTCGCCGCGATCTTCGCATCGACGAGCAGGCGATCGATGGTTGCGGCGCTGATGACCAGAACACGATCACGGTCCGGCTGGCCAAGCTGCAATCGGCCATGTTGCTCCAGCGCTGGCAACAAGGTCGGGATCATCACCTTGAGGCGCTTGCCGCACACCCGATCCGACGCCTCCCACAGCGCCGTCATCGCGTCCTTGATCGTCGCACCATATCTACGCTTGCGCTCTCGAGGTGCCTCGATTGCGCCGGGCCCAACCGTTGCGCGTCGCCGGAGTGCGCGCACCGCATGCTTGCGATGCCAACCCGTCGTCGCGCACAGCTCGTCGAGGATGCGCCCCTTCTCCGCCCGTTTGGCCGACCGGTAACGCTCCATCACCGCCGACAACACTTCGCGCCTCGCGCCCATGCTGATCTTTCCCGCCATAGAGGCCACAGAACCGATTTGGTGGCGCTGCTGCATTCATCGGCGAGAAGTTGTCCAGTAACATTCTGGGTGAGGCAATGCGCCCCTCATCGGCGTCCAATTTTGACCCCTTCGCGCGGCGAGCTTTGGCGGTAGCGCTCGTCTCGTCGGAGCTGGCCGGGATAGCGGAGGCGAGACGAGCGCGGGTGGCGTGATCGTCGTCTCGGCTCTTGAATCGCCAGCTATCGTTGCCGGTCTCGACAATGTCGCAGTGATGGGTCAATCGGTCGAGCAGCGCGGTAGTCATTTTGGCGTCGCCGAACACGCTCGGCCATTCGCCGAAGGCGAGATTGGTGGTCACGATGACGGAGGCGCGCTCATAGAGCCTGCTGACGAGGTGGAAGAGAAGCTGGCCACCGGACTGGGCGAAGGGCAAATAGCCGAGTTCATCCAAAACGATGAAGTCCATCCTGGTCAGATGCTCGGCGAGCCGACCTTGCCGTCCATTGCGGGTCTCGGTCTCGAGGCGATTGACGAGGTCGACTACGTTGAAGAAGCGGCCGCGGGCACCGGATCGGATGCAGCTTCTGGCGATGGCAATGGCCAGGTGGGTCTTGCCTGTGCCGGTGCCGCCAACCAGCACGACGTTGCGTTGTTGGGCAATGAAGCCGCCGCCAGCTAGATCATTGACGAGGGTCTGATTGATCGGGGTGCCGTCGAACTGGAAGTCGGCGATGTCCTTGGCAAGCGGCAGCTTGCAAATGGTGAGCTGGTATTTGATTGACCTGGCTTGCTTCTCGTTGACCTCGGCGTTGAGCAGGTCGCCGACAATGCGCTGAGGTTCGTGCTGGCGCTTGACGGCGATTGCCATGATCTCGTCGAAGGCAGCCTTCATGCCGTAGAGCTTGAGTTCGCCCATGAGGTCGAAGATTTGGGTTCGTTCCATCAGATGGTCCTCCGGAGGTTGTCGTAGCGGGCACAATCGGCGATCGGCGCATGACGGAGCGTCAGTGCGGCTGGCGTCATGATGTTTGCTGGTGGAGCGGGTTCACGTTGACGGGCCAGGATATTGAGCACGACATCGGCGGAATGGACGCTGTGACTGAGCGCTTCGGCACAGGCCGCTTCCACTGCAGGCAGACCGTCAGTCAGCACCGCGTTGAGGATGTCGACCATCTGCCGATTGCCATCGTCGGTGCTGGCAAGCTTGCGCCGGATCCGCTCGATCGCGGCCGGCAGCACCCAGTCTTTGAAAGGAGCACCGTTGCGCAAGGCGCCGGGTTTGCGGGCGAGCACTGGCACATAATGCCAAGGGTCGTAGACGGTATCGCCGCGGCCAAAGGATCGCGGGTGCTCGGCAACGATGCCTCCATCCTGACGGATCACGATGCGATCGGCATAGGCTTGAACCTCGACCGGGCGCCCGACGGCGCTGGCTGCGACCGAGTACTTGTTGTTATCGAAGCGCACCAGGCAGGTCTTCGAGACCGACGCCGTCACCGCATGGAAGCCGTCGAAGCGGCCGGCGTAGGGCACGAGCTTGGGGCGTTCGGCTTCGAACACGTCCCAGATCGTCTGATCGATCAGCTCCGGATGGCGATGTGCCTTGGCGTAGGCGATGCATTTGTCGAGCAGCCAGGCATTTAACTCGTCCAGACTTTTGAACCGCAGCCGCGGCGTGAAGAAGCGCTCCCGGACCAGCCCGACCTGGTTCTCGACCTGCCCCTTCTCCCAGCCCGACGCTGGCGTGCAGGCAACCGGATCAACCAGATAGTGGCTGCACATCTGCAGGAAGCGGCGATTATAGCGGCGATCCTTGCCGACGAAGATCGTCTCAACCGCAGTCTTCATGTTATCGTAGATGCCGCGCGTGCAGGTGCCCTTGAACAGGGCGAACGCCCTGTCGTGGGCGTCGAAAACCATCTCCTGCGTCTCGCGCGGATAGGCCCGCACGAACAGCATGCGGCTGTGGCAGAGGCGGACATGGGCGGCCTTGACCATCACCGTGGTGCCGCTCAGCAGGACCACCTCGTGGCTCCAGTCGAACTGGTACGCTTCGCCCGGTGCAAAGCTCAGCGGGACATAAGCAGCCGCGGTCGATTGCCCGCGTTCTTTGCTCCACCGCCTGGCGTAACGCCGCACCGCATCGTAACCGCCGTCATAGCCGCGGCCGCGCAGCTCTTCGAAGATCCGGATCAACGTCAGCTGTTCACGAGCCGATTTAACCGCGTTCGCCGCGAGCAATCCGTCAAGCTCTACGGCCCATCGTCCCAGCTTTGGCCGCGGCTGCACCTGCCGCTCGTACTCGAAGGAGGTCTCTCCGGACCTCAGCACCTTCCGGACCGTGTTCCGCGACACCTTCAGGTCGCGGGCGATCTCCTTGATCGTCTTGCCCTTGATGAAGTGCTCGCGCCGAATCCGCGCAATCGTCTCCACGACCAGCATCCCCGACCACCTGCTTCATTCCAAAGCAGGCAGCGCAACAGACCAACCTACAGGGGGTCAATTTTGGACGCCGATCCCCCGGCTTAGGGGGTCAATATTGCAGGCCGAATGACACAGAATGGGTGGTGGGCGTTGCCGCCATTGGGATCGACGAACCTGAAGTGCGCTTGCCGGAGAACGGCCCTCGATGCGCGCGATCTTGCGGAGCGAACCACGCGAGCGCCGAACTTACCGCACGATGAGCATTGGATGTCGGCGCGGATCGCGTCGCCAGACGCGCTCAGAAGCTCAGCTCCATCTCGTTCCGACGTCGGATTCTGGCCTGTCATCAACATCGCGAGCTGGTCCACATCGAGTTCGCGGGCGAATCTGACTGAAAAGGCAGTTGCGGGCATTTTCCCCCCAAAGCACATTGATTCTCGTGCGTCGGACAGACGAACGATCGACGCAACGGTACACTAAATATCGGCATTGGCTTGAGGACGAGGTCTCATGAACCCCTACATCCGTGCCGGCAAACACCTCGCCGCTCCCCCGCCCGACGTGCCCAGCCGTCGGCTTTGTTTGCTCCTTCAAGCAACCTTGGATGACCGCAACGGCAACGGCAACACCACTTCGCTCACAGATCACACCACAACCACCTCGGCTTCGCCGCTCGCGAACCACTCGCGCTCGACGACCTTGCGCACCAGCTCCTCGGGCGCCTTTGTGTAGCATACGATGGCCAGGCTCTCCTCCGCCCGACTACAGGTGACATAGAGGAGGCGCCGGGTTCTGTCGTTGCTCGTTTCCGAGCCGGCGGCCAGATTCTTGCGGTCGGTATCGCTGGGCGGTTCAACACCAAAGAGCTTGTCGTATTTGAACAGGAAGCCCCGCGCCTCCTCGTCACTTATAACTACCATGACTCGCGGAAACTCGAGCCCCTTTACGCCTTGATGTGTACCAAACGGTGATTTTCCGCTGACGTATTCGTTGTAGGCCTCAATTTGCTCGAAGTTGGTGTTCAGCATCTCGCGCCAGGCCAAGATCTCTCCGGCCTCTCGCTCCTCACTCTCATCCGAGGAAGTATCGTCCGGCGCCGCAAACGGCGCCAACGCCTCCGGAACATCAAAAAGCCCGCTGGCCGCAACATTCTCCAGCACTTCCCGGAACGTCGGCTTGTGCGACGATGCGAACAACGCGAGCAGAGCATCTGCCGCATTCTTTGCAAGCCTGAGCTGCTCGCTGCCCCCCGATTTGAGAGCGTCCGGAGCGAGCAGAGGTGAAGACTCGCGAACAATGCTTGTGAGGGCAAACGCGTCATTTGACCGCAGCGCTTTGACTGCCGGCAGCACCTGTCCACTGAAGAAATTCAACGACGGAGACGTTCCTTCGAGAAGCGAGGTCTGAACGCGGCTTTCTCGATAGAGCGGGCGAAACATCTCGGCAAAGCCGAACCGCACCGCCGCCATATGGTGTTCCAACGTCAGCGTTTTGAAGTTGCGAGGCTGATCTTTCCAGGCTGGATCGCCTGTGACTTCCGCCATTCTATCGACGACGTGCTGCTCGACGCGCTGCTTATCGCTGCCGGCTTCCTGAACCGCGAACAACCTGACGTGTCCCTCCGGCTTGTCCTCGCGCCCAATCTGAACGACGTCATCCACTTCGCTGCGAATGCGGTTGAGTAGGCGAATGACCCGGTGAGGACACCTATGGTTCATAGCCTTGCGCGGGAAGACCCAGCCGTGCAGGCCTTGGCCAAGATCGACCTTACCGTCGGCGTAAATGCGCTGCATCGTGTCCCCGAGTAAGCCGAGCCCAAAATGCTCCGCATTGTCACGCTGAACTTTCAGCAACGCTTCCATGAGGTGACGGTTCGTATCCTGGCTCTCGTCTACCAGCAAAATCGGGTATCGCGAAATCAAGAGGCGCTGAAGCGTGCCTTTTGACGTGAGAAACTCTGATGTGATGCCGATCACCTCAGCGTGGTTCAACGCGTCTCGGGTCCGATTGTCTCCGGTCGGGCTGTAAACGAACTTCACGATTCCATCGAGAGCGGCCAGGCGCCGCTTGCGGCTCTCAAGCGACCGGACGTTCTCTTGGTAGGTCTTGGTCGACCGATTCTTCGTACCGGCGACTGTTGTCTCAAGCTCCGCAATTCGGTTCGTCAATGACGTCCTTACCCAAGACCGGATGTCCTCATTGTGCCCGGATATCAAGGACCAAGCGAAGGCGTGTATCGTCGAGACGTCAATGCGCGGATCATAGTCCAACCGGCGAAGAATCTCGTCGCAGGCCGCATTGGTGTAGGTGATGACACCGAGCTTTTGCCGGGACAGCGCCAGACGCCGTCCAGAGCTCTGTCTTATGTGCTTGATAGCCTCAACCAAAGAACGCGTCTTTCCGGAGCCGGCACCGGCAAACAGAAAGAAGCTTCTGGGGTGATCCAAGTCCAGGCATGTCGCAATGACCCGATCGGCGTCTGAATCGCGATGATCATCGTCGCTGCGCAGATGATCAGGCATCTGCAACCTCCGGTTCCGTCGAGAGTAGTTCAACCTGCTTTCTTCTCAGTTGGTTGTCCAGCCACTCAAGCCCCTCTCCGATGTAGCGCGGGATCTTGAGACTTTCGAAATCCTCCGCCACCAGAATATTCAGTGCAAAAGCTCCTTTGTCCGCGTTGTTTCGGAGGGCCTCGAATAACTGTTCTCCGATCTTTGCTACGTCCGTTGCGCCCGCAATCGCCTCTCGGAACTTTCGGACCAAGCCCGCGCCTTCCAAGCGCCCGAAGAACGCCATGTTCTCAAACGCGAGCGCATCTTCGAATGTGTAAGGCAGAGCAGTCTGCGCAGTCGTGGCGGTCTCTGGCCAAACGACCTCGACCGGCGTTTGGTACGCCACGCAGACCTCGTGCATCAGAACACCCGGAAGCCTCTTGATTACGGCTCCATCCAGCAACTCATCAAGGCTCGATTTCTGCGGCAACCAGGTTTTGAGCGTGTCGTTGTTCGTCGTAAGCCCGGCACCCAGCTTCGGCTGGGCGGCGTGATAGCTGATCTTCTCTTTGGCCGTTTCTGTTGCAGGAGTCACTTTCCTCTCCTGGGCATCGAGATCCGTGATCACCAATGTGGTGAGCCCTAGGTGATGGACGAGCGGCTTGAGCCTATGTGCATGGCTACCGCCCACCTCGAGAATGGTGACATACCCCTGGTCCACCCTTGGGAAGCCGCGGCGAATGAAGTGCGGAAGTAACACGCGCTCGGCAGTTCCCTCGACAAGGATAAGAGCATCAGCAAAGAATAAATCCGCGTGCTGGGCGCGCAGGTAACGAGCGACAAAGCGCGATGTCTCATCCGACTGTCCGAACGCATTGGTGAGGTTCACGACGATAGAGACGGGAACCGCAATGCCGTTCAAGCCCGCAGGAAGGCGCCGGAAGTATCTCAAGCAATCATACTGGATTTCGTGGGCGACGTGACTGGAATGCGTGCTGACAATTAGCTGAGTCCTCAGCAAAGTGCTGGAACGTAAATCCTCATGCGCCCGGAGAACGTCGTACGCTTTCTTGATAAATACCTGTTGGACTTGCGCGTGCAGGTGCGCTTCCGGCTCTTCAACAAGCACGAGATGCAAGGGCTCGAATTCAGTCGCATCGGGGTTACGTGCGGCCTTGCCAACCCGCATCCATGCGTCGCGAAAGCTCATCAGGCGGAAAATCATGGAGATAAGGTTTTGATAGCCGAGGCCGTTGTTTGCCTCCGGCAACCTCGCGATCGGCACCAATTCGCCGCCTTCGCGCACCACGTCCACTTCGAAGGTAATGGCGGTCTGATGGTTCAGACCGTCTACAGGGTGTATTCGAGTCGCTACCCGCGGCTTGGGATCCGTGACTCCGGGGTATCCAAGCCCTTCGACCTCCATGAATGATCTTCCCCCGATAAAGTGGACGGGTTAAGCGGCTTTTAGCTCCATCTCGATCGGGGGGATATATCCGAGTGCGGAATGGAGCCTTGTCCGGTTATAGAATCCTTCGATGAAGCTGAAGATATCGCGCTGGGCCTCAGTGCGGGTCTTGTAGTTGCGATGATGGACGAGCTCGGTCTTCAGGGTATGGAAGAAGCTTTCCATCGGGGCGTTGTCGTAGCAATCGGCCCTGCGGCTCATTGATGCCGTCATGCCGGCCTCCATAAGGGTGCTGCGATAAGCGTGCGAAGCGTATTGCACACCCCGGTCGGTGTGACAGATCAATCCGGCCTGCGGCCGCCGCTCCCGGATTGCCATCGTCAGGGCTGCGGAGGCGAGCTCGACCTGCATGTGATCGCGCATGGCCCAGCCGACGATCTTCCGACTGAACAGATCCATGACGGCGGCCAGATAAAGCCACCCCTCGGCGGTCGGGATGTAGGTGATGTCGCCGAGCCAGACCCGGTTCGGGGCTTCCGCCGTGAAGTCGCGCGCGACCAGGTTCGGTGCGATCGGCAGGTCGTGACGGCTGTCGGTGGTGCGCACACGGCGTGGCTTTGCGGTGATGGCGCGGATGCCATGCCGGCGCATCGTCCGCTCGATCCGGCCGCGGCTGGCGCTGCGTCCCTGCCTGCGCAGAGCGGCATGGACGCGGGGACTGCCGTAGCGGCCGCTGCTGTCCTGATGGACCTGCCGTATCTCGGCCAGCAGCGCGGCATGGGATTTTGCCCGCTCGCTCACGGGGCGGTCGCGCCAAGCGTAGTAGCCGGCCGGCGAGACCTCGAGCACGGCGCACATCAGCCGCACCGGATAGGTGTTGCGATGGTCCTCGATGAAGCGAAAGCTCATGTTCGGGTTCCGGCAAAGATCGCGATCGACTTTTTTAAAATGTCGCGTTCCATCCGCAGCCGCTCGTTCTCCTGGCGCAACACGGCGAGTTCCGAAGCCTGGTCCGCCGACATCGGCGTCGCCTGCGTGGTGGGGCGCCACGCCGCCGATGCCGGCTCGCGCCGGAGCTTATCGACCCAGCGCCGCAGCACTGAGTCGCGCAGACCGAGCTCCTTGGCTACCGACCCGATCGAGCGGCCGCTCGACACCACCAACCCCGCCGCCTCGCGCTTGTACTCTTCAGTAAACGACCGACGTGCACGTTCCATTCAACACCTCCAGGCTCAACGAGCCTACTACAGGTGTCCACTCATTCGGAGGAAGTTCAGAAGGCGGCTTTGAAGCTTTCGGTGAGGCGGAGGTCGAACGCTTGCTGGGCGGCTTCGATCGCTCGAAGCGCATCCAGATCACTCGCTTCCGGATATTCGGAGGGATCGAGATGCTTTCGATAATAGGCCCGCAGCTGCTCAGACAGACGTTCTGGTGAGCGTGCCGCAAGACCTTCCTCGTCCTCTCGCTCATTCTGTGTGCCGCCAAATCCTCGCTGAGCGTTGATCTCGTTTACTCGTATCAGGCCGGCGAGCGGATCACCGTCGAGCGCGGGAACGAGCGGCGCGAGCTGCTGGGGTGCGGCAATCGAGTTCTCTGGCTCGACGAGCTTCGATGGATCGAGTGGATAGGATCTTACAATTAGATATTGATTTAACCGACGCGTCAGGAAATCCATCATGTCGGCCGGCCAGATTGTAAGGTTCTTCGGCTCGTCCCCTTCGGATCCTGGCAAAGCCCCGGCGCTAGCCCCTCTTATGGCAGTCGCGTCCGTCATTGCCTGCACGAAGGCCTTGTGAAACTCCACGGGATCCTTCGGCTCCAGCCTCAGTCGAACGCCAAGCAAACCTCCGTTCCAATCCAGCGTAGGCACCAGCTTGCTGACGTGGTGGAGTTCGGTTGAAGCGACCCGTAGCCAAACATCGATCGCCGGGAGGTGCGGTGTCCAGATATCGAGGCTGAGGTTTGGTGCAGTTCCGCCAGCGCGCGCCGCCATCCAATCTGCCCCGATCTTGTTCAGCGCGCCCCAATGCACAAGAGTTATGTCGTGGACTTGAAATTGGCGCTGCCTTGGTATGAGAAATCGCCGCATCGCCAGCATTGCCGACGTCTTGCCGCTGTTATTCGCTCCGACAAAGAGCGTCTTCTCCTCAGCGAGGTCGATCCGGACTGAAAGCAACTTTCTGAAATTTACGATTTCGATGAGACTTAGATACATTCCCGCGGGTCCTCCTAAGCGGATCAGAATATTCTGATGCCTACTATCTAGAATAGGTCAATTCGCTTACGACCCCCGACGAGTTGTGGATACGCTACCCACCATCCGCTTTGAATGGCGGGTAGCGTCAGATCATCGAGGAAGAGACCCGCTCTTGGGAGCGCATCCGGTGCTCGCGCGGTGACGTCGCGGAAAGATTTATCGCTACCCTCACCGCGATGTCGCTCTGACGGGCATCCGAGCTTGCTTGCGGGCATTGCGCGATCACCCGCAGGGCGGGATACCGCTGGCCCTGGCATTTGCTTCCGATGTCTCTCCCACCTTGAAGCCGCCGCTCCAGATACTGACCGTCGGATCATCTCCCGATTTCGTATAGCAGTAGCGCGCGGAAGACTGCGCCAATGAGGCATTTGGGTTGTCGATTGCGTTTCGCAAATTGAGGACCGAGGCGCAGTGCAGCAGGATGTCGGTGATGTCGTCGCTGTGCAGAGATGGCACATCCAGGTTTGTGATCATCGTGCGCACGCGTTCATCACGATTATCCGCGCCCGGATTCGCAGTCGGCAGATTGACGGCAGGCGGTTGCCTTGCCGGCATCGCTTGAGCCTTTTTCGCCTTGTCCTTCGGCTTTGCGGCCTGACCAGCTTTTTTGCGCGAGCCGTTCACTGTGTTCCTCCTCTTACGGAATTATGCGGGTACCACGCAGACCGGCTCTAAGCTGTTGATTGATATGAAACGCCTGCGCCAGCGGCGACAGTGACTTGCCGCCCTTTGCCAGGGGTCCGAAGGTGAAGACGACTTGATGCGTTCGCTCGCGCCCTGCACTGAACAGGTTTCCAGACGGGTTCACCGTGCCGGTCGTAAACTTCCACGTCGGTGTGATGTCGCCTGAAATCGTCTCCTTGATCGAGACTGTTTGCGTCAGGACGTTCTTCTCGTCCTTGATCAGCTCGACGTTGTCCGGATCGCTGGCCAGGCCGAGCTTGACGATTTGAATGCGGGACTCGAGCAGGGGCAGGATCTTCAGATCGATGTCCACCAGTGGCGAGCCCTCTTTGTTTCCGGAAGGATCGCGGCAAGGACGCTCCGTGCTGTTACGTTGAAAGAGATTTGGCTTGTAGAGCGCTGCGATCGGATAGAAGACGTTGAAGTTGTTCTCGTTCATCGCAACGGCACCGCCGCTGATGCCGCCTGCGAGACTGAACACCGGCGAGAGTGGAGACACTGGCTCCCAAAGACCGGTCGGATTGACAGTCGAGTTTTCCGAGACCGTCAAGTCCGTCGCAACTTCGACACCCCACCCGACGAGAAAGCTGCTGTACACGCGATGATTGGCTCGTTCGCGAGCTTGAGCCAGATCCTATTTTACCGCCAATGTCACCGCGTAGCTCAACTCGCAAACGATACTGCGAATGAGCGTCGAATTCATATCCTCGACTTCGCGCGAGCTGGATTTAGGCCAATCCCTTTGGCTTGGAATGTAAGTGCCGCAGCCGGTCAGCGACAGGCAAGCGGCCCCGAATACGAGGTGCCGCAATCTCATGACAACAT
This sequence comes from Bradyrhizobium sp. BR13661, assembly GCF_029892425.1. GTDB lineage: Bacteria > Pseudomonadota > Alphaproteobacteria > Rhizobiales > Xanthobacteraceae > Bradyrhizobium. The sequence continues at coordinate 46,999 of NZ_JARXWB010000041.1, read as the reverse complement.
CGCCTTTTGCCAGCGAGCCAGTTGGTCACTGGCAAGCCAGGCTGAAAACAGTCTGAAATCATCCTGCGACGCTCCCAATTCCCATGCGAAGCATTGAAGTGGCGCTACCATGGGTTTTGTGAGCCCGTAGGCACCACCTTAGGACCGGTCAAATGTGGAGTCTGTCACCGGCGTGCAACAATCCGACAATTTGTGATTGTTTCGGCTATTGGGCTAGCGCCGGACCGGTCACTTCGCCGGGCAAGAAAACGGCCTCAGCTACACCGGGGATAGGCTGAGGCCGTGGGGATGCTTGGTGGCTGAACGAGAAGCCAGGTCAGAATGCCTCGGGGCCTGGCTCGGTCCCCGGCGCTTGGTCAGCCAATGCGCAGGTTTTCCGCGCTCATCTTGCCTGAACGTCCGGCTTTCACCTCGTAGCTGACCCGGGCGCCTTCCGCGAGGCCGGTGTAGCCGGCCTTCTCGACGGCACTGATGTGCACGAAGACGTCGGCTCCTCCATCCTTTGGTCGCGTTGAACCACTTCACGGTACCGATTGCCACTGCAATATCTCCAAAATGAACTCGCGCGGTCTATCGAAGAGCGCCGCCCCGGCTCTCACGTCTATGCTAGGCGCCCTTTACGCGGGCTCAATCTCTTGCGGCGGAGACGGTTCCTGCGCGCGATCGCGCGCGGCGGCGCAGTCACCAAAGGCGTCCTCTCGCCTTCGGGCCGCTGCCCGGTCTTCGGCTCAGCTCGGCCTCGCGCACCATCCCGATCCAGTTGCTCGAGGGTCTGAAGAAGCTGCCTGCCCTCCGCGGTGATGATCCAACACCCCGCCTCACGCTCGATCAGCCTTTGCCCGAATATATCGAGCTCGGGTGCGCGGCTGGCGATGCGCGTCATGCGCGCAGGCCACTCCGGCCAGCTGCTGTAATAGAGGGCCAGGTGCTGCTTGACGACTTCGATATGGTCCAGCTGCGCGCGTCAGCGAGAAGCGGGACATAAGATATCGCCCCTCCTCGGCTCCCAAGCGTCGGCGACGCCGTCGCAGGACGACGACCTGAAAGCAGTCGATGTAACGCCAATCAAGCGTCGCAGGGCCGCCAAAGCGTAGTTCTGCGCCGTCTGAACGAGCCCCGAAGCCCTCCGATGGCAGCTTGCTCGTGCCTACAACAACCCAACTTGCCGCCCACGTCGCTAGCCATTGGCGGATTGTTGAAAGCGGCGACAACTACGCCGCAATGTAATTGTTCCCTATTTGTTCTATGTATGATAAGGACGTAGACCTCATCTGTAAGGTAAGCGAGAAAGTGGCTCGTCCGTACGCGCAAGAGATTGAAAAACTTACCGAAACGCTGGCGTGGGCCGGATCGGCATCGATCGACGATTTGGCTCGCGCAGTGCGAACGGCCGCGCTCGGCCCCCTGGTGGCCGTCGGCTCGGGCGGCTCACTCAGCGCCGCGCACTTCCTCGCTCAGGTCCACCAAAGTTTATCCGGCCAGCTTGGACAGACGGCGACCCCTTCCGAGTTGCTTAACGCGCCTGCGCCACGTTCAGCCGCGATTTGGCTCTTGAGCGCTGGTGGAAGCAACGTCGATATCAATGGTGCTTTCGACGACGCGGTGGCGCGCGAACCTCGCCAGCTTGCTGTCCTGTGCGGACGCGCGCAAAGCCGATTGTCGGATACAGCGCAGCAGCACTCCTACTGCGATCTGCTGCTCTACGAGCTGCCAGCTGGCAAGGATGGCTTTCTGGCGACCAATTCCCTCTTCGGCTTTTGCGCCCTGATCTTGCGGGCCTATCTGGCAGCGACCCAAGCAAGTGCCGACTGGGACGCCATTGAGCAGCAAATGTCTCGCCTGCTCTCAGTAGAAAATCAAACGATGTGGCGCAACTCCACCGAACACTTGTGGGGGCGGTCGACAACGGTCGTGCTGCACAGTCCGAATGCCCGAGTTGGTGCGATAGATCTGGAATCAAAATTCACCGAAGCAGCAATCGGGAACCTTCATTACGCTGATTGGCGAAACTTTGCGCACGGACGTCATCACTGGTTGGCTAAGCGTGGAAGAGAGAGCGCGATCATTGCACTCATCGGCGATGACGAACCGCTCGCGGAACGGACACTCGCCCTGATACCCGATGATATCCCGGTCTCTCGCCTCCGATTGCCTGGCCCACCGGAAGCGGCCTCCCTTGGCGCCCTCGCAGCGTCACTGCTGCTGACGGGATGGGCGGGCGAGGCCCGAGGCATAGATCCCGGCCGGCCGGGCGTCCCTGAATTCGGACGAAAGCTTTACGGTCTCCCGCTCAAGAAGTCCGCAAAATCGCGTCGTGACGCGGAGATTGCCGCGATCGAACGAAAGGCCTTCGCATCGCATGCCCAGCTTGTCGAACGCGGGCAGCTTACGTTCTGGCAGAGCGCGTACAACGACTTTAACGAACGACTGCATGCAGCATCGTTTGCCGGCGCCGTGCTCGACTATGATGGCACAATCGTAGACGCGCGCGCGCGCACTCTGCCGCCTGAGAAAGACCTTGTGCAGATCGTTGTCCGCCTCATCGAAGATGGCTTGGTCTTGGCCATCGCGACGGGACGCGGAAAATCGGTGCGCCTGTCTTTGCGCGAAGTCCTGCCGAAGCCAGTGTGGTCCAGGGTGACGATCGGCTACTACAACGGTCTCGAGATCGCCCCCTTGAGCGAGGATGGTTCACCGAACGATACGACCCGGCCGACAGAGGCTCTGGCCGCGGTTGCCGCTCGTCTGCGAGCCCAACCGGAGGTCTCTCTCTGTGCGGAGCAGACGGATCGCGCGCACCAGATCACCTTGGAGCCCAAGCATTCGTTGCGAGAAGATCATCTGTGGCTGCTCGCGCAGCAGGCAATTCTGTCGGAGGGGGCCAGCGGAGTTCGCGTCGTGCGATCCAGTCATTCGATCGACATTATCGACGCCAAGCGCGCCAAGGGAGCCGTCGTCGATGCAATGCGAAACCGGGTTGGGAACGGCGCCATACTATGCGTGGGCGATAGGGGACGCTGGCCGGGTAACGATCACGAATTGCTGGCCGAACCCCTTTCGCTGAGCGTTGACGAGGTCAATCTCGACCCTGCGACGTGTTGGCACCTGGGCTCCGAAGGATCCCGGGGGCCGTCGGTTCTGCTCGAATACCTGAGGAGGCTGCGTCCGCGCGACGGTCGTTTCCTGTGGGAATGATCCGAAAAATCGACAATCGGGTCGCTCGATGCACACATAAGTTGTAACTTAGCTGTCCAATTCGCCCCTGAAGGGAGCAGAGTAGATGCCCGTCAGATCCCAGCGCGATGCCGAGCCAGCGCCGACTATCAGGTCGATGAAGGCGCGCGGTACGAAACAGGCCGGAAGCAAACGCCCTACCGCGTTCGGATCCGGCTTGATTGCGCTCGATCTCATCGTCAGTGCTGATTCGTCTTCGTCATTTCAGGCTCATGCTGGCGGGACGTGCGGCAATGTGCTCACCGTGCTCGCCTATCTGGGATGGGAGTCCTATCCGGTTGCGCGACTTGGCAACGATGCCGCCTCCCAGGTCTTACAGGCCGACATGAGCCGATGGGGCGTGCATCTTGATCATGCTCGCTGCACCCCCAGTGCTCACACCCCGATCATCGTGCAGCAGATCCGCCGCAAGCGCGACGGCACCCCCACCCATTCGTTTTCCTGGGCCTGCCCTCGTTGCGGCAAGCGACTACCCAGCTTCCAGCCGATCACCCGTACCGTAGTGGATTCGATTGCGCCTCACCTTGCGTCGGCAAAGGTTTTCTTCATGGATCGCTTGTCGAGAGGCATTCTCGACCTGGCCGCTCTGGCTGCCAAGAATGGCGCCCTGATCATGTACGAGCCATCGGGCGTTGCCGAACCGCGACTGCTCCGGGAGGCGATCGAACTTGCTCACATCTTGAAATACGCGGATGCGCGTCTTTCGGAAATCGAGAGGGCATGGACCGAGCGCGCGGCAACAGCGATCGAGATTCAGACCATGGGCAACCGTGGACTTCGCTACCGGCATAAGCTTGGCAGCAAGCGAAGCAACTGGCTCAGCATTCCGGCCATAAATGCCCCTCGGCTGGTCGATACCTGCGGCTCCGGAGATTGGTTCAGCGCCGGCTTTCTCACCGAGATATTCAGACTGCAACCTGAGGGCTTGTCAAAATTGAAGGCTGCCCAACTGACGCAGGCGCTTCACTACGGTCAGGCGCTCGCTGCCTGGAACTGTGGTTTCGAGGGAGCTCGAGGCGGCATGTACGCCTCGACCAGAAACGCGTTTCAGAAGCAGATCGCAAAGTTGCTCGAGGGCGGCACCCCTGCTCTCCCGACATCCGCCAAAGCGACGGTCGAAGCCGAAAGTCTCGCCTGCCCCGCTTGCGTCGCGTGAGGGCATCATCCCGGAGGAGGAATGAAGGAAGAACTTGCGAAGGGCCTGCTCGCTCTGGTCATGGAGTGGGATGGGAATCGGCTCGCTCAGGAACTTCCGCGATTGGATCGGATGGCCCGCTTCAAGTACGACGAATATCAGCAATTCGGTCCAGGTCAAAAATTTCTCGAGGCTCTTTGCCTTTGGTTGCAGCAGTTCAGAACGACGACCGAGCGTGAAACCGCTTACGCCTTCGTGCGTGATCGCGTCGTCTTCGTTTCCGCAGCGGACATGCGTCATCTCGTCGAGTCCAGTTTCCCCGACGTTATCCGGCCCTCATTGATCACCGACGTAGCAGCCTCCATCGGAATCGCCCCCCACTGCATTACTGAAGTGATCCGTCATCCAGACTATAAACGCTCGCTTCGTCAGACGCTTTTCCTGGGGCTAAGCGATGGCTCGAGGATGGATATCTTTCGGCGAGCAGCTTCCCTGGACAATGAGCAAGTCTGGCAGGCTTACGAGATCGGCAAGCCGAAATCAGCGGGTATGCTCAAGGATTTGCAATCATCTCTTGGCGACGCGAATGCACAGTTTGCTCGGATTGTCCTGATCGACGACTTTTCAGCGAGCGGAATTTCCTACATCCGTAAAGAAAAAGATCAGTGGAAGGGCAAGCTGGTCAAGGCATTGAAGCAATTTCAGCCCGGCGAAGACGCCTCCTGTCTGATCGAATACTCAACGATCAAGATGCAAATCGTTCTCTATGTGGCGACCAAGGCAGCCGTCGATTACATCGGCAGCCAGTTAGCCCTCTACTGCGAGGAGCAATCGGTTCCGGTACCTAGCATAACCGCGGTCTACGAGCTTGCTCCAGACATGGCGCTTGCCTCGCCCCGCGACAAGGAGTTTCTTGCACTGGTCGATTCCGACACTTACTATCGAACGCGCCCGCTCGACGAGCATGAGGCGAAAGGCGGAACAGACACCATCAAGCGCGGGTTTGCAGCTTGTGCCTTGCCTTTGGTCCTTGCGCATAATTGTCCCAACAACAGCATTTATCTCCTCTGGGCCGATCCTCTCGAAGTCGGTAGTGCTCGTGGCCTCTTCCCGCGCATCGTGCGTCATCGCGAGGCCTTATAGTGGCTCGGAACGCTTTTGCCATCCGGACCTCCGAGACATCCTCGCCGGACGAGATTTTCTCGCGATACTTCGCGCCCGAAGTGCTGAGCATCCTCCCTCAGGATCTGTTCGCCACAAGTGCGCTGGTGCTGCGGAGCGCCCCTGGCGGGGGCAAAACATCGCTTTTGCGGATATTCACTCCGGGTCCTCTGATTCAGGTCATTCGTAATCGACATCTCTCACCGCACGACGAAATTCATCGAAGCCTGGCCCAGCTCGGTGTGGTCGACGAGGCGACGGCGCTCGCGTTCGGAATCCTCGTTCCCTGCGCCAGTGGATACGCCGAAATCGGCCCTCAACTCGAAGAACGGACGTCGCGCGCGCTTTTTCGCGCTTTGGTGAATGCTCGCGTCATCCTCCGGACGCTGCGAGCGCTGTGCACGCTCCATGATCTCGAGTATCCCAACGGCTTGGGCACGATCACCTGCGAGTACGCGGCCTCGTTGTTCGACGGGGGACCTATTCCGCGAACCGCCGACCTCAGCGTCCTGCGCGCATGGGCCGAGGACGTCGAATCTCGCTGCTTCGCTCAACTCGACGCCATCGGGAACACATCCGTCGACCTGCCTCTCCACTTGCAGTTCGATGCTGTGCTGTGGCTGTCGCAGGTGTCGTTCGTCATTCATGGCAGGGCCGTAGCGGCAAAGCCAATCGTTATGTTCGACGACGTCCACCGGCTCCGGCCGTGGCAAAGAACGCTGCTGTACAGCGAACTACTTGACCACCGGCAGGGTGCTTCCGTCTGGTTTGCCGAACGAACCTATGTGATCAATCCTTCCGAGCTTCTGACAGGCGCGATCCCGCGGCGCGACTACGAAGAAGTGCGCATGGAGCAGGCTTGGAGCACCGCAAAACCCAAGCAGTACCTGAACTTTGTGACGTCGATTGCAAATCGCCGCATGGCGCAGATGCGCACCGATCTGGAAAGCTTCGGCGACTATCTTTCAAACACCGTCACGGACTACGCGACTCAAGACAAAATCGCAAAAGCCTTGCCAGAGATAGAACGGAGGGTTCGCGCCCTGGCCAGTGGTAGCGGGCTCTTTGACGAGTGGATCGCAAGCGCGGCTTCCGCGGCGGCAGAGCCTTTCGATAAGGCCATCGAATGGACCCGAATAGGCATTCTCATCACGCGTGAGAAGCAGAAGGTTCAAGCGTCCCTGGATTTGGCGCCTCTCTCTGACGACGATCTGGAAGCTCGAACAGGCTCCGGCGTGCCGGCCGCTGCAGAGAGGTTTGTCTGCAACAAGCTCGACGTACCCTATTTCTACGGAATAGAACGCGTGGTGCGCCTCAGCTCCTATAACGTCGAGGAGTTTCTCCAGATCTGCGCGGTCCTGTATGACCATATTTATGCGCAAAAAATCACGCGCTCCCGCGGCAGTGGCCCGGTATCGGTCAGCGCAAAACTCCAGAACGACGCCCTGACCAAACTTGCCGAGAAGAGGTTCAAAGAGCTGCCCCGCCTGTTCGCGCTGGGCCCCCAGGCGCAAAGACTCATCGAAGCAATCGGCCTCATGTGCCGTGAGAAGACCTACGAGCCCAACGCGCCCTATGCACCGGGCGTCACGGGCATTGCCCTTTCCACGCAGGATCGCGAGGCGCTGGTGCAAGCTGGGCGCGACGGTCCTGGCAACCCGTATTTCGAACTCGCCTCCACAATCAGCTCTTGCGTGGCGCAAAATCTGTTTGAAGTGCGAGACAATCACAAGCAAGACAACAAGACGTGGGTCGTCCTGTATCTAAACCGGCTATTTTGCGCGCAATTTGATCTTGTCTATCACGTTGGCGGTTGGCAACGCGTCTCGCTTCGCCGCCTTCAGGATTGGTCGCGCGGGGTGGTTCCGCGGGCGAATGAAAAGATAACATTGGTCTGACGATATGTGGTGGGACCCCTACAACCTATATCGAGCCGAGCAGTTCAGCGCGTTTTGGCGCAAGCATCTGGAGAACGGTGAGCGGAGGCTGCTGTTCATCGTCGGAGCCGGATTCGATCCACGTGTGATGGGCCCCGCGAAAGAGATCATTACCTGCGCTCCTGACGCTACGCGCAAGTGTCTGGCAATCGACATGTCTGAGGGATATGGCACGGACGCTGCTGCGTCCAAACTCGGCAGCAAGAACCTGACCGGCTTGAAAGCGTTGTTTCCTGCCGATCGACTTGAGGTCAGACATCTGGTTACGACAGACGCGGACGGAATTAGAGACGTTTCACGAAGTGCAGCTGTTCTGTTTGCGGATTTTGAGACCTGGATTTCGGACTACACCGACATCGTTGTCGATATCAGCGCACTCCCTCGCCTGGTTTATCTCACTCTGCTCAATACGCTGCTCACCCACCTCGTGAAGCCGGCCTCCGAAACGCCACTTGGCTCAACAATCAATCTCCATGTCGTTTATGCGGAATCAGCAGCGATTGACAGCGCCATTGCCAAGTTTGAGATCGACACAGATCTCGCACCTATCCAGAGCCTGGCAATCCGGCTCGACGAAGAAGCTTCTTTGGGCTGGCCGGTCGTCTGGTTTCCGGTGCTGGCGGAGGACGTGCTCGAGCAGCTCACTCGCATCGGTGAGCGCACCAATCCCGATGAGATCTGCCCGGTACTACCCATTCAGTCCGCAGATGCTCGCCGCGGCGACAACATCATTAATGCCTTGGGAGAATTCCTGTTCGATCGCTACGATGTCGATATCCGCGACATCTTGCGGGCGACCGAATGGAATCCGTTCCAACTCTATCGCTCGCTGATGCAGACGATGGCACGCTACGAGGACAGCCTCAAGCTCGCGGGCGGCGCAAAATTTGTCTTGTCGCCCTTGTCGAGCAAAGGCCTATCCATAGGATGCTTGCTGGCGGCCTTCGAGAAGCGGGCGACCGGCAATCGCGCAGGGGTCCGCGTCGGCATGGCGCACGTCGAATCCAGGCGGTATGAAGCGGTCAAGATACAATCGAATCCGAAGTATCAGCTCATTTCCGCCTGGGTCGCGGGTGAATGCTATAGTGTGACCTCACACAAAAAGCAGACCGAAGAAGTGCAGCAAGCGCTGATCGGCGCGGACGCCAAATGACAGTGCGGCCGATTCGATCGAGGCGTCCCAAATCCGTTTCTGCACGGTGTCCAAGCGGAAGCGGGGCAATTGCCGCTCACGGCCCTGTCGCGAGCCGCACTTTCTGGCTAGCTCCGAAGGCCTTCGCTTCGTAAGAAGCGGCAAGCACAACGCCACCGCCGACGGCGATTGGTTTGCCGCGCAACGAAGGGTCAAGCAGCTGCTCTACCGAGGCTTAGAAGGCGTCCAGGTCCGCATGCAGGATGGTGGCTGTCGTTGCCATCCCGATCGTTCGCCCCGTGACGTTTCGAGGACGTTTTAGCGAAAGAACATAATGAGAACATTCGTGGCGGGTGTCAAGCCACAGAGTGCGATCGAAGCGATGAATGGCGTCCTGATCCGAGTCGCCAAATCTATTCTGCGGGAAGATTGGACAGCAGCGTCTTCGTCGCCTGAGAAGGTCGGCCAATACGGCGGTCATATTGCTCCGCCAGGTCCAGCAGCCTCCTTCTGGTGAAGGGGTCTGCCTTGTCCGCGAGATCCCGAACGATCTTGGCTCTGTCTCTCAAAAATTGTTCGTCCACGAAAACACCAATCCACTGAAATCTCAATATGCTGCGCAGTTTTGTCGTTTGGCTTTGAATTGCGCTACGGAGTTGGCAAATCCAATATTACGTTGTCGATCAACCGGGTCGAGCCGACGTAAGCTGCCGCACAGAGCGCCGCGGAGCACCGAAGCGGACTCTCAGCAGTCTTGAGCGTATCACCGTCGACAAGTTCAAGATACTGCAGTCGGTCAACTGCCTCTAAATGCCCCTTGGCGATCGCAATCAGCTTTTCCACGTTGCGCTCTCCTGAGCGAAACGCATCAGCCGCGGCGAATAGTCCACGACTGATGGCAAGGGCCCGCCGACGTTCTTCCTCACTGAGATACCTGTTGCGACTGCTCATCGCGAGCCCGTCCGGTTCGCGAACGGTTGGTACGGTGGCGACCTCGATCGGAAGATTGAGGTCAATTGCCATCCGACGCACGACCGCGCATTGCTGAAAGTCCTTCTGTCCAAAAAACACGACGTCCGGCTGCACCATGTTGAACAGCTTGCAGACTACGGTCGCAACACCGCGAAAATGTCCAGACCTGAACGCTCCGCACAGTGGTTTCGCGAGTTCGCCGGGTTCAACGAAGGTCTCAAATTGAGTCGGATAGACTTCCTGAGCATCCGGCGCAAACAGGATCGCAACACCAGCATCGCGGCACAGTTTCTCATCACGCAGGAAGTCACGCGGATATGTGCTGAGATCCTCGTTTGGTCCAAACTGAGTGGGGTTGACGAAGATGCTAACGACGGTGACCTCGCATTGCGCCCGGCTCGCCACGATCAGCGCCAGGTGGCCATCGTGGAGATAGCCCATCGTCGGCACGAATCCGACCCGTTGATCGGCGCTGCCAGCCTTTGCGAGAGTGCGGCGAAGCTCAGCGACCGTCGTGATTGTTTGCATGTCGAGCTCTACATCAGGTTAGGTTGGACGGCGCCCAGTTGGCGATTGCCTCGCCGAGGCCTTCAGGAAGACGATAGGACTCTTGGTGTCCCGGGAACGCACCACTGCGAACATCTGTCGCCCAGCGCGAAAGCGCATCGTGCAACAACTGGAAACCTTCCACATAGGCGCGAACGAACTTTGGCCGATGACCTTCGGTCAGGCCCAGCACATCGTGAAACACGAGGACCTGCCCTGAACAGTCCGGACCGGCGCCGATTCCAATCGTCGGTATCGTCAAGGAAGAGGTGGCACGAGCAGCAAGCTCAGCCGGAATGCCCTCCAACACCAAAGCGAAACAGCCGGCTTCTTGCAGACGGTGGGCGTCATCGAGCAGACGCAGCGCTGCATCCGCTTTCCGGCCCTGCACCTTGAAGCCCCCCATGACATTAATGCTCTGTGGGGTAAGACCCAGATGGCCCATCACCGGAATCTCGCAATCGACCAACGCACGTACCATCTCGATACGTTTGTCCCCGCCCTCGAGCTTCACCGCGGCTGCACCTCGCTGCAGGAATCCGCCGGCATTGCGTATGGTTTCCTCGACGCTGAGGTGAAAGCTGAGAAACGGCATATCGGCGACGAGCAGAGCACGAGGCTTGGTGCGTGCAACAGCCTCCAGGTGATGGTTCATCATCGCCACGCTGACGGGCAGCGTGTTTTCAAATCCGAGACAAACATTGCCGACACTGTCACCGACGAGGATGATATCGACCACGGGATCCGCGATACGTGCCGCAACCGCGTCGTAGGCGGTGCTCACGACGAGGCGCCTCCCCTCCTCCTTCCACCGCTGCAGGATGGGAATCGTAACGCGCTCAACCGGCTGCTCCGAAACGTGGCTCATTTTAGATACCCATCCGTCGACGACCTCAGTTCGATTCTGCAGTCCGAAGCGGCACGGCTTTGATGTCGCCCAACTCGCCGATTATCTCGAAGCCATAGCGACCCGCTGCGTCCGAAGTGACCGAGTATGTGAGGCGATCAGCAATCTGGTTGCTGCGATCGAAAGTGAGAATCCTCGGCCTCAATTCTACAATTCGCCGGTCGTCCAGGTATGACGAACTGCAGATGATCAGTTGGTCGCCAACCTGGCAGGTGCGCGCAGCGGCGCCGTTGAGGACACAGCAACGCGAACCGCGCGCGCCGAAAATGACATAAGTCGAGATGCGTGCCCCCGAGTTCTTGTTCCAAATCTCCACGAACTCCATCGGCAGGATGCCGGCTTCATGGCAGTGATCCGGATCGAGGGTGATTGACCCATGATAGTGAAGATTGGCCTCCGTAACATGGATGCCATGCAGCTTGGCAGCGAGTACTTTTCGCATCCTGAAAGTTCCTCTCAGTCTCCACACATCCTCGGAGCTGCGCCTTCTATGCAAGTCGAAAGAAAACAGTCAAAGGGAGGACGAAAAAAGAAATATACATCCCCAAAATAGCTGGCCAACGCATCAAAACATCCAATGGTCGCGCGATCATGAGACGAGAACCTGTGGCCGCTATTTGGTCGTGCGGACAGGCGCTCACGTATGCCCGGTCCATTCCGGCCTCCACAGCGCGTCGGCAGCATCGTTTATTGCGGCGTAGATTTCGTTGAGGTCCGCCGCCGTGACGCTATAGGGCGGCATAACGTAGATCGTATTGCCAAGCGGGCGCAGTAGCAGACGACGATCGTTGAAGAACGCCTGAAGCTTCGGACCGATATTCGCGAGGTAGCCCTCGTCGCGCACTTTCAGCTCAAGTGCCGTGATGGTACCCATCCGACGGACATTCCTGAAGCGTGCGTCCGCACGAAATGGCTCGATTTGCTTCTCCTGCATTGCAGCGACGGATGCCAAACGCGCGTAAGTCTCTTGATTGCGCCAGAGACTGAGGTTCGCCTTTGCAGCCGCGCACGCGACCGGGTTTGCCGTGTAAGAACTAGAGTGGAAGAAGGTGCGCGTACGGTCTTTCGAATAGTGCGCGTCGAAAATATCCGCGCGGCAGAGTGTCACCGCGAGCGGAAGCGCCCCTCCCGTGAGGCCTTTGGAATAGCAGACGATATCGGGCGTGACATCCGCCTGCTCGCACGCGAATAACGTTCCGGTGCGGCCCCAGCCCGTCATGACCTCGTCGGCAATGAACAGCACGTCCGAGGCCTCGCAGATCCGCTTCATCTCTCTGAGCACCCAGGTTGGGTACATCAGCATCCCGCCCGCCCCCAATATGAGAGGCTCCACAATAAATGCGGCTGGAATTTCGTTTCGACATGCAGACTCGAGCGCATCGAGCGTCGCCTGCTCAAGGCCTTTCGCAGGGAACGGGATTGACGTAACATCGAACAGCAGGGGCCCGTACGCCGCGTTTAACACGCCTCGGGCACCGACAGACATCGCCCCAATCGTGTCGCCGTGATAGGAGTGCTGCATCACGACAATGCGTATTCGCTGCCTGCCGATATTATGCCAATAGCCGAGTGCCATTTTTAAGGCCACTTCCACGCTGGCTGAGCCGCTGTCGGAGAAGAAGACATAATCGAGGCCACGGGGTGCGAGTTTCAAGAGTAGCGCCGCAACCTCCTCGGCCGGCTCGTGGGTGTAGCCGGCAAAGATGATCTGGTTGAGCTTGCCTGCCTGTTCCTGAATGGCGCTCACAATATGTGGATGGCAATGACCATGCGTCACGACCCACCAGGATGAGATTGCATCTATGATACGACGACCATCCGCGGTATGGAGATAGGCACCATCACCACGCACAATCCTTGTCATCTGGTCCTGAAGAGCGTGCTGCGTGAATGGATGCCAGATTGGCGACTGTCTCTTTGGCATCATGGTTTGAAATCATCAGCATGGAAGGCGGTTTTGAATGCGGCTTGCAGCGTTCCTGGCGTGAGAGGAGAAAGCCACGGCAATCGCCCCAACCAACGCACCCGCCCGATCTCGCAAATTGCGCTCTCAGTCTCGGAATTTCTTTCGCCAATGAATGCAATCCCAAGAACGTCGATCTGGCGCTTTCGCAGGGCCTCTATCGACAGCAGCGAGTGATTGATTGTACCCAATGCTGTCCTCGCGCAAAGCACGATGGGAAGCCGCCATCGCTCGAAGACGTCAATATAGAGAGTGTTGCCAATCAGCGGCACCATCAGCCCGCCGGCTCCCTCGATCACGAGTGGCCGCTCCCCCGTGTCTGGCGATCGAAGCGAATCCGCGTCGATGCGAACTCCGTCAATTTCGGCGGAATGATGCGGCGAAGCAGGCGTTCGAAGGCGGTAAAGCTCCGGCACGATACGATCGACGGAGAGACCGCCAAGCCGCGCGACGAGCTCTGTATCGGTCTCTCCTTCGAGACCGGCTTGGATCGGTTTCCAATAGTTCGCGCCGAGGAGATTGGCGAGGCCGGCGCAAAAGACGGTCTTGCCAATGCCGGTATCTGTGCCAGTCACCACGATGCGCTTACTCATCGCGGATCGCCCCAAGTCTCTTCGACTAACGCATCAAGCATGTCGCATACATCATCTTCGCTGACGTTAAGCGTCAGCGAAATTCGCAACCGTGCCGTCCCTGCCGGCACGGTCGGCGGCCGTATCCCACGGATGTCAAAACCGCGAGCCTGCAGCGCAGAGGCGAGCCGCATGGCACGCGCATTGTCGCCGACAATGTAAGGAACAATCTGTGAATTCGAGGGACTTGAGCGGCCGCGCAGGTCGATCTCACGATGTGCGAATGCGACCAGATTGGCCAGGCGTTGCTGCCGCTCGGGCTCCTCCTGCAGGATCAGGAGCGCCTCCTGCACGGCAACCGCCATCAATGGTGAGGGCGCGGTGGCGAAGATGAACGGACGGCAGCGATTGACCATGAAGTCGCGCAGCACGGTGGACGCAGTGACGAGCGCGCCGGCAGCGCCGAGCGCCTTGCCGCAGGTATGAACGACCAGGAGATTTTCGCGCCCCTCATAGGTCGCGGTGAGCCCTCGTCCCTGCTCGCCGTAGACGCCTGTGGCATGAGCTTCATCCACCATCAGGAACGCATCATGCCTGTCGGCTATTGCGACAAGCTCCTTGAGCGGTGCGAAATCGCCGTCCATGCTGTACAGGCTTTCGGCTACGATCCAGACGCGGCCCGTTCCGCCCTTCGCGCGCCAGTCGCGGATTGTGTTTTCGACCGACGTCGGATCGTTGTGAACGCTTTCGCGAAATTCGGCTCGTCCGGCCCGTGCGCCTTCGTGAATACTCGCGTGCACGAGAGAATCGAGAACCAGCAGATCGCCCCGTTGCGGCAGCGTCGTCAGGAGGGCGAAATTTGCGACATATCCGCCGCTGAAAAACAGCGCCGTCTCCGCTCCGAAAAAGCGTGCGGCCTCTGCTTCGAGCCGTTCGTGCTCGTCGCAGTTGCCGCGCAGAAGCCTTGACCCACCGGCCCCGATCGGACTGCCGGCTTCCAGCGCCGCCGCCACAGCCTTCTTCATGCGCGGCGCGCTCGCCAGCGCGAGATAGTCGTTCGATCCAAAATCGATGCCGGAGCGGGGCGCGAGGCGCCGCAGCCGATCCTGCTCGTTCAGGGCGCGCAATGCGGCGCCATAAGTGGCCACCTTGTCCGTGCGTATTGAAGTCATCAATTGATCCCGTGTGCAGAGGGGGTGTTCGTGCAAGTCATTCGGGCAGCGGCCAATCACGAAGCCCTGCGTGTTCCCGACATTTCAAGATTCTCCCGGGGACCGCGGAGGCGGGGTTTGGCCTCAACCGCTCTGAACGTTATCGTGAGCCGGCGCGGGTTGGCCGGTGACCGGTCGCGCCTGGTCGAGATTGGATTTGATGCCGAGCCGCCCGAGCAGCTCCGCATCGAGGTCGCGCTGCGGGTTTCGCGTCGTGAGAAGCACGTCGCCGATGAAGATCGAATTGGCGCCAGCGAGAAAGCACAGCGCCTGCAATTCGTCGGTCATGTATTGCCGCCCGGCGGACAGCCGCACCACGCTTTGTGGCATCATGATGCGGGCGATCGCGACAAGCCGCGCGAGACTGATCGGATCCGGCCGCTCCGCGGTGTCGTTGACCGGCACGCCCTTGACCTCGTTCCAGAGGTTGATCGGGACGCTTTCCGGATGGCTCGGAAGATTGGCGAGCAGCACCAGCATGCCGAGCCGGTCCGCGACGCCCTCTCCCATACCGATGATGCCGCCGCAGCAGACCTTGATGCCCGCCGCGCGCACCCGGGCGAGCGTGTCGATGCGATCCTGCAAGGTCCGGGTGGTGATTATCTGGCCGTAGAATTCAGGCGAGGTGTCGACATTGTGGTTGTAGAAATCGAGGCCGGCCTCGCGCAAGCGCTGCGCCTGCTGAGCCGTCAGCATGCCGAGTGTCACGCAGGTCTCCATTCCGAGGCCCTTCACGGCGCTGACCATCTCGCAGACCTGATCGAGGTCGCGGTCCCTTGGACTGCGCCACGCCGCTGCCATGCAGAAGCGCGCCGCGCCGGCCGCTTTCGCGCGCTCGGCAGTGGCGATCACATCCGCCTTGTCCATCAGCCGCGTCGCCTTCAGCCCCGTGTCATAATGCGCGCTCTGAGAGCAATAGCCGCAATCCTCGGGACACCCGCCGGTCTTGATGCTGAGGAGGCTCGCGGTCTCCACGTGATTAGGATCGAAGTGGCGGCGGTGAACGGCCTGGGCACGGAATAACAAGTCGGAAAACGGCGAGTTGTACAGTGCCTGCGCCTCCGCACGGGTCCAGTCATGGCGGACAGGTTCGATGTCGCAGCCGTCGTTCGGTTTTGCTTCCATGCCATAGACCCTCTGAGCCATAAGTCCTTCCTCAGTGCGCATCTCATAGATAATCATATTGATTATCTATAATTATTCTGCCATGGATCATGCTAGCGGACGTCGCGTGTCAGCGCATCCGATTTTGCGATAGATAATCTATGATAATGGAGAACGAGAACACGACGACCGCGCAACGCATTGCCCAGTCAATCGGGGAGCGCATCATCAGCGGCGCACTAGAGCCAGACGCACCGCTCCGGCAGGACCATCTCGCGAGAGAATTCAACTCGAGCCACGTCCCTGTGCGGGAAGCTTTTCGGCAATTGGAGGCGCAACATCTCGTTCGGGCCGTGCCCCGCCGCGGCGTGCGCGTTGCGCCGCTTGACGCCAGCTCGGTGAAGGAGATCGCCGAGATGCGCGCAGCGTTGGAAGTGGTCGCGTTGCGCAATGCCGCGCCGAAGCTCACGTCGGCTCATCTGGCGCGGATTGAGCTGGCCCTGATCGAAGCAGACAATGCCGAGACGATTCAGGAGTTCGAGGTCACCAATCGCACGTTTCACCACGCCCTGGTGGCACCCTGCGCAATGCCGCGACTCCTCGCCTGCCTCGATGGACTGCAGCTCGCAAATTCGCGTCTGGTGTTCGCGATGGCGCGCAGTGCCGGATGGCGACCGCGCTCCAATCAGGATCACCGCTTGATCCTGCAAGCGTTACGATCGCGCAACATCGATCAGGCCTGCGGTCTGCTCGCGCGCCACATTCAAACCATTGAGCGCCTCGCCTTCCCCGCGTCATGATGAGGAACAACAATCGCACGGCACCATGCGGCGTCCGTCGCTGGTGTGATACCAAGATAGCCCTGCGATCAGCCTTTCATCTCACACGAGCCATAGCCAGCCATGATCCGCCACATCGTCTTATTCACCGCCAAGGACAAGACCGACATCGACCGGATCGTCGATGGCCTCTCGGTTCTTACCGCCATCCCACATGCACGCCGACTCGAGATCGCGCGCAACCGCAAGACCGACCAGCTCGGCAATGACATCGACGTCGTCGTTTACGGTGAATTCGAGAATGATGCTGAGCTCGCCGCCTACAAGGCGCACGATCTCTACAAGGAATCGATCAAGCGGGTACGACCACTGCGGGAACTTCGGTTCGCGGCCGACTATAATTTGGCGGATGTCGGCCCGTAAGTCTTATGCATATCCGCGAATTGCCCTGGATCGAGCCGGTCACGGCGATGCGACGTCTCGCACATCGGCCGCACCTCACGTTTCTCGACAGCGCAGCAAAACACGAATTACTTGGACGCTACTCATATCTGGCCTGCGATCCCTTCAGCAGCTACGTAGTCGCGGACGGGCGCGCGAGCTGCAACGGCGAGCCTCTCGAAGGCGATCCATGGCACGCCCTTCGCGCGCTCCTTGCTAGCTACCCGCAACACTATCGCCCCGATTTCCCCCCGTTCCAAGGCGGCGTGGCCGGCTTCTTTTCCTACGATCTGAACAGGACCCTGGAACGGCTGCCACCGCCGGCAGCGCAGGGACAAGGATTTCCACAATCGATTCTACATTTCTACGACGTGGTCCTCGCCTACGACCATCGCGATCAAAAATGCTGGATCCTTTCGACCGGATGGCCCGAGCAGGACCCCACACGTCGCAGCAAACGCGCTGGCCATCGCGCCGATGAGTTTGCGGCGCTGCTTGCAGGCCCAAGTTCTCCACAGAACCGCTCCCATACCGCAGCGAGCTCATGGCATTCGAACTTCAGCCGCGATAGCTATGTCGCGGCCGTGCAGCAGGTCATGGACTTGATCCTGGCCGGAGATATTTTCCAAGCCAACATCGCGCAACGCTTCAGCACCAGGCTGTCGAGCCCGTTTGATCCGCTCGCCTTCTACTGTCGGCTACGGGCATTGAACCCGGCGCCCTTTGCCGCCCTTCTGCGTTACGGCAAGTTGACCATTGCATCGAGCTCGCCGGAACGATTCCTCAGACTCGATGGGCAACAGGTTGAAACGCGCCCGATCAAGGGCACGATCAGGCGTTCCGGCGATCCGCAGGAAGATCGGCAACGCGCTGAATTGCTGCTTGCAAGCGAGAAGGACCGCGCCGAAAACGTGATGATCGTCGACCTCCTCCGAAATGACCTGTCACGCGTTTGCACCGCGCACTCCGTGAAGGTTCCCGTTCTGTGCGGCCTTGAATCTTATGCTTCTGTGCACCACCTGGTTTCGGTCGTCACCGGCAAACTCGCAGCTGATCACGATGCCGTCACCCTGCTGCGCTCCTGCTTTCCTGGCGGCTCGGTCACCGGGGCGCCGAAGGTGCGGTCGATGGAAATCATCGCCGACATCGAACGTGTTGCGCGTGAGGTCTATTGCGGGGCCATCGGCTTCATCAGTTTCAACGGGCAGATGGATACAAATATTGCGATCAGGACCGTCACGATCGACGATGACCTTGCGGTTTTTCATGCCGGTGGCGGCATCACGGCGATGTCGGAGCCAAGCGCTGAATACGAGGAGACACTCGCAAAGGCGCAACGCATCTTTGACGCATTTCGCGCAGAGACGAAGGGTGCGTCATGATTGCGATCATCGACAACTACGATTCCTTCGTCTTCAATATCGCTCGCTACTTCCGGGAACTCGGGGAAGCGACGGAGGTGGTCCGGAACGACGCGACCAGCGTTCGCGATCTCGTTCGGCTCCGGCCACGCGCGGTAGTGATCTCGCCGGGGCCGTGCACGCCAACGGAGGCTGGGATCTCGACGGCCGTTGTTCGTGAACTCTCCGGCCGGGTCCCGATCCTCGGCATCTGCCTTGGACACCAATGTATCGGAAGCGTTTTCGGCGGTAGGGTCGCGCGCGCATGTCGCCCCATGCACGGCCAGGCCTCGCACGTTACTCATGATGGCCGAGGGCTGTTCAAGGCACTGCCGTCGCCGCTTCGCGTTGGGCGCTACCATTCTCTCATTGTGCAGCTCGATGATGCGTCGGGATCTTTGCTGATGGTAACGGCGCGTTCAGACGACGGCGAGATCATGGCAATCGCACATCGCGATCAACCAACTTATGGCGTGCAATTTCACCCGGAATCGATACTGACTCAGTACGGACCCGCAATATTTTTGAACTTCTTGCGACTTGCTGAGGCTTCCAATCATTTCGTGCAAACATAATAGGCTCCCGGACGATGGGCAGATGAATTCGGACCGGGAGCAAAGTCAGCCACGTTTCGGGGGTTCGAGTCGGGGGAGGGACGCGAACCCCCGACCCCAGGATTATGATTCGTGCGCTCGGTTATCTGGTTCGCTCATTGCCTCGTGCTTTGTCGCCCCCTTCTGCATCGATGCCCTGGTCCGCGCCGCGCCGCCGAGTATTGGCAAGCTCCGAAAGCTCGTTCTTCAGCGCATGCCGGCGAGTTTCAACGGCGGGCATGTCGTCGACGAATTGCCGAACTTGGCGAGCTAACTCGTGATCTGCTGCCGCTCCAGAGCGCTGTAGCTCCGCGGCATATTCGAGATATCGCCGCCGGATCGCGTCCTGACGTGACTTAATCTGTTCATCCCAAGGGAGTTTGGCGGTCCTGCCGCCCCTCACCTCCGAAAGCACCTCCTTACGGGCGAGCCGATCGACATCGGGCGTGATCTTTCGCTTGCGGAGAGCGAGGACCGCCCCGCGATCGGCCTTTCGAACGCGTCCGCGGGTTCGCCGCGGCGTTGCCTCCGCTGCAATCCCGCGAAGCCTGAGTTCGCCCGCAAAACGTTCGCGCCAGGCCTGAAGATCGGCCTTACGCGGGTTGAGG
This sequence comes from Bradyrhizobium sp. BR13661, assembly GCF_029892425.1. GTDB lineage: Bacteria > Pseudomonadota > Alphaproteobacteria > Rhizobiales > Xanthobacteraceae > Bradyrhizobium. The sequence continues at coordinate 27,304 of NZ_JARXWB010000041.1, read as the reverse complement.
CGCTTGCGGTCATGGCCCAGGGACCGAACGGTCAAGTGCACGTGGGGATGCTTGTCGTCGAGATGCTGGACGAAAACGTAGTCGTGATTGCCATCGAACGTCTCGATGGCAAAAGCCCGAGCTGAATCCTTGACTGCGATGGCATCGGTGCCAGCCGGCATCGATAGAATGATGTTGACCGAGAGCGACCCATCGCGGCGACGCTTGTCGTCGAAACCGGCATCATCCTCCCAGCGTTGCTGCAGATCTTTCAGTCCGGAACGACCCGTCAGAGCCGCGCCCTGCTCTGTTTCCGCATTGAGCTCCCCGTTTCGCGTGATGTATGCGAGGTGCGACCTCAGATGCGCCACGCTCTTGGTGCGACCAGTGATCTTGACCATCACCTCTGGCGCTCGGCGCACGATGCGTTCGAGCTTTGCACGCATCGCCGGCGTAAGGCGGCCGGGGACAGCTGGATCGGAAATATCCCACTCGGCTCGCCGAGGGCGCCGATTGGGCGTTTCCCAGACATACGAGATCGGCGGAAGTTCGGACACCAGGTCGGTCGGCCGGGTCGAGTGGCGCCGACTCATCGCCGCCCGTCCCAATAATCTGCGTTGCCATTCAACGCATTACGCAATTGCGCGAGCTCCCTTTCAATGACCAATTTGGCCTCTTGAATTGCGGATAAATCGGGCTCAACCGCCCTGCCCTGCAGCACACTGGTGTTTGCGGCGCGCGCGATCTGGTTGATATTGCCGCCGATCCGGTTGAGCTCGCGAACGATCGCACGAAGCGCGTCGTGCTCGTCCGGGGAATGCTGCACCGGTGATCCCAATCGCGAGCGCACCAGCGCAACGATCCAACCGGTTCGCGTCATGCCACGCTGATGTGAGACTTCCGCGAGCTGCCGCATCTCGCTCTCGCGAAATCGCACCGTCACCTTCTCCGGCCGTCCGACCGGCAATGCCAAGATGCGCGGCGCTGGCGCAGCAAGTGCATCAGCAATGAGACGCCGCAGCAGCGCGGATTTACCGCCCTGGGTAGCTGCAAGAACTGAGAACTCTGCCGCGACTTCGTCGGAGACGCGAAGCGAAATCAGAGCCATGCACTCCGATCCCAATCGCGATGTAATACATCGCTGGCGCGAAGCCTATCCTGCACTAGAAAAGGCGAAACCCTCCACCCCCTCCATGTTGGTTCAAACCATCGGGCTCGGCAGGCAAGGCTCGGGAGTTGCTCCAGGTCACAGCCGACGATCGATGAGGAGAGCTCTTCTGGGAAGGACGCAGCCGTCGCCCGTAATGCTTGTACTCCACGAACACCGCGCGGGCAGATTCGCAACATTGGCACTGAATATGTGGACCGCGGCTTTCCAGCAGCCTCCGGCCTCTCTACGGCGCTGTGGAGGGCGCGTTCGGCCTCCGGCTGCTGCGCTAACGCGCCATCCTTCGGATGGGAAATCCGCTCCGCCGGCGCACCAACTGTAGCAGCGTTTCTGAGGAGGCTGTCTAAGACCAGCTTCATGCCGACAGGATCTCTTCGATTGTGATGGTCGATGCTGGAACCTCTTCCGCTACTTCTGCGCCATCGATCAGCAGCACGGCATGGCGTGAGCCTCGAGACGCGAGTCGATCGACCAGAAGACAGCCCGTGCGATCTTGGTGACGCACTCTGATTGTCAGCGATGTACTCATTCTCGCGTTCCGATCGACTGAAGAGTTGAAGGACCTTTCCGCGATCGCCGTCACGCGGTCTCTCTCCATGGGTCGCAATGCCGTTTGCGGTGCGATCTCGCTTCGTGGTGGTTGATCTCCAGGGGGGCCCTCGCCATCAGCAGGGGAACCGCGGACCTCGGTGCGAATTTTGCGGGCCAACTGACGGGCGTGTGCATCGGTGAAGCTCTCCTGTGCTGCGCATAAGGTCTCGACGGCGTTGGGCTGCTCACGCCAAGCCTGGTAGAGCTCATACACAGCACGGATTGACGAGCCAGCAAGCTTCGACCGAAGGAAGTCCGGCATATTCTTGACCGACGCGTAGCGAGACACCCAGTCCCTGGGCTTACCGAGCTTGCGCGAGATGTCAGCCTGGTTATCACCCTGCTCCAAGCGGTCCGCGATGAACGCCGCAATTTCGGGGGCATTGAGGTCATCGCGCTGGATATTCTCGATCATCTGGACATAACGATCCGCAGAACCAGCGGCATGAATGAAAGCCGGCATCACACGGAGCCCGGCGCGCTTAGCAGCACGATACCGCCTCGCACCCATGACGATCACGTACCGGCCTTCCTCGGTCGCTTGCCGCAGCACGATCGGTTGCAGCACTCCATGCTGAAGGACCGATTCCGCAAGCTCGTCGAGCTTCTGTTCGTCGAAGCTGCGCCGGGGCTGGTCCGGATCTTCGTCAATACGGTCGATAGAGATGCAAGTCGGTTGCCCGATTGTGGCGGCACCATCTTCCGCGGCGGCGATGAGCTGCTTAAAGCTGAGATCAAGCGCCATGTATCGACTCGTTCATCTGCGCGACGATCTTGGCGAGAACATCGCGGATTTCCCGACCAGCCTCCTGCGCAGAGCGGCGCTTCAGTTTCCAGACCGGCAGGCGTTCCGCGACGGCCTCAGCGTAGCCATCCCTTGCAACGATCTGGCCCGGAAACACATATTTGCCGGCCTCGCGCAAGAGCTGCTCCAGATGCATCCTTTGACGGGGCGATTTCGTGTTGAAGTTCGAAGGCAGCAACCCGAGGAACTTCGTATCCTGGCGGCCATAACGCCTCTGCACACCGATCACGGTCTGCATCAGACCTTTGACGCCCTTGATCGAATAGTCCTCCAGATAAATAGGAGCCAGCACATGCGACGCTGCAACCAAACAGCCGACGCTGCGAAGTCCAAGTGAAGGGGGCGTATCGATGACGCAGGCATCGAACTGATCCGACGCGATAGCGAGGTTCTCTTGCAGAGCCGTTATGGCGGCTGCATTGCTGCGATCGAGATCCGTCAGTGAGCTATCGGCCGGCGCGAGCGTTAGGCCTTCGTCGTCTCGAGGTACGACCCGTATCCCCGGCTTGAACAAATCCGCGGCTAACGTTGAACCGGCGTAATGCCTCAACGTATCCGTCGCATTGCTCTGCGCATCAACGTCGATCATGAGAACGCGGAGATTTGCTTCCGCCATGAACCAAGCCAAATGTACAGCAAGAGTCGTCTTGCCGACCCCGCCCTTTTGATTGTTGATGACAATTGTCTTCATCTTGAGGCCCGAAATCGGTCCAACGGCGCGGGAGTCATGTCCTTGTCCATCATGTCCTGAGGGATGTTGGTTTGAACCAACAGACGATTGCGAATCTAATCACCGGAACGATCCTGAAATTCGTTCGGCGAATCCCCTGTCATAAGAGTCAGGTCCGTCTGGAGCCATCGGGAGGAGCAAATTGCTAGAAGCCAGACCGAGATCGTGATTGTTGCTGGACCACAGCGACACGATCGCGAGAGGATCGTCACGCGAATGCGCGGAGACCGCTTGTGGGCTCCGGGAGCGTCGCCGCGGCGGCGCGAGTAGAGCCGTCCCCGGAGGGGATCGCCCAAGCGCACACTGTTAAGACTGGACCCGCAGGATACGATTTCTCTATGGGATAGCTATCTGCATCGATGGGAATACGTTTTACCTATCGCGAGAAAGATTGGTGTCGCCTGCCTCGAATGCGTCGGTGCAACGACAATGTGCCGACCCTGTCGAATTGGCCGCAGGAAGCTTTAGATCAAAGACCGATCGCTTGCGACCGGCTGTTTCAATAAAGACCGTCGCAATTGCAAGCTCGGCATTGCGACGCGGGCATCCCGGTACCGAAGTCTCCGCCGCGGAAGGGTTTAATCCCACGTCGGGTCGGCGCAATTTCCGGCGAAATTGACCTATCGATAAAATGAATCGACCTGCCCCATCGATTCATAAAACTCATTGGACGGAGCTTGCGAGGGAAGCAAGAATCCGCCCATGCCGAAACTGGAACCAGAACCGCTTCATCTGCGCCGCATCGATGCCGCGCGCAATATGCGGCGGTATTATTCGCTGTCCACGCAGCCGACCTTGTTCGGAGAAACGTCGCTGATCCGCAATTGGGGCCGGATCGGCACGAATGGCCAGACCATGGTGCAGACCTTCGACGGCAGTGCAGAGGCGGTCGAAGCGTTCGGACGGCTCGAGCGTGCCAAGCGGAGGCGCGGTTACGCTGCAGCGGACGGAAAGCTGTCATAGTGACAATTTTTCGGGGACTGCGGCTCCGCCTGTGATGTCGGCTCTATCTGTTCCACTGCTTTGATGTCAGACGAGCAAAATCGAAACAAGACGGAGCTCGTCCCATGACGACTGCCAATGAGATCGCCGAGAAGATTGCGGCCGAGAACGACCTGACGAAGGCTCAGGCGAAAACCATCGTCGATAGCGTGTTCAAGGCGATCGCTGATGCGGCCGTAAGCGGGGCCGAGACGAGCCTTCCAGGCTTCGGAAAGTTCAAGGTCAAGGATAGCCCCGCTCGTGAGGGCCGCAATCCGTCCACCGGCGCAACGATTGCGATCGCAGCTTCCAGGAAGCTGACCTTTACGCCTGCCAAAGCCATCAAGGATGTTCTGAACGGAGGAGCGGCCCCGAGCGACGGCGCATCGTAAGTCGCAAGACAAGGGGCTTATGCCCGCTCCTCGGCTGCGAGCGCTTCGTTGCGTCGGCGGATGAGTTCGGCCAGCTCGCGTTCGAGCGCCTTGCGCTCCGCCGGCGTGAATACGCATTCGCGCAGCTCGGCGCGCAATTCTTCAATGGTGTCGATGGTCATGATCGCATCTCCTGTCGAAGGGAGCAGGCCCCGCCTTGCGGCGGAGCCCACTGGCTGGGCCTCAGTCCCGGTTCGGCCGGGACCAGATCAGTTGGAGGCCTTCCGCACCCTCAACCTCGGTCAGAGTGGCGTAAATCGGAGCGGGGAAGCTCGGATCGTCCAGCTTGACGGAGAGGTAGTCGCGCTCGCTGTCCTTGGCGGTCTTCTGCCAGGCCGCACCTAACTCGACGTTGCCCGAGTAGATGCGGAAGTGCGGTCCTTTGTCGGACGGGTTCTCGACGCGGATCAGCTTGGCCTTGACGTTGAGGTTGAGCGTCTTGATCGCGCCGGAGAAGCCATTGCCCGTGGAGGTGAAGGTGCCGATGGTAGCCATTATCTCATTCCCTTGGTTTTCTCGGGCCGCGCCTATCGCGACCTCGATGGCGGTCGTGAGACCGGAGGCGATCGACCTGCACCCAAAGGGCCGAAATGAAATGGAGGGCGGCCGGCAGCGACTTTCTTGAACCGCGAGGAATGGCGCGCAGCGCCAGGGGAAGAAAGTCGAGGACGGACGTTGCGGGGACAAGATCGAGAGCCCGCGAAGCGGGATCGGCCTTCGGTCAGACCAGCCTCTATCGAGGACGCAGATGGGTGCGCCCGTCGCGAAAACACATGGAATGAAGACGGGCGGTCCTAATCGGTTCAGCCATTCGGATCTCAAGGCAACGGGCGCAGCAGCAAAACGCAGTTCACCTTAGCCAGGCACCTAGACCACGCGTCGTCACTCGCAATGGAGATCGTCGCTATCAGCAAACCCGGCGCGTCGGTCGAAGTTGCCATCGCAAGATTGATAACGAGGCCAGCGATGTGTCCGCCCTGTGGATGCAACATCGCCCTCCGCATCCGTGCCGCCCATCCTGCGAGACGTCAAAAGTACTGGCGGGAGTGGACAGGCCGGTCATCGACCCGGTGTATCGTCGCAGAACTCGGGGATGTGACTTAAAGTCGATCTGCACCTCCTATCGAGGAAGGACACAGACGATGTCGGAAATCTCATGGCAACGAGACGGAATCGACCCTGGCTGGTTCATCGCCGAAGGCGTCGGATCGATCCGAAGCACGGCCAGCTATGGGAAGCCCGGCGGGTGGTGGTTCCTCCCCGCTTGGCTGCCTGACACTGGAGAGAACGACATCGGTCCGTTCAAGACAAAAACTGCCGCACTAAAAGAGGCGCAACGCCTCTCGGCTGCCCAAGATCTAGCGGCCCAGAAGTAATCGCGGTATCGGGCATCGGCCGCTGTTTGATGCTGGAAAAGTTGGAACGGCACCACGCTCCCGAGAGCGGAGCCTTATCGGACGTCGCGCCAACGCCACCGAAGGTTCTTCACCGCCCTCTCTCGACGAGTCAGCCCTGCAGCATTGAACCGCGCCAGTGCAGACGCGGTGCGACGAATCATCGCCTGCGCCGCGCAATCTCGTCAGCGACCATGCCCTGCGCCCGCACCAGCCGCTCATGCAGGGTCTCGAACATATCGAGGATGTCATCATTCGGTTCATTCTTGCCCTGCTCGATGGCTTCAGCAACGAGTTCATCGAGGGGTGTCTCCTTCAATCGGCCCTTCTCCAGAAGCTCTTCAAACAGGCCATCGCTGTTCGGCTGTGGTTGGATACGGCCGTCAGAGTTGCACCAGGCAGTGAATATCTGCTGTCCCAGAACGGCGCCCTCGACCATCTCCGCATCCAACGGAATCAGCGTTCCCCAGGCCTCGCCCGCTTCGTCGGTGAACCCTGCCACGTACATCCGTTGCTCCACGGCGTCTTCATCGCGAAGTTGGAAGAACGGCGTGAGGTTGATTGGAGTGCATTTTGCCATGACGATCTCTCCGAACAGCTTTGCGTCGACACAGTGCAGCCGGGTCAGCGCGGGCACCTTCGATCACACGAAAAAGGCAAGGTCTGGGAGCGCGCCTCCTCGTCTCACGCCCGCTTCTTGTTCTGCCGCCGAGAATTAATCTGCGCCATCAGGATCGGGCCAAGCGAAAAATCGCCGAACTCGGATTTTCGCGTCAGACCGCGGCAGGTAGCCGCCGGCGGAATTGATCTCGGCCCCGCGCTGCTGGATGCACGCGACGACGGCGGCGGGCACCTCGCCCATGTCTGTTTGCGCCGCTTCCCAGGCACTAGGCTGATCCCGAGCGTCGATCGAACGACGGCCGCAGTCGCGAGAAAATCCCGCCGCCCTTGACGTAATCGACGATGTCGGGAGACACGCGTCGAGGACCATTCCCAAAGGATACGATCCCTCGGTAAAACGCCCCCTCGATCCGACCGGCCGCCCGCGCATGACGCCCGGGTACGCAATCGCCGCACGGACGATCTCGGGGTCGCCAGTCTCCTGCGCGGCGCCCTGATGAGAGAAATTGGATCTGACGCGGTAGCCAAGGCCTTATGAAATTCTGCCTCAGACCACGCATCAGCCCGAGGCGGTGGCGCAAAGAGACTCTTACCCATCCGTCAGGCCGTTCGTTTTTCATGGAGCCGTGAGTTGATCTGCGACATCAGAATTGGTCCGAGCGAGAATTCGCCGACTTCGGCTTTTCGTGTCAGGCCGCGCAAATATCCGCCGGCGGAACGGATCGCGTCCCCTCGCTGCAGGATGCAGCCGACCACGATCGCAGCTTGGGTCTCGCCCATCACGGTCTGCGCCTCCTCCCAGGCGCTAGGACTGATCCCAAGCATGGATCGAACGACCGCCGCCGTCGCCAGGAAATCGCGCCAATTCGAAATCCCAGCCTTCGCATAATCGACGATGTCCGGGCATGCACTCAGGACCATTCCCAACGGATACGAACTTTCGGCGACTCGCGATGGTTGAGGTTTTGGCTCAGCTCTCGCCGCCCTGCCTTCTTGAAGGCTAGGTTCAAGATCAATAGGGGCGTCTGGATTTGAATTCTGTATGTGGCGCTCAGAATGGGACTCATTGGCGCTCGGATTTTTGGATTTGATGTGCGCTTCCAGCAGATTGAGCACATCGTCAGCAAGTTGCGACAGCTCGTCGGCGATCGGCTCGAGCTCCTGGCGCGTCGCGGTGCGCGGAATCTGAGCGACCATCGTGCGGAAGGCGGCATGCACCTCCTGCCAATCGGCAGGCCCCTGCCCTGCCCTTCGCGTCGGGACGCCTTCTTCGATGCCAGTTGCAATCATCTTCGCGATGTCGCGCCGGCACAGCGTGATCCGCTCACGCACGAGCTTGAGCGCGCGGGCTTCGGCTTCGATATCGGCCGCCAGGCTCTCGAACTCTTCCGAGCGCACGACGAGCGGCGAGAGATCGAAGCCGAAGGCGAGTTCGATTTCGCCAGCATCGTCCTTCCGGGCATACCGCTTCCCATTCGGACTGTCGCGCCGAACGATCAATCCCGCGTCGACCAGCACAGCGAGGTGACGCCGTAGCGTCGATGCCGGCATGCCGTGCGCCCGTCGACTGAGCTGATGGTTCGATGGGAAGACGATCAGATCATCCTCTCCTGTCAGCGCCGTCTCAGGATGGAAGGTCAAGAGCGCGTTTAACACCGAGAGCGAGCGCTCCGACACCCCAATACGTGGCCGTGCCGTGCAGATGGCGTGGAAGATCTTCCATTTGTGCACGATCTTTTCGGGGGGACGTTCGGTTGCGACCATCTGGCTTGCCACATGGGCAAGCATCAGCGATCGCCGCCCAAAGGGCGTCGTTGGAGAGTGTGACTGCATGTCTTTGCCTCATGCGGGCAAAGAAAATCTGCTCGCCAAAACGGCGCCGTTGCTAAAGACGCTTGACTGCGATTCGCGAAAGTGATTCTCTGTCAGTCGCCAAACGTGACGAGAGAAGGCTTTCGGACGGAGACGTTCCGGGGGCCTTTTTTCTTTTTCCGCTATGCTCCTGTGGTTAGAGAACGGAAACGCGGGTACGCATCGCATCGCCCGATCATGAGAGGTCCGGACGACGCCATATCCAAAGCGGCAAGACGCGCGATGTCATTCATCGGTGCGCCCCTCGCGAAAAGATCGGTAGAGTTCAGGCAGCCGCGAAATCACAAAATCCCCAAACGCTGGTGCTGCCTTTTCATCGAGCGCTAGCGTGACGCGATCTGCGCGACGTTCAATCTTCACGATCTTCTTGCCGTCGTCATCGGCCCAGGTCGTCGGCCGCGGGGCTTTGGGCTTGCGGGGCGCGAGCGCGGCGAACGCGATCGCGAACCGTTCATCGGAAGTAGCACGCACAAAACGATCGCTAGCAACGCTGTCAGCTAATGCCTTTTGGTCGTGGCGACCCACCATCCGCTCTGCCAGCTCCATCCAGCGCCGGCGGCCGGTCTTGGGCGCTGGCCCGATCGCATCGACTAGGCTCCGTGGCAGGGTCCGCGTGACAGAGATGAGGCGGGAGAGCTCTGTCTTGTCGACGCTGAGCGCCGCCATGATGATCTCACGTTTGAATCCACGATCCTCGAGCGCGGTGGCATAAGTTGCCCGCTCAATGAAGGACAGATCCTCCCGCTCGCCATTCTCCTTGCCTTGTGCCACCACCAGGTCTTCGTCGCTGAGGTCACGGACCACGGCCCGTGCGGGATGGCCAAGTTCGGCGAGCGCACGGACGCGACGATGGCCATAGGCAATCTGAAACCGGCCTGGGCTGGTCGGATGCGGGCGAAGGAGGATCGGAACCAATTGCCCATTGGCGCGAATCGATTCGACGAGAGCGGAGTGCTTCTCGTCGACGCTCTTCATGCGATCCGGGACGATCGAGGCATCAATCAAACCTGGGGCGATTTCAACGACGGTTTGACCGGTGGTGAGTTGTTCGGTCAAGGCCTTGGCGGCGTCGCGCTCTGCGGACAGCATCTCGAGCGAACGGCTCATGGCACCGACTGCCCCGCGTGAACCGAGTGTTGGTTGGGATGGTCTCCGATTGTCGCTTAGCTCACCTGACGGCGGTTCGTTGACCGCGGTCAACTTGTCGTCCATGAGGTCAGCAAGCAGGTTTTTGCGACCCATTAGGCCCTCCCCCATGCAGCCTGGATGAGGCTTTGAATTTCGCCATTGACACTGTCCAGCGATTCCATCGCGCGGTCGTAGGTAGCGCGTGTGAACTGATCGCGACTGACCTCATAGAGCGTTTGCTTCGTGATGCCGGCGTCCGAGATCGCCGTACTTTTCAGCATCATATTGGTGAGCATGCGATCGCCGAACAGCGAGCGCATGAAGCCGACCATTTGGGCCTGCGGTCCATCGCCGGGCTCATAGCGCGTGACGAGATAGCGCATCCAATCGTAATTCATGTTGCCGCCTGCCTTGGCTACGACGGCAAGGAGATCGGATGTCATGATCAGGAATTGGCACATCGACATGACATCGAGCATTTGCGGATGCACGGGAATCAGAATTGCGGTTGCTGCGCAGAGCGCGGAGAGCGTGAGAAACCCAAGTTGGGGCGGGCAATCGATTACGACGACGTCGTAACGGTCCTGGACCGTGGCGAGGGCACGGGCAACGCGGGCAAAGAACAGCGGGTCACCCGACTGGCGCATAGCCAACGCTTTCGGGGTTTCATGTTCGAATTCCATCAACTCGATGTTGCCGGGAACGATGTCGAGCCCCAAAAAGTAAGTCTGCCGAATGATGTCATTCAGCTCGCGACGCGCGTCGTCATAGCGGATGGCGCCGTAGAGAGTTCCGTTCTCCTCAACGTCAAACTCTGGCTGATAGCCGTGCAGCGCGGAGAGCGAGGCCTGCGGATCGAGATCGATCGCGAGCACTCGATAGCCCTGCAGCGTGAGATGTTGAGCGAGATGCGCGGCGGTAGTGGTCTTACCCGATCCACCCTTGAAATTGACGACGCCGATGACTTGCAACTGTTCGCCCGCGACGCGATGCGGTCGGTATCGGCGAGCGCCTTTGCCGGATTCGTCGAGATAAGCACGAAGGCTCTGAATGTCCTCGAATGTGTACGACCTTCGACCCGTTGGAGTGGTGTCTGGCTGAGGGCCCCTTCCCTCCAGCGACAATTGGCGGAGGTAGCCGTCATTAATACCGACGAGTTTAGCGACTTCGCCGGATGTGAACCGGCGGAGATGCTTGCGGGCTTTCGGCGGGAATAACTTAGTTCGGTGGGCATGAAGTTTCGCGGAGAGTTCCCGCGCGTCGGCCGCGATCGTATCGTGGATCGCCGGGGGCGCGGCCGACGGGATTGGCGCCATCGCTTGTTGATCGTTCAGGGCCACGGCTTTCTCGCGTAGTTACGAATTTCGGATGCAGGACATGCGCAAAGCGTGGCTAACTAGGCCCGATTCTGAGCGGTCGCGCAACAATTAAAGGGTAAACAAATCCTTAACGGTGATTTCCGGTTGCCTCGCGCAAATGGAAAAGTTGACCGCGGTCAACTTTCTCCAGTTGGGCCGAATCGGCCTCTATGAAGTCTACCCTCTTCTGCTTCGCAGGAAACCGAATCTAGGTGCCTCGCGCCGAGCGCAGGCTTGGCGACGCCAATAGCTTCATGCCCTTCCGCCGGTGCAAGGTCCCATTGCGCAACTCGCCGCGTCATCGCTGCGCCAAAGCGAAATGTTGTGTAGCCCGGGCCTAAAAGCACCGTCGACGTAGCTGATCGTGCCTCTCCATCGGCGGGATCAGCGAGAGCGCGTCAAGCTACGGTGCGCACCGGTTTGGGTGTCGGAAAGCCAGCGCGCGCCAGGTAAAATCGTCCGTGGGCGGCGCCATCAAAAGCCGTAGCTTCGATCCGCCCAGCGCAGCAGCACGCGAGCGTCGGGATCGGGCAGGCGAACACGCTGCGCCTTCAGGCCTTGCGCAATCGCCAGGCCGATGTCGGGATCAACCCAATGCCCGTGGGTCATCAGGAAGAACCAGCCGAAGGACAGGCCGACCTCACTGTCCACGGCCTCAATCCGATCCATCAGCAGATGCACCGAAACATCCGATGCCGTGAGCAGCCGCTCCTTGGGGGGCTTCAGCGGCCGGGGGATGAAACCGACTTCGCGCTCGCCCTTGTGGGTATAATCACGAACATCGAGCGCCCAATGCTCAAAGACGCGATGGGCGCGGGCACTCGATCCCTCCCAGTCTTGAAAGAAGCGCACCTCCCGCGGCACGTAGTCGAACCAGTCGGGGACCGCCTCGAGGAATGGCGTTTCGCGCGTTCCCTGCGGCCCGACTTCGCGGATCACGCGCCGCTCCATCTCGGGCCGCTTGGCCTCCCGCTTGTCGCGCTCGACTGCAGCGATCGAGGAAACTGCGGATATGGACGAATGCGCCGCCGGCGCGGTCGAGCAGGCGGTAGACCGGGCCGCCGAGGCGATCCGTCTCGGGCAGGGACTGGCGGAGCCAGCTGGGATCGAGCAGATCCTCTTCCCCCCAAGGTCGATAGTCCGGATTGACGATCGGACCAGCGCGCCACTCGATTTCTCGGCCAAGTCCGATCTGGATATAATCGGCGGCCCCGGGCCCGGTCGGGGCGAAGACGAAGGCGCTGGTCCCACGCCACTCGGTGATCTGCAGATCAGTGTCTTTCAGGCGCGTCCAGAGCCCCTTGATATCCCCGCCATCTTTGGCGAGCTCGGCCGTCATCCACTGCCGCAGCTCCCCGGCTCGGGTGCAGTCGGGCCGAATGACCGATCGGGTGTCGCGCCAATAATCATCGTCGACGCGGGCCAGGCTGAAATCGAAGCTCGGAAAGGCTGCGGCGAGCGCGGGCATGAGATCCGCGTCGGCCGAGGCGGGATCGAGTCCTGCCAGAACGGCCTCGATCGAGGCCGCATCGGGAATGCGAAGAGGGGTGGCGCTCATAGAATGTTAACCATAAAAATTTTGGCCTCCGCCGAGTTCTTATGAGCTTTCCCATCAGATTTGGCGAGAATCCCCGGCCTTCACGAGAAGTATCCGGAATGTTGTATAAAGATACACGATACACGCTAGAGGAGCGCCTCATGGCCTTCCATATCAAGAATCCGGAGACCGACGCGCTGGCCCGCAGGGTCGCCGCGCTGAAGAAAATCGGACTGACCGAGGCCGTGCACACGGCGCTCGCCCATGAACTTGAGCGCGAGCAGCGCAGGCCGTCCTTGGTCGACCTAGGCGTCCAATTTTGTCGCGATTTGAGGACAAAGGCCGATCCGCAGAGCAGCAAACCTGCCGACAAGGCGTTCCGCGACGGCCTGTACGAGGATGCAACGCCGAGTTCAACGAGGCCGGGGTGACTCTGCTCGATGTTGGTGTCGACTTTGGCCGGAAGCTGCGTGCCCGCGGCAATGCCCGCCGGGGGGAAAGGCTGCCGATAAGGTATTTCGCGACGGTCTGTTCGACGACGCCTGACCACGATCGCGCTCGCGCAGACGGCCGGCGCAGACCGAAAAGACAGCGGAAGGGGCGAGGGGGGGGCTGGGCTGGCATGGTCTCTCGTCCATCCGGGGACCGGGCGGCGGGATTTGCAGGCGCCTAGCCGCCAGAATCGCCGATTTGCGGGTTGATTTCCGACCCTGTCGATAAACGGTGAAGTTTACGACCCGAGCGGGAGAATTCGCACCCGCGCCCGGTCGGGATCGATGGAGACCAGGGCGCCTTCGGCGAGCTCGCGCTCGGTTTGTGCGATTGCACGGAGCACGGCGCTGCCGATCGCCACTGGCGTCAGCAGATCGGCGCGGATCTGGATGACGCTCGGCTTGCGGCGCTGCGTCGCGGCCAGGATCGTCGAAAAATCGAGGTCGTTGGTCACTACCACATGATCGTGCGCGGCCGCCCATTGCATCAGCGTGCGATCGGACGCGTCCGCAGCACCCACCGCTGACCAATGCGCCGCTTCGAACCCCGCGTTCTGGAGGAAAGGAACCCAGCTCGGCGACAGGTTCATGTCGATCAGGAATCGCATCAGGATGCGCGCTGCAGATCGACCTCGCGCTCCTCGGCGCGCCAGGCGGCGTAGCGCAAGGCCTCGAGCACGTCCTCGCGCGCGAGATAGGGATAGTCGGCAAGCAGCGCATCGATGCTGCGGCCGGCACCGATCTGGCCCACGATCATGCCGACGGTGACGCGCTGGCCACGTATGCAGGCTTTCCCGCCCATCACGGCGGGATCTTGCGTAATTCGCCTAAACTCATTCATGCGTTTGACCTCGACATCGCAACGCCAGCCTATCATAGTCGGCGCCCAGCGGGCATTCGAGATGATAGGACATCCGGGAAGCAGGCTCCCCCGCAAGAGGAGGGGGACCTCAGGGGCCCGGGGACGCGATTCCCCCGACACCATCGATGAGGGCTGGTTATCGATAGTAAGAGCCATCCGGAACCGGCATCGCCATGACGGAAGCCATTCGTGTGTTAGCTTCCGTTTCGTCGATTCCTGTTAAGGTTATCAAGACCTTGCCACCCAGCTACAAAATCCCCGATCCGCTGCCGTGGGCCCAGCTCGTTGGGCCGCTTGTCGCTTTCTGTTATCGATTTCAATTTGCAACGCTTAGCGGAAAATCGGTGCACGCTTTTCCGCTTGCGATTTCAGCAGCCGTCCGACAGCGCTTTGATCCAACAGATATTTCGACCCGGGCCTTCGGAACCCTCGGAAAGACCGTCGTGACCGATCCTCACAATTCCAAACCGGCCGCCCGGTGCCCCCTTTGAGCGCCCGCCTCCCCGATCCGCTGCCATGGCGCGAGCTCGCCCGACCGCTCGCACGCGCCGAAGACACACTGGCGCGGCTCGACGAGCGGCTGCGAACGAGCCCCATCCGCGACGGCTGGATCGCGAGAACCCACTTTGCGGACGCGGTCGCCGCGCTCTGGCTCGAGGGTGAGCTCGTCCATATCGAAGACCTTGTGCTGCACGACGCCGGCATGGACATCCGCGCGCCCACCCACGAACTCACGCGTGCCCATATGGTGTTACGCGCGCGCCGGCGCATCGCCGACGCCGCGCCCGGTTGGGCTCTGTCACCCACCGGTCTCGAGGCGCTGCGGCGCAGGGCAGGGGAGTCGGACCCAAAGCATCCCCAGGTCGAAGACCCGGAGCCCGACGACGACGGTGACGAAGCGAATCCAGAGTTCGAGCCGCCGCTCGCCGGGAACCGCGAGTTTGCCGAATTGTTCGCCTCGGTCGACGCGGCCATTGCCCAGGCCGACAGAACCCTCGCCAGCGAACGGCCGCTCCCGGCCGCGCCGGCTGGCGAGCGCGATCCGCTCGTTTACGACCTCGACTGGGACGAGGACGCGCGCCTCGTGCAATGGCGCGCCATCGTCGACGAAACCCGCAATGTGCCGCCGACTCTCGCCGCTGCGATCGCCCACGAGGCCTGGAGCGCGATCGAGCCGCTGCAGCGCGCGTCCGGCCTCGGCCGCCTGCTCGCCGCCGCTGTGCTGCGCGACCGCGATAAGACCCGCGCCCATTTGCCATGTCTGGCCGAGGGCGCGAAAGCCGTGCCGCGGGAACGCCGCCGGGCGCGCGACGCGACGACGCGTCTCGTGGCCGAGCTCGAAACCATCGCCGCGGCGGCGGAAGAGGGCCTCAAGCAGCATGACCGCTGGCTCCTCGCCCGCACGCTGCTCATCCGAAAACTCGACGGCCGCCGCTCCACCTCGCGGCTGCCCCAGCTGATCGAGTTCGTGATCTCGCGACCGCTGGTCTCGGCCGGCATGATCGGCAAGGCGCTCGGGATCACCCCACGCGCCGCGCAGAACCTCGTCGCCGAACTCGCCTTACGCGAGGCGACCGGAAGGGGACGGTATCGGGCGTGGGGCGTCTTGTGAGCGCGCGGGATCCTACTCCCTTCGCGCCGGCGCCCCGCGACGCGCCCGGCGTCGTCTTCGATCAGGTCGCCAGACTCTTGCGTGCGCCGTCGTCGGCGCCGCGACGCGTCGAGCGCGAGCCGCGGCGAACGGCGCAACCATAGGCCGCCAGCAAAGCCGCGAGGTCGACGCCAGGCGGTTGCGCTCGCGCGAACCGCGGCGATCTCTGATGCGCGTCGAGGAAATCCGCGAAACGCGTGATCAACCCGTCACGGCCGCCGGTGGTCGCGGCAATTCGACATCGCCGGGGAACGGCGCGGTCCGCAGCGACGACGCGCTCATCGTCGGCCCTTTGTGCGAGCTGCTCGAAGCAACGGATGCGCGCCGACGCCGGCAGGCTGGTGAGCGGCCGGCCGGCCCCGACGACGCCGACGACGACGGGAACGCGCAGCAAGCGCGCAACCCATTCGTGGATCGTCGGCGATCCCTTGGCGATTTCGGCCTTGCAGATATCGTCGATCGACCGTTCCAGCCGCCGCGCCGCCAGCCCGACCGATATCTTGGCGGCGCCGCGCAGATCGAAACCGCAGCGCACGCAGACGTATTGCGGGACTAATTCCGTCTGAGCGAAGGGAACGATCCCGGCGCGGCAGGCGGGACATCGATCACGCAGACCGCAGCGATGCGTGAAACAGGAAATGCGCGACGCCAGTCGCCAAGACCGCCGAAAATAGGGGGCGCTATCGTCGGCGAGGCACACAGCGCAATATTGGATCCAGGTCGAACGGCTCCGGCGCGCGGTCTCGCGCAAAGGCAGCCAAAGCGGCGCCAACGCTCCATCCGTCATCGCCATCGCCGATATCGCCTCGCACGCGACCCCCGTCCGAATGCCGAGCCAGGCCGCGACGTCCTCGGGGAGCCGCGCGTCGAGGCGAGGCGACCACATGCCTCCTCCCAGCCCGAGCCCGCCGGCGAACGACCGCGGCGCGACGCCGTTCGCGATCGCGAGGCGATGAAGCCAGCTCGACAGCAATTCGTCGGGTTGCGGGTCGACGGCGGCGGGCCACCGATCCCCGGCGACATCCTGGTATCGTTCGCGGATCTCGATCGCGAAGCCCGTCACTTGGCTCACAGCAGACCCTCGCGCAGCCGCGCACCGCGGCGTCGCGACACCGGGACGTAATCCAGCGCGTCAATCGAGGACCGGGTGATCCGCTCCGCTCCGGACCTCGCCGCCGCGACCGCCGCCGCCGTGACGACCGCCACGATCTCGCCGATCAACCCTTCCGAAAGCCGGAAGATCTCACGCGCCAGTTGCTCGTCGGAAAGATCAGAGCGGCGCGCGAGCGGCAGGGCGCTTTCGAGACTGTCGAGCAACGTGAGGAATTCGTCGTCGTAACGCCATCGCGGCGCGGCGAGCAGTTCGAACCGGCTCGCCATTTCGTCGGTCGCGTTGATGAAATCGTACACCGCGACCTCGCCGATCAAAACCGGCGATATGTCGAACTGACGACCGATCCGCCGCAGGAACGCCAGCACCGCCTCCACGTCGCGCGATCGACCGCGCAGCGCATTGTGGAACTCGTCGAAAATCAGGATTCTCGGCTTCAGGCCGTCGAGCAGATGATCGACCTGCTCGGCCTTGCGGCCGACGTCCCGGCTGTTTCCCGTCGGTGCCCGGAAGGCACGCAGAATGCTTGCGTAGAAATGGGCGAGTCCTGCGCCCTCGCGGGTCTGGACCACCCACACCCGCTGCGTCTCGCAGGCCTTCAAATGCGCGACGGCGAACCGTTCGGCGATCATCGTCTTGCCGTTGGCGTAGGGGCCGACGAGCATCAGACCGCGCGTGCGTAAACTTGGCGACCGGGACAGCAATGCGTTCAGCCGCTCAAGCGCCTGCGTGGCGAGGTGATGTCCGATCCATCGCGGCGCCTCGATGTAGGCGATCCGATCCTCCAGACTGCGGCCAAGATACGGGCGAACATGATCGAGCAGATGGTCGACCATCTCACCAATCCTCGACCGGCAGCCGGCGCTTTTCGCGGACCGGGCGCTCGGCGGGAACCTCCGACGCAGTCGGGCACATGGCCTCATAGAGCTTGCCGGCCTCCGCCGCGTGACTCCGGCGCACGGCGTCGCGCAGTTCGACCTTCGATGGCTTCGATCCGCCGACGATCTCGGCGATCTGGCGCTGAAACTTCACCTTCTCCGTGTCCGAGCGCGCGGTCGCGGCGCGTCGACGCGCGCGGTCGCCTTCGTGCTCCCACAGCGTTAACGACGCGAGCCGCCCATCGCGTCGTCCGACGGACCGAAACTCCCTCGTTTCCGGATCCCGGACATAGATGTGGCTGATGTCGCGAGGATCGTATCGTACCTCGAGCCGACCCAGACGGTCGCGCCGCGGGACCAGGCCGCCCAGCCACGGCGAATAATAGTCCAACGCGAACAGACTGACGCCCTGCGGCGAAAGGCGCCGCTCCATCCCGGGCAGGAACGCCAGCACGACCCGCGCCGGGTCGTCCTCGAAACGAGGAAGATCCCGGCTGTGTCGCGCCCATTCCGCCGCCGGCGTCTTCAGGGTCTTCGCGTTCTGCTGCAGATTGTGATCAATCGCGGCGAGCGCCACACATCGCTCAAGATCGGCGAAACTCAGGCGAGCGCGCCGCTCTGCGGGATAACTGTCGCGGTCCGCCACCGATCGACCCGTCGATCCCGGATGCGTCGCGAGAACGCTGTTCAGCTTCCCGAGCAGGCGTTCGATCACGCCACCTTCATGGACCCGGCCGCGATCGCGATAACGAATCCGGACGCCATAATCCTCGCAACCACGCTGGAAGGCGCGCCCTTTGAACTCTTTCGCGGAATCGGTGACGAGCAGCCGAGGTCGCCCGAACATCGGCCAGCGATGCTCGATGCCGCGCGCGGCCAACCACGCCTCCTTCGGACACATCGCCTGCGCGAGGCATAGGGCGACGGACAGCGCCGAAGGCTTTTCGAGGGTCAGACAAAAGCCGAGGATGCAGCGCGTCGCCACGTCCGCGATGAGGGTCAGGTACGCCCTTCCGACGAAGACGCCTTCGCCCTCCACCACCTCGACGAACTGGATGTCCGTGGGCGTGTGATCGATCTGACAAACCTCGAGCGGGTTCGAGGCGCGGATATAACCGGGTCTCGGTTTGAGCCGCAGCAGATGCTTCGGGTTCGCTGACCGCTTCCTGGCGAGTTCCTCAGGGCTGAACAGCGAGGGAATGCGGCGGTCGACAGCGCCATAGGAGGGCGCGGCGAGTCCGGCCTCCTCACAACGGGCGCGGATTTCGGCTACGACCGGCGCAAGCGGCGGCGCCTCCAGCGTCAGCCATTGCGCTCGCAACGTCGCCGCGATGATGTCCTCGACTTCATGGTCGAGCCGCTTCTTTCTCGCGCCGTTCGTACGCGGCAGCAGCGACGATACCCGCCGGTCGACGCGATAGCGCGCCAGCAGATTATAGACCTGCCGGGTCGAAAGGCGCAGCTCGGCGGCCGCCCGATCGACCGCCTGCCGATGCGGACCCGCCTCATCAAGGATCCCGTCGAGTTCGCGCGCAACGCGGCGCGCCGCCAGCCACGCCTCCTCCGACGGGGGCGCCAACGCAGAGGCGGTTGTTCTGCTTTGCGGTCGGTGCGGCAATCGAGCGGTCGCTGAAATCGTTAGCGGAAAATTCGGCTCGTTTTAGCCCCTAAACCTAAACAACATATGAGGATTGCGCTGATGAAATCGGGAAGTGAAAGCGACACCCCTTGCGACCGCCGAGGACGCGCTTGCCCGCCTCGACGAACGCCTCGCAAAGAGCCCAATTCGGGATGGGTGGATCAGCCGCAACCACTTCACCGACGCCTGCGCCAGTCTATGGCTAGAGGGCGAACTCGTCCACGTCGAAGATCTTGTTCTCCATGACGCGGGCATGGATATCCGCGCACCGACCCATGAGCTGACTCGGGCACGCGCCGTGCTGCGCGCCCGCCGTCGCATCGACCGGGAAAAGCCCGACTGGGCGTTGTCGCCGGTCGGCCTTGGCGCCTTGCGCGGCCTCGACGGGACGGGCGACCTGGAAGGGGCAGGCGTCGAGCGGGAAGAGGGTGGAGCAGGGGATTGCGATGCGAAGGAGGCCGGCGATGTGCTGGAGGCAGGGCTCGCACTAACCGCAAATGACGATCGGCTGTCTGAGGCGCTCGCTGCCGTCGATGCCGCGATGGCCAAGACCGATCGCGCCCTCGCCAGCGATAGCCCGAGTCAATTACGTCACGCGACCGATCGCGATCCGCTGCTCTACGACATCGATTGGGACGAGGACACCCGCCTCACCGCCTGGCGCACCAACCTCGATCAGACCCGCAGCTTGCCGCCAACGCTCGCAGCGGCCATCGCGGCCGACGCATGGCGCAGCATCGAACCGCTGCAGCATAGGCCATGGCTGGGCCAATTGCTGGCGGCTGCGCTGTTGCGTCAACGTGGCAAAACACGTTCGCATCTCGCCTGCCTGCACGACGGACTGAAAACCATCCCGCGCGAGCGGCGCCGGTCGCGCGACACCGCGACGAGGCTTGTCGCTGAGCTAGATGCGATCACGGCTGCAGCCGAGGCTGGGTTGAAGGCGCACGATCGCTGGCTCAACCAGCGCACGCTACTGCTTCGGAAACTAACAGGCCGCCGGTCGACTTCCAAACTGCCGGCGCTCGTCGACTACGTGTTAACCTGCCCGGTTGTGTCTGCCGGCATGATCGCTGAGGAATTGGGAATCACGTCACGCGCAGCATTGAGCCTGGTAATCGAGCTCGGCCTGCGCGAGGCTACCGGGCGAGGGCGGTACCGGGCGTGGGGAATCCTCTAGAGACCTCGGGCAGAGCGACATGCCCTTTGCTGGGTCGGCCGAGACAGATCGCACCGCGATCGAGCGGTCGGCCGACATACGCGCGTTCAAGACCTTCATCGTTGACACTGTCTTTCGGCAGGCGAAGGCCTCGCCACTGGCGAGGCCTTCTTGCGCGGGCTTTCAGTCGCGGCTTGGGCGAGACCAGATGAGCGAGTGGCCTTCCTCGCCTTCGATCTCGACCAGCGTCGCGTAGATCGGCGCCGCGAAGCTCGGGTCGTCGAGCTTGACCGAGAGGTAGTCGCGGTTCTGCTCCTGGGACTTCTTCTTCCACGCGGCGCCGAACTCGATGGTGCCGGCGAAGATGCGGTAGTCCGGGGCTTTCTCCGAGGTGCGGTCGGCCGCGACGATCTTGGCCTTCACGGTACCGAGGGCGAGAGTCTTGACGGTGCCCACGAAGCCGTTGCCATTCACGGTGAAGTTGCCGATGGTAGCCATGTTCGTATCCTCTTCGGTTCTCGGGCCGCGACCACCGCGACCTCGATGGCTGACGTTGACCGGAGGCGATTGGACCGCACCCGAAGGGCCGCAACGCAGTGGAGGGCGGCCAGGGCGAGGCTTTCTTGTCTCGCGAGGAATGGGCGCGCAGCGGCCAGGGGAAGAAAGTCGCGAACGGACGTTGCGGTCATGGAATCGAGGCGGAGCGCAGCGACGACGGCCTTCGGTTAGACATGCCAAATCGAGGACGCACTGGGCGCGTCAGGCCGACCGAGGGGATATGACTGGTGACAGCCGCGCACCGCACGACAACGACGGAGCCAAAGCTGATCGAGGGACTCGCCGGGCCCTGAAGGGTTCTTTCGAGAGTCACCGCGAGTGCGATCCCGGACGAATGCAATCGTGATGGCCGCTTTCACGCTGCCGCGGGAAGTCACCCATTCCGAATCGACAGACATTTCGGGATCACAGCGGCCCACGCGGCTGGTCCCGCCGCGCTGGACGAGGTTATGGGAAGTGCCTCCGCCTTCGGAAGACGCAAGCGCACGACTGGGCACGCAAGAAGGACCTCGCCGCGAGGCGAGGGCTTTGGTGAGCTCGTGAAAGGCTAAGAGCACGGGCTAGACGCGACGGCGTCGCGCTCATGCCGCTTGGTCGATTTCGGCCGGCTTCGGCTGAAGATCGTGCAAATAGGTAACGGCGCGCTGCGCGTGCGCCGCCGCCGAAAAGATGAAGCGCCTGTCGTTGGCCAACACTTCCAGCCACGACGCAAGGTAACTCGCGTGGTCAGCACGCGGCTCGAGCTCGGGTACGATGCCGAGGTCCGCGCTAAGGAAGCAGGCGCCGAGCTCGGCGACAAGCTCCTCGCGGGCGCGCTCGCTGCTGTCCTTCGCGTAGCGGCTGAGATCGCGATTGACGCGGTGCGCCGGCGCCGTCCAGTGCACGCACTCATGCGCGAGCGTGGCCGCATAGCTCTCGGCGTCGCGGAAGGTCTCGAACGGCGGCATCTGGATGAGGTCGAGCGATGGCGCGAAGAACGCCTTGTCGCCTCCGTGCCGGATGGTCGCGCCGGTGTTGGCGAAGAATGCGTCCACGTGCGCGATGCGCTGCGCCGGCGGCGCGCTCGGAGCAGGGCGCGCATAGTAGTGGTCGGGCAGGCCGTTGATCTGCTCGACGCAGAACACGGTGTAGGCCCGCAGGAACGGCACTGTCCGCTCGACGTCGTCGCCGTTGTCATTCGTCTCGGTCTTGGTGATCTTGTTTGCGTAGACCACCATCGTTCCGTTCTCGCCCTTGCGGACGTGGCCGCCGAGCTCGAGAGATTGCTTGAATGTCATCCAAATCGGCGACGTGAAGCCGCGCGACAGGGCTTCCGACCACAGCAGCACGACGTTGATGCCCTGGTAAGGCATCCCGTTGTGGCGCAGCGGCCGCGTGATACGCCCAGCCGCGCTGGCCGCATTCCAAGGTCTGATCCACGGCCGCACCCCGCGCTCCAGGTCCGCGACGATGCGATCGGTGATGCGCGCGTAGATGTCGGCGCGCGGTTTTCCTTCGTTCCTGCTCATTTCAATGACCTCCGTTCGGAGGCCGCGCCTGTCGCGGCCCCTCACGGCGTCCGCCGCGGCGGCATCACGCGCTCGCGCACCCGGCCGGGCCGCAGCGCAGCGGAGGACGGCGCAGCCGTTGCGCGGGCGCCGAATCCGTCGCACGGACCACCGACCGGGAGGGGCCACGCTGGCGCGACGCGCCGTTTTTCTTGTTGGATTTGCCGGCGACACGAAAAAATGGCCGGTCTCGCGACCAGCCTTCACAGCGGCAACATGTGGAAGGCGGGGCCGAAGCCCCGCCTTGAGGCCTATTCGAAGGCCGCTATCTGGGCCGCGGCGGCCTTCTTAGTGACGGTTTCGCCGGCGTGCTCGGCCTGCCGCTCGAAGGGCTTCCAGGCTTCGCCGATGACCTGCTCGTACGCGGCGACGGCGCCCTCGGCCGCCATGCGGAGCGCGTGCGCCTGGAGTCCCATGTCGGCCGCGAACTCGCGCTTGCGCTGCGCTTGGCTGTCGAAGCCGACGGGGCCGTCGAGGTCCTCATCGCGTGCGTCGTTGGCGAGCTTGGCGGTGGCTTCGCGCGCTTCGGTCACGGCGCGGGAGTAGAACTGGCCGGCGCCGTGAGCCGAACCAACGTAAGCGCCGACGATGCGCTGGAGGTGGATTTCCATCGCACGCTCGCTGAGGCCGTCCTTGAGGGCGTCGGCGGTCTCGATCACGAGTCGCTCGTGCAGCTCACGGATGCCGTCGCTGTCGAGGACCGCAAGGCCGAAGCTCTCGGAGATGCGCAATGTCTGCGCGGAGTCGGGACAGGCGAGACGAACCATTTCGAGCGTCGCGCCGCGGCGAAGCGGAATAACGCGGGCTGTGGCGCGAGAGGAGCGGGCGGTTTTGGTCATGATGAGATCCTTTCTCGGTTTCACCTAGGGAAGCGGTCGGGCCTTTGGCCGTTGCTCCCTCGGGTGCGGTCGACCAGAACCGGCCCCAGCGGGCCGCTTCAGGGGGCGGCGGCTGCCAGGGCGAGCATGGGCGGGTTGCGGGCAAGCGGGCCCTCGGGCCTGCGAAGGACGCGGCCCCCCATCGCGAGACGGCGGCCGCCGATCGCTTCGCGACTTGCCCTTGAAGCGGACCGCGGACGGTTCAGACCGCAGCACAAACCGAGGGAGTGACGGCCAAGGGGCAGTCCGCCTCTGAAACCGCGGGAGATCGAGGTCAATCCGCGCCACGCTCGACGTCGCGAACGATCTTACGCTCCGCTTGCGCGGGGATTCGTCACGGCCTCCGTCGTTCACCGCCACGCGGGGGAAGCGCGACCGCGGGCCCGAAACTCGGCGATCGCCGTTTCCTGCCGATCGAGCTTTAGCGTGAGAGCGTCGATCTCGCCGCGGTGGGCCAGGGCGAGCTCCGCGACATGCTGCTGAAACAGCCGCTCGTCCGCGTTCGTCCAGCTCGAGGCGCTTCGGCCGTGCGGCCGGCGTTTCGCCCGATCGGTGATCGTCATCCGCTCGGCACGTGCCGCGATCTGGCGCTCGATGATGCCCAAATGGCGCTGCGTCTCGGCTTGCGCGATCTCCATGCGCGCGAGCAGGAGGCGTCGGTCCAGGGGCTCGATCATCGCACCGTCCCGAGAGGCCACAAGGGCGGGGCGAACTTGTCTGGCGTGTCGTCGTGCGGAAGAGAGAATGCGATTATGGAGGAGAGGTCGTCGCCGGCAGTCATCCAGGCGACGGCGCTCTCTGGGTTGTTGTGCGCATGCACCGGGAGGTTCACGGCGACGAGATACGCTTTCATGACTGGATTCTGTCGGCGCCGGCCGGGTCTTGGCGCGGCGCGTGCACAGACAGGCGCACGGCGTGTTTCCAGGCGTCGACGCCGGTGAAATGCCGTCTGAGCCGCGGATGCCAGACGACGAGGACCGGCATTTCGCCGTCCTCGTCAGTGGCCGTGCGCCAGCCGAAGGCTTTGGCAATGAGGCGCCAGGGCATGGGTCACCTCCATCCGACGAAGTCGGAGGGGCCGCCGTAGAGCTGGTGGCGCGCCTCGTCGATCACGAAGCCGAAGCGGCCGACGTGATACTCGTTGGACGGAACGAGGAAGCGGCGTTCCTCGGTTCCAGGCCCGCGTTTCCCGCCGAGCGTGGCGACGGTTTCGACGAAGCCGCTCGCATGTTTGGACGTGATCGCCGACACCACGATCCAGTCCCGCACATGCACCTGGTCGAAGCCGCGGCGATCCTTCTCGCGGGATTCGCCCGGCTGCAGGATTGTGCCGGAGATCGCCTCCCAGGCGTCCGGCCAGCTGTCCTTGATCGTCGTCGCGGCGCAACGACGTTCGAACGCCGTGAAGATATCCGGGAAGGTGATCGCGACAATCGCCCATTCGGCGTCTTCCTCGTACCATCCACCCTTTGAGCGCAGCATGGGGTGGATGATGCGGTTTCGCTCGGCCGAGAGCTTGAAACCGCCGTGGCCAGCAGTGGAGTGCGACGCGACGCCCTCGGCATAGACGGTCGAGCCCTGCGAGAGTCCCCAAGGGGTATTGATACCCGTGTTCTCCTCGATCCGGCCGAGCAGCTTGCGCTCGCTTTGATGCTCGGCGTTTTCGAGCACGGCGTTGCGAAACGCCGCCTCATCGGCGAGCTCGCCGGAATGTCCGTAGAAGTCGCCGCGCGTCCATCCGCCCATCGGGCGGTTGATGCGCCAGCCCGTCGCGAGAAAATGCCGGCCATCGCCGGCCGGAACCATGGCGAAAGCCGTCTCGCCGACGAGCGCGACCAGAAGGCCGTCAGCGCTGCGACCAAAAGCGACGTCGTCGGGAGGAGGAAATGACGCGTTCATGCCGCGGTCCTCCCCTCGATGGTGTCAGCGCTGATCTCGTTGGCCGTCACTTCCTCCAGCACGGCGTGGGGATAGCCATGGCGTGTCAGCCACTCCGTCGCATCGGGCTCGTTGGTCGCGAGTTGGACAAGCTCGGCGTCGTCGCCGGCGCGGTCAAACACACGAATCGAGCCGACCGCCGGACGTTCGACGATGGCGAAGTGGAGCTTCGACTTCAGCGAGAATGTCCGATGGACACGCACGGCAACGACGCCGCCGGCGCCATAATCGGTCTCATGCAGGGTGAAACAGGCCGATAGCGAGACATTCCCGATGTCCCGTCCACCCTGTTTGCGGATGAGGCGGCCTCTGCTGTTGTTGGTCTGCCACGCGGCGAGCTTCTTCCTGAAGCGCGCCGGTGGCTGCGGCGTTCCGTCGGACCAGGCGACGATCGAGCCGATGGGAGCGTTGTCGATGATGGTGTGCGCGGACATCATGTCCTCCTTGTGTGCGCATGCGTGAAAAAGAAACCGCCGCCGGGATGACCGGCGGCGGTGGACCGTTCGGAAGAAAGGATGCGTGCCGCTATTCGGCCGCCTCCCTGAATGCCTCGGCTTCTTGGTCAGACAGGTCATCGCCGATGCCGGCGGTCTCCTCTTCAGCCTCGTCGGCATCTCCCGTCGTCGCGCTCGACGACAACCATTGCGAAAGCTTCGTGGCGTCTGGCGCGAAGAACGCGGAGGGATGGACGAAGTGTCCCTCCTTGAAGTGCTCGACGAGCGCAGCACGCGTGTCCTTCACGCGCTGGCGTGGCAGGACAGGAGTGTCCTTACACGATGCCTCAAGGGCAGGGCGCGACAGGCAGGAGAGGAAGTCCTCCGTACCCATGTGCGGAAGGAAGCTATCCGCGCCGATCACGACGCCGGCGATCCTGGCGACGATGCCGCTATTGGTGGCGTTCTCCCGGCAAGAGAAGACATCGACCAGCATGGTGCGCGCCGCGACACGAAGCGTATCCATGTCGAACGAGAGCTTGCCGTCGGCATCGAACAGCACCGCTGCGTTCTTCGCCAGGCGGCTGTGGCCGTAATAGGTTCCACCGCTTCCCGTCGTCACGGAGACGTTCTGGCTCGCGAAGGCGAGGACCAGAAGAGCCATCAGCGTGTCGTCCTCGATCGGCGCGCGGCCGAGCGCCTCGCGCAGCGCGTCGGTGCGATAGTCACCGATCATCTCGACGCCCTTGCGCGTCACGTCAGGACGGGGCCTGGAGATCTCGCCGACGTCGTCCGGAGCGTTGTCCGAACCAGTCGCGCCCTTGCCCTTCGGCTTCTTCGGCGCAGGCATGCGGTAGTGCACCGTCTGCACGCGGCCATCGCGGTCAAGATACATCGCCGTGCAGTCGGACTTCACCGGCTTGCCGTGGACGCGCTCGGCCTTCGGCGGCAGCTTCACCTCGCCGTAGTTGGTGGTCTCGGCGATGATGCCTTTCTTCGGCAGATTGGCCGTCATCCACTCTTGCTGCGTGCCGAGGAAAGCCTCGACGTCCGTCGTGTAGCGGCTGTCCTCGTCGGCGGGCGCGAAGAGATCTTCAACCCAATGAATGCCGTAGGCCTCGGCCAGGTCGTCGCCGAAGCTGGCGTGCCGAGCAAACATCCGGGTCTTCTGCAACGCTTGAGCGACACTCCACCACGAGACCTGCGGATCGGCCTTCGACGGCTTGTGCTTCTTCCAGACCTCCTTCTGCTCGTCGAGCGATGCGGCAGCGATCGTGCGGAGCTGGCGCTCGTCGGGCATGTCGCCCTTGGCCATGTGATCGAGCATCGCTGGCAGCACATTGGCCAGCAAACGAAGTTTCCTGATTTGACGCACCGACAGCGCGAGCGCGACGCCGATTGCCTCCTCTGTCCAGGCGAGCGCGACCAGACGCTCGATTGCGCGCCACTGGTCGACCGGATTCAGCGGTTAGATTATGCGTCAAGTGTCCTGTTAGCTGGATGACTCTGATTCTGTGGCCTTTCTGGCTGCATCCTGCATTTTGGGTGTATTTTTGGCTTTGA
>NZ_JARXWB010000040.1 GCF_029892425.1 Bradyrhizobium sp. BR13661 | reverse complement strand
TCATTGACGATCGGACCCGACGACATCGGCCGACTGCAATGATTGGCGGCAACGGCCGCTCCCGACCTGTGCGTTTGCACACAACCAAGACCCAATTGAGACATCGAGGCTGTTCCTGCCTTAGGTCGATTGGCTGCCAGTTTCCACTCGTCAACCGGTCGCAAAATGCTAGTCTTAGTCATTGCGTGAGGCTTGACCCGAGGCTCTGGGGACGGCTAATGCGGCGGCGCGACTTCATCAAATTTCTTGCCGGCGGTGTAACGGTGTGGCCGCTCGCGGCGCGTGGGCAGAAGTTGGCAACGTTACCTCGTGTTGGCATTGTTTGGATCGCTCCTCAGGCGGTGGTCGCGCCGTTTCACGAAGCGTTTCGCCAGGGGCTACACGATCTGGGTTATGTCGAGGGCGAGACGATCGCAATCGAGGCGCGCTACGCCGAGGGGAAGGTCGAGCTTGCGCCCGGCATTGCCGAAGATCTTGTGCGGCTCAAGGTCGATGTAATCGTGGCGCCGTCAACGGCGATCGTGCGGCTGGTAAGGCAGGTGACCACCACGATTCCTATCGTGATGGCAAACGTGTCCGACCCGGTTGGATTTGGGTTTGTCGAAAGCCTTCAACGACCGGGGGGCAACGTTACCGGCTTTTCCAATCTGATGGTCGAACAGGTCGGCAAGAACGTCGAGTTGTGCAAGGAGGTCATTCCTAGCCTTTCCCGCCTTGCGCTGCTCGCAAATCCCGGAGTTCCTGATGCGACGCTCGTGTTGAAGGAAGTCCGGGCGGTGGCTCCCAGCTTAAGTTTCATTGTCATTCCGGTCGAGGCACGCCGGCCTGACGACCTGGAAGGCGCCGTCGCACAGGCGAGCGAACGGGGGGCCGATGGGCTTCTGGTTTCTACCATCGAGGGTATGTTCTTCGCGAACCGTCTGCGCATCATTGAGGCCACTGCCAGGCATCGGCTTCCGGCCGTATTTGCGGCGCCGCCGTTCGGACTTGCCAGCGCAGGCGCGCTGTTGGCCTACGGTGCAAATACGCCTGATATGCTTAGGCGCGCAACGAGTTACGTCGACAAGATACTCAAGGGCTCAAAACCTGCCGATCTTCCAGTCCAGCAACCGACCAAGTTCGAGCTCGGCGTCAACCTGAAGACCGCGAAGGCGCTTGGCCTGATTATCCCTCCATCGATCCTGGTGCGCGCTGACGAGGTAATCGAATAGCGCCGGATCCACGGGCATGATCGATGCAAAGGCGGTCGTGGGAGCGAACTTGACTCCTGCATCGCCTCGTAGGACCATCTTTTTTTTGGGTAGCCTCTGGACTGTCAGTTAGGAGGGTCACCATGGTACGGATCAATTTCAAAAATATCTTTACGTCCGGTTTTCAAGAAGACGCACTGACAACAAGCACAACGGACGACACGATTATCAATTTTGGCCGCCTGGCGACGACCGGCGACCTGTCGAGTGACATTTCTGCTTTTGCCGACGGCGTCACAATCCGAAATTTCGGTCACATAGAAACATTCGGCCTGGGTGCGCCGGCAATTGCTGCTGTCGGCCAAAATGAGACAATTGAGAACTACGGCTATGTCGCAACTCACGGCGGAGTGTTCGACCCCAACAATGCCTTTTTGACTTCCGACGGACTGTCGGCGTTTGGTGACCAGTTTCATATCGCCAATTACGGGACCGTTCGTATCGAAGGAGGTTTTGCATCTGCACTTATCGGTGGCGGCCTAAATGGAGTCGTGGCCAACTACGGTCACGTTCAGGACATTCAACCGGCCGGCGCCGTCGGCTCGCTCGCCGTAGGTGCGATCGGCGACGGTTCCAAAGCTGAGAATTTTGGTGACGTTACCGCTTCCGGGAACGGTCTCTCCGTGATGCTCGTGCGGGGCGAGGCTGCTGTTGAACTCAATACCGGCGAAATCCGGCTTGTTGGCGCGGAGGGAGATGGCATGCTGGCCCAGCTTCGCGATGCGTTCATCGCGAACCATGGCACGATTTCTGTCACTGGCGGAAGTAGCTTCGGGATTCTCGGCAGGGGTGACGGCCATCATATCAGCAACACCGGGACCATCGAAACGCACGGTACTTTTGCGGTCGGAATTGCGGGAACAGGTGGACTGTTTTTCAAGACCGGGCAGGACATAGATATTGTCAATAACGGTTGTGTAAGCACCCATGGCGACGCCGCTATCGGAATCGGGCTTGGCGTAACTAATAGCGATGTCTTCGCAGGCAGCGGCGATGCCTTCGGCAATGCTCTCAATGGGATCATTGAAAATCACGGCTCCATTGCCACCCATGGCGATGGAGCTGTGGGCGTTCTAATGGCCGGCGACGGTCATCATCTGACCAACAGCGGGCAGATTGTGACCAATGGTGGCGTCTATCATGGCGCCGCGCTCGGTGTCCCGCTGCGCGCGGCGGGTGTTGTCGTCTCTGGGAACCACGCAGCGGTTGATAACACTTGCACCGGAGTCATCCAGAGTGAGAACTTCGCTTCAGCCGCGGTGGAATTGAATGTCGTGGAGCGCGATGGCGTATCTAACGCGAACAATTCGTCGGTTTTGGATAATTTCGGGCTCATCCAGGGCACCTCCGTTGCGGTACTGGGTGGGAGCGGGCAGGAGGCCGTGGTGAACCACGGCCAAATCATCGGCGACGTGATGCTCGGCGCGGGCGACGATACGTTTGTGTTCGGCAAGGGAGGTCACGTCGCCGGCGACGTCTATCTCGGCGTAGGCAATGATCACGTCGTGATAGAAAGGGGGTCGGGTGTTTCTCACATCGCCGATATCTCGGCCGGCGACACGGTCGACGTCTCAGCCTTCTTCTCGAATCTCGGTCAACTCGCGAGCCATATCAAGCAGCACGGAAGCGACGTGTTCGTCAAGCTCGGCAGCAATGACACGCTGGTGCTTGAGCATACGCAAATAACCGGCTTGCATCTTCAAGACCTATTTGTGCTTTAGCCGGGACTTGCCCTCAGTTCATTAAAGACGCTGCGACAAGCGCCTACGCTGCTTGCGCGCGCGGACGAGAATTATAGATTAGGGACGCAATCTCGCTGCGATGCACGAGTCCGGAAATGGCCCATCCGCGAAGTCGCGGCCGTCTGACTGAGGTCCGCTCATCGCAGCAGAGCGGACCAATTTGCGCAACCTAAGCAAATGCCGAGCCTTTGAGGGTCCCTTCTTCAGGCGGCGACTGTCCCCGCCTCCGGCGGCACTCGCCCATACGCAGCGAGTAAGACCGGCTCTTCGGCGTCATGCGCGCTGTCGTCCACCATTTGAGAAAATGCGACAACCCCGGCGAATTGCTCGCCCATACACTTGCACGAAAAACATCTGCTTGTAGGCCATTCCACGCAATCACCCGATCGCAAAATCCGCCGCAGTCTCCGCGTGAATCGCCGTCGTGTCGAACGTCTCGACAGATGTATCCGCAGCGCCCACCAGCATCGTGATCTCGGTGCAGCCGAGGATGATGCACTCGGCACCTCGGGCGACGAGCGCGGCCATCACGTCCTGATAGTGGCGGCGCGAGGGATCGGAGACGATT
The DNA here is from genome assembly GCF_029892425.1 of Bradyrhizobium sp. BR13661. Classification (GTDB taxonomy): domain Bacteria; phylum Pseudomonadota; class Alphaproteobacteria; order Rhizobiales; family Xanthobacteraceae; genus Bradyrhizobium. Next base: position 61,829 of record NZ_JARXWB010000040.1, on the reverse strand, counting down.
CCGAGGCACAGCTCATCGTAGATGATGCGGTTCACATCGGCCCGTTCGTCGGCCGGAGGAACGAGAACATCGAGATCATGCGCCTTCAGCCGGTCGATGTAGAAGTCTTCCTCCATCGTGAACCTGGTGCCGAGGAGCCCGACGCGCCGGTATCCCCTGGCCCGAATGCGCTGCGCCGTGGCGTCGCCGATGTGGATGAAGGGGATGGTCAGCTTCGCGGTGATCTCGGGCGCCAGCTTATGCATCGTGTTCGTGCACAGCACGATCGCACGGGCACCGGCGCTTTCGAGCCGCCACGCCACCTCGGCAAGGCTCGCCGCGGCTTCCGCCCAGCGGCCGTCGTATTGCATCTCCTTGATGTCCTGGAAATCGTAGGAGTAAAGCAACAGCGGCGCAGAATGCAGCTTGCCCATGTGGTCACGGACGCGCTCGTTGATGAGCTTGTAATAGAGCGCTGTGCTCTCCCAGCTCATGCCGCCGATCAGGCCAATGGTTCGCATTCCGGTGCCTTTCGAAATCTGGCTCAATCACTTCAAAAGCCTTGCGATACCATTCAGCCGCTTGCTTGTCATCCTGAGGGAAACCAGCGCTTCCAGTGTCGTACAAAATACCGAGGCTGAGTGCGATCTGACCACCGTCCCTCTCGTCAGTTGAACAAGGTCGCCGATCATGGCGCAGCTCGCAACTCATAGCTCCGCGCGTCGTCAGGCTGCGGGCGCGTTGCGGGCATTGGAAGTCACTCGTAAAATGTGACAATACAAGATGTGCTTCCGGGAATTTGAGGGAAGAGTGATGAAACTCGTCTATCGGATGGGCTTAATCGGACTCGCGGCCCTGGGCCTGATCGCAGTCGTCGTTCTTTACAAGCTGCTGAGCAGTCCTTCGTTGGCGGCATACACCTCATTGCAGACTTCTTCCGCGCCAAGTTCAGCGCACATTAGTGCCCAGTTCATGGGAACGACGACCATTCTATTTGACGATGGAAAGACGAGAATATTGTCTGATGGGTTCTTTTCTCGCCCACCAATCTGGCGTCTGCTCATCGGTAAAATTCCGCCGGACGAGCGCCTGATCAACAGTGCCTTGAGCAAGGCTGGGATCAAGGGTCTAGATGCGATTTTTGTTGCTCACACGCATCATGACCACGCGATGGACACAGCAAGGGTCGCACTAAAAACTGGTGCGTTGGTCTTTGGATCGCTCTCGACGCGCAACGTCGTTCTCGGAGATGGCCTATCATCCGACCGCATCACCGTCTTCGACGATGGAAAGATCTATACTCTCGGCGATTTCACGGTCACAATTTTCCAAACCCCGCATTCGCCCGGCGTCGCCTTTCCGGGAACGGTCGATCACCCCCTCACCGTCCCCGCAAGTGCCAGTGAATATCGAGAGGGAGGTAATTTTTCTTTCCTCCTACAGCATCATTCGACAAGTCTTCTCCTGGTCGCGAGCGGTAATTTCATTCCTGGCAAGTTCAAGGGCGTGAAGGCGGACACCGTGTTTCTCGGTATCGGTGGGCTTGGCAAACAATCTGAGGAATTCATCTCTGACTATTGGCGCGAAGTGGTGCAGGCGGTTGGAGCCAAGGTCGTCATTCCCGTCCACTGGGACGACTTTACGCGTTCGCTTGATGAGCCTCTACGGCCAATGCCTTACGCTCTCGATGACTTCGACAATTCGATGAAATCCCTTCTGGCGTTGGCCAAACGGGACAACGTGCAGGTACGCCTTCCCGTTGCCTTTGAAACCTTCGGCGTGAACTGACTGATTTTAGGAAATGATTGCGCCATAGAAAGCTCCGCCTGACAAGTCCCCGCGCCGGAACAGCGGTCACGGCGGCATCACGCCTCCGATATGAATGGAATAACAAGCCTTCGACGCAAATCTGAATGTCTGAGCCGCGCAGCTCGCGCGGATGCCATTTGGAGGCCGCAATGATCACCTCGAAGCTAGTCGTCTTGCTCGCACTCGTCTCGACGATCGACGCCGTGTCGGCGCAATCCTTCCATCCCTCAATTCCGGGAAAGGAAACCACCACCAGACCCTGGACGGCGCCGGTCGGCCATCGCCAGCCGCACGTCTCAGACGTTCCCGCAACAACGATGGGACCGCAGGATTTCCTCGATCAGGAGGATGCGAACGTCGATCGCAAGATCAGCGGCATCTGCCGGGGGTGCTGAACGGGCTGACGCCGACCGCCCGTGGCTACTCGATCGTCGCATTCACCGTCATGACCGATCTTCCCGAGCCGTACGGTCCTTCTCCCTCACCATAGATCGCAAAGGTATCGTTGCCCTTGTATCCCGATGCCGCGGTGTACCTGAACGTCGTTACATTCAGCTGCCTGAGGGTCCCGTGCGCCGGCTTCTGGGCAACGCCCGATTTGTGCATTGCTCCTGGAATTCGCATCGGAAAGTTACATGTTTCACCCGACCTGACGGCGAAGTAGGCCGTCATGTCGACGCCAAACGTGGATGGATTGCCGGTGACGCGGCAGTCGGAGGCGGCGACAACCGAAACCGGCGTCAGGCTCAGGACAACCGCTATGGTCAATACACGCATGCTCGTCTCCCGTGAGGATGAGGTGGCAATGCGGCAATTGGCGTCGAAGCGGGGGTTTGCCATTGATTTGAATCAACAGGCTGGCCCGGACCACAGGTGATCGAATTGCCCAACGCAGGCTCTTCGGCTCTTGCCTCCAAACTAGCCTGCCGCCTCGATGGCTAGTGCCTTGATCGCTAGTGCCTTGGCCGCTGCGCTGGCGTGGTCCCTTTGCTCGATAAAACGACGAGCGCGCGGGATCGCATCGCGCAGATACTGGTCTGGCCCCCGCATTCGCCGCTTGTTCAGGTCACTCGTCGAGAGAAGGTCGAAGTCGACCATTTCGATCGTGCAAAGCCAGCCGTGATATTGGCTCGCCCACACGCGCTTGTGGTGCTGCAGCAATCGGTCACGCCTCGAGTAGCCGTGATAATCGAATGCAATGACACCGTCGGTGACATAGACATGGCTCCCCAGGAAACCCTCGGCGGGAATAACGCGCTCCGCGTAAAAGCCGGGAAGTGGAGGCTGATTCAGGAATACGCCTGCCAGAATATGGCAGGCGCCGTACCCGAAGAAGATGCGGTCCGGAAGCGACCATTGCCGGTGCGGATCAGCCTTGATGGTCTGGTCGAGAACATACATCGCCGTCACTCGAACCTGATTCGCGCAAGAGGAGCCTCTCGCCAATCAGATGCATGCGATGCGTCCGTCGGCAAGTCACGAGGTCTTCTTCGCCTCGACGTATCGCTTAAAGCTGTCGAGGATCGCCTGCCAGCCGCCCTGCTGCTGCTCGACCGGGTGGGTCGTCTCAGCGTCGAAGACGACGCGGACGACGACGCCTTTCGCCCCGGGCACGAACTCGACTTCTGCCTTGCGATCGCCGAACGAATATTCGATCAGCTTGTGTTCGACGATGGTCGTGTAGATGCCGGCGAAGTCGAAGCCCATGCTGCCGTCCTTTGCCTCCATGCGCGACGAGAACACGCCGCCTTCACGCAAATCGACCGTCGCCTTGGTCGTGTGCCAGTCCTCCGACGCCGCGTTCCATTTCACGATGTCCGCAGGCGTCGTGTAGGCACGCCAGACCTGATCGATCGGGGCGGCGACGCTGGTTTCGACGGTGATTCTCATGAGGAGTGCTCCAGTTCGATATTTGACGGCTCGAGGTACGAGATCACTTCCACGCGTGCGGGCCCATCGACCACGCCTTCGGGAGGTGTCGGCCCAAGGACGATCGAGACCGGTCCATGCCGACATCGGGTCGAACCGTCAATGCGATAAAAATCTGAAAAAATGCCGTCCGCTTCCGACGCGGGGCAGGCTGTTCAGGCTGACGAGCTATCGAAGCGGCGCCGAGAGCTCGTAATTCACGCAGTCCATCGCGATGTCGTATGGACCCTGATAGATGCTGTCACTCACCCACCGATAGACCTTGCGATACACGGTGGTTTGCTCGGAGCGCGGTTGACGGCCGGCCGGGCCGTGAGCATCCGAGATCGTCCTTGACGATGTCTCGGTCAGGGTCAGCTTCTGGTCGGGATGATCCTCGCGCGTGAACACCAGGGTCGCGACCAATCCCGAATTGTTGTCCGTTGCCCGGAAGCTCGAGCTCAAGAGCTGATCGTTGACCGCGCCAAGCAGCGATCCCTTGACCCAGGCCTTCGGCAACATGATGAGCGAAGAGCGGTTGAAGATGATGACAGGCGCATCGCCGCTGGGCAGCACGCCTCGGCAGCCATATTGCCAATCGCTGGCGGCGCTTGGCGCAGCATGCGCCATCAGGGCAAGGAAAATCAGTGCAGGAAGGGAGAAACGCATGGCAGGTCAGATCGGCCGCGCCTTCGCGCGAATGGCCGCCGACCGTTTGACCAGCGGCTGAGCATCCGCGTAGCGGCCCTGGTCTTTGTAGAATGCGGCGAGGTTGTCCAGGATATCGACAAGGTCAGGATGGTCGGGACCGAGCGTCTTCTCGAACGTCACAACCGATTGCTTGTACAGCCGCTCGGCATCGGCATTGCGGCCCTGACGCGCATAGAGCGTCGCCAGATTGTTCTGTGCCTGGGCGATATCGGGATGCTCGGGCCCGTACGCCTTCTCGGTCACCGCGATCGATCGCTTGAGCAGCCGCTCGGCGTCGGCATAGCGATGCCGATGGATGTAGGCGTCGGCGAGGTTGCTCATCAACACCGTGGCTTCGGGATCGTCGGGGCCGTTCGCCTTCTCGAGAATGGTGAGTCCCCGCTTGAACAGCGGCTCCGACTGGTCGTAGCGCCCCTGATTGCTGTAGACCGCGGCGAGGTTGCTCAGCGCCATCACGATGGAGGGATCGTTCCGGCCGAGCGTCTTCTCGCGGATCGCGATCGACCGCTTGAGCAGCGGCTCGGCGTCCGAATAATGCGCCTCGACCCGGTAGAGCTCGCCGAGATTGTTCAGCACGGTTGCGACTTCGGTCGAGACCGGACCGAGCGTCTTCTCCCGGATCGCCAGCGCGCGCTTGTACAGCAGCTCGGCGACCGGGTACTGGCCCAGATTGTAGTGGATCGTGCCCAAATCATTCAGCGGCATCGCGACCATGGCATCATCGGCGCCAAATTCCTTCTCGCGAAGGGCCAGGGCCTTCTGGGCGAGCGGCAGCGCTTCGATGTATTTGCCGGCGTTGTAGAGCTCTTTCATCTGCTGCGTCAGCACGCCTGCCTCATCCTCTCCCGCATGGGACGGCGCGGCGAGCGACAGGCTCAGGGAGAGCGCGGTGAGCGCAACACAGATCGATGATTTCAGGGCCTTCATCGCGCGTTCCTTCGCCGCTGGGGTCAGGGACATCTGCGGTTTTGGTGCGCCTCCGGGCCGGACAGGTTCAAATAAGGAATGCGGCGAGCTTCTCGATCAAGGGCTCCGGCGCCTCCTCGGGCAGATAATGCCCGCAAGGAAGGCTCTCGCCTCTGACGTCCGTGGCCTTTTCTCGCCAGGTCGCACGCACGTCATAGGTCGACCCGACGACGCCCTTTTCGCCCCAGAGCGCGAGCAAGGGACAACCGATCCGCTTGTCCGCATCGGCCGCGTCGTGGACGAGGTCGATGCCGGCAGAGGCCCGGTAATCCTCGCACACGGCGTGCAACGTCTCGGGCGTGTAGCACCGCCGGTATTCCTCGAACGCGACCGGATCGATCGCGCTCGGCGTCTTGTTCTGCTTGTTGATGTGGGCCTGAAGATAGAAATCGAGATTGTTGCCGATCAGGGTCTCCGGAAGCGGCGCCGGCTGGCTCAGGAAGAACCACCACATGTAACGCATGGCGAAATCCTTGGTCACCTTCCCATACATCGTCGCGGTCGGCGCGATGTCGAGCACGGCAGCTTTGGTCACCGCGTGGGGATGATCCAGCAGCAACCGGTGCAGAACACGCCCGCCGCGGTCGTGACCGGCAGCAAGGAAGCGCTCGAAGCCGAGCGACTGCATCACCTCGACCTGGTCGCGCGCCATCTCGCGCTTGGAATAGGCGACGCTGTCCTTGCCGCCGTCGGGCTTGCTGGAATCGCCGTAACCCCTGAGATCGGTGAGCACGACAGTGAACCGCTCGGCAAGTCTTGGTGCAACCTTGTGCCAGCACACGACCGTCTGGGGATGGCCATGGAGGAGCAGCAGCGGCGGGCCCTCTCCCTTCACCAGGGTGTTGATCTCCGCGCCTGCGGTCTTGATGCGGCTGCGACGAAAGCCCGGCAACAGTTTTTCGATCGGGTCGGTGGCCACGGCTGTCTTCTCCTCGGCAAACGCGGGCAGATTTAGCATCGACGAACCGATCGCGCCCGTGGTCGTCGCCGCGAGCGACATCAGGCGGCGACGCGTCAACGGCGCATCGGACGGATGGTCTGCAAGCTCATTGTCGGACATGTCCCCTCCCCGGACGATATTGGCTCTTTCCGGGAAGGTGCCGGGCCGATTAGCGAAAATCCAATGTCAGGTCAAAATATGATTATGCATGGCTTGCATAAACGGCCAAGTCGACGGATGGCCCCGCCCGACGCCCGATCAATTCCTCAACGTCGCCGGCAGGATGTAGCGATCCAGCAGATCCAGTTCGGGCGCGACCATGTTCTTGGATTCCCGCCCCGCATTGAAGACCACGACCATGTCGAGCGACGGGATGATGATGGTCTTCTGCGAATTGAAGCCGAGTGCAGCGGCCCATTCGATGGTGCCGGTGCTGTCCGGCGAATGCCCTATCCACCATTGATAGCCATAGCCGAACGCGGCCTTATCCGTCTTGATGTGCTCGGCGGTCGATCGCTCTATCCAGGAGGCCGAAACGATCTGCTTGCCGTCCCAGGCCCCGCGGTTGAGAACGAGCTGGCCGATCTTCGCCCAGTCGCGCGGCCGCAGGCTTAGTCCATACGACGACGTCGGAAGGCCGCTCACCGGGTTCCGGTACCAGGCAACATCCTCGATGCCGAGCGGTGCGAAGATGTTCTCCTGAGCGAGCACATCGACGCCTTTCCCGGTGACCTTCTTCAGGATGGTGCCGATCAGCTCGGTTTCGGCATTGTTATACTGGAAGGACACGTTGTCGTACTGGAAGGACACGCCGAGAGCCCTCTCGGTGCCCAATCCCGCCGACATCGTCAGGAGATGGCGGAGCGTCATGCGATCCTTGTCCCATGCGCGCAGGCCCGCATAATCAGGGAGATACGACGAGATCGGCGCGTCCAGATCCTTGATCAAGCCGCGATCCATGGCGACGCCGACCAGCAGCGAGACGACGCTCTTGGTCATGGAGTAGCCGTTGTGCCGCGTGGTCGCGTCGTAATTCATCTGGTGCGGATAATCATAGTAGCGCTCAAACACGAGCACGCCGTGCCTGATGACGACGATGTCGTCGACATTGGCGAGCTTGCCGCCACTGATGCCCTCGTCCATCGCGCAGAGCAGCGCGGTGTTGAGCCCCTGCTTCTCCGGCACGGTCATCACCCATCCGTCATGGATGTCCTGAGGAATGCCGCAAGCGGATGCGGGTTCGGCGCCGACGGGACCCAAGGCGACGGCACAGAAGGCGACGGCACACACCGCTGTAACGACGCAGGTCCATATCCGCATGTCAGGCTCTCCCCCACCGTTTCCCACAAGGCGTGGTGCAAAGATGCCGTTCCATGTGCGGCCATTTTGCGGCGTTGCGCACTTTGATGGAGCCTTCATTTGAGGCAGACGCAGGCGACACCATGACCATCGGCGAACGATGCCCTGCCCATGGCGCTCAGTCGAGGTTGGCGATAAAAGCGCCTACCGGACACGGGACACAAACATGGCATTCTGGATCGCGGGCGCAGCTGGATTGGTGATCGCCTATCTGCTCGGCGCGATCCCCACGGGCTATCTCGCGGGAAAGCTGCTTGGAGGCATCGACATCCGCGAGCACGGCTCGAAGTCCACCGGGGCCACGAATGTGCTGCGGACCCTCGGCAAATGGCCTGCGTTGGCGGTGCTCGTCATCGATGTGCTCAAGGGCGCGGCCGCGATCATCGTTGCCCGCGCGTTCTGTCCCTGGCTCATCAGCGAATTATCTGCGACGCCGCCGACCGCGTCGGATCTGGATATCGGGGTGCCGTGGATCGTGTGCCTCGCGGGCATTGCCGCGCTGCTGGGGCACGGCCGCTCGATCTGGCTAAACTTTACGGGCGGCAAATCGGCAGCGACCGGGCTCGGCGTACTGCTGGCGATGTCGTGGCCGGTGGGGTTGGGCACGGCGGCCGTCTTCGGCATCGTGCTGGCGCTCTCCCGCATTGTCTCCCTGAGCTCGATGCTCGCGGCATTGACCGCCATCATCCTCGTCTGCGGCTTCGCGCATCCGCTGCCTTATCGGCTGCTGGTGATCGCGGGCGGGCTCTATGTGATCATCCGCCACCGCGCCAATGTTCAACGGCTGCTGGCGGGCACGGAGCCGCGGCTCGGGCAAAGCAGCCCGGATGCGAAGGCGGAGGCCTAATTCGGCGCCTGCAGCGCGGCGGTGAAGCTGGCGAGATCGGCGCGCGCGATCTCATCGGGCGCCCATCTGGGAAGGTCGGCGAGCTCTGCAACCAGGCGAGCCCGGTCCCCGGGCGTCAGAAACTCCGCCCAGACGCCGCGCGTGTCGCGCAGCGCGGCCGCGACGAGGCGCGCGTTGGCGGGCTTGGGGGTGCCCTGGATCGCAGCGCAGACCGTAGTCAGGATGAACAAGGCACTGTTCTTGCGGACGCCAGCAAAGCCCTCCGCCCGAATGCGGGTGCGCTGCTCGGGCGGCAGGTCATTCCAGAATAACGGGATCGCAACGGCCTCGCGTGCCAGGCCACGGATCATGAAGGTGATCGCCGTCGCGTACTGGTCGCCGTACTCCATCATGTTGCGCCCGAGCGCCCCCAGGTCAGGCTGCGGCCCCGGCTTGACGCCGTAAAAGATGAAGAGCTTGTGAGTCTGGTTAGCGGCGTCGAACCAGTCCGGCAGCCAGTTCATGTCGCTCGCCTCCGGGGGCGGCAGCGCCGCGAAGGCGTCGAGATCGTAGATGTGGCCGAGCATGGCGGCGACATCAGGCCGGGTCAGGTCGGGCCGCTGGCCCTTTTTCGCGACACCGTCGACATAGACCTTGAAGGTCTTCGCGGCATCGCGCGCGGCGTTCAGCTCGTGGATGCCGTCCTGCGCGAAGGCGGGCGAGGCGAATGCGAGCAGGACCAGGAGAATTCTGACGATCGGCATGAGAATTGGTCGCACGCCTCGCCGCCTTGGTTCAGAGCGCCGGCAGGCCGGGCGGGGCTTTACGCATCTGCGAGGCCTGCTCATAGGCGTAGGCGAGACGCAGCAGCTTGTGCTCGCTCCAGGCCCGGCCCGCGAAACTGACGCCGAGCGGATAGTCCGGCGTCTCCTTGTCGCCGGCGCCCGAGATGAAGCCTGCGGGCACCATGACGCTGGGATAACCCGCCTTCGCCGAAATCACGCAGCCGCTGCTGCCGGGGAACAGCACTGCATCGAGCTTGTGCTGGTTCATATAGGCATCCATGCCGCGCGTCTTCGCCGAGAGCAAGTCCATGGCGCGCGCCGATTTGTACTCGCGCTCGCTGAGATCGCCCCGGGTGAGGTCGGCGGCAAGGAACAGGTCCTGGCCGAAGCGCATCGCCCTGTCTCCGTGCGCCGCGTTGAAGGCGATGATGTCGGCCATGGTCTTGAGGTCGGTATTGGTCGCCCAATCCGTCAAATAGCGATTGAGGCCGTATTTCAGCTCGTAGACGAACACGATCGGCGCGCCGGTGGGATTGCCCTTGTTGCTGCTCAGCGGATTGCGGTTGAGCACGGCCATGCCGGTGCCCGGCCCGCCGATCCAGCCTGACGTCGGTATGTTCGCGCGCACGATGACGGCACCGAGATCCTCCATCACCTTGATCGCCTCGGTCATCACCTTGAGCCATGCGGGTTGAAGCTTGCCGTAGTAACGATCGTTCAGCGGATCTGAGGGATCGCTCGGCACGCCGATGCGCGCGCCCTTCATCGCATCGCGCGAGAGGTCCGCGGCGTAGTCGGCCGGCCGCCGCTGCCGCTCCGTGGCGGGATCGCGCGGGTCTTCCGCCGCGAGCACGTTCAAAAGGATCGCCGCATCGCGCACTGTGCGCGTCATCGGCCCTGCGGTATCCTGGCTATGCGCGATCGGGATGATGCCGGCGCGGCTGATCAGGCCGACCGTCGGCTTCACGGTGACGAGCCCATTCTGGCTAGCGGGATACAGCAACGAACCCGACGTCTCGGTCCCAATCGAGGCCGCGCACAGGCCGGCCGCGACGGCGACCGCCGACCCCGCGCTCGAGCCACCCGGCGTCACGACCGGGATGTTGTGCTCACCCATCAGCGCCGGCGCGTAAGGATTCCTCACCTGGCCGCCGAGCGAGGAATAGCCCCCGGGCATCTCGAACGCGATGAAGTTGGCGAACTCGGTCAAATTCGCCTTGCCCAGGATCACCGCACCGGCCTTGCGCAGCAGCTTGACGACGGTGGCGTCGCGCTTCGCACGCGCGCCCTCCAGCGCCAGCGAGCCCGCCGTGGTCGGCTGCTTGTCTGATGTCGCGATGTTGTCCTTCACCAGGATCGGCACGCCGGCCAGCGGCCGCTTGGCTGATGGCCGGCTGCCGTCGAGCCCGCTTGCAATCGCGAGCGCGTCGGGATTGAGCGCGCGAACCGAGTTCAGCGCCGGCCCGCCGCGGTCATAGGCCGCGATGCGCGCGAGATAGGCTTTTGTCAACGCCGTGGCGGTGACCTGCCCGCCAGCCAGGGCATCGATGATATCGCTCATCGGCGCGTGTTCGAGCCTTAGCTCAGGCGGCGCCTCGGCGCGGCGGGTCGGCTTCTTCACGTGCGCGACCTCTTGGCTTTCTCGACGGACGGCGCCGCTTCGATCAGCGCCTTGAGGAAAGTGAGCACGATGCGTCCGCCGCGATCGTCGTCGCCACCGGTCGGCGACAGCGCAAGCCCGCGGCTCAGCGCGGCAAGGCCGGTCGCGATCTCCGACGGTTCTCCCGGGACCTTTTTGCCGAACAGCTCGAACAGATGCGCGATCATCGTGCCGAGCGCGCGGCGATGCTTGCGATTCGACTCGTTATAGACTTTCGCGAACGCAGGGCTGCGCAGCGCATGCAGTTGCAGCTCGATCGCGAGCACGCCGAGATCGGGATCGGAATTGACCGTCTCAGCCCAGGCCTCGATGCCCGCCATGGCGGCAGCGGCGTCGCCTTGCGCACGCGCCAACGCCGCCTCGATCCGCGTGCGCTCCTCGGATTGATGCTGCTGGATCAGCTCGAGCAGGATCGCCTCCTTGTCCGGAAAGTTCGAGTAGATCGCGCCCAGCGAGAAGCCCGCAGCCTCGGCGATGTCGCGGATCGAGGCCATCGCAAAACCCTTTTTCACGATCTCCCGGCGGGCCGCCTCGATCAGGAGGCTCCTGGTACGAGCCTGACTTTCTTCGCGATTCAGCTTCGGCACGCGCACATTCTCTCTCGCTCGTAAATATCACTTGATATTCGAATATCAGTCGATATCTATATTGCATCGATGGTTTGTCGAAGGGCATATAACATGGAACAGAAAAACCTGGACCGCACGCTGGCGCTGCTTGCCAGCCTTGCAGCCTTGACCGTCGCCGCGATGGTGGCCGCCATCCTCGCGACCCACAGCTCGCAGGATTTCTTCCAGAGCGCGCGCGCGATCGACGACTACCGTGCCTTCATTGCCTCGCCGCTTGCCGTCCTCGGACTTCGGCTCAACCTCGGCCTCGACAATCTCTTCATGGTTTTCTACGGCGCCTTCTTCGTGGCGCTGGCCGCCCGCCTGCGCGGGCTGGTGGATTCGCGATTGGTCAGCGTCGCGCTGGCGGCCGCCATGCTGACGCTGCTGCTGGATTCGCTGGAAAATCATCACATCATGACGATTGTGCACGCGCTCCAGATGGGCCTGCCGGTGTCGGCCGCCGACGGTGAAATCCAGATGATCGCGTCTCAGGTCAAGTTTCATGCGAGCTATCTCGCGACATTCCTGTTCTCGCTCGGCTTCCTCCGTCTCGGTAGAATGGGACGCATCATTGCGATCGTACTCTGGTGCTACATCCCCTTCGGCATCCTGATCTCCGTCGTGCCGCCCGAGCAGGCCAAAGCCCTGGCCTTGGCGCGAACGATCTTCTTTGTCCTCGCCTTCGTGCTGTCCGCCATCCTGTTCTTCTCGCTGGCCCGGAAAGACGACGCTACGACTGCCGTTGCGGCTTGATTGAGGTGCGCAGATAGATCACCATCGCGTTTCACCGCTCACGGCAGAATGGGCGAGGAAGCGCTGACATGGACGGAACTGTCGGAGATGATCTCGTCGCGCGGGCGCGGGCCATCGCGCCGCTGATTGCGAGCGAAGCTGACGAGATCGAACGGACGCGCCGGCTGACGCCTGACGTCGTGGGTGCGCTGATCGAGAACGGGCTCTATCGCGTCCTGCTGCCAAAGAGCCTGGGCGGATCGGAAGCCCCGCCCGAGACCTTCATGCGGATGCTGGAGGAGATCGCGAAGGCCGATGCATCCACGGCCTGGTGTCTCGGCCAATGCTCGGTCTGCGCGATGATCGCGGCGGCGCTCGACCACGACAGCGCGCATGAGATCTTCAACACCGCGCCCGGCATCCTCGCCTGGGGCGCGGTGGCGCATGAGGCGCGCGCGGTCGAGGGCGGCTACCGCGTCACCGCGCGCTGGGATTTTGCCTCGGGCTCGCGGCAGGCGAGCTGGCTCGGGGCGCATGTCCGCATTGCCAATGAAGACGGCACAGCGCGGAAGAATGCAGACGGCTCGCCCGAACTGCGCACCATCCTGTTCCCGGTCGCAAGCGCCGTGATGCACGACGTCTGGCAGGCGATCGGGCTCGCCGGCACCGGCACCGATTCCTATGAGGTGAAGGATCTCTTCATCCCCGGTCGCTTTGCCGTGTTCCGCGACATGCCCGAGGCCTTGCGCGAGCCGGGCCCACTTTATCGGCTGCCGACCGGCTCGACCTTCAGCCTCGGCTTTGCCGCCGTCTCGCTCGGCGTCGCGCGCGCGACGCTGGATGCGGCGATTGCGCTGGCGCGCGGAAAACACCAATCGCTAGCCGCACACGCGATGCGCGACAACCAGGCGGTCCAGGGCCTGATCGGCCGCACCGAGGCCGATCTGCGCGCCGCGCGCGCCTATCTCTATGCGACCGCGCATGCGATGTGGCGCGAGCTTTCCGCAACAGGCGTGTTCAGCCCGGCGCATCGCAGCGCCGTCCGCCTCGCCGCGACCTGGACCATCCAGCAATCGGCTGGGGTGGTCGACACCGCCTATCACATGGCCGGCGCCACCGCCGTCTTCCGCGGCAATCCGTTCGAGCGACGGTTTCGTGACATGCATGCGATTGCCCAGCAGATCCAGGCGCGCGACACGCATTTTGAGGACGTCGGCAAGATGATCCTGGCCGAAATCAGCTAGCCACGCGCGACGCTGCGGCGCTTTGTCCCTGCTTGCGGCGAACAAGCCAATCTCATCATGCGCTTGGCGCATTGAGTCATGCAAAAGGACCGTAGCGAATTCGTGCAAACACGGGGCTGTCCGTCCTTGTTGTTAAGCAATTTCTGGGACCGTTCAGGGCAAGCCACAATCAATATTTGGAATGCCCGGGAATTCTCGATGCTCAAGCTCAAGTCGATTGCGGCCCGCCTGATTCTCACCATCGCGCTCACCGTCGCGGTGGCCTGCGCCATCCTCTCCGGTTTCTCGATCACCCAGCAGCGGGCGCTGACGCGAATGGCGCTCGATCAGCAGCTCAAGCTGCAATATGAGAGCGTGATTGCAGCCATCGACTACGAGGGACGTTCGGCCCTTGCGGTCTCCGCCGCGATCGCGGCGCTGCCGCCCGTCGGCGACGCCATCGTGAGGGGCGACCGCGATGCGCTCGGTGCCCTGCTCGGCGACGCCAACAAGGCGCTGAAAGCCCAGGGCATCCCGCTGATCACCTTCCAGCTTCCGCCCGCAATCTCTTTCTATCGCGTCCACACGCCAAAGACGTTCGGCGACGACGTCTCCGCGCGCCGCGTCACCGTGGTCGAAGCGCTCAAGACCGGCCGGCAGATCGTCGGCGTTGAGCCCGGCCGCGAGGCGCTCGGCATCTTCGGCATGACGCCGATCGTGCGCGACGGCAAGAACCTCGCCAATGTCGACGTCGGCGCCGCCTTCGGCAAGGAATTCGTCGACCGCGCCAAGAAGCGCTTCGGCATCGACCTCGCGGTCTATTCGGTCGACGGCACGTCGCTGAACAAGCTGTCGTCGACCTTCGGCGAGAACGCCGTCGCCAAGCCCGACGAGCTGAAAGCCGTGATCTCAGGCGCGCCGCTGCTGCGCGAGGCCGAGCTCGATGGCCATCCCGTCGAGGTCTATGTCGGGCCGATCAAGAACTACGCCGGCCAACCGGTCGGCGTGGTCGAGATCATCAAGGACACGACCGAATACGAGGCCGCCTTCGCCGCCTCCGAACGCAACCTGATCCTCGGCACGGTCGCCATCCTGGCCGTCGCCATCCTGCTGGCATTCCTGCTTGGGCGCGGGCTGTCGCGGCCGCTCACCGCGATCACAGCGGTCATGAACCGGCTGTCGAGCGGCGACACCAGCGTCACCATTCCCGGCAGCGAGCGGCCGGACGAACTCGGTACCATGGCCAAGGCGGTCGAAACGTTCCGCCAGGGCATGCTCGAAACAGGCGCGCTGCGCGAGGCGCAGGAGGCCGACAAGGCCAGGGCCGCGATCGAGAAGCAGGCGCTGCAGCGCCAGATGGCCGACCGCTTCGAGGCCGACGTCAAGGGCGTGGTTGCCGCCGTCGCCAGGGCGACCGAGGGCATGCAGCATGTCGCCGGCGAAATCACATCCAGCGTCAACGGCACCTCGCAGCGTGCCGCCGCCGCGGCAACCGCCTCGGAAGAAGCTTCGACCAGCGTCAATGCGGTCGCGGCTGCGACCGAGGAGCTCGCCTCCTCCGTCACCGAGATCGGCCGCCAGGTCACCCATTCCAGTCAGGTTGCGAGCGGTGCGGTGGTCAAGGCCACCGAGACCACCGAAATGGTCACGAGCCTTGCAGCCTCGGCCGAGCGCATCGGCGACGTGCTGCGGCTGATCAGCGAGATCGCGAGCCAGACCAATCTGCTGGCGCTGAATGCCACCATCGAGGCGGCGCGTGCGGGCGACGCCGGCCGCGGCTTTGCCGTGGTCGCCTCCGAAGTGAAGGAGCTCGCGAGCCAGACTGCAAAGGCCACCGACGAGATCGCGGCCCAGGTCAACGCGATCCAGGCGGCGACCGGCAATTGCGTCACCGCGATTTCCGATATCAGCGGCACCATCCGCGAGATCAGCGGCATCGCCACCACGATCGCGGCTGCCGTCGAGGAGCAAGGCTCGGCAACGCGGGAGATCGCCCGCAGCGTGCAGCAGGCCTCCACCGGCACGACCGACGTCTCGGCCAACGTCGCCGGTGCGAGCCAGGCCGCCGATCAGTCGCGGGCGCTCGCCGGCAATGTCATGGTCGCCTCAGGCGAGCTCGGGCAGCATGCGGCAGCGCTGATGAAGAGCGTGGATATTTTCCTGGCGGGACTTCGCGCGGCGTAAGCGCCGCGCGACTGGCCGCGATCCGTTTGATTTAAATCAAGCACGCGACAGCAAGGCTGTTTCCAAATAGGCTGTCGATGGCCGCGCAGAAGCGCCGCCGCACAGCACGGAGATGGTCATGAGGTTCTCGAGTTCTCTGCGCACTCACATTCTCGCCGCAGCCGGCACCCTGCTCGTCACGGGCGCCGCCCAGGCCGGCCCGATGCCGACATCGGTGGCGGCGATGAAGTCGATGGTCGATCCTGTCACCACCGAAGTGCGCTGGGGCTACGGCTACCGCGGCGGCTACGGTTATCGCGGCGTCGGATTAGGCTACCGGGGTGGCTATGGCTATCGTGGTGGCCTCGCCTATCGCGGTGGCTATGGTTATCGCGGCTATGGTTATCGGGGCTATGGCTACCGCGGTTACGGCTATCGCGGCCTCGGCTACGGTCTTGCAGGCGCCGTCGTCGGCGCCGGGATCGCGAGCGCGTATTACGGTGGCTATGGCGGCTATTACGGCGGCGGCTATCCCGCCTACAGCTATCCAGCCGAGGCGTATTACGGCTATGGCGGCGGCGGAGGGTATGGCTATGTCGACGACAGGTGCATGCCGTCCGGCCCTTACTCCGGCTACTAGAAGCCGGAGTGCCGAAGGCTAGGCCACCAGCGCGGCATCTTCATCCGCGCCATCGATGCCACGTTGCGCGGCCAGGAGACTGATGATCTCGGCGTTCGGCCGGGCCTTGCTGAACAGGAAGCCCTGGCCCTCGTCGCAGCCTTCGGCGCGCAGGCAACTCAGCTCGGCCTCGGTCTCGACGCCCTCGGCGGTGATGATGACGCCGAGGCCTTTGCCGAGGCTGACGATGGAGCGGATGATCGCCTGGGCCTCGCGGTTGGCGCCGAGATCGCGCACGAAGGACTGGTCGATCTTGATCTTGTCAAACGGGAAGCTGCGCAAATAGCTGAGGCTGGAATAGCCGGTGCCGAAATCGTCCATCGAGATGCGCACGCCGAGCGCGCGCAGCGCGTGCAGCGTCGCCAGCACCTGCGCGCTCTTCTCCAGCAGCAGCGTCTCGGTGATCTCGAGCTCGAGCCGGCGCGGCGGCAGGCCGGAATGCTTCAGTGCGTCCGTCACCATCGAGAGCAGATTGCCGCTGCGGAACTGGAGCGGCGACAGATTGACGGCGACGCGGACGTCGTCCGGCCAGCTTGCGGCGTCGAGGCAGGCACGGCGCAGCATCAGGCCGCCCAGCGGATTGATGAGACCGGTCTCTTCCGCAACCGGGATGAACTCGGCCGGCGAGACCATGCCGCGCTCGGCATGCGGCCAGCGCACCAGCGCCTCGAAGCCGGTGATGCGGCCGCTCTGGAGGTCGATCAGCGGCTGATAATAGGGGCGCAGCACGTCGTTCTGGATCGCATCGCGCAGCTCGACCTCGATCTTGCGGCGGCTCTGCGCTTTCGCATCGAGCGCGGCCTCGAAGAAGGCAAAGGTGCCGCGCGCATCTAGCTTGGCCCGCGACAGCGCCATGCCGGCGCTCTTGAGCAGCTTTTCGGACTCGTCGCCGTCGCCGGGCGCCATCGCGATGCCGATGGAGGCGCCGATCACCACGGAATGGCCGTCGAGCAGATAGGGATCGGCAATCGCCTCGAGCAGGCGTTTGGCGAGACCAGCCGCGTCCTCCGGGCGCGTCAGCCCGCTCTGGACGATGGCGAACTCGTCGGAGTTGAGCCGCGCCAGCGCGTCTTCCTCGCGCAGAGTCGAGCGCAGACGCTTGGCGACGCCGCGCAACAGCTTGTCGCCGACCGCATGCCCCAGCGTGTCGTTGACCGCCTTGAAATTGTCGAGCCCCAGCATCAGCACCGCGACCTTCTCGGGGCTGCGCCGCGAATGCAGCAGCATCTCGTCCATGGTCTGGCGCAACAGGTTGCGGTTGGGCAGCCCGGTCAGCCCGTCGTGCTGGGCCATGAAGGCAAGCCGCGCCTCGGCGCGCTTGCGCTCGGTGATGTCCATCAGCGCGAGCAGCACGGCGGGCCGGTCGTTATAGGTCAGTTCGCGGGAATAGATCGCAAGATCGATCAGCGCGCCGTCGGCCTTGACATGCTTCCAGGTGCGCGCGGCCTGCTCCTCGCTGGACCAGTCGGTGGTCCAGGGCGGCTCGCTGTCGAAGGCCTGCAAAGAGCGGATCTTCAGCCGCTCGAACTCGGCGCGGCTGTAGCCGTAATGCGCGATTGCGGCGTCGTTGACGCCGAGGATACGCTCGTCGTCCAGCGCGCAGACGATCATGGGGACGGGGTTGCCGTCGAACAGCAGGCGGAACGAGGCCTCGCGCTGCTTCAATTCGGTGATGTCGACGCGCAGGCCCACGACGCCGCCGTCATCGGTGCGGCGTTCCTCGATCAGGATGACCCGGCCATCGGATAGCGTCTGCTCGTGGCGCTTGCCGGGCTCGTAGAGCTTCTTCAGCCGCGCGGCGATCCATTCCTCCTCGTGACCGGCCGCTTCCGGATAGTCGCCACGGGCAACGCCGACCCGCAACGTGTCTTCCAGACGCGCACCTTCCTGGAACAGATCGGCGGTCTTGCTGTAGATCTCGGCGTACTGCTTGTTCCAGAGAACGTAGCGGCCTTCGGGATCGAGGATCACGATGCCCTGCGGCAAGAGATCGATGGCCTGGCGCAGCCGCTCATGCGACCGGCGCGCTTCGGCGATGGCCGCTTCGGCTTCCGCACGGCTTTGCACGAGCTGGTCGCGATCGATCGGTGCACGAGGCGCGCGCGCGAATCGCGGCTTGTGCGGCCGTTGGCGGCCACGGGCAGGCACGTTGCGCTTTCGCTTTTTTGTTTTCTTCGACCCCAAACTCAACTTCACTCATCCTAGCCGCGCCCAGCGGCCGCAAGTCTTGCTCCAAGTGTCTGAAAGAAAAGTAATCTTGGTCGGCGGCGTCAAGAAACTGTCACCGCGCAGCGCGACGACCTTGCCTGTTTACGAGGCGCGAATTCCGTCGGGCGGCGCATCGAGCCGGCTTTCTCGTCGCATTCGGCGAGGGAGAAGATGCAAAAACACGCATTCTCCTTGAATCAATTCCGCAACCAGGTTCGCTTGCATGCAGGACGGTAAACGCATCGCGTTCCACGCATGAATTTTGGTCACTGCAGGATAGAGTTATCGCGCCGTTAAAAATCACGCCGATGCGGCGAAAATCTGCAACTTATTGCCGATCTTCCCGCTGAGTTGGAAGCGCCCTAATCCGAAATATGGATCGTGGTGTTGCCAGCGCCTTCACGCTTGATCAGCGCGAACAGGGCTGCTGCGTGGGCGGGATGCAGCCGGACACAGCCATGCGACGCCGGGCCACCGAGGCGGGAGATGTCGGTCGTGCCGTGAATGGCAAAGCCGTAATAGAAGAAGATCGCGTGCGGCATCGGCGCATTGTAGTATTTGCGCGAGAAATAGCTGCGCATCATCGCCTGCGGATGGAAGGTGCCGCTCGGCGTGCCGTAGCCGCTGCGCCCGGTCGAGACCGGCCAGGAATAGCGCGGCGCGCCGTCGACCCGCACCGACATGTGCTGTGAGGATTTGTCGATATCGACCTGGACGTCGGCCCGCGCCGGGGTGACCAGGATCGGGGCCAGTGCAAAACTGGCGAGAGCGACCCGCCGCGCGAGCCACGTCAGAAAAAATGTCATAATGAAAAACCCTCTGCCTTAAGGGCATGATGTCGCGAGGCGCCTGCGGCTGTAAAGACGTTGTGAGGTCAGGCCGGCGTGACAAGCCTAATTCTTAACCCTGACGCGGCGGCGATGGGTTATAAGAAGTCAGCATGAGTCCCCGCCGCATCGCCCCTCTCCTGCTCGTCATGACGCTCCTGACCGCCAGCGGCGCGCTGGCCCAGGACAAGGGCAGCGTGAACCCAAAGCCGCTGCCGCCGCTGGCCAATCCGAACGATCCCAAGATCGGCGCCAAGGAACTGTTCGCGCGCAAGCTGCTGCCCTCGACGGGACCGGCGCATGTCATCGGCTCCTATGTAAAGGGCTGCATCGGCGGCGCCGAGCAGATGCCGCTCAACGGCGATGCCTGGCAGGTGATGCGGCTGTCGCGTAACCGCAATTACGGCCACCCTGACATGATCGCGCTGATCAAGCGCCTGGCCGCCAAGGCGCATAAGGACGCGGGCTGGCCGGGCATCCTGGTCGGCGACATCGGCCAGCCGCGTGGCGGGCCGGCGCTCTCAGGCCATGCCAGCCACCAAATCGGTCTCGATGCGGACATCTGGCTGACGCCGATGCCGGACCGTCGGCTCTCGCGCGAGGAGCGCGAGGAAATGTCCGCGGTGATGATGGTGCGCGACGACCGCCTCGACATCGATCCCAAGGTGTTCACGCCGAGCCATGTGCTGGTGCTGCGCGACGCCGCGCAGGAGCCGGCGGTGCAGCGCATCTTCGTCAATGCCGCGATCAAGAAGGCACTGTGCCGCGAGGCCAAGGGCGATCGCTCCTGGCTGTCGAAGATCCGCCCCTGGTGGGGCCACGACTATCATTTCCACATCCGCATGCGCTGCCCCGCGGGCGCGAGCGAATGCCAGGGCCAGCCGTCGCAATCCGAGGACGAAGGCTGCAAGCCCTCCGACTTCGCCTATTGGTTCAGCGAGGGCGTGCTGCATCCCAAGCCGCCTACGGAGCCGCCGAAGCCGAAGCCGCCGATGACGCTGGCGCAGATGCCGGCCGCCTGCAGGGCCGTGCTGCATGCGCCGGACGCGAAGCCGTAGGGCGTGTGGGGAGGCTGTCGCCTCACATACTGCCGTCGTCCCGGACTAGCGCGCCCCAAGCGCGCGCAGATCCGGGACCCATACTACCAGGACGTCGTGCGGCGCGAACTGGTCACTCCGAGTCTTCGCCAAACTACTGCCAGTGGCTATGGATCCCGGATCTGCGCGCGCTTGGGCGCGCTTGTCCGGGATGACGAACTTGTTGGTTGGTTCGTCTATCCCAAATGCGATAGGATCACCCCAGCCGCCGCGCCGTAAGCCTGCGGCATTCCGGGATGCGCATCCCGCCTCCAACAAAAACTGACTGCAAGCCTCGCATCCTCGCGCGGCCAACGACGAGATTTGACATGCGCGTCCTCGTTCTCCTTGCCGTGCTCTCGATCAGTGCGACCTCCGCTTTCGCTGCCGAAGAGCCGAGCGGCTGTGACAAGTTCAAATGGCCGATTGAGCGCGACCGCGCTGCGCTGACCGCGCCTGATCGTGCCAAGCTGGCCTCGGGAGCCGAGCAAGCCGCGGTCCCGTCCTCGGCGATCACGCTGGGTCTGGTCGCGCCTGCCGAGGCAAAACTGCCCTCGCCGCCGGAGCGGGCGCCGAAGGACGGCACCTTTGCCGGCTTCACCAGCATCAAGGCGGCAAAGGCCGGGCTCTACACCATCAGCCTGTCGAGCGGGGCCTGGGTCGACCTGGTCCAGGATGGGCATTTCCTCAAGCCCGTGGCCTTCAGCGGCGCGACCGATTGCGACGGCATCCGCAAGACCATGAAATACGAGCTCTCGGACAAGCCGTTCGTGCTCCAGATCAGCGGCGCCAAGGACAATTCGCTGTCGATTTCGATCCTGCCGGCGCAGTAGGTTAGACAAACGGTCGCCTTTGACCTCAGGCGTCAGCCTGCTATCTTCGCGGCCAGCGATATCCCTGTCGGCCGTAAGCCGTTCCGGGACACGTGGAACAGCGCTTCCGCCCGTCGCCTCATCCACCCAACGCCAGATTTGCGCGTACGTTTCGTGCGCGCGGGCTCGCACGGAGCGCCATCCATGTACCGACTTACCGGACTTTTCACCGCCTTCGTCATGCTCGCGGGCACCAGCCTTTCGCCTGCGAAGGCCGAGGACAAGACCATCACGGTGTTCGCTGCCGCCTCGATGAAGAACGCGCTCGACGAGATCGATGCCGCCTACACCGCCAAAACCGGCGTCAAGTTCAGCGTCAGCTATGCCGCGAGCTCGGTTCTGGCAAAACAGATCGAGCAGGGTGCGCCGGCCGACGTGTTCGTCTCCGCCGATACGGACTGGATGGATTACGCGCTGTCCAAGAAGACCATCAACGAGACGACGCGGGTCAATCTGCTCGGCAACAGCATCGTCCTGATCGCGCCAAAGGATTCCAAAATCGACAACGTGACCATCGCGCAAGGCTTCGACCTCGCAAAACTCGCCGGCGACGGCAGGATCGCGACCGGCGACGTCAAGTCGGTGCCAGTTGGCAAATACGCCAAGGCTGCGCTTGAGAAGCTGGGGGCCTGGCAGGCGGCGGAGCCGAAATTCGCGATGGCCGAGAGCGTGCGCGCCGCGCTGACGCTGGTGGCGCGTGGCGAAGCCAACCTCGGTATCGTCTATTCCACCGACGCCAAGGTCGAGCCCGGCGTGAAGATCGTCGGCACCTTCCCGGCGGATTCGCATCCGGCGATCATCTATCCCGTGGCCGCGACCACGACCGCGAAACCCGAGACCAACGATTATCTCGCCTTCCTGCGCACGACGGCCGCCAAGACCATTCTGGAAAAATACGGCTTCAAATTCCTGATCGGCCCGACAACATGATTCTTGCCACCTGATTTTCGTGCTCGACATCTCTCCCGCGGAATGGACGGCGATCCTGCTCTCGCTCAGGGTCGCGGTGATCGCGACGCTGGTGGCAACGCCGTTCGGCATTGCGCTGGCGTGGCTGCTCGCCCGCCGCGATTTCTGGGGCAAGTCCGTGCTGGATGCGATCGTGCATCTGCCGTTGGTGCTGCCGCCTGTCGTGACCGGCTATCTGCTGCTGCTCACCTTTGGCCGCCGCGGTCTCGTCGGCGGCTTCCTCGCCGATCATCTCGGCATCGTCTTCGCGTTCCGCTGGACCGGTGCTGCGCTCGCCTGCGGCGTGATGTCGTTTCCGCTGCTGGTGCGCCCGATGCGGCTGTCGATCGAGGCGATCGATCGCCGGCTCGAGCAGGCGGCCGAGACGCTGGGCGCCGCGCCTTTCAAGGTCTTCTTCACCGTGACGCTGCCGCTGGCGCTGCCCGGCGTGCTCGCCGGCATGGTGCTCGGTTTTGCCAAGGCGATCGGCGAGTTCGGCGCCACCATCACCTTCGTCTCCAACATTCCCGGCGAGACCCAGACGATTTCGTCGGCGATCTATTCGCTGATCCAGACGCCCGATGGCGATGCCGCCGCAGGCCGGCTTGTCGTCATCTCGATCGCGCTCGCGCTCGGCGCGCTGATATCAGCCGAGTGGTTCGCCCGCCGCGCCACTGCGCGCCTGCACGGGAATTGACCATGCTGCGCGTCGATGTCGAAAAGAAACTCGGTGAATTCTCGCTCGCCGCATCGTTCGAAAGCGAGGGCCGCGTCACCGGCCTGTTCGGTGCATCCGGCGCCGGCAAGAGCTCGCTGATCAACATGATCGCGGGGCTGTTGCGGCCCGATCGCGGCACCATCGTCATCGACGGCGAGACGGTCGACGACACCGCATCAGGCATTCACGTGCCGACCTGGCGCCGCCGCATCGGCTATGTGTTCCAGGACGCGCGGCTGTTCCCGCATCTCAACGTCGCGCAGAATCTCGACTATGGCCGGCGGATGAACCGCCTTGCGGTCGATCCGGCGCAGCGCACGCGCGTCGTCGAGCTGCTCGACATCGGCGCTCTCCTCGATCGCCGTCCCGGAAAGCTTTCGGGCGGCGAACGCCAGCGCGTCGCGCTCGGCCGCGCACTGCTGTCAAAGCCGCGACTTCTGCTGCTCGACGAGCCGCTCGGCGCGCTCGACGAGGCCCGCAAGCTTGAGATTTTGCCGTATCTGGTGCGGTTGCGGGACGAAGCCAATATCCCCATGGTCTATGTCAGCCACGACGCCGCCGAATTGCGGCAGCTCGCAACGCAGATCGTGATGCTGCGGCACGGACGGATGACGTCGTTCGGCGGCGTGAAGGTGCTGACGTGACCGGGACGACATTGGGGAGACAGGCCGCCATCACACAGACGGTGTCATGCCCTGGCTTGGCCGGGGCATCCAGTACGCCGCGGCCTCTCCGTATTCGTTGCCGTCTCTAGAATACTGGATCGCCCGATCAAGTCGCGCGATGACTGCGAGTGTAGGGCGGCAGCGCAGCTAAACCCCCGCCACCGAGGTCCACAGCTCCGCAAGCCTCTTCCGCAGCGCTTGCCGCCGCGTCAGCGGGGCCGGCGTCTCGTCGTCTTCCGGCAGGCGGAGGCCGACGACGTTGACGCGGCCGCCGGAGATGCTGCGCGCGACGAGCACGATGGAATCAAGCCCGAGCTCGGCGCCTTCCTTCGGCGCGCGATCGAGATTGACGTCGAAATAGTCCGCGAGCGTGAGCTTGCTCTCGTCCTCGCTGACCTGCACGCCGTAGATCTCGGCGAGCTCGGCGAGCGTGTGCTCGCCGGAGACCATGAAATCGCCGAGCAGATGCGGATCGGGCGCCGTGCTCGGCTGCATGTCGACGAAGAAACGATCGAGCGCCTCGGCCTTCTCTGGCGGGGCCAGCAGATAGATGTAGTCGCCGGGCGCGACCGGCTCGGCTTCCACGGGCGTCAGGATGTGCTCGTTGCGGATCACCAGCGTCGGCTTGGACCAAGACGGAATGAGCCCGCGGCGGAAATAGAGGCTCTTCGGCCGCACCGCATAGCCGACCAGCTGCTGTTCGAGTTGACCGGGCAGGTCGAGTTCGATGCGGCGCGGGCCGCGCTCCATCCGCGGCAGCGCCACATGCAGCTTGCGCGCGGCCGGCGCGAGCGTCCAGCCCTGCAGCAGCAGTGAGATGATCACGACGACGAAGGCGACGTCGAAATAGAGATAGGCTTTCGACAGGCCGACCAGCATCGGGATCGACGCCAGGAAGATCGCAACCGCACCGCGCAGGCCCGTCCACGCGATGAAGACCTTTTCGCGCCAGTTGAAACGGAACGGCGCCAGGCACACGAACACCGCGATCGGCCGCGCCACTAGCATCAGGACGAAGGCGACGCCAATCGCCGGCAGCACGCTCGAGCCCAGCCGGTTCGGCGACACCAGAAGGCCGAGCAACACGAACATCACGATCTGCGCCAGCCAGGTCGCAGCATCCAGGAACGCCACCACCGAATTATGCGCGCGCGTCGGCCGGTTGCCGATGATGATGCCGGCGAGATAGACGGCCAGAAATCCGGAGGCGTGCATGATCTGCGTTCCACCGAAGATGACGAGCGCGGCCGTGGTCACGAACGGCGCGTGCAGGCCCTGCGGCAGCGCCACTTTGTTCAGCCCGATGACGACGAGACGGCCGCCGATCACGCCGACGACGGCGCCGAGCAACGCTTCCTGGACGAACTCCATCGCCACATGGCCGGGCGTGCTCGAGCCCAGGGAGATGTATTCGACCAGCATCAAGGTGAGGAAGATCGCAAAGGGATCGTTGGTGCCGGATTCGGCTTCCAGCGTCGCGCCGACGCGCGGGCGCAGGCGCAGGCCCTGGGTGTGCACCAGCAGGAACACCGCAGCCGCGTCAGTCGAGGCGACCACCGCGCCGACCAGCAGCGACTCCGTCCAGTTGAGGTCGAGCGCGTATTTCGCAAAGGGTGCCGTGATCAGCGCGGTCAGCAAGACGCCGACGGTCGCGAGCACCACAGAGGGTGCGAGCACGGTGCGGATGCTGGCAAAGCGTGTCTTCAGGCCGCCGTCGAACAGGATCAGCGCAAGCGCCACCGAGCCGACCAGATAGGTGGTGCCGACGTCGTTGAACTGGAGCTGGCCGGGACCCGCATCCCCCGCCAGCATGCCGATCGCGAGGAAGACCAGCAGCAGCGGCGCGCCGAAGCGCAGCGCGAGCAGGCTCGACAGGATACCGGCCATAACGAGGACGGCGCCGAGCAGAATGGCGATGCTGAAAGAGTCGAGGGAAGCCATCCACCTTCCGGGTACAAATCGCTGGAATTGCATCCTTATCGTCGCCACACTCCTGCGCCAACCCATTTTCTCGCATTCGCGGCAATCTGCCCGTATTTTGCGGCCTTAACGCGCTTCACTTCACGGTGTATCGATGGCCCGGCCGCAGCCCTTGTGGGATTCTGCGGTGCCTTCGAATCACACCCGCCCGACTGCTTTCCGCGAGACCATCAGATGGACATGGACCTCAAAGACCTCATGGAGTTCGTTCAGACGACTGCGCGGAGCGTCGGAGCGGAAATCGCCTCGCCCTGGTTCTACCTGCAGTTCGGGCTCATCCTGGCCGCGGCGGGGATCGCCTATGCGGCGGAGGCCGCCATTCGCAGCCATGTCGACATCTCCTCACTCGCCATGCGCTGGCCGGTGCCGCTCCGCCGCTTCGTCCGCGTGATGGCCGCGAGCGCATCGACCGCCGTGTTCACCCTGCTCGTGATCATCTCGCGCGTGGTGATGTATCACGCGACCTGGCCGAGCCGCAGCTATCTGCTGATGGTCTCCGCCAAGCTCGGGCTGGCCTGGCTCGCGATCCGGCTGGTGACCTCGGTGCTGCGCAACGCCTTCATCGTCAAGCTGGTGTCGGTGGCGGCCTGGTTCTTTGCCGCGCTGTCGATCGTCGGCCAGCTCGATGCGACGGTTGACCTGCTCGACTCCTATGCGATCGTGCTCGGTGGTCTCAGGCTGACGCCGCTGCTGGTGATCAAGGCCGGCGCACTCCTGATCATCGCGCTCTGGATCACCAACATCGCCAGCAATTTCGCCGAGGGCACGATCAACTCGGCGAGCGATCTGACGCCGTCGGTCCAGGTGCTGCTGGTGAAGATCATCCGCATCGGGCTGCTTGCCGTCGCTGTCGTCATTGCGCTCGGCGCTGTCGGCATCGACCTCTCCGCGCTCGCCGTGTTCTCCGGCGCGGTCGGCGTCGGTATCGGTATCGGCCTGCAGAAGATCGTCGCCAACTTCATCTCGGGCATCATCCTGCTCGCCGACAAATCGGTGAAGCCGGGCGACCTCGTCACCATCGGCGACAATACCGGGCGCATCAGCGCGATGAAGACGCGCTATATTTCCGTCGCCGCCGGCGACGGCCGCGAATTCCTGGTACCGAACGAGGACCTGGTGACGCAGAAGGTCGTCAACTGGACCTATACCGACAAGAACACGCTGGTGAAGATCGCCTTCGGCACCAATTACGACGCCGACCCAAGGCTCGTCTGCAAGCTCGCGATCGAGACCGCCTCCGCCCATCCGCGCGCGCAAAAGGGCAAGCCGCCAAACTGCATCCTGACCGAGTTCGCGGAGGCCGGCATGAAGTTCTCACTCACCTTCTGGATCGCGGATCCCGACGGCATGGACAACGTCAAAAGCGACGTGATGCTGGCGCTGTGGGACGCCTTCAAGCGCGAGGGTATCCGGGTTCCCTACCCGGTCCGCGAAATCCGCGTTCGCGGCGGCGCACTGCCGGTCGAAACCACCGTAGAAGTCCCGAATTGAGACCGCTTTCGGGCGCATGGCGGGTAGGCTAAGCTTGCACCGAAGCCCGCAATCATTAAATTGGGGCCTGAAATCAAGCCTTTTCGCCCTGCCAAGACCGGGCCTACCCCAGAAGACCAGACAAGCATGAGCTACGTCGAAGCCACTGATACCTCCCTGCGCAAGACCGGACAGATCAAGCTGCATGGGCCGGCCGCCTTTGCCGGCATGCGCAAGGCCGGTGCCCTGGTGGCGAAGTGCCTCGACGAACTCACCGACATCGTCGGCCCCGGCGTGCCGACCGATCGCATCGACGAATTCGTCCGCGAGTTCGCCTTCAGCCATGGCGCCTATCCGGCGACGCTGATGTATCGCGGCTATCGCTACTCGACCTGCACCTCGCTCAACCACGTGGTCTGCCACGGCATGCCGGGCGACCGTCCGCTGAAGGAAGGCGACATCGTCAACATCGACGTCACCTTCATCGTCGACGGCTGGTACGGCGATTCCAGCCGGATGTATGCGGTCGGCCCGATCGCCCGCAAGGCCGAACGGCTGATCGAAGTCACCTATGAAGCGATGATGCGCGGCATCGCGGCGGTGAAGCCCGGCGCCACCACCGGCGACATCGGCCACGCCATCCAGAGCTTCGTCGAGCCGCAGGGCATGAGCGTGGTGCGCGATTTCTGCGGCCACGGTCTCGGCCGCATGTTCCATGACGAGCCGAACATCATCCATATCGGCCGCCCCGGCGAAGGCGTGCAGCTCAAGCCCGGCATGTTCTTCACCATCGAGCCGATGATCAATCTCGGCAAGCCGCATGTGAAGATCCTCTCCGACGGCTGGACCGCGGTCACCCGCGACCGTTCGCTCTCGGCGCAGTTCGAGCACTCGGTCGGCGTCACCGCCACCGGCGTCGAGATCTTCACGCTGTCGGAGCGGCACGGCGAGAAGCAGATCGGGTGATCTGTTTGCCGTTCGTTGTCAATCCAGCGTGAACAGCTCGGCGCCTTCGATCGCGTAAGTCGCGAACAGGAAATCCCTGATGCTGACGATGCTGCCGTTCTTCCAATCGAGGAGCACGAAGTAGCGCGGCGGGCCTGACGGGTCCTGCGGGTCGAAGGCGATGATCGCCGGATGCCGGTCGACGAATCCAGGCACGAAATGCCAGACGGCGGTCTCCTCGTAGCGGCTGAAATATTCGCTGACGTCGCGGCGGCCGGCACGGCGGGTCCGGTTGACCATCTCCAGGCACACGTCTTCGGCCAGCAGGTCGCGCAAGGAATCGAAATCGCGCGCGTTGAAGCGCTCGACGTAGTGCAACAGGCGGGCGCGTTCAGCGTCATCCAGTTCCGGCGGCTTGATGTCGTCGGATTCCGCCGCGAGTTCGCGAAGACGGGAACGGCCGCGCTGCAGGGCGCCCTTGGTGGCCGGAATGCCGCTGCCCATGATCGTGCAGACCTCGTCGACGGAATAGCCGAGCACGTCGCGCAAGATCACGGCGCCGCGCTGCGCCACCGGCAGGCGCATGAAGGTGCCGAGACTCGCAGCCACGATCTCTCGCTCGGTCACGAGACTGGTCAGGGCGGGAATCATGTCCAGATCTTCATCGGCATGAGCAGCATTGTAGCGGGCGCGCCGGCGCAGGAAATCCAGCGCTGCGTTGTGGGCGATGCGAAACAGCCAGCCTTCCGGATTGTCGAGCGGCTCCGTCCGCGGCGCCGCCTCGAAGGCCTTGAGCAGCGCCTCCTGAAGCACGTCCTCGCCGTCGATGACCGAGCCGGTCATGCGCGCGCAGTAACGATGCAGCTGCGGCCGCATCTCCACCGCAAGACGCTCGAGGGCTTGCTGGGCGGTCTGCCGGACCGCCCCTGCACCATTGCTCGTCACGTCGTCGGTCAAGCCTGGCCTCCACGTCGCCGATCAGCGAGATACGTCAATCGGCGGCGAGGCGCCACCCGCCCGAAGTCAGGCATGATTGACCTCGACGACCTCGCACAGGATGGTCTCGGCCTTGGCGATCGCGGCAAGGCGCTGGACGTAAGGCGCGAATTTCGGATCCTTGCGGAAATTCTCGATATCGCCGGCGCTCTTCCATTGCGAGTAGTTGATGGCGCGGCCGCCCTCCTTGCCGGCGTGGACGCTGGACGAGATGAAGCCGGGCTGCTTGCTGAAGAAGGTCTCGGTGCCTTCCTTCAGCAGCTGGACCAGCATCTGCTGGTTATCTGGCTCGACCGTGAAGACGTTGACGAGGGTGGTGATGTCGCTGCCGGTGCGAATGGTGGCTTCCATGGTCGAACTCCTGGTCTGGCTGTGTGACGGGACGATTTGAGCGGCGAGCAAGGCGCCGGCACCAAGGCCGGTGGCAACGATTGCGCGTCGCGAAGGCGTGGCTTTGATCTCTGACATCGATGTTCTCCTGGGCGGAAACTGCGCTGGCCGCTCATTGAGGCCCACAGCGTTGAGACGAACGGGCGGTGAAAAGGAAACGGTCGATGTCAGATTTTTTTCGTCTGGCCGGCCCAGCCGCCGACGGCGTGGGGTGCTATCGGCGCCGCCGGAACGACGATGGCGTCCGCTTGTAGGTCGCCGCAAAGGCGTCGTTGAAGCGGCGGACGCTGCCGAAGCCGGCGGCGAAGGCGATCTCCGCCAGGGTCATGTCTGTCTGGTCGATCAGGCGTTTGGCTTCCTGAACGCGCCGGGTCGCCGCGATCTCGCTCGGGCTGGCGCCGGCATGACGCAGGAACAGACGCAGCAGGTGGCGTGGTCCGACACCAAGAGTTTCGGCAAGTTCCGTCGTTGAGGCGCGATCGAGAAAGCCGTCGTCGATCAGCCGCATCCCGCGCGCGACCGTGGTGGCCGTCCCGAGCCAGGCCGGCGAGCCTGGCGCGGCTTCCGGCCGGCAGCGCAGGCAGGGGCGAAAGCCGGCCCGCTCGGCGGCAGCAGCGGTTGCGTAGAAGGTAACATTCACCGAGCGCGCGGGACGCACCGGGCAAACCGGTCGGCAGTAAATGCGCGTCGAGCGAACGCCGGAGAAGAACAGACCATCGAACGCGCGGGCACGGGCCAGCCGCGCCCGGTCGCAGGTCTCCCGGTCGAGATGCGGCGGCAGGGTTTGCTGTTGCGCCGGGCCCGTGGTCATGCCGCGATAATAGTTTCGATGCGACCCGCCGAGTAGCTGAAATCGGACTCGATCGGACGATGAGGTCCGAATTCGGCCAGCCTGCGCCGCCGCTTCCTGGTCATGGTTGCGGTAAATCCCGGAGCACATCGCATGAGCACGCAGGTCCAGCAGGCAACATCAGCGCAAACCACCCTCGCCCGCGAGATCGCCCTTCTGCTGCTGCTGTCGCTGATCTGGGGCAGCTCGTTCACGCTGATCAAGGTGGCGATTCCTTCGATTCCACCCTTCACGATGGTCGCGGTGCGCGTGACGCTCGCGGCAGGTCTTCTGCTTCTCCTTGCAGCCGTGCGAGGTCATTCCCTTCCGCGTCATGGATCAGTCTGGGCCGCCTTCGTCGTGCAAGGGATGTTGCAGAGCGCGCTGCCATTCACCCTGATCAGTTGGGGTGAGGCGCTCATCACGAGTGGCCTCGCCGGCGTGCTCAATGCGACGCCACCAATGTTCGTACTCGCGATCACCTTGATGACCGGGCGCGGGCGACAAGCCATAAACGGCCGAAAGATCATCGGCGTCGGTCTCGGCCTCGCCGGCGTTGCCCTGACCATAGGTCTCGATGCGCTGTCGGGGATCGGCACAGCCGCACCGGTGGCGCAGGCGGCTGTGCTCGGCGCAAGCCTTTGCTACGCGCTTGCGCCGATATGGGCGCAACAATTCGCAAAACTTCCGCCAATCGTCACGGCGGCCGGCGCCATGAGCTGCGCTGCCATCCTCATGCTGCCCGCGGCTGCGATGCTCGAGCGGCCCTGGACGCTGGCGTGGCCGCCGGCAGAGGCGATCACAGCCGTCGTGGCGCTTGCGATCGTCTGCACTGCGCTCGCAATGGTGATCTATTTCCGGCTAATCCGCACGCTCGGCCCGCTCGGCACCACCAGCGGCAGCTATTTGCGGGCGGGCTTTGCGGTGATCCTCGGCACAACGCTGCTCGGCGAGCGGTTCACCTGGTCCATTCTAACCGGAATGACGCTGGTTCTCGCCGGGGTGGTTGCCGTCACCCTGCCCTCGCCGAAGCCGAGCCGCTAGGCCGTCACAATTGACGGTTGCAAAAGCGGAAATCCGCGGCAATGCTGCCGGACGATGCCTGCCAAGACCGACACCGACAAGAGCAAGCCCGAGGACACGCCGCATTATCTCGGCCATCGCGAGCGGCTGCGCGAGCGCTTTTACAGCGCCGGCGCGGATGCGCTCAGCGACTACGAGCTCCTTGAAATGGCGCTTTTCCCGGCGCTGCCGCGGCGCGACACCAAGCCTTTGGCGAAGACGTTGATCAAAGTGTTCGGCTCGTTCGCCGAGGTCGTCCATGCGCCGGTGGCACGCTTGCGCGAGGTCGAGGGCGTGGGCGAGGGCGCGATCAACCAGCTCAAGCTGATCGCCGCAGCGGCGCACCGCGTCGCCAAGGGCGAGGTCAACAGCCGCAACGCGCTGTCATCCTGGAACGAAGTGATCGCCTATTGCCGCAGCAGCATGGCCTTCGCCGACAAGGAGCAATTCCGCCTGCTCTTCCTCGACAAGCGCAACCAGCTCATCGCCGACGAGGTGCAGCAGACCGGCACCGTCGACCACACGCCGGTCTATCCACGCGAGGTGATCAAGCGCGCGCTGGAGCTGTCAGCGACCGCCATCATTCTGGTCCACAACCATCCAAGCGGCGATCCCTCGCCTTCGCAGGCCGATATCCAGATGACCAAGGCGATCATCGAGATTGCGAAGCCGTTGGGAATTGCCGTGCACGATCACATCATCGTCGGCAAGAACGGGCATGCGAGTTTGAAGGGGATGCGGTTGATCTAGTCCAAATCCCGTGCCGGCGCCTTCCTGGAGGCGCCGGCGGTCACCTGATCTAGTAGCAGTATCGCGGATCGACCGGGACGTAGCGGCCATCCGGGCGCTGCATGTAGCAGCCGCGCCGATAGGCGTAGTAACCGGAGCGACGGCGTTCACCTTCCGCGGCAATCGCGGCACCGGTGCCGGCGCCGACGACGGCACCGATGGCGGCGCCCCGCCCTCCGCCGATCGCGCCGCCCACGATCGCTCCGCCCACGCCGCCGACAATGGCGCCGCCGAGGGCGTCCTGTGCCGCCACCTCATGAACGGGCACGGCCATCGCGACGGCGAAACACGCTGCAATTCCAAGGTGTCGAAGCATCTCGAAGTCTCCCATGTGATGCGGCCAGTCATAACGTTTGAGACGATCCCGGGCCAGAATAATCGTGTGAGACCGGACCGGATCGCTCCTTGCGCCACGCGGACAGCCTGTTGCGACAAATGTCTGACCGCCCGCTCTCAGACAGAGGGCCCCTTGTCCAGGGTAAAGGAGACGACGATCGCCTCCGGCGTCTGCTTGAATTCCTTTGTCACCGCGGCACGCACGAGGCCGGCGAGGTCGCGCAGGGGCTTCTTCTCATAAAGCGCCGGAAACAGGACAGTCACCGATGTGAGACGTCCGTTATTCCAATTGAAGCCAACCCGTGGCTTGACGCCAGTTGATTGCGCAAGATCACTTTCGACCGCCTGGGCTTGCTGCAGCCCGTCCTTCAGGGTGGCGATGGCATCGCAACCCGACAGGGCAAAGGCGAGAACGACAATGACGATGGCTCTGAGCATCAAGGCGATCCGAACAAGACCAGACTCTATGCATGGTTGCATGAATCGCATCGTGCAACAAGGAGCGGCAACCTAGTTGTCTCGAACCTGGAGCGCCGAGGCGCGCCGTTCCATCAGCACACGCTCGCGTCCGTTGGTCGCAAGCTGCGCGGCGGCTTCGAAGGCCTGGCGCGCCTCTGCGAGCCGCCCGAGCTTTTGCAGGAGATCACCACGAACCGCCGGCAGATGATGATAGGCCGCCAGCGCCGGAGAGTCGGCAATCTGGTCCAGAATGTCCAGTCCGCCTTGCGGTCCTTCGGCCATGCCGACCGCGACAGCGCGATTGAGCTCGATGACGGGCGAACGCACCAGCCGCCCCAGCTCGGCGTAGAGCTGCGCGATGTGCTGCCAATTGGTCGCGCTGGCTGCTTCGGCTCTGGCGTGACACGCCGCAATCGCTGCCTGCAGCGTGTAAAATCCTCCGCCGCCGCCGAGTTCGCCGGCGCGTTCGAGCGAGCGCAGTCCGCGGCGAATCTCCAGCCAATCCCAGCGCGTGCGATCCTGGTCCATCAACAGAATGGGGTCACCGTTCGCATCGGTGCGTGCACGGGCCCGCGAGGCATTCAAAGCCATGAGAGCGACGAGGCCGTGAACTTCGGGCTCGTCAGGAGCAAGGCCCGCGAGCACACGGCCGATGCGCAACGCTTCGTCGCAGAGCTGCGGCCGCAGCCATTCCTCGCCCCGCGCCGCGAGATAGCCCTCGTTGAAGATCAGATAGACGACCTCCAGCACCGAGGCGAGACGCTCCGACAGAGCCTCGCCTGATGGCGTCTCATAGGCGAGACCGGAATTCGACAGCGTCCGCTTGGCGCGGACGATGCGCTGCGAGATGGTGGCTTCCGGCACCAGACAGGCGCGTGCGATCTCCGAGGTGGTCAGGCCGCAGATCATGCGCAGCGCCAGCGCCGCGCGCGCCTCGCGCGACAGGATCGGATGACAGGCCGTGAAGATCAGCCGCAGCAATTCATCGCCGATATCGTCGTCGAGCGCGGCGTCGAAATCGGGCACGATCTCCTGCTCCTGCAGCATGTCCCGCGCCAGCATGTCGTGCTTGCCGTTCAGCATCCTGCCGCGGCGCAGATGATCGAGCGCACGGCGCCTCGCGGTCGTCATCAGCCAGGCGCCGGGATTGTCGGGCACGCCGATGCTGGGCCACGCTTCCAGCGCAGCAACCAGCGCGTCCTGGGTCAACTCTTCCGCAAGCGGCACGTCGCGCAGCATGCGCGACAGCGTCGCGATCAGCCGCGGCTGCGCGACGCGCCAGGTCGCTTGAATCGTGGCACGAATGGCGTGGTCGATGTCGGCGGCCGTCATCGCCGCCGACCGTAACTCGAGGTGCTGTCCATCAGGCGTGCGCGGCTACGCCCGACTTCGCGTTAACCTCGCAGGCCACGTCCACGCCCGGCGTGGCAAACGCGCGCAGCTCGCAGGTGCCGTCCCAGCCCGGCATGTGATCGAGGTGCAGCTGCATGAACTCCTTGGCCATGGCCAGCGCCTCCGCCTTGTCGCGCAGCTCGAAGATGGCATAGCCGCCGATCACTTCCTTGGCCTCGATGAAGGGACCGTCGATGACGCTGAGCTCGCCGTCGATGATCCGCACGCGCGCGCCTGTCGCAAGCGGCATCAGGCCGCCATTGTCGATCATCCGGCCGGCCTTGATTTCCCGCTCGGATATTCTCTGCATGGCCTCCATCAGCGCAGGGCTCGGGCCTTTCATGGGCTGGCTGGAGGTGACGATGTACATGAAGCGCATGCAAAACTCCTGTTAAGGCGAGACGCGGCCGGGTCAGTCGCGCGATCAGCTCGCTATTGGGATGACGATCCGCCCGGGGCGGGATCGACATCAGCACCGGAAAAATTTGCAGAGCAGAAAAAGTTAACGGGCAAGCGCCTATTGGCGCAGCATGATCAGGGGATCGGCCGTATCGGGAACCCGGCGCCATTGCGCATTGTCGTCGGCCTCGAACTGCCAGACTTCGCCCGATTTCGACATCAGGATGATCTGGCCGCGCTCGAGCCGCCATTGCGTCGGGTTGAACTGGGCGATCGCCGCATCGCATTTCGGCTTGAGGAAGACCTGGAAATTGTCCTGCTCGGCTTCCGTGTTGGTCAGCGTTATCCCGCAGATCGGCTGGCCGTTGCCGCGGACCATCGCCCAGTCACCGATCATCTGGTCCATCGACTTGGCCATCGAGCGGGCGGCGGCGAGGTCCTGCAAAATATAGACGCCCTCGCCCTGCCGCAGGCCTTCGAAAATGCCGGCTTCGACCTCGGTGAAGTCGATCACGGCTTCGCCGGATGCATCCTGCAAACGGACGATGTCGAGGCCCTTCAGGCTCCAGGCCACGATATCCTTGGTGAAGGGCAGCGCGGTCTTGCAGGCCGGCTCGAGCTCGAGCTTGAAGCCCTGCGCAGCAGCATCGCCCTTCATCGTGACGACGCAGGTCTTGCTGCGTTCGGTGGTCGAGAGCTCCCACTGCCCGATCATCTCCTTCTTCAGGGTCGTCGCGTCCTGCGCATGCGCGAAGCCGATCGCGGCAAAAGCCGCCGCGACCAGACATGCAACGACCCAAAGAATGCGCATCAGCGTCCCCTGAACGGCGTTTCCGCAACCGGCGTCAGCGGCGCCTTGCCTGAGAACCATGATTTGAGGTTGTCGACCACGAGCTGGTCCATGGCATTGCGCGTCACCACCGAAGCCGAGCCGATATGTGGCAGCAGCACGACGTTCTGCATGGCCTTGAGCTCATCGGGCACGTTGGGCTCGGCTGCGAACACATCGAGGCCGGCGGCGAGGATGGTGCCTGATTTCAGCGCCTGGACCAGCGCCGGTTCGTCGACCACCGAGCCGCGGGCCACGTTGACCAGCACGCCGCGGGGCCCGAGTGCCTTCAGCACCTCGGCGTTGATCATCTTGTTGGTGCTGGTGCCGCCGGGCACGATCACCATCAGCGTATCGACCGCCTTCGCCATCTCGATCAAATCAGGATAGTGCTTGTAGGACACGTCCTTGGACGGGTTACGCGTGTGATAGACCACCGGCACCAGCGAAGCATCGAGCCGGCGCGCGATGGCCTGGCCGATCCGACCCATGCCGACGATGCCGACCTTGCGGTCGCGCAGCGAGCCGACGCTGAGCGGATAGTTCTGCGTCTGCCAGAGGCCGGAGCGAACGTAGCGATCGGCCTTGATGAACTCGCGCACGGTGGAGATCAGCAGGCCCATCGCGACGTCGGCGACCTCCTCGGTCAGCACGTCGGGCGTGTTGGTGACGATGATGTTGTGCTCGGCCGCGTATTTGGCGTCGATGTGGTCGTAACCGACACCGAAGCTCGCCACCATCTCGATCTTGGGCAGTTGCGACAGCGAATCCTTGTCGGCGCGGACGGTGTGATAGGTCACCGCAACGCCGCGGATCTTCTCCCGGATCGCCGGCGTCAGGCGCTCGAGGTCACCGCGCGTCTCGGCCTTGTGCACGACGAAATGAT
Source organism: Bradyrhizobium sp. BR13661 (assembly GCF_029892425.1). Lineage (GTDB taxonomy): Bacteria > Pseudomonadota > Alphaproteobacteria > Rhizobiales > Xanthobacteraceae > Bradyrhizobium. The sequence continues at coordinate 25,402 of NZ_JARXWB010000040.1, read as the reverse complement.
CGGAAAACCCGTTCTCTAGGATCGGCCGCGACGGCCCATAGATCAGAAGGTCGATCTTATCGGACGAAATCGAACCGGTAGACATCAGTTTTCCTTTCCAAGCGCGCTCTCATGCCAGCGCCGCAAAACGAGGTGGGAAATTAGCGCCAGCACCCCATAGATGACAATCCCGGCCAGCGACAACAAAAGCAGCGCTGCGAACATGCGGGGTATGTTCAACCGATAGCCCGACTCGGCGATCCTGTAGGCAAGGCCCGAGCCGGCGCCCGCCGTTCCCGCCGCGATCTCGGCCACGACGGCGCCGATCAGCGACAGGCCGCCGGCAATGCGCAAGCCGCCGAGAATATAGGGCAGCGCCGCCGGCAGCTTCAGGAAGCGCAGGGTTTGCGGCGGCGAAGCGCCATAGAGCTGGAACAGGCCGGCGAGATTGCGATCGACCGAATTCAGCCCAAGCGTGGTGTTCGAAAGCACCGGGAAGAAGGCGACGATGAAGGCGCAGACGACGACGGCAGTCTGCTGCTCCAGATAGATCAGCAGCAGCGGCGCAATCGCGATGACAGGCGTCACCTGGAGCACGACGGCATAGGGGAACAGCGAATATTCCACCCATTTCGACTGATTGAACAACAGCGCCAGCGCGATTCCACCGATGCTTGCGGCGGCAAAACCTTCAAGCGTCGTGAGCAGCGTTGTGGCGAGCGATTCTGCCAGCACCGCCCAGTCCTTGATCAGCGTCAGGAAAATGACCGAGGGCGCCGGCAGCACGTAAGGCGGAATCTCCCTGACGCGCACCACGAGCTCCCAGGCGGCGAGGCCCGCCGCAAACACCATGACGGGCAGCAGGAAACGCACCGCGCGTTGCGCGCCCGACGGCTTTGCGGCGACCGGGGCTTGCGCGTTCATAGCGTCGACTGCCCCTGATAGGACGGCGCCAGTGCGGCCGACACTTTCCGGCAATAATCGGAGTAAGCGACGGAGGTGCGAAACTCCTCGCCACGCGGCTCGACGGTCTCGATACGGATGTCGGCCTGGATGCGTCCTGGCCGCGCCGACATGACCACGACACGCTGCGACAGATAGACGGATTCGAACACCGAATGGGTGACGAAGATGACGGTCTTGCCAAGGCCGCGCCACAACACGAGCAGATCGTTGTTGAGGCGGAAGCGCGTGATCTCGTCGAGCGCCGCGAACGGCTCATCCATCAGGAGGATATCGGGATCGGTGACGAGCGCGCGCGCCAGCGAGACCCGCATCTTCATGCCGCCGGAGAGTTCGCGCGGAAAGGCGTCGGCGAAATCGGCGAGCCCGACGCTGGCGAGCGCTGCATCGGCCCGCGCCCATCCTTCAGCTTTCGGCACACCACCGAGCTTCAGCGGCAGCCGCACGTTCTCGCGCACACTGGTCCAGGGCATCAGGGTCGGCTCCTGGAACACGAAGCCGATCCCGTGGCCGGGCGGCATCTCGCCCTCGTGCCGCAACACCCGCGCCGTGCCTGACGACGCGGCGCTGAGCCCCGCAATCAGCCGCAGCGCCGTCGACTTGCCGCAGCCGGAGGGCCCGAGCAGCGAGATGAACTCCCCCTTGCGCACCGCAAGGTCGAGCGGACCGAGCGCCATGACGCCGTTGTCATACACCTTCGTCACGCCGCGAAGGCTGACGGCAAGCGCCGTCAGGCTGGCCTCGACGGTGGGCGGAGGTTGGCGCTCTATCATCGCTCGCTGATCGTTGCGGGGCACGTCACCTCTCCCCATCGGGGAGAGGTCGGCGCGTAGCGCCGGGTGAGGGGGCGCAGGTCCCACGAGGGTACAGATCCCCTCACCCGGATCGCATCTATCGATGCGATCCGACCTCTCCCTACGGGAGAGGTAAACCAAGCCACTGCTATTCCCGATCCAATCATACGTTACGGCTTGGCGGGGCGGAGCTCGACGCCGACGCCCTTGTTGACGAAGCGTAGCGTATAGGACTTGCGAAAATCGAGATCGCCTTTCACGACGCCGGCCTTCACCATCTTGTCGAAGAAGGAGGTGTAGCGCTCGTCGCTCATCGCGCCGATGCCGTTCTTCAGGGAATCGCCGGAATCGACGATGCCGTACTCCTTCATCTTGGCGACGGAATAAGCAAGCAGCTCGTCGGTCATCTCGGGATTGAGCTTCTTGATCATGGCGTTGCCGGCAGAATTGTCGCCGTAGATGTAATTGTACCAGCCGATCATGGAGGCATCGACGAAGCGCTGCACCAGGTCTGCCTTCTTCTCGACCAGGTCGCGCCGGGTCTCGATCAACGTCGAATAGGTGTTGAAGCCGGCATCGGCGAGCAGGATGACGTTGGGCTTGAAGCCGGCGGCCTTCTCGACTGCGAAGGGCTCGGAGGTTACGTAACCCTGCATCGCGCTCTTGGGGTTGGCGATGAAGGGTTGCGGGTTGAAATTATACGGGCGGACGTTCTTCTCGCTGAAACCATATTCGGACTTCAGCCACTGGAAGTAGCTGGTCATACCCTCCTTCGAGACGAACAGCGTCAGCGGCTTGAGGTCCTGGATCTTGGTGACCTTCGCATCGGGCTGCGTCAGCATCACCTGCGGATCTTTCTGGAACACCGCGGCAACGGTCACGACCGGAACATTGTTGGCGACTGCATCGAACGACATCAGCGTGTTCGCGGCCATGAAGAAATCGATCTTGCCGGCGATCAGCAACATGCGGTTGTTCTCGTTCGGCCCGCCCGGAACGATGCTGACGTCGAGCCCGTATTTTTTGTAGGTGCCGTCGGCAACCGCCTGGAAGAAGCCGCCATGCTCGGCCTCGGCGACCCAATTGGTGCCGAAGGTGACCTTGTCCAGGGTCTCGCTGCGCGCCGGCAGGACCGACACGACAGATGCCAGCATGCCTGCCGTTAACGCTCGCCGCAGATGGGAAAGGCTCATGAATGCACTCCGTCGATCGCTTCTAGCCGATGTGACAACAACACGATAAAACCGCAACACGTTCGAGGACGCGAACCGGCCGGGCCCGCGTCCTCTGATAACCCCAAACTACGTGACAAATTCGGGCAAAGAAACCTTGATGACGCCTTCCCGCGACTGGACCGAGATCCGCTGGGCCGACGCTGCCCCCGCGGACATTTCGCGCTGGATCGCGGTGCTGCCGCTGGCGGCGACCGAGCAGCACGGCCCGCATCTGCCTAACGAGACCGACGTGCTGATCGCGAACGCCTATCTGGCGCGCGTACGGGACGTGTTGCCGGCGGCCCTTCCGGTGACGTTCCTGCCAGTCGAACCCGTGGGCATTTCCACCGAGCATATCGACTATCCGGGCACGCAGACGCTGCCGACCGAGGTGGCGTTGAGGCGATGGACCGGGATCGGCGAGGACATCGCGCGACGCGGCGTCAAGAAGCTCGTCATCATCACCAGCCATGGCGGCAACAGCGCCGCGATGATGCTGGTAGCGCAGGATCTTCGCGCGCATCAAAAGCTGTTGGTGGTGACGACGTCGTGGTCGCGGCTATCAGGCGCGGACAAGCTGTTCCCATCAGACGAAGTGCGCCACGGCATTCACGGTGGTGCGGTCGAGACCTCGATCATGCTGGCGCGCTATCCGGATCAGGTGCGCGCCAATGCGATTGCTGATTTTCCCGCGAGCAGCATCGCGATGGAAAAACAATATCGCTGGCTCTCGACACAGCGACCCGCACCCTTTGCCTGGCAGGCGCAGGACCTCAATGCCAGCGGCGCGGTCGGCAACGCGACGCTGGCGGTGCCGGCGAAGGGCGAGCAGTTGCTCGACCAGGGCGCGCGGGCCTTTTGCGAGCTGCTGGCGGAGATCGATGATTTCGACGTGAACAGGCTCGCCAAGGGTCCGCTCGGCTAACTCTCATCCCCCTGAAATTATTTGGGAAAAATGCGCGCCCGCGAGCCGCCGGAAGCGCGTTCGAACCTGATACGGCAAGCCTCCGTCCAATTGGGCACGCGGACCACAAATGGACCAATGTTGAGGCCGATCTCACGTGGATCCCGCGTCCGGCACGGGCGCCTCATCCACCCCGTGTCGTGCCCCCGACCCCGCCCGGCTGTCCCCCCGGGCGGGGTCATTCTTTGTTGCATTACCGTCACATAACGATGCGAACCATCCTCTGCGACATTCTGGACTAGTTGCTATTGCGAATGATTAGCAATAAAGTCTGGACAAGCGCGGGGCAGGGATGAAATCGCGTCGAAACGGGTTCATCTCGCTCGATCGCGTAAATCGCCAAGGCCCCTGATGACAGGATCGCCGCGAATCGGCAGGGATGTCGCGGCGGCTGGGTTTCATTCGCGTTTTGGGGGCGTGCGTTTTGACGTTGAGAAGTCATCGTTGCAGGTATTTGCGGACGGCCGCGGCCATCGCCTCGGGCGTGCTTGCGCTACCGGCCGCCAGCCTTGCCGCTGACCTGCCGCTGAAGGCGCCGGTAGCGAAGGCTGTCTACGACTGGACCGGCTTCTATGTCGGCGGTCATGTTGCCTATGGCGATGCCGCTTTCGGACCTGGCACCAATCCCCTGCCCTTGCAGGGCGCGCTGCTGCCTCACAGCGCGACCGGCTTCAGCGGCGGTTATCAGCTCGGCTACAACAGACAGCTCGCAAACCGGGTGGTGCTCGGCATCGAAGCAGATGCGACGTTCACGGAGCCGACAGACGGTCCGGCGCTCGCGCGTTCGCCGGTGCCCTTCAACACGACGATCGACTATGTCGGCACGGTGCGCGGCCGCGTGGGTTATGCCTTCGACCGCTTCATGCCTTACCTCACCGGCGGCGTTGCCTGGGGGCACACGCGCATCAACGTCAACGATGCCGATGGCGTCACGCCGCTGTTCCCGGTCGGACACTACCAGGCCGGATGGACTGCGGGTCTCGGTCTCGAATACGCCGTCAGCGGCAACTGGACCGCGAAGGCCGAGTACGAATATGTCGATCTCTCGCGCAAGACCTACGATCTCAGCGGCTTTGGCCTCGGCAGTGTCAACGTCGACCCGCGCATCCATCTGTTCAAGCTCGGCCTGAACTATCAGTTCGGCGACACGCCATGGATGCCGGCCGTCGGCAAACCCAGGCTGCCTGACTCCGAGGACTGGAACGTCCACGCGCAAACGACCGTGCTGCCGCAAGGCTATGGGCCCATCCATTCGCCCTATGCGAGACCGCAGAGCCTGCCCGGTGGCGGTCAGTTGCAGGCGACATGGACCGCGACAGCCTTTCTTGGCGCGCGGCTGTGGGACGGCGGGGAAATCTACTTCGATCCCGAGCTCGCGCAGGGCTTTGGCCTCAACGGCGCGCTCGGACTTGCCGGCTTCTCCAACGGTGAAGCGCAGAAGGCGGGCGCGCCGTTCCCGAAGATCCGCGCGCAGCGCTACTACATCAAGCAGACCTTCGGGCTCGGCGGCGAACAGGAAGCAGTCGAGGACGGGCCGAACCAACTGGCCGGCAAGCGCGACATCGACCGCGTCACGCTGATCGTCGGCCGCTTCGCTGTCGGCGACTTCTTCGACGGCAACTCCTATGCGAAAGACCCGCGCGCCGATTTCATGAACTGGGCGATGTGGTCGTCGGGAGCCTATGACTTCCCGGCCGACCTGCCCGGCTACACCCGCGGCGCCGTGGTCGAGCTCAACCGCAAGGACTGGGCGATCCGCGCCGGCCTATTCCAGGTGCCGGACGCGCCGAACAGCGACGTGCTGACCTTCAAGACCGGGGGCTCGGTGGTCGAATTCGAGGAGCGTCATACGCTGCTGGAGCAGCCCGGAAAATTGCGTGTCGGCGTCTTCGCCAACAGTGGGCACACCGCGAACTACCGCGAGGTCGTCGATCTCGCCGCGGCCAATCCGGCGCTCGACATCAACACCATCACCGCTGCGAACCAGCGCGACCGGCTCAAATACGGTTTCTATGTCAATCTCGAGCAACAGATCGTCAATGACGTCGGACTGTTTGCACGGGCCAGCTGGAACGACGGCCGCAACCAGATCCTGTCCTTCACCGACATCGACCGCAGCCTGTCGGGCGGCCTGTCGATCAAGGGCAGCCATTGGGGACGTCCTGACGACACGGTGGGTATCGGCGGTGCCATCAACGGCCTGTCGGCCGCGCATCGCGACTTCCTCGCAGCCGGCGGCACCGGGCTCTTGATCGGCGACGGCCAGCTCAACTATCGCACCGAACGCATCCTCGAGGCGTACTACGCTTATTCCGTGATCAAGGGTGTGACGCTGACCGCGGACTATCAGTTGATCACAAACCCGGCCTATAACGCCGATCGTGGGCCGGTCTCGATCTTCTCAGGCCGACTCCACGCCGAGTTTTAGCCCCAGGATTGCTGCCCAGAGGCGGGCCCATGAAGCCGAGAGATATCCGCACGACCGCGATCGGCCGGGCGCTACGCCCCAACGTCTGGGATGTCGTCGCACTGATCCTCGTGATCGGGGCCATGGTGCTGATCGTCTATGGCGGCGAGCAGACCGTCGCGCCATTGTCGGAGCTGGAGCGCTCACCTGTTTCGCTCGATCCGGCAAACCTGCCGCTCTATGCGCTGCGCACCGTGCTGCGGATGCTGCTCGCGATCGTCTGCTCGACGATCTTCACGTTCGTCTATGCAGCGATCGCGGCCAGGAGCCGGCGCGCGGAGATGGTGATGATCCCGGTGCTGGACATCCTCCAGTCTGTGCCGATCCTCGGCTTCCTGACCTTCACTGTCGTCTTCTTCATGAATCTGTTTCCGAGCCAGGTGCTCGGCGCCGAGCTCGCCTCGGTGTTTGCAATTTTCACCAGCCAGGCCTGGAACATGACGTTCAGCATGTACCAGTCGATGCGCAACGTGCCGAAGGATCTTGAGGAGGCCACCCAGAGCTTTCATCTCTCGGGGTGGCAGCGCTTCTGGCGCCTCGACGTGCCCTTCGCGATGCCGGGACTGATCTGGAACGCGATGATGTCGATGTCGGGCGGCTGGTTCTTCGTGGTCGCATCGGAGGCGATCACGGTCGGCAATACCACGGTGACCTTGCCTGGGGTCGGGTCCTATGTCGCGCTGGCGATCCAGCAGCGCGATTTGCCGGCGATCTTCTACGCCATCCTGGCGATGCTGCTCGTCATCATCGCCTATGATCAATTGTTGTTCCGGCCCATCATTGCCTGGGCCGACAAATTCCGCTTCGAGCAAACGGCATCCGGTGAGCCGCCCACCTCCTGGATGCTCGATTTGTTCCGGCGGACCCGCGCCCTGCGCGCCGTGACATTGCCGTTCTCCGCGATCAATCGCGCCGTCTCGAACTTGCGCATCTCGCTCCCCAAGTTACGGGTAACGACAAAGAGCAATGACCAGCTGTCGCGATCGATTGACAGAATCTGGCTTGCCGTCATTCTCGCCGGCACGGCTTACGCTGCGTGGCTGACCTATCGCTATCTCTCGGCCAGTCTCGGCCCGGGCGATGTGCTCGTCGTGATTCGCGACGGGCTGATCACGCTGTTGCGCGTCATCGTCCTGATTACCCTTGCGACTCTGATCTGGGTGCCGATCGGCGTCTGGATCGGCTTGCGTCCAAAATTGGCCGAGCGCGTCCAGCCGCTGGCGCAGTTTCTTGCCGCGTTTCCCGCCAATCTCGCCTTTCCGGTGTTTGTCGTCGCCATCGTCAGCTTCAAGCTCAATCCAAATGTCTGGCTGAGCCCGCTGATGATCCTGGGCACGCAATGGTACATCCTGTTCAATGTCATCGCCGGCGCCAGCGCCTTTCCGAGCGATCTGCGCGAGGCGGCAAGCAGCCTTCATCTCGGTGGATGGCGCTGGTGGTTCAAGGTGATCCTGCCGGGCATATTTCCTTATTACGTCACCGGCGCGATCACGGCTTCCGGCGGCTCCTGGAACGCATCGATCGTCGCCGAAGTCGCCAGTTGGGGCGACACGCATCTGAACGCCACGGGCCTCGGCGCCTATATTGCATCTGCGACTGAATCCGGCGATTTCCCGCGTGTCGTTCTCGGGATAGCCACGATGTGCATTCTGGTGACGTTGTTCAATCGTCTGGTCTGGCGACCGCTCTACGCCTTCGGCGAGCGCCGCCTGCGGCTCGGCTGACGAGGAGATCATCATGCTCGATCAACCCCCTGCGCTCATCGATATCCGCGGTGTCTGCCGATACTTTCCGAAGGGAAGCGGTGAACAGCTGCTGGTGCTGGAGAAGGTCGATCTGACGATCCGCTCCGGCGAGATCGTCGGCTTGCTTGGCCGTTCGGGGTCCGGCAAGTCCACGCTGCTGCGGATCATCGCCGGCCTGATCGCTCCGTCGACGGGACAGGCAACCTGCCGGGGCGAGATCATCGCAGGACCGCCGAACGGCGTCGCCATGGTGTTCCAGTCGTTCGCGCTATTTCCCTGGCTGACGGTGCTGCAAAACGTCGAGCTCGGGCTGGAGGCGCTTGGCGTCGATGCTGCCGAACGGCGCAAGCGCGCCCTCGCCGCGATCGACCTGATCGGCCTCGACGGATTCGAATCGGCCTTTCCCAAGGAGTTGTCGGGCGGCATGCGCCAGCGCGTCGGCTTTGCCCGCGCACTGGTCGTGCACCCTGACATGCTGCTGATGGACGAACCCTTCTCGGCGCTCGACGTGCTCACCGCCGAAACGCTGCGCACCGACCTGATCGATCTCTGGATGGAGGGCCGCCTGCCGATTAAATCGATCCTCATGGTCACGCACAACATCGAGGAGGCGGTGCTAATGTGCGACCGCATCCTGGTGTTTTCGTCGAACCCGGGCCGTGTCGCGGCCGAGATCAAGGTCGAGCTGGGCCATCCACGCAACCGGCTCGACCCGCATTTCCGCCAGCTCGTCGACAGCATCTATGCGCGCATGACCCAGCGCGCGGAGCCGAGAGCACCGGCGATCGAAGGCATCCCCGGCACCGGCGTCGGCATGACGCTGCACCATGTGTCGTCCAACGTGCTATCCGGCCTGATCGAGACACTGGCGAACGCGCCCTACAACGGACATGCCGACCTGCCGGTACTGGCGAGCCAGCTTCAGCTCGAAGCCGACGAAATCCTGCATCTCGGCGAGTCGCTGCAACTGTTGCGGTTCGCCCAGCTGAGCGAGGGCGATCTGATGCTCACCGACGCAGGCAAGCGCTTCGCCCATCTCGAGACCGACGCACGCAAAAAGCTCTTCGCCGAGCATCTCGTCACCTACGTCCCGGTGATGGGCCTGATCCGCCGCGTGCTCGACGAACGGCCCTCGCACACCGCGCCTGCGGCGCGGTTCCGCAACGAGCTCGAAGACTACATGTCCGAGGATTATGCGGACGAGACGCTGAAGACCGTGGTGTCTTGGGGCCGTTATGCAGAGCTGTTCGCCTATGACGAGCAATCGGAGACGTTCAGCCTGGAGAATCCCGGCGAGACTGCCTGACGCCTACGCCGCGCGGATCGCGTCGAGGAATTTTCCGACCTCGGTCTTGAGACGGGTGCTTTCGCCGGACAGCGATCTGGCCGCAGCGAGGACGCTGGCGGATGCCGATCCGGTCTGGCTCGCGCCGTGCTGCACGTCGACGATGCTGGCGGAAACCTGCTGGGTGCCGCGCGCCGCCTGCTGCACGTTGCGGGAAATCTCGCGTGTCGCCGCGCCCTGCTCCTCGACCGCCGAGGCGATCGCGGATGCGATCTCCGACATCCTTGTGATGGTGTCACCGATCGCCTTGATGGCGCCGACGGAATCCTCGGTCGCGGCCTGGATGCCTGATATCTGCTGGCTGATCTCGCCGGTGGCCTTGGCGGTCTGCTCGGCCAGCGCCTTGACCTCGGAGGCGACCACTGCGAAGCCGCGTCCGGCCTCGCCGGCACGCGCCGCCTCGATGGTGGCGTTGAGCGCCAGAAGATTGGTCTGGCCCGCGATCTGGCTGATGAGTTCGACGACGTCCCCGATCCGCCCCGCCGCCTTGGCGAGCTCGCCGACATGATCGTTGGTCCGCTCGGCCTGCTGCACGGCTTCCCCGGCGACGCGCGCGGAGTCCTGAACCTGCCGGCCGATTTCGTCGACCGACGAGGCCATCTCCTCCGCCGCCGCCGCAACGGTCTGCACATTGGTGGAGGCCTGCTCGGAGGCGGCTGCGACGGTTGCGGTGACCTGCTCGGACTGTTCGGCCGTGCTCGTCAGCGTTCCCGCCGAGACCTCCAGGTCCGAGGAGGCCGACGCGACGGTGTTGATGACATCGCCGATCATGGCTTCGAAATCGCGCGCGATCTGGTCCACGCGCTGGCCGCGCTTGAGCTTCGCCTCGGCCTCGATCGCGGCCGCCTCGTCGGCGGCCTTCTGGGCGAGCAGCGAATCCTTGAAATGCAGCAACGACCCGGCAACCTGACCGATCTCGTCGTCGCGGCCCGTCGCCGGAATCTCGACCTCGTGCCGTCCGGCGGCAAGCGCGCCGATCACGCCCGCGAGCTTCGCCAACGGCGTCACGACGCGGCGACGCAGCATCGTGGTCACACCGGCCAGCGTCCCGAGCAACGCCAGCACGGCGACGGCCGCGAGCCCGAGCATCGCCAGCGCGCCGCTGCGGGCAGCCGAGGCGCGCTCGGCCGCTTCCGCCAGCGCGGCGTCGCGCACGCCGAAGAACATCTGGATGGCGGGGACGATCAAGTTCGCAAACTCTTCGTTCGTGACGCTGTACTTGCCGTCGGCGCGCGCAGCGGGCATCTCCTTTTCAACCACTGGCGCGGCTTTTCCAAAATAAGACTCGTTCGCCGCCTTGAACGCGGCGGCGATGCGCGGCGGATTGCCGAGCTGGTCGATGCCGGCCGCGATCCGCTCGCGATCGGCCTCGACACGCCCTTGCAAGCGATCCATCAGAGAGAACTCAGCCGTCAGCAGCGGACGGCGCGCGGAGAGCGCCGGCGACAGCGTCGCGGCACGGTTGCCGGCCGAGACGCGGAGATCCTGCGCCGTCCGCGCCAGGCTCAACAGCGCTGCCAGCGAGGAATCGGCATCCACGACCCTCCCCTCCAGCCGGTTCATGATCGGCTCGATGTTGGTGATGACCTCGGCAACGGCAGGAAGGAAGCCCTTGATCGCAACACTATCGCGCCCAACGAGGGGAACGCTCATCGCACGATCTGCAGCCGTGGTGATGTCCTTCAGCCGCCGCGCTGCGCGATCGAGGTTTTCGGCCATCGCAGCGCCGTCATCCAGCACCAGGAGGGCGCGCCTTGCGCTCTCGAAGGAGGCTTCGGCCGCTTTCGCAGCCTTCGTCGTGACATCGATCTGAGCCTGCGTCGCAGCTCCCTCCTGAAAGATGGGAGAGATGTAGGGGGCGCGAAGGCCGGCGACCTGCTGGCTGACCATCAGGATCGTGCCGAACGCATCGACTCGCTTGATCGCGTCGGATCGGTCGGTGAAGATGCGCGTCTGGGGTATCAGCACCTCCGCGCCAAGCACGACTGCAAAGACCGTCACCGTCAGCATCGACAGTGCAAATAGCTTCCCGATCCGCATCCTCAGGGTCCCCGAATACACTTCTGCAAATTGTCGGAAAACCTAACTGGCGGCCACTAAGAGCCCGTTAAGCAACGATCCGTAGTTCCGCGGTGTGTCAGATCCTCGCAGCCCCACCCTGATGCTGCAGCCGCCAAGGTTCCCCGCGGGGTAAATGCGACAGGATTTCCGGCATTTCCTCACAGAATACCCATATCAATGCGTGCGCTGCGATCCGCGGCCACACTCGCTTACCCTCGGAACGTCCATGCTCTCCGTCGAACTTCTCATCGTTGTCGTCCTGATCGTCATCAACGGCCTGCTCTCCATGTCCGAGCTCGCCGTGGTCTCGTCGCGGCCCGCGAGGCTGTCGCTGCTAGCCGCCAAGGGTGTGCCGGGCGCGAAGCGCGCGCTAACGTTGGCCGCCGATCCCGGAAAGTTCCTCTCGACGGTGCAGATCGGCATCACGCTGGTCGGCGTACTCTCCGGTGCATTCTCCGGTGCGACGCTCGGGCAGCGGCTGACGCAATGGCTGGTCGAGCTTGGTCTCTCGGCCGGCGTCGCCGACATCGTCGGCGTCGGCATCGTCGTCACGCTCATCACCTACGCGACCCTGATTGTCGGCGAGCTGGTGCCGAAGCAGGTAGCGCTGCGCGACCCTGAAAGCATCGCGGTCAAGGTCGCGCCGGCGATGGACGTGCTTGCGAAGGTCTCGCTGCCACTGGTGTTTCTGCTCGACGTCTCCGGCAAGCTGATCCTCACCCTGCTCGGCCGTGGCGGCAAATCCGAGGAAAAAGTGTCCGAGGACGAGATCCACCATCTCGTCAGCGAGGCCGCGAGCGCCGGCGTGCTCGAGCCCGGCGAGAAGGAAATGATCGCTGGCGTCATGCGGCTCGGCGACCGCCCGGTCGGCGCCGTGATGACGCCGCGCACGGAGGTCGACGAGATCGACCTGAACGATGATCAGGCAGCGATCCAGGCGCTGATTGCCAAGAGCCCGCATTCGCGCTTTCCCGTCTGCGACGGTGATCGCGACAAGCCGATCGGCGTGCTGCAGGCCAAGGATCTGCTGGTTGCCTATATGCGCGAGCGCACGCCCGATCTGCGCGCCCTGGTGCGCGAGACGCCGATCATCCCGGCATCCGCCGACGCGCGCGACGTGCTCGCGATCCTGAAGGCGGCGCCCGTGCATATCGGCCTCGTCCATGACGAATACGGCGCCTTCGAGGGCGTGGTGACGGCGGCGGATATTCTGGAAGCGATCGTCGGCGCCTTCCATTCCGAGGAAGGCCCGCCTGAGCCGGCTTATGTCAGGCGCGCAGACGGCTCACTGCTGGTCTCGGGCTGGATGCCGGTCGACGAGTTCGGCGAGTTGCTCAGCGTCGAGCTGCCGCCGCATCACCGCTACAACACGGTGGCAGGCCTCGTGCTGCAGCAATTCACCGTGCTGCCTGATGTCGGTGACGCGTTCGACTTCGCCGGCTGGCATATCGAGGTGGTCGATCTCGACGGCAGGAGGATCGACAAGATTCTGGCGAGCCGGTCAAGTGAGGTGGAGACGGGGTGAGCGCGCCCTCACCCGAACCGCACGCCGATCCGCTTTTCCTTGCGCCACACCACGGTGCAGGCGAGATGCGTGCCGTCGGCCTTGATGTTCAAGGTGAAATGCTCGGGAATGCCGACCGGGCTGGTGACGTCGAGAGCGGCGCCGTTGTCGGAGAAGTTCCGGACGGTGCAGTCGATCGCGCCGCCGCCGAACTCGATGGTTCCAGCCTTCAGTACGCGGTGCCTGGCCTTGTTGCGACGCTCGTCCATGGGCTGAATCTACACCCAAAGCTGAATCAACCGTTAAGCGCCAACCTTGCTGCCCTGAATTTGCACCAACGGGCGGGGCAAGACCCGCGCACCAGTGCTCACAGCGCCGGCTGGAACGTCTCCGCTCGCGCCATCCGCCAGGCGTCGCGGAAGCGCGGATCCTCCGTGCCTTCCAGGAGCTCGCCCGGACGCAGCGCCGGATAGAGCTGGGCGAAGGATTGCACGTGGGTCGTCGACGTCCGCTGACTGAAGTGGATCGGGCGCAATTCCTGCGGATGCTCGAGGCCGGCCGCGGCGATCAGCTCCGTCAGCGAGTGAAGCGTGGCGTGGTGATAATTGTGCACGCGGTCGATCTTGAGCGGCACATAGAGCGCACGCGCTCGCGTCGGATCCTGGGTCGCAACGCCAGTCGGGCAGCGGTCGGTGTGGCAGCTCAGCGACTGGATGCAGCCGAGCGAGAACATGAAGCCGCGCGCCGAGTTGCAATAATCGGCGCCGATCGCCATCGCGCGCGCCATGTCGAAGGCGGTGGCGATCTTGCCGGACGCACCAAGCCTGATGCGGTCGCGCGCATTGATGCCGATCAGCGCATTGTGGACGAAATTGACGCCCTCGCGCATCGGCATGCCCAGATGGTCCATGAACTCCAGCGGCGCAGCACCGGTGCCGCCCTCGTTGCCGTCGACGACGATGAAATCAGGATAGATGCCGGTCTCCAGCATCGCCTTGCAGATCGCCAGAAATTCCCAGGGGTGGCCGATGCAGAGCTTGAAGCCGGCCGGCTTGCCGCCGGAGAGCTTTCGCATCTCGGCGATGAACTGCATCATGCCGACGGGCGTGGAGAAGGCGCGATGCGAGGCCGGTGAGATGCAGTCCTCGCCCATCGAGACGCCGCGGATCTTGGAGATTTCTTCCGAGACTTTCGCCGCCGGCAGCACGCCGCCATGCCCGGGCTTGGCGCCTTGGCTGATCTTGAGCTCGACCATCTTGATCTGGTCCTGGCTCGCGACCCGCGCGAACGCCTCCGGATCAAAGCTGCCGTCGAGATGACGGCAGCCGAAATAGCCGGAGCCGATCTCCCAGATGATGTCGCCCCCCATCTCGGCGTGATAGGGGCTGAAGCCGCCCTCGCCGGTGTCATGGGCGAAGCCGCCCTTCTTGGCGCCGGCATTGAGCGCGCGCACCGCGTTCGGGCTGAGCGCACCAAAGCTCATGGCCGAGATGTTGAACACCGAGGCCGAATAAGGCTTCGCGCAATCCGGCCCGCCGATGGTGATACGAAACTTCTCCTCGGCATGCGCCTTCGGCGATACCGAGTGATGCATCCACTCATAGCCCTCGCGATAGACGTCCTCCTGGGTGCCGAACGGACGCTTGTCGAGTTGCATCTTGGCGCGCTGATAGACGACCGCGCGAATGTCGCGCGAGAACGGCATGCCGTCCTTTTCGCTCTCGAAGAAATACTGCCGCATCTCCGGCCTGATCTCTTCGAGCAGGAAGCGGATATGCGCCGAGATCGGATAGTTGCGCAGCACCGCGTGACTCTTCTGCATGAGGTCGCGGACGCCGAGCAGCGTCAGCGCGCCGAAGATCGCGATCGGCACCAGCAGGATGTCGAAGATCCTGCGGTCCACGATGGCGATGCCGATCAGGAGCGCGGTGACGACCGCGCAGATCGTGAGGATGATGAAGCGCGGCGAGAACGGCAGCAGCAGGGTTTCCATGATCCCCTCTTCCGCCAACGGCAAACGTTTGGGCGATTCCTGCGTCTTGTTGTTGTCGGCCACGATTCCCACCCTCTCGCCAGCATCAGGCGGTATGATACGCCCGCACCTGCCATACGGATATGACGCAGCGCTTGTTTCAGGCTAGCGAATTCGGTCGAGAAAAATCAATCCACCGAGAGGTTAGACTGCTGCACTGCAGCAGCGGCGGGCATGGCAGGGCTCAGCTCAGCAGGAGGCTTTACCGACCGCCGTCGTCCTGGCGAAAGCCAGGACCCATTACCCCAGACCAGGGTTGTGCGAAGGTTGACAACAACCAGCCTTCGCCAAATTTGACTCGGTGGCTATGGGTCCTGGCTATCGCCAGGACGACTCTGACCCCTGAGAGCGAACGCCAATCAGCGCTCGACGAACGCCTTCTCGATCACGAAATGGCCGGGCTTGTTGCCGCTTCCTTCGACGAAGTTGCGGCTTTCGAACATCGTCTTCAGCTCTTCCAGCATCGCCGGGCTGCCGCACATCATGACGCGGTCGGTCTCGATGTTCAGCGGACCCTGTCCGATGTCGTTGAAGATCTGCTCGGAGTTGATGAGGTCGGTGATGCGGCCGCGGTTGCGGAACGGCTCGCGGGTCACGGTCGGATAATAGATCAGCTTGTCCGCGAGCAACTCACCGAACAATTCGTCCTCGCGCAGATTGGCGACGAGCTTCTCGCCATAAGCGAGCTCGGAGACCTGGCGGCAGCCGTGCACGAGCACGATGCTCTCGAACTGCTCATAGACCTCGGGGTCCTTGATCAGGCTGGCGAAAGGCGCAAGGCCAGTGCCGGTCGAGAGCAGCATCAGCCGCTTGCCGGGGATGAGGTTGTCGGTGATCAGCGTGCCGGTCGCCTTGCGGCCGACCAGGATGGTGTCGCCCTCCTTGATCTTCTGCAGGCGCGAGGTCAGAGGACCGTCCTGCACCTTGATCGAGAAGAACTCGAGCTCTTCCTCGTGGTTGGCGCTGGCCATGCTGTAGGCACGCAGCAGCGGACGGCCATCGACCTCGAGGCCGATCATGGCGAACTGGCCGTTCTGGAAGCGGAAGCCGGTGTCGCGCGTGGCGCGGAAGCTGAACAACGTGTCGGTCCAGTGGTGGACGGAAAGGACCTTCTCTCGGTAAAACGCGCTCATGATTTTCGATATTCCGAATGTCTGCGGTTTTAGGGCAAAAGCGTTGCCCGGCCCTGAAAACCGGGCGGACACCATTGCCATGGCGGAGGATTTCGCGTGTGTGATCTACGCCATTACGACCAATAATCAACCTCGTTCCGGATGCAATTGATGCCGGTCAAAGCGGCATTTGCGGCGGAATTGGTCACATCATTAATGGATCTGCTGTCGGGCGCCCCGAGAGGGCAATTTCTTTGCCCTTTCGGGCACAAATGCAGCACTTAATTTCCATCGCGCTCGCGAGAATTTCATTAAGAATAGCTCTGACTTTCACCCCGCTTTGGCGCCGTTTCCCGCATTTTTGCGGCTTTTGGCGACAGGAACAGGACATGGCAGGCGGCGAGCGGATCTTCGTCCAGGCGATCAGGCGCTATTGCGCGGCACATGACATCGACGTCGATGTCCGCGCCGGCGGCTGGCTGATCGCGATGCGCCGCGGCGAGATGCGCCGCTTCGCGTTCGGCTACGACATCGGCCTCAACAGCGCGATCGCGCACCGCCTCGCCAACGACAAATCGGCGACAGCAGAGGCGCTCTCACTTCAAGGCGTGCCGTGCATCCCGCATCACCTCTTCCTCAATCCGAAGCTGGGCGAGAAAGTTGTCGGGCCCGCCTGGCGCGGTGCCATGCTCGCGCTGTTTCACGCCCATCCGCAAGGTGTGGTAGTGAAGCCGAACGAAGGGACATCCGGGCGATCGGTGTTCAAGGTGACGACCGAGGCCCAGCTCGACCACGCGGCGGCCGAGGTTTTTTCGATGAGCACCGGGCTCGTGATCTCACCCTATGTCGCGATCGAGGACGAGGTCCGTGTGGTGCTGCTCGATGATGTGCCCCTCGTCGTCTACAGCAAGCAGCGTGGCAACGATTGGCGACACAATCTCGATGCCGGCGCCAAGCCGGTGTTGCTGGAGGACGGCGAGGTGCGAACGGCTTGCGCGAGGCTCGCGGTCGATGCTGCGCGAGCCATCGGCATCCGCTTTGCGTCGATCGACGTGGTGCGCGTGGTTGGCGAATGGCGCGTGCTCGAGATCAATTCCGGCGTGATGATGGAGGCGCTGGCGAAGCTGCATCCGGAGCTGGTGCAGGCGACGTATGACGCGGCGCTGGACCGGGTGTTTGGGGGACGTTAGCAGCCACGGGCGGGCCGCTCATCCTTCGAGGCTCCGGGCGCGATGCCTTGCATCGCGCCACTCGCACCTTCAGCGACAATGGCTTCGCCATTGCGCGGGGATGACGGGATAGCGGCCTAATTATTCGCGCTGGCGGAATCGTCCATGGCTTTGAACGCTTCTTCCAGCTGCAGCGAGATCGGCACGTTCATTTTCTCGCCGGTCGGCATGCGCGCGATAAACCATTTGTTGTAGAGCGGCACGAGGTCGTGGTTGGAGCCGAGCTTGCGGAAGGTGCGCTCGACCACGGCCGACAATTGCGGCTCGCCCTTGCGGAACATGATGCCGTAAGGATCGTAGGACAGATAGTCCCCGGTGACACGGAACTTGTCCTGCGACTTGTGGCGCACGATCAGGCCCGAGAGGAGAATGTCGTCCGTCGCAAAAGCGTCGGCCTTGCCGTCGACCAGCATCTGGTACGACTGCTCATGATCGGCGCCGACGACGATTTTCAGGCCGAGCGAAAGCTTCTTGTCGGCCGCCTGGATCGCCTGCTCGTTGGTGGTGCCTTTCGTCACCACGATGGTCTTGCCCTTTAGATCGGTCAGCGATTGAACGCTGGATGCCTTCGGCACCATCAGCTTGGTGCCGGCCACGAACATCAGCGGCGAGAAGGCGACGCGCTTGCCCCGCTCCGAATTGGCCGTGGTCGAGCCGCATTCCAGATCGATCTTGTTCTGGAGCACGGCGTCGATGCGGTCGTCCGAGGTGACCTTGACGTAGTCGATTTTCAAATTGAGATCGTCGACCTCGGCGCCGATCTCCTCGACGATCGCCTCGCAGAGTTCGAGGCTGTAGCCGATCGGCCTGTTAGCCTGGTCGAGGAAGGAGAACGGCGGCGAGCTTTCGCGATAGCCGAGCCGCACGGTGTGCGCGTTCTTGATGGCTGACAGCGTCGGGCTGAGCCCTTCGCCGGAGGACGTCTGAGCGGAAGCTCCCGTTGCCAGCAGGGATGCCAGCAACAGGCCCGCCGATATCGCCACAGTCGGACGCATGACGCGCACCCCTCTATTCAGCGGGCACTTCGCCGGGGATCATGTCGCCCGGCACGACATCGCCCGGTCCGACCGTCGCATGCTCGGGGCCGAGCTCGCCTTCCCACTTCGCGACCACGGAGGTCGCCAGCGTGTTGCCGATCACGTTGGTGGCACTCCGGCCCATGTCGAGGAAGGTGTCGATGCCCATGATCATCAGCAGACCGGCCTCGGGGATGTTGAACTGCGACAGTGTCGAGGCGATCACGACGAGAGAGGCGCGCGGCACGCCGGCGACGCCCTTTGAGGTGATCATCAACGTCGCCAGCATCGCCAGCTGCGTCCCGAGCGGCATGTCGATGTGATAGCTCTGCGCGATGAAGACGCTCGCGAAGGTGCAATACATCATCGTGCCGTCGAGATTGAAGGAATAGCCGAGCGGCAGCACGAAGCTCGAGATGCGCGACGAGGCGCCGAAGCGGTTGAGGCCTTCAAGCGTCTTCGGATAGGCCGCCTCCGAGCTCGCGGTGGAGAACGCGATCATCAGCGGCTCGCGGATCAGCTTCAGGAGATGGCTGTAGCGCGGCCCGATCACGATGAAGCCGACGACGACCAGGATGCCCCAGAGGATGAACAGCGAGAGATAGAAGCCGCCCATGAACACGATGAGCTTCCAGAGCACCAGCAGGCCGTTCTTGGCGACGGTCGCAGTGATGGCAGCCCAGACCGCGAACGGGGCGAACAGCATCACATAGCTCGTCACCTTCAGCATGATGTGGCCGAGGTCGTCGATCAACGCCAGAATAGGCTTGGAGCGCTCGGGCATCGAGCCCATCGCCACCGAGAAGAACACGGCGAAGATCACGATCTGCAGGATTTCGTTCTGCGCCATCGCATCCGCGATCGAGGTCGGGATCAGATGCGTCAGGAATTTCTCGAGCGAGAAGGCAGAGACCGCCAGGCCGGTCGATTGCCCCGCCGTAGGCAGCGTGCCGGGGAAGTTGGCGCCGGGCTGAAGCAGATTGACCATGATGAGGCCAAGCATCAGCGAGACGAAGGAGGCGCTGATGAACCAGCCCATGGTCTTGGCGAAGATGCGGCCGAGCTTGGAGCCCGAGCCCATATGGGCGATGCCGCCGACGAGGGTCGCAAACACCAGTGGCGCGATGATCATCTTGATCAGGCGCAGGAAGATCACGGCGATCAGGTTGATGGAGGAGGCCCAGTCACCCCGCGTATCGGGCAGGAAATTGTAGATCGCCGAGCCCATGATGATGCCCAGCACCATCGCGCCTAGGATGTATTGCGTGAACTTGTTCGACATTAGCGACCCCCACGACACCGGCCGCTTCATGATGTCGCAGATATGACAGCGACGCAACACGCTTTGCGTGCGGGCGCGCGAGGCGGATGTTCCCGTTGCGAAACGGAACGCAGCGATCTAGCCTTCATGCAGCGCACAACGAACGCGGCTTGCACGTTTTGTTTGCGGCAGCTGCATCAATAAACGTCAAACAATCGGAGAGGGAACGTCATGACCGGAAGTGTCAATCGCCAAATTCTGCTGGTGGAAAAACCGAGCGGCAAGCTCGGCCCCGAGCACTTCAAGATGGTCGAGGGCACGCTGCCCGAACCAAAGGACGGCGAGGCCCTGCTGCGCGTGCGCTACATCTCGCTCGACGCGGCCAACCGCGCCTGGATGCACGGCGCGACCTATCGTTCGGCCGTCGAAGCCAACAGCGTGATGGCAGGAGGTGGCATTGCCGAGGTGGTCAGCTCGAAGGCGCCCGAGCTTGCGCCCGGCGATATCGTGTTCGGCGACACCGGCTGGCAGGAGTTTGCCGCGGTGCCGGCAAAGCATTTGACGAAAATGCCGAAGCTCGAGCCGATGACGCATCTGCTCAGCGTGTTCGGCATCGCCGGCCTCACCGCCTATTTCGGCCTGCTCGAGGTCGGCAAGCCAAAGGAGGGCGAGACGGTCGTGGTCTCGGCCGCCGCAGGCTCGGTCGGCTCGATCGTCGGACAGATCGCCAAGATCAAGGGATGCCGCGTCATCGGCATCGCCGGCGGCACGGATAAGTGCCACTGGCTGACCTCCGAGCTCGGCTTCGATGCCGCGGTCGACTACAAGGACGGCGCGGTGTTCAAGGCGCTGCGCGCGGCCGCGCCAAAGGGCATCGACGTCTATTTCGACAATGTCGGCGGCGACATTCTCGAAGCCTGTATTCCACAGATGAACAATTACGGCCGCATCGCCTGCTGCGGCGCGATCTCGCAATATGACGGCGCGCCGTCGGCGCACGGCCCGCGCGGCGTGCCCGGACTGATCGTGGTGAAGCGGCTCGTGATGCAGGGCTTCATCGTGATGGATTACATGAAGGACAGCCAGCGCGCGCTCGGCGATCTTCAGGCCTGGGTCAAATCCGGCAAGCTGAAAGTACAGGAAGACATCATCGACGGCTTGCAGAACACGCCGAAAGCATTGATCGGATTGCTCGCCGGCGAGAACCGCGGCAAGCGGATGATCAAGCTCTGACGACGTAGTTACGTCGCAATTGCACTGACATTATCTACTTGCGGTAGTGGCCAAAGCGGCCAAGGATGCCGCGCGCGGCATCACCCGCGATGATTTGTTTGCATCAGTTTTAAGAAAACGTCGGCGTTACCGACAGGGCAGGAATTCACTCAGATGTTCAACACGTTGAAACATGCATCAACGCGTCACGCGTTGCTCGCAGCAGCACTCTTCGCAACTGCAACAAGCGCATTCGCGCAGACCGAGGCCCAGAAGAGCGCCATTCGCTCCGCATGCCGCTCGGATTTTATGGCGCATTGCGCGAGCGTGACGCCGGGCGGCGTCGAAGCGTATCAATGTTTGCAGGGCCACATGTCGAGCCTGTCGGCGGGATGCCAGAGCGCAGTTCGCGCCGTCGAACCGGCGGCGGCCCCAAAGACCGAAGCAGCGCCCGCCAAATCTGAGCCTGCCAAATCTGAGCCTGTAAAGACCGAAGCGGCCCCTGCCGCCGAACCCGCAGCAAAGCCGGCCGCCGCGGCCGCTCCAAAGGCCGCCGCCAAGCAGCCGAGCAGTGCCCAGACTGCTGCGGTCAAGAGCGCCTGCCGCGCCGACTATCCCAAGGTCTGCGCCAGCGTGCCGCCGGGCGGTGCGCCTGCGCTGGAATGCCTGGAGAAGAACAAGGCCAAGGTGTCGGCGGCGTGCGCCAAGGTGAGCGCTGTGGCTGGTAGCGGCGGCGCGACTGCAACGGCAGCACCAGCAGCCGGTGCCGCACCCGCTGCGGCCGCAGCACCGGCTGCCGCGCCCGCTGTGATCGTCTTGCGACCATTGCGGCCGCGCGAAGAGCTGTTCATCCTCCGCTCCGCGTGCGGCGCCGACGTCCGCTCGCTCTGCGCCGGCGTCGAGCCCGGTGGCGGTCGTATCGTGCAGTGTATTGCCAGCAACGCGGCTTCGCTGTCGCCCGGCTGCAAGGAAGTGCTTGCGCCATTCGCGGCGCGATAAGCGGCGCGCAGTTCACGCGCGATTGATATCCGGTGGCGCGCGAATGAATTATCGCGCGCCTGCGGCGACTAATCGTGTGCCAACAACGATTCAATCACGACAAAATCTGGGAGGAAGACATGCGTTCATTCCTGCTTATCGCTTCCGCGCTCTTCGCTTTTGCGGCGACCATGACCTTCGAGTCATCCGATGCCAACGCGGTGGTGTGCGCCCGCGGCGTCTACCGCGCCGGTTGCGCAGGCCCTAATGGCGCGGTTGTGGTTCGCCACCCCGTGCCAGTGGTTCGCTGTACCCGGGTGCTGGTGAACGGGGTCTACGTAAAGCGCTGCGTCTGACGCCCGGGTGGTCAATCCGACGCGGTTTGGCTATGATTCGCAGTTGACGGTTTCGGGCACGCGCAATGTGGGTGCCCGCGGCCGTGCTGCGGTGCGCTACGCCTGTCGATAATTCCGCTGGCGTGGGTGGCCGGAGCCCATTAGTCTACCCTGAGATAGTAAGTATACTGTCAATTAGGGAGGCAGAATTTGCGGATCGCCGTGATTGGCGGGGGGCCCGGCGGGCTCTACTTCGCCTATCTCTGGAAGAAGCGTCACCCCGAGGATCAAGTCGACCTGTTCGAACAGAACCCGGCCGATGCGACCTGGGGCTTTGGCGTCGTGTTCTCCGACCAGGCCCTCGAGTTCCTGCGCGCCGACGACCCCGAGACGGTCGACGCGATCGCGCCGCATATGGAGAGCTGGGAGAACATCACGCTGAACCATGGCGGCGATCATGTCGCGATCGACGGCGTCGGCTTCTCCTCGATCGGACGGCTGGAGCTCCTGCAATTCCTGCAGCAGCGCGCGCTCGATGTTGGCGTCACGGCGCGCTTCGACACCCAGATCCAGGCGATCGACCAGCTCAACGGCCCCGATCTGATCGTTGCCGCCGATGGCCTGAACTCGCTGGTGCGCCGCGCCTATGAGGGCGATTTCGGCACATCGTTGTCCTACTCCTCCAACAAATTCGTCTGGTACGGCACCTCGAAGCGTTTCGACACGCTGTCGCAGACCTTCGTGAAAACCGACCGCGGCGCCTTCAACGCCCATCATTATCGCTATTCGCCGACCATGAGCACCTTCCTGGTCGAATGCGATCACGCCACCTGGCAGGCCTATGGCTTCGCCTACAAGGACGCCGAGCAATCCAAGGGCGTCTGCGAGGAGGTGTTTGCCGACACGCTCGGCGGCCACTGCCTCGTCTCCAACAAATCGGTCTGGCGCAATTTCCCGTGGGTCTGGAACGAGCACTGGTCGTTCAAGAACATGGTGCTGATGGGTGATGCGCTGCACTCGGCGCATTTCTCGATCGGCTCCGGCACGCGGCTCGCCATCGAGGACGCGATCGCGCTGGTCAAGGCGCTGGAATCGGACGCACATCTGACGACGGCGCTGCATCGCTACCAGGCCGCGCGCAAGCCTGTGGTGCAGAAGCTCGTCAATGCCGCGCGCACAAGCGCGTTCTGGTACGAGCACTTTGCCCAGCACATGCAGCTCGGCCTGCTCGACTTTGCCTATAGCTACATCACCCGCTCCGGCCGCATCGACGATGCGCGTCTGCGTGCGATGTCGCCGGCCTTCATGGCCCGCTACGAGGCCGAGAAGAACGGCGGCGGAGATGCGGTCGACGAGGTGACGGCATGATCAGCGAGATTCGCGACCAGGTGCCCGCCGACAGCGCGGGCGCCCGCGAAATCGGCTTTGCCGTTCCGGACATCTACAACGCCAGCCGTGTGCTGTTCGACAATCTTGCTAGGGGTCGCGGCGACAAGCTCGCGCTCATTGGGCCTGCGGGCACACGCACTTATGCCGAGCTCTGTGCAGACGCTTGCCGCTGGGGCAACGGCTTTGCATCGCTGGGCCTCAAGCGCGGCGACCGCGTACTGCTGTTCCTCGATGACACACCGGCCTACCCCGCCGCCATCTTCGGCGCGGTACGCGCGGGCTTCGTGCCGCTGCTGATCAACACGCTGACACCGCCCGATCTCCTGCAATTCTATCTCGCCGATTCCGGCGCGACCGCTGCGGTGGCGGATGCCGAGTTCTGTGCGCGCTTCAATGCCGAGGCCTGCAAGGACACTCAGCTACATACGCTGATCGTCGTCAATGGCCATCTCGGCGACCACGCCGCGCCGAAGGCGATCGCCGCCGCAGACTGGCTTTCGCAATTTCCAATCGAATTGGCGGAAGCTCAGACGCATCGGAACGAGATGGCGTTCTGGATGTATTCGTCCGGCTCGACCGGTCGGCCCAAGGGCATCGTGCATCTCCAGCACGACATGGCCTATAGCGATCTCGCCTTCGCGCGGAACGTGCTGAAGCTGACGCCTGACGACATATGCTTCTCGGTACCAAAGATCTTCTTCGCGTATGGCTTCGGCAATTCTGTCACCTTCCCGTTCTCGGCGGGAGCAGCGACGCTACTGCTGCCGGGTCAGCCCAAGCCGGCGTCGATTTTTTCTGCGATCGAGCAGTACAAACCGACAGTCTTCTTCGGCCTGCCGACGCTCTACACATCGCTGACCAAGGCCGAAGGTGCAGCCCGGACAGACTTCTCGTCCCTGCGCATGTCCCTCTCCGCGGCCGAAGTGCTCTCCGCCGAAGTTTTCAACGGCTGGAAGACGCTCACCGGGCTCGAGATCGTCGAAGGCCTCGGCTCGACAGAGGCGCTGCACATCTATCTCTCCAACAGCCCTGCGCAGAAGAAGCTCGGTGCCGCCGGCCTGCGCGTGCCCGGCTATGAGGTGAGCTTACGCGACAAGGACGGTCGCGAGGTCGGCGACAACGAGGAAGGCATTTTGTGGGTACGCGGCGATTCCAACACGCCGCTGTACTGGAATCGGCCGGACAAATCCGCCGAGACCATCCGCGAGGGGGGCTGGATCTACACCGGCGACCGTTTCGTCCGAGACAGCGACGGCTTTCATTTCTTCCGCGGCCGTGCCGATGATCTCATCAAGATCTCGGGCCAATGGGTCTACCCGCTCGAGGTCGAACTGTGCCTCGCCGATCACCCTGACATCCGCGAGTGCGCGGTTTTCGCGGCTGAACTGCCTGACAGGCGCATGACGCTGAAAGCGGTCGTGGTGATGAACATCAGCGCCACGGACCAGAGCGAGACGACGCGGCGGCTGCAGGATTATGTGAAGGGCAAGCTGCTGCCGTACAAATATCCGCGCGAGGTGATCTTCATCGACGAACTGCCGAAGACGGGCACGGGGAAGATTGACCGGCAGGCGTTGTTGCGGATGTAGCATCCACCGTCGCTCCAACCCTTGCTGTCGTCCCGGCGAAAGCCGGGACCCATACGCCGCAGCAGCAGTTTGGCGAGGATAGGCAATGACCGTCTCGCGCAACAACTATTGCTGCGGCGTATGGGTCCCTGTGTGTGGAAAGTCTGTCATGATGGCGGTGGGCGGGAAGCCGTTGGGTCCTTGGCGCTTGACGCCGTGATCCGGCCCGGTCTC
>NZ_JARXWB010000039.1 GCF_029892425.1 Bradyrhizobium sp. BR13661 | reverse complement strand
CCAACGGCTTCCCGCCCACCGCCATCATGACAGACTTTCCACACACAGGGACCCAGGCGCTGCAGAGCGCATTGCCGCGATATGGGCCCCGGCTCAGCAGCGCACCGCCGAAGGGGGCGCTGCCATCGCGCGTCAAGGACGCGCGTAAACGCGCTGATGGCGTCCGGGGCACGAGTGCGCTTACGCCACCCGTCTCGCCGCGCCGGCCTTGGTCAGGATCGCATCGAGGCACCAGATCATCTCCACAATCTCAGCCTTCGTGACGTTCAGCGCCGGCATGAAGCGCAGCGTGTCGAGCTGTGGTGCATTGAGCAGCACGCCGGCCTCGAACGCCTGCGCGATGATCCCGGGCGCGATCGGCAGCTTGAGGTCGAGCGCCAGCAGCAGGCCGCGGCCGCGCACGCCGCCGAGGCCGTGCCGCGCCGAGACCTTTTGCAGCTCGCTTTCCAGTAGCAGGCCGGTCTCGCTGACCGATTTCAAGAATTCCGGCGTGTTGATTTCCTCGAGCACCGCAAGGCCGGCCGCGCACATCACCGGATTGCCGTTGAACGTGCCGCCCTGGTCGCCATGCTCGAAGCAGGAGGCGCGCTCGGTCGCAAGCAGCGCTGCGAGCGGCACGCCGCCGCCGATGCCCTTGCCGAGCGTCATGATGTCAGGTGCGATGCCGGTGTGCTCGTAGTGAAAGAGCTTTCCGGTCCGGCCCATGCCGGTCTGGATCTCGTCGAAAATGAGCAGCAGGCCGTGTGCCTTGGTGAGCGCGCGCAGCTCCCGCAGAAACTGATCGGTCGCCGGCCACACGCCGGATTCCCCCTGGATCGGCTCGAGCATGACGGCGACGGTATTGCTGTTGATGAGTTTCTCGACCGAGCCGATGTCGTTCAGCTTCGCCTTCTTGAAGCCTGATACCTTCGGCTCGAACAGCGGCTCGAACGCCTTCTTGCCCGAGGCCGACATCGTCGCCAGCGTCCGGCCGTGGAAGCCGCCTTCGAAGGTGATGATCTCGAACGCGCCGCCCTTGTGCAGGCTGCCATATTTGCGCGCGAGCTTGATCGCGCCCTCATTGGCCTCGGCGCCGGAATTGGCGAAGAACACCTGGTCGAACGCGCTGTTATCGACGAGCGCCTGCGCCAGCTTGAGGCTCGGCTCGTTGTAGAAGGCCGGGCTCGGCGTCAGCAGCCGCTTGGCCTGTGCAGCGAGCGCCTCCGCAACCGTCGGCGGCGAGTGGCCGAGGCAGTTCACCGCCCAGCCCTGCACGAAGTCGAGATAGCGCTTGCGACTGTCGTCCCAGAGGTATGAGCCGGCGCCACGGACGAACACGGCCTTGGGCCGTGCAGTGATGTCCATCAGCGCGTCATACGGATGGGTGGCGGTGGTCATGTCGAACTCCTCTGGAGGCAGGAAGATTTGGGTCTGAAAAAGGGACGCGAAAAGCAAGAAGGCCGCACTTTGCGGGTGCGGCCTTCTCGAAAACTTCAGCTGAATGTCAGTGCTTCAGCGGCGTCGTCGGACATGGCGCAACCCTTCATCGTCGCGGGAGCGACGACGCATGGCTTGGCGCAGATGGGTCCGAGTGGTCATCATGAGGCGCGTCCGTACAGCCTGATGGCCGTGTCTGTCAAGCCGTTGTTTTCGCCTGGCCTGGATCCCCTCAAGCCGAATGCGCGGCTTCCTCGGCATCGTCGTCGCCCCAATCCGCGTCCGCAATCGCGCTGTCGATGAGCTCGCCGCGCATCAGCTTGAGCGGCGAATTCCAGTACAACGCGATGTTGTGGAAGGGATCGGTCAGCACCTTGAACGCCCACACCAGCCCGGTGGTGACGCCGCGCGTCGCAAACAGCTGGAGCACGCGCGCCAGCCCGCCGCCGATGCCGATCGCGAGCCACAGCATGCCGACATGGCGGATGAAGTCGAGGCGATCGGCAGGCGGGGTAAACAGACCGAACAGCGTCGGATGGACGTAGAGCGCAATCGGCGCGCTGCCCCAGACCAGCAGCAGGATGATCTTGCGGGTCTGGTTGTAGCCGACCTTGATCGATTCCTTGTAGTCGTTGCTGACGTCGTTGACGGCGTCATAGCCGTTGGGCTCGAAGAAGAAATGCCCGGTCTGTCGCGTCAGCATCGCGAGCCAGCCGACCAATCCGGCGAGCGCAGGGTCTTTGAACAGCAGCGCGTAGCAGCCGAGGAAGATGATCGCGCTGATAAGGTGCAGCGTCTGGTTGACGGTGCTCTGGTGGTAGAAGCGGTAGTCGTCGAAGCGCTGCGTGCGCAGCATGTCCGGGAGGCGGCTCATCATCGTTCCTCGTTGGCGTTTGAAGGCGCGCGAGAATTAGGACGAGTCCATGACCTCTGCGTGAATGCACTATAGTGTCACAATTCGGCGCAGTGCCTATTCTATTCCGTAATGCGCGAAGCTGTCGGCAATACCGGCGTTGATGGCCTTCGCGGCCGCGATGTCGCGCTCGGCACCGTCGTTGTCGCCCTTCTTCCGCTTTGCGAGCCCCCGGCCATAGAGCGAGCTGTCGAGCTCCGGTTTTGCGCGTAATGCTGCATCGTAGTCGGCGATCGCCGCGTCGAGATCGCCTTGCTTGAGATGGACAAAGGCGCGGCTGTCGAGCGTGGAGGGATCGTCAGGCCGCATCCGCAGCGATTGTTCGCAATCGGCCAGCGCGTCCTGCAGACGTCCGAGAATCGCGCGCGTCATGCAGCGCGCGTTGAAGACGCCAGAATAGCTGGCATTGGCCTTGAGCGCGCGATCGTAATCATCCAGCGCCCGCGCAAAGTCGTGCGCGTCGAAATACATGTTCGCGCGCGCATAGTAATCGCGGTCGTTGTTCGGCGAGAGCTGCAGTGACTTTCCGAAATCGGCCAGCGCGCGATCCCGATCGCCCCTGTCGCGGTAGATGCGCGCGCGATTGCCATAGGCCGGGCCATAGTTCGGATCGAGCTTGATCGACATGTCGAAATCCGCCAGCGCACGGTCGGCCTCGCCATGATTGCGATAGGCCGTGCCGCGGTTGAAGAAGGCGAGCGCGAATTTCGGATCGCGCTTGATCGCCTGATCGTAATCGGCGAGCGCGTGCTCAAAGTCGTTCTTGGCGATATAGGAGTTGCCGCGGTTGTTGTAATAGCGCGCGTCGAGCCTGAGGCGGATGGCGCGGGTGTAGTCGAGGATGGCGTGGTCGCGGTCGCCGAGATCGTCATGGGCGATGCCGCGATTGTACCATGCGATGGCATCGGTCTCGTCGAGATCGATCGCGCGGTTGAGGTCGGCCACGGCCCGCTCGGTCTCGCCCCTGCGCCGGTAGATCTCGCCGCGATTGGCGAGCGCGCGCTGGTTCGACGGGGTGGCCTGCAGCACGGCCGAGCAGCCGGCGAGCCGCTGCTCGTCACTGACCTCGCCGGAACCGAAACACCATTGCCGTGCCTGCGCCGGTGACGGGGATTGCGCCGCGGCCGGAATCGTGAGCAGGGTCAATGCGGCGGCCAGTGTGCGCAGCCCGGGCAGTAATTGGATCTTGTGATTGCATGTCATTTGATTGCTGCCCGGAAACAAACGCGCCCCTAGCGCGTTTGTGATCACGGGACGCGAATTGGTTCGAACCGGCCGCGCGCCGGAACCGACCAACAGGGCGGGACCATCAAGACAGTTGTCAGCCTTGTCCGACACCTCATACCCGATCGACCTCGACAGCATTCGCGGCGCGTTTCCGCCGGGCATCGAGGCGCCGCCTTTGCTGCTGGATTTTGCCGGCTGGTTGAACGGGCGCCCCTGGGGCAGCGTCGGTTGCT
Source organism: Bradyrhizobium sp. BR13661 (assembly GCF_029892425.1). Lineage (GTDB taxonomy): Bacteria > Pseudomonadota > Alphaproteobacteria > Rhizobiales > Xanthobacteraceae > Bradyrhizobium. Next base: position 64,774 of record NZ_JARXWB010000039.1, on the reverse strand, counting down.
TCTCCCTGCAGGGCCAGTTCTCCGACCAGGCGCCGATTTTCGACGGCAGCCCCTTGCGCGATCGCTTTGCGCTGTTCATGCGCCTGCCCGATGGTTCGGCCGTCGGTGGCTGGTACGGCGCCGGCCTCGACCGCGACGATCCCCCGATCGTGGGGCTCGGCTCGGAGGGCGATTACGAGCTGCTCGCGCCGTCCCTCGACGCGCTGCTGACCAAGTTGACCGCGCAGCAATTCGACAAGGCCTGGCACGATTTGCGGCCGCATGACGAGGTCGAGCCGCAGACGGTCGAGCTGGCGCAATGGCTCGCGAGGCGGCCGGCCGGCGAGCCTGTTGCCTGCGAGGATGGCACCTCGGAGCTGCCTGATTTCCGCGGCTTCGTCGAGAAGTGGAGCCGGGACCGCGAGGAATATTGGGCCAATCACCGCCTGATGGCCGAGCTCGGCTGGCGCCTCGCCGCGCACCTGCCCAAGGGCAAGAACGCCTGGGACAAGACGCACTTCGAGATCGCAATCGTCGGCAAGCAATACGAGGCGCGCGTGCTGTCGCGCGGCCCGCAGCCGTTCGACGAAGCCGCCTCGATCGAGTCCCTCTTGCGCGACCTGCGCGAAGAGATGCGCCGCGCCCAGCCCGAGTTGGGCTTATGGTACGCGATGAAATTCGGCCTCTACGCCGACGGCCGCGTCATGCCGAATTTCGAGTACGATGTGCGCCCGACCATCGGCGGCGAGCCGGCGCCGCTCGCTGAAGCCCAGGCCGATCTCGCCCGCGCCCCGCGCCCGGAGCGCTGGGTGCCGAAATGGCTGGCGTAGCTATAGATCTGCGGCTCTGGGCTATCTCACGCGAACATTCGTAAGAGGTCGTCATGCCCGGGCTTGTCCCGGGCATCCACGTTCTTCAGTCTACGTCGTTTTGGCGTGGATGGCCGGGACAAGCCCGGCCATGACGGTGTGGGGACGTCTGCGCGCAACAAGCGCTGCTAGAACCCCGCGACACTGCCGTGCAAATCGTACTGGTCCGCGCGCTCGATCTTCGCAGTGACGATCTCGCCGACACGTAGCGGCCGGCGGCTTGAGAGATACACCGCGCCGTCGATCTCCGGCGCATCCGCCTTCGACCGGCCCTTCGCAACAGTCGGCCCGACCTCGTCGATGATGATCTGCTGGCGCGTGCCGACCTTGCGCTTCAGCCTGCGCGCGGAGATCTTCTGCTGGCGGGCCATCAGCGCGTTGTAGCGCTCCTGCTTGACCTCATCAGGCACTGGGTTCTCGATCGCGTTCGCGGTGGCGCCGGCGACCGGCTCGTATTTGAAGCAACCGAGCCGATCGATCTCGGCTTCCTCGAGCCAGTCGAGCAGATACGCAAAATCCGCATCGGTCTCGCCGGGGAAGCCGACGATGAAGGTCGAGCGCAGCGCGAGATCGGGGCATTCCTCGCGCCAGCGCTTGATGCGCGCCAGCGTCTTGTCCTGCGCGGCCGGGCGCTTCATCGCCTTCAGCACCTCGGGGCTTGCATGCTGGAACGGGATGTCGAGATAGGGCAGCACCTTGCCCTCGTTCATCAGCGCGATGACCTCGTCGACATGCGGGTAGGGGTAGACGTATTGCAAGCGAACCCAGGCCCCGAGCTCGCCGAGCTCGCGCGCGAGGTCGAGGAATTTGGCGCGGACCTGGCGGTCCTTCCACGGGCTCTCGGCATATTTGAGATCGACGCCATAGGCCGAGGTGTCCTGCGAGATCACCAAGAGCTCCTTGACGCCGGCGCCGACCAGACGCTCGGCCTCGCGCAGCACGTCGTCGGCCGGACGCGAGACCAGGTCGCCGCGCAGCTTCGGGATGATGCAGAAGGTGCAGCGGTTGTTGCAGCCTTCGGAAATCTTCAGGTACGCGTAGTGCCGCGGCGTGAGCTTGATGCCCTGCGGCGGTATCAGGTCGAGATGCGGATTGTGTGCCGGCGGCAGCGCGCGATGCACGGCATCCAGCACGCTCTCATATTGCTGCGGACCGGTGATGGAGAGCACGCCGGGATAGGCCTGCTCGATCGCCTCCGGCTCGGCGCCCATGCAGCCCGTCACGATCACCTTGCCGTTCTCGGCCATGGCCTCACCGATCGCGGCGAGCGATTCCTGCTTGGCGCTGTCGAGGAAGCCACAGGTGTTGACGATGACGATGTCGGCCCCATCGTGCTTGCGGGCGAGCTCGTAGCCCTCCGCGCGCAGGCGCGTGATGATGCGCTCGGAATCCACCAATGCCTTGGGGCAGCCGAGTGACGTGAATGAAATGCGTGGCGCTCTTTCCATGTGATCGGCTGGAACCTTGATCTGAATTATTCGGATTTAGGATCCAAGTAATTGATCGGATAGCAAATTTCAACCCATTCTCTGATCAATGGCAGACCGTTTTGCCTGATCCCACACGAACTCGAATTCGGATTTCGAGATTTCCTTTGCAACGAACTGCGGGTCTCTGTTGATGACCGCGAGCGGCGGGAATGAACCCTCAGGCATGACGTCCCGCCAGTTGCCGCTGGCATAGCTATATGCTTCGAGGCGGCCATCGCGGTACTTCCTGACGCAACGAATCGACAAGCGAGATGCGTCGAGTTCGTCGAACCATTCGATTGGCTCATCCTCCTGGGCATCGATCCAGACCGCATGGAAGTAACTGTCAGCGGGGCCCACAGGTGGCGGTCCAGGGAACTTAATCATATCGACTTGTTCAGTATGTCACCCAGCCGTCGGTATCGACATTCGCAAGCAGGAGTACCGGCACCACGACTGACGTTCGATCTCACCGAGCGATTCTGACCCATTACGGTCTGTCACCGTTCTCGAATGCGGACGGTCACTCCGTCTTTCGGGGCTTCGTTGCGCAGCTTCTCCACTGCATGCAAGAACTCTCCCTCTGTCGTATCAGCTTGACCAGACTTCGGAACGCATTCGTGCCAGATGCGTGCTCATCGCGTTCTCCACGATTTCGATGATTGTAGACTACTGCGGGGAGCGGGCGGCTCAAAAAGTTTACATTCGTTGTCTCAGCCATCCCCCAGCGACACGAATCTGACCTCGCGCGCAGCCGTCTGATCCATATTCAAATCTGCCTGATTGACAGGCTTGAGCTAGTCCCAATTGCCCATAATTACAACCCTTTGCAGGGCGTTCCGGCGTGCTATGGATGAATCACCTGCCGTGAGTGAGCCATGAGCGCCGAACAGTCGCCCAAGATCGTGATCGTCGACGAAAGCCCGGTCAGGGCCGCGATCCTCGAGGAGGGGTTGCGGGAGGCCGGGTTCACGCAAGTCGTCCATATCCGCGAGATGCAGAGCCTGCTCGCTCGTATTTATGCTGTTGACCCCGACATCATCCTGATCGATCTGGAAAACCCCAGCCGCGACGTGCTGGAGGCGATGTTCCAGGTCAGCCGCGCGGTGAAGCGTCCCATCGCGATGTTTGTCGACCAGAGCGATTCCGCCTCGATCCAGGCTTCGGTCGAAGCCGGGGTGTCGGCCTACATCGTCGACGGGCTGAAGAAGGAGCGCATCAAGCCGATCCTCGATCTCTGCGTGTCGCGCTTCAACGCCTTCGCCAAGCTTCAGGAGGAGTTGGAGCGGACCAAGTCGCAGCTCGAGGACCGCAAGATCATCGAGAAGGCCAAGGGCATCCTGATGAAGGTCAAGGGCCTCAACGAGGACGAGGCCTACGTGCTGCTGCGCTCCACCGCCATGCGCGAAAAGAAGAAAATCGGCGAGATCGCGCAGTCGATCATCACCGCGTCGGAGATGCTGAAATGACCACTCCGCTTCGCATCGGATTCATCCCGCTGGTCGATGCCGCCGCCCTGATCGTTGCGGTCGACAAGGGTTTTGCGGCGGCCGAAGGCCTCGAGATCGAGCTGGTGCGCGAGGTGTCCTGGTCGAACGTCCGCGACAAGCTGAACATCGGCCTGTTCGACGCCGCGCATCTGCTGGCGCCGGTTGCGATCGCGTCCTCGCTCGGGCTCGGCCACGTCAAGGTGCCGATCGCGGCGCCCTTCAACCTCGGCATCAACGGCAATGCGATCACGGTCTCGCCGGCACTGCATGCCGCGCTGATGGAGCAGGTCGATGGCGACCGCTTCGATCCGATGGCCACAGCGAAAGCGCTAGCGAAGGTGGTGGCCATCAGGCGCAATGCGGGCGCCGATCCCTTGACCTTCGGCATGACCTTTCCGTTCTCGACCCACAATTATCAGCTCCGGTTCTGGATGGCGGCGGCCGGCGTCGATCCCGACGAGGATGTGCGCCTGGTGGTGCTGCCGCCGCCTTTCATGGTCGACAGCCTCAAGAGCGGCCATGTCGATGCCTTCTGCGTCGGCGCGCCCTGGAACTCGGTCGCCGTCGATCTCGGCATCGGTCACATCCTGCATTTCTCCTCCGACATTCTCGTTCGCGCGGCCGAAAAGGTGCTGGCGGTTCGTCAGGTCTGGGCCGACAAGAATCCGGATGTGGTCGCGAGCCTCGTGCGGGCTGCCGCCGAGGCCGCGGCCTTCATTGAGCATCCGGAGAACCGGACCGAGGCTGCGCGCATCCTGGCGCAACCGGAGCGGATCGGCGTCGATGCCGAGGTGATCCAGCGCACCCTTGATGGGCGCCTCAAGATTTCGCCCGACGGTACGGTGCGCGAGAGCGACCGCTATCTGCTGGTTGGGCGCGAAGGGGCGGGGCGCCCCGATCCGGTCCAGGCCGCCTGGCTCTACGCGCAGATGGTGCGCTGGGGACAGACGCCGCTGACGCCTGACGGCGTCAAGACGGCCATGGCCGTGTTCAGGCCCGATCTCTATGACGCGGCTCTCGGTCGTCGACAGCCCACTGAAGCGCCTGCGCCGTTCGGCGCGTTTGCCGGCCCGGCCTTCAATCCCGACAACATCCCCGGGCACCTCGAAGCCTTCGAGGTCGGTCGCTGGAAGGCCTGATTCCCGGCCTGCATGCTTTTTGGGCGCCCGGGAGCATCGGCTAAATTTTAAGCCGGCTGCCCGAATTTCATCAAGGAACGAGCCCCGGATAATTCCGGAGGCGCCCGCAATCATCTGAAATAACATCTGTTTTTATTTCACGGAAGCTGGCACGCAACTTGTATGTTGCAGTGCGGCCAGCTTGTCGCAGATGCCTGCTGAGCCAAGTCCCACAGCAACGAAGCTGATTGGACCGTTGGGTGGCGAAGCAGGCTTTTGGGCCAGCTGAGTTCCTCGCGGGGCCTTCCCATTCCGTCGATGCCACCCCGGTGGCCGCAGGAGCTTCGTTACCGACCATGAAAATCGAAACGCTCGCAGTCGACTTCACCGACGAGCAGAAACGCTATCTCGAAGGTTTCACGACCGGTCTCCAGATCAGCAAGGTCGGCCGCGGCCTTGGCGGCGCCGCCGGCAAGGCCAATGCCGAGCCTGTTGGCCCTGACGCCGCGCACATCAAGGCGCAGGACAAGATCATCGCATCGGGCAAGAAGCTTGCCGATCAGGAGAAGTTCAAGCGCGACGAGCATCCCTTCGATGCCTATCCGCGGCTGCGCCAGCAGGCGCTGGACAACGCGCCGCCGAGCCCGGCGGACAATTTCCGCTGGCGCTACTACGGCATCTTCTACGTCGCGCCGACGCAGGACTCCTATATGTGCCGCCTGCGCATCCCGAACGGCATCATGAAGCATTGGCAGCTGTCGGGGCTTGCCGATCTCGCCGAGGAACTGTGTGGGCCCTACAGCCACGTCACCACGCGCGCCAATCTCCAGCTTCGCGAGCTCCCGCCGAAGAACGCGACCAAGCTGCTCGAGGGCATCCAGGACCTCGGCCTGTGCTCGCGCGGCTCCGGCGCCGACAACATCCGCAACGTGACAGGGACCCCGACCGCCGGCATCGATCCGCAGGAGCTGATCGATACGCGGCCCTTCGCGCGCGAGTGGCACTATCACATCCTCAACGATCGTTCGCTCTACGGCCTGCCGCGCAAGTTCAACGTTGCCTTCGACGGCGCCGGCAAGATCGCGGTGCTGGAGGAGACCAACGACATCGCCTTCACCGCCCATGAGGTGAAGGACGGTTTTGGCGTCGAGCCCGGGGTCTGGTTCAGACTCGGCCTTGGCGGCATCACCGGTCACAAGGACTTTGCAAAATACTCCGGCATCATCGTCAAGCCGGAGCAGGCCACTGCCGTTGCCGACGCCATCGTGCGCGTCTTCATCGAGCATGGCGATCGCACCAACCGCAACAAGGCGCGGCTGAAATATGTGCTCGATGCGATGGGCCATGACGGCTTCCTCAAACTCGTCGAGGAGCGGCTGAAGACGCCTTTCGCGCGCGTGCCGGAGGAGGCGTTTGCCCCGCGGCCTGTCGCGGACCGCATGGCGCATGTCGGCGTGCACAAGCAGAAGCAGGATGGTTTGAACTGGATCGGCGTGTCGCTGACGCTCGGCAAGATCAGCTGCAACCAGATGCGCGGCCTTGCCAAGGTCGCACGCGATCTCGGCGACGGTGAGATCCGCCTGACCGTCTGGCAGAACCTGCTGATCTCTGGCGTGCGCGACGAGAACGTCGCGCTTGCGACCGCCGCGATCAAGGAGCTCGGGCTTGCGGCCGAGGCCTCGCATATCCGTGCCGGCCTGATCGCCTGCACCGGCAATGCCGGTTGTCGCTTTGCCGCGTCGAACACCAAGCGCAATGCCGCCGAGATCGGCGACTGGTGCGAGCCGCGTGTCGCCATGGACAAGCCTGTCAACATCCACGTCACCGGCTGCCATCATTCCTGCGCGCAGCACTACATCAGCGACATCGGCCTGATCGGCGCCCGCGTGCCCGTGAGCGAGGAGGACACGGTCGAGGGCTATCACCTCTTCACCGGCGGCGGGTTCGGTCCCGACGCGGACGTCGGGCAGGAGGTCTATCACGACCTCAAGGCCGAGGACGCGCCGAAGACGGTCGAGGCGCTGCTCAAGGCCTATCTCGCCCATCGCTCATCGCCCGACGAAACCTTCCTCGCTTTCGCGCGCCGCCACGACGGCGAGACGCTGCGCAAGCTTGCCGATGCACAGGTGTCCGCATGAACCAGATCACACCTCCGCCGAAACTCGACATCATCCCCGCCAGCGCCCCGTTCTCGGACGCGCAGCGTTCCTGGCTGAACGGCTTCTTTGCCGGCCTGTTGTCGCCTGACGTGGCGACGCCGCTGTCCGCGGAGCAGGGCACCGCTGTCATGCAAAGTGGCGACGGCGACGACGGTGAAGCGCCGTGGCATGACCAGACCATGCCGATTGCCGACCGCATGAAGCTGGCCGAAGGCCGCCCCGTCCGCCGCAAGATGATGGCGGCGATGGCGCAGCAGGACTGCGGCCAGTGTGGCTACAATTGCAGCGACTATTCGGAAGCGATCGCGAGCCGCAGCGAAGCGCGGCTCAATCTCTGCGTCCCCGGCGGCAAGGAAACCGCCCGGATGCTGAAATCGCTCTACGAGGAGCTGGACAAGGCGCCCGCGGCCAAGGGAGGTGACAAGCCGGCGGGCAAGGCGGATGTCGCGGCAGCGCCGGCGGTGACGGTTACGATCGCCGAGCCCGGCCGCTCGCGCGACAACCCGGTTGCGGCGACCTTCCTGTCGCGGCGCCTGCTCAACAAGGGCAAGTCGGAGAAAGAGACCTATCACATCGAATTCGATCTCTCCGAGAGCAAGCTCGATTACGTCGTCGGCGACAGTTTTGGCGTGTTCCCGCGCAACGATGTCGGCCTCGTCGACCAGATCATCGCGCTGCTCGGTGCGTCGCACACGACCAAGGTCAACGGCAAGACCTTGCGTGAGGTCTTGATCGACGATGTCTCGCTGTCGCCGGCACCGGACTCGCTGTTCGAGCTGATCTCCTTCATCACCGGCGGCGCGCAGCGCGAGAAGGCGCGCGCGCTGGCACAAGGTGAAGATCCCGATGGCGATGCGGCCACTCTCGACGTGATGGCCACGCTGCAGAAGTTCTCCGGCACGCGGCCGCATCCGGAAGCATTCGTCGAGGCGCTCGAGCCGCTGCAGCCGCGGCTCTATTCGATCTCGTCGTCGCACAATGCGACGCCCGGGAAGCTCTCGCTCACGGTCGATTCCGTGCGCTATGTCATCAACAAGCGCAAGCGGCTCGGTGTTGCCTCGACCTTCCTTGGCGAGCGCATCAATGACGGCGAGACGCTCAAGGTCTATGTGCAGAAGGCGCACGGCTTCGGCCTGCCGCAGGATCCGAAGACGCCTATCATCATGATCGGGCCCGGCACCGGCATCGCGCCGTTCCGCGCCTTTCTGCTCGATCGCAAGGCGACCGGCGCGCCCGGCAAGAACTGGCTGTTCTTCGGCCATCAGCGCAGCGATTGCGATTTCTTCTACCAGGACGAGCTCAATGCGATGAAGACGTCGGGGCAATTGACCCGGTTGTCGCTGGCCTGGTCGCGCGACGGCGAGAAGAAGTTTTATGTGCAGGACCGCATGCGCGAGGTCGGCCGCGAGCTGTGGACCTGGCTCGCCGAAGGCGCGCATCTCTATATCTGCGGCGATGCCAAGCGCATGGCCAAGGACGTCGAACGTGCTCTGGTCGACATCGTCGCCCAGTTCGGCGCGCGCTCGACCGACGAGGCCGTCAGCTTTGTCGCCGAGTTGAAGAAGACCGGCCGCTTCCAGGCCGACGTCTACTAAGCCGCGGCGGGATCTCCCTGAATCGCCGTCGCCGTGCATCGCGCCTGCGACGGCGTTCTACTGTGCATGGGGTTGTTTTCGCGGTTTCGGTTTGTTGGAACCGGAACCGGTTCCATTTGGCTCGGACTTTAACGAATAGGATTCCTGGAACCCGCGATTGCGGAGAATTTTCACCTGCAAAGCGAGTTTTCAAAGCGCTTCCATCGCTATTTGCACGGCCGTCTTACAGTCGTCGTGTTCGATCGTTCATACTCGCCGGATGCTGCGTTGGAAATCGACCATCCGGGCATTGTCGGCGGAAGCCAGGCTTCATCTCTATGCGCGGTCGCTCTCGCGCAGGACAAAGGCGAGCGCGCCCCACATCGGCATCTACGGCGCCTGCGCGCTCATCGCAGTGCTTCTCTTCGGCACGCTGTCGGTGCACCCGTTTTAACAAGTCTTCGCCGCTGATCACGACCCGCGCTTGAACGGCGCGACCTCGATGCCCGCATCCTTCAAGGCTTGGCGCAGCGTCCGCGCGATCTCGACGGCGCCGTGCGTGTCGCCGTGGATGCACACCGTGTCCGTGCGCATCTTGATGACCTTGCCTGTGACCGACACCACCGCGCCATCCTGCACCATCCGCACCACGCGGTCGGCGATCACTTTGGCATCGTGCAGCACCGCGCCGGGCTTCTTGCGCGAGACGAGATTGCCGTCGTCCTCATAGGCGCGGTCGGCGAACACCTCGTGCACCATCGGCAGGTTGGCTTCTTCACCTGCTTTCACCAGCTTCGAATTGGCCAGCACCACGAAGATCAGGCTGGGATCGACGGCCTTGATTCCCGCAGCGATCGCCTTCGCCGTCATGTCGTCCTCGCAGGCAACATTCGACAGCGCGCCATGTGCCTTCACATGCGTGACCTTGTGACCGGCCGCCGTCGCGATCGCCTGCAGCGCGCCGATCTGGTAGGCGACGAGGTTCTCGATTTCGGAAGCCTTCAGGCCGGCGATCGGATGCCGGCCGAAGCCGTGCAGGTCGCGATAGCCGGGATGCGCGCCGACCGAGACGCCGCGCGCCTTCGCCAGCTCCACCGTGCGGCGCATGATGTCGGGGTCGCCGGCATGGAAGCCGCAGGCGACGTTGACTGAGCTTGCGAGGTCAATCATGGCGGCATCGTTGCCCATCTCCCACGCGCCAAAACCTTCGCCGAGGTCGCAATTGAGATCGATCGTCTTCATGGTTGCTCTCCGCCTCTGGTCTTGATGTCGTTACGGCTCCGCCGTGACCTGCCAGGTCCCGGCATCCATCGCGCTCACCGCATAGCCCGCAACGTTGGCATTGCTGAGCGCCTCGATGTTCAGCTCGACCGTGTCGGACGAGCGCAGGCGATCGGGCAGGGTGCGGATTATTTGCTGAAACTTGCGCGCCTCGTCCTGCGCCTCGGCCACCGTGACGGCCTTGAAGCGGAATGCCGTTCCTGCCGAGGTCTGCGCGAGCCGGCCGACATCGGCCGTGATCACGGTTGCGATCTTGGGATAGCCGCCTGAGGTGCCGCGGTCCATCATCAGCACAATCGGCGCGCCATTGCCGGGCACCTGGATGCTGCCGTTGACCGTGCCGTCGGAGACGATGTTGTGGCCGTGCAGATGCTTGATCGCGGGGCCGTCGAGCCGGTAGCCCATGCGGTCTGACGTCGCCGAGATCTTCCAGTCGCTCCCCAGGAACAGCGCCTTGTTGGCGTCGTCGAACTCGTCGTCCTGCGGCCCCAGCACGACGCGGATCGGGCCGCTTATTGGCTTCGGCAGCTCGATCCGCAATTCGGGCGCGCCGCTGGCGGCATCGACCGTGAATTCGTCGCCGGCCTGCAGCGCGCGCGGGTAGGGACTGCCAAGCCCGGCGCGGGCATTGACCGCGAGGCTGCCGAACACCTCTTCGCCTTTGATGGCGCCTTCGATCGCGAGATAGGTGAACGCGCCGCCGCGGGCAAAGCCCAGCGTCAGCGTCTCGCCGTCCTTCAGCGTGACCGAATTGTCCATCGCCACCGGTTTGCCGGCGACATCAGCATTGCGCGGCGCACCCGATATCGCGACGCGCACGGCGCCGTCCCTGGCCGTGAAGGTCGCGCCGAACGGGCCGATCTCGACAGCGGCTGCGAAGGGCTCGTTGCCGACCAGCGTGTTCGCCGCTGCCAACGCCAGCCGGTCCATCGCGCCGCTCACCGTCAGGCCGTAGCGCTGCGCGCCGTGGCGGCCGCCGTCCTGGACGGAGCTTGCGGGCCCGATGCTGGCGACAATGAGCCGGCTCATGCGTCGACCCGCTCGGCGATGATCTCGCCGGCTTCCGCGGCGCGGTCCATGTCCTCGAACGTCTTGTGGTCGATGGCAAAGAACGTCACGCGATCACCGGGCTCGGTGAGGAAGGTTGGATTGCGGTGGAGCTGATAGGTTCTGACAGGCGTGCGGCCGAGCAAGTGCCAGCCGCTCGGCGCGGCCAGGCACTGGATGCCCGCCTGGATGCCGCCGATTGAGATTGTGCCCGCGGGCGTGAACAGCCGGGGCGACTGCCGCCGCGACATGTGCAGGGATTTGTCGAGCCCGCTGAGATAGGACCAGCCCGGCGTGAAGCCGATCATTGCGACGCGATAGTCGCCTCCGGAATGACGGGCGACGATGTCGTCGGGCGTGGTGTTGAGCGCCTTCGCGACATCCTCCAGATCAATGCCGTGCTCACCGCCATAGGCGACGGGAATGCGCCAGCGCCGCGCCCTCGTCGTCGTCGGCAGCTTCTGGCTGGCGAGCGCAACCAGCTTTTCGCCAAGCGCGTCAAATCCGATCTTGCCGGGGTCGTAATGCACCAGCAGCGAGCGATAGGTCGGGATGGTCTCGGAGATGCCCTCGATGGGCGAAGCTGCGAGCGCCTTGTCGAGTGCGAGCACGCGCTCGTTGGCGGCGTCGTCGATGGTGCGGCTGAACTCGACCGTGACGGCGCTGTCGCCACTGGGCAGAAGGCGGGGCGGAGAAAGCGTCGCGGCCATGGGCTGTCGATATCGGGCTTCTCGGGAAACGCGGGCTCGACCTTGAGTTCCGCCTCAACCCTGCTTCGCGTAAATGCGCCCGCAAGTCCAATAAATTAATGCAGGGGGTGCCGATAAAGCCTTGTTATCGCGTCGCATAACAGCCCGGCAGGGGCGCGTTTGTGTCAGGGCTTTGGGCCTTGACGGCAGGCGCCCGGCTCGCAAGATGCGCGCGTTCTTTCCTGCACCTCGGAGCTCGTTCTCGCCCATGTCGCTGTCCCCCGAAGCCCGCAAGACCCTCGCCGGCATCACCACTGCCACCATCACCACGGTCCTGCTGAAGAAGGGCCTGCGCAATGTGTGGATGCGCGGCGCGCGTCCGCTGCGTCCGGGCCTGCCGCGCCTGGTGGGACCTGCCTTCACGCTGCGCTTCGTGCCGGCCCGCGAGGATCTGGCGACGCCGGAATCCTGGTCGTCGCCGATCTCGACCCGCACCGCGATCGAGGCGATGCCGGAAGGCTGCATCGCCGTGGTCGACGCCATGGGCATCACCGATGCCGGCATCTTCGGCGACATCCTCTGCGCCCGCATGATGAAGCGCGGCGTCACCGCGCTCGTGACCGACGGCGTCGTGCGTGACGTCGAGGGCGTGCTCGGCACCAATCTGCCGGTGTGGTGCGATGGCTATGCCGCGCCGCCGTCCGTCGCAGGCCTGACCTTCGTCGGCTGGGGCGAGCCGATCGGCTGCGGCGGCGTCGCCGTGTTCCCGAACGACATTGTCGTCGCCGATCAGGATGGCTGCGTGCTGATCCCGGCGGCGATGCTCGACCACGTGCTCGCCGAGGGCGTCGAGCAGGAGCGGATGGAAGCCTGGATCGTCAACGAAGTGAACAACGGCGCGGTGCTGCCCGGCCTCTATCCCATGAACGCCGAGACCAAGGCGCGCTACGCCGCCAGCAAGAAGTAACAGGAAACGAGGACACCATGGACATTACCCTCGCAGGCACGCGGCCGACCCGCCGCGCGCCCAAGGAACACTTCACCGGCACCGTGTTGCAGGACCCCATCAACATGGCGCCCGCGCCGGCGCGGCTGAACGTCTCGCGCGTTTCGTTCGAGCCGGGCGCTCGCACCAACTGGCATCACCATCCGCTCGGGCAGACGCTGTATGTGATTTCGGGCGTCGGCCGCGTCCAGACCAAGGGCGGCCCGGTCAAGGAGATCCGTCCCGGCGACACCGTGTGGATTCCGCCGGGGGAAGTGCACTGGCACGGCGCCTCGCCGGGCAACTCGATGTGCCACATTGCCATGCAGGAAGCACTCGACGGCGTGTTCTCGACCTGGCTCGAGCCGGTGACGGACGCCGAATACGGGGCAGCGCTCGGTTGACGCTTACATCCGCTCAGCGGTCCAGGTGCCCGAGCACATGGCGCCATGCCATGTGCCGGAGCCCGAGGTGCCGCTGAGCCGGCCGGAGCCGACAGCGCTCTTGATGCCGGTGCTCAGGGCGACGCTGATGCTGCCGGCGTCAGCGACGCGGCCTGATGCGGTCACCGCGGCACTGCTCGAAGCGATCTGGCCGTTGTTGATGCCGATCGCGACGGTCGATCCGTTGCCGCAGGTCTGGCTCGACGAGGAGATGCGGACGTTCCATGTGCCGTCGAACGTCGAGCCCGCAGCGTCCGCATGCGCAAGCGGGACAACGATAGCGAGTATCGTAGCGAAGAGACCTTTGCGAAAACCGTTCATGACACGCCCCTTTGGTTGACTGTGCGGGGAACCTGTCACGGGCGCGGAACCCGCGATGTGAGGACAGTCACGCGCGCCAGGCCCTCTGTGAGGAGACGCACAAAAGCAAAGGGGCCCGGATCACGGGCCCCTTGTCTCTCTCGAAGAACGTCACGCTGACCTAGTTCACGCGCGTCCAGGTCTGGCCGCCGCAGAACATACCGCCGAAGGCGCAGCCCTGGACATGCAGGCGGTCCGTTCCCTTCAGCGAGATCGTGGAGTCGTAAGTCGAGTTGGTATTGGGATCGAGGATGCGGCCCGACCATTTCTGGTCCTTGCCAGGTTTCATGTTGATCAGGATCTGCTCGCCGTTCTGGTTCGATTTGCTGTCGACCGAATAGCCGCAGAGATTACTGCCGCATTGCTCGATGCGGACCTTGCCTTCCTTCTCCTCGGTGAGCCAGACGCCGAGCGGCGAATTGAGGTCGTGTGCGGGCGCAACCGCTGGAGCTGCCGGGGCGACAGCCGCGGATTGAACTGGCGCGGGGGCAGCCACAGGCGCCGGAGCGGGCGGCGGAGGCGGAGCCGGCGGTGCGACAGCCACTGTCGGAGCCGGCGGCGGAGCTGGCGCGGGTGGCGGGGCCGGTGCGGCCGGCGCCGTAGCCACCGTCGGGGCCGCGTTTGGAGCCGGTTGAGGCGGCGGCACCATCAGGTCTTCAGCGGGAGCGGTACTGGCCGTCGCCGCCGGAGGCGGAGTAGCTGGGGGCGGCGGGGCCGGTGGCGGAGCCGCGGCTGCGGGAGCAGGTGCCGTCGGCGGTTGTTCCGCTGCGGAAGGCGCGACGACAGGAGCGGGCGGCGGCGCCGGTGCGGCCGGGATTTGTGGATCGACCTTGGCTTGCTGCGGGGTTTGCTGGGCCGGGGGCGTCTCGTTCTTTTTGGCTTTCTTGGCCTTGCCGGTGTTGTCGTAGACGCCGGGAATCTGCACCGTGCCGCGGTCTGGGTCGATGCGGATGGTGCGGCCGCCGTACTCGAACGTGTACTGCGCCTGCGCTGCGGTGCTCACCAAAAGGAATGCGGCCGTCGCCAACAGCTTCCTCATTTCTATCTCCCGAAAAGCTGATCGCCGCACCGACGCTTACGCCCCGGCCCGATTGCGAAAAGTGATCTAGATCACTGTCACGGTATGAGTCGTCTGCCGGACGTTCGGGGTTCAATACCCCAGGAGCCGGTCCAAAGTTTGGCGAGGGGCAAGCGTCAGGAGGCCGCGGCGGTTAGTCGAACCATGCGGCGTAGATCTTCTTGTAGCTGCCGTCCTCCATGGAGATGTGCAGCCACTGGTCGACGAAGGCCTTCAGCGCCATGTCGCGCTGGAGCCAGTAGGCCTTCTCCGAGAAATCGAACGGCTTGTCCGGATGCACCGCGCAGAGCACGCCGGAGTTCTGCTTCTGCTGGTAGCGGGTCTCGGACGCGTCCGTCATCATCAGGTCGGCATTGCCCTTGGCGATCTCGTGGAAGATCTCGGTATTGTCGGGGAAGACACTAATGTCAGCGTCCTTGATGTTGGCGCGCGCGAAACGCTCATTGGTCCCGCCGGGATTGACGATGACGCGGGTGCCCTTCTTGTCGATATCGGCGATGCTCTGGTACCTGCCGACATCGGCGCAACGCGCGATCGGCGTCTTGCCCTCGCGCATGATCGGCGTCGAGAAGAAGCCCTTCTTCTGGCGGTCCAGGGTCACGGAGACGCCGCCCATCGCAATGTCGAACTGGTCGGCCTCGAAATCCTTCATCAGCTTCGGCCAGGCCGTCGGGACGAACTCAACCTTGACGCCGAGCGCTTTGCCCAGCGACTCCGCCATGTCGACGTCGAAGCCGGAAAATTGCTGCGTCGCCTTGTCCAGATAGGTAAAGGGCTTGTAGTCGCCGGTCATGCCGACGCGCAGGGTGCCGCGCTTGATGATCTCGTCGAGGCGCGAGGGCGTTTGCTGCGCGTGTGCCGAAAGGGTTGCCAGCAAGACGACGGCCAAGGCCGCCACGATTCGAACGATCATCTCTTTTCCACCCAACTCATTTTTGCCCAAGTCTTTTCCACCAAAGCCCGAGCTGTCATTGTGCAGCTCTCAAGAGGATTTAGACCAGATGCCGGTTTCTGGCGAGACGGAATTGAAGGGAATCTCGACGTGACGATCTCGATGTACGAGGCCTCGGTGGGCCTGTTCGTGCCTTATTTGCGCAACCTGTCCGTCCTGCTCGACAAGGGCGTTGCCTATGCGGAGAAGCGCCGGTTCGACTCGGCCGTTCTGCTCGGCATGCGGTTGGCGCCGAATATGTACGATCTGGCGCAGCAGGTGGGCGAGGCCTGCCGCCACGCCATGGTCACTTCGGCCTTGCTGGCAGACCGCGAGCCGGTCGCGCTGCCGGCGCTGGAGCACGACATGGCGGGTCTTCAGGCGCGCATCGCGACGTCGATCGAATTCATCGAGAGCCTGCCGCACGCCGAGATCGACGCGGCTGCGGAACGGAAGGTCGTCTGGAGGCTGAAGGACGGGACCGAGCTGCCCTTTACCGGGCGGACGCTGCTGCTCGTCAACTGCATTCCGCAGTTCTTCTTTCACGTCACGACGGCCTACGACCTGCTGCGGCACGCGGGCGTCGAGCTCGTGAAGAAGGACTTCCTCGGCAGAAAGTAATTAAGCTTCGCCCTTGCGCTCATAATCGGCGAGCGAACTGCGGCCGGCGATCTCGCTGCGCAGCAGCTCAAAGCGTCGCTGCGCCTCACTTTCGTGTTCGTCGACGAACTGCACGGCGGCCTCGCTCGACATCGGCCCGCTGACCACGGGAGCGGACTGCTCGCCGATGGTCTCGTGCACGTAGTACTGGCCGTCGTCGCCGCGATGGACGGTCCATTTCAGCCGGATCGCCGCCATCGGCCCGGGACCGACCTTGCTGTAGCCGTCGGCATCGGTGTGCTCAGGCACCAGCGGTTGCTCCTCGACGACCGGATGCTCGTCGGCGCCGTGATGCTCGTCTGCGACCGCATATTCGTCGGCAGCCACCGCTTCAGCTTCGGTGTCGCGAACGGCGAAACCAGGCTCGGGGCGCTCGAAAATGCTGGCGATGGTCGCCAGCGCTTGGTCGGTCGGGTCGATATCTGACAAGGGTCCATCCTCCAGCTCGACGCGGCCGGCAAGTCTGTCCCACTGCCGCCGCGGCCGGACTTATTACGCGGGTTTGATTAAGGCTGAGTTGGGGCCCGATCTGCACCAAAATGGGACGCATTCTGGCCATCCGAAGGCGGGCAAATTTGCCGCCTTCGGATTTACCTCAGCCCAGTACGTCCTGATTGATGATGTTCTGCCTGATGGGATCGCCGTCCAGCACACTCAGGATGTTGCGCGCGGTCTGTTCGCTCATGCGCTGGACTGCCTCGACCGTGACGCCGGCGACGTGCGGGGCCATGATGACGTTGGGCAGCCCGAACAGCGCATTGCTGACCGGCGGCGGCTCGACCTCGAAGACGTCAATGCCGGCGCCGGCGAGGTTGCCGGAGACGAGCGCGTGGTAGAGCGCAGCCTCCTTCACGATGCCGCCCCGCGCGGTGTTGATGAGGTAGGACCGCGGCTTCATCCGGCCGATCCTGTCAGCATCGAACAGGCCAACTGTTTCCGGCGTCTTCGGGCAGTGGATGGTGACGAAGTCGGCGTTGGGTAGCGCCGCGTCGAGATCAGCGACCGGCTCGCAGCCGGCGGCCTTGATGTCGGCTGCTCCCTTGTAGGGGTCGTAGACCTGAACGTTCATTTCCATCGCCTGGCAGCGTTTGGCGGTCCGGCTGCCAATGCGGCCGAAGCCAACGATGAGCACGGTCTTGCCGTAGAGATCGAACGGCAGCATGCCGAGGCGCTCGGCCCATTTGCCGTCCTTGACGCAGGCATGCATCTCGTTGGCGCGCTTGGCGAGCGTCAGCATCATGAACAGTGCCTGCTCGGCGACTGAAGGCGAGTTGGCGCTGCCTGCGACCATCAGCGGCACCTTGCGGCGCGAGAGGGCGGGGACATCGACGGCGTCGTAGCCGACGCCGATACGGGTCACCACTTTCATGTCCTTCGACGCTTCGAGCTCCGTCTCGCCAAAAGCAGTGGCGCCCAGCGCCACGCCGTGGACCGGTGCATGGCTCTTGAGCAGAGCCTCGAAATCCTTGGCAGAGATCAGGTTCGGAAACTCGACGAGTTCGATATCGTCCCGCTGGGTGAGGAGGGCGCGTGCCCCTTGCGATAAAGTTTGTGTAACGAAGATCTTCTTCTTGTTGGTCGTCATCGCTCCCTGCCTGCTCGCGTTTCTCGCGCCGGCGTCACAGCACGACGCCAGTCGCCTCGTTTAGCAGGTGCATATTGTTGAGGTCCATCGCCAAACGCATGGGAGCCCCGTCCGTAGCGCCGGCATTGGGATCGACGCGGCCGCAGACGGGCGTGCCCTCAAGTCCGAAATAGACCAGGGTCTCCATCCCCATCGGCTCGGTGACATCGAGCACGGTGTCGAAGCTCTCAACGCCCGGTCCGAGATGCGCGTGCGACTCGGTCAGATGCTCGGGCCGGATACCAAGCAGCAGCCGGTCGGTGCGCGGTAGCGAATTGTAGCGCGCAGCGCGGGCCGGCGGCAGCGCAAAGGCGATGCGGTCGGTGAGGCGGATCTGGAGCGTGCCGGCGGCATCCTCCAGCCGGCACGGGATGAAGTTCATCGCGGGTGAGCCGATGAAGCCTGCGACAAAGCGCGTTGCCGGCTTGTGATAGAGCTCGTTCGGCGTGCCGATCTGTTCGATCCGCCCCTTGTTCATCACCACGACGCGATCGGCCAAGGTCATCGCCTCGACCTGGTCGTGGGTCACGTAGACGGTCGTCGTGCGCACCTTCTGGTGCACCTTCTTGATCTCGATCCGCATCTGCACGCGCAGCTTGGCGTCGAGATTGGACAAGGGCTCGTCGAACAGGAAGACCTTCGGGTTGCGCACGATGGCGCGCCCCATCGCGACGCGCTGGCGCTGCCCGCCGGAGAGCTGCTTCGGCTTGCGGTCGATCAGATCGGTGATGTCGAGCAGGCGCGCGGCTTCCGTCACCCGCGCCTTGATCTCGGCCTTCGGGTAGTGCTTCAGCCGCAGCCCGAACGACATGTTCTCCGCAACCGTCATGTGCGGGTAGAGCGCGTAGTTCTGGAACACCATGGCGATGTCGCGGTCTTTCGGCGGCACGTCGTTGACAACATCGCCGCCGATCATGATGTCGCCGTCGCTGATGTCCTCCAGGCCTGCGATCATGCGCAGCGTCGTCGATTTGCCGCAGCCGGACGGGCCGACGAGGACGATGAACTCATGGTCGGCGATATCCAGGTCGATGCCGCGCACCGCTTCGACATCGTCGTAACGCTTGACTACTTTCCGCAATGCAACGTCAGCCATGAGCATTCAACCCTTTGTCGCACCGGCGGTCAGGCCGGCAATGTAGTAATCCATCAGGAAGGCGTAGATGATCAGCGGCGGCGCCGCGCCGAGCAGCGCGCCGGTCATGATCTGCCCCCAGTTGAAGACGTCGCCCTTGATCAGCGTCGTCGTGATGCCGACCGGCAGCACCAGCTGATCCACCGACGTCGTGAACACCAGGGGATAAAGGAATTGGGCCCAGGACACCGTGAAGGCGAAGATCGTCGCCGCGATCAGACCTGGCAGCGCCACCGGAATGAAGATCCGCAGCAAGGTCTGCAGCCAGGAGGCGCCGTCGATGATCGCGGCCTCGTCGAGCTCCTTCGGGATCGAAGCGAAATAGCCGATCATGATCCAGGTGCAGAACGGCACGGTCAGCGTGGGATAGATGAACACCAGCACATACCAGCGGTTCAGCAGGGTGACGCCGGTGAACTCCTGGATCACCGCCAGCATCTTGAATAGCGGAATGAACAGCAGGCTGTCCGGGATCAAATAGGTCAGGAACACGCCGGTCGCGAGCGTCGCCGAGCCCCAGAACTTCATTCGCGCCAGTGCGAACGCCGCGGGGATGCTGATCAGCATCGTCACCATCACGACCACGATCGAGATGATCGACGAATTCCAGAAGAACCGCAAAAACTGGTTCGAGGTCAGCAGCTCGACATAGTTCGACAGGGTTGGGTGAAACACCCACCATGGATTGGTGGCGGCCGAAATCTCCGCGCTGCTCTTGAGCGAGGTGATCACCATGTAAAGGGGCGGCGTCAGGAAGAAGATCGCAAACAGCACCAGGAAGAAATAGGACCAGCGCAGCGCCCAGGCGCGGTCCCGGCTCATGCTGCCCAGTTTGCGGGTTGGTCCGGCCTTGTCGATTGCCAGCGTGCTCATCAGGCTTCATTCCCGCGTTTGGAGACGTCGCGCAGGATGAAGATCGCTGCGACGGCGAGGATCGGCACCATGAAGAGCGAGACGCAGGCGCCCAGCGGGATATCGCTGCTCTGGATGCCGACCTGGAACGCCCAGGTGGCAAACAGATGCGTCGTATCAAGCGGCCCGCCCGAGGTCAGGATGCGCACGATGTCGAAATTGGCGAAGGTGACGATCAGCGAGAACAGCGTGGTGATGGCGATGATGTTGCGCATCATCGGCAACGTGACGTACCACATCTTCTGCCACCAATTGGCGCCGTCGATGGCGGCCGCCTCATAGAGCTGGTCGGGGACCGACTTGAGCGCAGCGAGGTACATGATCAGGAAGAACGGCGCGCCATACCAGACGTTGACGAGGATGACGGAGAAGCGGGCCCAGAAGGTATCGCCGAGCCAGGGGATCGGGCCGACGCCGAAGAAGGAGAGCGTGTAGTTGAAGGCGCTGTAGGAGGGATCGAACAGCCACAGCCACGCCAGCGTGCTCATGGCCGGCGGAATCACCCAGGGAACCAGCAGCATGCCGCGCCATTTGCGCTGCTTCTTGCCCGGAATATTGTGGACGAAATGTGCGACGATGAAGCCGATCAGCGCCTTGAAGATCACGGCGGTGATCGCAAAGATGCAGGACTGCTTCACCACCATCCAGAACGTCTCGCGCTTGAACAGGAAGGTGAAATTGCCCAAGCCGACGAATTTCGTCATCGCCTTGTTCAGCGTCGCCAGATAAAGCGAGAAGAACGCGGGATAGAGCACGAGGAGCCCGATCAAGAGGATCAGCGGCAGCGTCAGGAAGAACGCCACGGTCGATTTCCGCCCCAGGACATTGCGCAGGCTCGTACCTTTTCTGCGCGAATTGGCAGCACGGGCGAGGCGGCCTTGCTCAACGACGACATCAGCCATAGTTGGAACTCTCTGGATCAGACTTTCAGGAGCAAGCGTTTCGGCGGATGGTTTTGCGGCGAAGCCGGCGACCGGTCGGCTTCGTGACATGAAGAGAGAGTGAGAGCGCGCCTTGGCGGCTCACGCCCGAAGGCGCGAACCGCCATGGCACACACCCGGCTCAGGTCCGCATGAAGCCCTCGCACTCGCCTTCGGCCCAGGCGAGCGCGGTGTCCATCTTCTCGCCCTGCGCAAAGCGCAGCGCCATCTTGGTCAGTGTCGCCTGGAAGTAGATCTGCTGGGCGATCTTCGGCGGCGCCGGCGATGCGGCGATCGACAGGGTCTGGCGGTGGTAGGGATCCGGATAGTGGAACAGCGTGCCCTTCGGCGGCCCTTCCTCGGCCCAGGTCTTGAACTTCGTCATGTTCGCGTAGGCGGGGAGATCGTATCCGCCGCTCGCCACGACGAACTTCTCAATCGCCGCGGGCGAGGACAGATGGACGAGCAGGCTCTTGGCCGCCTCCTTGTTCTTCCCGAAGCTCCAGACGCCCCAGAAATAAGGCAGGAACGGCGCAAAGCGGCCCTTCGGCCCGGCCGGGAAGCCATGAGTCCAGCATTGCTCGGCGACCTGCGGCGCATCGCGCTTGGCGACGGCCCAGGCGCTCGGTGGGTTCATGATCATCGCGCCGCGGCCCGAGATCAGCCATTTGTTGTTGGAGGCGTCATCCCAGGACGGCGCATCGGCCGGCAACACGGCGATCAGCTTCTTGTAGAACTCGAGCGCCTGCCGCACCGCGTCGGTCTTGACGGTGACGTCGCCCTTGGCATTGACGAGCTCGGCGCCGAACGACTGGAAGATTGCTCCCGCCGTGTCGACGCTGTCGGTGGTCTCGCCGAGGCCGATGCCGAAGGGGAAGCCGGCCTTCTGACAGGCTTCCGCCGCTTTCAGGAACGTCTCCAACGTCCAATTGTCGTCTTTCGGCGGGCCGCCGGCCGGGTACATCTCCTGCACGTCGATGCCCGCGTGCTTTTTCATGAGATCGATGCGGGAGCAGGGGCCCTTGATCTGGCTTCCCGGCGTTGCTGGTGCTGCAAGCCATTTGCCGTCCAACTGTCCCAGATATTTGACGGTGCCGTTGACCTCGCCGTTCTGCTTGATGAGCGGCTCCATGACGTCGTTGAGCGGCTCGAGATTCTCGGAATAGGCATGCGGCCACCAGCTCGGCATCTGAAGAATGTCGTGACCCGACTTGGCCTGTGCTTCAGCCGCCGCGGTCAGCTCGATCTTCTTGTTGTTGCTGGTGATGTAGTCGATGGAGACCTCGACCTTCTCCTTGTCGGCCCATTCCTTGACGAGCGCGGTGGAGGCGTCGTTGGCGCCGGGCACCCAATGGTCCCAGAAGCCGATCGAGAGTTTGCCGGCAGCGTAAGCGCCTCGAACATAGGGCGCCGCGATCAGCGCCGTGGAGGACATTGCAGTGGCAGCGACAAATTGACGTCGCGTCAGTGTCTTGCGTGACATCTCGTTTCCTCGCCTTGGTTCGTTTTATTGTTCTGTCGTTTCCTCTGACTCTTCCAAGTTTGTTTTTGATTTTGTTGTTGGTCGTTTCTTGTTGCCGTCGTTGTCCCGACCGGCAATTGGCGTGCGGGACAAATTGGTAGCGCGATCAGATCATGATTGATTGCGTCTGTCGAGAAAGCCGAATGCCTCGCTCTCTAGAACTAACGTTGTGTATGGAGCAACGACAGCGTTGGTTGGCCCTGGGCTGCGGCTGCTCTTATTGCGACGCACACTTTGGGCCCTGGCGGCCAGAGAGAGCACGTGCGCAATTGCGCCGCAGTTCCGAACGAGCTTGCGTTGCCGCTTCGCATCGGAGGACCTTTCAGGCGGGGACAGCGCTGGTGCGCGCCTAGACCTGGGCTCGGCGAAAACGGTAGTGTTGCAACCGGCAGCAGGCCTGCCGTTTCCGTAAGAAGGCAAGCAGATCGAGATGGAGACCCAAATGATCACCCCGGCGTCGCTAGCGCGGCTTGGCCCAAGAATTGGCCTGCATCGATGGCTCGCGCTCGGGTCCGTGCTGACACTGCTGGTTGGCGCGGCCGCGGTTGCGAATGCACAAGGTTTGGTCAAGGGCGTCCAGGAAGGAGCCGCCGCCGGCAACAAGGCGGCGGGTCCCGTCGGTGGTGTCCTCGGCGGCGCCATCGGCGGCGTGGTCGGCGTCTTCTCTGGTGTTCTTGGCGTCGGGAACAACAACAGCCAGCCGCCGGCGGCCAAAGATGCAAGCAAGGACGCATCAAAGGATGCGAACAAGGATGCAAAGGACGCCAAGGGCGCCGGCAAGGACAAGGATGCCAAGACGGCCAAAGGCGCCAAGGGTGACAAGGGTGCCAAAGCCAGCAAGGAAGCCAAGAACGCTCCCGCGGCCGACACCAATGAAAAGGATGTCACGGTCCTGACCCAGCCCGGCGCGCCGCAATTGACCGCCGATCAGATTGTCTCCAACAGCGATTCCTATATCGAGCGCATCAAGACCGAGCTGAACCTCACGCCTGATCAGGAGAAACACTGGTTCGGCTTCTCCAGCGCCATGCACTATCTCGGGCACAATGGCGCCGAGCGGCTCAACCTGCGCATTGAGCGGGCCAAGCGCGATCCGCCTGACGACATCATCGAGCAGATGCGCAACGAGGCGCAATTCCTGATCGACCGCGCCGCCGACCAGCGCAACGTCGCCGATGCCGCCGAGCCGCTGTTCTCGAGCCTCGATGACAAGCAGAAGCAGGTGTTCATCCAGGAGATGGTTCGCCTCAGCCACGAGCGTGGGCTGGATTGATCGAGCTTGAATCGGGTTGCATGCATTCGTGGAATTTGAAGGCCACGAATTCGTGAATCCTTCTTGCAAATCGGATATGCTTATCTCCGCATGTGGTTTGCGGGGTTGATATGGCGGACGCACTCTCCGTTTTCCTGGTCGAAGACGAGGCGTTGATCCGGATGATGATCGCCGACATGGTGGAGGAACTCGGCCACCATGTCGTCGCTGAAGCGGATAACGTGCGCGATGCCAGCGCCTTCGCGATGACCGCGCAGTACGATTTCGCGATCCTCGACATCAATCTGATGGGCGTTTACGTCGACCCTGTCGCAGAGTTGATCGAGCGGCGTGGCAAGCCGTTCCTGTTCGCGACCGGCTATGGACCGGAGCTGCTGCCGTCCTTGCTCCGGCGCAGGCCGATCCTGCGCAAGCCGATTGCGCTCGACCAGCTCAAGGCGATGATCGACACGATGTTTCCGGATACTGCCGCCAAAGCACCGCTCTGACACTGCTGACGATCGAGACACCGTCAATGAAAATGGCCGCCCGACGGGGCGGCCATGTCGCGACGGAGGATCCGTCAGTGCGTCACATCAGGCCGGTGCTGAGGTCGACGCCGTGCGCCATCAGGCTGAACGAGGCGAGCAGTCCCAGGCAGCAGAAAATAACAACAGCCTTGAAAGAAGTATCGATCGACCGGGTCTGGACGGCAGCCGGTATTTCGGCGAGCGAAATCATGCTCATATTCATTCCCCCCTTGTGATAATCCTGAATTGCATCAGGTGAGGGAACTCTTAGAGCAAAAAGTTTGACACAGGATTGCCAGGGATCCTTAACGGAATCGCAATCGATCTCGGACTCGTTGCCTTGTACTCGCGGCTCCTGCAATCGTTAGTTGCGGCCCGACTTCAGCACATTGGCGATGGTATTGGCCGTCATGGCGGCGCGGTCCGAGGCGCGCTGGGCGGCCAGCCGATCCCTGGCTTTTTCCTCGATCAACAGCTCGATCAGCGCCATCCGTTTCGCTTCATCGTCTGCCTCGGTCAGCAGCCGGTGATAGCGATGATAATCGAAGCCCACATCCTGCTTACGCATGTCACGCCCCCGTACCTACGCCACACACGGGACGAATTGTTTCCCATCGGACACAAGCCGGCAAGCACGATCCGCGTGGAACCGCGCATTGGCCGCAATCAGCTGTGAATTGCCGGAGACGGATAGCGTGGGTGGTAGCCGCCGTTCAATCCAGATTGTGGTCGGCGAACATCTTCAGCCCGACGAAGCTCGCATCGGGCTTCATGACGAGGCGCGTCGGGATGTTGCGAAGATAGTCCTGGAACCGTCCCTTGGCCTCGAACCGCGCCCGGAACGCTGAAGCCGAAAGAAACTCCGGAAAACGCGGCGCGATTCCACCGGCGATGTAGACGCCTCCTCTGGCGCCGAACGTCACCGCGAGATTGCCGGCGACCGAGCCGAGGATGGCGCAAAACAACTCCAGCGTGGCGCGGCTGTGCTCGCAAGAACCGTCCAGCGCCGCCTTGGTGATCCCGGCGGCATCGCGCTGCGGCACCTGGGCTTCGTCGACCTCGGCCATCGCCTCGTAGAGGGATTGCAGGCCGGAGCCGGACAGGGCGCCGCGCTCGATCGAGACATGGCCGAAGCGCCGGCGCATGGAGGCGATCACGCGCTCTTCACGCTCGTTCTCGGCCGGGAGGGTGGCGTGACCGGCCTCGGTGACGACGGCCAGCCGCGAGCCGTGGCGCTCGACCAGGCATGAGACGCCAAAACCGGTCCCGGGCCCGACCACCAGCAGCGGCTCCCCGGGCATGCCGTCCTGCCCGCCGAGCGGGATCAGGTCGGCCGGCTGCAGGGCGGGCAGGGACCAGGCCACCACCTCGAAATCATTGAGCACGTGGACGCTGTCGAAGCCGAGCGCGGGCTGCAGCTCGTTGCCGTCGATCACCCACGGACTGTTGGTCATGACGCAGCGGTTGTTGGTGACGGGGCCCGCGACGGCCAGGACGGCCCTGACCGGCTTTTCGCCGCCGGCCCGACGCAGCACGTCGCTGATGGCCTCGCGGACCGTTGGATGATCGGCGACCTTCACATAGTCGATTGGTCCGATCTGCTCGCCATTGCTCAGCGCGAAGCGTGCATTGGTACCGCCGATATCGGCGAGAAGAATGTTTCCGGTCTTGCCGATACTCATGATCATCTCGCTGCCGTGGCCGTGCGGCCGCGACAACGTGTCCTCCTCCACTTCTTCGCCCCGAGCCGCATGGCGCGAGCGACGCAGAATCCGTCCTTGGGGGCGGCTAGTCAACACGGACGAACCGAAAGCGTTGCATTCAAGGACGGTGGTTGCGAAGCCGCACGGGAAGATCGACACTAGGGCTGCGGCGGCGCCAATTGCGCCGGGCGGACGACATGGGGTCTCGATGAAGATATCCGACCGCGATGTGCTGCTGGTGATCGACGTGCAGAACGATTTCTGTACGGGTGGGGCGCTCGCCGTTCCCGGCGGCGAGAAGGTCGTTCCCGCCGTCAACAGGATCGCCCAAAAATTCGCCAATGTGGTGCTGACCCAGGACTGGCATCCCGCTGACCACGTCTCGTTCGCGCCGAACCATCCGGGCAAACAGCCGTTCCAGTCCATCGAGCTCGACTACGGCACCCAGGTGCTTTGGCCGGCCCATTGCATGCAGGGTACGGCCGGCGCCGAATTCCACGGGGAGCTCGACGTCGTTAGTGCAAGCCTGGTGGTGCGCAAAGGCTTCCGCCGGGGGATCGATTCCTATTCGGCGCTGTTCGAGAACGACCACAAGACGCCAACCGGCCTGCTCGGCTATCTGCGCGAGCGCGAGCTGAAGACCGTCTTCGTCGCCGGCCTCGCGCTCGATTTTTGCGTCCGCTTCTCTGCGGAGGATGCGCGCAAGGCAGGCTTCGAGGTTGCCGTGATCGAGGATGCCTGCCGCGGCATCGACCTCGACGGCTCGGTCGCGGCGACCCATCGCAGCTTCCGGGAGCTCGGCATTCCCACCATCAGCCTGGAGGCGTTCCTGTGAGGATCACGCGGTGATGGCATCCGAGAAGAGCGGCCGGCAGCCGGGCGGATCGGGACGTGGTCCCGACGATCCCGTGCTGTGGCCGTTAGCAGCGGCACGGTTCGCCATGGACGCCTGCTTCTGGTGGCTCGAGCGAGACCCTGTTGAGGCGGGTGAGAGCGAGCTCGGCTGGACCACATCAGGCACCGTGGCGCTGGAGCTCGCCACCATGCGGCTGCGCGACTGCGCGCGGACGCGATCCGGCCAGCCGGCCCTGGTCTGCGCGCCCTATGCACTGCATCGGGCCCTGATCGCCGATTTCGCCCCCGGCCACAGCGTGGTCCAGTCGCTGCTGCAGGGCGGGATCGACCGGGTCTATCTCACCGACTGGCGCTCGGCCTCGCCCGACATGCGCTATCTCTCGATCGACAGCTATCTGTCCGATCTCAACGTCGCCATCGACGAGATCGGCTCGCCCGTTGATCTGGTCGGCCTGTGCCAGGGCGGCTGGCTGTCGCTGCTGTATGCGGCGCGCTTTCCGGCCAAGGTGCGGCGGCTCGTGCTGGTCGGCGCGCCGGTCGATCTCTCGATCGAATCCAGGCTGGCACAGCTCGCCCGCAACGCGCCGAAGATCGTCTATGACCAGCTCGTCGCGCGTGGCGGCGGCAATGTCAGCGGGGAGGAGATGCTGAATGTCTGGTCGAAGGCGCCGGGCCCCGACGACATCGCGACGGCGTTGCAGAGAGACCTGCAGGACGAGGAGGGCGCGGCCCTGCTCGCGCGCTTCGAGCGCTGGAACACGGAGACTCTCAATCTGCCGGGCGCCTACTATCTTCAGATCGTCAACTGGATCTTTCGCGAGAACCGCATCGCATCAGGCCGTTTCACGGCGCTCGGCCGTGTGATCGACCTGAGGGACGTCAAGGGGCCGGTCTTTTTGCTGGCAGGGCTCGACGACGATGTCGTGCCGGCCACGCAGGCGTTCGCCACGGCCAGGCTCGTCGGTACGCCGCCGGCCTTTGTTGCAGCTCGCTCCGAGCCCAGCGACCATCTCGGTCTGTTCATGGGCGCGCGGACCCACGCCCATGCCTGGCCCCGGATCGCCGAATGGTTGCTCAGCGACCTCTCCAGCGCGCTGGCGCGCCGCGCCTGACATCAGGCGTGGCTTGCAAACCCGTTATGCATGATGGCGGATGGCCTGCACGGGGCCCGGTCGATGGGTTACATATGATCCGGAACCAACTGCTGCGGCCGCGACAGGATCAAAGGTACTGCGCTCGATGAGCTTTCACTCGATCTACGCCCACGGATTTGCGCGCGTTGCGGCCTGCGTCACCACCTCCCATGTGGCCGATCCCGCGGCCAATGCGAAGGCCATCGTGGCGGCGGCAAAGGCTTGCGACGCGCAGTCGGCCGCGGTCGCCTTATTTCCCGAGCTGTGCCTTTCAGGCTATGCGATCGAGGACCTCGTCAAGCAGGATCCACTGCTCGACGCGGTCGAGCGTGGGCTTGCCTCGATCGTCGAGGCTTCCTCGGGCCTGATGACCGTGTTGATCGTGGGCGCGCCGCTGCGGTTCGGCCATCGCATCTACAATTGCGCCGTCGTCATCCATCACGGGAATGTCCTGGGCGTCGTGCCCAAGAGCTATTTGCCGACCTATCGCGAATTCTACGAGGGCCGTCATTTCGCCTCCGGCGCCGGCATCGCCGGCGAGATGATTGCGTTCGGCGGGCTGCATGCGCCGTTCGGGACCGACCTGCTGTTCTCGGCCGAGGACGTTCTCGGCCTCACCATCGGCGTCGAGATCTGCGAGGACATGTGGATCCCGGTGACGCCGGCCTCCGAGCTGGCGCTCGCGGGCGCCAGCGTGCTGGTCAACCTCTCGGGCAGCCCGATCACGATCGGCCGGGCGCGTTCGCGCGCGCTGCTGTGCCAGTCGACCTCGGCGCGCTGCCTTGCGGCCTATGTTTATTCGGCGGCTGGGGCAGGGGAATCCACCACGGACCTCGCCTGGGACGGCCAGACCTCGATCTACGAGAACGGCGTGCTGCTCGCCGAGGGCGAGCGTTTCCGCCAGAATGGGCAGATCACGCTCGCCGACGTCGATCTCGACCTGCTCAGGCAGGAACGCGCCTTGATGGGCACGTTCGACGACAATGCCCGCCAGCGCGAGGGCTTCTATCGCAAGATCAGCTTCGCCCTGAAGCCGCCGGCGGCCGATATCGGCTTCCTCCGCAAGGTCGAGCGCTTTCCGTTCGTACCGAGCGATGAGAGCCTGCTCGAGCAGGATTGCTACGAGGCCTACAACATCCAGGTCGCCGGCCTCGTGCAGCGCATGCGCGCCACCGGTACCAAGCGCGTTGTCATCGGCGTGTCCGGTGGTCTCGATTCCACCCATGCGCTGATCGTGGCGGCCAAGGCCGTCGACCTGCTCGGCCTGCCGCGCGAGAACATCCTCGCCTACACCATGCCGGGCTTTGCCACCGGCAGCGAGAGCAAGACCAATGCGCTGGCGCTGATGAAGGCGCTCAAGACGACCTCGCAGGAGCTCGATATCCGCACCACGGCGACGCAAATGCTGAAGGATATCGGCCATCCCTTCGGCAAGGGCGAGAAGGTCTACGACGTCACCTTCGAGAATGTGCAGGCGGGCCTGCGCACCGACTATCTGTTCCGGCTCGCCAACCACCATGGCGGCATCGTCATCGGCACCGGCGACCTCTCCGAGCTTGCGCTCGGCTGGTGCACCTACGGCGTCGGCGACCAGATGGCGCATTATAATGTCAACGCCGGCGTGCCGAAGACGCTGATCCAGCACCTGATCCGCTGGGTGATCGCGTCAAAGCAGTTCAGCGGCGATGTGAACGGAACGCTGGCCTCGATCCTGTCGGCCGAAATCTCGCCGGAGCTGGTTCCGGTCAAGCCGGGGGAGAAGCCGCAGAGCACCGAAGCCTCCATCGGCCCGTACGAGCTGCAGGATTTCAACCTGTTCTACACGCTGCGCTTCGGCATGCGGCCGTCCAAGATCGCGTTCATGGCGTACCAGGCATGGAAGGATGTCGCTGGTGGCGAATGGCCGCCGGCGTTTCCGGCCGACAAGCGGCGCGCCTACGATCTTCCCGAGATCCGCCGCTGGCTGGACGTGTTCCTGCGCCGCTTCTTCGCCTTCAGCCAGTTCAAGCGCTCGGCGATGCCGAACGGACCGAAGGTCTCGGCTGGCGGCTCATTGTCACCACGCGGCGACTGGCGCGCGCCGTCGGATTCGAGCGCTGCGGCCTGGCTCGAGGATCTCGAACGGAACGTGCCGAAGTGATCTGATCGGGCAAATACTGATCGAGAATGGCAGCCCAAAACGACTTCGCACCGCACGGCTGATCAGGCCGGCGGCGCGAAATCACGTTCAATCTCAAAAGCACGAGGTCCGGAGTGCCTAGGAGTCCGGACCTCGTAACCTTGCCCCAGCCTTTAGATCCCCCGCCCCAGATGGTCCCCCAACCCCGTGGTGCGCGATCAGAAGGTGATGCCCTTGGAAGGCCGCCGATCGATGTCGTGCGATGTACGCGAGATCGAATTAGGATTCCATTCCGGATCACTACGGACTGAAAAACACTTGATCTCGCGCGGAGATGCATGCGTCTGCACACGCCGTATTTGCCGCTGCACGAAATCAATGCAAGCGCGCGACGGGATGTCCACATCTCGTGCGGCTTGCGGAACCTGCATTTCACCGGCCTGTCATTGAACTGGTCTAGCGCTGCTCCCGTCATCGTCGACGTCAAAGGAGCAAGCCATGTCGAAGCCGGTGTTGGGCGCCGCACTGTCCATCAAATCGATCCCCGCCCACCGCGACTGGCTTCTCGAACGACAACGCGACCTCGAGGTTCAGGATTTCTTCCGCGCCGATCTGCTCGATGGCGACTGGCGCACGCCCGCCACCGAAATCAAGCAGATGCTTTCGGGCCATACCGGCCGCCTCGGCATCCATGGCCCGTTCTGGGGCTTCAAGATCGACAGCCATGATCCGATGATCCGCCAGGCGGTGACCAAGCGCCTGCTTCAGGGCCTTGAAGCCGCTGAATTCCTCGGCGCGACGCAGATGGTGATGCATTCGCCGTTCACGACCTGGGACCACAACAATCTCGATCTGTATCCCGACAACCGCGCCAACATCGTCGAGCGCGTCAAGGCAACGCTGGCCGAGGTGATCGCGCGTGCCGAAGCCATCGGCTGCGAACTGGTCATCGAGAACATCGAGGACAAGGATCCGCGCGATCGCGTCCGTCTCGCCAAGGCGCTCGAAAGCAACAAGGTCCGCGTTTCGCTCGACACCGGCCACGCCAACTACGCCCACATCTCCACCGGCGCGCCGCCGGTCGACTATTACGTCGAGACCGCCGGCGACATGCTGACGCATGTGCATCTCCAGGACACCGACGGCTTTGCCGACCGCCACTGGGCGCCCGGCGAAGGCAACATCCCCTGGGTCGCCGTGTTCCGTGCGCTCAGCCGGCTGACATCCAATCCGCGCCTGATCCTCGAGCTTCGCAATCACGACGACGTTCGCAAGGGTGCCGCCCATCTCGCTGCGCTCGGTCTCGCCGAATAACCGCCATCACAGGGCAGGGGTCATCATCATGAGCAAGTTCACCCGTCGCACCATTCTGAAATCCGGCGGCGCTGCTGCCGGCACGCTGTTGTTGCCGCGCTTTGCCATCGCGCAGGGCGACAACCGCCCGTCGGTGACGATCGCCGTGCAGAAGGTGACCAACGCCAACGTGCTCGACGTACTGCGCGAGCAGTCCAATGTCGGCGAGCGCGTATTCTTCTCTTCGATCTGGGAAGGCCTGATCTCCAAGAACTGGCGCGGCAATCTCGAAGCGGTGCCGGGTCTCGCCACCGAATGGCGCCGCATCGACGATCAAACCGTCGAGGTGAAGCTGCGCCAGGGCGTGAAATTCCACAATGGCGACGAACTGACTGCCGAAGACGTCGTCTTCACCTTCAGCCGCGAGCGCATGTTCGGCGAGACCGAGGCCAAGAGCCGCACCACCATCCAGGCCTTCGAGAAGATCCCGATGCCGAAGCCGGGCAAGGAGCTGCCGCCTGACGTGCCCGCGGTCGCGCGCCGTATCTGGCCGGACCTGGTGCGGGTCGACGCCGTCGACAAGTACACGGTGCGCTTCTACAACGCGACGCCCGACGTCACCATCGAGGGCCGGTTGTCGCGCTATGGCTCCGACATCGCCAACCGCCGCGCCTGGGATGAATCCGCAAGCTATCTCGACTGGGCGCGCAAGCCCGTCACGACCGGACCCTACAAGGTCGTCGAGCTCAAGCCCGACGTGTCGCTGACGCTGGAAGCCCACGACGAATATTGGGGCGGCCGGCCGCCGCTCAAGCGCATCCGTTTCCTCGAAGTCCCTGAAGTCGCGAGCCGCATCAACGGGCTCTTGTCCGGCGAATACCAGTTCGCCTGCGACATCCCGCCGGACCAGATCGCCGGCATCGAGAAGAATTCCGCGTTCGAGGTGCAGGGCGGCACCATCCTCAATCACCGCCTGACCGTGTTCGACAAGAACCACGCCGTGCTCGCCAATCCGCTGGTGCGCCGCGCCTTTACCCACGCGATCGACCGCCAGGCCATCGTCGACAGCCTGTGGGCCGGCCGCACCCGCGTGCCGAAGGGCCTGCAGTGGGAGTTCTACGGCGACATGTTCAACGCCGACTGGGATGTGCCGGCCTACGATCCCAAGCTCGCGCAGGATCTGTTGAAGCAGGCCAACTACAAGGGCGATCCCATTCCGTATCGCCTGCTCAACAATTACTACACCAACCAGGTCGCGACCGCGCAGGTGCTGGTCGAGATGTGGAAGTCGGTCGGCCTCAACGTCCAGATCGAGACCAAGGAAAACTGGTCGCAGATCATGGAACGTGCGCCGACCCGCGCCGTGCGCGACTGGTCGAACTCGGCCGCGTTCAACGATCCGGTCTCGTCGATTGTTGCCCAGCATGGTCCGAACGGCCAGCAGCAGCAGATCGGCGAGTGGACCAATGCGGAGCTGAACAAGCTCTCGGAGTTCCTGGAGACCTCGACCGACCGACCCGCGCGCAAGAAGGCGTTCCGACGCATGCTGGAGATCGCCGAGCGCGAGGATCCCGCCTACACGGTACTGCACCAGAACGCGACCTTCACAGCCAAGCCGAAGTCGATCAAGTGGAAGGCGGCCCCGGCGTTCGCGATGGATTTCCGCGCCGGCAATTACGAGGCGTAAGGCGTGGCGCCGCTGGTCAGCATCCAGGGCCTGAGCGTCGCGTTCAACGGCGTGCCGGTCCTGCGCGGGGTCGATCTCGCGCTTGGCAAGGGCGAGGCGCTCGGCCTCGTCGGCGAATCCGGCTCCGGCAAGTCAGTGACCTGGCTTGCGGCGCTCGGGCTCCTGCCGCGGCATGCAAAGGTCTCGGGCTCCGTTCGTCTCGACGGACGTGAGCTCCTGGGTGCGCCAGCCTCCGAGCTCGACCAGGTGAGGGGCGGGCGCGTCGCGATGATCTTTCAGGATCCGGCAAGCGCGCTCAATCCGGTACTGACCATCCGCAAGCAGCTCTGCGAGGCGCTGGCCTTGCATCGCGATCTCTCGGGCGAGGCGATCAAGGCCGAGGCGTTGCGGCTGCTCAATCTCGTCGGCATTCCCGATGCGGCGCGGCGACTGTCCGCCTATCCGCACGAATTCTCCGGCGGCCAGGTCCAGCGCATCATGATCGCGATGGCGCTCGCCGGAAATCCTGACGTGCTGATCGCGGACGAGCCGACCACCGCGCTCGACGCGACCATCCAGGCGCAGATCCTCGAGTTGCTCTCCGTCATCCGCAGCGAGATGAGCATGGCGATGGTCCTGATCAGCCATGATCTCGGAGTTGTCGCTGAAAACTGCGACCGCGTCGCCGTGATGTATGCCGGCCGCATCGTCGAGCAGGCCCCCGCCAACCAGCTCTTTGCCGATCCCGTGCATCCCTATGCGCAGGGCCTGATCGGCGCCTTGCCGCCGCTCGACGGGCCGCGCCGTCGCCTCACCGCCATTCCCGGCACAGTGCCAGATCCCGCGCACATGCCCGGCGGCTGCGCCTTCGCGCCGCGCTGTGCGCTTGCAGCCGAACCTTGCGGCGCCGCGGTCCCAACCCTGGCACCGATCGCCGATGACCGCGCGGTCGCCTGCATTCGTGCCGAAGCCTCGCGCCGCGCACTGCTCGGGATCGCCGCCGAATGAGCGCGCCGCTCGTCGAGGTGTCCTCGATCTCGCGCAGCTACTCCATGCGCTCCGGGATGTTCGGCCGTGCTACGGCGGTACATGCCGTCGACGGAGTGTCGCTGACCATTCCCAGGGGCGAGACGCTCGGCCTCGTCGGCGAGTCCGGTTCGGGCAAGTCGACCACAGGCCGCATCGTTCTCGGCCTCGAGCCGCCTGATCGCGGCGAGGTGCGGTTTGACGGAAAGCCGATGGCCATGCTCGGGACCCAGGCGTGGCGCGCGCAGCGGTCGCGGATGCAGATGATCTTCCAGGATCCGCTTGGTGCGCTGGACCGACGCCTGCCGGTCGCGGCCCAGATCCGCGAGCCGCTCGACATTCACGGCGTCGGTAAGGCCGCCGAGCGCGAGGATCGCGTCCGCGAATTGCTGCGCGCGGTCGAGCTGACGCCAGCGCATGGGGCGCGCTATCCCGGCGCGCTCTCCGGCGGACAGCGTCAGCGCATCGTGCTGGCGCGGGCGCTGGCGACGAAGCCGGATTTCCTCGTCTGCGACGAGCCGGTCAGCGCGCTCGATGTCTCGATCCAGGCGCAGGTGGTGAACCTGCTCTGCGATCTCCAGGCGCAACTCTCGCTGACGCTGCTGTTCATCAGCCACGATCTGCGTGTCGTCAGGCAGATCAGCAATATCGTCGCGGTGATGTATCTCGGCCGCATCGTCGAGATCGGAAACGCCGACGATCTGTTTGCGCGCCCCGAACATCCCTACACGCAGGCGCTGGTCTCGGCGTCCCCCGCGCCGGGCCGCCGCAGCGCGGGCCGCATCGTGTTGTCAGGCGATCCGCCGAACCCGGCCGCGCGTCCTCAAGGCTGCGCCTTCCATCCGCGCTGTCCGCGCGCCGTCGCGCGGTGCGCGAGTGAGGTGCCTGTTCTTTCCGCTGTCGGCGGTGACAGACAGGTCGCCTGCCATCTCGTGACGGGGCCGCAAGTCCAGACACAGGACGCGGCGTGATGGGTCGCTATTTCGCCATTCGCATCGGGCGCGCGGCGCTGACGATCGTGCTCGTCGTCACCTTTGCGTTCGTCGTGGTGCGTCTCTCCGGCGATCCCGCGCTGATGATCCTGGGACCCGAAGCGCCACCGGAAGTCCTCGCCGCCTTCCGCAAGGCCTGGGGGCTCGATGATCCCATCTGGTTTCAATACCTCGATTACTTCGGCGCCATCGCCAAGGGCGAGCTCGGCCGCTCCATGCGCGACGGACGCCCTGCGATCCAGCTCGTGCTGGAGCGCATTCCGGCGACGTTGGCGCTGACCTTGCCGGCCTTCTTCTTCAAGGTCGCGCTCGGCATTCCCGCTGGCATCTACGCCGCGCTACATCGGGGCTCGGCGATCGATCGCGCCGTGATGATGACGGCGGTCGCCGGCTTCACCGTGCCGAGCTTCGTGCTGGCGCTGCTGCTGGTGCTGGTTTTCGCCGTGCAGCTCGGCTGGCTCCCATCGGGCGGGCAGGACAGCTGGCGCCACGCCATTCTGCCGATCGCAACGCTCAGCCTCGGCGGCGCCGCCGTGCTGGCGCGCTTCACCCGCAGCGCCATGCTGGAGGTGCTGGGCCAGCCCTATATCCGCACGGCCTCGGCCAAGGGCGTGCCGTGGCGCAAGGTGGTGACGTCGCACGCGCTGCCGAACGCGGCAATCCCGACCGTCACCATCCTCGGCTTCATGGTCGGCACGCTGATCGCGGGCGCCGTCGTGGTCGAGAGCGTGTTTGCCTGGCCGGGAGTAGGGCGGCTTCTTGTCGTTGCGGTTGCCAATCGCGACCTCGCCGTCGTGCAGTGCATTTTGCTCCTCGTCGCGCTGACGATGGTCACGTCGAACCTGGTCGTCGACTTCCTTTACGGCTTCCTCGATCCGCGCCTCCGCGCCAAGGGAGCGCACGCATGACCGACGCGACGCTGAAGGACAGCATCGTTCGCAAGCGCTTTAGCTTCCCGGCGATCCCGGTCTCGGTCGCACTTGCGGTCACCTGGATCATCGCCATGCTCGTCATCGCAGCCTTCGCCGAGAAGTTCGCGCCCTATGGCTACACCCAGCTCGACCTGCGCAACCGGCTGTCCGCACCCGGCAATGTCGCGCATTGGCTCGGCACCGACGAGCTCGGCCGCGACGTGCTGTCGCGCCTTCTCGTTTCCATTCGCATCTCGCTGCTGATCGCCTTCGGCGCGACCGCGATTTCGGCCGTGGTCGGCACCACGCTCGGCTTCCTCGCCGCGCATTTTCGCGGGGCCGTCGAGCAACTGGTGCTGATGCTGACCGACTTCCAGGCCAGCATGCCGTTCCTGATCATGGCGCTCGCCGTGCTCGCCTTCTTCGGCAGTTCGCTGCCGCTCCTGATCGGCCTGATGGGCCTGTTCGGCTGGGAGCGCTACGCCCGCATCGCCCGCGGCCTCGCCATCTCCGCCAACGCGCAAGGCTACGCCGCTGCCGTCCGCCAGTTAGGGGCCACGCCGGCGCGGATCTATTTGCGCCATATCCTGCCCAACATCGCCTCGACCCTGATCGTTTCGACCACGCTGGTGTTCCCCGAGGTGATCCTGATGGAGTCGGGCCTGTCCTTCCTCGGCCTCGGCGTGCAGCCGCCGATGACCAGCCTCGGCAACATGGTCGGCTATGGCCGCGAATATTTGACCCGGGCGCCCTGGATCATGCTGGCGCCGGCGACCACGATCGTGGTCACGACGCTGGCTGTCTCCGTGATCGGCGACTGGCTGCGCGACCGGCTCGATCCGACATTGCAGTAGGGCTCATATCTCGTGTCCCGGACGCGCGAAGCGCGAGCCGGGACCCAGCTGGCCACAGCGCTCGCCGCCACATGGGCCCCGGCTCGCGCTTCGCGCGTCCGGGGCACGTGAGAGACCCCGCGCCCGGAGCAGGGGAGCCCTGTCCGGCCCAAGTTCCCGTTGCGCGCGCCCATCCCGTGCGCTATCCGGCCGGAAAGGCCTGAGGCGGCTCCAGATTTTCCCGCCCGGCCGATCCAAACCCGAGGACGGAAACCGCCATGCCAGCCTATCGCTCCCGCACCACCACCCACGGCCGCAACATGGCGGGCGCCCGCGGCCTCTGGCGCGCGACGGGCATGAAGGATGCGGATTTCGGCAAGCCGATCATCGCCGTCGTCAACTCCTTCACCCAGTTCGTGCCCGGCCACGTCCACCTCAAGGACCTCGGCCAGCTGGTCGCCCGTGAGATCGAGCAGGCCGGCGGCGTCGCCAAGGAATTCAACACCATCGCCGTCGACGACGGCATCGCCATGGGCCATGACGGCATGCTCTACAGCCTGCCGTCGCGCGAGCTGATTGCCGACAGCGTCGAGTACATGGCCAACGCGCACTGCGCCGACGGCCTCGTCTGCATCTCCAATTGCGACAAGATCACGCCCGGCATGCTGATGGCCGCGCTGCGGCTCAACATTCCCGCCGTGTTCGTCTCGGGCGGCCCGATGGAAGCCGGCAAGGTCAAGCTGCAGGGCAAGACCAAGGCCGTCGACCTCATCGACGCCATGGTGGCTGCGGCCGACTCCAAGGTCAGCGACGAGGACGTCAAGGTGATCGAGCGCTCGGCGTGCCCGACCTGCGGCTCCTGCTCGGGCATGTTCACCGCCAACTCGATGAACTGCCTGACCGAGGCGCTCGGCCTGGCGTTGCCCGGCAATGGCACTGTCGTTGCCACCCATGCCGACCGCAAGCGCCTGTTCGTCGAGGCCGGCCACACCATCGTCGATCTCGTCCGCCGCTATTACGAGCAGGACGACGCATCCGTCCTCCCGCGCAATATCGCGAACTTCAAGGCGTTCGAGAACGCGATGACGCTCGACATCGCCATGGGCGGCTCGACCAACACCGTGCTGCATCTCTTGGCGGCCGCTCATGAGGGCGAGGTCAAGTTCACGATGCAGGACATCGACCGGCTATCGCGTCGCGTCCCCGTGCTGTGCAAGGTCGCACCTTCGGTCGCCGACGTCCATGTCGAGGACGTGCATCGCGCCGGCGGCATCATGGGCATTTTGGGCGAGCTCGACCGTGCCGGCCTGATCGACACCTCTGTTACGACCGTGCACGCGCCGACCATGAACGAGGCGCTGGAGCGCTGGGACATCAAGCGCTCGAAGAGCGAGGCTGTCCGCACCTTCTATCGCGCCTCGCCCGGCGGCATCCCGACCCAGGTCGCGTTCAGCCAGGACCGCCGCTACGACGAGCTCGATGCCGATCGCGAGAAGGGCGTCGTCCGCAACATCGAGCACGCCTTCAGCAAGGACGGCGGTCTTGCCGTGCTCTACGGCAACCTCGCGCAGGACGGCTGCATCGTGAAGACCGCGGGCGTCGATAGCTCGATCCTGAAATTCTCCGGCCCCGCGCGCGTGTTCGAGAGCCAGGACGCAGCTGTCGAAGGCATTTTGGGCGGCAAGGTCGTTGCCGGCGAGATCGTGGTCATCATCTACGAAGGCCCGCGCGGCGGCCCCGGCATGCAGGAGATGCTGTATCCGACCAGCTATCTTAAATCGATGGGCCTCGGCAAGGCCTGCGCGCTCGTCACCGACGGCCGCTTCTCCGGCGGTTCGTCCGGCCTGTCGATCGGCCATCTCTCGCCCGAGGCGGCCGAGGGCGGCAACATCGGTCTGGTGCGCACCGGCGACCGCATCGCCATCGACATCCCGAACCGCAGCATCAATCTCGAGGTCTCCGACGAGGAGCTTGCGAAGCGCCGTGCGGCGGAAGAGGCGAAGGGCGATGCCGCCTGGCAGCCGGCCGCGCGCAAGCGCAACGTCTCGACCGCGCTGCAGGCCTACGCCGCGCTCACCACCAGCGCTGCGCGCGGCGCGGTGCGCGAAGTGAAGCGGCGTACGACGTAAGACAGTCGGCATGATTGCGAGCCTCGCGCTCGCGCATGGTCAACAAGTTCTGAACGGCCGGCGATATCAGGCCGTTCGCATTAAGGATGCCTCAACGAACTTCGGCAGCCCTGGATTTTGCGGCGTATACTGATGCGACCTTCGCAAATCCATTTTGGGCAACTGGGGCACCACCAATATGTCTCGTACTCTTGCTGTTGTTTTCGGAACAGTCGTCGCTGCTATCGCCATGACGGGTGCGGCCTCCGCCGGCTGCTACAATTGCTACGCGCCGCCGCAGCCGTGCCAGACCTGCTATCAGCAGCAATACGTCGCGCCGCAATACCGCACCGTCGATGAGACCGTGATGGTGTCGCCAGGCGCGACCGTCGCGCACCGTACGCCCGCGCAGTATCGCACCGTGATGGTTCCGCAGACCGTGATGGTGGCGCCGCCCAGCGTCCAGTACGAACAGATCCCGCCGCAATACGCCACGCGCCAGCGCGTCGAGATGGTCTCGCCGGGCTATTCCTATTACGCGCCGGTGCAGCCGGCTTGCAGCCATTGCGGCTACTGAGCCGGCGCAGGCATAAGACCAACGCAACATCAGGACGTCGCGCGGCGCTCGAAAGGGCGCCGCGTTTTCTTTGCGGCAAAGCCAAACGAGGCCCGGAAACGGAGGCGAATCCAAACCGGGCCTCGCGACCAGCGACGCCCTGGGCGGTGTCGCCAATGTCAGGGATGGCTGAGGGTCGACGGCGAATGGAATCGACCCGAAGTGGTTCCAAGCCTAGAGAACCAGCCTGACACGCGCCTGACAGGGCGCCCTTGCCGGCGAGGTCGCTGCGAACAGCCCTAACTTCGCGTTGCCTTGCGCCACCGACTACGTTAAGCGACAGCCAGGTCTGGAAGGGTGGCCGAGTGGTTTAAGGCACCGGTCTTGAAAACCGGCGTGCCTGCAAGGGTACCGTGGGTTCGAATCCCACCCCTTCCGCCAAATCGATCCGATCGGGGTCGGTCGGGCTTGCCGGGCAGGTCATTGGTGAATCAGACGTTTAATCCGGGCTCGCTCGACAAGCTGAAGCTCCGCATTCAGGCGTTGCGGGCCAAGACGATCGCCAATGGCTGCACCGAGGACGAGGCGCTGTCTGCCGCCGCCAAGGTCGCCGAGTTGCTGGATCGCCACGATTTGTCGCTCTCCGACGTCGAGCTGCGCGCCTCGCCGTGCGAACGGAGGGTCTTTGAGACCCATCGCAAGAAGCGAATTCCCCTGGACGACTGTATCGGCGCGATCGCTCATTTCTGCGATTGTCGGGTCTGGCGCGAGAAGAACGCGGCCGGCGAGAACAGCTATGTGTTCTTCGGCCTCGGCGCGGATGTCGAGGTCGCGCATTACCTGGCGGAGTTGATCGACGGCGCCGTGCGCGCCGAACTCGGCCGCTTCAAGACCTCGGTCGATTATGCGAGGTTCCGGCACCAGCAGCGGCATCTGGCCAATGCCTCCTTCGCGCTCGGGATGGTGGTGTCCATCGCGAACAGGCTGGTGGCGATCAAGGCCGGTCGCGATCAGGTCAACGAAGGCACCGGCCGCGGTCTGGTCGTCCTCAAGACCTCGGTGGTCGATGCGGAATTCGACAAGCTCGACCTCAATCTCAGAAACCGGCGCAGCAGCGGCCGGATGGTGTCGATGACGGCCTATGAGGCAGGTGGCGCCGCCGGAGCGTCGCTCGCCATCAATCCCGGCCTTGGCGGCAAATCGGGGACCACTCCCAAAGGGGGCTGAACCCCCGGCCGCAGCTGAGAACGCGGTGACGTCATTCCAGTTCATCAGCCGCCCTCTGCCGTCCATGCCGCCCGCGAGACACTATCGTTTTCCACACCCACGATCGGCAGTAGCTCGCGCGCGCTCTGCAACACCACGAATCGATAATTTGACTCTCGGCTGTGCCGAGTTTCGATGCCGGCATGAGTGTGCGTGTGATCAAGCATGAAGCCGTGCCCGGCACTGGTAGCTTCGAGGTGCGCTTCGTCGATGGGCGCCGAAGTCGATATTTCTATTTCGATGACCTTCCGTCACGAAGGCTGCGGCCTGGGCAAGTGCCTCGCGAGCAAGCGCTCGGTTGCGCGAGAATGTTTGCGCGGATCATGCGGGGGTTGATCCAAGGGTGGGGCGCCTGACCCTGGTGCGTTGCTGACGTCTGCCGGCGCGCCGATTGGCTCAAAGATCGAGCCGCCGAAAGACTGTCCGCGTTCCAGCAATTCGCAACAACAATCTGAACGGGTATCTGCATAACTTTCGCCTTGCAGCAAACCTTGGGTAGCGCATACCTTGATTGCACGTCACGTCCAGCAGCCGTGAATGGAGTTAGCACAATGAGCACGGGCATTGCGCTGCGTCTGGGATTGGTCTTCGGGATATTGACCGTCGCTGCGACGATCGCGGATCGCGGTTCGGCGCAACCGGCCGCGTCGCAAGTCGTCACGGCGGAGTTTTGCAAGAAGCCTGCTTCGGCTGCAGCGGTTGCGGAGACTGGTGGAATGGCTGGCACCTTCATGCTGCGATGCGGCGCGCGGGTGTCTGCGGGGACGTTCCTGGGAGCGTTCAACTCCCCGGCGGAGGACGCAGTGGGGGACTGTGTCAAGCGCTGCACGGCAGATGGTCGGTGCCAGGCCTTTACATTGAGCAGTCCCGCCGGACCCATGGGGCGCTTCTGCGCACTCTACAGCGTGCCTGATGGCTATGTTCCCACCGAGGCATGGGTTTCCGGGGTTCGCATAGCCGCGCTTCCCGCGCCGGGCGATTCCCCATCCAAGTCCGCAGGCTCCGACCCCAAGGATCTCGAGCGAATGCTCAAACTGGTGTTCGGCAGCAATGGCCTGTTCAGCGATAACGGCTTGCCTTCCGGGGTGGGGGCGGGCGCCACCACGGCAACAAGGCCCGCGGAGTCCGACCTGCCGCCTTTAAGTGGCGTGGTGCCAACAGCCCCGCCGATCGCGCCGGGAGGTGACGTGAAGGCGCTGCAGCCGGTGTACTACGCAACGGATCGGCAAGCGGCGGCGCAAGGGACTGCTCCAGAAACCGCCTTCACA
The DNA here is from genome assembly GCF_029892425.1 of Bradyrhizobium sp. BR13661. Taxonomy (GTDB): domain Bacteria; phylum Pseudomonadota; class Alphaproteobacteria; order Rhizobiales; family Xanthobacteraceae; genus Bradyrhizobium. The sequence goes on along the minus strand of NZ_JARXWB010000039.1, from coordinate 23,018 downwards.
ACCGAGCGTTCGAAGAACATCAGCTACGGCGTGTCGATCGTGAGCATTCCGAAAAACCACACCATCGGCAACGTCGAACGTCCGCACTTCAGCATCTTGAAGTTGGGCCGAGAGAAGGAAACCGACGCCGATCACTTTCGCATCAAGTCGATCACCCCGCTTGATCGCGCGGCGTTCGTAACCGAGCTCAAGGGGGGAGCTGAAAGCGTGCTCCTCTTCATTCACGGTTACAATGTTCCATTCGCCGATGCGATCTTCAAGGCGGCTCAAATCGCATACGATGCCAATTTCCCAGGCTCCGTCCTGCTGTTCTCCTGGCCGTCGGCCGGCGAGCTCGCCAAATACGAACAGGATCGCGAGAGTGCTCAATTCGCCGTGCCGCACCTCGCCCAGATCCTCACCCTGCTGTCCGGCGAGATCGGCAAGAAGGACGTCTACGTTGTCGCCCACAGCATGGGAAACCAGGTGCTGGTCGACGCGCTGGTGCAGTCCGCGCTCGCCAAGGCCAATCTCACCATCAATGAGCTCGTGATGGCAGCGCCTGACGTCGACCGCGACGTCTTCGCGAGCAAGGCCGATCAGTTCCGCTCGATTGCCAAGTATATGACGCTGTACGCTTCTGCGAGCGACAAGGCGCTGCTGGCTTCCGGACGACTATCGTTTGGCACCCGGCTCGGCTACGTGGGACCAGGTGGCCCAAACATATTTCCTGGAGTCGACGTGATCGATGTCACCGCGGTCGGCGACGATATGTTTGGTCTGGATCATGGCACGTTCTCGGGCAGTCGCGCGGTTTTGGACGATCTTGGACGTTTGATCCGGTCAGTCACCCACCTCAAGCCAAACGAGCGAACGCCGACGCTGAGATTGATGCCAGACCAGGCGCACGTCCAATACTGGCTGTACCCGCGATGACATATTCGGCTCCGCCGCCCAACGGCAGGAATTCCTGGCGCGTAATGTCCGGACATGCGCTGAATCACGCGTCCCCAGGGCATTGAGTATGGCGGACAATGGCTGGCGATCTACGTCGGAGACGAGGCGCGCGATGCTGCGCAAAGCCGCCGCCGGACTGGCTGCATTCGTTTCGCTGGAAGGCATCTCGCCGGCCGGCTTGGCTGCCAACGTTCCCGTTGATGCCAAAAGGACGAAGCTCAAGGTTTCGAGTTGCAAGGAAGTTGCCGATGTCGTGAAGAACACGATCGTGGAGCATCTGGGCGTGAAGCGCTCGGACGTGACCCCGACATCGACACTTCAGGAACTGGGCGCAGACAGCTTGGACCTGGTCGAGTTGGTGATGGCCTACGAGGAAACCCTCGGCATCGAGATTGCCGACGACCTGGCAGTGACGATGACATCTGTCGATAAGTCCGTCGACGCGATCTGCCGACTCAAGAAGCTGAAATAGTTGCTACCAGCGCCGCTCCTGCGGCTTCTTCGTCCCGGGCTGGACCTGCTGCTGTTGCTTGAATCTCACGCGCGGATTGATGTCGCACATCGTGTTCCAGCGGCCGGATGCCGAAGCCAGGCATTGCTCCCGGGTTTCGTACATGCACTCGCCAGGCCAGCCGAGATCGTCGCCAACGACACACCAGGGATAGTCGCGGTCTGCGTGCGCGGCAGGAACAGATCCAACAAGGATCAACAGGGCGAGGACTGCGGTGCGCATCTTAAGTCTCCAGCTATAACGCCCTCAAGGACGGTCTCAGAGGGCCGAAGCCAATGGCGGTCTGGGCTTCTGCCGGGCCCATAGCTACCAGAGCGGCCGTGGCGCGTTAAATCACATCAGCGGTCGCGGCGCTCATCCCGGGGCGCGCAAGCCGGACCGGTCCGTCGGCAGAAATTCGGAATAATCGCATTATGCCGGTGTTTTGCCCGACAGAGCAATCGGTTTTTGCGAAGCCGGGCACCTCGACGCATAAGGCCTTGATCCGACACGCATCCTCTACTGTGCATGGGGTTGTTTTCGGCGCTTGCGCGCGGGCGCTCGGCGGCCGCCAGTGGAACCTTCTCCTCACCGGCGCGTTATCTCGTCATGACTGAAGACATTTCCTTCCGACGCAAACCCCTGACACCTGAACAGCGCCAGGCCCGTGATGCTGCACGCCGGATCGAGGCGGAAAAGGCCATGCGCGAGCATGAGGAAGCGCAGAAGGCGTTTTACGCCAATCGCGAGCGGCTGAGGGCCGAGCGGCTGGCGCGCGAAGCGGCCGCGGCCAAGGCTTAAGCTCGAAACAAAGCTTAGGCTCAGTGCCGGTGGGGACGTCCCGGCGTCAGCACGACCCTGAGCGCTTGGACGGCAACAGCAATGACGCCGCGGGGCGGGGGCATCGCCTCGATGGCTTCGGCCGCCAGGCGGCAGTCGTCGGCGACCTTGAGCAGCCCTGATCGCGTGAGGTCCATGGTCGACAGCGCGGCCTGCTCCAGGCATACGCGCTCAAGCCGTCGAAATTCCCGAAGCTCTCTGTTCATGCATCGGCTCTCGATTTCCCGGAGGCTATGCCTGCGTGAGTCTGGTTAACAAATCGTAAATATGTCGTTTAGCGGATCACGCTGGTCCGGGGCTGACCGCTGCGGTCGCCCTCAGCCGCCCGCGGGCTTGACGCCGCCCGTCTTCGGCCGGAAGGTTCAAATAATCCTCAATTGGCAAGAACCGCGGAGATTCCAGTCCGGATCCCATCAGCGCAAAGCAAATGGAGCTGACCCATGACCACGTTCGACAAGCGCGAGCAGGGCTTTGAGGCCAAATTCGCCCATGACGAGGAGCTCATGTTCAAGGCCGCGGCCCGGTCCAACAAGATGCTCGGGCTCTGGGCCGCCAGCCAGCTCGGGCTCAGCGGTGATGCCGCGGCGGCTTACGCGAACGCGCTGGTCACGGACAATCTGGCGAACCAGACCATGGACGAGACCATGAACAAGGTGTCGGGCGATCTCGCCGCGAAAGGGATTTCGCGCGAGCAGGTTGCCCAAAAGGTCCAGGAGTGCCTGCATCAGGCGCTGGCGCAGCTCGAGGCCGCATCGCGGCAAGGTTAGCTGGCTTCAGCGCATTAGTCGGAAGGCTTGCGCGTGGTGACGTCGCTGAACCTGTCGACGAAGGCGATCCCGATCGCGGAGGCGACAAAGGTGATGTGAATCAGCACCTGCCACATCACGCCGCTCTCGGTGAGGCTGGCACGGCTCGAGCCGAGATTGCCGGCCTCGATGAAGGTGCGCAGCAGCGCGATCGAGGAGATGCCGATGATGGCCATCGCGAGCTTGATCTTGAGCACGCTGGCGTTGACGTGGCCGAGCCATTCCGGCTCGTCGGGATGGCCCTTGAGGTCGAGCCGGGAGACGAAGGTCTCGTAGCCGCCGACGATCACCATCACCAGCAGATTGGAGATCATCACGACGTCGATCAGCGCCAGCACGCTCATCATGATCTCCTGCTCGGTGAGATCGAGCGCGTGAGAAGCGAGGTGCCAGAGCTCCTTCAGGAACAGCACGATGTAGACGCACTGCGCCACGATCAGTCCGAGATAGAGCGGCAGCTGCAGCCAGCGCGAACCGAAGATGATCATCGGCAGCAGGCCGAGCCGCGGCGAGGGCGGGCGGGGTCCGGTGGTTTCAGGCTCTACCGTCATCTGGCGTCCGCGCATCTGGATGATCTCGTCCTCATGTACCCCGCCGGGTTGGCAGGTGGAAGACGCCACGCGGGTGCGCGGGCTTCAGGCCGTGCTGTCTCATGCTATCGTGCGGCCTGATCGGGGATCGGGGAGAGGCGGACAGTGCTGCGTGATGGCAAAAGGCTCGGTCAGGTCGCGCTTGTGAGTGCGATGATCCTTGGGTGGATCCTTGCAGGCGGAGCCACGGAAGTTTCGGCGACGCCGCTGACACCGTTCCGCTATGAGGACCAGGCCCAGCGCCATTGTCCCGGCGACAAGGTCGTGTGGCTGGATTTCAAGAAGGGCGTCTACTACCGCAAGGGCCAGAAGCTCTATGCCCAGGGATTTGATGGCAGCTACGTCTGCCTCACCGAAGCACGCGACAGTCTCTATCGTCGCTCGCCACTGGGGCTGCGCTGAAGGGCAGGGCTATTTCTGAGGCGGCAGCGTCACCGGGACGTGCGGTGTGGTGCTGATCACCCGGGGGCTTCCGTTGGGGTAGGTCCGGTCGCCGCGGATCAGCGATTCCAGGACCAGGAAGAATTTCTCGGAAAGCATGTGCGTCGCCTTCGTTGGTGTGGCCTCTCTGGAAATGAGTCGAGGCGCCGAACGCGGAAATTCAATCAACTAAACGGGAGCGGCACAATCCTGAAGCGGATGCGCATTGCTGCGTCGCAGTAGCGCAGCGGTCCGAACTATTGAAAAGCGTGAGTGCGGATTAGCCGAAGGCCAGGGCCACGAGGCTCGAGCAGAGCAGGACCAGACCGCCTGCGGTCAGTGCCAGAAAGCCGTCGGATAAGAGGTCATGGTTGCGCATGGGACACCTGCTGCTCTCGTCTTCGATGCTCGATCGGATTGATTAAAATTCTCCGAACGTGCCGCCTTGAAGAGGTGATGCAATGTCGCCCGCGCGAGTGCCTTCAGGCCCTCGTGCGGTAGCCTTCAAACGCATGGGCCAGGAAGATCCCCGCGCTTACCAGACCCATCAGTGCCGAAACCGTCTCGATCATCGTTAAATTCCAATCCCGCCCCTGCAGCTGAGAAGACGCGGGCGGCCTTGCACAGTCAAAAGAATTCCGGTGAAGCCGGCGATATCGGGGGTGGAGTGAGGTTTTGGCGCAACAGCTTGTGCAGGTCTGGCACAGAGGAGGCGGCGCCGAAGCCCTCTCGCCCCGTAGATCAACGGAGAATGCCGAACGTCCTGTTTACCATCCCAGCGCGAACCCTGTGGGCTCCCCATTTCCGCCGCGTTCGGGTTGCGTTATCGTTACCACCTCTGAGACGGTGGTGGGCCGCCTCGGAGTTCGCGGCCCGGAGGGTGCTCCCCGCAAGCAAGCGGGTTAGTGCCATCTCCGGCGAAGTGGTATTTGGGGCGAATGGGGATCCGACGGTCAGATTCGGTGGTGCGTGCCGCGCGGTGCGTCGCGGTGGTCTCGGCCTGCCTGGCGCTCGCCAATTGCGCCTCGTCCAACAAATTCGCCAGCCGGGTCGATCCGAAATACGGCGTGTCCTCGAGCCCGCGAGTCGTGGCCTGGGGTGATCCCGTGCCCAAGGGCGGTGGCACCTATCGCGTCGGCAAGCCCTACATCGTCGCGGGCAGGACCTACGTTCCGGAGGAGGACGTCAACTACCGTGCCGAGGGCATGGCGTCCTGGTACGGCGACGATTTCCATGGCCGCCAGACCGCCAACGGCGAAGTCTTCGACATGGGTTCGCTGACCGCGGCCCATCCGACACTTCCGATGCCGTCCTATGCGCGGGTGACCAATTTGTCGAACGGCAAGTCGCTGATCGTTCGCGTCAATGACCGCGGGCCCTATCATGGCAACCGCCTCATCGACGTCTCGAACAAGGCCGCCGAACTGCTTGAATTCAAAGGCAATGGTGTCGCCAGGGTGCGGGTCGAATATGTCGGCCGGGCGCCGCTTGAGGGCTCCGACGACCGCCAGCTGATGGCGACCTTGCGCACCGGCATTCCTGCGCCGTCGCCCTCGATGGTCCGGGTCGCCTCGGCGCGGCCCTTCCTGCCGGAGCTACCGTCGTCGAGCCGCGGCGCCATCCGCGGCGAGGTCCCGATGCCCGAAGGGCGGCCCTATAGCCTCGGCAGCACGTCAGCCGACGTCGCCTCGATCAACGCGACCTCCGAGATGTCGGCCTCGAGCCGCAGCCGCGGCCGGGCGATCCAGAATACTCGACAGGTGTCCTACGACGAGGACGGCCGGTATGCCGCCGAGAGCGGCTCCGACGGTGCCGCCGAGGCCCGCAGCATCCTCACCGGCCGCGGCCTGTACTGATCTCGCGCTGTCGCCGCCTAGCGCGAAGACGTTTCGCGCAAGAATCTGATCAACGCAGCGTTGACCTCATCGGGCCGCTCCTGCTGCACCCAATGACCGGCGCCGTCGATGATCAGCTTTCGCGTGAGGTTTGGCAGCACGCGCTCCAGCTCGTTGACGCGCTTGGCGCCGATCAGGCCGGTGATGACGGCGTCCTGCGCGCCCGCGATGAACAGCGAAGGCTGGTGGATCTGCGCGTCCTGCCAAGGCGCGGTCAGTTCCCAATTGCGGTCGAGATTGCGATACCAGTTCAGTCCGCCGCGGAATCCGGACTTGCGGAAGTTTTCGGTGAAGTGAGCGAGATCGTCCTCGCTCAGCCACGCGGGCAGCGGCTCGTCAGCCGTGGCGTGGCCGAGAAAGCCCTTGCCCTCCTGCACGAACATCGCAGCGTTGGGATCGGCAAGTCCACGCCCGCCGAGCACGACGCGCATGGTGCGGGCGACGTCCTGCTCGAACTCGGCCTCGGCGACACCGGGCGTCTGGAAGTACTGCCAGTAGAAATTGGTGATGCCGCCCTGGCGCAGCAGATCGAGCGGCCGGCCGCGTCCGCGGAACGGCGGCGGCACACTCAGGCCTGCGACCGCCGTGAAGATATCAGGGCGGAAGAGGGCTGAATGCCAAGCGACCGGCGCGCCCCAGTCGTGGCCAACCACCATTGCCTTGGTCTCGCCGAGCGCCTGGACCAGCCCGACCACATCGCCGACCAGATCCAGGATCGAATAGGCTGATACCTCAGGCGGCGCCGCGCTCTGGCCGTAGCCGCGCATATCGGGGGCCACGACGTGAAAGCCGGCGGCCGCCAGCGCCGGAATCTGGTGCCTCCAGGAATAAGAGAGTTCCGGCCAGCCATGGCACAGCACCACCAGCGGCCCTTGGCCGGCCTCGCGGATGAAGAGGTCGATCCCATTGGCCTTGATCACGCGCGTGGTGGACATCGCTTTTCCGCCTTGTTTCAGGGGTTTGGTCGAAAAACATCAGGTGCCACGATAGGGATGCGACGAGAATCGTGCAATCTCCGGGAGAGGCACCGATCCGCGTGTTGTTCGCCCCGGTTCCATTTGTTAGAACGCCGCTCTCAGGGCTTGGCCATGGCATTTCGTCTCATCTCGCTTCGTCACACCGGGGTCACAGCCGGAGTGCTGGCGCGCGGGTTGGTCGCAGCGGCGCTTGCCGTGAGCCTGAGCTGGGGCGGGGTGATTTACGCCGCCAACCAGAGCGTCCAGGGCGCCAAGAAGGCGGAGGACGCCGGCTTCGACGGCGACGCGCCCACTGCGATCCTGATCGAGGCTTCCAGCGGCAGCGTGCTGTTCGAGAAGAATGCCGACGAGCTGCGCGCCCCGTCCAGCATGATGAAGCTGGTGACCGCAGAGGTCGTGTTCAACGAGATCAAGAAGGGCGACGTCAAGCTGACCGACGAATACCGGATCAGCGAGAACGCCTGGCGCAAAGGCGGCGCTCCCTCCGGCGGTTCGACCATGTTCGCAGCCATCAACAGCAAGGTTTCGGTCGACGACCTCCTGCACGGCGCGATCATCCAGAGCGGCAACGACGCCTGCATCGCGCTCGCTGAAGGCATCGCCGGCAACGAGCGCATCTTTGCATCCGACTTCATGACCAAGCGCGCCCGCGAGCTGGGCCTGACCAAATCGACCTTCGCCAATTCCAACGGCTTGCCCGATCCCGGCAACAAGATGACGGTGCGCGAGCTCGGCATGCTCGCCCGTCACATCATCCTGGACTTCCCCGAATTCTACAAACTGTTCGGCGAGAAGGAGTTCACCTGGAACAAGATCCGCCAGCCCAACCGCAATCCGCTGCTGAATTCGCTGGAAGGCGCCGACGGCCTGAAGACCGGTTACACCAAGGAGGGCGGCTACGGCATGGTGGGCTCGGCGGTGCAGAACGGCACGCGGTTGATCGTCGTCGTCAACGGCCTGGAAGATCCCGAGGACCGCGCCACCGAAGCCAAGAAGATGCTGGAGTGGGGCTTTCGCAATTTCGAGACCCGCACCCTGATCGCGGCCGATCAGCAGGTTGGCTATGCCAAGGTGTTTGGCGGCGAGAGCCGCTCGGTGAAGCTGGTCGCGAAAGAGCCGGTGAAGGTGATGGTGCACAAGAGCGGCGGCGACAAGCTGATCGCGCGAGTCGTCTATAGCGGCCCCGTGCGCGCACCGGTTCAGGTCGGCCAGCAGGTCGGCGTGGTCAGGGTCTGGCGCAGCGGCAATATCGCGGTGGAGACACCGGTCTATGCGGCCGAGGCTGTTGGCACCGGCTCGACCATGCGGCGCGCGATCGACGGCGCCAGCGAGCTCGTGATCGGCATGTTCCGCGCGGGCGCCGAGAAGCTCTGACCATGGGTGAAAGCGCGGCAACATGGCCGTCCGGACGCGGACGCTTCGTCACCTTTGAAGGCGGCGAGGGGGCGGGCAAGTCGACCCAGATCAAGAAGCTCGCCGACCGTCTCAAGGCGGCAAGGATGCGCATCCTCGTCACGCGCGAGCCGGGCGGGTCACCGGGTGCCGAGATCATGCGCCATCTGGTGCTGTCGGGGATGGGCAAGCTGCTCGGGCCTGAAGCCGAAACGCTGCTGTTCGCCGCCGCGCGCGACGACCATGTTCGGACCGTGATCGAGCCTGCGCTCAAGCAGGGCATCTGGGTGCTGTGCGACCGCTTCGCCGACTCGACACGTGCCTATCAGGGCAGCCTCGGCAGCGTGCCTGCCGGGTTGATCAACGCCATGCAGCGGGTCACGATCGGCGATCTCAAGCCAGACCTCACTATCATCCTCGACCTGCCGGTCGAGATCGGCCTGGCCCGTGCGGCGGCGCGGCGCGGCAGCGACGCGCCCGACAGGTTCGAAGGTGAAAAGATCGCCTTCCATCAAGGCTTGCGCGAGGCCTATCGCAAGATTGCTGCAGACGATCCCGCGCGCTGCGTGCTGATCGACGCCAATTCCGATCCTGATACGGTCGCCGGCCGTGTCTGGACCGCGCTGCGCGACCGTCTCCTGCCGACGCCCGCCTCGGTGGTGTCGGCATGAGCCCGCGTCAAGTCGAGCGCGAGAGCGCCATTCCGCATCCCCGCGAGACCAGCCTTCTGTTCGGCCATCGCGAGGCGGAGGCCGCGCTGCTGGCGGCCTATCGCAGCGGGCGCATCGCGCATGCCTGGCTGATCGGTGGCCCGCAAGGGATTGGCAAGGCGACGCTGGCGTATCGCATGGCGCGCTTCGTGCTTGCCCACGGGCAGCCGCTGGCGCCAGCCGTGCAGGGCGCCGAGGACCTCGCGGTTGATTCCGATGACACCGTGGCGCGGCAGGTCGCGGCTGGCTCGCATGGCGGGCTGCTAACGCTGGAGCGCACTGCCAACGACCGCGGGGTGATGCGCACCGTCATCACCGTCGACGAGACGCGCGAGACCATAGCGTTCTTCGGCTCGACGGCTGCCGCCGAAGGCTGGCGCGTCTGCATCGTCGACACCGTCGACGAGCTCAATCCCAATGCTGCGAACGCACTGCTCAAGATCCTCGAGGAGCCGCCGCAGCGATCGTTGTTCCTTTTGGTGAGCCACGCACCGGCGCGCGTGCTCGCCACCATCCAGTCGCGTTGCCGCAAGCTGCGCTTGCGATCCCTGACAACCGACGAGGTCCTCGGCGCAGCCGCTGCGGCCGCCGACCTTGCTCCAACTGATCTGGCACTGCGCGAGGCTGCGGAGGCCTCCGAGGGCAGCGTTGCACGGGCGCTGACGCTGCTCGGCGGCGATGCGCTGAAACTTCAGCAGCGCACGGCGGCGCTGTTGGCGCGCCTGCCGGAGGTCGATCCGCGCGAATTGCACACCCTTGGCGAATCTCTTGGCACCAGCGATCGCGTGGCGCTCGCAGCCTTCGTCGACGGCATCGATCGCTGGATCGCGGACCGCCTGCATGCGGACGACGCCAATGCCAACCAGAACCTGCCGCGCCTTGCGCGCTTGAGCGAGGTATGGGAAAAGATCGTCCGCGCCGCGCGCGACACCGAAACCTACAATCTGGAGCGAAAGCCCTTGGTTTTTTCGGTGTTCGGCTGGCTGGCGGACGCAACGCGCTAGAGCGCAAGTTTGAATCCAAATTTCTGAGAAGCCGGTAAAGGAAGTCGTCGTGGCAACGCGAGCTAAGAAAACCGCCAAGGGCAAGAAGAAGGCTGCGAAGAAAGCCGCGAAGGCGCCTGCGCGCAAAGCTACCAAGAAGACTAAGAAGGCCGCGGCCAAGAACGGCTTGAAGAATGGCGCGACGAAGAGCGCTGCGAAGACGGCAAAGAAGGCCGGCAAGAAAGCCGCGAAGAAGCAGGTTGTCGCCAAGAAGGCAGTGAAGACGGCGGCTGCCAGAAAGCCTGCAAAGCCCCCGACGAAGACCGCAGCCAGGAAGGCGAAGGTGACCGAGCCCGCCGTGATCGCGGCACCGGCTCCTGTCGTCACTTCGCCGAAGGCCGTGCAGCCCAAGGTCACTAAACCCGAGGTCTCGAAACCCAAGGTCCTGAAACCCAAGGCGCCGCCTGCGCCGAAGCCCGCGGCGGCGCCAAAGGCCACAACGCCCGCGGCCGCCCCCGCACGCGACAACGTCTTCTACATCTCGACCGCGATCGCCTATCCCAACGGCAGCCCGCATATCGGTCACGCCTATGAGGCGATTTCGGCCGACGTGCTGGCGCGCTTCGCGCGGCTCGACGGCAAGGACGTGTTCTTCCTGACGGGCACGGACGAGCACGGCCAGAAGATGGTTCAGACGGCGCAGAACGAGGGTCTGACCCCGTCTGCGCTGGCGACCCGCAACGCCGGCCGCTTCAAGGAGATGGACGAACGCCTGAACGTCTCGTTCGATCGCTTCATCCGCACCACCGAGGAGCAGCATCATCGCTCGAGCCAGGAGATCTGGCGCCGCATGGAGGCGAATGGCGACATTTATCTCGACAGCTATTCCGGCTGGTACTCGGTGCGTGATGAGGCCTATTACGCCGAGGATGAGACGCGCCTGAACGACGACGGCGTGCGCCTCGGGCCGCAGGGCACGCCGGTCGATTGGGTCGAGGAGAACAGCTATTTCTTCCGCCTGTCTGCCTATCAGGACAAGCTGTTGAAGCTCTACGAGCAGCACCCTGAATTCATCGGCCCGGATGCGCGCCGCAACGAGGTCGTGAGCTTCGTGAGAGGCGGCCTGCGCGATCTCTCGATCTCGCGCACCACGTTCGACTGGGGCGTCAAGGTGCCCGGCGCCGAAGAGCATGTGATGTATGTCTGGGTCGACGCGCTGACCAACTATATCACCGGTGTCGGCTTCCCCGACGAAGACGACAAGAATTGGCGCTACTGGCCGGCCGATCTGCACATCATCGGCAAGGACATCATCCGCTTCCATGCGGTGTACTGGCCGGCATTCCTGATGTCGGCAGGCCTTGCGCTGCCGAAGCGGGTGTATGCCCACGGCTTCCTGTTCAACAGGGGCGAGAAGATGTCGAAGTCGGTCGGCAATGTCGTCGATCCCTTCAATCTCGCCGACCAGTACGGCGTCGACCAGATGCGCTATTTCTTCCTGCGCGAGGTCTCCTACGGCCAGGACGGCAACTACAACCACGAGGCCATCGTCGCGCGCATCAATGCCGATCTCGCTAACGATCTCGGCAACCTCGCGCAGCGCTCGCTGTCGATGATCGCCAAGCAATTCGGCGGGGGGCTGCCGGAGCCCGGCGCATTCAGCGACAACGACAAGGCGATCCTGGCGATGGCCGACGGCATGATCGCGGCCAGCCGCGAAGCCATGGCGACGCAGCAGATCCATCACTGGCTCAACGCCGTGTGGGCCGTGGTGGCAGAGGCCAACCGCTATTTCGCGGGCGAGGCGCCGTGGGCGCTCGCCAAGACCGATCCTGCGCGCCAGAAGACGGTGCTCTACGTCACCGCCGAAGTCGTGCGCCAGATCGCGATCCTGGCTCAACCGGCGATGCCAACTGCTTCAAGCCTGCTGCTCGACAGTCTCGGTATTCCCGTGAGCGAGCGCAACTTTGCCATGCTCGGCGGCGCCAAGCGCATCACGCCCGGATCAACGCTGCCGGCGCCGACGCCCGCGTTCCCGCGCTACATCGAGCCAGCGGCCTAGCGTTACCCAATCTCGTGGCGATGCGACTTGGCAACCGCATCGCGTCGCCACGATAGGCCAAAGCCGGCTGCGCCGCGTACCCAAAGCCCGCGCGACCCCGCCCAGGGGTGATCGCATGCCGGTATCGAGATAGGCGCCGCCGTCTGCGAGCGGTATCAGGCGCCAGACGTGACCCGCCTCATTGATCCAGATCATTGCAAATGAGACGCAGGTCTCCGCTTCTCATGCGACGAGGCGAAAGATAACGCAGCTTCGCGGTCGGTGGGCGGCGCACGTTCGCAGCGGTAATGCGATACGCGTTATGACAAGTCCATAGCTACAGCCGTTCCTATGGTAGTCTTCGCAGGAATTGCAACCTGCCAAGGGAGGCGGTCAATTCGATGTCGCGTCGTTCGCCCGGAAGTGGCCTTCAGTGCCGTATGGCAGGTGGGAATTGAGCCGTTCACATACCCGAGACGATGGCGAGGATTCCGGAAGGCTCGGAACCTCGTTGTGGCTCAGACTACAACAGCGGCTGCGCAACCTGGGACGCGGCAAGGGGAGCGTATATCGGGCCAAGGCAGCAGCCGATTTGCACGCAAGCGAGGCGAGATTCAAAGGCGTCCTCGCTGCGAGTCCAGACGCCGTCCTGATGGTCAACGATGCCGGTGTGATCGAGTTCGCCAGCGACCGCGTCTCGGACATTTTTGGGTACGCGCCCGAAGAACTCGTGGACAAGCCCGTCGAGATTCTGATCCCGGAGCGATTTCGCAAGGCACATTTGAGCCATCTGGGCGCCTACTTCACGCAACCCAAGACGCGAATGATGGGTGGAGGGCTGTTGTTATGGGCGCGACGAAAAGACTCGACCGAATTCCCGGCCGAGATCAGCCTCAGTCCAATTGCAATGGCAGATCGGTCCGCAGCGATTGCAGCGGTGAGGGACATTTCAACCCGCAGGGCTCTTGAGGCTCTTCAGCAAAAGGGAGTCGAAGCCTTGCGTGAAAGCGAGGAGCGTCTGAGATATTTCATCAAGTACGCTCCGGCCGCGATTGCGATACTCGACAAAGACCTGCGCTACCTCGTCTACAGCGACCGATGGCTTACGGACTACGGCCTCGTCGGCCGAGATTTGCACGGCCTGTCACATTATGAAGTTTTTCCCGAAATCCCGGATCGCTGGCGCGCGATTCACCGCCGCGCCCTTGCGGGCGAGACGCTTCATGCCGAAGAGGACTCGTTCACGAGAGCCGACGGACGCGTGCAATGGCTGCGCTGGGAGGTGCGACCATGGTTTGACACCCTTGGCAACATCGGTGGCGTCGCATTCTTGACCGAGGACATCACCGATCGCAAGCGAGTGGAAGCGCAACTGCTGCAGGCGCAGAAAATACAAGCAGTTGGACAGCTGACAGGCGGTGTGGCCCACGACTTCAACAATCTGCTGACGGTCATTCTCGGCAATGCAGAGGTTCTGCTGGACGAGATGAAGAGCGACGATCCGCATCGCAAGCTGGTCGAGCCGATTTTTGCCGCCGCCGAACGCGGCGCAGGCCTGACGCAGCTGATGCTCGCCTTCGCCCGACGCCAGACGCTCGAGCCGAGCACGTTCGACTTGAATGAGGTCGTGACGCACATGAACAGCCTGTTGCGGCGGACCATAGGGGAAAATGTCGAAGTCGATCTCCGCTTGACGAAGCCGTTGTGGACCGTGACCGCCGATATCCGTCAAATGGAGACCGCAATCGTCAACGTCGTCCTCAACGCGCGCGATGCGATGCCGCAGGGAGGCAAGCTGACGATTGAGACGGCTAATGTCGACGTGTCGGAAGAATATGCCGCCCACAACGTGGAGGTGACTCCGGGCCAATACGTCATGATGGCCTTGTCCGATACGGGAAGCGGCATAGCACCGGAGATACTCGATCGAATCTTCGAGCCGTTCTTCACGACCAAGCCGGTCGGCAGGGGAACGGGACTTGGGCTGAGCATGGTGCACGGCTTCGTCAAGCAGACAGGTGGGTACACCCAGATTTACAGCGAGATCGGACACGGCACCTGCGTGAAGATCTTCTTGCCACGTGCCAAGGCCGATGCGCCGACTGCCGTTCAGTCGTCCCGAACTCCTGCAACCCTTGCGACCGGTATTGAAACGATCCTCGTCGTCGAGGACGATCCTCATGTACGGATGTTCGCGGTCCAGCAATTGCGCCGCCTGGGTTATCGGGTCACCGAGGCCTGCGACGGACCCTCCGCACTGCAGGAAGTGTCGCGTTCCGGTGTCCCCGATCTATTGTTCACGGACGTTGTCATGCCTGGCGGCATGACTGGAAAGCAACTCGCTGAGCGGGTCGGGCAGATGGCACCCGGTATCAAGGTCTTGTACACGTCGGGCTACACCGAGAACTCGATCGTCCATCATGGCCGCCTCGATCCTGGGGTGCATCTGCTGCAAAAACCCTATAGGAGCGACAAGCTCGCGCAAAAGGTGCGCGAAGTCTTAGATCTCTGATCGCGCGGCGACACCTACTCTCCGCGCTCGGTGGACGCGCTCCGGAACCAGTCGAACCATCCATTTTCGGTCCCGTTGACGTCCCCACACGCTTCCCCTACCTGTGAAAGGCTGGTCGCGGCCGGCCTCGGGGCTTCTTGGGAAAGCGGTACTTGGAATGCTGGTCGACAGTCACTGCCATCTGGATTTTCCGGACTTTGCGGAGGATCTCGACGGGATCGTATCGCGTGCGCGCGGGGCCGGGATCGGTCGCATGGTCACGATCTCGACACGGGTGCGCAAGCTCGATCAGCTTCTCGCCATCGCAGGGCGCTATGACGACGTCTATTGCACGGTCGGCACTCATCCGCACCACGCGGATGAGGAAGACGGTATTTCGCCGGACGAGCTGATCGCGCTGACGCAGCATCCGAAAGTGGTCGCGCTGGGCGAGGCCGGGCTCGATTATTTCTACGACGACGGCTCCCCGGAGGCGCAGGCGAGGGGCTTTCGCGCCCACATTGCGGCGGCTCGCGCCACCGGCCTGCCGCTGGTGATCCATACCCGCGAGGCGGACGAGGATTGCGCTCGTATCCTGGAGGAGGAGGCGGAACGCGGATCGTTTCGCGCCGTGCTGCATTGTTACACCGGTGGGCGCGAGCTGGCGCTGAAGGCGGTCTCGCTCGGGCTCTATATCGGCTTCACGGGCATCCTGACCTTCAAGAAGTCGGATGCCTTGCGTGCGCTCGCGGCCGAACTGCCGTCTGACCGTATTCTGGTTGAAACAGACTCGCCCTACCTTGCGCCGGGCAAGTTCCGCGGCAAGCGCAACGAGCCGGCCTATGTGGTCGAAGTCGCCAAGGTTCTGGCCGAGACCCGCGGCGTGACGCTCGACGAGATCTCGCGCCAGACCAGCGAAAACTTCTTCCGCCTGTTCTCCAAGGTGAAAGTGTAAGGAAGCCGCATGACGCTGACGCTGACCATCCTGGGCTCTGGCTCCTCCGCCGGCGTGCCGCGTCCCGCCCTCGGCTGGGGTGCGTGCGATCCCTCGAACCCCAAGAACCGCCGCCGCCGCTGCTCGCTGCTGGTCGAGCGGACATCACACCACGGCACTACGCGCATCGTGATCGACACCGCACCTGATCTCCGCGAGCAGTTGATCTCGACCGATGTCGATCATATCGATGCGGTGTTCCTGACCCATGAGCATGCCGACCAGACCCACGGCATGGACGATCTGCGCTCCGTCGTGATC
The DNA here is from genome assembly GCF_029892425.1 of Bradyrhizobium sp. BR13661. Classification (GTDB taxonomy): domain Bacteria; phylum Pseudomonadota; class Alphaproteobacteria; order Rhizobiales; family Xanthobacteraceae; genus Bradyrhizobium. The sequence goes on along the minus strand of NZ_JARXWB010000039.1, from coordinate 7,192 downwards.
CACATGCGCAAGCGCATTCCCGTTTATTTCAACCAGTCGACCGCCAAGGACATCATGGCGCGATTCTCCTACTGCTTCATCGCGCCGGAGGGCAGCGACTATCCGCCGATCCTGAGCCGCCATTCGATCGAGGCCGGCGGGAGCCAGATCATCAGCGGCAAGGGTGGCGACGTCACGATGACCGCGTTCCTCGTCCAGCACGGCAATATTCCCGCGCTCGGCTATCGCATCGGCAACGCCGCCTACACGCCCGACCTCAACGACATCCCGCGCGAGAGCTGGGGCGCCCTGGAAGGCCTCGATCTCTGGATCGTCGACGGCCTGCGCTATACCCCACATCCCAGCCATTTCAGCATCGACGATGCGCTGTCCTGGATCGAACGCTTCAAGCCGAAGCGTGCCGTCATCACCAACATGACGGCCGATGTCGACTACGAGGTCATCAGGCAGAAATTGCCTGCGGGCGTGGTGCCGGCCTATGACGGCTTAAGGCTTGAGACGCACTAGAGCGTTTTCGAGCGAAGTGGATACCGGTTCGCGTGAAGAAAACGCGACAAAACAAGAAGCTAGAGCCCCGTTCCGATTCTGTCGGAACGGAAATGGCTCTAGGTAACCCTTACCAAGCGTAGCGGACGACGGCTTTGCCTGTATAGGCGCGCACGAGGTTCGACAGCTCGCTGTCGAAATTCGCACTCGCGGACCAGCCGTTGGTGCCACGCAGCTCGAGCGCGACCCCTGCCAGGACCGAGTTTGGCGCAAGCGCTGTGCTGCCGATGACAAAGCCCTGGCCGGATGCCTGGCTGGATACCTGGCCGGATCGTTGGCCTGTGATCGCCTGAAAGACCGCAGGCATCGACTGCGTCGCGCTGAAATCATGCGCCCAGGCAAAGCGTCCTCGCAGATCGAATAGACTGCCAGCCAGTGCGAACGACGTGCTGGTGCGCAGGCCGAGTTCGCTGCGACTGTCAATGAAGCTGTTGCTGCTCGACGGCGCCGATTGATCTGCGGCGTATGCCGGCTGCGCGGTATAGTCGGAGAGGCGGAACATGGTGACTTGGCCAGCCGCATAGGGCGTCATGCCGAGCCAGGGCGTTGCGATCCGGTAGCCGCTCTCGATGCGACCCGAATAGGCATTGGCATTGACGGCCGAGTTGAGCTGGTCGCTGCCAGCAGGCGTCACTTGATGGTCGCTGCTGATGGCCTGCCAGCCATAGGCGAGCGCAGTCGCGACATAGGCTGCGCCGATGGAGTGCCTGACGAAGCTACCGGCCTGAAACAAATCGGAACGGCCGCTGGAGAAACTATTCGCAAAGCCGGTGCCGCCGCCGGCGAGCGCAAAGCCTATTCGCGTCTGCGGTGAGAGCGCATAGTCGGCGCCGACGGCGGTTGCAAAGCTGCGGGCCGACGAGCCGCTGCCGTCGGTCGCTGTCTGCGAGCCGCCGAAGCCCGCAGCCCAGATGCTCCAGTGCTGAGCCGCGAGCGACGGCTTGCCGTAGATCGCCTCATAGGCTTCGCGGCCGATGCCGCCATGCGTGCGATCGTTGCCAAGATCGGTATAGGCCGAGAGCTCCGAGTCGAATTCGGGCCGGCCGGTGCCGCGCCCGTCGATGGTCGGGTCGAGCAGGGTCTGGGTGAACTGCTTCATTGCCAGAAACGTGGCCTGCGCTGTCTCGGTCTGCGACGGCCCCGTGGAGCCGCCGCCGAACGCCTGCCGCATGCCGAACCTGCCGGTCCCGGCGAGGCCCGGCGGTTCGCCGTTCCAGCCATAGTTGGGCTGCATCCCCGGACCGCTTGGAGCGCCGAACACCGGGCCACCCATGCCAGCAAAATTGTTGCCGCCACCAGAATTGCCGAAACCGCCCGGTGCGCGCGGACCGGCAGGACCAAAATTCTCGGACACGGCGAAGGCGCCCGATTCACGCGTGACCTGCGCACCCGCCGCGCGCGGCAGCAGCAATCCGGCCGTCAATAGCAGCAGCGCCAGACGCGCACGCACGTCTGTGCTCACGACATGAACCGCATGAAGCGCCCCAACCGCGCCGGCCGCCGTTCGCGCAGCTAGCGCGACGAATCATGTGGAATCAGCGAATCCGACGGGAGCAAAACGTAAATGCGTCTCTAACGTTTTCCAATCTTTTCCTGCGATGTCGCGGTGTCGTCAAACGTACAAAATCATTTCAGGACGACGACGCGGCGAAACAATATGTGTTTCTAATTGTGTCTGACGCTGAAGCGGGCCTTAAGCTGTAATCGCCTTGGCAGATCCGACTTCATTGCGCAGCAGGAACTTCTGGATCTTGCCCGTTGACGTCTTCGGGATCGGTCCGAACACGACCGCCTTGGGCGTCTTGAAGCCGCTCATATGCGTGCGGCAGAAGGCGATGATGTCCGCCTCGGTTGCGATTGCACCGTCCTTGAGCTCGACGAAGGCGCAGGGCACTTCGCCCCATTTCGGATCGGGCTTGGCGACGACGGCGGCGAACAGCACGGCGGGGTGCTTGTAGAGGACGTCCTCGACTTCGACGGAGGAGATGTTCTCGCCGCCGGAGATGATGATGTCCTTGGAGCGGTCCTTGATGGTGACGTAGCCTTGCTCGTCGAGCACGCCGAGATCGCCGGTGTGAAACCAGCCGCCCTCGAACGCTTCCTTGGTCGCCTTCTCGTTCTTGAGGTAACCCTTCATCACGATGTTGCCGCGGAACATGACCTCGCCGATGGTCTCGCCATCGCGCGGCACCTCCTGCATGGTCTGCGGATTGATGACGGTGACGCCTTCCTCGAGCGGGTAGGGCACGCCCTGCCGGCGCTTCATCTTCGCGCGCTCGGCGGCGGGCAGCTCGTCCCAGCCGGGCTGTTCGGCACAGACGGAGGCGGGGCCGTAGACTTCGGTCAGGCCATAGACATGCGTGAGCTTGATGCCGATGCTTTCGGCGCCTTCGAGCACGGCGACCGGCGGCGCGGCACCTGCGATCAGTCCGACGACGCGGCGGGCTGCGTTGCCTTTCGGCGCGTCAGGCGCGTTGATCAGCGTGTTGTAGACGATCGGCGCGCCGCACATGTGGGTGACGCCGTGCTGCTTGATCAGCTCGAAGATCCTGGTCGGCTCGACCTTGCGCAGGCAAACATTGATGCCGGCGGCCGCAGCCAGGGTCCAGGGAAAGCACCAGCCGTTGCAATGAAACATCGGCAGCGTCCAGAGATAGACCGGATGCTGGCCGAGATTGCCGGCAAGGATGTTGCTGACGGCGTTGAGATACGCGCCGCGATGATGGGTGACGACGCCCTTGGGATTGCCCGTCGTGCCCGAGGTGTAGCTCAGCGCGATCGCATCCCATTCGTCCCTCGGCGGGATCGCCGCAAAATCCGGATCGCCTTGCGCAACGGCCGCTTCGTATTCGATCTCGCCGATGCGCTTGCCGCCCCTGAAGGCGGCATCGTCGACGTCGATCACGAACGGCTTCGGTCCGCTCATCTGCGCGAGCGCGTCGGTGATCACGCCGGAAAATTCCGGATCGACCAGAATGATCCTGGCGCCGCCATGGTCGAGCTGGAATGCGATCGAGGGCGCATCGAGACGGATGTTGAGCGCGTTGAGCACGGCGCCGGTCATCGGCACCGCGAAGTGCGCCTCGTTCATCGCCGGGATATTCGGCAGCATCGCCGCCACGGTATCGCCGACGCCGATGCCCTTGCCGGCCAAATACGAGGCAAAGCGTTTGCAACGCTCATGCGTCTGAGCCCAAGTGAAGCTGCGGCCTTCATAGACCGTGCTGATGTGATCGGGATAGACGGCGGCGCTGCGCGCGAGGAAGCTCAGCGGCGACAGCGGCACGTAATTGGCGGGGGTCTTGTCGAGGCCGATATTGTACTGGTTCTGCCGCTCAGTCATCGGGACCCTCCTTACAAAAATCCGATCGAGATCCAGGGGAAGACCGCGACGATGATCAATCCTATCAGCAGCGCCAGCAGATAGCCCCAGATCGGCCGGATGCCTTCGGCCGGATCGACCTTTCCGATGGCGCAGGCTGCATAATAGCCGACGCCGAATGGCGGAGCGAATAGCCCGATACCCATCGCCAGAATGATGATCATGGCGTAGTGCACCTCGTGCACGCCGACGAGCCGCGCGATCGGAAACATCAGCGGCCCGAACAGCACGATCGCCGGAATGCCTTCGAGGACGCTGCCGAGGACCACGAAAGCCAGGATCGAGACGGCGATGAAGCTCGCGGCACCGCCGGGCAGGCCCGTCATCGCCGCCGCCAGCGCGCGCGAGAAGCCGGATTGGGTCAAGCCCCAGGCCATCCCGGTCGCGGTACCAATGATCAGCAGGATCGCGCCGGACAGGCAGGCGGTCTCGATCAGCATCGGCAACAGGCGCCGCCAGTTGAACTGCCGGTAGATCAGCAGCCCGATCACCAGCGCGTAGACGATGCCGATGGTCGAGACTTCGGTGGCTGTCGCGATGCCTTCGACCACGGCGTAGCGGATCACAAAGGGCAGGGCGAGGGCGGGGATGGACACCACGAAGGCGCGCGCGATCTCGGCGGACGTGGCGCGCGTGACGTGTCTCAAATCCTCGCCGCGATAACGCCACCACACGAGGCCCGACAGCGTCAGCGCCAGCACCACGCCCGGCAACAGGCCGCCGGTGAACAGCGCCGAGATCGAGACGCCGGTGACCGAGCCGATCGTGATCAGCACCAGGCTCGGTGGAATGGTTTCGGTCTGGGCGCCGGTTGCGGCGAGCAGGGCGACGAGATCGCCGGGGCGGGCGCCGCGCTGCTTCATTTCAGGGAACAGAACGGGCGCAACGGCCGCCATGTCGGCCGCCTTGGCGCCGGAGATGCCGGAGACCAGATACATGGCGCCGACCAGCACATAATGCAGGCCGCCGCGGACATGGCCGAGCAGGCTCGCCAGAAACGCCACCATGGCCCGCGCCATGCCGGTCATCTCGATCAGCAGCCCCAGGAACACGAACAGCGGCACCGAGAGCAGAATGAGGTGGCTCATGCCCTCGTCCATCCGCCCAACCAGCACGATCAGCGGCGTCCGCGTCGTCAAAGCCAGATAGCCGAAGATCGCGAGGCCAAACGCGAATGCGATCGGCACGCCCACGAACACGCAGAAGCCGACCACGCCCACGAAGAAGATGATCAGGTTGATATTGCCGAGCGGCTTGAGCAGCGGCTGCGCGAACCAGAAAACAGCGCACAGCATGATGACCGTGGCGGCGGCCAGCAACAACGTCTTGAGATCGCTGACGCGGAGCAGCCGCAGCAGCGCGAACAGCACCATCAGGCAGACGCCCGCCGGCAGCGCTGCCGCGCGCCAGCTGTTGGAGATCTGCAGCGCCGGCGTGGTGATGAAGCTTTCTTCGTAGGTGTATTCGTAGGCCGGACGGACGATCAGCAGCAGGAACGCCAGCGCCGCACAGGTCGCGACCACGTCCAGATAAGCCCACAGCCTTGGGCCGGCGCTGGCGACCAGCGCCGTCATCCGCATGTGCTCGCTGCGGCGGAACGCGACCGCCGCACCCAGCATTGCCAGCCACAGGAACAGCATCGAGGCCAGCTCGTCCGACCACACCAGCGGCGCGTGCAGCACGTAGCGTGAGACCACGCCGGCAAACAGGATCACGATTTCGGCGACGACAAGGATCGCCGCCGGGATCTCGACCAGCCATCTCAGTCCAAGCTCGATGGACCCGAGCACAGACCGGCGGCGAGGGGGCTCAACCATCTCGCCGGCCAAGGTGGGCGTCACGGCTGGCGTCATGTCGACATGAGCCATGGCAAGGCCCCTATTGCTTCTTACACGTTACGACAGCTTGCCGACGGACTTCTCGAGCAGCTCCCAGGCCTTCTCGCCGTACTTGCCTTTCCACTCGTTGTAGAATCCGGCGGCGCGCAGCTTGTCGCGGAATGGCCCGACCTCGGGCTGATTGAACACCAGGCCCTTGGCCGCGAGCTCCTGCTGAAGACCCGCATTCAGCTTGGCGGTATCCTCGCGCTCCTTGACCGCGGCCGCGTTGACGTTCTTGGCGACGATGGTCTTGATATCGTCCGGCAGCGCCGCCCAGGCGCGGCGGTTCATCAGGAACCAGAAGCCGTCCCACATGTGGTTGGTCAGCGAGCAGTACTTCTGGACCTCGTAGAGCTTGGCGGTCGAAATGATCGCCAGCGGGTTCTCCTGGCCCTCGACGATCTTGGTCTGCAGCGCCGAATAGACCTCGGCGAAGTTGATCGAGGCGGGCGCTGCGTCGAATGCCTTGAACATCGAGGTCCACAGCGGCGAGACCGGCACGCGGATCTTGAAGCCCTTGAAATCGTCAGGGCCGTTGATCGGCTTGGTCGAGGACGTGGTCTGGCGGAAGCCGTTGTCCCAGATCTTGTCCATGACCTCGAGCCCGGCCTTGTTGATCTCGCCGCGGACATAGGCGCCGAGCTCGCCGTCCATGGCCTTCCAGACCGTGGGGTAATCCGGGAACGCAAAGCCGATGCCGTTGATCGAGGCTGCCGGCACCAGGGTCGCCAGGATCAGGCCGGACAGCGTGAAGAACTCGACGCCGCCGGAGCGGATCTGGCTCAGCATGTCGGTGTCGGAGCCGAGCTGGTTGTTCGGGAAGATCTGGAGGTCGAACTTGCCGTTCGTCTCGCTCTTGATCGCCGCAGCCATCTCCTTGGCGCGCACGTTCAGCGGATGGGTGTCCGGCAGGTTGTTGGCGTATTTGTAGGAGAACTCGGCGGCCTGGGCACGGGCCACTGAGGGCGCGCTGACGCCGCCAAAGACGGCGGTCGCGGCGGAGGCCTTGAGAAGCGTGCGGCGGGAAAAGCTCATGGGTCTGCTTCCTCGGAAGGTTTGTTTTTGTTGTGAGATGCAAACCATACGGACGTCAGGCCAGAAGGTCATCTGCGATCTCGCGAAGCTCGCTTATTGCAGCCGGACAAGGTCGCGGCAATATCGGCTTTCAGACGAGGCCGCTGGTGCGCGCACGGTGCCGATCGATGCTCAGGCTACGGCGTCCAGAAAGCCGCTCCAGTGAAGCTGCAATGGCAGAGTCTTTGGCTAAATAACTGATCCAATTGGAGATAAATATATTCCAAAGTATGCTGTTTCGGCTTTGGAGCTGGGTGAGTGAGTGTGAGTTTCCCGTTGATTTGACGATCTATTTCTCGCTCGCTGCGTC
>NZ_JARXWB010000038.1 GCF_029892425.1 Bradyrhizobium sp. BR13661 | reverse complement strand
GCGTACCGCACTAACAGGCCGAACACATGGCTGCTCCGACCAAGCTGCAAAGTGAAGATTCTCCTTGCCAACCAGGAGCCGTCCACACATGGCCCTTAGCGGTCCTCGGTCTTCGACGCCGTGATGTCTGCTTTCAGAAGGGAAACTGACTCGTGTTGGACTTATGAGCACACGCCCCAGCAGCCGTCGCGTGCAAGGTGACTGCCAGACCCCGAGAAATCACGGGCTTCCTATCGATGAGTGCGCGCCTCTACCGCGGTCGACTGCGCTCGATGATCCCGGCGGCGCCCTTGCCCAGCAGATCCAGGCCCACCGCGCGACCGAGCTCTCGCGGGCGGTTGGCGGGGCCTGTGCGCGAGGCTTCGAGGATGGTGTTGCCGGAGAGGTCGAGCACGGAGGCGGTCAGCGACATCTGATCGCCCGCGATGGTGGAGAAACCCGCCACGGGCGAGTTGCAATGGCCGTTCAGCACCCACAGCACCTCGCGCTCGGCATCGGCGGCGGCATGCGCTGACGGATCGTCGATCGATGACAGGATCTGTCGCGTCTGCCAGTCCTGCGCGGCGCATTCGACGGCGACGATGCCCTGCCCTGCGGCCGGCAGCATTTCGGCAGCAGTGAATTCGTAGGCGATGCGACTCGCGAGACCGACGCGATCGAGGCCCGAGCGCGCCATGATCAGCGCATCCGCGGGACCGACCGCGCCGCCATCCGGCAGCTTCTGCTTCTCGCCGTGGTCGAGCTTTCGCACGCGCGTATCGGCCGCGCCGCGGAAATGGATCACCTCGACCTCAGGAAACAACCGCCGGGCATAGGCCGCGCGCCGAACGGCGTTGGTGCCGATCTTGAAACCTTTCCCGCGGGACTGGCGCAGCGCGTCCAGCGTCACGCCCTCGCGCAGCACCAGCGCATCGCTCGCGGGATCGCGCGAGAGCGTGGCCCCGATGACGAGGCCGGGCGTGTCCTCGTTACCAGGCATGTCCTTCAACGAATGCATCGCCGCTTGCAGCTCGCCCGACAGCACGGCGGCGCGGATCTGCGCGACGAAGGCGCCGCCCTTGCCGCCATGCGGCAGCAGCTTGCTGGTCTGGTCGATATCTCCAGTGGTGTCGAACTTGACGATCTCGACGTCGAGACCTGATACGGCTGATGTCAGGCGGCGTGCAATCTCTTCCGTCTGTGCCAGCGCCATCGCGCTCTTGCGGGTGCCGATCTTGAATCGCGTCGCCAAGCTCTTGTCCTTTCACGATGCACGGATTTACCGCGCATCCTCCAATATCATATCGGACGCCTTCTCCGCGATCATGATGATCGGCGCGTTGGTGTTCCCCGAGACGAGGTCCGGCATGATCGAACCGTCGACAACGCGAAGCCCTTCGAGCCCCTTCACCTTCAGCCGCTGGTCCACCACCGCAAGCGCGTCGTTGCCCATACGACAGGTCGAGGTCGGATGGTAGATGGTGCTGCCGCGGTCGCGGCAATAATCCAGGATTTCGGCGTCCGTGGATACCTTCGTCCCGGGGTCATACTCGCCGATCACGAACGGCTTTAGCGCCGGCGCGTTCAGGATCTTGCGCAGGATCTTGATGCCTTCGACATTGGTGGTGCGGTCGGTCTCGGTCGACATGTAGTTGATGCGGATCTCCGGCGGCACGGTGGGATCGGCGCTTTTGATGCGCAGTGACCCGCGGCTCTCCGGCCTGAGCTGGCACACCGACGCCGTAAAGCCGGAGAAGTCATGCAGCCGCTCGCCCATCTTGTCGGTCGAGAACGGCAGGAAGTGCACCTGGATATCCGGCGAAGCGAGGCGCGGATTGGTCTTGAAGAACGCGCCCGCCGTGCCGGCCGCGATCGTCAGCCAGCCTTTCCGGAACAGCGCGTAGCGCGCGCCGGCCAGCGTCCGGCGGAGCGGATTGTTGACGGTGTCGTTCAGCGTGATCTTCTGCGAGCAGCGCATCACGATGCGGACCTGCATGTGGTCCTGGAGATCGTGACCGACGCCTTGCGCATCGAGCACCATTTCGATTCCATGCTTGCGCAGCAGATCGGCGGGGCCGACGCCCGAGAGCTGGAGCAGCTGCGGCGAGTTGTAGGCGCCGCTCGACAGCACGACTTCTCTCCGCGCCCGCGCGCGGCGGACAGTTGCGCCCCGCCGGTATTCGATACCGACCGCGCGCCGACCCTCGAACAGCACGCGCTGGGCGAGCGCCTCGGTCTCGACCTTGAGATTGCTGCGGGTCTTCGCTGGGCCAAGATACGCCACCGCCGTCGAAGCGCGACGGCCGTTGCGCGTGGTGGTCTGGAACAGGCCGACGCCTTCCTGCGTGGCGCCGTTGAAATCGGGATTGTAGGGCAGACCGGTCTCGACCGCGGCGTCCATGAAGGCTTTCGACAGCGGATCGGTCACCACCATGTTGGAGACCGGCAGCGGGCCGCCCGTGCCGTGATATGGATCCGCGCCGCGCGTCTGGTTCTCGGCCTTCTTGAAATAGGGCAGCACGTCGTCATAGCCCCAGCCGGCATTGCCGTGCTGCCGCCAGCGGTCGTAGTCCTCGTGCTGGCCACGAACGTAAAGCAGGCCATTGATCGAGCTCGATCCACCCAGCGTCTTGCCACGCGGCTGAAACACCTGCCGGCCCTTCAGCTCGGGCTCCGGCTCGGTCTGGTACATCCAGTTGACGGTCTTTTCCTTGAACAGTTTTCCGTAGCCGAGCGGCACGTGGATCCAGATGTTGGAATCCTTCGGCCCCGCCTCGAGCAGCAGCACGCTGTGCTTGCCGTTCGCCGAGAGGCGGTTGGCGAGCACGCAACCGGCGGAGCCGGCGCCGACGATGATGTAGTCGAATTCGGGATCTGATGCTGCGAGGGCGGAATTTGCGTTCATGCGCTACGCTTCTTCTTGTTGGTGTGGGCGTTTTCCGGATGTCGTGACTAGCACAATCATGGCTTGACGCGCAGCGCCTCGACCAGCGACTTGAACGCACGGGCATATTCCGCACCCGCCCTTGCGATATCGGCGCGCCCGGCGCAGGCAACCGCAGCCTCCGTCACCGCGCCGAGCAGCAGCCGCGCGAGCGGCTCGACCGGCTGCTTGGCGATCAGGCCGGCCTCCATCGCCACCGACAGCGCACGCGGCATCTTGCCGCCAAAGTGCTTGGCGTCGATCTCGCGCCAGCGCTCCCAGCCGAGCACGGCCGGGCCGTCGCGCAGGATGATCTGGCCGGTCGGGCCTTTGGCGGTCGCCGCAAAATAATGCTGGGTGCCGGCGACCATCGCCGCGAGCACATCCTTCTCGGCGCGCGCGGCGCCGTCGATCTCGACGACGAGATCGCGCGAGACCAGGTCGAACACGGCGGCGAATACCGCCTCCTTGGTCTTGAAGTGATGATAGACCGCGCCCTTGGCGACGTGGGCGCCTTCCGCGATCTCATCCATCGTGGTGGCGGCAAAGCCTCTCGTCCCGAACAGCCGGCGCGCCGCCGCCAGGATCGCCTCTGTTGTTGCCGCCCGCCGCTCTGCCTGCTTGGCCATGGTCCGGTCTATCGCGTGATGGGTTGAAGTCGATGCGGCTTCGACCACGGGCGGTGCTCCCTCTGTTCCCTCCCCCCTTGTGGGGTCCGAGGCGAGCAAAGCTCGCTCTCGAGGTCAGAGAGGGGGGTGCCACACGGGGACTCCATCGATCGCGCATTCGCTTGGTGCATCATCGACAATTGGCAGTCTTTGCTGGGCTACCCCTCTCCCTAGCCCTCCCCCACAAGGGGGGAGGGAACGCACCTGCGTTGGGGCGCCAACTGTGGCTCACATCAGTCTCGTCTAATCGAGTTCGCTCCGCACCACCAGTTGACTTTTCGACTATCAGTCGGTATTTACCGACCTACAGTCGGTTTTTAATCGCGAGGGCCACCATGCCGAGCCGTGACATCGTCGAAGCGTTTGCGAAGCGCCTGGAGGACGGAGACTTTATCGGTGCGATCGAGCACTTCTGTACGCCCGATGCCGTCACCTACGAGAACAACACGGCGCCCACGGTTGGCCGCGACAATCTCGTCGCCAAGGAGCGCGGCGTGCTGGCGATGTCGCGGGAGGTCAAGGCCGTCCGCATCGGACCGAGCCTGATCGAGGGCGACCATGTCGCCACGCGCTGGACGTTCAGCTTCACGAATGCCGAAGGCGTCACGCGGACGCTGGAGGAGATCGCCTGGCAGACCTGGCAAGGCGACAAGCTGATCGAGGAGCGGTTCTTTTACGACCCGAAGCAGGTGGGGCGGTGACCGGCCGCCCCCTCGTCATCAATTTCAGCTTTGCTCGCCCGGCGTGGTCATCGCGTCGGCAAGCTTGCGCATCAAGCGCACCAGATCCTCGATCTCCTGATCGTCCCAGCTCGCGAACATCCCGCCGACAATCCGTTCGCGGGCCCGGTCGACCGCATCCGTCATCGCTTTTCCACCCGGTGTGATGGTGGCTTCGCTGACGCGGCGATCCGCGGCGCTGGCGTGACGCCTGACCAGACCCAGACTTTCCAGCTTCGCGACTTGCCGGCTGACCGTGGTGTAGTCCCGCCCCATGCGATCGGCGAGGTCGACGACGCCGATCGGTCCACGCCGCTCGATGCCGACGAGCAGCGGAAACAGCGCCCGATCGAGCGATATCCCGGCTTCACGGATCATCATCTCGTCGCCCTGCCGGCGGTTGATGACGCCGATGATGTCGATCAACGCCTCGTGAAGCGCGCGCACCTGTTTTTTAATATGTGTATTTTGCACCCTTCTTGACATTCGGCGGCCCTCGGCTTTATTGTGTGCATATTACACATATTGAGGGTCCCATGACAAAGCAATTCACGGCGGATGTCCTGATCTGCGGCGCGGGCGCGGCCGGCCTGACACTGGCCATCGACCTCGCGCGGCGGGGCATATCGTTTCGGCTGATCGAGAAGATGGACCGTCCGTTTCACGGTTCGCGCGGCAAGGGAATCCAGCCGCGAACCCAGGAGATTTTCGAGGATCTCGGCATAATCGACCGCATCTTTGCGGCCGGCGGTCCCTACCCGCCGCAGCGCGAATACCGCGACGACGGCAGCTTCACCGAGTCCGAAGTCATGGAGCGCAGCGCCCCGACACCGGCCGAGCCCTACCACATGGCGCTGATGATCCCGCAATTCCTGACCGAGGGCGTGATGCGCGAGCGTCTGTTCGAACTTGGGCAGCGGGTGGAGTTCGGCTGCGAACTGGTCGGCCTGGAGCAGGACCAGGACGGCGTGACGGCGCGTCTTTCAGGCAAGGCGGGCGAAGAGACGATACGAGTGCGTTACCTCGTCGGCGCCGATGGCGGGCGCAGCTTCGTGCGCCACGCGCTCGATATCGGCTTTCCCGGCAAGACCCTCGGCGTGCGCGCCGTGGTGGCCGATGTGGTCCTGACGGGGCTCGACCGCACGGCGTGGCACCGCTTCAACGATGGCGCGATGGACCGCCAGATGGCGCTGTGTCCGCTGGCGGGAACGGAGCTGTTCCAGCTGCAGGCGCCAATTCCGCTCCAAGGCGAGATCGATCTGTCGGCCGAAGGGCTTTCAGCGATGATCGCCGAACGCACCGGGCGCAGCGACATCCGCATCCACGCCGTGCATTGGGCGTCGGCCTATCAGATGAACGCGCGCCTCGCCGATCGCTACCGGGATGGCCGCGCATTTCTGATTGGCGATGCGGCGCATATCCATCCGCCGACAGGCGGACAGGGCCTCAACACCAGCGTGCAGGATGCCTACAATCTCGGCTGGAAGCTCGCGGCCGTGATCGGAGGTGCGCCGACTGCGCTACTCGATAGCTATGAGGAAGAACGCCGCCCGGTCGCTGCCGGCATGCTCGGCCTTTCCACGAAGCTTCTGGACGCCGCCAAGCGCGGCGACATCAGGCGCGGCCGCGAGGTGCAGCAACTCGACATCGGTTATCCCGGATCACCGCTGGCGCTGGAAAAGCCGGAGCGCGCCGAAGGTCTCTTCGCAGGAGATCGCGCCCCGGATGCGCGGCTTCGCGGCGCCGCTGGACAGCCTCTGCGCCTGTTCGAGTTGCTCAGGGGGCCGCACTGGACGCTGCTTGGCTATCAGGTGAAGCGTGGCGCCGTGCCGGCGCGGACCGGGCTGCATATCCACTGCGTCGGCCCGACCGAAGAGCTCATCGACGAAAGTGAGGACTTCCGCCGCGCCTACGCCGTGTCATCGGGCGATTGGGTCCTGCTGCGCCCTGATGGCTACATCGGCGCCTTTGTGGGCTCCGAACAAATCGATACGCTGACCCGTTTCCTGGCCGAACAGGGGCTGGTCTGATTGAGGTCCCGCCTCAGACCGCGTCCGCCCGCAGCAGCGTATCCACGGTAATCGTCCCCCGCGCACGCGACACGCAGGCGCAGATCTTCGCGTTGCTTTGCTTCTGGTGGTCGCTGAAGAAGACGTCGCGATGGTCGATCTCGCCGTCGACGGCGACGACGTCGATGGCGCAGAGGCCGCATTCGCCGCGCTTGCAGTCGGAGATCACCTCGAAGCCGCTGGCGTTGAGAACATCGAGCATCGAACGCTCGCGCGGGATTTCGAGTTCGATATCAGAGCCCTTCAGGCGCACGCGAAAGGCTTCGGTCGGCAGCGTGCCGCTGGAGCCGAAGGTCTCGTAGCGGAGATCAGACAGCGGATGGCCCGCATCGATCCTGGCGTGGCGGGCGGCATCGAGCATGCGCATCGGGCCGCAGAACAGGGTCAGCGTGCCCTTCGGCAGCGAAGCAAACAGCCCGTCGAGATCGAGGCGTTGCCCTTCATCGCTGGCGTGGACGACCAGGCGGTCGCCGAGCATGCTGGAGAGATCATCGAGATAGGCGGCATCCGCGCGGCTGCGCACGGCGTAATGCAGCGTGACGTTGGCGCCACGGCGCGCCAGCGCCTGCGCGGCCCCGAGGATTGGTGTGATACCGATGCCGCCGGCGATCAGGCAATAGTTGTCGCGCCCCCAGTCGACGGCGACGAGCGAGGCCGGGCGAGTGACGTCCAGCCGCGCGCCGGGCGCGAGCTGCCACATGTAGCGCGAGCCACCGCGGGAATCTTCCGCACGGCGCACCGCGATCCGCAAGCCGCGCGGCGAGGCTTCGCCGACCAGCGAATAGGATCGCGTTTCCGGCAGGCCACCGATGGTGACGCTGACATTGATGTGACTGCCGACCGGATAGGCGGCGCCATCAAACTGGTCGGGCAGGATCAGGAACTCGCGGATGCCGGGCGACAGATCGCGCGTCGACACCAGCGTTGCGGGAATCCAGGTTTCGACGAAGCGCATGGCATTGCCCTCAATCGGTTGCGGTCTTGATCAGCGCGAGCGCCGGCAAGAGATCAAGATGGGTACGGTTGCGCAGTGCGAGCCGCAGATTGCGCACCGCGAGGCGCGCGTGCTCGCGCATGATGGCCTCGGCGCGTGCGCCTTCGCGATTTTCGATGGCGTCGATCACGATGCGATGGTGCTCCTGCCCGATGATCAGGATCTGCTGTGCTTCGGGCAATGCCGACTGCGCCATCACGAAGCCGCTTGGGGACGCGAAGGGCAGCGCGGAAGCGCGGTCGATCTGCCGGATCAAAGGCGGGCTGCGCGAGAGCTCAGTGAGCAGCGCATGGAAGCGCGCGTTCAGCGTGACATAGGCCGAGAAGGCGTCGACCGAGATCGGCACCGGACGCAGGAGGTCATCGATCGCGAGATGGCATTCCTTGAGCGGCTCGAGCTCGCGCGCGGAGACACCGCGTTCGGCGGCGAAGCGTGCGGCAAGGCCTTCCAGCGTGCCGCGCAGCTCGATGGAGTCGGAAATGTCGCGCTCGGAAAACGCCTTCACCATGAAGCCGCCGGAGGGGATGGCTTCAAGGAGCCCCTCCTCCTCCAGCCGCACCAGCGCCATGCGCACCGGGGTGCGCGAGGCGCCGGTGGTTTCCACCGCCTGGAGCTCGGAGATGCGCTCGCCGGGCCGTAAGGCGCCCGACAGGATCTGATCGCGCAGCGCGAGCTGCGCCTTCACGGTCTGCGAGACGGAGCGGTCGACCTCGGCCATGAACTACTCCGCGGCCTGCAGGTGCTGCGGTCCGTTTTCCTTCGCCACCATCTTGTCGATCAGCCTGCGCGTCCACATCGCGCCGGCGTCGATGTTGAGGTTGTAGAAGATGCGATCGGGGTTCTCGTCCATCGCGCGCTGCTGCGCCTCGAGGATCAGCTCGTCCTCGCGGAAGATGCCGGAGACGCCCTCGCGGATCTCGGTGGTGATGCGCTGCTCGCCGATCTGGTAGTTGCGGACGAAGGCCCAGAAATAATGGCAGGTCTTCTCGGTCTCTGGCGTGATGGTGTTGAGCACGAAGCCGTTGACGCCCTGCGAGCGGTCGCCTTCCGGCGCGCCGGTGCCGCTAGGTGCCACGCCGACGTCGATGGCGATGGTGCACGGCGCCTCGAAACGGATGATCTGCCAGCGGTCGACGAGGCCGGGCTTGCCGAGTTGCTTGGCCCAGAACGGCGGCGCCTCGATGTCGCGCATCCAGCGCGTCACCGTCACCGTCTTCTCGCCATGGGTGACGTCGAACGGCGCTTCGGCCACCGCGTCATTGCCGATGGAGGAGCCGTGCACGAAGGTCTCGTGGGTGAGGTCCATGAGATTGTCGAGCACGAGGCGGTAGTCGCAGTTGACGCGGATGGTCTTGCCGTCGCCGGCCCAGGCCGGATCGTGATTCCAGTGCATGTCGGGGATGAGCGCGGGATCGGCCAGCGCAGGATCGCCCATCCAGAGCCAGACGTAGCGGTGACGCTCGACCACGGGATAGGCGCGGACGCAGGCCGACGGGTTGATGGTCTCCTGCGAGGGCATGAAGGTGCAGCGCCCTTGCGCGTTGAATTTCAGGCCGTGATAGCCGCAGACGACTGTATCGCCCTCGAGCCGGCCCTTCGACAGCGGCACCAGGCGATGCCAGCAGGCATCCTCAAGCGCGGTCGCCGAGCCATCGGCCTTCCGGTACATCACGACATGCTTGCCGCAGATCGTCCGCGGCAACAGCGCCGGCTTCACGTCGGCGTCCCAGGCGGCGGCGTACCAGGCGTTCATGGGGAAGGGTTTAGTCACCGGCGGTCTCCCTGAGCTTATGTATGCGTTGTGTATACAATAGCGGAGGGATAGAATCGTTCAAGGCCTAAATAGGCCTACTATAATACCTATATTCATAATGATGTATACATATCTAACCGCATGTCATTCCCCGCGGAAGCGGGGAATCCAGTACTCCGCGGCGGACGTTAGGTTCACACAACCGGGGCCCCGGCGTACTGGATCACCCGCTTTCGCGGGTGATGACACCGTCGGATACGATGCCTCCTCCCTCGGAGGAGCACCAAAGGTCCTGACTCAGAGAGCTACGCCCCAAACACCTTCGCGAGCCCCGCCTGGGCCTCTTCCTGAATCCGCTTCAGGTGCTCGGTGCTGCGGAAGCTCTCGGCGTAGATCTTGTAGACGTCCTCGGTGCCCGAGGGGCGCGCGGCGAACCAGCCGAAATCGGTCTCCACCTTGATGCCGCCGAACGGCTGGCCGTTGCCGGGTGCCTTGCTCAGCGTCGCGCGAACCGGATCACCGGCGAGATCCTTCAGGCCGAGTTGCTCGGGCGTGACTGATTTCAGGATGGTCTTCTGCGGCCCGGTCGCGGCGACGTCGATGCGGGCGTAATGGGGCACGCCGAGCTCGGCGGTGAGATCGCCAAACAGCTGGCTCGGATCGCGGCCGGTCCTGGCCATGATCTCGGCGGCGAGCAGGCCGAGGATGATTCCGTCCTTGTCGGTCGTCCACACGGAGCCGTCGCGGCGCAGGAACGAGGCCCCTGCACTCTCCTCGCCGCCGAAGCCGAAGCCGCCGGTGAGGAGGCCGTCGACGAACCATTTGAAGCCGACTGGTGTCTCCACCAGCTTGCGGCCGAGTTTTTTCGCGACACGATCGATGATCGAGCTCGACACCACGGTCTTGCCGATCGCAGCATCCTTGCCCCAGTTCGGCCGGTGCGCGAACAGATAGGAGATCGCGGTCGCCAGATAATGGTTCGGGTTCATCAGCCCGCCGGTGCGGGTGACGATGCCGTGGCGATCGGCGTCGGTGTCGTTGGCAAACGCAACGTCGAAGCGGTCGCGCATCGCGATCAGGCTCGCCATCGCGAAAGGCGAAGAGCAGTCCATGCGGATCTTGCCGTCCCAGTCGACCGTCATGAAGCGGAAGGTCGGGTCGATCGCCTCGTTCACGACCGTCGCCTTCAGGCCGTAGCGCTCGATGATCGGATGCCAGTAATGCACGGCGGCGCCGCCGAGCGGATCGATGCCGATCTTGATGCCGGCGGATTTGACCAGCTCGAGATCGACGACACTGCCGAGGTCGGCGACATAAGGCGTGATGTAGTCGTAGGCATGAACGGTCGACGATTTCAGCGCCCTCGCATAGTCGATGCGCTTCACGCCCTTCAGACCATCGGCAAGATAGGCGTTGGCGCGCTTCTCGACGACGCCGGTCACGTCGGTGTCGGCGGGGCCGCCATGCGGCGGATTGTATTTGTAGCCGCCGTCTTCGGGCGGATTGTGCGAGGGCGTGACGACGACACCATCGGCGAGGCCGCTACCGCGACCCTTGTTGTAGGTCAGGATCGCGTGCGAGATCACGGGCGTCGGCGTGTAGCCGTGATCCTTGTCGATCATGATGTCGACGCCGTTCGCCGCGAACACCTCCACCGCGCTCGCGAGCGCGGGCTCGGCCAGCGCGTGGGTGTCGATGCCGATGAAGAGCGGACCGGTCAGCCCCTTCTCTTTCCGGTAGTCGCAGATCGCCTGCGTGGTCGCGAGGATGTGGCCCTCGTTGAACGTGTTCTTGAACGAGGTGCCGCGATGGCCTGACGTCCCGAACGCCACCCGCTGCGCCGGGTCCGTCGCGTCAGGCTTATTGGCGAAATAGGCCGTCACGAGCCGCGGAATGTTGGCGAGCGCGTCCGGCGAAACCAGCTTGCCCGCCGCGGGATGAACATCAGCCACTGGGAACTCTCCGTGCCTTCAAACGACAATCTGGACCACCATACCATCGGCCGTCTCGTCGCCAAGCCGATTGCCAAATCTGTCAAATGCCACCCCCCGGTCAACGATCCATAGACAACGCCGATCCTCCAGGGAGCGATCCGTCGGACATTGCGCATGGCGATCTCGGACTTTGGCGATCTCGTACTTTGGTGCCGGGTATCGGTTGATGCAGAACAAGGACGCCGTTGCCCGACGTGAAGCACGATGCTCCCCGTTTGATGAACGAAAGCCGGGACTTGCAGGATTCACCGGCAGATTCCCGTTAGTGGGGCGATCGCCATGTTTGGACGTCTGATTTTCACGCTGGTTCTGGCCGGCTTGGCGTGGCCCGCCGCCGCCGCGGAAGGCGATCCCGCCGCGGGGAAGGTCATCTTCCAGCGAACCTGCGAGAACTGCCACGCCGCAACGATCGGGGTCAACAAGGTCGGCCCAAGTCTCTGGAATGTCGTCGGTCGCAAGCCTGCTTCCGTCCCGGACTTCGCCTATTCTGATGCCATGAAGGCCAACAAGGAGGCCTGGACACCAACGACGCTGGACGCCTATCTGGCCGACCCTCGCGGCGACCTCCACGGCGTCAAGATGTTCTTCAAGGGGCTGCCGAACCCCGCAGACCGGTCCAATGTCATCGCCTTTCTTCAGGCGTTGAGGTGAACGATCGGAGCGAACGGTAGATCGATCCGATCGACGCCGGTTCGCCGGGTCATGCGGTTCTGCTATGGTCCGCGCGGCCACGGAGAATCATCTACGCATGGATTTCGCGCGCTGGCGTCTGCCCGTGTTGATCTTGCTCGCCATAGCGTGGGCTGCGGCTCCCGCGAACGCCGCCCAGTTCTACATCGAGGACCTGCGCATCCCGATGGCGGCGGCCGGACCGCAGGGGCTGGAGGCGTTCCTGGTCCGCCCTGATGGCACCAGGCGCTATCCGCTGGCGCTGCTCAGCCACGGCTCGCCGCGCAGCTTTGCCGACCGCGCCACCATGTCGGCCCACCACTATTACGGCATCGCGCTGGAATATGCCCGGCGCGGCTTTGCCGCGCTGATCGTGATGCGGCGCGGCTATGGCACCTCGCCGGGCGGGCGCGTCGACAGCGTTGGCGGCTGCGCCAACGCCGCTTACTTGCCGGCGGCAGCGGTTTCCGTTGCAGACTTGCGCGCCGCAATCGATGCGATGGCGCGCCGCTCCGACGTCACCACGACAGGCATGATCGCGGCTGGCCATTCCGCCGGCGGTCTTGCCACGGTCGCGCTCACCGCACAGGCGCCTGCCGGCCTCGCCGCCGCGATCAGCTTTGCCGGCGGCCGCGGCTCGCTCGACGATGACGAGGTCTGCAATCCGAACGGACTGGTGCAGGCCTTCGCGACCTTCGGCAAGACCTCACGGGTGCCGATGCTCTGGGTCTATTCCAGCAACGATTCCTATTTCGGCCCCGATCTGGCGCGCCGGTTCCATGATGGCTTTCGTGCCGGCGGCGGCAACGCAAAGTTCGTCACCGCGCCGCCTTACGGCGATGACGGCCACTATCTCTATTCCGTGGAGAGCCGCCCGCAATGGACGCCCTATCTCGACGCCTTCCTGCGCGAGCGCGGGCTTGCCCGGGAGATGCTGAGCCCACCCGATCCACTGCCGCCGCCGAGCCATTTCAACGACGCGGCGAAAGCCGAATTCGCCCGCTATCTGGCCAGCACCTCGCCGCACAAGGCTTTTGCGGTGTCGCCGAACGGCGGCTACGGCTGGCGCTCGGGCCGCAACACGGTGGAGGACGCCGAGCGCGATTCCCTCGCGGCCTGCATGAAATGGTCGCCGACTTGCACGCTCTATGCGGTCGACGACCGCCTCTCCTCCGGCAACGTCCAGGGAACGACCACGGACCAGGTCTCGCGCTCGCGATAGGCCAGCGCGCCCTTCTCGCTGACGCCCACCAGCGCGCCCAGTCGCGAGAGATATTCGGCAGCCTGACTGCACAAACTGGTGTCCGCCATGCCGTGCGTCACGGCCGTTTGCAGCAGATGCACCATCCGTGCGGCGTCGCCACTCCGGCTTGATTGCATCAGCGCGACGTCGAGCAGAAACGGCGCCAGTGCCGCCTGCTCGTACGCGTTAAGCGACAGGAAAACGTCCTCCCAATGCGCACCCGTCTTGGGTATCTCAGCATACAACATCTCGACGAGATCCATCGGGTATGCGGTGCCGGCGATTTCGAACGGCGACGGCATGTCGTCCTTGAGCGACACCGCGCACAACATGCCCATCACGTAGGCCGTGTGATAGGAGCTTGCGAGCGCGCATCTGGTCTTGTCGTGCCCCTTCAATCGCTGGATCTGGCCCGGCCCCGAACGTCCTGCGGGAAGAAATCCGACCTTGTCCTCCAGCGAGGCGGCGACGCGAAAGCCGAACGCAGCGCCCGGACTCCAGGTCGACGACAGCAGCGGCCACACCATCAGCGCTTCAGCCGCAAGGTCATAGTCCTCGATAACGAGCGCGCGGGCGAGTACGGACCCTGCCTCGTCGAGAAACTCGTCGCGCGGCCGTGGCAAGGTCAACGCCCAACCCCCGAAATTGGTGGCATACATCGGGGCATGCGTGACCGCGTAGGCGTCCTCGCGTGTTCCGTTCAACAGATCAATCGGGTTTCCGAGCGCCGTCTTACGTGCGATCTGCTCAAATGCAAGGCTCGGCTCCTCGTTGCGCCACAGCGCGTGCAACCAGAGCAGTTCGAGCTCGCGGTAAGGCACCACTTCGTGCCCGGACCGTGCGGACGCCGACCAGCTGCTCTCCAGCAGGTCGTCGAAGTCGGGGTCGGCATGCCCGAGCGCGCTCAGCAGGATATGTGGCGTCGCCAGTTGCAGGCAGACCGACGGATAGCGTACGACGTCCCAGCGCATCCGTGGCGAACGCGCATAGGGGACGAGATCTCGCAGCAGTGCCGTCGTGGCAGCATCGGGCGCGTGGCGCGCGGCCACATGCAGCAGCATCGCCGTCTCGGCGATCGGCTTTTCCGCAGCGAAATTTCCATCCGGAACCTCTGCACCGTCAAATCCGTCCTTGCCAAGGACCTGCAGCGTTCGCTTGGCAATACGTAAGGCGAGGTGCAGGCGTCGTCGGAGATCTTCCCCGGCGTTCATGGCGGGAGCCGCAATGTGGTAGCAATCCGGCGCGGCGGTCCGATCCTGTGGATTTGGCATGGGCGCCTCACGAGAAGAGGAGTGCGGGAGCTGATGGACCAAAGCGAGATCGTAGCCGCGCCGGAGCCCTACTCAGGGCAGTGTCAGCGACCGGTGACCTCATTGCGGATAGCGGCCGGGTTGATCCCCTGCTCCACTTCCACCGCCGGCGGGATGCAGTAGCGGATGAAGCGATTTCCGACGACGAAACCGAATTCGCTTTCGCTGGCACTCGCAATGCTCGCGCCATTCTCGGCGACGAATTTTCCGAAGGCATTGAAGTCGAACACTTTCGACCCCAGGAACTTGCGGACGATCTCTTCCCTGTTTGCAGCGTTGCTCATGTTGACTCCTGCTCATCGGTGGATCGGTCTGGACGCGGGATGCGACCAGTAGCGACGGCTCGAACGATGATCCGAACGCGGAGCGAGGCGTGTGAGCCACCTTACATTTCAAGATTAGTTGAGCACAACCCGCGCGCGGAACTTCGCCTTGAGGCGGCACATCGGTTGTTAACACCAGAGATGTAGGACAGGCTGCATGCAGCGGGATCCGGCACGACCAAACCTCAACGCGACGTGGAAGCACGTCGTCGTGGCCGCGCTGTTGTCGGCATCGACCTGCCTGCAGGCCCAGGAGGCCGACCTCGGCGCCGGCGAAACGGCGACCTCGCGAGCCGAGATCCGCAAGATCATCGAGCGCGAGACGGCGAGGACCAATCTGCCCGCCGACATCGCGGAGGCCGTGGTCTTCGTCGAGAGCGGCTACAACTCGGCCGTTGTCGGCAGCGGCGGCGAGTTCGGCCTGATGCAGCTGCGGCTGGAGACCGCCGCGACGCTCGGGTTCAAGGGAAACGCCGCGGAGCTCGCAGAGCCCGACCTCAACATCCATTACGGCGTGCTTTATCTCAGCCGCGCCTGGCGTCTGGCCGGCGGGGACCTCTGCCGTGCCCTGGTGAAATATCGCTCTGGCCACGACGACGAGGAGATGAGCCCTCGTTCGCAGGTCTACTGCAATCGTGCCCGGAACAGACTGCTCGCCATGAACTCGACGGTAGCCACCCAGCCTGCCGCCGTCCCACCATCAGCACCCACGCCGGGACCGGCGCCAGCGGCGGCGACGACATCAGCACGGACTGAAAAACCGCAGACGCAGCCCGGGGCGACACAGCCCAGGGACGTCTCCGCGCGCTACCGCCGCGGCACGGCCGCCGCAAGCCGGGCATTCTGGGCCGCGCATGAGGCCAGGGTCAGCCGCATCAAAGCCCGCATCGAAGCAAGGTGGAAGCGGACGGCCTCGCGTTAACAGTCGTTCGCGATCAGGCGGACGTCGCTCTTGACGAGACCGTCATGATCGATGGAATACTACGGATGCTCCCCTTTTTCGGGGGAGCTGCAGCGATTTTGCCGACAGTCTTTTTGCGTAACCCCGAATAGAGACCATGCACAACGGTTTGAGAGTTTTGTTCGCGATCTTCGCCACGGCAGCCGTGGCCACCTCGACCTTCGTCGCCATCCGGCTCGTCGTCGGCTTCAGCGGCTGAGATAAAAACGCCGGCCAGCAAGGCTGACCGGCTGCACATTGCTGCAGGCAATTGTGCCTAGAGGCGTTCGCTGAGCGCGAGCTTGTAGCCGACACCGGTGACGGTGGCGATGACGGGCGCGCCGCAGCCGACGAGCTTTCGGCGCAGCCGCGCCACCAGCGCATCGACCGTGCGGATGTCGACCTCGGCCTGGCGGTTGCTGACAACCTCGATCAGGTAGTCGCGGCTGAGCGGCCGCCCGTCCGCACCGACCAGGGCTGCGAGCAGGTCGAACTCGGCACGCGTCAGCGCCACCGGCTTGCCGTCGCTGCCGAGCAGCTCGCGCCGCGTCAGGTCGATGATCCAGTCGCCGAACGCAATCGAGTTGTGGTTGCGCGCCGCCTTGCGGTCGATCGAGCGCCGCCGCAGCACGCTGCGCGCGCGCGCCAGCAGATCGCGAAGATTGATCGGCTTGGTGACATAATGGTCGCCGGCGATCTCGAGGCCCAGGATGCGATCGACGTCGGTGTCGCGGCGGGTCACGAAGATGATGCCGGCGTTGCTGGTCGCCTGGATCTCCTTGGCGAGCTCGAAGCCGTCGCCGTCGGGCAATTGCACGTCGAGGAAGACGAGGTCGGTGCGCGCGCGCAGCGCCTGGCGGCATTCGGCACAGCTGCCGGCGCCGACCACGTCGAAATTGTTCTCGCTGAAGTAACCGACCAGCATCGTTCGCGTCACGGGATCGTCTTCGACGACGATCAGCCGCTCGCGCCCGACCGGACGCAATTCCTGAAGTGCGGAATCAGCCACGATATTGGATGTCCTGTGTGCCTGCGACCCGGCTCGATAGTTCAAGTCGCCGCGCGATGCGCTGTCGTGTGAACGAACATTCACGGCCTATTCGAGCCCCCGAAATTGCCTGCCGGAATACTAGGCGTGCGGTGTCGCCCAAACAATATAGGCCACGGTATTTAAGTATTAACTATGAATTGCCCCACACTTCTCACTCAGCGCATCGATGTGGCGGGCCCTGTCCGCGGACGCGACATGGTTCGTCCCCGACACCAATCATTCCGCTCATCCAGCTGCGGATTCAACTGCCGGTTAACGTAAAGAAAGGCTTCGGCTTCGGTTTGGCCGGCCGCGCCTCTATGCTTCTCACATCGCAAGCGCGAGAGAGCGCGCGACCACGGAGCAGGCATATGCAAGGGCAGGCCCAGTTGGCTGCCGGTCGGACGGACGGAGCCGCATCGCTGTTCGGTCGTTCACATAGCCTCGACTTCCTTCGCGGTCTCGCCATCGTCGGCGTGATGGCGATCCACGTCTCGCAATCCTTCCCATCGAACCTCCAACCGGTCGATTACGCCTTCATGTGCGGCTGGACCGGCGTCAACGTGTTCTACTTCGTGAGCGCCTTGACGATGTGCAGGATGTGGACGCGGCGGACCGAAGCGAACCCGACGCGCAAATTCTACATCCGGCGTGCCTTGCGCATCGCGCCGCTGTTCTGGCTTGCGATTCCGTTTTACCTCGTCGTCAACGGCACCGGGCCGAGCTCAAATGCGCCCAACGGCATTGGGCCGCTCCAGGTGATCCTGACCGCGACGTTCCTCCACGGCTTCTGGCTCGACAGCGTCAACAGTGTCGTGCCCGGCGACTGGTCGATCGCCGCGGAGATGATGTTCTATCTCATCTTCCCGTTTGTGATCACCGCGTTCGGATCGCGTCGCAGTCTCTATCTGCTGCTCGCAATCGTGCTGCACCTGGTCAATGTCGGTCTGTTCAAGACGTGGGCGTTCGATCTGTTCTCGGCCTATTACGGCCCGGGACACGAGGCCTTCGTCTGGAACACGCTTCACATCACCTTTCTGAACCAGTTGCCGGTGTTCCTGCTGGGCTGCGCGCTGTTCCTCGCGTTGCGCGACGGGTTTGCGAAGTCGGACGCCGCGATCCTCCTTGGCTTCATCATACTGTCCTTCACCGCCAACCGCGCGACCGGGGCTCACGAGTTCAACTATCTCATAATCAACCTCGTGCTCGGCGCGGGCGTGTTCTGGTGCATTCGTCTTGGACTCCGCTGGCGGCCGCTCGAGGCGCTTGGCCGCAATTCCTATTCGATGTATCTGTCGCATTTCGCGGTGATCTACGGTCTGCATTACATATGGCCGTTCGCCGAAGGGCTGGCCTCGCTGCTGCTCGCTTACGTCGTCACCGCTGCATTGAGCTATCTCGCGGCACGCGCGACCTGGCATCTGGTCGAGCGGCATGCGCAGGATCTGGCGCATCGCCTGACTGCGTCGGCGGCCAGCGCCCCACCGCACACGGAGACAGTGGCCACCGCGAGCATTGCCCTGAATGGCCGCGCCGCCTGAGCGGCGGCCTCAGGAGGCTCCGACCGCGATCCGGAAGGACAAGTTTTCCTCAGCACCGGGCGCAATGTGCATCAAGCCAGGCTTATCGCTGAATTCGCCGTCGAACTCTTTGGGGCTGGCGTAGCCGCGCCAGGGCTCGATGCAGAGGAACGGCGCGCCTGACGGTTTCGACCAGATGCCGAGCTCGCGAAAGCCGCGCCATGACATTTCGAGCCAGGGCCCGGTGCGATCGGCTCGCGCGAAGCGGACCGCGTGGCTGTTGACGGGATCGAGGATGACGGCGTCGCTCGCAAACAGGGCTTCCGAGAGAGCAAGCACAGTGCCCCGGACAGGGCTTGGATCCGTTGCCGCGAGCAGGAGCCCGCCCTCGACACGGCGAACCGGCGAAGGCTCCTCGTTGGTGAATGTCAGCGCGTAGCTCTGCTTCGGCACGCCAGGCTGAAGCGGCCAGTTGAAGGCGGGATGGCCGCCCAGCGACACGGGCAAGGTCTCGTCGCCGGGATTGGCGACGGTGAGCGAGAGATCGAGACCGGTATCATCGAGCACATAGGTCGCCGTCAGGCGGAACGCGAACGGATAGACCGCGCGCGTCGCCTCGCTGTCTTCCAGCATCAGAGAACAACGGCTCTCGCCGCGTTCCATCCAGGTAAAGGCGCTGTCGCGCGCAAAGCCGTGCTGCGTCATCCGGTAGGTCTTGCCCCCGTGCCGCATTTCATCGTTGGCGAGACGGCCCACGATTGGAAACAGCAGCGGCGCGTGGCGCTGCCAGGCCGGCCCCGCCTGCCAGACGAACTCGGTGCCGTCAGCGTGCTTGAGCGAGCACATTTCGGCGCCGTGGGATTTGATGGTGGCGGTGAGAGCGCCGTGGCGGAGGGTGTGGGTGTCGGGGGGCATGGTTGGTCCGGTGCAAGCGGAGACAGATCGAAGCCTGTTCTGAATCAGCAGGGAATTTTGCGAATATTGTAGGCTTGGAACAAGTTCTGGCACAACTCATGGACGTGCAGTGATTGGAATTGGCGAATGCCGTCCGTAAGATAGGCGAGGTCGGCGGGAGCCGACAGCAGTTTCCTGTTCGCGGCCGTAACAGGCTGCGAACAGGGAAATGAAGATGCGATGAGGGTATGGATCCGTATTTCAAGAACGGACTCACATCTTTGCACTGCCCCCGAATGCGAAGATCCGTACACCATGCAACGGGATTGGATTTTACCAGCCGAGCGGTTCATCCTGGTTTCTCCCGTCACGGTTCCGCGGCTTCTCGAGACCTCCATCAGCTGGTCACGGCCCAGGGATCGATGATCGTCAGATCGGCAGCGTTGAAGATGGTCGGCGTATCCTTCGTCAGCGCCGACCGACGTATTGTTCAGAGCTCATCTGATGAAGAACGACTAGAGCACATGATAGTCATGTCCCGGCAAAAGCTTGTTGTCGGCGAAGACAACATCAAGAGCCTGTCCCGTAGCTGTTGTGAATGCATCGGCGTGACTGTTGAGAAGCTGACTGACCGACGCGCTTTTGTTCGCCGTATCACTGGCATCTCCGATCCAGGGCCCCGTTACGACGCTGGGTGAGACGTTAATTGCGGTGAACTTGAAGCCATCACCCTCGGCGACCGGGACGGTGTTGGTCGATCCGGGCGTCGTGTTGCCCGGGACAGGAGGATCATAGACGATCGTCCCGGTCTGGCCGTCGCTCATGAAGTGAAAGTTCGCTTCCTGGTACGTTCCGTTGAAGTGAATCGCACCCGAGTTCGTGCCGTCGGAGATATTGAGCACGTTGTTGACCGCATCGTAGCTCTCATGCAGCGAGTTGTAGCTGATGTCCTTCAGGTCGATCTGATCGGAACCGCTCACCTGACCGTTGCCGGTGAAACCCGAGATGAACGCCTGCAGGTTCGCGGCGTGATCGACAACCAGCGAGGCGGTCGAACCGCTCGGCACGTTGAACTGAATGGTCTCTGAGGACGCCGCACCATTCAACAAATGGAGGGTGGCGCCGACATTGATGTTGATGGATCCGGTGCCGGTCAGTTGCTGATCGATCTGGAGCGTGCCACCCGTCGCAGTGATGGTGCCGTCATTGACGATGGCGGACGTAATCTCGCCGGCGCCGACCAGCGATCCATCGCTGCCGACATGGATGGTATTTGCGATCGTCGTCGCGCTCGATCCGACATCGATGGCACCGCCATTGCTCAGCGTAAGCACAGCCGACGGCCCGCCGATCGAAATGGAGGAAGCCGTAACCAGGGACCCCGCACCGTCAACGGTGAGGCTCCCGGTGCTCCCTGACAGTCCGGCAAGGATCAGTGTGCCAGCCGTCAAGCTGCCTCCATTCTCCACGAGCGCGGTGCCCGCGCCGCTGTTGCCGATCGTCAGGGTCCCGCTGACATGCAGGCTCGCATTGTCCAAGGTGAGCGTGTCGGTTACGCCGGCGTCGTGGTTGACGGCGAGAGTCATGTTGGTGGTCGTGACGGTCGCGTGATCCGAGATCGTCAGGGTCGCGGTGCCGTCGCTGCCGACCTGGATGTTCGGGCTCGAACCTGTGGCACTTAGGTTCGCGCCCGCGCCGGTCACGACGACGGTTCCGTGACTGCCCACCTGATTTGCGATGTTGAGGAAATCAGTCGTGAGTGCCGCCCCGGCCGAAAGGCTCAAGCTGCCGGTGCCCGAAGCGCCGACGCTCATTCCATTGCTCGCTCCGACGATCGTAATGGCCGAGGCTGCACCGATCGCGTTGATCGCGCCCTCGTCATCCAGAAAGCTGACCTGCCAGACGCCGCCGGCGTTGTTGTTAATCGTGGTGGTCGCGCCGATGACCCCGCCCCCGGTGTTGATGCCGCCGAGGATGGTCCCGCTGTTGTTGATGGTGATCTGGCTGCCGCCGGACTCGAATAGCGCGCCCGCCCCAGCCGACGAGCCGATGGTTCCGGAATTGTTGAGCGTCACCGTGCCGGTTGCGTTCTCAGTCACTGCAATTGCGGAGACCGCACCCGAGGTCGTTACGGTGCCGCTGTTCGTGATGGTGGTCGATCCCGTCGAACCACCCGCCGCCTGACCCACGTTGATGCCGTTGGAGGTCGTGCCGGCCACCGTGCCATTGTTGGTGATCGAGATGTTTCCGACATGGCTGCCGCCGGCGAAGATGCCGCTGGCGCCGGTGATTGCGCCGTTGTTGGTGATGGCAACCGTGCCGCCGCTGGCGCTGCTACCAAGGTTGGCATTGGCAGTTATGCCGGTTCCTCCGGCATGGATCGAACCGCCATTGGTGATGCTGACGTTGCCGCCGTTCAGGGCGTTAACCTGGATCCCGTTGCCGGGCGCCGTGATCGAGGACGCAGAGCCGGTCGAAACCGTCACGTTGCCCTTGCCCCAATTGTAGGCGTTGATGCCGACGCCCGCGTCTGCCGTTATCTGCGCGTTGCTCTGCACGGTGACGTTGCCAGAGACAGCGTTGGCCAACGATGGCGCACCGTTCGGCGCGTAACCGGCCGAGACGGCACCCGGTGTCGCTCCACCGTTCCCGGTGACGTGCGAGCCGGAGTGAATGGTGTCGTTGCCGAGCACCACCATGACGTTCCCGGTGGCAGGCTCTGATGTCGCCTGGCTCTGGGCGTTGACGCCGATACTGCCGCCGTAGATCGTGTCGCCGTCGCCGGTCTGGATGTTGATGTCGCCAACACCGGTGGTCGATGCCTGAATGCCGATGAAGGTGTGGGCATTTACCGCGACGTTTGCGCCGACATTGATCGCGACGCTGCCGCTGCCCTTGCTGTTGGCATAAGCTGCCAGCCCGTATTGATCCGCGGTCACCGAGGTGTTGCCGGCCTCGTTCACCGTCACATTGCCGTTGCCGTAATTGTAGCCGTCGACGCCATAGCCGGCCGCGGCCGTGAGGTTGGCGTTGTTGTTGATGACGACCGTGCCGTTGATCGCGGTGTTGGCCGTGCCGTTGGCGCCAAAGTAGCCGGCGACGACGCTCTGCGGCACGGAACCGCTCGGGTTGACCATGCTGCCGGAGTTGATGACGGCATTGTTGGTGACCGTCATCGTGCTGTTGGCACTCGCAGCAATTACAGTATCAAGATTGACGGCATTGATGCCCGCTCCGCCCGCATTGATGACGGTGCTCGCATCGGTCGTAACAGTGATATTGCCGCTGCCGGCGCTTTGCACGCGAATGCCGTACTGCGAACCGTTGAGCGTGCCCGATGTCGAAACCGAGATATTGCCGTTGTTGGCTGAATCCAGGTTCTGCACCCGAACGGCCGCGAAGCCCTGCGTGGTCGGGTTGCCGTTGATCGTCGCCAGCGTCGTGCCGCTTGCACTGGCGCCGCCATGGACGTTGACCGCGAGATTGCCGGAGCCGGTGGCGCTGTCCTGAACGAGGATGCCGTTGCCGGCCTGGCCGGTCACCGCGCCCCAGGTCTCGAGCGAGAGATCGCCGGTGCCGGTTTCGGTGGCAACCAGGCCCGCGGCCGCACCGGTCATTGGCACAACCGTGGTCAATGCCACATTGGCCGGCGATCCGGCCGTACCGCCCGTCGCCGTGAAGTCGAACGCATCGCCGATGGTGCTCGCGATGCTGCCCGCACCGTTGACGGCGAAGCTGCCGCTCGACGACGTCGTGCCTGTGATGGTGCCGGTAAAGCCCTGCCCCGGAACGTTGTCGAGCTGCAGCGTGTCCGTGCCGCCCGCAAACGTGATCGCTTGGGCCGTCGCCCCCGCACGCTCCAGCGTCGCGCCGTCGTCGATGATGACCGCGCCGGCGCCACTGAGCCCATCTGCAAGGTTCAGCGTCCCCCCGTGCACTTCGATGGTGCCCGTGTTGGTCACGGACCCGTTGATCGCGTTGATCCCGGAGAGGTTGTCGATATGCCCGCTGTTGTTGACGACGAGACCGTTGGCGCCGTTGATGTTGGCGCCGGCCGACAAACTGATCGTACCGGCGTTGTTGATGGTGTTGCTTTCAACGACGCCCGTGGTCGAGGCCGTGCCGAAGCCGCTCCAGGTCCCGACCGCCCAGACGCCGCCGGCCTGGTTGTTGAACGTGCCGTTGCCGACATTGATGTTGCCGGTGATGGTGCCGCTGTTGGTCAGCGTGATGTCGCCGCCATTCTCGTACAACGCTTGCCAGGCTGCATTCGAACCGACCGTTCCGGAATTGGTGATTGCAACAGTTCCGGTCGCGTTGCCGTTGATCGCGATTGCAGCCGTTGTGAGCGTACCCGCCACAGTTCCATGACTGTTGTTGGCGATCGTGAGCGATCCGGTCGAGCCCGGCGCGGATTGATTGACCCCGATGCCAGAGAACGTCACTCCGGTCGCGGCTCCATCGTTCGTGACGCTGATGCTGCCGGCCCCCGTCGTACTGGCAAAGATACCACTCCCACCGGTCGCAGAACCCGTATTGCCGATCGTCACGTTGCCACCGCCATTGGCGGCGACGCCAATGCCCGCCCAGCCGGAGGTGGAGCTCACCGTTCCGCTGTTGGTCACGGAGACATTGCCGCCATTGTTGGCCGTCGCTGTGATGCCGGCGCCGCTCGTTGCTGTAGCGGTTCCCGCATTGGTGATCGAGACGTTGCCGCCATTGGCTCCGACACTGATTCCACTACTGGACGCTCCGATCGACGAGAGCGCTTCGGTCGTGACCGTGACACTGCCCGTGCCCGACGCATTGGCGTTGATGCCGGAGAAGCTGGTCGCAGTGACCTGGCCGCTGTTGTCGACGTTGATGTTACCGGCAGCGTTGGTGAAGGCGTTGATGCCGGTCTTGCCGGCCGCCGATCCGCTGTTGGTGACCGAGACGTTGCCGCCCGCGGAATCATTGGCGTTGATGCCCGAGAAGCTGTTTCCGGTCGCCGTTCCCGTGTTGGTCACGGAGATGGTGCCGGCGTGCACCGCATTGGCGGCGACGAACGCGTTAATGCCGGTCCCGCCCCCGGTCGCCACGCCGGCGTTGCTGATGGTGACATTGCCGCCATCATTCGTGCTGGCGTTGATGGCGTTGCCGGTGCCGTTGGTCGCGGTGATGTTAGAGGCCGCGCCCGTTGTCACCGTGGCGTCGCCGGTGCCCCAGTTGAAGGCGTTGATGCCGAAGGCGTTGTTTCCCGTGGCAACGATCGTCGCATTGCTGACGACCGATACGTTTCCGGCCACCCCCGCCGTGAACGCGGTACCTCCCGGCGAATATCCTCCAGCCCCGGGGGAATAGCCGGCACTGATGCCGCCGCTGACGGCATGGATGCTCCCGGTGCCTACAACGACGGACAGGGTGCTGCCGGCCGACACCGTCGAAGATTGATCAAACGCGCCGATCCCGTTCCGACCGGCGTTGACGGTGAGATTATCCGCGGTTGTGACGCTGACATTGCCGTTATCCAGAGAATAGGCCTGGATGCCGTCGTTGCCGGCACCGCCGGTGATCGTCGCATTGGCACCGACGTTGATGGCGATGTTCCCAGTTCCACCCGGGTGTCCAGCGACACCGTCCAGGCCGAACGCACCCACACCGATGAGATTGCCGGTGACCGTGGTCCCGGCGCCGTCGTTCACCGTGACATCGCCATTGCCCCAGTTGTAGGCATCGATGCCGTAACCGGCGGTCGAGGTGATGTTGCCGAAATTGCTGATAAGAACGGTGCCGTTCACGCCGGCATTGGGACTCGGCGCGACCAAGCCATACGTGCCGCTGAAACCGGCTAGAATGCCGGCAAGTGTGCTGCCATTGGGGACCGCTCCAGCGCTGATGGTCGCATAGTTGGTGACGGTGACGGTCGCATTGTTCGAGGCATCGAAGACGGCCTGATTGGCCGCATTGATGCCCGTGCCTGACGACGTGATGCTCGCGCCTGAGGAGGTCGAGATGCTGACGCTGCCAATACCCCGGCTGTAGGCGTTGATGCCATAACCGGTGGATGTAATGCTGCCGCCGGTCTCGTTCACTGTCACGTTGCCGTTGCCAAAATTGTTGGCCTGGATGCCGTAGCCAGCCGCGTTGATCGTGGCATCGCTTGTGACGAGGGCGGTGCCGTTGACGTTCGAGTTGTGAACAGGAGTGATCGTGCCAACCGGGTTGGCATAATAGGAGACATTGATGCCCGCCGGCGTCGAGCCGTTGGGGTTCACCATCGATCCGGAGTTGATGGTGCCGTGAGCCGTCACGGTGATCATGCTGTTCGCCGTGGCCAACATGGACGTATCGAAGTTGACCGCGCTGATGCCTGAGCCACCCGCATTGATTGCGGTCGTTACATCGGTGGTAACGCTGACATTGCCGCTGCCGCTGGTCTGCGCCCGGATACCGAACTCCGATCCAGTGAGCGCGCCCGATGTCGCGACCGTCACGTTGCCATTGTTAGCCGTGTCGAGGTTCTGCGCACGGATGGCTGCATAGCCCTGCGTTGTCTGAACAAGGGGGTTGCCGGTCAGGACTGATGTGGTGCCGCTGGCACTCACCCCGCCGGTCGCAGTGACGTTGATGTTGCCGGTGCCACTAGCGCTGTCCTGGGCGTCGATGCCGTCACCGGCCTGCCCGGTGACAGCGCCGGAAGCATTAATGGTGATATCGCCTGCCCCGTTCTGCGTCACGACGATACCGTTGGCAGCGCCGGTGATGGCGCCTCCGGGCGCGACCAAGATCTCGGCCATGTTGCCGGCAAGTCCGCCCGTCGCCGTGAAGTCGATGCCGTCGCCAACTGCGGTAGCGACCGAGCCAAAGCCGTTGATCGTGAAGTTGCCGCCGGTCGAGGAGATCGCGGCAATGGTCCCGCTGGAGGCGGCATTGAGACCGAGCGTGCCCCCGCTGCCCATGAAAGTCACCGTCTGCGCGGTCGCCCCGTCAAGGACCAGTGTCGCACCGGCATCGACCAGGACCGCCCCTGCTCCACTCAGGCCACCGCCGATCTCGAGCGAGCCGGAAGCGACCTCGAGCGTGCCCGTGTTGTTCACGGACCCGTTGATCATGTTGATTCCGGAGAGGTTGTCGATGTGCCCGCTGTTGTTCACGACGAGGCCGTTGGCGCCGTTGATGTTGGCGACGGCCGAAAGGTTGATGGTGCCGGCATTGTTGATGGTATTGCTCTCGACCACGCCGGTGGTCGAAGCGGTGCCGATGCCGCTCCACGTGCCGACCGCCCAGACGCCGCTGGCCTGGTTGTTGAACGTGCCGTTGCCGACATTGATATTGCCGGTGATCGTGCCGCTGTTGGTCAGCGCGATGTCACCACCACCTTCGTACAGGGCCTGACCGGATGCGTTCGAGCCGATGATGCCGGTGTTGTTGATGGTGACGGTGCCGGTCTTGTTCTCGGTGATCCCGATCGCGGGACTGTTGCCGGCAAGGCTCGTCACGGTGCCCGAGTTGGCGATGCTGATCGAGCCGGTTGCGCCGGCGGCTGTCAGATTCGCGCCGATGCCAGAATAGGTCGTGCCGGTCGCGGTCCCCTGGTTGGTGATGGAGACGTTGGCCGAACCGTTGGTCGCGGCAAAGATGCCGTTCGTTCCCGTCGTCGCACCGGCATTGGTGATCGTCGCATCGCCGCCGACCGCCGTGATGCCGATTCCGGCAAACTGGGTCGCCGTGACCGTGCCGTTGTTAGTGATCGAGATGGCGCCGACGTGGTTGCCGCCAACGCCGATGCCGGTGGCGCCGGCGCTGATCGTGCCGTTGTTGACGACGGTCACTGTGCCGCCAACGGTGCCGAGGCCCATGTTCGAATTGGCGGTGATGCCGGTAGAGCCTGATGTGATCGAGCCGCCATTGGTCACACTGACATTGCCACCGTTCAGCGCGTTGGCCTGGATGCCATTACCCGCCGAATGGATCGTCGAGTCGAGCCCGGTCGACACCGTGACGTTGCCCTTGCCCCAATTGTAAGCGTTGATGCCGGCATTCTTGTCGGCGGTAATCTGGGCATCGCTCTGTAGGATGACATTGCCGAGCACCGCGTTTGAAGCGGCTTGGGTTCCGTTCGGCAGGTAGCCGACCGAGACGGCACCGGGGGTTGAGCCGCCCGGCGTATTGAGCGTGCCGGAGTGGATCGTGTCCTTGCCCAGCACCACGGTGATGTTGCCTGTTGCAGGGTCGGACGTCGCCTGGCTCTGGGCGTTGATGCCGATGCTGCCTCCGTAAATCATATCGCCGTCGCCGGTTTGAACATTGATGTTGCCGACACCGTTGACAAAGGCCTGGATGCCAAAGAACGTGGTCGCGCTGAGCGCAACATTTGCGCCGACATTGATCGCGACATTGCCCGAGCCCTTGCTCAGGGCATAGGCGGCAAGACCGTACTGCGCGCCCGACACCGAGGTGTTCGCCGCTTCGTTGAGAGTCACATCGCCGTTGCCCCAATTGTAGGCGTCGACGCCATAGCCAGCCGCAGCCGTGATGTTGGCGTTGTTGTTGACGAGAACCGTGCCGTTGATGGCGGTGTTCGACGTGCCGTTCGCACCATAGAAGCCGGCGGCGATGCCCTGCGGTACCGAACCGCTGGGATTGAGCGTGGTGCCGGAGTTGATGACGGCATTGTTGGTGACCGTCACCGTGCTGTTGGCGCTCGCCGCAAGCACTGTGTCGAAATTGATGGCGCTGATGCCCGCGCCGCCCGAATTGATCGTGCTGCCGGCATCGGTGAGGACGGACACGTTGCCGGTTCCGGACGCCGCGGCACGGATGCCGAACTGCACCGTCGAGGCAATCGCGCCGCCCGCTTCGACCGACACATTGCCGCTGCCCGCGGTCGAGGCGACGATGGCGTGCTGGTTGGCGGTGACGCCGCCGGTCGCCGTGACCGACACGTTGCCGCCGTTGGACGAATCAACGTTCTGCGCTTCAAGACCGACAGATCCGCTGCCCGTGCCAGTCACGCTGCCAGTCGTGTTGACGACGATGTTGCCGACGCCACTTGCGGTTTCCTGGGCGAGCAGCCCGATGCCCGACTGATTGGTCACTGAAATCGCCGAGACGATTGCGATGTCGCCAGTGGCGTTCTGAACGACGCTGATGCCGCTCGAGGGCGGCGTGCTGAAGCCGGTCAGCGTCACCGCGCTGGAACCGGCGACCGGCGTAAACGAGTGGCCGGCGGCATTGGTATTAACGGCAAGCTGGGACGAGATTGGCCCGTCGCTCAGTGCGCTGAGATTCGCAGTGTAGGTGCTCTGCCCGCCGTTCACGTTGACAGAGACCGAGTTCTGACCGTCGGTAAAGGTGACCACGCCCGTATCGGTCGGCTGAAGTCCGCTGATCGTGAAGTTCATCAGCGCCGACCCTGCGGCGTTGACCTGCGTGTTGGTGACTGCCAACGCCAGCGCGGCCTGCTCGCCGGCGGAATGATCGATCGTATAGCTGGTAGCCGCGTGCGAGCTCTGATCTTGCAGCGCTACCCCCGTCAGATCCTGGACGGTAGTGCCGGCGAAACTGAGCGACAGGGTGCCGTTGCCGGAACCCGGGTTAATCTGGACCAGATATTGCGCGCCAGCGCTGCCCGCCACGGCCGAGACACCAGTGATGCTCGCCCCACTAAGCCCGTTGGTGGCAAGCGTGAAGTCGCTCGCGTTCACACCCTGAACTGAATTGGAGAAGGTCAGCAGGTAATGGACCGCACTCGCGGCGGTCGGCGAAGCGTCCGTCGGCGTCAGGCTGACGAAGTTTGGCGCTGCAGGCGCCAGACTTGCGGTCGACACCTGGCTGGCGGCGCTCTGAACGGCGTTTGAGAGAGCTGTGCTCGTGTTGCTAGCGACAGCGCTCGAGAGATTGCCGCTCTGCGTACCGGTTTTCAGATCGGCAGATGCGCTGCCCTGCGCAACGATCGAGGTCGCGCTGACATTGGCAAGAAGCGCCGCGGTCGAGCCACCGGCCGACGCCTGCACGGCCTGATCGGTCGCTGTGTTCACGGAGGTGACGACGCTTGTAATATCACTGGTCTGCGTGCCGTTCAGCGTGGCACCGGCGCTCGTCAGTGTGCTCGTGACCACGGCATTGACGACGCTCGAGCTGGTGAGGTCGAGACCGCCGGTCGACACGATCTGGGCGGCCAGCGCCGAAAATGCGCCTGTTGCCGCGGATGTAAATGTTGACGCACCGGTGCCTGCGACGGCGGACGCCACCATGGAAACCGTATTGAGTACCTTGGCGGCGGCCACAAAGGGCTGCGCATCGCCAGTGTAGGCATTCGTCAAAATGTCAGTCTTGGTGATGTCGATGGTCGGGTCGATACCAAGCGCAGCAGCAACGGCCTGCGAGGCCGCAGCAACGTTACCGCCATTGGCGATGGCGACCGACTGCACGAGCGTCGTGAGCGCGGTGACCTGTGTCGATCCTGTGGGCGCGGTGAGCACGCCCGTGAATTGCTGCCCGGTTGCAGTGTCGGTGCCGCCGATCAGAACGAGAGAGCCGGACGTCGTGCCACCCGACAGCACGAAATGGCCGCCAGCATCGGTCATGCCGGACGCCTCCCCGTTGTCGAGCTTGCCGTTGCCGTTGGTGTCGGCGAATACGGTCGCACCCGCGATGTAGCCATCGGTGGCAAGGCCCGCGACCTGGGTGATGGTCACGACGCTATGGCTGGCGATATCCGCGCTGTTGCCCGCGGTATCGGTCGCAGTCGCGTGCAACTTGTCATACGAACCCACATTGAGGGTCGTGTGGAGAGTCCATGTGCCGTTTGCAACAGTGGCCGTCCCGAGCAACGTCGTTCCGTTGAACACCTGGACCTGGGCCACGGCGATATTGTCCGAGACCGTGCCCGACAGCGTCGCGCCGCCGTCGTTCGACATCGTTCCCGTCGAATCCGGATTGTCCAGCTTGACCTGGCCGAAGCTGATGACAGGAGGCGTATTGTCGACCGTCACCGTTGCGAGGTCTGAAGTCGTGGCGGAATTGCCGGCTTTGTCCGTGACAACAGCGTAGAACGTGTGGGCACCGCCCGTGAGATTAGAGGCCGTATAGGCCCAGGCGCCGTCGCTGCCCAAGGAGGCGTCGCCGATCTTCTGGTTCGTGGCATGGTCGTAGATCGCCACCGACGCAACGCCGTTCAGATCGGTGGCATTGACCTTGATGATATCGGTCGTGAGCTGCGTCGGACCCGAGACGGACTCCGACTGGGAGATCACCGTCGGGCGGGTGGTGTCGACGGTCACGGTGGTGAGATCGGCCGTCGTGGTCTGATTGCCGGCTTTATCGGTGACGACCGCGTAGTACTTGTACGTACCGTCGGCTAGTCCTGAAGCCGTGTAGGTCCAGACGCCGTTGCTGAGCACGGCATCGCCGACCGGCTGGTGCGTGACGTCGTTGTAGATCGCAACGGACTGAACGCCGTTGGCGTCGCTGGCATTGACAGTGATGATCTCCGTGGTGGATTGAGTGAGTCCCGGATTCGACTCGGACTGTGAGTTCACCGTCGGAGCGGTCGTGTCGACAAGTACGTATTGGCTGGTGCTGGCGCTCGCCTTGGTGCCCGCAATATCTGTCGCGGTGACGGAAAGCTGGTTGTAATTGCCGTCCGCAAGCGCGGTGGTCAGCGTCCAGGTATGGTCGGGGTTGATCGTTGCCGACCCGATCAGCGAACCGGCATTGTAGACGTTGACCTTCGAGACAGAGATCGCGTCGGTCACCGTACCCGACAGCGTGACGGTGCTGTTATCGGTCAGATGATCGCCCTGGACGCCAGTATCGGTGAAGGTCACCTTGTCGAAGGTGACGGAGAGCGGCGATGCGATCGTCAGCTGGATGTGTGCCGCCGGCGAGGACGCGGTCTGGCCCAGCATATTGGTTGCCGTCACGGTGAGGCTGACCGTGGCCGGAGCGCCGGCCTTGAGTGTCAGGTTCGTCAGTTGCGCCGGCGTGAGCGTCCAGCTGCCGTCGGAATTCTTCGTACCCGCCGAAAGACTGGCATCCGTGGGAACGCCGCTGATGGTGACCGACACGGTGTCGCGCAGGTCGAACGGCGTCTCGGTGATGCCAAGGGCGACAGAGCTGCCGGATACCACGTTCAGCGTCGCCGGCGTATGAAGCGTGGGCGCGACCGGAGTGACGGACAGCGCCACGATCTTCGAGACCGAGTTGCCGGTCGCAGGATCGGTTGCGGTGACGACGAGATTGGTCGCGGTCACCTCGCCCGCCTTCAGCGTCAAGCCGGCAAGCTGGGCCTGGGTCAAGGTCGCCGTGCCGTTGACGACCTGGATTGCCCCGGCCGTGTCCGTCAGCGTCGCGTCCGCAGGGATTCCGGAGATCGTGTAGAGGAGCGCCGGCGCGGACGTGAAGGCAAAGTCCTTGGCCGAGAGGCTAGAAAGCTTGACGTTGTTCAGAACGATGCTGTCGGCGGGGTCGGCGGTGATGACCGTATTGCACCCAATCTGCTTGGCGTCCGCCATGACGGCTGCGAAACTGGCAAACTGGGCACTGCTCAGTTGAATCTTGTCATTCGACGTGTTGAAACCGAAGATCTCTTCCTGGCCCCATCCGAATCCTGAGGTGACGGCCGCGATCGTCAGCGCAATCGTACCGTCCTCGCGCACCGAAAGGCTTTGCGGCGCAGAGAGCGTCACCTGCCCGTAGCCGGGCAGCACGAACGTATCCTTGCCGTTGCCGACCGTGACGGTATCGTTCGCGCCCAGGTTAATCGTGTCGTTGCCGTTGCCGGCGACTAGAACGCTGTTTGCACCGGCGGTCAGCGTGTCATTGCCGTTTCCCACGACGATGGCGCTGTTCGCGCCCACTGTAACGGTGTCGTTGCCGTTGCCTGCGATAACGATGCTGCCGGATCCGGCGGTCAGCTTGTCGTTGCCGTTGCCGGCAGCGATGGCGCTGTTCGCGCCGGCGGTGATGGTGTCGTTGCCGTTGCCCGCCGCCACGATGCTGGAGGATCCCGCGGTCAGGTTGTCGTTGCCATTGCCTGCGACAATGAGGCTGTTGTTGCCATCCACGACCGTGGTATTGGTGTTTCCAATAATCGAAATGATGCCGTCGTTAGACATATTGGCCTCCCCCTGAAAAAATATTGGCCGCGAGTGGCCGCCGGGCGGCGGCGTCGCGGCTCTTCATTGAGCCGAACGGGCTGGATCAAAATAAATTCTCGAAAAGCTATCGCCGAAACGAACTGCAACACTCCACCCGAACGGGTCAGTTTTGCAAAAAATTTCCCGGTTAGTTTTAACCGGTAAGGTTTCTGGCGATCTCCTTCGCGCACCGGCTCTGTGCTGCGGAGCAGCGAATCCAAAGATTTTTGAGAACCCCTCCTTTATACGGATTGCCTCGTCGTCGCTGTCCTGCTCAATTTTCCCGATCGATACTGCATTTGTTCATTCGGGAGGAGGTTGGCAGTGAGTGCGGTACGTCCCGCGGAATTTGTCTCGGTCGTCGATCGCGCTGCACTGCAAGGGGACTGCTGTACGCCGGACGAACTTCGGCGCGATCGTTCTCGTCAGGAATCCTCATCCGCGCAGGCTTGTCGTCGTTCGCAGGCGCCC
The DNA here is from genome assembly GCF_029892425.1 of Bradyrhizobium sp. BR13661. Taxonomy (GTDB): domain Bacteria; phylum Pseudomonadota; class Alphaproteobacteria; order Rhizobiales; family Xanthobacteraceae; genus Bradyrhizobium. The sequence goes on along the minus strand of NZ_JARXWB010000038.1, from coordinate 37,807 downwards.
TCCTCGCAACGGAGGGGGCGTCCAAGCCATCGACGTCCATCTTTCGCCGTGCGGACCATGAGCCCTCTGGTCGCGAGGAGATCGAGGACATCAACGCCCTCGCCGGCCGGGTGCAGAATGTCGGCCACCTGATGATGCAATTTGGGCTGGTCGCCTCGCAGAGGTTGGCGGATGCGCTCGCCCTCAATGGGCAGCCGGTCGCCCTGCTTGGATATGACGGCACGGTCATGCATGCGAGCCCCAGCTTCGAACAAGTTGTCCGGGGCGCGCTCTCCATCAAGGATGGCCGCATGGCGTCGTGGCATCCGGACTCCAACCAGAGGCTCGGACAAGCGGTCGGATCTGCCACCCGGCGAGAGATGGATCTGTCGGAGCCCTGCAAGCCGATCGTGCTGCCAAAGCGAAACTCGACGCGCCCCCTGATTGCGACCATCATTCCGGTTGTCGGCAGCGCGCGCGACCTGCTTCACATGGTCGCCGCCGTGATCTCTGTCGTGGATCTCAACGCGGAAGCGCCCCGCCCGAACATTGCCGTCTTGCAACAGGCGTTCGGTTTTAGCCCCGCCGAAGCCAAGCTCGCCACCGACATCGCTTTGGGTAAAACACTGGTCGAGATTGCAGCCTGGAGCGGCGTATCCAAGGAAACGCTGCGTAGCCGGCTTAAATCAATCTTCAGCAAGACTGCGACGTCGCGGCAGTCTGAGCTGGCGCTGCTCCTGTCGCGGATCCCGGTTCGAATTTGATTGACAACTAGCCTGAACATCGCGGCTCAGGCGGAAGAATTAAGCCGTCACGGCCCAGGGATCGATGATCGTCAGACCGGCAGCGTTGAACGCACGCATGTCGCGAGATGCCACAGCGAACCCATGCGCGGCGACGATCGCAGCGATGTAGCCATCGGGCGTGGGGAAGCCTTTGTCGGCCGCACGCGCCTTGGCGGTGATATCTGCAGAGCGCCGTGCCGCGGCGGTATCGAAGGGCAGGATGCGGGCTGAGAACAGGTCCAGCACGCCATCGAGCGCAGCTGCCAACCTGTCCTTGCGCTTGCCGCGCGGCAGCGCGCCGACGCCGAACAAGAGCTCGGCGATGGTAACGCTGGAGAGAAACACCGTCTCGGCAGCCTGGGCGTCGAGCCAGTCGCGGACCGATGGATGCGGCGCGGGCTTCATGGCCTCGGAGACCACTTTGGTATCGAGCAGGATCATTCGAAGCGCATCGGCGCAGCGGCACGCACGTCGCGGCCATTTTCAAGTGCCTCGACATCGGCATTGCTCAGGCCGATCTTCCGGCTCATCTCCGAAAGGGCGCTGCCGAGCCGCAGCCGGCCCTCCGGGCGCACGGCCCCCTTCAGAATGGCGCGCATTTCCGCTTCCGCGCTGCGATTGTGCTGCGCCGCACTGACTTTCAGGGCTCGATGAGCCTCCTCGGAGAGGTTTCGGATGGTGACGGGGCGGCCGCTTCCCTTGCCGAAATCCCGGTTAGGCGTCGCGCGCCTGGGCTTCGGTCACCGGCGCGATGATGATTTGCGCTGCATTAATCTGCTCGTCAAAGCACCGGAGGCGAGGCTTCGCATCGGCGGCGCTTCACTTGATTAACGCTCGTCCGGCTCTTCCTTGGAAGCCCCTGACGATGGCTCGGTCGCGGGCGCCGTCGCTGGACTTCCCGGCGCCTCGCATTGCTCCGGCGCCTCACTTCCGGCGAACCGCCGCCGAAGCGCCTGAAGAATGGTTTCGAGAGAACGCTCTTCAGTCATCGCGCAACCGATTCCTCAGTCAGGAAAAACACCGTGTGCGTGGAGCAACATTGTCGCGACCTCCAAACGGCGTCGCAGCACGCGTGACTGGAAATAGCGCAGCCCATAACCAAAGAAGACGCCGCACGCAAACGCGCCGACGAAAAGTAGCTCAGCCAAATCTGAAGACATCATCTCCCCCCGATAGTCTCGCGAGGTTAAGCCAGGCAAGCGGGTCACAGAATATAAAAGCTATAGGAATTTGGGCGCAATTGCTGACGCCAGCCTTACAGGACCAGAGCTCCTTCAACGACCTCACGGCAAGACAAGCGAGGGCTTTCGGTGATTTGGCTTTTTGCCCGAATACTTCAGCCGATCTTCGCCAGAGCGGATTTCAGTCAAGAACTCCTCCACGGCGCGCCTCTGGCCCGCGCGCATTGTGGCGTTGCTGGCGAGCCGATAAAAACGCTCCTCCCATAGTTTTGCGACAAGATCGATGACCGCAAACCAGTCGAACGAACTCTGCGGCTGGTGCTCATCGATTATCGCGGCAACCAAATTCCAATAATCACTTGGCTCTCCGCCCTTGACCGGGATTGGTTCGACGAACAGTCCAGCGATATGGTCTGGGATCTTGTTTCCTAAGGGGTGCGCTGCCTTCGGCTTCTTGTCCTCTGGCACTTCAGTTGTCGCTCCGGTGTCGGTGGGTGTGGGTGGTTCGTTGGTGGTGGGTGGTTGGGCGTAGGTTTGTTCGACGAATCAAGAAGACATCTATTTTCGCTGTCCTTTTGAAGTTGATCACTACTCTCTTCTTTTCAAGTAAACGCGCTCTGGCGCACGCAAACTTTTTTTGAAATCTTCTGCAGTTCAATTCTCTACGTCCGTTCTCGCGCGTATTCAGTCAACGCATGAGACGGTGCAAAGCTTTCGAGAATGCAGGATTTGCTAGCGCGCGTTAGCGGCTCATCCTTTTCATCAGGCTATCGAATTCGACGGATATTGGAGTGCTGATTGAGAACGCGAGCGGAAAACGCAGAATTCTACGTTCGCAGCGCTGCTTATCTTCTTCTTCAACATGTGACAACTGTGTACTGAAGAGTCAAAACCAAGAAGGGGTCAACGCATTCAACAAGCACGCCGCGCCGGCTTGGGATCTCCCGCGACTCATGCGCGCTGAATTCGTCTCAGATGGCGCGCAGTAGTGAAGGCTGTTGTCGGTGGGTCTCGTTCATCTCATCGCGGTGCGATGTCCCCAAGTCCGGATACCCCCTCATCGGAGCCCCCTTTGCCGGTGGGTCTCGCTATCGTGGCGGTCACCATCGTTGTCGTGGAGATGGTTGTCGGTGGGCGGTGTGTTGTGGGTGGTTGACCTTCCGACGCTGAATTCTCCAGTCGCAGTGCTGCTTATCTTCATCTTCAACATGTGACAGCCGAGCGCGAAGAGTCAAAACCAAGGGCGAGGCAACGCATTCGGCATGAACGCCGCGCCGACTTGGGATCTCATGCGACTCGTGCGACTCGTGCGCGCTGAATTCCTCTCAGATGGCACGCAGTAGTGAAGGCTGTTGTCAGTGTCCACGGAAGGGGTCTAGTTCAACTCATCGAGACGCGATGTCCCCTGGTCTCCCGGGATATCCCTCGTTCAACACCCCGTTGCGGGTTGGTCTCGCTATCGTGACGATGACCGCCGCTATCGTGGAGGTGGTTGTTCAGTATCTCGGGGCACGTAGAATTCGTCTCATCGAGTTGATGTCCCTTTGTCCCCGCAGATGCCCCCGTATGTCCTCGCCCGACACCCCTTTACCGGTAGGCCTCGCTATCATGGCGGTGACCGTCGCGTCCTAGGCGGCTTGCAGTCGTGAAGGCGATTGCCAGTGTCGGGACGTGCCGAATTCGTCTCATCGAGTTGCGATTTTAATCATCACCCCGGTTGCAGTGATCTCACTATCGCGGCGTCGACGGTCGCCTCCCTGCAAACCTCCAACGACTTTAGCCCCGGTTCGTCCGGGGCTTTTCTGCGCGATCAGCCCTGCGGTAGGCGAAATCCGAAATGCAATTGCGCGTCAATAAATTTGAATTGATTGCGGAGCAGGCAAGGGCGCTGTGCAGTCGACCGGCTTTTGTTCAATCGAGCCCGGTCGCTCATTTGGCGCTATCATTTGTGTATTAATTCACCCTGTTCCCCACATCGAAAACGAATAAACCGGCCGCTAATACCGACCTATGGCAGCCGGGGTGACATACCACTGTAAGGTTGACGTCAGTTGGGCTTGTTAACAAGATTTCGTCCGCCCCAATCGCTTCACACAGCAAGACTTTGCGCAGTGGTCCAGCAGGTCGGAGCGCGGACATCCGAAGCGGGTAGAACGGGGCTCTGTGATGGCATTTCGCATTAAGCATGCCGGGATGACGGCCGGCATTGCAGCCGTGGCGGCCATCGCCGGCGGTGCCTGGCTCCTGACGCACACCGGCGAATTGCGATCGGCCAAGGCGGCGGCACCAGCACCGCCGGCGGCAGCGAGCGACGTCGATGTCGCGCAGCAGACGGTCGACATCAGCGAGAAGCAGGCCGGCGGTTTCAAGATCGAGCCGGCGGAATCGCGCAGCTTCCGCGTCGTGAAGAACGCGGTCGGGTCGATCGACTTCAACCAGAACATGCTGGTTCAGGCGTTCACGACCAACGCGGGGAAGATCGTCGACGTGGCCCTCAACGTCGGCGATACCGTCACCAAGGGACAGACCCTGTTCACGATCGACAGTCCTGACCTGCTCCAATCCGAATCCTCGCTGCTGGCGGCGGCCGGCGTGCTGGAGCTGCAGACCCGGACGCTCAATCGCGTGAAGCTGCTTCTGAAAACGGGCGGCGGCGCACAAAAGGACGTCGACCAGGCGACCTCGGACCAGCAGACTGCGGAGGGCAATTACAAGGCCGGCCGCGACGCCGTGCGGATTTTCGGCAAGTCAGACGAAGAGATCGACCGCATCCTCGCCGATCGCAAGGTCGATTCGCACCTGCGTGTCCCGAGTCCGATCTCGGGCCAGATCGTGGCCCGCAGCGCCGCCCCCGGCCTCTACGTCCAGCCCGGGAACGCGCCCGCCCCTTACACACTCGCCGATCTCTCAACCATGTGGATGATCGCCAACGTCATCGAGACCGACGCCCCCGCCTACCGGCTAGGGCAGCCGGTGGCCGTCACGGTGCCGGCCTATCCGAACGAGGTGTTTCGCGGCACCGTGACGACGCTCGGGGTCAACATCGACGCCGGCACGCACCGCCAGCTGGTCCGTTCCGTGATCGACGACCCAAGCCACAAGCTTCGCGCCGGCATGCTGGCCAGCTTCTCGATCGAGATCGACGGGCCGAAAGCGGCGGTCGCCGTCCCCTCCGACGCCGTCGTCCGCGAAGGTGACGGATCCATGACAGTCTGGGTCACCACCGACCGGCACCGCTTCCAGAGGCGCACCGTGAAGGTCGGACTGGAGCAGAACGGCTGGCGCCAGATCCTCGAAGGTCTTGATGCCGGAGACCTGGTCGCTTCGTCGGGCGCAATCTTCCTCAGCAACAAGTTCGCCATCGCGGCCACGGGCTAATCCCGTCGTGAATCCCTCTCAACTGCTGCTCAGTGCAAGTGTGCGATCTTGATCAAGAGTCTTCTTCAGTTTGGCCTGACCCGTAGCGCGATCATCGTGCTCGGCCTCATCGTGTTCTGCGCCGCGGGCCTTGTCGCCTTCAGCAAGCTGAACATCGAGGCTTATCCCAATCCGGCGCCTGTCATCCTGGAGATCACCGCGCAGGCCCCGGGGCTCTCGGCGGAGGAGATGGAGAAATACTACACGATCCCGATGGAGGTCGGCCTCTATCCGACACCTGGCGTCGTCAACATCCGCTCGACCTCGTTCTACGGCCTGTCCTTTGTCCGCGTCACCTTCCGCTACGGCGTCGATTATTACTTCGCGCTGACACAGGCCGCCAACAGCATCCAGCAGAACATCCAGCTGCCCGGCAATCTCGTGCCGACGATCCAGCAGTCGAGCCTGGTCGGCGAGATCTTCCGCTACCGGCTGGTCGGGCCGCCGAATTTCGGCCTGACGAACTTGCGCACCTTGCAGGACTACGTCGTCACAAGGCGCCTGATGACGATTCCTGGCGTGGTGCAGATCAATGCCTGGGGCGGCACCACCAAGCAGTTCAACGTCGACGCTGACCTCGCCAAGCTCGAATCCTACAACATTACGGTGCCGCAGCTCGTCACGGCGCTCGGCAACTCCAACGCCAATGTCGGCGGCCGCGAGATCGCGATCGGGCAGCAATCGGTCAACATTCGCGGCATCGGCCTGATCGATTCCGGCGGCGCCGACGACATCACCAAGGGCTACCGGGTCCAGGACATCGAGAACATCGTTCTGACCCAGCAGAACGGGCTGCCGATCCAGATCAAGGATGTCGCCAAGGTCACGATCGGCTATGTCCCGCGTCTCGGCATCGCCGGCAAGGACAAGGACGACGACGTCGCCGCGGCGATTGTCGTCATGGGACGAACCCAGCATACCAACGACATCATTCCAAAGGTCGAGGAAGAGGTCGCCAAGATCAACAGCGACGGCACGCTGCCGCCGGGCGTCAGGATCGTGCCCTATTACGACCGCAGCGCGCTGGTCGGCGTGACCACGCACACAGTGCTGCACAACCTCGTCTTCGGCTGCCTGCTGGTGTTCGTGATCCAGTGGGTGTTCCTGGGCAATCTGCGCAGCGCGCTGATCGTTGCCGCCAACATTCCGTTCGCGCTGTTCTTCGCCATCATCATCCTGGTGCTTCAGGGCGAGGATGCGAACCTGCTGTCGCTCGGTGCGGTGGATTTCGGCATCATCGTCGACTCCGCCGTCATCATCATGGAGAACATTTTCCGCAATTTCCAATCGAGCCCGGAAGCGCGCTCCCGCGTCCTGCAAAACCTCTCCGAGGGCTATTACGGCGCCGATCCGACCGCGCCCACCCACGGCCAGCCGTCAGCCGCGCGTTGGAACGAGCGGCTCAGGATGATCTTCGTCAGTGCGCTGCAGGTCGACAAGGCCGTGTTCTTCACCGCCGCCATCACGGTCACCGCCTTCGTGCCGCTGTTCACGATGCAGGGCGTCGAAGGCCAGATCTTCGGACCGATGGCCCGCACCTACGGCTACGCGCTCGCCGGCGCGCTTCTGGCAACCTTTACTGTAACCCCGGTGCTCGCATCGCTGCTCCTGCCCGCGCATATCGAGGAGACCGAGACGGTGATCGTGCGGGGCTTGCGCAAGGCCTACACGCCCGTGCTGCACTGGGCGCTCGGCCGCGTCAGGCTCGCGGTCACCGTGGGCGTCGTCTTCCTCGCTCTCTCAGGGCTTGCGGCAAGCCGGCTCGGCAGCGAATTCCTGCCAGCGCTCGAGGAAGGCAATTTCTGGATCCGCGCCGCGATGCCGCCGACGATCTCGCTCGATGCCGGCACCGAGGCGACCCGCAAGATGCGCGACATCCTGCTGCGCCACCCTGAAGTCCTCACAGTGGTCTCGCAGCATGGCCGGCCCGACAACGGCAGCGACGCATCGCCCTTCTCCAATGTCGAGCTGTTCGCGCCGATCAAGCCGTTCGACGAATGGCCGCCCGGCCTGACCAAGGAAAAGCTGACCGAGGAGTTGCAGAAGGAGTTCGACGAAGAACTGCCCGGCATCACCTTCAACTTCTCCCAGTACATCCAGGACAACGTCGAGGAGGCGCTGTCGGGCGTGAAGGGCGCCAACTCGGTCAAGGTCATCGGCCCCAACCTGGACGTGCTGGAGCAGACCGCGACCAAGGTGATGGAGGTGATGCGCGGCATCAACGGTGTCGCCGATCTCGGCATCTTCCACCTGGTCGGCCAACCCAATCTCAACATCAGGGTCAACAGAGAGAAGGCGGCCCGCTACGGACTGAACACCGGCGATGTCACCACGGTGGTTCAGGCCGCACTCGGCGGCTCCGTGGCCACCAACGTCCTCGAGGGCGATCGTACTTTCGGCGTCGCAGTGCGCCTCGATCCAAAATTCCGCCAGAACATCGACGAGATCAAAAGCCTGAAGGTCGCCTACGCGACGCCGTCGGGCACCAACGCCTATATTCCCCTGAGCGAGCTTGCCAACATCTCGCTCGATACCGGCGCGCTGTTCATCTATCGCGAGAGAAGCCAGCGCTACATCCCGATCAAGTTCAGCGTACGCGGCCGCGATCTCGGCTCCACGGTCGCGGAGGCGCAGCAGCGGGTCGCCGAGGCGATCCAGCTTCCGGCCGGCTACCGCATCATCTGGTCCGGCGAGTTCGACAATCTCGAGGCGGCAAAGGCGCGCCTCATGATCGTGGTGCCGATCACGCTGCTGCTGATCTTCGTGTTGCTCTACAGCCTGTTCAACTCGGTGCGCGACAGCTTGCTCGCACTTGCCGGCATTCCCTTCGCCGTCGGCGGCGGCCTGATCGCGCTTTTTCTGGCCGGCCTCGATTTCAGCATCTCGGCCGCGATCGGCTTCATTTCGCTGTTTGGCGTCGCGGTGATGGACGGCATCCTCAACATCACCTATTTCCGCGAGCTGCGCGCGACCGGCATGAGCATCACCGATGCCGTCTTCAACGGCGCGGAGCAGCGCATGCGCCCGATGCTGATGACCGCTCTGTCGGCCGGCGTCGGCCTGTTCCCGGCGGCGCTGTCGCACGGCATCGGCAGCCAGGTGCAGCGGCCGCTGGCCACCGTCGTGGTTGGCGGCATGTTCATCGGCCCGCTGCTGCTGCTCGTGGTGGCGCCTGCCCTGCGCAAGATCTTCCTCTCGCGTGAGCCGGCGCCGTCAGAAGAGAGCGATCCGGCCGCCACACCGCCCGAAACGGTGCCTCAGGAGGGCGGTTGAATGCGTCGCGTGATAGAAATGAGGCGCGTCGCCCGAGGCCTCGCAACCGGTGGCGCGAGCCTGTGGCTCGCGAGCTGCGCCGTGGGTCCGAATTTCAGCCCGCCGCCCGCCCCAGATGTCGATCGCTACACGCCAGAGAAGCTATCATCCCCCAGCACGAGTGCCGGAGGTCCTAGCGTGCCAAGGCAGCATTTCGTCAGCGGAGAGGACGTGTCTCTGCGGTGGTGGACGGCATTTCGTTCGAAGCAGCTCGACCAGCTGATCAAGATGTCAGTCGAGCACAACCCTACCCTGCAGTCGGCCGAGGCGTCGATCAGAATCGCGCAATACAACGCGTTAGCACAGCGCGGACTTTTCTTCCCGCAGATCGGCGCAAATTACACGCCCTCCGAGCAACAAATATCCGGCGCCTCGAGTTCGGGCCCAGGTGGCCAGTCCCCGTCGGTATTTTCGCTCCATACCGCGCAATTGAACGTCAGTTTCGTGCCGGATATTTGGGGCCAGAATATTCGCGCCGTCGAGAGTCTCGATGCAATATCCGAGCAGCAACTGTTCCAGCTCGAGGCAGCGTACCTCACGCTGACTGCCAACGTCGTCACCGCGGCGATCCAGGAAGCATCCCTTCGCGGCCAGATTGCCGCGATCCAGCGTGTTGTGAAGATTGAACGCGGTATCCTGGAGATCGTGAAGAACCAGTTCAATGCAGGCAGTGCCTCCCAGGTCGACGTACTGGCACAGGAGGCTGCGCTGGCCCAGTCCGAGCAGCTCCTGCCGCCGCTCGAAAAGCAGCTCGCCGTTCAGCGCGACCTCCTGACCGCGCTTGCCGGGCAATTCTCCGCGGACGAAATCCTGCAAAAGTTTACGCTCGACGGGCTGGCGCTCCCCGCAAACCTGCCGGTGAGCCTGCCGAGCAGGGTGATCGGCCAGCGACCGGACGTCAGGGCCGCCGAGGCGCTGCTGCACTCGACGAACGCCCTGGTCGGTGTGTCGATCGCGGCGCGGCTGCCCAACATAACGATTAGCGGCAATGCAGGAACCACCGGCTTCAGCCTGGCCGAGTTGTTCACGCCAGGGACCAGCTTCTATGTCATTGCGGCGAGTGTGACGCAGCCACTTTTCGATGGGCTGACGCTTTACCACAAGCAGAAGGCCGCCGAGGCCGCGGTGGCCCAGGCGGACGCACTCTATCGCCAGGCCGTCATCACGGCGATGCAGAACGTCGCCGACGCTTTGCGCAGTCTCCAGGCAGACGCGCGCGGCGTGCAAGCTGCGGTCAAGGCCGAACTCGCCGCGAAGGCAAGTCTCGACATCATTCAGAAGCAGCTCGTTCTCGGGCAGGTCAGTCAGGTGGTCGTGCTCAATGCCCAGCAAGTCTATCTGAACGCTGCGGTCGTCCGTGTTCAAGCGCAAGCGACGCGCCTCTCGGATACCGCCGGCCTGTTCATGGCACTCGGCGGCGGCTGGCCTGCCCAGTGCACGACATCGGATTGGCGCAACTGCGCGCTGGCGGACGACGCCCCCGCCGCACCCATCCAGGTCAGCGAGTCGAGATGATGCAGTCAGCTCGCCGCCGGATCGCCTACCAAATGACCAGCGCGCACAGCAGCGCGAGCGGTATCAGGGCCAATCCGATTGGAACCCATTTGCCCATCTCTGCCGGATTCTTCGGATACAGGAATATCTGGAAGCCGATGAATCCGCAGACCATCACGCCTAGTACGAATCGGAACATGTCGGACGGCGTATCGTAGGCCGTCCAGAAGCTCTCGTTCTGGGGAGTAGCAACACGAAAGGTGACGACAATCACCACCAGAAGGAAGAGCGTCCGCAGAGCAAGACCGAGCAACCGCATTAATGTTCATCCAGCGCAGAACAGAATCTTACCACAAGCTGACCAGACAGTCATCATCCCCCGGCGGCGCCAGAACCGCGCCGCCCTCTTCAGCCGAAAGCCCGTCATGAGGTACGGAACCATCCGGACAGTCGCCCTCGCTGTCGCCCTTGCGTTCACATTGCTGTCGACAGCCGGCGCCGCGCCGTTATCGCGCTGTCACATGGAGGTACTCGTATCCGAAGAGCTCCCCTATGCGCTGGTCGGCGACTGGCTGCTGAAGGCCACGGTGCGCATCACCTATCCGCACGGCCCATCTGCCATCTCGACTTTCGTGAAGAGCACTCCCTGGCAGACGCCCCTTCGCCGGGGCGATAGCTTCTGGTTCGACTGCGAGCGCCTTAGGGATCTCTGGACTGTCTCACTCACGCCAACCCGAGAGAAGTAGCCCAACATGGTCAATTCATTGCTTGGTGCCGTTCAGGTCGCGCTGCTCGCAACTGCTGGCCCAACTGTCAGTCAAAGCGGTCGGCCCCCGATCGTCGAAGTGCGGATGGTGTGCGACCAGAACTGCAACTGCTGGCCGACGCGCTATCGCGAACCCCGCCCACCATTGCTGGCCGATCGCCCCGACCTCGCCTGTCCATCGCCGGTATCCGGCCGCCCTGCCCTCGGCTATTACAACGGTCACTACCGCGCCGGACCCGCAACCGGCGTCCGATTCGATAGCCTCGGCGCCCACGAATTGCCGTTCCCGTTCTGAAGCAGCGGCGGACTCTACGTGCAACCCTGGGAGCTCATTCTCGGATCGGCCTCCTTTCTTCGGGAAGAAGCAGATCCGAGAGATAGAACGTGACCCTCACCAAGCTTCGCCAAAACCAATTCGCCGCAAGCCACATCGGTTGAAGTGTCGTTCTTCCAATTGAGTGCGGCCCGAGCTGATTTGTCGAGATTACTGTTTCTTTTTTTCAGCAGTACCGGCCGCGAGCGGAACTTGCGGTAGGCAGGCGGCATGCCCTTGGCCGGGTCATCTCTCGGCAGCGGACATCGCCGCGCTCCCTGCTGCGAACAACTCAGGTTGAGTAAATCTGGCCCGCTCTGCGACAATGAGCAGACCTCCGTCAGTCGCGGCGTAACTTCGCAGATGGGGCTATAGGACTACCGCTCGCACGGTAGGACGCCGCGGCTGGCGAGACGGCCAAGACGATAGCGCAACGGGTCGCCCCGTACCTAACAGTTTGAAGTGTCCGAAGTTCGAATTGCGCTTGTCCTAATTAGGACAGTACCGATCGGTGACGTATTGCTAGCGCCCGCCTTTCGGTTGCGGTGAAGGCGCGGGTGCAGCCTTAGCCGTTGAGACTTGAGAGCCTCGCACCGGCGGCACAACTGGATTCGGAGTCGCTTTCGCTCCGCCTACCAGATTCTTGACGGGACTGGGTCCGCCAACAACACTCTGAGATGCCGCGGGCGACGAATGCGCTATGGCAGCCGCGGCCATGCAGCTAAACATCAAGACGCGCATTGCGGCCTCCATCTGCAACTCAAAGAGCTACCCCTCGTTTTTTGATAAAGTGTTGCTCGATCGATGACCGGACAACAGATCGGCAGGCTTCGTCACTCCCCCCGCCCTTCTTCATGTCATCCAACCCTCCGAACACCTTTCTGATCAACCGCGTCACGCGGGGATCGAGATCCTTTCGATCGTAATGCCAGCCGATATAGGCACTGGCACCTGCGGCAAATTTTGGCAGATAAAACTCGACATCCACACCATGCCCGTCCGCCCATCGGACAAAGCCGATGCGGTCCATTTCGTACAGATCACCGCAGTACATCGTCGCGTAAAGTCCGCCAGCAAGCTTCGCAACAAATGCCGCATTGTCTCCAATGAGCTCGCTTGCGCGCGCCGGCTTCTTGGGCGCCATGCAAACCACGGCAATAGCCAATGCCACTCGCCACATGAGCTGATTGATAAATTGGAGTTTCGACCCTGGTGCGCGTGACGTTAGCCGATTAGCCTGACAAGGGACTGAACTCGACGTCGCGTCTATCGCCGCCAGTCTTTTACGCGGATGAAGGAGCAAAGAATTGATACGGCTTTTATATTTTCAAAGACATTCAACGATATAGATTTCAATATCAACTCGGCACATTGTTCACCTGCGGGGGGCGTACGCTGATTGCGGGTTTTGATGGGATGGGGCCCCCGGCAACCGGATGATCCGAACGAGGCGGCGTCACTTCTCCTCGGCAATCATGTAGCCGACGCCGCGGATGGTGTGGATCACGACCCTGGCGCCGTGTTCGGTGAGCTGTTTGCGCAGCCGGGCAGGCACTACGACCGTGGCGCTTGCATGCAGCTCCCGTAAGGCCGGTGTCAGATGGTCTTGTTAACATACCCCAGATGGTCGCCGCTATAATCCGCAGGGTTGCTAGTGGATGGCAGCTTGCCCCGACCGGCCCTTACAGATCCGGAGTTGAGCCACGTCGCTTCGATCCAAGCCCATGAGCCGGAGTGCTGCACGCTGGATCGCCTTCGTTGCGGCGTGTATCGCCGGTATACTTGCGCTGGACGTCGCCTTGTCCCTCGGCCTGTTCGCCTGGAACGGTGGGAGCTATGCTGCCCCGGAACTTGGGACCCAATCCCGACAGGCTGCGGTCGCAGCTGTAGCCGCGATCATTTCGGTCATCGCCCAGATCATAGAAAAGGCCTCGCACTCAAATGAAGATCGCTAGCCAAACGCGGGCCATTCTACGTGACATGAACTGGGCCCGCCCATCGTTCGCCGTGATAGACTTCGTCGCCGCCGCGCCACTTTATTTTTTGAGCTGTGCTCGGACTTTCGGGGGGTCGTGATGGGCGAAGACTTTGCACAAGTTGTCGTCGGCGGCGTGTTTACGGCCGGCGTTTTCAGCGGTTATGCGTTGCGCTATTATCAATCTCGCGTGCTGCGGCGTCGGCTCGAGTCGGCCAAGATGCTGTTAGAGGTGCACGGTATACACCTTGACTGACGAACCCGGTCGATGTCCTCGCGTTCGCTGATCTCTTTCAGAACTCTCAGCCTGATTCTAGCGGGGCTGCGGGCTATGGCTTTGTGCGCTCATGGAGCAGCGCTACGACTTTTGCGGGGGGCATTTGCTTTTCAATCCGTAGAGGGCTCATGGGCTCCGTTGGCTGCATCGTCGCGCCCGCGGCAACTATCGCGGAATATGTCGCTCTGCCAGCGCTATCGTCACCAAACGGGTTGCCGAGATCGGCGAAGTCGAGCCCGAGCAGCGTAGTTGCTGCAACGGCGACGGCCGCTGCTCCCCAACCGATCGATGCTACCGGCTTGTAGTCGTAAGGCAGGCTTTCCATGACGCCTCTCAGCACCCCGATGCTGGTTTGATAGGCGAAAAGTCCTAACGACGGTGATCGAGAGTACGTGCAATTTTAATAGGCATCGCTTGAAGAAGCGGCTCAACCGGGTCATCCAGAACAGGCCCAGTATTTTCCAGCGCTCGCTCACAAGCGCGGATGAGCGAGGCCCGGAAACGGAGGCGAATCCAAACCAGGCCCCGCAGCCACCTTTTCCCCTGGGCGGGAATCAATGACCGAGGATAAGGTCTCACGCTCGTCTGACGCACGCCTGACTAATCCTTCAGCGGAATTGAGCCAGTCCCAAAGCCACAACCTAAGGCATGCTAGTAACGCACCACGCCGTCATAGCTCACAGCAGCGATGAGCGCTGTTGATGCGGATTGGGCTCCCACAGCAATTTATCGACTGCAACGAACACTGGACCCCGCATCCCGACTCGGCGGCCGCCTCCCCGCTCCATCGCTCGCGAGCAATCCGCGCTCCAGCCCTCGCCTGTGACGTCCCCTCTCTTCTTAAAGGCGACAACACTAGGGCCTACGCAGCCGGACTCCTGCGCCGCCACCGTTCTCGTCAATAAACTCAACGCTTCCGATCTCGAGCGCTGAGCGGATAGCGTCGACCGTTCGTTCCTTTAGCTCGTCCCCGCGCTCAAACCTCGCCACGGTATCGATCGCCACTTTAGCTCCGAAGCAAGATCACGAGCGCTCCATCCCAAGGCCGCACGGGCCATGCGGGACTGCACAGCACGGGAGCCGGGGGCCCCAAAGCTTCTTCGATGTCGATCCTAACGTGGTGGGCGCTGCAAATGCGCGCTTTAGGTCCAGCTACGCTGGGTTCGAACCGGCAGGTCAGGCTATGCAGATGTTGCTCGGCCGTCCTTCCACCAGGCTTGCTTAGACGAACTCCGGCACCTCCGCCGTTTTCGTGAATGAAGACGACGCCCGCCTTTTCGAGTGCCGCTTGCATCATGAAAAGCGCGGAGAGGCCCTTCCGTAGGACCTCAGCAATGATCTGATCGTCCAACTCGGCAACATCACCGAGCACCTCAATCGCAGGCTGTTCGAGCGTGCGAGCGGCTACAAAGTCCTAGATCTCCGGCGACCGGTCCGACATCCGATCCACAAGTGGATGAGAGCTGACGTTTACGGTCTTGTCCGGGATACGGGGGCGGTCTTCCGCGCGTGCTTTCTGCCGTCCGCGAATCTCTTCGAGGCGGACGTGGCGGATCAACGCATGGCGCCGCTGCAACATTCGATGTGGGTCATGGCTGCACGCTCAGCTCTTCTGTCGATCATCACCGGAGACGGGATGCGATCGTCAGCTGGATAGGCCGCCGGCGAGGACGCAGTCTGTCCGAAGCTCTCGCGGTACCCGGCGACGATAGTAATAGTTGCCTTTGAGGCAAAGGAGATAGCGGTCTGGATCGGAAGCGCTCTTTCGATGTCTGCCCATGTTCTGCTCATGCATGTATTGCGGGTCGAGCACCTGTTGTGGGCATGAACTCGTCAACGTCCGAGTGGGCGGAGTTCGTCGTGTGTCTTGGAGAGAACGCTGGCGGGGACAGATTGTGCTACGCTGCGCCTTCTACAGCCGCACAGTCGGCTTGTTATCGTTTGTCGCGACAAGCATCCTGCTGAATTTCTATAAGGTTTTCGTTTCGCAGTTTTCACTGGCCGGCACCATCGTTCATGGGTGTCCATGGTTTCGAAGGGGATCCGTTTTCGTCCTCCAACTGAGCAGGCGCAGGGAGAGGGTATCTCGGGAGTTCGAATCCCAGTATTTCGGAAACCCACTTGATTCGTACGTCGTTGATCATGTCGCGATATTGCGAGTCAAGGTGATACAAGTCGGTCGCCGGAGATGGCACGAAGTGCCTCCACCAGGTCGTGTCATTGACGAGATGCACTAAGAAGCGTTCGCGGTTTGCCTTACTGGGCGTTTTGTCGGAAGCAGTGGTGGCGGATCCTATACTCGCAGCGATGGACGCGTCGGACGGTGGACAGCGACCCGATAGGCCGCTGCGGAGCAGCAGCTTCGTGATGCAGGGGCCTGGCTGATATCGCCCTTCGATCCCGAGGTGAAATCCTCGAACGCTAATAGCGCCGGCCGCTCGCCAAAGCTTCCGTCAATCCAGCATGCAATTCGTCCATCCGAAACGGCTTTCGCAACACGGCGGAGTTTGCAGCAGCACGCTCTATGGCGGCAGTGTCGATATAGCCGCTTGCGAATACGATCGCCACGTTCGGACGCGTCTCCCGCATGACTTTGGCCACTTCGGCCCCATTCATTCCCGGCGAGGCAAATCGACCAAAATTAGGTCGGGCTCTGCTTCGTCGATCAGGGCCGTTCTTCGCCTCCATAACGTGATATCCTAACGATTTGAGAGATGGCGCGACCGCGCGCCTCAGATCGGGATCACCATCGACGATAAGTATCTTGACGGCTTTTTGGCTCACCGGACGATCTCGCCCCCCGATCCTGCTCGATGCATGCTTCAGTTTTCCGCAGCAGTATATATACCGTCGTGCTCTCGCCGACGCGGCTGTCGATGCGCACGATGCCGCCCGCCTGGCCTGCGATATCAGAGACCTGACTCAATCCGAGCCCCGTTCCTTCTCCTACCCCTTTGGGCCTGCTTGCAGAAATCGACCTAGCGCGGGTCCACGTGACGAGCTTAACCTCTTCCCGCGCCAGCTGGCGCACGATTACGTTGCCGACCATGCCGCGATTTCCGGCGGCGTAGAAGCTGTTGCCCTTCAGCTCAAACGGCACGCTTGCCATTCGCGATGTCCCGTTTGGCATCAGCCAGATCGCTCGCCATCATCTCTTGGACGAGTTGGGCAAAGCTCCGCTTCGGCTTCCAGCCGAGCACCGCGCCTTGCTGGCATCGCCGATAAGCAGATCGACCTCGTTCGGGCGGAAATAGGTCGGGTCGATCTTCGCCAATGTCATGCCGCTCTTGGCATCGACTTCGGTCCGTCGACGCCTGTGCCGTGCCACTCCATACGGCTGCCGATCTGCGCGAAGGACAGCTCGGCCGTCTCGCCCACCGAACACGTCTCGCAGGTAGCAAGCACGAAGTCATCGGGGTTGTCGGCCTGCAGGATCATATGCAAGCCTCCCAAATGGTCCTTGGCATTCCCCCAGTAGCGCTGGACTTCGAGATTACCGATAGAGCGTCTGTTCCAGCCCAACCTCGATGCGCGCCACGCCGCGTGATTCTTGCGGGTGACGAAGGTCTCACCGCGGATCGGGCTCTCATGATTGAACAGGATGCCGTTGCTCGCGAGCCTGCCGTAGGCTTCGCGATAGGCACTCGGGCGGCACCGGATTCACCAAGCCGGCGGGACTGGCATGGCAGCGCCTGTGCCGATGCTGTTTCCTTCGTCGGGTGAGCCTAACGCGGCCGGTTAATGAGGGCGGCCACCGACGGACGCCGGCAATGTCTCCTCACCGTGTTGAGGCCTTCAGCGTCGAGCCGGTATGTACAACCGGCCGCAACGCAAACGGATAGATCCGGGTCGCCTCGCTATAGACTGGGACCAACAATCCCAATCTGGAGTCGAAATTCACGAGTTGACAGCGAAACATTTCGATCTGCAATGCGATCCTGAGTAAGACTCGAAAGTCTGACTGCAGATCGAACCATGCCTAGCTAGTCTGTGAAATCAGTAACGCATGAGGCGCGACCCTGGCCAGAACAACAGCATCCGAAACACCTCGAAATACGATAGAACTTCGTTCGTTAGCTGGATCCGCGCTTCCCGATTTTTTCGACCGCATCAGACAGATAATCGGGATGGTGATGCCCATAGGTGTTGAGCAGCACCTCGAAGGACATTCCAAGATAGCCTGCTGCCTGCCAAGGATCCGCGCCTCGTTGCATGAGCCACGTCGCAGCAGTATGCCGAAGCGTTTGCGGGGAAATACCTCGGCCAAGCCCTGCCAGCTTTACCGCACTCTTGAACGCCGTTTTGACCGAGCTAACGGCCTTTCCGTTGTATTCGACGAAATGCTTCGCCTCAGGGTTAATTCGATGCCAACGTCGCAGGTGAGTGAGTAAGCGCAATGGTATTGGGACCGTCGGCTGTCGCTTGTTGGTTTTAGCGCGGCCCTGCATTAGGCGGTAATACCGACCGCGCTCCAAATCGACATAGGCACGACCGCTCGCTGCAATCGGAGAGGCTGCCGCAATAGCACCCGCACGGGTCCCACTGTAGATGCCCAGCAAAATGAAACGAGCAAGGTGACGTAGTGGACGCCTCTTTGTCGGGACCCGTTCCCGATCCACTGACCGGCGCGACCCTTTTTGCATCTCGCGATAGCGCCAACAGGTCCAAATTAATCTAGCCGCATCGGTACGCGTCAGCCACCTGTCTCGTGGTTGGCCCTTCTCAGGCAGCAATACCCGAACGCTTCCTCTATGATATCCTTCGACTGCGTGGTGACCGATCGCAGCGCGGAGATCTTCAAGGTCTCGGCGCGCCCCTCCTTTCTTACCGCGCTTCTTGGCATACGAGCGACAAGCTTCTCCATTGAGCTCGCCCAGCATTTTTGCGCCCCACCAGTCGTTCAAACGCTCAATTCGCTTCTTGAATTTACGAATGTCGGGGACGGTATCTTCGCACTCATTATCCACGTTGAAACGCTCGCGCAACTTGTCCAGCTGCGCATCCAGATAGATCGAGAGGAGATCCGCAATTGCAATATCGTCAATGTGACGGACTCGCAGCTTCGGGGAGCGCTTGGAGATTATATGAGCTCTCAGTTTTTGTTCCGCGACCTCAGTCGCATCTGCAGGACAGCCTGTGCTAACGTCCCGGCCGTTATCTCTGATGATCCAAGTTGCTTGGTGAGTGAGTTTTCCGCTCCTGTCTCGGCGAGCGGCTTTGAGCTTAAGTCTTGCTCCCTTGCTTCGTCGCGGCATAGCTCTCGCATTCGTTCGATATGAGCCAGCGTTGTGAACTCCTTGCCGGCGATCTTTTCGATGACCAATCGGTTGCAATCGCGCTCACGCCGCAAATCCGCGGCCGTCACCCCACCTAGAGGAAAGGCGATCTTCACTGCGTCGCCGAGGCGAAGCGGGGTATGAGGTGTAATTTGCGATCGCTTCCCACTCGTCATTGACGCCCTTGGCGCAGTTATCAAAGTCGACACCATGATGACGATCTCCTACCTGAAGTAAACGCTGCTTCTTCGCCAATCGTAAGATTGGCGATCTTCTCGCAAAATCGAGAAGGGCAGAACAATTTGGATGGTCGAGCAAAACAGTCGCGCTCTGAGCACAGGTTCGCTGAAAAGAATGCGACAGAGGCAAGCCGCACATAGCTAAACTATGGTCGCCGAGGCGTTTCGCTGCAGCTCGACGTTGGCCTGCTCGACCATATTGAGAGTGATGCCGCCTTCGTCGTCAGCGCTGTCGACAAGACAAAGACTTCGACTTTTCGCGGGGCTGGCTTTCTGCATCGTCGACGCCTTGTCGCTTGCCGTCGCGGCCGGTGTGCATGCACGCGGTGCGCCGCGGGCGCATGAACCGCGCTGCTGTAGACCGCAGAAGGGGAAGACGAGCCGGGTAGCTCATCGCGATGTCTGGCATCTCGATTGCTCGGTCGCGGCCAACGGCGGCATCCCGACTAGCCTGTTTTAGATTGAGGCAAACAAACAGGAAGTGTCCCGTTCCGGTATTTCCGGACGACTACAACTCAGCGCGCAAATCGCCGATCTGTGGTGGCGGTGGACACTAGGAATTCTGATATTCTCTAGAATATAGCCAAGTGGCGTGTATTCAACGTGTGGCCGCGAACAGGACAGGCGCGGCCCCCTCTGCGGGAGCCGACTTGATCGAGGTGGCGCGACAAAGTGTGAAAAGCGCAGGAGTGTGATGAACTTAACTGTCGGAGCGCCGACAGAAGAATGCATAGTCTTCTGGAAACGGTGACGGCCGCCTCGTGGCCGGGCGGCGGTGTGCCGAACGTGCTCAACCTACCCCAGGCGAAGTGCAGGCCGCCACCTGCTACCAACGCTCGCAATGCAGCGCATCACCCGCCGTCGAAATCTCCAAGGGTGACGACGCCGCGCAACATTTCTTGTCGTAGGCTCGCATACCCCCAGATCGTGACGGCTAATCCTTGCCGGCAGTCAGATGGCTCCCGACGCTAGCCTGGAGGATCATTTCCCTTAGGTTGCTGCAATGATTTCCGCAGATGGCTGCGCGCTTCGCGATCCCCTCGCTCGCGAGGCGCTGGACGCTCGTTAGGATCGCGGCCGAACCTGGATTGCAGCTCGACGAGATCGGTGAAGACGTCGGCCTGGCGGCGCAGCTCGTCGGCGATCATCGGCGGCTGGCTGGCGATGGTGGAGATTACCGTGACCCGCACGCCGCGACGCTGCACGGCCTCGACCAAGGAGCGGAAATCGCCGTCGCCGGAGAACAGCACCATCTGGTCGATGTGCTCCGTGAGCTCCATGGCGTCCACGGCGAGCTCGATGTCCATGTTGCCTTTGACCTTGCGACGGCCGGAAGCGTCGATAAATTCCTTGGTCGCCTTGGTGACGACCGTGTAACCGTTGTAGTCAAGCCAGTCGATCAACGGCCGGATCGAAGAGTATTCCTGATCTTCGATGATGGCGGTGTAGTAGAACGCCCGGAGCAGCGTCCCCCGGCCCTGAAACTCCTTCAGTAGGCGC
The DNA here is from genome assembly GCF_029892425.1 of Bradyrhizobium sp. BR13661. GTDB lineage: Bacteria > Pseudomonadota > Alphaproteobacteria > Rhizobiales > Xanthobacteraceae > Bradyrhizobium. The sequence continues at coordinate 17,293 of NZ_JARXWB010000038.1, read as the reverse complement.
TTGTAATCGATGTCGAAGCCCAATGTTTTCGCCGTGGCGTAGAGATTGGCTCCATCGATGAAGAGCGCGATCCTTTCGGCTGAGGATGAAGACATTCGGCTTACGCTTTCGATAAAGGATGATGCGCGAGTTGAGCTGAAACCCTCGGCTGGTTGCAGGGGTGGCACTCGATACAATTAGCTACCGGAGATCGCCAAGCAAGCCAAATGCTTTTGGTATGAAATTTCTACCAGGTCGCGCGCGTGAACTCTCCCGTTAGCAGACCGTTGTCCTGTCAAATTTCTCAAATATCGCTTTTTGTACTCGACACGGGTCATTCTGGGGCTGCGCGTCATGATCATCGACGAAGTTGCTCTGTTTGAAAATTCAGTTTGCAAGCACCGACGGATGTGGCGTGGTCTGTTACAGACCAACGGGGTAACCTGATGCTGGATGGGGTCGAGCGCAGCCGGCCAGCGGCGCAATATATGGCCGCACGGACAATCTTCCAGCTACTGTTGACCTCCCCCTTACCGATCAACAAATGCGCGTCGCGAGTCTAGTGCCCGGCAGAGCTAGTTGGCCTTCCGATCAATCTCTTGGAGCAGCCGATGCAGAAAGTCACTGGCGTGATTGTAGTGGGCTGTACCCGAAACAACCTCACGTGCGACAGGCGAGAGGACATTGCTGATCATCTCGGGACTGAGTAGCTCGGTGCGGGTCGACCATGATTCAAGTGGACCGTCTGAAATGTGGTCACTCGACCCAAACAACTTCAACAGGCGATTTTCGCCGTCGTTGTTGTGATCGTGGTGGGCCCTAGCTGCGTAGAAAGCGAACAAACCTCGAAACCTAGCACGAGGAACTGCAGGTTTCGCCATCGCAATGCCCCCTCTTGAAAATCTCCCTGCTCTAATTTGAGAAGTTTGAGCCCTCAGCGAAACGAAAGCCAGGAGAATTTGCTAGCGCAGCCGTCTCGATCACCTTCCGCCGCGACGATCTCGCAAATTGGGTCGTTGCGATCCACTAGGGTAGTGACTTTAGCGTGATCGCGAACGCGCGATCGAGCCGAGCGACATCCTTGGGCTCAACCTTGCCTTCTCGAACAAGTCGATCGATTGGCATTGCACCCGCCCCGCCTCGGAACAGTGTTCACGACCGGATAATTACGGCCATTAAGAAAAGCAAACCAGGAGATTCGACTTAGGAACTAAGGGGTCAATACGGACGGCACCCGCTCTTCCGCTGAGAACCACTGTCAAAATCAGCTGAGGCCACTATGGGTTAGAATGGGCCAGCTCCCCTTACGGGAAGCCTATTCCGCTGCCTTCGCCAAGAACATTCCAGGAACCAGAACGAAGGCCCGCTGCGTGAATGGCGGGCCCTTGTTCATCGCCTCAACCCTTCCGCAGAGATCTTTGCCACCCGTTAGTAAGAATCGGTCAGGGTGGACTTTGGGACGGGATCGCAGGGGCAAGGCGGTCTTGTGCTTGGGGTTGAGAGCCCGCCAGCTAGCCAGCCCCGGCGGGCTCTCCCTCAGCGCATGGTTCACATTAATTACTAATATGATTTGTGATCCAAATCATATTGCAGCTGATCACGGGCGCGATAACGTCCTCTCACCGGGGCTGGCTGCATATTTCACTTAGATCTTTTTTCACCCGGATTTTTTGACAAAGCGCGGGCCGCGGTCTGTGTCCCAGGCTGCGGCCTTTTGCATCGGCTTAGGCGAAGCTGCGTATCTCACGACCTGTTCGCTCACGCCACGCCCTCAAACTCGCGGCCATCGTGCTCATCCGGTCATCGCGGGAGCCTGCCGCCCATCGATCCTGATCGTCGGGATCGGCGCCCCAACCCGTGAGGCTGCCAAGGAGGGCTCGTCGTCGCTGTCGTCTGGCTCGAGGTCATCGCCATTCATGCAAGCGTGCCTGCGTCTGCCCCCCGAGAGACGCTCGTCGTCCTGCTGCTCCTGTTGTAAACCCAATCAGCCGCTCGATTTCAGCTGATGTCTATTTCCTTAGTCTGCGAGATCAGTAGGAGTGCGCCCTCCCGCACTGGCTACCCGATTCACACATCGGTATTGTCCTGCTGGGACTGGCGCATCATGAGATTGGTGCCGCGCTTCATGGCTTGGAACTCGAGCCAACCCTGAAGCATGACGACCGGGCCCGGCTTGCCGTAATAGCCGGTCCATCCGCCGAGACGTGCGCAGACCCAGGCAGCGCGCGCAAGCGAGCCTTTCGGATGAGGGTTCTTCTGCCGCTCCGTCTTGCCTTCGAGGTCAGCGCAGCAGGCCTCGATCAGTGGAATGTCCTCGGGCTCGAATGCATCGCTCAGAGGCCGCAGCGTTCCCGGACCACCATCACGGGCGTGCACCAGTTGCTGGATGCATACAGCCGCGATCAGCGTTGCAGTTATCAGCCGGTCGCGGGGTGCCTTCTCCTCGATCTGCACATTTTCAATATCGAAGCCTGCGCTCTTCAGGACGCGGAACAGCTGTTCAATTGCCCAGCGTTGCCGATAAAGATCGACGATCTCCCAAGCATTCGTCTCGCTGACCACTGCGTGTGTCGTCAGAAGCCGCCAGTGGATCGGCGCCTCGCCAGCCGGCGGGTTGACCTCGCGGACATCAATCATGTGGACAGCGACGCTTTCCGGCAAGTCGGCGCGCAGTCCACTCTTGGGGCGGGCAATCCTGGCCGGCAGGAAGCGTATTTCAAGCTGCGCGATACGCCGCCTGCGCCCGGGCCTGGCAGGCAAATCCAGTTCCGCGCGCCCCATCGCGGGCAGTGCATCGGCCCGCGCAAACAGCGCATCGCCATCGGCAAGCGCACGGTCATGAGCCGCACGTACCAGCAGTTCGACGCGTTCCGGACGCAGCGCAAACGCTTCAAAGATATCGCTCTCGCGATCAGCAATCACCGTGACAGAAGCAGCGCCCGCGCACACAGATGCTGCATGGTCGGCGCCTTCCAGCCATCGGAAGCTCTCTTTTTCTTCAATCGGTACGGAGCGGCGCGCTGCCCGCCGGCCACCCGTGCGCTCCAGCAAGCAGCCTCCGATCAGCCCCAGGATCGCTCCGTCCTGCGCATCCAGGGCCAACACGGCATGCAGATACTCGCCCCCGCCGCCTTCCGAGCGCAGCACAGTCGTCTCCTGGATCGCAAGGACATGCCGTCCCACACAACGTTCTGCCGTCCGTTCGGCTGCCTCCGCCAGCATCTCCTCGCAGCTGAACGCTTCATTGCGCAAAAGCCGCGTCAGGCGGATCTCTCCTGCCCGAGAGCCGCCCAATCGACGCACCCGCAGCTTCCTGCCGCCCGAGGCAACGAGCCGGCCCAGAAGGAACGCCCCCCTTTTTGCAGGCGACGGTCACCAAACCGGCCCAGTCCAACCTCCATGCGGTCCTCCCCCCATCCAGTCGGACAATACGGAATCAGACATCCTTGCTGGCTTCAACCTCGATGTGTGAATGCGGTAGCCCGCACTGGAGCGCGAGGCCGGATAGAAACGCACCAGCGGAGTCCGTCAGCAGTTCTGTGGGCGAGTTTGTCCGTAGCGTGCTAAGCACGCTGTCAGCTTCGGTCATCTTGAAACCCTTCAGCGATCGAGGTTAGAGCCGAAGCGGAATTGCAACTTCCGTTTTGGCTCGATTTTTTGTAAACTAAAAATATGAAGGAAGCAATTTCCGTAAACAAAAAAGGCAGAGGACGACCGAAGAAGGCCGGGGGAGTCTACCCTGTCTCGGCAGTAAGGTTGTCGCCCAAGGTTGGCGCCGCAGTCGACGCATGGGCCCGCACACAGCTAGACACGCCATCGCGGTCCGAAGCCATTCGCCGGCTCGTGGAGTTAGGGCTGGAGGCGAAGAAATGACGGTGAAATTCGAGACTGAGAAGACCATTCGACGACTACTACGTCGCGCAGCGAGAGAAAGCCACGCCACGAGAGATTCAACGCCGTTCGCGCGCGATTCAGACCCGAACCGCGATTTCGCCCGGCAAGACAGTGACCGGCCCGCCATGTGGTTCTTCGGCACGCTGCCGATTTTCATGATCCTTTATTCGATCTGGGTGAGGATGGGGACGGGATAGTGTTGGCACCTGCGAACGGTCCACCTTGCCTACGCCCCTCTCCAGAAGCAGACATAGCGTTTGCAGGCCGCGACGCGCTGAATTGAGCCTCCACATTCACAGTCTTCACTCGCACACGATCGGTTGGTCAGTGGCTTCACGAAATAATGGCGCGCCATTCAGAACAAAAATGCAACCTCATATAATTGAAATTGTTGAATAAATTCAATTTGAGCGGGAGGTTACCTATGTCCTCCAAACGGTGTCCGACGAGTTCATGATGGACGCGGCCTGGCGACCCGCGCAACGGCCCCGATCTGAGCTCCCCAACACTAGAGCGAAGCAGGGTTAGAGACCAGGCTTCGAGACCGGCGTACTTGGGACGCGCCTAGTCGTCGGGAGCGTCCCCTAGCCACAACGCACTGCGTGCCCCGAGCGCGGCTCGTTGGCCGACCGCATAATGATCGTGTCGGTCGCCTTGGCTTCTTCGGCGACCAAGTCCATCTCGCCAAATCCCCAATGCTTCGACGGCTTTCCGGCTCAAGTGCTGGTTTACCGCGGGCCAGCTTTATGCAATGAACGATGTCACCGCTCGAACGAACGCCGATGCCTTGACTGAGAGACGCCTCGCTCAAACAAAGACTCAAGAAAGCCGGCCACGCACCGATGTCGGGACGCTAACCCTCCATTGGGCGACCGCACTCGCGTTCGTCATAAGCCTCGTTACAGGCATACGCATCGCAGCGGACGCGCTGCACGCCCCCCTCTCAAAATGGCTCGCTCCGGTCCTGCCGCAGGGCGAGGTCTTTTCCTGGCATTTCCTCGCCGGGCTCGCCGTCTTCTTCTGCGGGTCCGCTTACGTCGCCTACCTCGCGCGCAGCGGTCTCGTCGAGCGCAACAGCCCCAACAAGACGCGGATCCTCGCGATGCGCGCCCCGGCTCGCCTCAAGTGGGGAGCCGTCAACGTCGTTCTGCACTGGTTCGCCTATGCGCTCGTGATCTTCCTCACGGGGACGGGCGTCATGATGTATCTCGGCTATGGCGGCTGGTGGGCTTATCTCCACTCGACCGCCGCCTTCATAGGGCTCGTCTATATCTTCGCGCACGTCGCCGCGCATTATCTCTATGGCGGCTGGCAGCAGATTTTCCGGGTGTTTCGGCCGACGCCGCTCGCGATCACGAAGGCCGTGCGGCCGAAGCCTCTTCTCGTCGCCGCTGCTATCGGGGTCGCAGTCGCATGCAGCGTCGCCGGGCTCGATTGGGCGACGCGCGATACGCTCGTCATCGCGCGGGTGAGCACCGCGCCCAAGCTCGACGGTGCCATGGGCGATCCCACCTGGTCGCGCGCCGCCCCGGTCTTCATTCGCACGCAGCAAGGTGCCAATCTGGGCGGATCGGGCGAATCGCTCGTAGAGGTGCGCGCCGTGCACGATGGGCAGAAGATCTATTTTGCCTTCCGCTGGGAGGATCCCACGCGCTCCCTCCGTCGCGTTCCGATCATCAAGCAAGAGGATGGCTGGCACGCCCTTGACGAGCGTGCGGGTCTGCAAGACGCCGCCGACTTCTACGAGGATAAACTGGCGGTCATTTTCTCGGACAATCCATCGCTCGGCGGCGCAGGCGCAACGGATCTCGGCGCCAACCCGCTGCCCGGCAAACCGATGCCGATCAACGGCCGAGGCTTCCACTACACGACGGATGGCAGCTACATAGACATGTGGCAGTGGAAGGCGTCGCGCGGGGGCATGCTCGGGCGTGTCGACAGCCAATATATCGGCCCGCCCTACGCCCCGACCCTGGACGAGCAGAACTACGATGCCCGCTATCAGGGCGGCTATTGGAATAAGCCTGGCCGTACTCTCTATTCCTATAACTTCAAGTTCATCCACCGGGACGACAAAGGGCCCGTCACGGTTTTGCGGCTTCCCAAGGACTGGAAGGCGCAAGTCGCAGCCCTCGGCAAGTTCGATCTTGATCCCAACAGCAGCGACGACGAGAACGGCCGCTGGTACATGTTCGACTGGGAGAGCGAACCCTACACTCCGGAAGCCGACGCGAGGATTCCCGTCGGCACGATCCTGCCCGGCGTGATTATTGCCGGCGACACCGAAGGAGAGCGAGCCAATGTCGCCGGGGTTTCAAAATGGAGCAACGGACATTGGACGCTTGAGCTGACGCGCAACATGAAAAGCGATGGAAGGTATGACAAAGCTTTCGTGCCAGGCCGCGATGTCTACATGTGGGTCGCTGTCTTCGACCATGCACAGACGCGGCATGCGAGCCATAACCGCCCGGTGCGCGTCGTGTCGCAGAAGTAGGCGTCTTATGACGGGCGACGGGCTCGACCGGAGACCACTACGGGGCGGCCCTACTGAAGCGTGGACTCGTCCTCACCCGCGCATCGCATTCTGGCTCGGCGAACATTGGCTTGCTCGCCGACATTCGCAGCGCCAAGAGGCCTCGCGATGAGGCATTGTCGGGTAATCATCAACGGCAAGCCTGTCGAAGCCCGCGCCGGCGAAAGCCTGATCGACGCGGCGCTCGGCGGCTCGATTCTCGTTCCACACGACTGCAGATCGGGACAATGTCAGAGCTGCCGGGTGACGGTCGTCTCGGGCTCGGTCGATGACGGCGGTTCAGGCCGTGGCCGAACTGTGCTCGCCTGCCAGGCAGCGGTCGCAGGCGATGCCGAGATCGAATTCGAAGAATTGCCGCTACCTGAGAAGCGGGCGGGCGCCGTCACTGAGATCAACCAGCTCTCGTCGGAGATCGCCGAAGTCGTGCTGACGACCTCAGCGCCCCTCGAGTTTCGGCCGGGCCAATACGTGCGCGTCAAGTTTTCCGGTTATCCTGCGCGTGAGTTCAGCCCGACCTTCAGGCTCGATGGTTCCTGTAAGGAAGTCGAACTCGTCTTCCACATCAGGTGCCTGCCTGACGGCACCGTATCGGGGCAGCTCGGCAAAGCCATCAGGCCCGGCCATAAAGCGCATGTGCAAGGCCCCTTCGGACGAGCCTATCTGCGAGAGGGCCAGGGGCCCCTGGTGCTGATCGCCGGCGGAGCAGGCTGGGCCCCGATCTGGGCGCTCGCCCGCTCGGCGCGCTCGACCCAGCGCAACCGCGAGATGGCGGTCGTCGCCGGCAGCCGGGATGCCGATAATCTCTATATGCTTCCCTCGTTGCAGTGGCTGATCGACGACGGTGTCCGCGACGTCATTGCGACGACGGAGGTCGGATCTACGCTGCCGATCAGGCCTGGGCGCCCATCGCACTACCTGCCCCTGCTTGGGCTGGAGGATACGGTCTACGTCGCCGGCCCTGTTGGTCTCGTCGAGATCGTGAAGAACAGGGCGCACTCGGCCAATGCGCAATGCTACGCCGATCCCTTCCTGCCGAGCTCTCAAACCCCATCGCTGATTGACAAGGTCACCCGTCTATGGCGAAGCCGCGAGCAGCCTCATCGCCCCGGTCTGTGAGCCGACGCCGCGTTCAGCAGCGCCGGCGGCCGCCGAGCTTCGGCGCTTCACCGCTTTTCAGGCAGACTACCGAGGCTGGTGATGACGTCGGCTGCCTTCTGCGCATCGGCAAAGCGTAGAAATGCCAGAGCGTCCGGATCCTGCAACGTATTTAGATAGATTAGCGCCAGCACAACGCTCGAGGGATAATCCGCGTCCGTCGGGTAGTGGCCGTCCACACGAAGCACCGTGAGCCCTTGTTCCAACGGCCTCGAGAAGGGACCGAAGCCGATCGCGCCTTGAACCTCGCGAACCGTCTCGATCGCTTCCTGTGTGGTCGTTGCCATCTTCGATTTTTCGGTGATCTCGAGATCGTGCCAGCCGGGCATGCTGGCCCGTAGCCCCGTAAGAGTGCTGTCCTGGTCCTCACGGCGCACGACGCGGATGCGCATATCGGCGCCGCCCAGCTCCTTCCAATTCGCAAGGCGGCCCGAATAGATCGCAACGAGCTGAGCGCTTGTGACGGCACTCACTCCGCAGCCGGGATGGACGATGAAAGCCGAGGGTAGGCGGGCGATCGCCTTGTAGACGATGCCGGAAGCCGCTTCGGCGTCCGTCAGGCGGCGTGCGACGCGCCCTAAGATCGCCTTACCGGACCCCACGGCCGCGATGCCTCCGCCAGAACCGATGCTCGGCGGGATCTCGACCTGTGCCGATCCTTCCTGCTGCATGAAGCTCGCGGCGATGGCGCGAAGGACATCGACTCCGTCTCCGGTCCCGACAATGTCGAGCCTGCGTGTTTCGGCGCCAGCGGCATTCACCACCGCAAGGCAAACGCCCAAAAGGGCTGCCATTATCCTCGAAAATGCCATTGCAAACCCTTCGAACCACGAGGTGCACAATTCTGGCGAAGAAACCTAAACCTTCTGTTGTCGCAACGCCGTGGCTTTTGGAAACTTCGGTTTGGCGAGCAGAAAGCCTAAGCATACAATCTGATGGTTTCGAAAAACCGCTTGGTAATTAACTAGCCACAAATAGACAATAAATAGACGATTTAGAGGGTTTCACTCGCTTAAATTCGGCGCCTGGAAGACAACTTAGCGGGGGCCTCAGTGAGCGACATTGATCAGCCTCCGTAGTTCAGGGTGGCTGGCAGTGGTGACGACTGACACCGATATGGCGAAGGCATCGAGGGCGCCATCCCGCAGGCGGCGTTGGGCCGTTCCGTCCGGCGTTCTAGGCTCGTCTATCGCCGTGCGCCTTGTTGCCGTCGTGCTCGCGACCGGCGTGCTCGGGCTCGGCCTCATCGGTGGCTTGACGGCGCTACGCCTTCAGCAGCAACTGGGGCAGCAGGCTGCGGCACTGGGTAAACTCTCAGAAGATCAGCTCGCTCGTCGCCTCGACGGGGAGGCGCAGTTGGCGCGAGCGCGAATCGAGGTCCTCGGCGCGGAAACCGCATCTCGCCTGCGTCAGATCGCTCAGCGCGCCGATATCGCCAAGGCGGTCGCCTCCCACAACGATGTGACTATCCGCGAGCTGCTCAGCATCGTTGCTTCGACCTCCGGCTTCGAAAGGCTGATCGCGTTCGACGAAACCGGTCGCGTGATCGGTGCCAACAAGCCTCTCGACCTCCTCGCCCTGAACGGGGCGATCGAAGAGACCGACCTCTCTGTAAATCTCAGGGCGATCCTCAAGGACAATAGCCGCTCGCATCCGCGGGGTGAGGAGGGCACCTATCAGCTCAAGTTGGGTGAGTTGTCGGCGCTCGGCCTGCCGCAGCGCCAAACTATAGCGCACACCGCAATTGAGCCCGTGTTCGACGACTTCGGCGACCTCATCGGCATGCTCGTCGCCGTCCGTCCGCTCGGGCGCACGGAGCGGACTCTCGAGAACTTCACTTCGCTGGCTAATGCCGGGGTGGTCATCATCGCGAGTGACAACGAGATCGTGTCTTCCGCGGGGCCTGAAGGAGTGAAATTCAGAAACGCCAGGACGCTCTTGGGCGGGTTGCATCGCTCGGATGACGGCAACTACGTCGCGCGCTGCGTCGAATATGAGGCGACGCTCAAGGTGTGTACGTTCGCGAGCGCATCGCTCGTGACGACGACCCGAGATCAGATGTTCCAGATCGGCGCAGCCCATACCCGTTCGCTGATGTGGCAGTTCCTGGCATCCGCGGCGCTGGCGCTCGGTGCCTTGGTCGTCGCGCTATTGGCCGCCGTAAGTCACTTCACGAAAGGACTTTCGGCGCTCGCAAAGACCGCCCAGGAAATCGCGGGAGGCAATCTCGACGTTCCGTTCCGCGCAACGGGCATCGGCGAGGTTCGCGGCCTCGGCCTCGCATTCGAGCGAATGCTGACGCATTTGCGGGCCAGCACGCGAAAAATTCGTCAGCTCGCTTTCTACGATACGGTGAGCCGCATTCCCAATCGGGAGAAGATGCGCGTCGATGCGCCGGCGCTCATTGAAGCGGAAGAAGGCGGCGCGCTTTTCTTCCTCGACCTCGATGGTTTCAAATCCATCAACGACACTTTCGGGCACAAGGCCGGCGACGAGCTGCTCAGGATGGTGGCCGAGCGCTTGAGTAATTTGCTGGCATCCAAGGTAGCTGTCAAAAAAAGTCTGCTCGCCCGGGTCGGGGGCGACGAGTTCGTCGCCATCATCGCCGGGGTGAAGACGATAGAGGCCGCAAGCCTCTTTGCCCGCGAGATGATCGAGGCGCTGCAGGTCTCCTTCAAGCTCCAGAGCAACCATGCGACCATCGGCGTCAGCATCGGCATTGCGATCTGTCCCACCCACGGCACAACCTATGATGACCTTCTGATCCGCGCCGACCTTGCAATGTATGTCGCAAAGAGCTCGGGACGCAATACCCACGCGTTCTTCACTCCTGATCTCGCAGAGGTCGCGCGTGCTCGGCATGCGCTCGAAACCGATCTTGCGTTGGCGATCCGCAATGAAAAGCTCGTCGTCCATTACCAGCCCAAGGTGTCCTGCGTGGATGGCCGCATCATGGGTGTAGAGGCGCTGGCGCGCTGGCATCATCCGAAGGAGGGCGACATTCCTCCTCAGCGCTTCATCAAGATTGCGGAAGAGATCGGCCTGATCATGGAGATCGACCGCTTCGTGCTCAGGCGCGCGCTCGCCGAAATCGGGGGCTTGATCCGGGCCGGCTCGAACCTCGTGCTCGCCGTAAATGTCGCGGCGACGGAAATCGAGGACCCCCTGTTCGTCAAGGATATCGTCACGATCGTTCGCGAAGCCGACTTCCCGCCGCCACACCTCGAGATCGAGGTCACCGAATCGGTCGCGATGCGCAATCCTGACGTCGTACGCGAGAGAATAAGCTTGCTCAGGCAATTGGGCATACGCTTCGCAATGGACGATTTCGGAGCCGGTTATTCGAATCTTTCGACGATGGCTAGGCTCCCCTTCGACGCCGTAAAGCTAGATCGCACGCTTGTCGCGGGTGTCGCGGGAGACCGCGAGAAGCAAACGATCCTTCGCCTGGCGCTCGGACTTGCGGACGAATTGGGGTTCGAAACGGTCGTAGAAGGCATCGAAACGCCCGAAGACCTTCGGTTCGCGGCCGAGAACGGCGCGACCATGGCGCAAGGTTATATTTTCTCTCCGCCGGTATCGCTCGAAGAGTTCACCGTCCTGCTCCAGCCGAGCTTCTTGGCTTCGACGGTCGAAGTGGCGCCCAGGCGACACGGAGCGGAGCGGCAGGCTGCTATCCGCTGAGGCGTCAGCGACGACTCCGCGTAGGTGTCGATCGGGGACCGAAAAGGCTTACGGGAGCTCCACAAATGGCTCACGGTTTTGTTCTGAATGGTAGGAAAATGGTGCCCAGGGGACGCTTTACTCACCGGTTGATACAGCCGCAATAAAGGTCGGCATAAAGTTTTAGATCAGTGACGGGGTGCGTTGAATGCCAGCGGCGAAACGGTTCCCGAATGTCGCCGCCTTTTCGAAAGAAACAGCAAATTGCCAAGTATCTGGCGTCTTTGCGCCGCAGCCGAAATGAGCAAAGCCGCGAAGAGTGCGACAACAAGCTTGCGCCACCGTCGGATCAGGATGGGCAGCGCAGAAAGTGGCGAGCCCAGCCATCGTGTCCGCGGTGTGGAAATAGTCAATTTCCATTTTCTGGCTTGCGCCGGCAAGATAACCTTCCAGCCAAGCGACGGCAAACGAACGTCCTTCTTGCTTCAAAGCCTGGCAAATCTCGTTTCGAGAAAAGCATCCTGCTCCGCATTAGCCAAAGCCATCACGAAGCAGAGCAGCAAGTGCCCAGCTTCACCAGTGATGAAGACGGGTCATCACCAGAGCCCCAAACAAAAGACCATTCTATATGCCCATGTCTCACCATGTACTAACATCGAAAATTGACGGTGCGTACTCGGTCATTGCTCGAGGATGTCGTTCCAGCAAGGCAATGTCGCTGTGACCTCCTTGTGCCGTTCAGGAACGAGGGAATTGAAGCAAGCTGATCTAAAGTCCAGGCCTGACGACAGAGACGGACCACATTTCAATTCCCACCAGCAATTCACCATGCAGTCGATTGGTTGTGGGGGCGAGTAGTAGTTGCTCAATGCCGCCTTTTTCCTGTCCACGTCTAACTAGGTTGTATGTTCGGAGCTGCGGCGCGACGAACCTCGGCGGATCTTGCGCGCGCGATGGCTGCCACTGAAGGATATGCAACAGCATTTGGAGAAGCTCCGGTTGCAGGTCACGGAGTGCGAGTTGATTCGCGACCTCGCGACAGATCCTAAAACGCGAGATCTGTCTGATCGTCTGGCAGTGCATCATAGGGTGCTCGCGGCCGAACTCGAGGCTGCCGTTGCGGTACAGCTTGCGACTGCGACGATCTCATTGGTTTGGTGAGCGGTTCAAACGGCAATGCCGTGAGGAAATTTCCGCACTAGATCGAGATCCACGTAGCCGCTCGCCTCGAGCCATTCGTGTGGACAGTAGCCGAGAGACGTCGGATCGACTACGAGCCCGTCTCTAGCGATCGCAGTGCGCGTCCCCATTCGCCCGATCCATTCTTTCTCACCGGTAATCGGATCGAGACGCACTGCATTGAATACAGCTGTGTCGTTGGTCATTGTCAAACTCGACGGGCTGAAAAATGTTACTGGCAATGAGGGGAGACTACCTCGCCTGGTCGGTTGCACCACCTGGGAATTTTACGGGGCCCCGGTTCGCGCTGGCGGACTGCCAGACAAAAGGCCCGAGCTTCGCCAAGGATCGCGAATTGTGGGCACTAGTCACTTTCTGGCTCGGGATCACGAACCCGAGCTATCGGAAAACTTGGCATGCTGACAGTCGTTCCGCCGTCCTGAGAGCGGAGAGACGGCACCGGCGGCGGGGTCTATCGGGGGACGCCGGGGCCGCTCCGGCAGCTCGGTTGCAGCCAGCGACAGTCCTAAGATTGCATGACCACTCTTGTTCACGTCTTAGGTTTAGTCTTGAACAAATATCCCCCTATAAGGGAGTAATCGCACGGAGGCGGAAAACGCCCAACACGAACAGGTAGGCAGTCACTGCGGAAGGCGGCAGAGAATCATGATGAACTAGCGAGGCGCGCGGCGCTGTCGGCTCAGTCAAAGATGCTGCGGAGTAAGGTAAGCTCGTGTAAGGCCGCCTCAGTTGAGGGCCCACAAGAAGACACCTAGACCGTGGAATCGTTTTTCATTAGCCCTTTCCGCGCACGAGCAACGTCCAGACGGGCGAGGCTCCGTCCCAACGGCGAAGGCGTCCATAGAACCGCACCCGCAGTCCTACCGATGTCATGCGCTCTGTCACGAGATGAAGCGCGATTACGTCCCCCTCTGATAGCTCCACACATCCGCGCTTGCGCGACCACACCGCCCCGGGGAAGTGAAATAGGTTGGCTTTGAGCCACCGGCCGCCGCGCTCAGACAGCGGTTGTAAGTCCACCTGCGCACCGTCCCTAGGCCTTACCCCGACGTCAGGCCGGCGAAGCCAATTCGCGATCCATCCCATCTCTGCATCCCCAGCCGCCTATGGCTTGCACGGCTGTTTGAGGACTTGTCAATTGCGACGAAGGGCGGCCTCGCGCGCCACTCGAAGCCAAACGTGAGTAGCGCACCGGCTCTTGGCCTCTACCATTGCACCCAGAAAAAAGCCCGGCGCGAGGCGTGCGCCGGGCAAGGGCTGGGAATGGACCCCGCGCAAAGGTTTGAACGGGAGCCAACTCAGGAACGAAGCAAAATGCGTGCCTGTAGTGAACTAGCGCCACGCTCTACCGGTTGCTCTACGCGCGGCCTAAGCCACCGCGCACACCCGGCCGATCCCCATCACCCCGGAAGCCCCACAAGCGGCCGGGCGCTTGCTCATCCGCGGGGGTCGGCCGCAGGCGCCGCTCAACCACGCCCCCTGGCCGGCACCGCGCCATTCCGCACGATTGGCACGGCACGCCGAGGGCGATAAAACGAGCCAGATAGCCTGTCCTCACGGTGAGATGATCCTGAGTGGACGTTAGCGATTTCCGCAGATTCAGTCCTGTACTGGAATTTTGCGCAGAATGGCATCAGACCCCGCGTGACAGCTGTGCGCTGCGTGCGTCGTAACATCCGGTGAGCAAGGTCGCATCCAAAGGTGCTTTAATCGCAATAGTCGACGGGCAGCGGCGATATCAAACTAAGAGTACATCATGGTAGCTAATTAGCGTTCCTGTTCCGTGGTCAATGCCGGCTTGGAATCCTCCAGGGCTGAAATGACCTGACAGGGTAATATTGGCGGAGTGCGTTGCGTCTGTGACGGTCAACACCCCGCCGCTGCCGTCCACATTGGGCGAGTAATTCAGCGTCGTGCCTTTTGCAAAGCTGAAATCCAGAAGGTCCAGATGATTGCTCGAAGTCATTCCCGATATAATGCCCGAGAAATAAGACGCTTGGTCAAGTACGAGTGTCCCTGAGGAGCCCGCAGCGAAAGCGGTGTTTTGGCTAGATCCGGCACCAAACTCGAGCGAAGCTAATCCACTGATGAGAGCCGATCCGTCACCGGTTACGTTTCCCCGAAATGTGGTATCGCCGCCGTTGGCCCACAAGAAGCCTGTATTGATCACATCGCTCTGAACGGTGAGACCACCACTGCCAGTCGCCTCAAGCGTTCCTGAATTGATCACGACATTGGCGCCCGTATCAATCGTAAGAGAGTTCGCGCCGGTTGCGTCGATTGTGCCCCCGTTAGTCAACACTAGTTTTCCATTGCCAATCTGACCAGCCCCAGACACAATATTGTCGGCGTTAGTCATCGTCACATCGGCGCTAGTGCCGCTAATTATATTTTGCGCACTATCGGACAAGACGATGTGCCCGGCGCCTGTGAATGCGACTCCGCGTCCGATAAGCTGCAAGTCCGTCTCGTCACCGGTAGAGTTCAATTCGATGGTGCCGCTGTTCTGAACCGTCCCGCTCAACGGCAACTTGGAGCGGTCACCGAGTTGCATCGTTCCTGGGTTTTCCATGATCGGCGCTTGATTGAACTCGAACCCATTCGAAGTAAGATCGGCTGCGTGAACACCACTTAACGTTATTGTCTCATTGGCACCGAGGTGAATCACGGCGTTGCCGTTGACATCGTCCGCGATATTTCCTTGAAGATCGCCAAAGGTAGCGATGCCGCTGAAGCCAATTAAATCGATTCTGTCGGTGGTGGGGTCAAAATTGTAGATTACGTCATTGCCGATCGGCTGAGCGAAGACAAATTGATCGCTGTTACCTGTGCCTGTTAAGTGATCGTCGCCCGCAATGGCGAAAATTGGTGAGCTAGGTGCGTAGGCTTCGACGTTGTCCGATACTATCTTAGAGTTGGCGCTGCCGTCTGAGTTAATCCAGCTTTCGGTGACTGTGAGCACGGCCGCACCGACAAAATTCACATCCGGTGTTATCGTTAGCATCGAGAAATCGCTAGTCAGTGCTGTCCAGGAACCATCCGGATTGTGATTGGCGCCCTCCATTGTCCAGTTGAACCAAGAGCCCGTAACAGTAACCGCCTCGCTGCCTACGCCGGCAGGCTGCGTTAGCCCCAAGTTGATGGTGGATCCAGCTACACCTGCCGGAGCTGAATTAGTACCATTCAGGATTACAGGCGTGCTGGTGCCAGTGTTGCCGGCGAGATCAGTCTCCTGGGCAGTCACGGTATTGGGGCCGTTCGGCAGCGTAACGTTGGCTGACCAGGTGCCGTCGCTGTTCACGGTCGTGCTGCCGATGGTTGTCACAGTTGGTGTGCCTACTTGGCCGTTGAGGACCTGATAGACGTCAACGCCTGCGATTCCCGTGTCGCCGGGGGTTGTCGGAAGCGCCAGCAACTCAGCCTGATTTCCTGACTGCGGCAGTTCAAAATAATGAGCGATGTTGCCGTCACCCGCTGAATAGCCGGCCCTTGCGGGCGTTCCGCCCAGACCATTCACTCCACCGCTCGCGCTTCCTGTCGTCCAATTGATACTCGCGTATCGGTATACAATGTCGAAATTGCCGCCGCCCAGACTGATAAGCTGAACCTGGAACGCATCCAGTTTGTTCGTTGCTTGGGAGTAATATCCAACATCGTCCCAAGTGATCGTCAGGACGCCATCCACGGAGTCGAGATTGTAGAAAACTTTGTTGGCCCCCGTGTCATTTCCGCCGGTGGGGGTGCCGGGACCACCGCGCGTATCTACGTCTGCCCAGAACGGCGCGATGATAGGGTTGTTGGCCTGAGCACTGATCGCGCTCGGCGTATATGTGGAATTTGGCTGTGCAAACGTAATATTGCCATTGTTGTTGATGTAAAGCGAAGTGTAGTTGTGACCAAAGAAATTTACTCCAGCCGTCCCAAACACTGAGGTGATGTTAATCGCAGACGAGTAATTGTCATCGCCAGCGGCGAGGGTGTTAGTTCCGAAGCCGGCGGGCCCGCCCAGCCCATTGATCAACACTCCTCGGGTCTGGTTTTGGCCTGCTGTAAGAAGGGCCGTGGCATACGGGGTTAAGGGATTGTTAGTGGTGACGCTATCTAGGATGGTGATGGGCGCTCCGACATCGGCAGGATCGGCCGTTCCGGAAATCGTCTGCGTCGTAGCGTTGATGTTTCCGATTGTTACCACCGGAGCATCGGTATCGAGTGTAAAGCTCAGCGTCGCGGTGCCGGTGTTGCCAAAGCCATCGGTCTGACTCGCAATTATCGTGTGCGCACCATCCATCAGCCCCGATGGCGTGAATGACCACACTCCTTCAGCGTTGGTTGACGTGGTGGAGGCGATGTCGACTCCGTCAACTTTGAAGTGTACCAAGGTGTCGGCCAGACCGATGCCGGTCAACCCATCATTGGAGGTGATGTTGTCGGCCGACGAGGATCCGGTATCGGACACGAGGTGCTCGGTCAGCGTCGGCGTCACGGTGTCGACCACGAAGACGGGGCTGGTGAAGCCGGTGCCGAGATTGCCGTCGGCATTGTGCCAGGTGTTGTCGACGCTCACCGAGGCATTGGCGATGTCGGTGCCGGCATTGGCGGTGAAGGTGGCGGTGTAGGTCTTGCCGTCGGGACTTGCCGTCAGCGGGCCGAGCGTTCCGCCGACCGCGCTGGTGTGGCCGAGGTTGAAATCGCTCGGCGCCTGGCTGAACGTGAAGGTCACAAGGGCGGTGTTGTGGACGAGGTTGACGTCGGCGCTGCTGACCGCGACCGCCGCCGTCGGCGTCACGGTGTCGACCACGAAGACGGGGCTGGTGAAGCCGGTGCCGAGATTGCCGTCGGCATTGTGCCAGGTGTTGTCGACGCTCACCG
>NZ_JARXWB010000037.1 GCF_029892425.1 Bradyrhizobium sp. BR13661 | reverse complement strand
GCTGTCCGAGACCTTCGAAACCACGTCATTGCGCAACTTGATCTAAGAATCTGTCAGCCTAATAAAGAGGGGCATCAACATGGGTGATCGAGCAGGTAGCCAAGCTGGGCTGGGGTGATTGTCACCACGCCATCAGCCAACGACGGCCACAAGAAGCGGCCGCTCTCCAGCCGCTTGGCGTAGAGCGACATGCCCAGTCAATCGTGCAAAGGATCTTGATCAGCTTGCCGCCTTTGCCACGGAACACATAGAGGTCGCCGCCGTGCGGATCTCGCTTGAAGGCTTCCTGCACCAGCAAGCCCAGCGAGTTCATGCCGCGGCGCATATCGGTGTGGCCGGTCGCAATCCACAGCCGCACGCCCCGACGCAATCGGGATCACCGTAGGCATCCATCTGCCAGTGCCGCCACGGCAGCCTTCAGCGTCGCCGCGTCGACCGCGCCCGTGATCCGCATGCGAGCCCCAGTCGCAAACACGATCTCGATCGACCCGCCGCTGCTGGCCGGCGCGACTGGACAGGGCATCGGTCCTGCTTACGCTGTTTGGATAAGCGATTAAATGCAGGACCTGGCGTGCGTCCATTCATCGCGGGCGAGATCAAATCGGTGCACCCGGGCGAGATCATCGGAATCCGCAATCGCGCGCCACAAGCGACCGGCTGCATACGCACGCGCGTCGAAATCGCAGTCAAACGGCAGTTCGGCCGCATATGACGCGCCGAGCACTGGCGCGTCTTTGGACCAAATGCGGTGGTCCACCGCACCGATGCGCAGCACGGCATGCCAGCCGTCGACGGCGCGACGCACCTGGCCAGCTGTAAGGTCGAGCAGTGGCCGAGACGGCGCGCCGCCGTCGTCGGCCCCTGCGACCTTGACCGGAACGACCGCCGCGAGAACTTCTGGCGCCCAAAGATCGTCTGCTCGTCGAACGACCTCTGCGGGTCATGGGCGAAAGCAGAGACCCCATTTCCTCCTGAATTCTTGTGTCACTTCGACATCGGGACTGTTGGCGATCATCGCCTCAAAGTCGCGTCGATAGTCCGCGTTGCGACGAAGACATTCGCTGGCGATGTCGGTGATTTCGGCGTCTAGTAGGCTCTTGTAGGAATCAGGCGACCGCCAGTCGAATTCAGGCATTGCTTCCGCCCCATTGCACGCGGCTAACAAGGATTGCGGCGCAATAGGTATGAACGAAGCGGTTGTAGGAAGCCCCCAGTTTGGCACCACGTGGTGCTTCTGGATGACCACGCTCTGGCCGGAGAAGATCATTTCCGGATAGATGCTTTAGCTGACAAGCTTCTACTGATTTGACCTCGAGCCGCGCAAAAGACGTCCCTGCTTGGTCATCCACTTCGCCCGCGCCAAATGGCTCTCGTATGCATTGCGCGCACGGTCCGGCTCACCCTCAGGATCGATATGCAGGACTATTCGAGCGACTTCCCGCCAGTCCGCGCCCTCACCCTCAGCTTGTAGAAGGCGAATGTACGTTACAACGTGCCCCTCATCGTAAGGCGTCAGCACAGACCCGGCGGGGGCCAGGTCAGCCACGTTAGGATCGAGCGGTGGGGTCTGCATGATCTTACGGTTGCGGAATCTACAATCCAGCGGTCCACAGGGCCGCACTTTGTTAAGTATATCGAGGTGCAATATACTGAACAAGCGGCATCTTTGCCCGCATGGATTTGCGGGAGACATTCGCCACCAACTTGCGTCGTTTACGCAATGCGAGGGGATGGTCTCAAGACGAACTTGCTCTGGAGGCTGAGATAAGCAGGAGCTATCTGAGCCAACTGGAGAAGGGCGTATACTACGTCAGCATAAAGATCATTGGCCGCCTTGCCGATAAGCTCGACGTCGAACCTGATGAGTTCCTAAAACGGATGGCAAAGAAGGGTCGCGCCAAATAGGCGCGACCTCTGCGAGAGCCGGGCCGAGGCCCGGCGAGCGCCGGACGCGGATACGCTTCACCCGGCTTGCCGGATCGGCGGCGGTGCATCAGGTATCGACCGAAGCCGCGCCAACCGTTCCCGATTGCGCGGCTCGCAGCGTCAGATTGCATGCTCCATCAAGCGCTTTGCCTTGCCTTCCAGCTCAAGCCGCGTGTCCTGATGAGCCTTGCCTCGGGCAAACGAGGTAAATGCCTTGCACGAAATCAAGGATGCTTTCCGGCTTGCGGTTTTCCTCGCCGAGACGGTCTCGATGATCTTCGAGGTATCGGATTTGGAAAACCCGCCTTTGCGGAGGAATGTCTCCCGGTCCTCGTCGGTGCGGGCGACGATCCGCTCCCGAGCCGCCTTAATCCCCACGACGAATGGCGCGGGCCAGGAATTGGCAAAGCTGGTCAATGCCGGGGCGGCTTCATGCGCGAAACGTTGGGCTGCGAACTTCGAATGCCGGATCGTGATCTCTTCGAAATTCTCCACGCCCCAAAGATTGCGGTTCATGCAGACGGCGCGAAGATAGAAACTCGCAATCCCAAGCGTCTTGCTGCCGACTTCGCTGTTCCAGAAGTAAAAGCCTCGGAAATACAAATCCGGCGATCCATCTGCCAGACGTCCCGCTTCGATCGGATTGGTGTCGTCGACCAGAAACAGGAACACATCCCGGTCACTGGCATCGAGCGTGGTCGTGTCCTTGGTCACGTCCACAAAGGGATTGTGGGTCATCGTCGCCCAGTTCATCACGCCCGGGACCTTCCAACGTATGTCACCCGTCACATTGCCCGCGATCTTTATGACCGCGGCGACCAACTCATGATCCCAGATGCGGCCATAGTCCAGCGCAGCAACGAGCGCGAAACGCCATATCGCCGCGCCGTCGCCGCGACCTGGCGCGGCGCCTATAAGCTCTCCAGTACGATCTTGAGCTTCTCATCCTCGGACCAGAGCTGTCGCCGGCCCGTGTCCACCACCTCAAGCCGTTCGACTTGGGCACTGCGCCTATCACTGTCCATAAGGACAATACTCAACAACACGCCTCATTCGGAAAGGCGACCTCCACCGGTCTTCACCGGACGGATACACTTGCTCCCGCCACCTACCGCAATGAGTCGCCATCGATGGTCGTAGACTCGCGCGCTATCATGCTTCCGCGCCCTGGACGTTTCTGACAGAAAAAAGATCACTTCAGCAACAGTCGCGATAAACAAGGCTACGCGCGCCCTGTCCTCACTTTTTATCAGATCCTTTCAGTACGTTGAGCATCGCATCATATATTGCGGTCTTGGCACTGGTAGCATCCCAAGGAAACATGGTGGGAAGGTCAGTATTCCCATTACTCAATCCGTAGTGCAGGCTGTAGTATTTCTGTGTGAAGCCCCAGATGTTAAACACTGTACAATTTGGAGAATCCACACAGGCTTGCAAATACCTGGCAAAGACTGACGCGGCATCCGTTACCGCATTGGGATTGGATCGAAGCCCAGACTGATCCCATTCGGTAATCTGAACCTGCACACCGAGGTCAGCGTATGCCTTCATGACAGCTATGATCTCAGCGTACGTCGCCTTGGCATTGTGTGTTTCCATACCAACGCAATCGATCGGCACGCCCTCCGCCTTAAAGGCTTTCACAGCAGCTATCATGTTTGCCGTTCGATCCACGCCGTTGCGATTTGTTTGCGGAGGCGTGCCGTCGTTATCCCAATCGTTCATGCACAATATGGCATCGGGGTCCGCAGCGCGGGCAGTTCGAAACGCGATACGAAGATAGTCCGCCTTATCTGGATTTTTTCCAATCTTAGTCCAAACGATACCGTCAGTGTTGAAGGAGTTATTCCAACCCATGACTTCGTTCGTGACATCCCACGTAGTGATGACGCCAGGATATTTCTCCTTGAAATGGCCCACCACTTTTTGAATATGATTCACCAGAATCAATTCCAGCTGCTGGCTGCTGAAATTGGTCGCCGGTCCCGTTGCGCCGTCAAAAAGCCAGGGAGGATTCGACATACCCCATAGCAAGGTGTGACCGCGAACTTTCAAACCGTTTGCTTTTGCAAAATCGAGCAGATGGTCCCCCGGCCCAAAGTTAAAATTTCCCTGCACCGGCTCAATCGTCCACCATTTAAGCTGATTTCCAGGCTCCATCATGTTGAATTCGGTTGATAGAACGCTCCGGAACCATGCTGCGTCGGAATCAAAACCGTCGCCTGTCGGGTCAACCATGGTCCCGATATATAGACCTAGCTTGGCTGCAGCGGCACGCAGTGTTTCAGAATTGGGGTGAGGTTCTGGCAAAGACTGCGGTCGCCACAGGCGAGATGCTGAGGTAGTTGCAGCGCATGACGCCGAAGAACATGCATTCGTCTGTGCCACTGACGGCGCACATTGAAGAACCAGTACCAATCCAAGCGAAAGAACTTCTTTGCAAAGTCCCCTAAAAAAATACGTGATCATGGGCCAGCGTCCATATTCCGAAAAGCAAGCGCGCTAGTGATCATAATTGCAGCAACTCCTCATTAGTTTGATCCATTTACAGGCACGACAATCTTATAAACTTTCCGTGCTAGCCAGGAACGAACGATTGAAGGCGAAAAATAAATCAGAGCAACGGCTGCGACGTTGGCAAACCTCTTTGCAAATCCAATAAAAGGGTAATGGAGGAACTCATGAATCGCCTCTGAAGCGACCGAAGCTCGAGGATGCTTCGGTATCTCAAATGGCTCAAGTGGAAAATCGCCGAAAAGTAGGTAGTACTTCAAATAGTACGGCCCAATCAGATGGCGATACGATGGAATTGCGACGTTCAGTTTTTCGGCAATGCGCCTGGCTGTTTCCTGCGCCCAATAAAAATTAAAGATCAGCCATTTTACCTGCTTGAAATCGAGACCCCGTCCGACCCTGGAGATATTGGACGAATGAACACGATAATAGCCCAAGACATCGGGAGTGTAGATGACCCGGCCGAGCAGGGGTGAGCAGAGAGCAAGCCAACAATCAATAGTGTTTCCCGTCAAACCTGACGCAGAAGAAACAATCTGATCAACCGCTGATCTGAGATACGCGTTACCAGAATTTGGAGCCACCGGTATGTCTCCGAATTGAAAGATAAAACTAACTGGGTCAGAAGTTACGTGATCTTGCCTCGGCAAGATCTCGCTCGTCAGTTTGCGATCCAGGACCACCTGGAGGCGGTAGGAGATCGCAACGACATCAGCTTCCCAGATCTCTACGAGTCGCTGACACGCGTTCGGAGCTAGCCAGTCGTCGGAATCCAGGAAAAGAATGGCATCACCACTCGATGCGTTCATGCCCGCAATTAAACTAAGGGCCTGTCCCCTGTTACTGTGAAATATCGTCTTGATCCCACCAAACCTGCTTATGATGTCTCGCGAGCCGTCCGTTGAACCATCATCGACAACAACACATTCGATGTTTTCGTAGGTTTGGTTCAAAACCGAATTGATGCACTCGGCAATAAACTCAGCATAATTATAGTTTGCAATAATGATTGAAATTTTCATTGTCTGGAAAAGCTCGACGCTCTCATTGGTTCAGCCGGGCTACCGACGGACACTGGTCGACCGTCACGCCGGCAACACTCCGAAAGTCTCCTAGGAACTCTCCACCGAACCTGTTGCTACAACAACCGGTAGCGCAGAGACCTTTCGAACATTCAACACGCCCGTGATCGTTCCAGAGCATCACTGGAGATCCAGCAAGTCTGACTCGAAAATTGCGTCCACTTCGTGACTCGGTAAAATCGTGGTCCTTACGCTGAGGCGCCTACTCGACATCAGCACTCGAAACCAAATCGCAGCGAATCTTTTCCTTATCAGAAATTCATGATAGGGAATCATACCCCATTTAGTCAGAAGCTACATGCCGCTAATTCAAGCACCTATCACGGGTAACGAAGGTTTTTCCGACGCAGAACAATCTTCAGCTGCGCCCCATCTGTTGCATCGCGTATCGGTATGGGTGGTTGTCCTCTATGTAGTTCTCTCTCCGCCAGTACTTCCAATAATCGGCTGGTCGTACAACGGGGGTGGCGGCGAATTGGAGAAAATTCATCCGGCGACGTATCTGTTGATTGCGTTGTTGCCCCTAACGATGATCTATGACTGGCGTTTCCGTATCCAAGCAATGCGTTTGCTGCTTGAACCATCCTTTGTGCTCTTCATTTTCGCCAGCCTTGCTACCGCCGCTTACGCGATATTGGTCAAACAGGTCTCGGCTGCACCCTTTGTCGATACATTTTTCTCAACCATTCTAGTCGCCACCTTTACGTTAGCGTTGCCGCGCTCTGCAATTGAGCAGCTGCGTACGCTGATTGATTTCACGATACTTGTTAATGTTGTGCTGATTTTTATCGAATTCGTGACCCAGCGAGGTTTCATTTTGGGATCTAATGAAGGCTTCGGTCCAATGCGCTGGACCGGCCTACTCGGACTTCCGCTCACCGCAGCTCAAATCTTTGCAGTCTATTCTCTCATAACTTTCATTTCCTCGCCAGTTCGTCTTTCAGGGCCGGGCCCTTTTCGTATGTTTTTTTCGCTCCTTGCCCTGGTGTCGTGCCTGCTCACCGGCGGTCGAACTTCCATTGCACTCTTAGTCGGATTGCTGGCACTGTACGTATTGCTCTCGACGGCGCGTCAATTGTTGGCTGGCATGGTCAACTGGTTAGGCTTGATCTACGGACTTGTTGGCCTCGTTATCATAGCCTTCAGCATCCCGATTCTAGTCCGCATCGGCGTATTTGACGTCCTCTCGGCGCGAGTGGAGTTCGACAACGGTAGCAGTCTTGCGCGCGACACAGTGGTCGTAATTCTCGAGAATCTATCCGCAGACAAGCTATGGTTCGGGATTGAATCTGTTGATGCCTTGGCCTTACAACAATCTTACGGGCTAATTGCCATAGAAATTGCTTGGGCAAATTTCGTCCTTATTTGTGGTCTGATTTTCACGATACCTCTCTTTATTGCTTTTTGTTCTTTTTGGTTTTGGCTGTTGGCAAAATATTGCGAATACTCAGTTTTATTGGTGAGCTTTTTTACTTTGGCACACACATTTGCCTACAATAGTATTTGGAGTAAAACGACAGTATTGGCTATCACGGTCGCGATAGCGGTCTCCAATTTGCGTCGCGATCTTCCAGCGGCTCAAGCAGAGCGTCGTTCTCTCCAACTTGCTGAATAACGGCAACACCGTTTTTGTGACTGAAAACGGCGGAGGCGTCGGCGAGACGCGCTTGATCACTGACGGCGATCTCGCCAGCGTAATTCACACCGCCACCACGAAGAAACGGGCGCCGATATTTAGACCAGCTTTTGGGATGTTTATCCCTAATGAAGAGTGCTATACTGAATTTGACTGATTTTTAAGTTTGGAACGTGAGCATTGCATTCTTGCTATCTCAAAACGGATGCCGATGTTGTTGCGCGTGAATTCGACCAGCTGTCACGACCCGTTTATGGGTTGCTTGGAATTCCGATCGATGCAGTCGCTTCTAGCAAGGCTATTTCGTTAATTAGGATTGCGGCCCAGCACCGCAGGCCCTTCCTGATTTCGACGCCGAATGTCAATTTTCTAATTTTGAGTCAGGCAGACGGCGATTTCCGCGAATCCCTTTCTATGAGCGACCTCTGTCTCGTTGATGGTGCGCCGATCGTTTTGCTCGCAAAGCTGCTTGGCATTCCCATCAGCGGGAGGGTCGCGGGTTCGGACATATTCGAGCGACTTAAGAATGACACTTCCGGTCAATCCTTAAACGTCTTTCTTTTCGGCGGTACGGATAAGGCAGCTGCAATCGTCAGCGATCTGCTCAACAGAAGCGGAGGCCTACGATGTGTCGGAACATTGAACCCCGGATTTGGAACCGTGGAAGAAATGAGCAACAATCGTATTTTCGACGCCATAAACGGGGGGAACGCTGATTTTCTGGCGGTGTTTTTGTCCGCCGAAAAGGAGCAAAAATGGCTGTTGAGAAATCACAAATTGCTTGCAACTCCTGTTCGTTGTGGATTAGGGGGCACGATCAATTTTCACGCGGGGCTCGTCAAACGGGCTCCAAGGGGCGTCCGCAAACTTGGTCTTGAGTGGTTATGGCGCATCAAGGAAGAACCCTACCTTTGGCGCCGGTACTGGAACGATGGACGTAAACTCAGCGCTCTATGTATTATAAACGTGATCCCTCTGATAATCGAAGATCTGAGGCGGCGCAGAGCTCCCTCCAGAACTCTAACTGTTCAACAGCACGACGAAACGGCGCTTATTTTGGTCAAGCTCTCTGGAGACGCCGTTGCAGCTAATGTCCAGATTGCGATTGCCGCATTTCGAGACGCGCTTATTTCCAACAAGAAAATCGTTGTCGATCTCTCCGACGTATTAAACATCGATCATCGTTTTTTTGGGCTGCTTTTAATGTTAAGGAAGGTGCTGCGAGAACAAGGGTTGGCATTGGACTTTTGCGGAGCAAATAATAGAATCAGAAGAGTTTTCAAGTTAAACGGCTTTGTATCTCTTCTATGATTGCGCAGAGCAGCGCTACAAATATCATATGAACAAGACATTCTCCTCGAACCCCAAAGAACTCGGGTCAATCGGGAGCAAATTAGTGGCATTAACGCATCGATATCCGTGCTGCTGAAGCCGCCGAATGATCGCTCCACCATCGAGCGGGTTCGAGCGTTGCCTGTCAGTTAGGATTTCGCACAATATCGGTACCTTTCGGCCGCTTTTGTCTAGCAATCGCGGCATCCCATCGAGGACCGCCGCTTCGAAGCCTTCCACGTCGATTTTCATGAGACCGATCCGATCCAAATCAATCGAATTTTGCGCCACATACTCATCGAACGGAACAACATCGACCTCACGTATCTCGGTGAGTTGCTCTGCATGATCCAGAAAGCCGGGCAATAACGAACTCGATCCAACGTTGATATCGTAATTATCGAAATTATCTTTTTGCGGCGGAACGATTGACATCTTTAGACGCTCCTGCCGCGCGCCACACGCCTTGTTATTCGGAAAGATCGAATAATCCGGGTTGCGGTTTGCCAAACGGCGAAGGAACTCAAAATATTGGGGAACTGGTTCGAAGCTATGAACGGCACCATTCTTGCCGACATGCGACAGCGCATATGCGGACCAGTATCCGCAATTTGCGCCGATATCTATAAATGTCATACCTGAGGTTAGATGTTTATCGAAAATGCGCTCAAGAAACATCTCGTGAGTATGAAAATAATACTTCCTCATCAGCCGATGTATCGACAAATCTATCTCATACTCGACACCACCAAATTTTGTTGACGCAACGCCTTTTGGAACGCGCGAGAACTGCTCGATTGCACGTCGCCTGACCATATCAGTGAATTTCAAAGGATCTGATTTTGCATAGTTAAAGAAGAATCTGAATGTCTTTTCACTAAGCATGCTCGACCTCAATGATAGCCACCCGAATTCACGGAAGCGCTGGGAGCAGGTACGATTCGTAGAAGAGCTCATTTCCGAGGCTCGAATACGGCATCCAACGCCACCAAAAACGTCGAATAAACCTATCGAGAACTATCGTTAAATCTAGCCCTAACCTGAAATTGACCTACTAGAAATGGCCCCGGCAGGCAATCATCATTACTGCATGCTCCTCGAAAATGCCTTCCCATCCGACCATAAGATGCGATATCCAACCAAGCATGCACTCGCAAAAATCATATATGGCAAAACCAGTGAAGGCACGAGCCGACGATGGTCTTGCGCGCTTCCATGGTTGATCATCCCACAATACTCATCAATCACTTGATGGAACCACCGGCGCGCATTACCGGGATAACAAGAGTCTTGTTCTCCCTTTTGGAGCAGTTGGTTGGACTTCCACATTTTCGCTATGTGCTGGCCACGACCTGGTCGTCAGACCAGCTACCTCCCGCGTTATTGCAGTCCGGGGCCTTGGAGGTGGTGACACGGCCCTTTCATCCTAGCCTGCCTAAAAATATAATGGCGCAAATGGTTACAGTGCCGCAACTAATGCGCAAGTTTGCTGCGGCCGCCGAACTCAATTGCAATCCGGTGGGATGTTTTTGGCCAAACTGGCCAAGAGTGATCACAGTGCACGACCTTTACTATGATGTGACGCCGCAATATTACCCGCGACGCCATCGGCTCTGGTGGAATATCTTTTTTCCCTTGGCACTGCGTGCGGCGACCCGTGTAATATGCGTTTCCCGCTCCACCAGAGAGGATTTGCAACACTACCATTCGCGACAATTCGATAAGACGATCGTTGTACACAACGCAGCCGCACTTGAAGGCGCCGTTCGCAACAGGAATGGTCTGGCCGCTCTGCCTGACATCGAAGACGGCGCTCCCTACGCAATTTTTGTCGGGAACATCTCGCCGAATAAAAATCCGACGTGTCTTGCCGCAGCTCTCAAGATACTCGAACAACGCGGCCGTCCTCTCACCGTCTACCACGTCGGAAGAGACGAGGTTAGGCTGCTGGCGCTCAGCGTAGCTGATGCCGGCTTAGCCTATCCGATCAAGAATTTTGGCATACTGACCGACGAGGCGCTTGTTGCCGCCTATCGCCGCGCACGGTTTTTGATTTCGACCTCGACTCATGAAGGTTTTTGCCTGCCTATCCTGGAGGCGCAAAGTTGCGGAACTGCGGTTATTTGTTCTGACATTCCGGTACTGCGCGAAGTGGCAGGCGAAGCAGCCCTCTTTTTCGACCCGAACAACCCTACAGCACTCGCTGATTGCATTGACCGGATCATCGACCAGCCGGATCTCGGTCGCCGTTTATCAGAAGCCGGTGTGCAAAATGCCGCCCAGTTTTCTTGGGCTCGCGCCGCCAGGGAGACCGAAGCAGTTTTAAAATCAGCGATCCTCGGCTCGCAATAACGCACCGCGTTTCGGACGCGGGCCCGTTAGGGACTGTCGTTGCTCACGTCACAGGTCGGTTACGATCGGTAAGCGTCGCTGAGCGCACCTCGGCTTCGGCTGAGCCACGTTCGAAAAGTGCCTTGTGTCGCGCGAAATGTCCCATCAACTGGGTATTCACCGAAAATCTTTCTATTTTTCGATGCACGAGTTTTGGATCAATCCGACGGGACCGGATCAATGACCACGTCTCACAGAGGCGATCAGCTAGCTGGGCGATCAGAACCGGTTCGTCAACGCCGCGTTCGACCATCGAGCCGCTGACGCCCTCCTCAATAACTTCATCAAACTGCGGCAGCCGGATAGCCACCACAGGCCGCCCGACAGAAAGCATTTCCAGAAGGTAGCAAGGCATCCCCTCGAAGAAGGAGGTCAGAAAGCCTGCGTGGCATCGCGCTGCTATTGCTGCAACCTGCGCTGGAGTACAAAAGCCAGGGCGGATCGTAAATTTATCGATCAGCTTAAATTCAGCATACCTATCCGGATCGCTTGTCCCGACATAGTGAAACTCGAAGGCACCGTTAAGGCGCTCGTGAACTTCTTTAAGTGTCTTAAACATCGTCGGGGGATCCTTGAACTCGTCCAGTCGCCCGGCGAACATCACGCGAAATATGCCGTCCCTCACATCGAAATCGGCCTGCCTAAACGTTACAGTGTCGACACTTACGGCCATGCAGACAACGCGATCGCTCGCGACTTTGAACTCCTCTTCAACGCGGCGAGCAATATTCGAATTAACGCATACAATCTTGTTCGCCAGTCGGATCGCAATTTCCTCATTCGCTCGATGGAGAAACCAGTACTTTTTAATTAAAGAGTCCATTTTGTCTGCTTTTGAACCCTCCCCGTGAATGATCTGGATTGCCGGCTTTCCGAGCAACCGCGGGAACAGGGCAAATTCGAAACGCTGCAGTTCGATGCTTCCGGTCACGTTTCGCGTAACTCTGCGGATACTGCGCAAATAGCGGACAAGCCCAATGCCAAATCTAAATGTCAAGGACTGACCCAGCGATTTGGCTGCGCTATGAATCTGGTCTGCGGGGAAAAAGCTCACAGGCAAAAAATCAAACGACTGACCATCGATGTCTGCCGTCGTCACTTGGCCAAGCTTGCAGTCGCCACGGCTGTCGACACCCACAAACAGCATTCGGCAATCTGGTGGCGGATATCGCAGCATCTGCCGAACATGCGTTTCAATACCGCCAACCTTAGAACCGCGCGGATCCATCGGATGAATGAGACAGATTTGATATGTCACTTTCTTACTCCTGCTCGACTCAGCTCGCTCAACCCGTTGCCAGCGGCCGACGATGGACGGCCGTCCGCGCGAACAAGGTGAGAAGCAAAATCGCGCAACGAAAATAGCGAATTGCCAAACGTCGCGGATTGAGAATAAGACGCCAAGCCCATTCCAGATAGAGCCGTCTCACGAAAGGCGGGCAGCGAATCTGGGTGCCGGCAATAAAATCTAGCCCGCCTCCGACCCCAATAAATGCAATATTGCTTGTTTCCTCGATCGCGCGCGCGGCAAACAGCTCCTGCCGTGGAGCGCCCAAGGCCACAAAGCAGATTTTGGCGCCCGATTCCCCGATGATTGAGATCATTTCACTCGCAGCTTCCGACTGGCTGTCAAAATCCGGCGGCGGCGCATAGACGCCGCAAATCTCGAGATCTGGGCAGCTCGATACAAGGCGCTTGGCGCTCAAACACAACGTACGCAAGGTTGGGCCGACCAGAAAAACGGGAATCTTTGCAGCCGCAGCTCTCTCGCACAAAGGCAGCACAAGATCGGCCCCTGGAGCTCTTTCAATCGGAAAGCCATCAAGGCGCGCAAGCGCAGCAATCGGAAATCCGTCTGCGCTGGCGATTTCGGCCTTCTGATATGCCTTCAAAAAGCCGGGGTCCTGCCTGCGTTTCACAAGATGATCCAGATTTACGGTACACACCATGAATGATTGAGGCAGGCTAAGTCGCTGCTCAATCCGGGCGACAGCATCTGAAATCCCCGATACATTGACGCATTGCCCATCCACAACCGCCAAGGGCGGAAGAGGAGCAATTAACGCCGTCACATCGGCGGTGACATTCGCAGCAGACATGTCGTTAATCGACATCTATTCCAACCTGTTTCTCATCAGCTAGGCGACTTGGCGCTGCGTTGGAACGCCCCGAGTGTCCGAAATCAAGCGGTCAAAAAACTCCAGGACGTGATGTCGATCCGCTTCTGCCAATCGGTTCCAACGTTCGATATTTGCGATTGAAGCATTTGAATGAAGCCGACGCCATTGTGCTTTGTCGAGCATCTGCCTGACTAGCTCGCATGACCGTCGGGGATCGGCTGGGTCAATATATATTCCAGACGATCCCAACACTTCCCGAAATATCGCAGCGTCTGGGGCAATGATTGGTAATCCGCCATATTGTGCCTCGAGCAGCGGCAGACCAAGCCCTTCCTCATGCGAGGTGCACAAATAAAGATCGGACGAACTCAAGATTTCGCCCGCTTCACGATCTCTGAGAAAGCCATGCAGAGTGACCCCCGGCCGGGTGGAAAGAATCCGGACATCGTCACCCCACCCGCTGCGGCCGATGATGTGCAACTCGATAGGGCAACCCATAAGGCCGGATAAATTTTCGCATAACTCCGCCGCCGCGATAAAGTTCTTTCTCGGTTCAATCGTGCCAATGGCAACCACCTTCAACGGCTGGGGACGGGCGGGTCGATCGCCACGGTCGCCAACCGCAAGCCCCAACACGTTGCGGATGACAGGCCGGTACGGAATGATGGATGCACGCGGATCGCAATAGGCCCTCAGCTTCGTCGCCGTATCTTCCGAATTCGTGAGAAAGTTCTGAAAATGCTGAATCGCGATCCGAAAAAGCGGCGCCATATAGTATTTTCCGGCCCTGTTTAGCTGATCTCGGCGACTTAAGAGAAAGAGATCGTGTACGTAAAGCACCGACCGCTCCGGAATTAGGGAGAAATATGGCGACGGCGGAAATCCCGGAAAAACGAATACATCCCGGCGATTTCGAATACCGGCCCAGGGAAGACCAATCATTTGGGCTGCCATGACACCCAATTTACCGGTACCCGCGGGGTATGCTTTTGACGAGAATGGCGCTAAGGCACGGGCATTGAATAATTCGGCGGTTATTCGTTCGATTCCGCTAGCCCGACGGCCCATGTGCGAATGATCCAACCAGATCGTGGCTGACTTGTGCATGCCGACCCTGTCCACCGACTAAAATTCGCCGCTTTACACCGCCTACTTGAGCTGTTTAGCCGATCGCGCGGCCCCGCCCAAGGGTGAAATTCCTGCGCTCATAACCTGGACGCAAAAGGCGGCTGATTGATGGTGCTGTCCGTGGGTAAATTTCGATGCGGCCATACCAACAACGTAGGACATCATTACCGCGCGTAAAGCTGTATCGCAAAAGCAACTTTGAGGCCAAGGTTTCAGAGCAGTGATGCCGCAAAGCCTTCATCAAAGGATTTGACGACTTCCTGTAGATATTTCTTGGTCTCCGCTCCAGCGCTTTGGTAGGCGCGCGTGATGGCAGGTTTTAAATCAGGCCGACGAGTGAGGATGATGCGAATGTCGCCCCGCCCCAAATCTCGCAAATCAGGATCGCTGATCATACCTGGGTCTGAAAGGATCAGCAGGCGCGCAGGAAACAAGGACGCATTTCCTGGCGCGGTGAGATAGGACATTTTTAAAGCTTCGGCCGTTGCCGATTTTCCGCTCGCTTGGTTTCGCTGTAGCGCAGCCAGCAAAAGCCAGACATCGGCCGCGTGGGGAGCGTCGCTTAGCGAATGTCTCGCTAAAGATAGCGCGCGCTCACGCCTTGCGACTTTTTGTTGAGACGTCTGCGCATTGAACAGGCCGATTACCGGGCCGGAATGCGCGAATGCCATGTTTGCAAGCAAGTCCGCGCGAAAAGGCGCCGCCTGTGACGCCCAGTCTGAGAATGGTGACACATCAAGCTCTTGGTTTTGGGGGCCTAAATCGAAAGAATAAGTTCGAACTTTGGGCGTCGATATCTCCGCAAACAGTGTTGCGATCGAATACCAGCCCAGCAACAACGCCATTGCGAGGGTGGTGAGGCGGAAGCTTGGCAGATAATTCATCAGCAGTAGTCTCTCAAGCCAAATTAAGATCGCAAAAACGCGATCGCTCTAGATGGTCAGCAAAGCCAGAATACCTGTGGCATATACCCCAATGTCGATATTGGTGCGATACGGCCGGGTATCGGGTTTAGCGACAGGAGTGTGACCATGCACGACGTGTTTAGAACGATACAAACTGAATCTGCTTCAGCAAAGCCAGGACCAATCAACTAAATTTCGAATAGTCATCAGCTTGCAATCGCTCAGTCTTTATTTGGCCTGGTGGCTAACAGTCTGCGCGAGCCCCAGGCCAAGGATAATAGCCAAGAGCATTTGAACAGAGGGATCGGTAAAGCTTGCATCGCAAAAGGCTTCACTAAAACCGGTGACGAGGCAGGCGGCCGCGCCGACAGCATAAAACGCGTCCCGACGTCGGGTTATCGCCCCTCGGAAGAGAACGACAAAGAGCCATACCAGACAAATTGATGCAAACAGAAACCCTAAAATTCCCCAACCCAGCAATCCCGACACAATGGTATTGAGAGCGCTGGAATGAGGCAATCCATCAATGTCGCGATAAACTAGCGACAACGCTGGAAAGCTTCCCACTCCTGATCCGAACCAGGTTGCGTCGGATAACATGCGAGCAGTAGCACTGGCCTTAGCAAGATCGACGCCGGCGAAACGAACAACCGGATTGATGGCCGGAGAAGACTCGAAGCGCACCGCGATTACGCCAAGGCAGATTGTCAATACGCCGATCCCCACGACGACCGCCGTCCAGCGCTGAAGGCCAAGCCTATGGATCGAAATAAAGACGGCGACTGTAGCGAAGCCAAAGCCCACTGCAAATAAGATATTCAGCGCGGCCGCGAAGATTAGAGAAGCTACGCAGATGCTGACGCCTGCGGTGCCTGCGAGCAGCTTCGCAACATACAGGCGCAAATCCTGACGGGGGCGTCGCGTCCGGTGGCGCTCAACGATGCGAATGACAAATACCGCATTCAAAATTGAGCCGAGCGCCACGAAGGCAACCAGCGGGTCGGAATAGACATCGCTCGGCCTAATTGAGGCAAGATTCGGAAATAAGGCAAACTCGATCGCTGTGAATGACGTTATTGCGCATAATGCGAACAACACTGTCTTTGCCCGATCCCGATTCTGCGAAAGGACAGCAGTTGCGAAGCAGAGGCAAAGCAATGTTACGTAACCAAATAACGAACGAACACTCGTCCCTAAATCGATGGTGATATGGCCGGCCAAAGGCTCTCCGAGGGCCGCAGCGGCATCACGCCAAATCGGCTGTTCTACGCCATCGATCGAAAGTGGTAAGACCTGCAAAAGCACCCAAAAGAGCGGAAATGCCGCCGCAAACGCAATGCCCTGGAAAATTGAAAAAGCCCGCCGCACTTCTTCTCGAGGTGCCTGCGGCAGACCGACCATCATAAGAGCGACGAGCAGCATAAAGAGGTGCGGGCCTACCCCACCATTGCTCATAGCGAGGACTGGCGCCCCAGCAATGAGAATCAACAGGATGCCGAAACTGGAAGAGACGCCCGCAATTGGTTTCGTCTCACTACTCTGCGAGGATAGGCTCAAAGTGACCGCCAAAATTACTGAGCGAACCATTCTAGGGTACGATTACTTTCGATTGAAGATAACCTCGAGAGCAGCCGATCTGGAATGGGCTATGAACACAACGATTATTTTTTTTGCCGCGCCGCCAATTTTATGACAAAGATCGTGCTCCTAGCGTGATATGGCTGGCGGCTGCTTACCGCGTTCGCCGGCATAGGCCGGGCTGATCAGCTTGCGATAGGCTGAAGGCTGACGGTTGGATCATCGCTCAACGGCGCGCTGGTTTCCAGCGTCATGTAGCGGGCCCGCTGGACGGCCCTTTCATCGTTCTGTTCGAGCAGGATCGCGCCGATGAGACGGACAATGGCTCGCTCATCGGGGAAGATGCCGACGACCTTGGTCCTGGGCTTGATCTCGCCGTTGAGGCGCTCGATCTGGTTGGTCGAGTGCGGCTTGGTGCGTCGCCGCGGCGGGAACGTCATATAGGCCAGCACGTCGGTCTCGGCATCGTCGAGGAAGCCGGCGAGCTAGGGTAGCTTGGGACGGAGCTGATCGGCGACCTTCCGCCATTGCGCTCGTGCGGCCTCGGCATCGACCCGGGCAACGCAGTGGCGAGGAAGGCGGAGACGACACACCGTCCCCTTTTTGCCGGCATGGGCCAGCGCGTTGCGCATGAAGTGCACGCGGCGACGTTGCCAACTGGCGTTGAGCACCTTGGCGACGGTCGCCTTGATGCCCTCGGGGGCGTCGGAGACGACCAGCTTGACGCCGCGCAAGCCGCGGCGGGCGAGCTTGCGCAGGAACGCCGTCCAGAATGTCTCGGCCTCTGAGGGGCCGATATCCATGCCGAGAACCCCGCGCCGGCCGTCGCTGTTGACGCCGACCGCGACGATCACCGCGACCGACACGATGCGCCCCTGCTGGCGCACCTTCACGAAGATAGCGTCGATCCACAGATAGGGCCAATCGCCCTCGATCGGGTGAGCGAGGAACGCCTTCACCTTGTCATCGATCTCCGCGCACAGCCGCGGGACCTGGCTCTTGGAGATGCCGCTCATGCCACTGGACCAGGTCGTCGACCGAGCGGGTCAAGACGCCCTGCACATAGGCTTCCCACACCATGGCCGTGAGCGCCTTCTCGGCCATCCGGCACGGCTCCAGGGAGCCGGGGAAGTACGATCCCTTGCGCAGCTCTGGGATGCGCAGCTAAATTAGATCTCTAATAGACCGTGCCGGCGCGGGTCTCCCAGGTCCGGTCGCGGTAGCCATTGCGCTGGACCAGACGCTTGGGGGTCTTATCGCCATAGGCACCTCCGGTTTGGCGTTCGACCTCCAGCTCCATCAGGCGCTGGGCCGCAAAGCCGATCATCTCGCGCAACAGATCGGCATCAGGGGTCTTCTGCATGAGCGTGCGCAGGTTCAACGTGTGGTCATCGGTGGTTCCTCGTTCGCATTGGCGTGTCGAAACCCGATCCTACCGGAGAACTGCCGGTGACCACCGCAAAGCCGCCGCCCGCTACGGCGCGATTTGGGGGCGCGCGTCCGGTCGGCTTTGTCTACTGAGCTACCCTCTCAGCAGCTCGAGATAATCGGTTTCGCCGCCCAGCGGCGGAGGGAGCCCAACGTCGAAGCCAGACCGAGCCCGCCCGCCGCGAGAGTTCAAAATTCCCGCCATGCCCGCTGTCACCGCCCGTTCTCTTAGCCAATAGGCCCGAACCTGCAAGGCTCTCACTTTTCCGCGACGCTTCGAACCGCGTCGCTTATGTGCTCGTTTAGCGGCCATCAATTCTCGCTCCGAAAAAACTCCTCGAAGATACTCAACCCGATCTAGCAAGATCGGATATATAGCGACCGTAGGAACTCTTCCCCAGCGCTACGCCCAGTTTTTCCAGCTGACCACGGTCGATGTAACCTTGGTTAAAGGCGATCTCCTCCGGACAGGCGATCCGAAAT
This sequence comes from Bradyrhizobium sp. BR13661, assembly GCF_029892425.1. Classification (GTDB taxonomy): domain Bacteria; phylum Pseudomonadota; class Alphaproteobacteria; order Rhizobiales; family Xanthobacteraceae; genus Bradyrhizobium. The sequence continues at coordinate 52,649 of NZ_JARXWB010000037.1, read as the reverse complement.
CCTTGTCGGCGCTCAAGCGTTGCTACAAAGTCGGCTGCTTCAATCAGACTATCGGGAGTGCCGGTATCGAGCCACGCAAAGCCGCGTCCCATCAGTTCGACCGCCAACTGCCCCCGTTCGAGATAGACCCGGTTGAGGTCAGTAATTTCTAGCTCGCCGCGCGCCGAGGGCTTGATTCCTGCAGCAATCTCCGAAACGTGCTGATCATAGAAGTAAAGCCCGGTCACCGCAAAATTCGATTTTGGCTGCAAAGGCTTTTCCTCAATCGATGTCGCAATACCATCCTGGTTGAACCCGACCACGCCGTAACGCTCGGGATCAGCAACATGATAGGCAAAGACTGTAGCCCCGGACGTGCGCTTGACCGCATTGCCTAGCAGCTCCGGCAGGCCGTGCCCGTAAAAAATATTGTCGCCGAGAACGAGTGCGGAAGGCCCGCCTTCGACGAACGGCGCGCCTATGATGAAAGCCTGGGCCAATCCCTCCGGCTTTGGCTGCACGGCGTAGGATAAGGAGATTCCCCAGCGGTTGCCGTCGCCCAGCAGCGCCTGAAACAGCGGCAAATCTTGCGGTGTCGAAATAACCAGAATGTCCCGGATCCCCGCCAACATCAGCGTGGTCAACGGGTAGTAGATCATCGGCTTGTCATAGACCGGCAGCAGCTGCTTAGAAGTAACCAACGTCATCGGATAAAGCCGTGTGCCGCTTCCGCCAGCCAGAATGATGCCTTTCAAAGTCACTCTCCCCTCAAGTCTTGAGCAGACGATCGAGACAGCTCGCCAACGAATTTGATAGCGGCGGCAAGCGTAAATCGAAAACCGATGCCAGCTTCGCACTGGATAGATGCGAATTAGCTGGCCGAACCGCCGGCGTCGGATATTCCGCCGTGGAGATTGGACTGACCGGAACCGAACGCCCTCCTCGAAGCGCAGCCCCCGCGACGATAAGCTCGGCAAATTTGAACCACGTGACCGCGTCTGGGCCGGCCATGTGTGTAACGCCGCCGTATTTGGCTTGCCACCCCTCGCCAAGGGCCCTTCTCGCTACAGCAAAAATGGCAGCGGCAATGTCCGGCGCATAGGTTGGACAGCCAATCTGATCATCGACGACACGCAAGCTGTCCCGTTCGGCCGCGAGACGGAGCATCGTCCTCGTGAAATTCACGCCAAATGGTGCATACACCCACGAGGTTCTCAGAATGATGTGTCGGGGATTCGCCGCAGCGACCGCCAGCTCGCCGTCTCGCTTTGACCGCCCATAGATGCTTTGCGGATTGAGGGGGTCGTCTTCAACATACGCCCCCTCCTTCTTTCCATCGAAGACATAGTCGGTCGACAAATGGATGATGGGAGCATCATGCTTTGCGGCGGCCGCTGCCACCGCTCCAGCTCCGTCGCGGTTGAGGGCGAATGCCAATTCTGGCTCCGATTCGGCTCGATCGACCGCCGTATAGGCGGCGGGATTGACAACAATGTCGGGACGGAATTCTGCCAACGCCCGTTCGATGGAGGCCGGACGCAGTAAGTCAACTTCAGGCCGCTGAGCAAAGCCGCAGACGACGTCGCTTTGAGCCTCAGCGACCTCCCGCAGTGACCTGGCAACCTGCCCGTTCGACCCGATGACATAGAGACGCATGATACGCCCTCAAGCCTTCACCAGCCCGAGCCGCTCACCTCCATAGACTTTGTCGCGCAACGGGGCCCACCAGTCGCGGCGGTCAAGATACCAGCGCACCGTCTTCTCAATACCGGTCTCGAACGTTTCGAGCGCGCGCCACCCTAGATCAGTCTCGAGTTTGGTCGCATCGATCGCGTAACGCTGATCGTGACCCGGCCGGTCGGCCACAAATTCGATAAGCTCATGGCAGGATTTGTCTGACGGGCGAAGGCGGTCCATCCATGAGCAGATTTGGCGAACAACATCAATATTGGCCCGCTCGTTCCGACCGCCAACGTTGTATGTGTGTCCTGGCTTGCCTTTCGCGAGAATGATGCCCAACGCACGCGCGTGATCTTCTACAAAAAGCCAGTCACGGATATTCGACCCATCGCCATAAACCGGTAACCGCTTGCGATCCAAAGCATTCAGTATCATCAGCGGGATTAACTTTTCCGGGAAATGGTAGGGGCCGTAATTGTTAGAACAGTTTGAAACCATCACCGGCAACCCATAGGTTCGTTGCCATGCTTTGGCGAGATGGTCGGAAGCAGCCTTCGTCGCCGAATATGGCGAGCTCGGATCGTAGGATGTCGTTTCCGTAAATAGCCCCTGCTCGCCTAGAGACCCATAGACCTCGTCGGTCGAGACGTGAACGAAACGAAAATCGTCCGTCGCCCTCTTGCTCGATGCCATGTATTTACGCGCAGCTTCCAGCAACGTGAAGGTACCAAGCACATTGGTCCGGACAAAGACGTCGGATCCGGAGATTGAGCGGTCGACATGGCTTTCGGCGGCAAGATGAACGATAGCGTCTGGCTGGTGCTTGGCAAAAATGGCACCAACCGCATCAGCGTCGCAGATGTCCTCTTTCTCGAAAGCGAATTGAGGGCGGCTAGCAACCGGCGCCAGCGAGGCCAGATTGCCCGCGTAAGTCAATTTATCGACGACCGTCACCTTGTGACCGAGCTCAAGTATGAAGTGACGGCACACCGCCGAACCTATAAACCCGGCGCCGCCCGTGACTAGAACTCGCATCTCTGGATTCTCCTCACCGACCAAATTCAAAAAACGGACCCGCTCCAGCGAGCCTCGGATGCTTACCATCCTTGTCGGACAGGATTACGTCATCGGCTGACACTCGCCAATCGATCGCCAGCTCGGGGTCGTCCCAAGCGATCCCACGATCGCACTCAGGCGCATAATAGTCGGTCACCTTATAAATGACCTCGCAATCATCCTCGAGCGTCAAATATCCGTGCGCAAAGCCCGGCGGAATCCAAAGCTGATGCCAATTAGCTGCAGATAGTTCGACCGCAACATGTCGACCGTAGGTTGGGGAGCCGACCCTGATATCGACGCCCACGTCCAGGATCGCCCCGCGTGAGCATCTCACAAGCTTTCCCTGTGCCCGCGGTGCGATTTGGAAGTGTAGACCTCGAAGAACGCCTCTCTGCGCTGAAAAGGCATGATTGTCCTGCACAAAGATGGTCTGACCTACCCAATCGGCAAAGATGTCTGCGCGGAATGTTTCCGAGAAGAAGCCACGTCGATCACCGTGCTTGCTCGGCGTGAGCAGCAGAACATCAGCGATCTCTAACTTCTCAATCTTCATTTCCACATTCCGAAAGGTCTTATTGGCTTTTCTGAGACCATGGAAAACGCGCTGGAACTGCCTAGTGATCTCTCCAAATCAGCAAGACTTGGGCCAAAAGTCTGAACCCAGGAAGTCGCGATGACTGCTCCAACTTCTAGCGGATTTATGCAATCAATGTTGGGTTGCTTAGAATTCATTAGGACACAACCTTGTCATGGTGGGAACATGCGAGAAGTCTGATTGGTCCGACAAGCGGAAAGCTTATGCCTATCACCAATGTTCGGAATCGACGGACAAAGGTTGGACGCAAGGCGAGTTGTTAGCGGCAAACTATTGCCCGCCGAAATACTTCGACGGGTTAATCGCCAACTTTGCAAGTAATCGGGATCCAGAATGTCGGTGCTAATAGGCGTTTCTGCGGCGCACCACTTCCGTAACCGTCCGGAAGAGGATCTGAAGATCAAGCGCAAAACTCCAATTGCTGATGTACCACAGGTCAAAATCAAGCCGCCTCTTCATCGACTCGACCTCAGCGGTCCCACCACGGCAACCATGAATTTGTGCCCATCCCGTAATGCCCGGCTTTACATGGTGGCGAAACGCGTAGTCCGAAAGTTGACTGCCATAGTAGGAATCATGCGCTACTGCGTGTGGGCGAGGCCCGACCAATGACATGTTGCCAAGCATCACGTTGAATAGCTGTGGCAGCTCGTCGATACTCGTTGCGCGCAAAATACTACCCAAGGTGCTAACACGCGGGTCGTCGCGCTCCGCTTGCACCACCTTAGCGCCATCCTCCATGACGCTCATGGTTCGGAACTTAAAAATCGTAAATTGCTTCGAGTTGAAACCAGTCCGTTTCTGCAAAAAGAATACAGGCCCTTTGGTATCGAGCTTAATCGCAAGCGCCGTCATCAGCATCAGCGGAGACAGCATGATGAGCCCAAATCCCGCGCCGACAATGTCAAGAGCGCGCTTAGCAACTTGCTCTAGTCGCGACAAGGGCGCGCGCTGCACCTCGATGGCAAAGGAGCGCCGAACCGTGAAAGCGGGATTGTTGACCAGATGCCGGATTCGATGATCCGGAAGGAGTTGAACCGGCAGCGGAGAATTACGAAACCTATCTCGCATGAGATCGATTATTCGCGAGTCGTTCCACGACACCGCCAAAACAATCTCCTCAGCGCCCTGCTCCCGAGCAATATCCAGGACGCGATCCAAGGACGTCAGAGCGCTTTGGTTGCCGCCGAGAGACCAACTACCACTATTGGGAAGCTCAACACGGCCGACCTCGGTCAAACCGAAGCGACGAAGAAGATCAAGCGGATCAACCGCCGGCAGCTCGTTACGCAGCCCCGCCGTCACAACGCGCCGTCCCTGAACCCGCTGACGTCGAACAGCTGCGATGAGCGCCGTTTTCATCAAGTCACGCGAGCCAAACAGGAGCGGCAAAGCGAGCAGCGCGAAACATAGAATGGAGCCTCGCGAAAACTCCACGCCAATGCGGAACAAGAAGGCGAGAAACGCCAGCAGAAGGCTCGTGAGGAACCAGTGCCAAATAATATCGCTCGTATTGCGTCTGAGCGAAAAAAGCGCGTCTACCTGATAAAACCCTGATGAGCGCCCAATCAAGATATAGAGCGTTGCTCCGGCAAGGCCCGCTCCAACATGGAAATTCAGGTTAAACGGTCCGTCCAAAAGCAACCGTTGATAGCCGGCAGCTCCAAACAAGCTTGCAGCGACGATAGCAATCGCGTCCGCTCCAGCAAAGATGAAGCCAACCGCTCCGCACGGAATTTGAACTGATTGGCGCGACTGAAAATCGTCGTTAGCAACCCGAAGCTGACCGCCAAGCCGGGAGCCACCTTCAGAAACCGTTCGTTCTGTGTCGACATTCCGAACGGTTTCGCTCGCCTGCGTCTCGGTCACGTCGCCTGCCGAGGGCAGCGCTTGATCCGGAAAGCGTATTGATTGACCTGCACGACGATCAGCAAGAAGCGCCATACCGCCCCCCTCCGATCAATATCAATCCCGACGAAAGTCCCGCAAACAGCATCGACGCGCCTTCACGACGGCGCACATCCAATTGTGAAGGCCTCATGCAAGTCGACCTCATTTAAATTCTTCGACCGCCACAACCCTCACAGGTTGCACGCTGCTTTGGTTATTTTTTAACCCTAAGACCTGTGCAACGCAACTTCAAAAATTGTGCGGAGCGAAATAGTGCACATCGTTCATCGAAACCACGCCCGTGGGAATAAGCGATTCAAAAACAGCAGGTTCAATAGTTAATTCCGGCCTCCCGCGACTTTGATACCAATGCCGCGATTTAAGCAATTCCGACGGAACTAGTTCAAATTTTAGCCTCGAGCTGAACTATGGCAATCGAAATCTCGGTGTGATTCGATAAAAGATGTTCTGCTGTTCGCTTGGTCCTCAACTTCGATTTTACACGTTAAGGCTGTTAACCCTCCTACTGCGCCTCAGATCAAGTTGTTCCCGACCAAAAATTTTTATTTCGCCTCCTTCCGACTGCAGGTCGTCTGCAGTGATGCCCTCGCCCACTTAGCTCGTTGTTCCAGGCAAAGAAATTAGCGGAGCTACTGAACAGCGGCCTGCGCTGGCTCGCCAGCATGTGAACGAAAAACTGCGAACAGGCCCGAGCGCCAACTCGTCGGTACGGAAATATGTCGCGCTATTGCCACAGCGGCTGTAGTTGAAGACGGCCCCCCGGACACTAAGCTAGCCTAATAACGGGTCCTTGAAGGGATCGCCACATTCCGCGCGCAGGCTGAGCACCAAGCATTGGCTCACCTGCCAAAATGAAGATCGGCCGTCACCGACAGCCTACGCTCCGGCGCAGGCGTCATCTTGCCGTAGTCGGAGCATTGCCTTGAACTTGCGGCCCAGCTTAACTATCAGACCGCCGTATCGACCATAAGGAACTGGCGCACAACGATCTATGGTTATAACTAGAGGACACAAAATCAAGGCCGCATCCGGTATCAAGCCACGGCTGCCCGACGGAATCCGAATTTATGCGATCGGCGATATCCACGGCAGAGCCGATTTGCTCCGGGGCGTATTTGCGGCCATAGATCTTCATCTAAGGCGCTCAGGACCGGCGCGAGCGTTGCATGTCTTCTTGGGAGACTATATCGATCGAGGCCCAAACTCGTCCGAAACGCTAGACCTTCTAGTCGAGAGGAGCCGACGACACGAGGCTATCTTTCTTAAGGGAAACCATGAAGCCTTCTTGTTAGACGTCTTGCAGGACGCGAACCGAATCGAAGCGTGGAAAGATTTTGGTGGATTCCAGACATTGCTTTCCTATGGCCTGACACCGTCGATGAGGCCTGGCCCAGACGAAAGGGACCAATTGGTCAGAGATTTGTACGCTCGCATGCCGCCTGACCATCATCGCTTACTTGCCAAGCTACAACCAAGTTTCACGTGCGGCGATTTTTTCTTTGCTCATGCCGGCGTAAAGCCCGGAATTTCATTGCAGGAACAGCGTGAAGAAGACCTGCTTTGGATCAGAGACGAGTTTTTGGAAAGCGAGCGGAACTTCGGTAAGTACGTGGTTCACGGTCACACACCGGTCGCGCAGCCGGATATTCGCGCAAACCGCATAAATATTGATACTGGCGCGTATGCCAGTGGAATCTTGACGCTTTTGACTATCGAGGGCGAACGGATGTTCGCAATCTAAACTATGCCGGCCTGCGGTTGAAAGTTGTAGAAGCTGCCGCGATGCAACTTTTCAAACCGCGACGACTACGAGCGCTTAACCCGCATTGCGGTGCAGGATAGGGAGTTAAACCTTGTCTTATGCGCCGACCTCAATCTGTGAAGTCCCTCGGGGTTCTGCTTATTCCGCGCTCACCTTGATGCGCTTTCCATCGTTATTGCCAACCATACGAAAATGACACAGCCCGAAGTGCTGGCTGCAGCCGCCGCGATCTTGCTGCAGGGTTATCTTGTCTGGCCTTCGGCACCACAAAGATATGGGCGGCCACGCCAGGCTCTCGCTCTGTGTTTGATTGTCGCGATTTTCTCACTTGTCCGAACCATCGCTCAGCGTGGCCTCGAATTTAGCAGGGCTTGAGTGCCTCTCCTGCGCAATAACGGTTGCTGGACTTGGACTTGCGTATCCTCGATGCGCTAGCGGTTGGGTTTCCGAATTGCAGCGCTCGTTCTTGTTAGAATCCTCAAACCTACATTTGCTAGCTGTCGGCGTGTCGTTTGTCAGCCTCCGTCCTTGGCATTCTGTAGTGATTCGCACGGCAAAGCAGCACAGCCCCAATCAGCGCTCAAGACTATTCCTGGAACAGCTTATAGAGCTCAACCGCCTCCTCTTTCAGGCAATCGGCAAACTGATTAGAAAATTCGGAATCTTCTCTGGATTTTTTCCCGCGAACAACGCATTCCGCAAAACGCAAACAAAACTTCTCCTGTAAGCGACGTTGTTCGATTTGATCGCTCACCTTCTTATTGTGCTTAAATTTCTCACTCGATGTAAGGTATTGCTTAAATGCTGTTGCCGCACATGCCGTCTCGTCGTCGAAGCCCCGTGCTGCTGCAAACGCAAGTCCTACTGAAGCCATCAGGCCGACTACAGCAGCCAAAACCTTTCCAATCATCGCGCTAAACTCCTGGCATCAATACACCACGGGCAGAAGATGTGCCGAGCCAAATCCTGCGCTGACCGCAACTCCAGTACGACTTTCTTTGATAGATGCGTGATGCTCGATGCTTGGTCGATCCTCGCAAAAGCATCGCGTCATGTGCTGCGCTAGAATGTCGCTCCACTGGTAACGCAAGCGGCCGAAGCAAATCCTTTTGAAATCCCGAGCAGTCTAGCGCGTTCGCATTTGTCGTCGCGCGCGTAAGAACGCAACAAATGCGAACTTGCGCAACGCAACGGCCGACACTATCGTGGATGCAATGGTTCGTAAGCTCTTCATATTGTGTGCGTGGTCAACGTTTGGCTTTGTCTGTTTTGTGACATTGTCGCCGCTCGGGCTTCGTCCAGAAACGGGTTCTGCAGGATTTGATCGCTTTGCAGCCTACGCTCTCCTAGGAGCGCTATTTGTTTTGGCTTACCCTCAACATTTCATCAAGGTCGTAGTTCTTATCGCTATTGCGGCATTGGGACTTGAGGGTCTGCAACATCTAACTCCGGAGCGACACGGTCACCTTGTCGATGCGGCGATGAAGGTAGCGGGAAGCCTTGCCGGATGCTGCTTCGCAAAATTGGGCCAAATAGTGCTTGAATCACAGGTCGCGGCCGGTAGCCGCTGACCGGTTAGAGCCGTTGTGACAGCGCAAGCAAGCGTGACCGACGCTTTCGGCCTATGGGGACCTTCAGCTGGCGAGGCTACCGACGGTAGATTCCCACGCAGGTAGTTGTCCCGTCAGTTTCATGAGCCGCGACGCCGCAGGGACGTGCTGGTACAATTATGGTCCCGATACCATCGGCAGTCGGCTTCGCCAGTCCGTTTGGCGAGGGAGCGGGTTCTGCAGCTACCCCTTGAACACCCAAGGGCGCCATGGGCGGCGGAGCTTGATTCGTCATCGGCGAGGACCCTGTAGCTGCACCAGGCGTCTCAGCATTGACTCCCGGACCGCTGCCCTGCCCGAAGGCCGCACCAACATTCAAAGCAATCAAACAAGCGCCTAATCCGATTGAAGCATGAACGCGCATGGCTAGCTCCTTGAACAACGTTCAATCACAACTGACAAAGCAGGGTCCGGCATTTGCGGCGGCAATCCAAACCTACCATCGCCAATAATCGTTGATCCTACAACGCCGAGCGAACGTCTGAGAATGCGACGTTTCACTCGCGCGAAACAATGCCACAGCACCGCTAAGTTAATACGACTGACCTAATTCTAACGCGCCGAACGGAGGTTTGGGTGAACGGGACAAGCCGCCGGCGAAGCCGAACTCCTTCAACAGCCGGTAAACCGTCGATCCGGCCCCTGATGTAGCTCTTTCAAATAAGCCCTCGCAAAAACGATGAGCCGACGACGATCATTCTGCCCTGCCGACGCAAGCTTTGCGACATACTGGGAAACTTTCTCTCTCGATTCGACCACGCTCGCAGCGTCTAGTGGGTTATTGAGCTGATAGTTTTGCAAAACTCGATCAACAATTTCATTCATGACAACCTCGACACGGTTGACGCGATGCAACATAGTGCAGTGCAACATTGTCGTTTGTGCTGGTCAAGTTGAATTTTGAGGCACGGCTTCATTGCAGTGAGCAGAAGGCGCATGCCCTCGAGCCAGCGAATTGTGGGGGCCTAGCCCGCGGTGCTGCGCGGAGCCAGCGTGTCGGGGACGCGGTCTCGTGGCAATGAAAGCAAGCATGTGAGCCCGATCCACGTTCGATAGCAGTGACGTGGACCGCACAGGTCGTTTCAAATGCGCGCAAACGCCTGTGATCCTATGATCCAGCTAGGCTCGAAAACAACGCAAGGACACCTTTTGCCGGCATTCAGATCCAATGGTCAGGTACGAGACTTAATCAAATTAGCGATGCTTACCGATTGGTCCGATGCGCGCCGCGACTTTCAAGGAGCTGCGAAACTAAGCGTCTTTTAACAAATGGGCTCTAAACTGTGCCTTTATGCACAAGCCGTCTGTTCGCTCCCCTAGAAAAGAGGCCCGACGCAGCCGCCATCAGTCCGCATGGATTGTTGTGGTTGGCGGGAATGATCGGGAGTGCAGAGTGATGGATTTGTCAGAGACCGGCGCTAAACTGTTCGCGGTGATGACCACGGACTTACCCACCAAATTCGAATTAGCATTCGTCGAGGGCGGGGCTCGCCGGCGCTGCAATGTCATGTGGCGCCGCGGCAAGATGCTGGGCGTTCAGTTTGCATAACAAGCGATCGTAGGTTTAATCCGGATCGACTTGCGCATCAAAGATTCTGAAAAGACCCGTCTGCTGCACATTCGTTGACAGCAAACGCATTCGTGCAAATCACGGCGTGCCAAACGTACCGACTTGAACTGATGTCGCGGCCAATGAATTATCTCGACTCATCGGCATCTGGCGGGCCATAGCGCAATATATGCAATAAGATGGATATGGCCAAACGCTTTCGCGTCTGTTGATTGCAGCCGGTATTGCTCTTGCGGGATATTTTGCAGCTGCGGCCTAACGATCTTCGGATGACGCGCGGATTTACCTTGAAATGCCGGCGAGTTCCTATCGCTGAAAGATGTCAGCCACGATCGAGATAAGCGCGATCATCTGTGACTGTCGGTTGATATTTGCTCACTGCTCCCACGCCAATGGTGGGAGGTTCTTCTCTTGATTGGCGAGGTGGCCCACGATCAGCCGATCCGCAAGTTCTCAGCCGATGACTTGCCGTTGCGACCGGTGATGAGCTCATAGCTTACTTTAGCTCCTTCGACGAGACCGGTGTAGCCGGCCGCCTGAACCGCTGAGATATGCACGAACACATCCGGCCCGCCGTCGTGCGGCTGAATGAAACCGAAACCTTTCGTTGCGTTAAACCATTTCACTGTACCGAGAGCCACAGCCAAAATCCCATTATCGATTGATCAGTTCAACAATAGTTTCCGGCCAGCTCGCCGACAAGAAAAACCTATTGGACCCCCGGCCAACTTCTTTAGGCGCAGGATTAATCGGTCTTGGCGGCCCGATCGAGGTAAGCCAATTAAGACGTCGCTCCTAACGAGTTTCTCGGGGGTTGTGGTCCGCGCTAGCTGCAAGCGTATCATGACCACAACTTGCCGCTGACGTTCTGCCGGCAAAGACGACGCGACCGACATGTTTGATTGCGCTCGGCCTAGCGATCTGAAGGTCCTCATTAGACCCACGCAGCCATTGAAAACTAGAGCGGCTTGGGTACGCTTTCGCGAGGGTGTGGCCACTGATGAAGCTGTTCGACCATCTGTTTGCGCGACCACAGGACCGCCTCGAGAGGGCGAGAAGCGCCGGGGAAGCGCGTGGCGCCCTCGAAGCAAAGCTGTTCCGGGTAAGCCGATCGGGCAAGGGTCCCGACTATTTTCAAGCACTTGAATGGCTGCAGGCCGTCGTCGACGAGGGTCGGAGCGAACTTCAGCCCCAGCACGCTTTCGATCGCGAATTGGAAGCTTGGGAAATGTCTTGCCGGATCGCTTTCATGATCCGCCTTGCTGAATGGCACGCCACCCCAACTCGGCGTTAGGTATAGTAACACCTATTACGGGGAAGCTTCCCGCTTTTCGCTCGATCGCGCTGGCGCCAGCTCCACACCTATGGAACCGCTCATTCGAGCAAGGCGTTGTCCGCGGTCTAGAGGAATTGTCGATGACGATCCAAGAGCAAATCTTATTGAGTTGGATCCTTGCGAACTTGGCGCTCCCTGTTTGGTTGCTATGGCGGCGATCGCCCCATTTCCGTCATCGGATTTACCAACTCATAGTTGGTAGCATTCATCCATCTAAGGATCGCGAATTTGTGCACGCATTGATCGAGACCGGACGCCAGCGAGGCAGCTCCCGCGTCTAGTAGGCGGACCTAATAGCTGGCGCGCCCACTAAGGCAGCAGGCAAGGGATAAAGACGCGCCACTGAACGAAAGAGCAATTCTCGGCGGACATCATTCGACAGGTCGGGCTCGCTAGATTAGACAAGGCGCACGGGCCGAGAGTTCCGATCTAAAGCGGGCAAGGTGATATGGCATCCTGGTCCTTGCACCGAGCAATTTGCGGTCCCAGCGATACAGCGACTAAGCAGCTTCCACTTATGGGCGAAATATACGCAAGCGCATGCATGTGTGTTTCCGCTGCCGTGCACGGACCGAGAGTCCGACAGCAGGTTCAATTGTCCAAATTTGTGTCCTCTTAAGAATCCGCCCGTCAAACGCGGGAGCAGTACGATCAGGGCGTACGGACTGCTCCCTCTACTAAATCACATCCCAGCGGACTTCCGACAGATCGCGCGGGCGATTGTTGCACTGGTACTCAGTCGTGAAGCTGGCGAGTAACAAACAGTTTTTTAGGTGCCGATCGGCAGAGAGCCGCGTTGCAAGGACCGAAATTGCGAGAAAGCGGCTTCCCGGCTGGGGAAAAGGCAGTAGTCCGGGTCAAAAACGGCGAAATGCGCTGTAATATTCAAATGAGTCGGGGGTCGCAGTATGTTGTTACTACTTCTCGCGGCCATTGTGGTCGGCGCACTGCTTTTCATGACGTTTTGCCGCTGAAGCGCGCATTCGCGTGTTGCCGCAAATCCTCATGCTGACACCGAATCGAAGCTTCAGTCAGGATAGCTTTGACTGTGCAGGTGCCGCGCGTTCACTTCCGAATTTGGAGGTGGAGCATGCTCACCTGGCTTGCGGTGCTCTTCATTGCGATAAGTGTAGCGGTGTTGGTCGCGCACGCGATTGATGCCATACGCTCGTGGCGACACCCAAGCTGAAACCCAATTTTCCCGGCGTCCATCTACCCGTAATCAGCCGCGAACGGTTGGGCTCAAGCCGAGTCGGCTCGTTGACGAGAGCGTTCCTCCGGCATTTGGCAGGTCCTTCTGCCGGTTTGCCGCGCTCCACGAGCGCCGGAAGGACTTACGCTCTGCCGCTGCACGAATATGCCCGCTAAGATCGCACGATCTGCCGGTCGCAGCCATTCGGCAAGACGTGGCATTATGTTTAGACAAGCTGAAGCTCGAACGCGCTGACCGGCTCTCTGTTCCGCACAGCATCTGATGTGCTTCTCTATCCGGCGCGCGTCGGCTTGCGCACGGAAGGCGGCCGCATCTCGCTCGTGTGGTTCCAGGATTAACTTCTCACGCGGACATCAAGCCTAATTCCAACGCAAGCTTGCTGCCTTCGCAGAGCACTATACGTTTTGACCACCGGAAATTGCCCCCGCCGGGGCTTACCCCAAGGCGAAGCCGTCGCGCCAAGATATTCGGCGCGGCGGTCCGTTCCCGCTGCGAGGCTGACGTGCGCAAGCTTGCGTTACTCGTTTTTGGCGTCTGTGTCTGGGTCGCGCTGCTGGCCGCAGTAGTCACGACCGTTGCTCGCCTCGGTACCGAGGCTAAGGAGCGACGCGCTCAGAGCATCGCGGAGCACCTGTCGAAGAGCAAGCGCTAGAGCGCTGCCGCGGCGCGACGGCTACGCTGCGGGCGGCAGTCGCCGTCGCAGCCAACTTGCGGAAGTCCGATCCCGCGATCGCGGCTGAAATCGGCGTCGACCACAAGACTGTTGGCAGGGCGCGAAAACAAAACGGCGATCGGTCGCTGGCTTACCAAGCGCAGCGCAAAGACGGGAAGCAAAAGAACATGCAGAAAGGGAATCCCACGAAGAAGAAACTGCCTGGAACAGACCGCGAAGCAGGCAGCCACCTAATTCGTCGACAACTTATCAACTAGTTCTCGAACGTCTAGCTGTAGTCCGAGGTCTATCAAGTGCGACACGTTTATTGCGTTGGAGCGAACGTTCGATCCAAAGCGGCTCCTCGCTTGCAACGACGGCGCAAGGCGGTCGGCGACCTACGCGGCACGTCATCAGCGCGAACGACGAGCTTGATTATACCAAGAAGCTTCCGCACAATTAGCACGCGACGGAGATAGTTCCCAGCTCGCCGCATCGGCTAAGGCGTTCAACTACATCCTGAGACGATGGGCGAGCTTCCCGCTGTGCCTGGAAGACGGACGCGTGTGTTTCTCCAATAATGCCGCCGAACGGGGCTTGCGAGGCATCGCTCTTGGCGAAACTCCTGGTTGTTCAGTGGCTCTGATCGCGGCGGACGGCTTCCATGTCTAGTTTGATCATCATGGCCAAAATGAATGGCGTCGATCCATGGGCCAGGCTCACGGATATCCTTGCCCGCATCGCCGCCCACCCAGCTCATCGACTGGACGAACTCCTGCCCTGGAATTGGACGCCGGCGTCAGCGATCCCTGCTCGAGCGGCATGAGCACCCACCTCAACAAGGTCCATCACGTTACCACCCTGGCCAAGCTCGCCAAAGACCTCGGCGAAGATGAAGATTGGCTATGGGCATCGCCAGCGAGATGGAGATCGAAGGTGGCCTCATGCGGTCTATGGTGTCGGAGAAAGAGCACCCTGGCGCCGCCGAGTTCGGAATCGACACTGAGCGAGCTCGTGAAGTTCTACAAAGAAACCCCTGAACTGCTCAGGCAGTGAGGCTGCGGCCTGCGCCGAACGGTTACGCCACACGCGTTACGATCAACGATCGAAATAGTTGCCGAGTCATTCTGCCGCGGTTGTTCCGCTGCTGCGCGCACCGTGCTTCTTCCGGGTGGACCAATCTCCCAATCCAGCTCTTCGAACAGGGCAGCGAAAATGGCCGGCGACATTCGCATCACGCCGAGTGACCCGCGCGATCTAGCGTCCGTTTGTAGGTGTCAGCGACCCTGCGGTCAGACACGCGACCGACCTGCATTCCGAAAGTACAGTAGGTCCAGTCGCTTGCTTCAACAGCAGTCGTGACCGGCTCTGGGGAAGCTTAAAAAGATAGGACGCTCTCTTGTTTATGCCCCGCCATAGTCAGAGCAATCGCCGGCTTGAATCCTGCTGGCGCAAGGTGGCAATGCTTTTCAAAAACAACCCAACGCTAGGAGGCGTGGACAACTTGGTCATCCCTCCGAAGCAGCTGTCGGCTAAGAATTTTCCGCAAAGGTTCATCATAAAATTTCATCGCAGCCAATGAGAAGCTTACGATCGTAACAATTTCCAATACCGTCCAACACACGAAAAGCGATCCAGTCAGTTGGTAAACCCGCGTCACATTCGCGAAAGGCTTTATCAAAGGGTGATGCAAGATATACAGTGGATAAGATAATTGACCCAAAAATAGCGAAATGCGTTTGCGGGCCCCTGACATCGGGATGTTGGCTCCAGCAGCAACAATGACTGGGAATGTGACCAACACCGACACGTCGTCAACGAGCCAAGAGAGCTGACCACGTGGCAAACAGAACGTGACGAGAAGTAGGGCAACGATGACTAGAAATGGGGCTTTGAAATATTCCAGCCACCCCATTCGAAACAGCCGATACAAAGCAATGCCGGCTGGAAAAGAAAACATGACGCGCACAAATCCGATGTGGGTCGTGCTGAAAGTCGGCCCCCCATCCACGCCGAAAATTAACACTAAGATAGCGCTGCCGGCGACGACGAATGCGAGTACCCTGTCGGTCAAATGCCTGACAAATAAGGCATAAAATGCATTACTAATAAGCTCGGCACTTAAAGACCAGGACGGAACATTAAAAGGAAACGCCGCTTCGCCTACCGTGTATTCAAGCAGCGGTGTAGGAATCATCACGAGCGCAAGGAGCCATGCTAGGGATCCCCTGAGAATGAAAGAGAGGTCATGGCCCAACAGCGCGCGAGTGGACAGAATAATAGCACCAACGGACAATCCTAGCAGTATTAGCGGATATAGTCGAACGAGCCGGATTTGCGCGAACGTGGAAAACGACATCCCGCATTTTAGTTTCTCTTCGTAGGCATGCGCGACGACAAAGCCGCTAAGCAAGAAGAAAAAGTCGACGGCAAGCTCGAAATGAGGCGGGTGGAGATATTTGCCAAGCTCCAGATGGCCGAGGAAAACGCAAAAAGCTGCTATTCCTCGCAATCCATCCAGCGCGGGAAAGTGTTTGGTATGCTGCATGTGCCGACGAGCCCCTAAGCTATCGCTTCCATGCGGACAAAAGGTCTCGTCCAAACTGGCTGCAAAGGGGGCGACCGCACGTTACCATTGCCGCTCAGTCATCAATTTGATTTTAGGTCTCATCATATATTTCAATTCCCACAGAAAACATAAATACTCTACCCTGAGCGCCACGCTTGGCAAATGCCAAAGTTGCTTCCCTTTAGGCGACTGCAGGTTAATACTGAATCTCAAAGCTCCTTGATTTTCACTTTAAGCTGCCCGCGAAGGATGCCAGTTACCTATCATGGATGGAAGCGAAGGTGCTAGAGATCTCTACCTGCTGAGAGTGGTCCCGGCGGCAGGCGCAAATTTCGGGGCATTCTAGTCCTCGCGGTTAGCTTCCAATCCCGGTTGTCAGATTATCGATTTCGATATTTTCGAAGATGAGCTAGACGTGCCCGGTGGAAGGAAATTGGATTTGATCCTTCATGGTCGTTGTTGACGAGTAAGGTCGGGACGAGCTTATCAAATGACAGTTGAGATTATTGGCCTTCTCTCATTGATTGTGGGGGTAGCGTCGCTGTTTTGCCCACCTTCGTTTATCGTCTATGTGTTCTTCGCGAGCACACTGTTGGGCTCGGCGGCTGCCTTTGTACTCGACTCCTTAGGGGGCAGCAGCCTTTCACCGGCTCAACTCTTGCTGGGTTTTACATGCTTGAAGCTTCTGAGCGTGCAATCCATTAGGAAAAAATCTCTGCTCGGAATAAGAATCGGGCTTCCCGGTTTTTGGCTTTTGCTGCTTGCGATTTTTGCTGGCCTTTCCGCATTTTTTTTCCCTCGACTTTTTGCCGGGCAAACTTACGTTTTTCCGATTCGCTTCTCCAAAGATGCTGGAAGTATTCTACTTTATCCCGCGGCATCAAATCTGACCCAGACCGTCTATTTGGGAGCCGACTTCGTATGCTTCTTTTTGTTTTATGGATTTGGATCTGATCCTATTCGGCAACAGCAGCTACGGTCGGCGGCGCTGATGTGCGTTATCTTGAATCTTGTCTTTGCGGTTTTGGACCTTGCTACCTACGCAACAGGAACTACCGAATTGCTCGCCTTTATCCGGAACGCGAGCTACAGAATTCTGAATGATGATCAGGTTGCCGGGTTCAAAAGAATAATTGGGTCATTCAACGAAGCCTCCGTTTTCGGGTTCGTCACTTTAGGCTTTTTCGCGTACACGAGTAAGCTTTGGCTACTCGGCGTGCGACGCAAATTGTCACTCACGCTTTCATTGCTGTCTCTACTCGCGTTGGTATTTTCGACTTCCACGACTGCCTATGTCGGTTTTGCAGCGTTTTTCGCATTCGCTTATGTAGAGACTATGATCAGGACACTTCGTAGCAGTGCGACTATTGAAGCTACCATTTTTCTAATTGCAGTTCCGCTAATCGTGCCCATCGTCGGGGTAGCCCTAGCGTTGAACGCGGACACCTCGGCGTACATACAAAGTATTGGCGATCAGATTATTTTTAACAAGCTGTCTTCCGACTCTGGGATTGAGCGCTCGTCTTGGAATGCACAGGCTTGGCAGGTCTTTATGGATACCAGCTACTTGGGCGCCGGAAATGGTAGCGTAAGAGCATCCAGTTTTCCTGTCGCCGTGCTGGCCAATCTCGGCGTTATTGGAGTAATTTTGTTTGGTCTGTTTTTTAGCGGCATATTTTCGACTGGAAAGAGCCGCCGCTTCTGCGATGAGGCGGGGCGTCAGGCGGCTCAATCAGCCTGTATCGCATGGCTCATTTCCGAGACGGTTTCGGGAGCCTCGACCGACCTCGGTTTGATGTTTTTTGCGTTCGCCGCGATGGTTTGCTCTTCTGCCGAGACTAACGGGCCGCCGGCCCAATCCGGCAAGACTCACCCACCACTAAGTGTCGTTCGGCAGCCATAATACGAACTTCTGTGCGTAAAATCCCCACGATTGTCGTCGGCGACACTGTAATTGAAGCCTACGTAGACGCTATCTAAGACCAAGCACTCGAGTAACACGGCGGATGCCGCGCAACGCTCGACAATGTCCTTCTGAACGCGCGAGCGTAACGGAAACGGATCGCAGGTCCAGTTAGGTCCACCGCGAGGAGATCCGTTCGCCAACGTCCGACACTTCAGATCAATCGGATCAATCAAAATTTGCGAGAGGCAGCGTTCTGGCTGCGATGGATTGCTGGATGCGGTTGAGTGGCGGCGAGAGTAATGTTAGCAATTATGAGCCAGTGCAATTTACGGCCTTGCAACTCATTTCTGCGCTCTGTTGCGATCCGTCATTCGCTAGAGACTGTATCAATTCACGCTATTTTCACGGGACCGCTTCAATGTTTCCCAAGCCGAAATCCGCGCTTTTGCCCAACACCTACGCCTTCGAATCCGAGCCGATGGTGAAGCCGACAGGTTTTCGCGAATACGACGCGCGCTGGCTGTTCCAGAAGGAAATCAACCTCATGGGCGTGCAGGCGCTCGGGATGGGACTGGGCGCGCTGATTGCGGAACTCGGCGTCAGCCAGGAGATCGTCACCGGCCATGATTTCCGCGGCTATTCGGCCTCGATCAAATATGCGCTGATCTCGGGCCTGATGGCTGCGGGATGCAAGGTGCATGACATTGGGCTCGCGGTGACGCCGATGGCCTATTTCGCCCAGTTCGATCTCGACGTGCCCGCTGTCGCGATGGTGACCGCCTCGCACAACGACAATGGCTGGACTGGCGTGAAGATGGGTGCCAACCGCCCGCTGACCTTCGGCCCCGACGAGATGACGCGGCTGAAGGAAATCGTGCTCAACGCGGATTTCAAGAATAAGGCCGGCGGCTCCTACCAGTTCCACGAGAATTATCCGGCGCGCTACATCGCCGACCTCACCAACCGTCCGAAGCTCAAGCGCAAGCTCAAGGTCGTCGCGGCCTGCGGCAACGGCACGGCCGGCGCCTTCGCGCCGCAGGTGCTGGAGGCGATCGGCTGCGAAGTGATCCCGCTCGACACCGAGCTCGATCACACCTTCCCCAAATACAATCCGAATCCTGAGGACATGGAGATGCTGCACGCGATCCGCGACGCGGTGCTGCATCACAAGGCGGATGTCGGCCTCGGCTTCGACGGTGACGGCGATCGCTGCGGCGTCGTCGACAACACCGGCGAGGAGATTTTCGCCGACAAGGTCGGCGTGATGCTCGCGCGCGACATGTCGGCGATCCACAAGGACGCGCAGTTCATCGTCGACGTGAAGTCGACCGGCCTGTTCATCACCGATCCGGTGCTTCAGAAGCGGGGCGCCAGGACCGCCTATTGGAAGACCGGCCATTCCTACATGAAGCGTCGCACCAACGAGACGGGCGCGCTCGCAGGCTTCGAGAAGTCCGGCCACTTCTTCTTCAACAAGCCGTATGGCCGCGGCTATGACGATGGCCTGGTCTCGGCGCTCGCGATCTGCGACATGCTCGACCGCGCGCCGGGCAAGTCGATGGCTGACTTGAAGAACGCGCTGCCAAAAACCTGGTCGTCGCCGACCATGTCGCCGCATTGCGCCGATGAGGTGAAGTACGGCGTCATCGACCAGGTCGTGAAGCACTTCGAAGCCTTGCAGGCGAACGGCGCCAAGATTGGCGGCCAGTCGATCCGCGATCTCGTCACCGTCAATGGCGTGCGCGTGACCGTCGAGGACGGCAGCTGGGGCCTGGTGCGGGCGTCCTCGAACAAACCCGAGCTCGTGGTCGTGGTCGAGAGCCCGGTCTCCGAGCAGCGCATGCACGACATGTTCGAGATGGTGAACAGCGTGCTGCGCACCCATCCCGAGGTCGGCGAGTACAATCAGAAGATCTGAGGTTTGGCCGCAGAGAGGGTCTGCTCCCTCGCCCCGTTCTTACGGCTGTAAAATTCACACATATTGCCGAGGAATTGATCGCTGATTCCGTGGGTTGATTGTGATTCGCGGGACTGAGCGATGTCCGGGATGGATAGCGGGCTGGGTCGTTTGGGTCTCCGCGATGTGTGAATCGAGCAGCCGCAGGCAGTGAGGGGGAGGCAGCAGCGCGTTTGTGACAGCTTACGCCGTCCGCAGCGACCCAGAAAGCCATCCATCTCGGCCTTGAAACGCTCAGACTGCGAGGACAGTCCAGTGGCGGCGTGGTGCACCTTCGAGGCTGCTACGCCGGCCTCGTCGGAGGCCTTGCTGACGTTCGCGATATTGTCAATCACATCGCGAATGCCGGAGGCGGCCTGCCGCAGGCTGCCGGCGATCTCGCGAGTGGTGTGGCCCTGCTAATCGACCGCGGTCGAGATCTGCAGGAAATCTCGTCTCCGCAATGGTCGCGCAGCCGCCAGGAGGATCGTGGTCTCTACCTTTTCGGATGTCTCGTTCGGTTTTCAGCTGAGCGACCCGCGGGCGAGACGCTCGATCTGTTGCTGCTCTGGCCTAATGTACACGTAGCCCGGAAAAGCTCGTGCGGCGTCATCGATCTTTTCTTTGGATGCAAACAACGCGGCTAAGCACCTGCGCTCGTTGGCCAGGAACCGAAGTGTCCATCTCCGCTTTGATCGCAACTGCGGCCTTTTTACAAAGCTCTTCGGAATCAAAAGGCGCCACAAGTGTGGTATTAGGCATACCCGGGCTCCCTAGCACTATCCATTCGAGGGAAATCAGAAGAACCCATTCCAATCGAACACCTCGAAAATTGCCTTAAGACAGAGCGGCGTCCAACCATTGCTGGAGCGCTTCGTGAACTTGCGCTTAGCGGTCGGGATGAGGACGGTTCAAAGTAATGATACGTCCCGGTGCGCAGAGTTCACACGCGGAACGTTTGGGTGCGATTGCGAAGGGGGCGACGATCGCGCAAGACCCACCGAAAGAGTTTCGCCCGAAAACTCGGATTAGAGCGGCGGGCCAAAAGCGCCCCAAATAGGAGCGCGTTCGATCCGACCCAACCAATCGCTACGATGCTCCAGGCTGACATCCAATTGCCCTTGCTCCTGCAACATCGATACCGGAAATTTCTTAAGCAATCTTAAAGATCTTGCTTCGCCGAATGCGACCAAATCACATGAATTGCGAAATTTGTGAGCCGGTATACCGTCAAACTCTGATAAGCTAAGTGAGAGTCCTCGTAGGGTGCGAGCAGACTTTTAAATATTGATCTCAATCGCTGCTTACGTGCCCGCGCACTCGGCGTAACTGTATCGGCGCGGCCACATTTAAGCCGTTTTTTGAGCTGTCCTGCGGCTACACCGTTAAGCCGCAGCGTGAACTAGTTGCCGTTGCTGTTGTCCGGCTTGAGGAATGTGTCCGATCGCAACGTGTTTGAATGCCGACAAGTTCATCAAAGTCCTTCTCCAGCCTGATGGAAAAAGAGCCGACGAAGCTGTCACGTTTGCCCGGACGCTGGGGTATATCGGATGCCCGTTCTTGGCTTCAGCGCGAGTTCTGAACGCCAATTCGTTAGTCGTCGCCTTTTGCGGCCATTCTGGAAGGGCGCCAATGGACCAAAGGGTCGGGTGCTGCCCGAAATCCGTGTTCGTGACGTCAAGCCGAGCTCTACCGCCAGGACGCAATATTTGCCGAATTCGCTGCCGTGAACAATTCAATCCTACGCCGTTTGTGCCGTGAGGATGAAGTCGCTATCGCGAAGAGCCGATTTTTCGGCTAGGCGGACGACGGGAGCCGAAGCGAGCGACAGAGAAGCCGACCTGATAGAGCTGGCGTTTATCGCGTTCTCTGTCCGAGAAAGCTCGGCGACTATTTCCGGAATGGGCTTACTGAAAATCATCACCGCGCTCAGTGCGTCATCCTCTGCGGTCCAACTGCGGTTCGACTTGAAATTATTCATGAGAAAGGCATTGCAAGGCCTGATACAAGTAGCCGCGCCGAGAGCGCTGCGTACTAAGCTGACAAGCCTCTCACGGTCGCCTTTGGCATGCGATTTATTGCTGTCTTTAAATCCGTCGCTAAGTCTCGATAGTGACCTCCGACGCGCAAGAACAACTCGCGTTTCTTGTTGTCGGTGGCCAGCTTTGCAATAAGTTCACATTCGCCAGCAAGCTCTTCAAATCGAGCCAGTTTAAGCTCCAAATCAATCACGATGTCCCCCCTAGGAAAAAAGTCAGAACGGGAACGCGAAAGGAAACGATTTCGTTAATTGCGCTAACATTCAATCGCAACATCGACGCGGGCGCAAGCAAATTGCTCGCTGTCGCAGGAGTTCCAGGTAGCAACTTTTGTCAGGTGGGCAGAGTTCATTTGAGCGAGGGCACGCTGTCCGTTTTGTCAGCTGCTATTTTGTAATCGCTCGCGTTGGGCGCAACCACCTTGCTTCGTACAACGCTCGATATACCGTATCGCTGAATTTTGCAGCGGCACCGATGCCTCCCCGCGCTCCCACGCGGTAGCATCGCTCACAGAGCGAGGGACGCACAACGATCTGGCAAAAAAAGCGAGCAGCTGCCGCCGCTCTACGGACGACAGCTGCTGCAGGTGGATGGCCTGAAACGACACTTCATGACGTATAGGCCAGCTCATTTTAGCATCAAGATGCACAAAAATTAGGGGCTCAATATTAGTCTCGCAGCTGTCGCGAATTGTTGAAAGGCAGAGTGCACCCAGTAATTTACCCACGAACTTTCTTGCTCAAAAAAGTTCTTCTTGATACCGCGAGGAAAGCGCAGTTCAACTTAGATCATTAAATTAACGAGACTCAATCTTTCCAAAGACAAGTTGTATTGATCTGTACACCGCGCAAAATGCTGCGCGCGTTAGGCAGCTATTCTGGCAGGACTGCGTCACACTGTTGCACTTGCAATCTTCATCGCGTTCTTAAGTAGCAAGGCTGTTATTCTTGTAGAAGTAGCATGCTGCGAAGTCACGAGGCCTGGAAAACGCCTGCTCGTATCTGCTGACCGTTGGTGCCTTAATCACAATGAATGTGAAATGCCCAACGGGGTATGACAAGGCCCATAAAGGGACAGCGCACTAATCGCCGCCTCGATGATGGGCCGATTCTAAGAGACGTTGTGCGTGCAATCTTAGCCTGCCGGCGCGCTTCAACGCCTCATGGCGTTCGCGGCCGCCAGGCATACGCCGAGCCTCGGCGAGCGCTTCCTCGGCCGCTCGCCAGGCAAGATCAGCCTCAGGCAGATTCTGCTGCTCCATGAAAAACCACTGCGACAGTTTCCTCCGGCAAACATAAGTAAAAAGCCTATCTCCGGTGTTTGCAACCGCGAAAGGCGCCTTCTCGGCGTCGGCACCAGCAGCTCAGATGCGCATCTATCTGTTGCGCGCCACTATTGCGACACGCAAAAGTTGACACACTCAGTGCTTGGTCACATTCGGTCGGGTAAACTAGCGGCAGCCTGGGCACGCCATCTGCGACTACGTTCACGACCTCATTCAGCTTGGTTATCCCTTTAGCTTGCAGCGATCACACTGACTTGAAACCCGAGCGGGGTATCCTAACAAGGCCCGCAACCTACTTTGCGAAGGAAGCAACATGGAGTCATGAAGTTGGTCTTCATCGAGAAGCACCAGGCGATCTGGCCCGTGGCATGGCTATCGAAGCGCCGGGGGCGTCGCGGTCAGGCTTCCATGTCTGGCTGAACCGCTCTCCCAGCGCCAGATCACGCAGCGACGAGGAACTTGGCGACCGGGCCAAAGGCGAGCTTGATGGCGAGCGACCGCACCTACGTCGCGCGCCGGTTCTGGCGCGATCTGCTCTCCGGTGGGGTGGACTGTGGCCTCCATTAGGTCGAACGGCTGACGCGCCTGCACGGCTTGTAGGCGCGGCCGCGCCGGCTGGGCTTGCCAAAGGACAGCGGCGATCGGCAGCTCGAGATCGTGCCGGCGAACCTCCTTGACCGGCAGTTCGCCGCCGAGCGCCCGCACCAGAAGTGGATCATCGACTTCACCTATCTCCGGACAGCCGAAGGCTGGCTCAATGTGGCGGCGAGGATCGACCTGTTCTCGCGCCTGGCCGTGGGCTGCTCGATGAGCACCGCATGACGGCTCAGCTCGTGACGCACGCATTGTTGATGGCCGTCTGGCGGCGCGGCAAGCCGGACACGCTGTTGCATCATAGCGACTGGGACTGCCGACATACCAGCGAACAATTTCAGCGCCGGATGGCCGACCACGGCATCGTCTGCAGCGTGAACTTGCTCCGATACGTCTGGCATAATGCGGTGATAGAGAGCTTCTTCTCCTCGCCCAAAACCGAACGGTCGGAAAGCTAAGCCTACAGGACCAGAGACGAGGCACGCGCCGACGTGTTCGACTACATTGGGAGATTCTACAACGCGATCGGCAAGCACCAACCATCAGTTATCGCAGCCTGGTCGAGTTCGATCGTAAGGTGGGTAGCTTAACCTGGTATCATCAAATCGGCAGCAGCTCAGATCGTCCGCGTAGCGGGCCTTTAGCCCAACATCCAGTGGACCAACTTTGTCGCTCCCCACGCAAGACCGGCCACCCATCCGGTCATAGCAATAGAGACCAGTCCCAGAAAAGCCAAAGTGAATGTTCGCCGTAGGGCTGGTCGTTGCCGTTGGCCCGGATCGATGTTTTGAACCTTCACGAAACTACTCCGATCTGACTACCCAACCCTAGCCGGCTTCAAAATCTTGTTCTGTGACACAGTTCACATGTTTGAATGTGGGGAGGCTTGTCCCAACTCTTCGCGGCAGGAGCGGATGAAGGTGCTGAAGGGGCGCAAAGCTGATGATGTCCCGGCGTGGCTAACGTTCTAGTGCTGATGCAAAAATGGGCACAGCCTATTTGGGATAATGATCGCCGGCCATGGGCAAGACCGACTCGGGCCGGTGCTGGATCTACGTTCGGGACGACCGGCCGTTTGGCGGCGCGGGCCCACCAGCGGCGATGTTCTACTACTCGCGCAATCGCAAGGGCGAGCATCCCCAGGGGCATCTGGCCCGGTATGCCGGCATCCTGCAGGCCGACGCCTATGACGGGTACAACCAGCTCTATCTGGCCGGGCGCCAGCCCGGACCGATCCGGGAAGCTGCCTGCTGGTCGCACGGAAGGCGCCCATGCCTTGCCATGGCTGACATCGAAGAGAATGGTCGGCGCAAGGGGGCCGGAAAGAAGGAAATCCCGCTCTTTCCGATTGCGATCGAGGTTGTGCGGCGGATCGATGCTCTGTTCGAGATCGAGCGCTCCATCAATGGCAGGAGCCACGAAGGACGTCTGGAGGTGCGACAGACGCTGAGCCGGCCTCTGGTCGAGGATCTTCAGGTCTACATGCGCGAACAGCTCGCTAAACTGTCTCATGGTCACGATCTGGAAGGCTTTCAACTACATCCTGAAGCGATGGGCGAGCTTCACGCTGTTAGTGGAACGAGCTTCACGCTGTTAGTGGAAGATGGACGCGTGTGTCTCTCCAACAATGCCGCCGAACGGGGCTTGCGAGGCATCGCTCTTGGACGGAAGTCCTGGCTGTTCTGCGGATCTGATCGCGGAGGGCGGCGCGCCGCAGCTATGTACAGCCTCAACATCCGCCTATCCGGCTCATCGGCTCGACGAACTTCTGCCCTGGAATTGGACGCCTGCATCAGCACTCTCCGCTCGAGCTGCATGACCATGCACGTCAACAAAGTTCATCACGTCACCACCATCACCCAGGTCACGAACGACCTCGGCGAAGACGAAGATTGGCCGTGGGACATCGCCAACGAGATGGAGATCGAGGACGGCATCATCTGGGTCTATGGCGTCGGAGAAGACGGCGTCCAAGCGTACACCGACTTCGGACTCGAAAACCTCATCGAGCTGATTAGGTTCTACAAAGAGAACCCTGGACTGCTCGGGTGGTAACCCTGCGGCCTACGCCGAATGAATATGTAGCAAATGACGATTTTCGCTCATCTGACGCTCCAACTTGGAGATGGCAATCACGACCGCACCAAAAAAGGCTCCGCGCCTACCATGGAGCTACGGGAGCTCGGAGTGCACATTGAGCGACGAGGCGGCCACCGTCGCGCGAGTGAAAGCTAGCGCTCGTCAATGACGTTTGTGTGAAGCACTAATGTCACCGACTGGTAAATGTAACACTACGGCGCACTAGTTTCGAACTCGCTTTCAGCGCACTCGAAGGCGTCCAAAGCGGCGGCAAGGAAGCAGCCGCGTGACTGCAAGTCGGGGTAAGCAGTCCCGGACATTGCACGTTCCTAGGTTAGCAGAAAATTCCGAGCAGCCGAAAGGCATCAAACTCACTGCGGTTTGTGCTGGCAAACGAGTTGCGATCAAAAAGAAGCCCCGCGCGCCGAGGAGTGGGCGGGGTAATGACTTGGGGGCCAAAATGGCACTTCGTTCGACCCAGGGGTTTTACCATGAGAGGTGACCTTGCTCGGGCGTGGCGCGCATCAAGGTTCTGCGCACCATGCTTGCAAAGCCTCATTTGCTAACTCCCAAGCCGCCGGAGATGGCCAGCCTCCCTTCGAGAAGCTAACCTCCAGCGCGCATAGCGCCGTGATGGCTGTGTGGTGTCTCTTCGTAACCGTCGATCGATCGCTCTGTAGATCAATAACAAGCCCCGCGATCAGTTGGCCCGCGACATCGACCGAAGAGAAATAAGCTTGTCGAAAGACCAACAGCGCGTGACGCGCGTTCACATCATCGCTCATGAACCATCAATCTAAAATAAGTCGTGGCACAAATGAAACGGCGAAGAGAATATAGAACTTGAGCGGTCACTGACAACATTAATCATTGCAATGGCAATCTTACTGACTATCCCGCCTACGGGTGCCGACGACAACCTACCCACTCACATGAGCGTCAACGGAGGATAGATCTATATTCGACGCTTCCTCACACGCTTTCAGTTCAATGAGCGAGAGGCGTTATCGTCGCTAGTTGTCGCTCAGAGACGTGGAGATCGCGCAAAGCGTCCCGGAGCCGCGTAGGAGAGAGCCGGAGCGGTGATGCAGGGCCGATCGCAGAATGCGCCAAGTTTCTCATAGCAGGTTTCTTGCCTGCTCATTTGCCGCGGGTGAGCAATTTATCGAGCCCGTGGGCTCGCTTTACCCGTGCGGCTGCGGCGCCAATTTAATGTGCACTGAAATCGCGAGCAGCGCCGGCTGATGCACCAAGCTCCCCTTTCAAACGATCAGCAAGGCGCAACGCCATAGCGACGATCATGAGCGTTGGATTGGCATGGCCGCTGGTCGGAAATACCGAAGCGCCAGCGAAGTAGAGCCCGCTAATCCCAAATACTTGGCAATTCTGATCGACTACGCCTGCCCTTCTCTCAGAAGCCATTCTAGTCGTTCCAGCCGTGTGCGCCGTATCGACAATGATGGCACCGTCGTAGCGTTTTTGCTCGACCCAAGCCTCGAGCTGCGGCGCAGAAAGCCCAACGCGCAGAAACTCGCTGCGCATCAATTCGCCTATACGTGCCAACGTGCGGCGCGATTGCTCCGAGGCCCGCCAAGTAACAAACGGAAGTGGCATTCCCAATATGTCTCGCTTCTCTGACAGCGTAACTCGATTGCTGGGATCTGGCGGCTGCTCAGAAATGGCCTCGACGCCAAGACCAACGAGCTTGTGCGGCAGTCCGCCCGTCTGGAATTCCTGCGCCACAAAGTTGGGATTAAAGCGTATTAAACTGTCTATTAGAAAACTGCTGACTGGCCGCGGCATCAAGCGACTTTGCAGCAGCTTACGGCCCACCCCTTTGACAATCACCCCCGGGCTGCCGGCTATGACGCGAGTATCGGTCGACCATTTCGAAAAGTCTCTTCGGGCGAAACGCTTCACTGCCTCCCACGGATCATCCAGTGCTCGCTTATCGAGCATGTAGATGGCGCAATTAAGCAGCTCCTCCCTGCGCTGAATTTCGGGAGATAACGCCAGGCCACGCATATACATCGAAACTTTCTTGTCATGCTTAACACTGTAAAAGCCGAAACGAGCCGACATACGGGCCGCCTCGCTTGCATCGTAAGATGCAATCTGCGCACTGGGATGGTCCATCAGATAGCGGCCTGTCGCCTCGTTGGTGAGTCCTGGCTGATCTTTGGCCGACAGCAAGAGCAGTCGCGCATTCTCGATGGAGCCGGCAGCTACAACGCAAGCTCTGCCTTCAATTGTTATGCGCTTACCTGTAAGAGAACTTGCCTCGACATGTCCGAACCGGCAATTATCCAGCCGGATTGACGTAACAGTCGAACCAACGATCAAGCGCACGTTATCTGGATGCTCTCGGAGAAATTCTGGCCCGAGCCGTAGAAAGTCTGTCTGAGAACGCGCGAATTGCCAGAAGAAAGATCCTAGGACCGAAGGGTCCGGATTGGCTCGCGGCCTTGGTGCGTCGATCATCGACCACAGCCGCTCGTCATAACAGTTTGGACCGAGATTGAGCGCGCTGGCAGCAGCATCAAGATAAGGCGCAAGGTCACTCTGTGCAATCGGCCAACCAGAGTGAGCAACCCAAGGTCGCCGCTCAAAATCGATGGGATCAAAGGTGGCCGACTTGCCGGCCCATACCGCCGACGCCCCACCAACGCAGCGGCTACGAACGCCAAAACGTTGAGATTCGTGAGACCAAAGCGTCGCGCGATAGTGAAATTGGCGCCGCCTTTCAGCTTCAGCCAGCGTCCACAAATCATTGGGCGCATCGACTTCATTAAGCGCTTCGTAGGCGGGGTCCTGCGCAATCCCACCGCTTTCGATTATCAATACGCTTACGTTGGTGCCAAAAAAGGAACGAGCGATACTAATGCCTGCCGGTCCCGCACCGACGATAAGCAAATCCGCCTCGAGCTGCGCTCCATTTTCAAATTCAGAGAGACTGGAGACTTTCACGCACTTCTCTTCTACTTGTCAAAATACGGCACGGTCTGCAATTACATGAGACACTACACCGATTTTGGATTCGATGATACGCCTATTGTTAGAGCAGAACTTCGCCGCAGGATGGCCCGCCTCATCGCTAGCCACTTCGCATGTCCGTGATTTTGTTTGGAGCGTTGCGCCTATCTCATAAATGGTGGACGCGAGTACAGCTGTGGCAATAGGCACGCCTCCCCTCCTCTCGCGATGTAAGATCGCGATCGAACATCTCTGGCAATCGAACGGATAGACCGGGCAACCACCCAACAACACATCGAGTAGTTATTCCTTACACTGTTCGAAGCTCTCGCCAGCTCTGTAATATACTTCCCACGCTGCTCGTTTTTTGACAGAAAGCGATTGTCCCAGTGACGCTGCGACGGGGCCGCGTTGCCGACTATCGAGCACCTGCCTCGAACATCAAATAGCTTCGCCAAGAAGAGCCCTGTGGGACCCGGCCAGCCGCACGACAATCGGTGTGAGGGCACCTCCTGCAATGTGACCGCACTTCCGCTCACGGCAGAAGTCCCACATTGTGAAGCAAATCTCACCAATGACCTTTCCAGCCTCCGAAAGAATCTCTGGCTTTAGCCCCCTGCTTGATCATCGACTTCGCCCGGCTAGATCGGATCAGTTATCCTGGTGCAGGACGCGTGTTTCTTCGAACAATCTCTCGGCCCAAATTCCAGAGCTCATCAAAGATTTGCTTCTGTATTAGCTGAAGCAGACCAAGATAGATCACTGAGGAGACGCTGAGTATCACAATTGCCCTCAGCAGCGGACCGTCCGAAGAAAAAGCAAGAGAAGCAACAAGACCGACCGATACACTGACCACAGAAAGCGCCGCCGGACCCAGAAAAATACGCGAGGCATGCTGCAACCAGCGGCGGCCCGGAGGAAACACACGGAAGAAGAGAATTGGCTGCAACACCACATAATAGGCGAACACTCCGATCGCCACGCCGGTCGCTTGCGCTTGATGGGCACCAACTCCAACAACGATAAAAAAGCAGATCCCGCTTACGCTACTAAACTTCAAGAAGGTGTCGAACGCCCCCACGGCTGTCAAGTGAGCGCGAGCGACGGAAGCTATTGCTTCGGCTGGAAGGCCAAGACTAAGAATCTGAAGTAGCAAGATGGAAGGAAGCCATTTGTCACCGAACAAAGAACGCAAGATGGGATCTGCAACGGCGGCCTGAAAAAAGCAGAGCGGCGTGACAATGTAGCTCAAGGCTTCTGCCGACTTGAGCGCTGCCTCAATCATGCGGGATTTCTCGGTGCCAAACCTAGTTAAAGTTGAAAACAAGATACTCTGTAGGTTGCCGGCAACAACACGAACCGGCATCGCTGCCAAACGAAACGCGAAGTAATAATAGCCAACGGCCTGAGCTGTCGCGAACAGACCCAACAGCAGGTAGTCGCCCTGATCAATCAACGAGAGGATCAGCTTGGAAAGAAAAACACGGCCGCCTTGCCTTAGGAAATACCAAACCTGCTTAAGTTTGGCTCTTCCGCGTAGTGCTAGCGGTGTCTTGCGGAGATAAAAGATGGCGCGCAACCCGAATATCGCGGGCATAGGAATGAAAAAAGCATAGACGCCCGTATGTAGCAGCGCCAACACCACGATGAGTATTTGATTACTTAAAAGTTCTAGGAGAGCATAGCCTGCGGCCCAACGAAAATTGAGACCTGCGTAGATTTTTGCGCCAGGCACCACAGAAAGCGCGATGATGGGCATACTTACCGCGACGAGCATTAGCGGGCCAACAATGTCCGGCTCTCCAAACGCTCGTGCAATTAGCGGAGCAGCCAAGGCAAGAGCGAGTGCGGCCAATATGCCCTGTCCCATCGACACTGCAAATGCAGCCTTCTCCCAGAGAACAAGCTTTGAGCTGCGTTGCTGGAGAACTGTGTCAACGCCAAAACCAATGAACGTCCAGGCCACTGTGGTGACCAAAAGAGCAAGACCCACGACACCGAATTCACTTGGCGTCAGAAGAAAGCCTAAAACAACTTGCGCGCCGAAAAGGACGACCCGCGAAGCAACGCTTTGGACAGCCAGAAACGCCATGCCTTCCGCGGCGGCATAGCGCAAAGATTTTGCTTGGGTCTGCTCGGCCACGGAACACCGGAAAAGGAGGGAACTTCGTGCTTAAAGTTGCGACAATCTATCTTGGAGTTAAGACATTTTCTAGTATTGCGCTCGACCTTGGTAAACTAGCGAATGGTCGCAGCGCGCTGCGTTACCAGCAGCTATGGAGCCGACCCAATATTTGCACGGTTGCCGTTGTTCGACGGTGACAGCAGGAGCGTTCGGCAAAGAGCGTTACTATATTGGCGGGCGGCTCGATTTTGGCGAACAAATCACCAATTTCCGCTCATTTTTAATACATATCGCATTTCAGGTGAGCGCACCGATCCTAGAAGATGCTTGAGAGCCTGCTTTATATGCTGCGCGTGACTTTCTATTCGATTCACGTGATCTGCGTCCGCAATGATCTTGTCTAACTTTCTATGACTGGCGGCCTGTAGCGATACTCTCGCAAATGTCGGGCCGCCACCTCCTCCTTGCACCGAGGCAACCTTTAAGGAGAGTGATCGCGGTAAAAGGAGCCTGCTGCAACACAGGAGTTAACCTTGAAGCGTCACCAAGGTTGGACGCAGAAACAGCCCTAGACGAACGAGGCGAAAACCATTTATAGCTGTAGGAGCTGCTTCTCCTATAAAGCTTAGTCTCATCTTAGTTAATCGTATTGTGATTGCGCGATGGCGACCCGACCAATCGTCTTTAACGGAAAATTTCTAACAGCGAGTCCGACGGGAGTGCACCGAGTCGCGGGCGAGCTGATTGTCGGCTTAGATAAGATCATCACCAAAGAGCCTCGTGAAGCGCTCAAGTCAACTGAGTTGATTACACCGCGAAACGGGCGCCAATTAGAGTTGGATACGGTCAAGCAATCCACATCGGGATTGTTCACTTGGCAGCCTTGGGAGCAAATTGATCTCCCATTTCTCGCGCGAGGATCATTACTTATAAATTTGTGCAATCTCGCGCCGTTGCTGGGCCCAGTCAGCATCACAATGATACATGATGCTCAGGTCTTTTTGACGCCTGAGTCATATAGTCCAGCGTTCCGTCACTTCTATCAGTTCATGCTTCCGCGCATAGGAAAGTCGTCGGCGAAGATCCTTACCGTCTCGGAATACTCAAAACGGCAACTTGTGCGCTTTGGCATAGCGGCGGAAGATAAGGTGGAGGTCATTCATAATGGCGCGGACCATGTTTTGGCTTGCAAGTCAGAACCAAATATAATTGCCGAGCTTGGGCTTGAGCCGTACAGATATGTGGTAGCCCTTTCCAACACCCAGGCTCATAAGAATATCTCGATCCTATTTCGTGCATTTTCGCAACGTAGCATGAGAAGCGCGCGGCTTGTTTTGGTGGGTAAGGCCAGCAGAAAGGAATTTGAAGAGATCGGTCAGACGCCACCAGAAAATACTCTTTTTGCCGGTGCCGTCACCGACGGACAACTCCGAGCTCTTATGGAGCGTGCCGCGGCGCTGGCGTTCCCTTCAACAACGGAAGGTTTTGGTCTTCCGCCATTGGAGGCGATGCACGTTGGGTGCCCTGTTGTCGTGGCCCCCTGCGGCGCGCTTGAAGAAGTTTGCGGCGATGCAGCCACATACGTCTCGCCAGATGATGATCTTGGGTGGGCCACAGCACTCTTGACTCTCATGGAAGACGAAAATGGTCGACGCACCGCAACTAATCTGGGACTCAGACAAGGGAAGAACTTTACTTGGGCCGCGAGCGCGCAAAAGTTGGCGAACGTCATCGAGTCTGTCAGCCAAACCGTTGATCAAAAGGGGGCGACATGAATATTGCGGTGGCTATCGCTTCCCGCGGCAGACCAGAAGAGATCGGTCAACTGATCGCGCAGCTACGCGCGCAATCGCTTAAACCCTGCCTCATTGTGCTCTCGGTGGTATCCGAGGCCGATGTCGGAGGTTTAATAAGCGACCCATCGCTGAAGATCGTTTTTGGCACGCCAGGACTTTGCGCTCAACGTAACAGAGCATTGGATGCTCTCCCTGCGGATATAGATCTCATTGCTTTTTTTGATGACGACTACTTGCCAGCGCCAGGGTCGTTGCAGGGAGCAGCATCTTTTTTTGAGAATCATCCGGACGTGACTGGCGCAACCGGAGTCCTGCTTGCTGACGGCATCAATTCCGCGGGGATCAGCTACGAAGAGGCCAGCGCGTTAATTTCGGGCTACACTCCTCAGCACGGCAACAAGCCAAGAATACTGAGAGAGCAGGACGGACTATATGGCTGCAATATGATCTATCGTGTCTCGGCAATACGAGGGCAGAGGTTCGACGAAACACTTCCACTCTATGGTTGGCAAGAAGACATCGACTTTGCGAGCCGCATGGCGCGCCGTGGGAAACAAGTCAAAACAGATGCTTTTGCCGGGGTTCATCGTGGTGTTAAGTCCGCGCGCTTACCGGGAGTTCGTTTTGGATATTCCCAAATCGCCAATCCAGTTTATCTAGTTCGAAAAGGTACGATGCGTTTTGCCTATGCGTTTAAGCTCGTTCTTCGGAATATTGCCGCAAATCTCATTCGAAGCCCGCGCTCGGAACCTTGGATCGATCGTCCGGGACGCCTAAAGGGAAATTTGATCGCTCTTCGCGACCTTGTCTGCGGAAGACTACGTCCAGAGGCGGTTTTGGAGTTGTAGTTGGCAGATTTCAAACGAGCCAGATGGCGTTTCAACCTTTCATTCTTGGCAGCAATCCTTGTGCTGGGTCCTCGCTAATGCTAGCGTTCTACCAAATATCTTAAGATTTCAAAGATGTGTTGGCTTCAGTGGCTCTTAGTTAGTCGATTGTACCAACCGAGCTAATTCCGCGAGGCTGAGATTACGCAGTCTGTGCCTTTTACGAGAACCAAGCATTTCGTCGTTCTTGACGGAATGAGAGGGGTTGCGGCGTTTGCTGTCGTCGCGCTTCACATGCTCGATCCCCTCGAATTTCATTATGTACCAGTCCATGCGCCGCTGGCCGTTGACTTTTTTTTCGCACTAAGCGGTTTCGTTATCGCGCACGCTTACGAAAGTCGCCTTCAAAACGAACTGACGTTCCTGGAATTTGCCAAGATCCGCCTCATACGCCTTTACCCATTGATGTTTGCAGGCCTTTTCTTAGGATTTGTTGTCCTCTCAATTAGAGCATGGGTCGGCCATGATATAGACTTCATATTTCGAGGGCTTGCGGCGCTAGTAGCAGGTCTTCTTATACTTCCGTCTCCCTTCCTGATCAGGCCCGGCAACGAAGCAGCCTATCCGTTTAACACGCCAACTTGGTCGCTTTTTGACGAGCTTGTGGTCAATGCAGCTTATGCTCTGACTGTCAGCAAGTTGTCCAACGCCGTCCTAGCAACCATCATCATCCTCTGCGCTTCAGTTCTGATAGTAATGAGTTCGACACCGGGCGGACTAGAAGGGGCCGAGAACTGGTCAACCTTGTACCGCGGACTAGGTAAGGTCTTCTTTTCGTTCGGAGCTGGCGTCGCGCTGTCACGTCTGCACGCAGCTGGACGCTTGAGGGACTTCACTTTGCCTGCATTGCTTCCGATCTCATTGCTAGCCATCATTCTTTTCACGCCGAAAACTCCATTTCCGACGTTTTACTATCTTTGCTCGGTGCTGCTGATCTTCCCACTCCTAATCGCCGTGGGAGCGAACGCACGTCTCTCGGGCGCCCTTGAACGATTTGCTATTTTGGCCGGTCAGCTATCGTATCCAGTTTATATTGTGCATTATCCGTTTGTTCGAATCTTCAGCAATTTTGCTAGAACCAACGGTTACGAACACAGTCCAGCATTGTTAGCCGTCGAAGCCACTACCATCGTTTTATTTTCCTATGCCGCCTCGGTCTTCGTTGACCAACCTATAAGGCAAGCCTTGGGGCGCGCCTCCAAAAGACAATCATTGAGCAAACATGCGACCTGAAAGAGAGGCCAGGTTCGGGTCATTGGACTGCCTTCGCGGCATCTCTGCTTTGGCAGTTGTCGTTTGGCACTGGCAACATATGTGGCTGCTAGGTACGCGCGATCTCATCATGTCGCCG
Source organism: Bradyrhizobium sp. BR13661 (assembly GCF_029892425.1). GTDB lineage: Bacteria > Pseudomonadota > Alphaproteobacteria > Rhizobiales > Xanthobacteraceae > Bradyrhizobium. Next base: position 17,742 of record NZ_JARXWB010000037.1, on the reverse strand, counting down.
AGCTTCGTCATCGATCGAGCGAGCGAGCCTTTTTACTTCCTTTTGAAGGTCGCTTATGATCACGGGTACTTAGCGGTGCCCATGTTTTTTCTGATTTCAGGCTTTATATTTTTTCATCTCTACGAGCGCAAAATTTGCGAAGGAACGATCACCGGGGGACATTTTTTTCTATTGCGGTTCAGTCGGCTCTATCCTTTGCACTTCGCAACCTTGTTGCTCGTTGCCGGGCTTCAATTGGTTTTCGTAAATTTAACAACCCAATACTTTGTTTATCCCGCGAATGACCCGCTGCACTTCGTTGGCAGCTTAGGTTTCGTACAATTGACAAACGATCAAGCTGCATTCAATGGGCCAGCATGGTCACTGACCATCGAAATAGCAATGTACGCACTATTTTTCTTGTTTGCGAGATTTGGCCTCATCTCGGGCATCGCTGGAGCACTGCTGGCGGCTCTTATCGGGTTGTTTTTCTTCACCCTCAACGATTCGCTAGCACAAGGTCTCATCGGATTTTTTGGAGGCGGCGCCATCTATCGGCTCTACACACGCGTAATGAAATCGAGTCATCCACGTCTGTGGTTCTTAGCCGCACTCGCAACCACACTAGTCGGTTGGATGTACGCAATTGCCGTCGTATATGACGCCAGCCTAGGTGATGCTTTAGTCAATCGCCTGACGTTCGGTCGACACTTGATACCGACACTCTCGGTAACGGCGATTTTATTTCCAATGACCGTACTTACTTTTTCACTACATGAATCATTATTTGACTCAAAATATCTGCGCTTGGCTTGGCTCGGAAACATTTCGTATTCGAGCTATCTCCTGCATTTCCCGATTCAATTGACAATCGCAGTATTTTTTTTCCTGAACTACCTCTCATTGGAGTTCATCAAATCTCGAGCCCTTTTCGTTTTATTCTTCGCCGTACTGATCGCTCTTTCTGCGGCGGCGTTTAAGTACTTCGAACTACCGATGCAAAATTCATTGCGACAACTCGCAAAACGACCGCGGCGAATTGGCTGGGCTGTCAAGAGATAACGCGCGCACCCTTGAGTGACGTTCTCACGGCCTTTATCCGTGAATGCGTCCATACTTCGCTCGCGGCTTTTCCGATCAGACCAACCTTCAGTAAATCCTGCGACGATCGAAATTGGCAACTGCCATCATAGTGCAAGCTCGATCCAGGCCAAGCTTCGATCGCGTCTTCAAGCTGGATGTAGCTCAAGCCGCGCCGATAGTGATTGCCTTCTTTTTTCATCTCAAAACGGCGCTGCAATTCTCCACAAAACTTGAAGTGCAAAAGCGCTGTCATGTCCGTGGCATAGTTCTTGTTGGTGCCAGCGTGTGAATTCAGGTATCTAAATCCCGCCTTCACAAAATTAAGCGGGCGCTTTTGTAACGCCGGCATTTCACGAGGCGCCACTTTGGCGAGCAATGGAATTAGCGACTGCGGCACCAGATCAACGACACGATCTACTTGATTGGCGAGAGTATAAAATACAGCTCCATGCCGCGCTTCCGCATCGAGGTTAGAAAGCAATCGACAACGCGGGCCACCAATAACCTGAAGCCTAAATGCTTTTTCCTTGTCCCAGAACCGTCGCGGCCAATCCCTGAAAACGTAATCGGCATCAAACCATCCCATAACATCGCTCAAATTCTCGTCCGCTTCAAACGTAAGATCAAGAAAGCTTGTCTGCGGATACATATCGATCATTACCGCGTTTACGCAATCGAACCCCTCGGCGGTCAGCGATTCGCAGTACTGCTTGATGGAGAGCTCTTCCATGGCCGGATAAACCAGGTGCTCGTCGACATCCAGGTACACGAGCCAGCCCCGTATTTTGAGCCGGTCAATGACTTCGTTAATCCACGCCACACCATAGCCGGACTCGCGGTAGCTCCCCGTAGCAAGGAAGACCCGGCAGTCTGGCTGACTAAGGAGGTAGTCCCTGCTTTCGTCTGAGGAGTTATTATCGATAAATATGAACTCGGATACACCTAGCTTTCGATGGTGCCGTAAAAAGGCAGGCAACAAGCGGATTTCATTACGAATTGGGCAAATCAGCGGAATGCCTTCACCTGCCGGCGGCAGTTCAGTTCCGTGCAATAATTGTAAACTCATCAAATCACCCTTGACTATTTCAGCAGCCCGCAATTTGACTCTTAACGCATGATCTAGCTTTGAAGAGGACGTTCATCGGCGGGTTTGGCCTCAAATTCAATCGGCCTTGGATTTTGACCACGACGAGAATGAATTTTCAACGAAATCTGGTTGCATACATGAGTTTGGTAAAGAAGGAGATCAGGTTGCTCCCACCGCTAATGATCGATCTTACGATGAACCTGGGAAACCGCACAGCCGTTTATGACATCGGAACGGAGATCAGTCGGACAGCGACCAATAGGTCAGTTCGTTATTGGCGAGCTGTGCTAAATAGTCCGATTGAGTTCAGGCACGGAAATATGCGCTCTATCATTGGGAAGCTACTATTTAGGGCTGCTTTCAAGGACCTTTCGTCCGATGTCTCGTCGTATTGGCCACGAAGGACCAAGGTCCTTTTCATTGATCCGATTTTTTCGCTCAAGACGGACCTTAGTCCCGAGGATATTGTGCTCTGCCACGACATCGCACCAGTGACTAACCCGGAATATTATGATCCAACAGCTGGAGAAGTTTATGATCGCGCATACAAACGAATTCAGGTTTCCGGCCCCGGTATCGTTTTTGTTAGTGATTTTACAAGACGTGCATATTTGGAGCGGTATCCAGGGCGTTATAGATTTACTAGGGTCATTCCTCTTTATCACAGATCTTCCCTATCAGTCACTTTGCCGAGCTCTGGGCGGGAAAAGCCGTTCGTTCTGATGGTGGGCGGACTGGAAAGACGGAAAAATTTTCGCGCGGCGATCGCAGCTTTTGAAGCAAGCGAACTTGCTGCCAATGACTATGAACTTGTCATTGCTGGGCCTCGAGGCAACCTATCTGCTGATCTACTTCCGGTTATTGCGGCAACGGAAAACGTATCGCACTTGGGTTACGTCGACGATTCTGCATTAGCGGGACTTTACGCCGACGCGAGCGTCCTATTATTTCCCAGTCTTGTGGAGGGCTTCGGTGTGCCCGCGCTTGAAGCACCGAGTGCAAATTTACTCCCAATTGTCAGCAAAGGTACCGTTCTTGAAGAGATTGTAGGGCCATCAGGACTCTTAGTTGATCCTCACTCTGTGGATGATATCGCAAAAGTATTGCGCGAGGCTATCGCAATGGAACCAAGCGAGAGAGAAGCCCGGTTGACTAACATTCGTGATCATCAGCGTCAGTTTTCAATCGAGAATTTTCGCAAGTCATGGAAAACTCTATTGGATGACGAACTCGATTTCGCTCAGAAGAGATAGGCGCTCTGCTGGTGGCGTCGATGCGGTCATTGGATTTCGATGACCATGGCATGATCTCCGATGGGCAGAGTTACGCTAGCGACATCCGCCCAGGAGTTTATTGGAGCGCTCGAGATGGTGGTGTCAAAGAGCCGAACCTTGGCGTGTTTCTTTCCGAAATTGATTGTTACGTCAGCAGACGTAGCAACGCTCTCACCCCATACAACCAACTCAAAAATACCACCGCTCTTCTGTAGTAGCAAATCATGCACGGTTGACGATGCATTCACAAGGACATAGTCCAGCGTCTGCGGATTTAGGACATCGCTATCGTCAGCCAATATCGAAGTCAGATTGTGGATGTATTTGGCGGCAAGCTTTGGTGTCCAGTTGGCATGAAATAGCCCTTGGCTACCGCCACCGCCCTCGCCCTCGCCTAGCTGATAGATAAATGTATAGCTCCAGCCGCGCTTAAACTGTGCAAGATAGGTGTTTACGAGCGTCTTGCCCTGAACATCCTCGCTTGTTGGGTCGGGAGCATCCCAGCCGGTCTCTGTCGTCACTCGAGGCAGAGTAAGCAAATCAGCCCGAGAATATCCCTGATAGCGCTTTTTCCACGTAACCCCGTACTCACCGAACAAGCCATCCCATCGACTATTAAGGGTTGGATCAGCAGCCTGCCAAGCTTGGTTATCCTCTAGCACTCCGTTGGCACTTACATAATTGTGCACGTTTGCATAATCCGCAAACTCAGTCCCTGCAGGGAGCAAAGTTGTGGCGCCCTTAGGAATAGCAAGAAATTGCAATCCGACATTGTCCGTTTCCGCGCCCCCTTCGGATACGTGAAAGACGGGATATTTTTGAAGCTCTGGGTCTTGCTTGACCGCAGCAAAAATATCCCGCTGCAGGTTGGCCACAGGTAGCCAGCTCATGGACGTTCCACCTCCTTGCACCCCACCATAAGTTATCGGAAAATTGTTGGGCTCGTTTGGCCCTTCAATGGAAAGCAAAGCGCCGGCCCGAGCCAGAATTTTGGCCGCCGCGATCAGGTTAGTCACATCGAAGCCGAGCAAGTCTATTCGAACGCCAGTTTGATTATGCAGCAACATAAGACCTGGTAGATTGAGCCCGCTGTCACGGATATTTCGAACCCCGAGATATCGCAACGGCAAAACATATGAACCTGGATTATAGCCTTGGCTGACGTGCGTATTGACGCCCAGAGAATTCAAAAAATTACTGCAGCTGATGGCCGGCCCCAAAGACCTAGGCTCTGCGTCTGCGACCCTCGTATTGAAAGGGTTAAATAGATAGGCTGCCAAGGACATCAAAACCAAAATTCCAGCCCCGATCGGCAAAGGCGCTCGCATCGTTGATTGCCTCTCATATGTTTCCTGGATCACGATCTTATCGTTTTATCTTGGTTTGTTTGGCGTGCACAGATGCGTCCGCGGGTGCTTCGGTCAAGATATCTACATCCGTTGGGCTTTCATGGAACGCACTCTACTGCGCGCCGCCGGTGGTGACATCGGCCGCCAGCGCTGGCCAACGGCTTTACCGACGATAGCGCTGTACGGGCATTGTCGCGGACAGGACTCATCGAGTGACCGCGGATGGCGCCTTGACTGACCGCGGTTTCTGGGGTGTCAGCTCCGCTAAAGGCCGATTATCCTAATCGCAGCGTCGGCAAAAATCTGAATCGTGTCCGGGCACACTCATATGGCCAATCGCATCCAGGGTTCGGGATTGCGGGCGCGAGAGGGTTTGAAGCGAGGCCCTTTCCAACGTGTGTTCGCAACAGTGGTCGCTGGCATACTGATCAAAGTGCTTTGATATGGCGCCGGACTAATCTGTAGAGCTAAGCCGCGGTCTTCGTAGATTTTGCGCGGCATACGGCAAAGCTGCTGAGTCAATTCGGATGGCTAGCTGATGTCAGCAAGGTCCATTGCTCTGGGTTTTCACCTGAGTCTCGCTGGTGCAAGATCCTGCTCGCCATTTGTATCGCAGCTTGGTTTCAATCCAGCACTTAGGCACTTTTCTGCGCAATCGCAGACCGAGTTTATGATTGACCGGGCATCTTCTAGTACGCGGCGAGCGCTCAGTCAGTCATGGACATCCCTGGAACCGCAAAGCCTCCCGCGGCAGATTGCCGCAATCCGTTGTTGATACATATCCTCACCCAAGTGAGGAGCGAGCTTGTGTCCACGCTCACGTGGGCGACTTAGCAATTAGCATAAGAGCACGGTCATAGAATTGTTCTAGCTTTTCTTCGACATCAAGGAAGAACTTATGCTGTGTCCGAGTCGGATCAAAGAGCGCTCCCACGTGGCGTAGGAGGCTTGTGCCAGTGCGACGGAACAGCACCAGACGAATAGAAAGAGAGACAGACGCCCCGGCAGCGACATTTGTTCTGGAACGGTACCTATGGCTTCGGCGGAGACAAAGATTATCAAAGCGTGAAACAAATAGCCTCCATAAGAGGCTCGACCAACAGCAACCAATGCGCGATGATCTACTATTTTAAACACGCGCCAGCCTGAAATAGCACCAATAACGCAAGCTGCGGCCGCAACGTCTATTGCGGCGTAGACGAATACTTCCCGTCCTTCACCAAACAAAATACCAGAAAACACGTTTCGAAAAACGTCAATGCCGCTCGCCCCGTTTGAGACATTAACTAGAACATACGTGACGAAGTAAAAAATCAAACTTGCAAAAGCAAAGAAGGCAATCCGGTTGGACCTGCTCGGGTGCGACCGAATATCGTCCTCAAAGTAAGCGAGGATCGCCCCGAGCGCAAACGCATCGAAGTGCCCGCAGGATGAAGCATAGATGCTAAACGCCATCTTTTCGGATGTCCATGGATACGCCACCACGAGACCTGCCATTAGCCATCTCAGTAAGGGTCCAGAGATGACGATTAACATCAGACCTAAGATCGCCTGCTTTCTTTGGCAGAGCAGGATTAGAATCGGGAAAAGAACGTAAAATTGCTCCTCGACGCTGATCGTCCAAAGATGGCCGAAACCTGGGAACTGCGGAACGTCTGTGAAGATCATCCGCCAGTTGTAGGTGAACGTGTAGAGATAAGGCAGCTCCTGCCACGGTCTGGGCCATTTGGTGATCCAAACAACAACAAGGCCGAGGAGGATGTATGCCGCATATAATGGAATGATCCGAAACGCTCTCCGGACAACGAATGAACTATAATGAGCCCAGACCGGCGGCCTGAATTCGACTTTTTCGCAAATGAGGTTTCGAGAAATGACAAAGCCGGAAATTACATAGAACAGCCAAACTCCGGTCCATCCACTCGGAAGCAGCCCGCAGTGTTGCGCAATAACCATGCTCATTGCACCACACCTGAGCAGATCGATCGATTGCACCCTGCCAAGCATGGATTTAACCTACACGAGAAACTAGACAAATTGACGAGTTAGCGAATGATGTACGAATAGCTTTCGAGGCGCGGACGGTCAAATTGGGCCGGAACGACTTCACGACCGTGCTACTTCGCTGGCAGGACTCAGAATCTCATAACACATCGCTTGTTGAGAGTGACGGTTAAGCTTGAACATGTGAAATTAAGTTTACCGGCAGACTTTAGAAGGACGTCGAAGCATTCCAGCGATCTTTCCACTAGATTGACGAGCTAGCTATCGTATCTGGCGTTTTAGATCTAGAACGCGAAATCTTCAGAAAACAGTTTGCCTACAATTTGGATTGCCTCAGCATGAAGGTTGCTATCGTACATTATTGGTTGGTGGGCATGCGCGGAGGCGAGAAAGTCGTTGAAGCTCTCTGTGACATGTACCCCGAAGCCGATATCTTCACCCATGTATATGTACCCGAGATGGTCTCAGAAAAAATTCGTCGGCATAGGATTGTTCCCACTTTTATCAACTCATTGCCGCGCGCCTCAAAGATGTACAAGACTTACCTCCCCTTAATGCCGCTTGCGCTCGAGCAGCTTGATTTGAGCGGTTACGACTTGGTCTTGAGCAGTGAGTCCGGCCCCGCCAAGGGAGTGATAGCAGCACCCGACGCCTTCCACATCTGCTATTGCCATACGCCAATGCGCTATATCTGGAATATGTACGCTGATTATAGAGCCAATGCTGGATTGATCACCCGCTTGATGATGCCCCCGCTGGCGCACTACTTGCGGCTTTGGGACGTCTCCTCATCGGTGCGAGTGGATCGTTTTATTGCGAACTCGCAGGCAGTAGCGTCACGAATTAAAAGATATTATGGGATCAATTCTGAAGTGATCTACCCTCCGGTAGACATTGATGCATTTTCGATCGCGCCGGCTGGCTCCTTGGAGGACTATTATTTGATGGTGGGCGAGCTTGTTTCGTACAAGCGGCCCGACTTAGCCGTGCGCGCATTCAATAGGATGGGGCGCAAGCTCGTAGTCATTGGGGGAGGCGAAATGCTAAATGAAATTCGCCGTCTCGCAGGCCCGACAGTGACGGTTCTCGGCCAGCAACCCTTCGACGTTTTGCGAGAGCACTATGCAAAATGCCGCGCCCTTATTTTCCCAGGCGAAGAGGATTTTGGTATGGTCCCCGTCGAAGCAATGGCCAGTGGACGCCCAGTACTCGCTTACGCGCGCGGAGGCGCACTCGAAACGATCGTGGAGGGCACATCAGGGGCCTTTTTTACGCAACAATCCGAGGAAGCAATAATTGCAGCGGTAGAAGACTTTCGAGACCAAGACGTCGATTCTAAAAAAATCGCCGCTCACGCTCGAAACTTCAGCCGCGAACTCTTCATGGAAAAAATGCGGATGAGCATAGATCAAGTAACTGGCACCAGACGTTCTACGCATCGCCCAAGTTAGGGTGTGTCCGTATCAATAATCGATATCTGGTCATGCTCTAGTACTAGGCAAGTCAATCGGCCAGAACTGTATGCGCCTGTGTCGATGTTTATTCTATTGGGCTGGACGTCGACGCAAACCGTCGGCGTGTGACCATGAACAACGATTTTGCCAAAGTCGCGGTTCGAACGGAGAAATTCATCGCGGATCCAGAGCAGATCCTCTTCTCGCTGTGCTGACAGATCAATAGCTGGTCGGATGCCCGCATGTACAAAAAACATATCATGACAGACGAATTGATTTTTTAGTCCCCCGAAGAAGCGAAAATGCGACGATGGCAGAGCATTCTGGAAAGCGATCTGAATCGCGACAGCATCACGCCGATCAGGACTGATAACGGGAGTGACACCGTAAGATTGTAAGGTCTCGAGCCCCCCGAGACGCAACCAATTTGGCATAACAGATAAATCGGTCAATGAGCGCATCGCGATGTGCTCATGATTTCCCTTCAAGAACACGCACTCATACTTAGCCGCTGTTTCGACAAGCCGGCTTACTGTTTCTCGCGATTGGGATCCACGATCGATATAGTCTCCGAGAAAAACCAGCAATTGGTGACGCGTGGGACGTTCACTCAAGTCTCGGTCAACTTTCGACAGACATCTATCGAGTAGATCGCATCGACCATGAATATCTCCAAAGGCATAGATTCGAAGATCCTCTGGGAGCGAGGCTAGTCGTTTAACGAGAATCGGAAATCTGGTCAGATTTAGAGGGCGAGACATCATATGACCAATTGAGACTCCGAGTTTACTTGCCGGTCGTTGTTCCTCGCCCAAGTTCGATCTGGCATCAATTGTATCGGACAAACAGTTTCAAATCGCCGATCTACGGAGATCGTTCTAGTCTTACTCAGTCATTCTGTCATCCCCCGCCGGGCAGAGGATCAAATATTTGAAGAAATTCAAGATTTAGCACGTTGGAGGGCCAGATGGATCTCCATCGGAGTGGTGACAGCGAGGCACGGTTTGCAACGTATGTAGCAGGGCTCGGAAGCGTAATCGGTCAAGACCGGCGGCGCGGACGGCTCCGGCGTGGACCGCGGCACAGCATCAATCATTGCTGCATTCTTGTCGGGAATGCGACCTGGTCGGACGAAGACGTGCTGGCCAAGGTGCGGGAGATGGTGTTACCGGCGGTCGAGAAGGACGGGCCGATCGAGGCGTGGATCATCGACGACACGTCGTTCCCCAAGCAAGGCAAGCACTCTGTCGGGGTGCAGCACCAATATTGCGGTCAACTCGGCAAGCAGGCCAACTGCCGATTGGCGGTGTCCTTGTCGATCGCAAACCATGCCGCAAGCCTTCCGGTGGCTTATCGGCGTACCTACCGGAATCCTGGACCAAGGATCGCGCACGCCGGAAGAAGGCGGGTGCTCCGAAGGAGATCAAGTTCAGGACCAAGCCGGAGATCGCGCAGGAACAGATACGCTGGGCTTACGAAGCCGGCTTGCCGCGTGGCGCTTGATTGATGGATACGGCCTACGGCAATGGCTCGCGGCTACGCGCGGGCATGACTGCCTTGGGCGTGCTCTATGTGGCCTTGCCGAACACCTTGATTTGGCGACCGGTACCGGCCACGGCGCCAGGACAGGCCGCTGAACAATTCCGGCCGACGCGACGAGCCCGATCCGGTCTCGGCCAAGGAAATGATGCTTGCTCTACCGAGGCGGGCCTGGCGCACGGTGACGTGGCGGAAAGGCTCAGCCGACTGGCTGTCCTCGCGCTTTGCACGTGCGCGCGTCCGTGTCGGGTACATCAAGCCGGTCCCCGAGAAGCTGTTGCCGGAGTGGCCGTTGATCGAATGGCCTGAAGGAGCAGAGCCGACCAAATACTGGCTCGCCACGCTGCCGGAGACCATCAGCTTCGAGCGGCTCGTCGACCTCGCCAGGCTGCGTTGGGGCAACGAGGGCGACTATCAGGAGCTCAAGCAGGGGGGCGGGCTTGGTCACGACGAAGGACGCGGCTGGCGCGGCTTCCATCGTCACGCCACTCAGTGCATCGCAGCCTACAGCTTCCTGATCGCCGAGCAGGCGAGGTTTCCCCTTTGGACCTCGGTCCGCCACGCCAATCCCGGGATCTCGCTTGCCCGCCGATTATCGACCCAGAGGCTCCGCTCGCGCGGCCTGAGCGCCACATCCCGAATTCGCTTGCAACGATGCGTGCCCGCTTGATCCAGGCGCTCATCAAAACATGGCCACGATGTCCATGCTGCGGCGCCAGTGCAGCATCAAATGAACGTCGGCGCCCATGACGCAGCAAGACTAGCGCGAGCTGCGCTGGATTAAACGGGCGGGACAAGCGAATAGAAAACAGCTGTTTTAAATCAAGTACTTACAGTAAGAGATGAAGAGCCCGCCTCTTTACAGTCAACCATATGCCAAAAAGGCCGATTGATAAGGCTGCCGCCAGTGCTATAGGTGGTATTAAGGGAGAATAAGTCCCCGGAAACAGATAGTTGCGTGACTTCCATGAAAGCAAAAGCGATATCCTTGTGCTTTTTGCCGTTGTTTGTGATGGCCACTAATGATGCGCAATCGGCATGCCTTTCACCGCCGATCCCACAAGAAGCGATCACTCAGTTTAAAGCCGACCCTAAAGCTGTCGTTCTGGCGGATATGGACGCGCGCACGCTGGAGGCGACAACCCGAGACCTTTCGGGAACAGATGCTTCGCTCGCAATCGAGCTTGTTGAATTGGCTCGCGAGGCGATGCCGCGATTTCGAACTGCGATCGCAGCCGGGTTGGCGCAGGCAGCAGCGGCTTGCGTTGGTACTGATCAGCAAGCTGCACTTCTCATTCAACAAGCTGTCGCGAGCTTTGAGGATGGACAGTTTCAAGCATCGTTTGCGGCTGTTGCGGGTGACCTCTCAACTGCGGCGACAGAAGCGGCCGCCTCCAATGCAAATAGTTCGGCTGGAAGCGTGGTGATTGTCAATCCGAATGCGGCAGCCCGACTGGCCTCGTCAAGCAAGGGCGGCGCTGTCTCGTCGTTGGTACAAATCTCAACGGGCATCGCCAACGTCACAACAGGCAATGCGACAAAGTCGACGACTGCAGCGACCATTGTTAGTCCAACACGTTGAGCTATTCCCAATCAATGCGGGTTGGTCCGCTTGAAGGATGTTTAGATGAATATTGCGGGCCAGTTTTCGCCTTACGCCTCGGCGCCCGACACTGCCCCGCCTGCCGGGACAATATCTCTATCTCATATTCGCGACTTTCTAAGTCGACAGTGGCGCCTTATTATCACTATTACGGTTTTCTGTATCGTTCTCGGTGCCACATACATCGCCCTCTCGCCGTTCAGATATACGGCGCAAGCCGATATGATCATCGACACAAAACGAGTGACGTGGACCCAATCCGAAATGGCGTCCGAAAATCGCTCGGTGGACGACGCGCAAGTTGAAAGTGAAATCGAGACCACAAAGTCGGAGAAGGTCGTCACAACGGTCATTCGCCGGCTGCACCTTGACAGTGACCCCGAATTTGTCGGGATGAGCGATGGAATTATGCACCGCGTTCGAGTTTTACTCAAAATACCCGTGAGTAAAACTCCCGAAATCACCGAGAACGAGCGCATGCGGCGCGTGATAGCGACCGTTAGAGACAATTTGCGAGTGACCCGTCTCGGACGAAGCTACATCCAGCAGATCTCTTACACTTCGCTCGATCCGAACAAGGCCGCAACTATCGCGAATGCATTTGCGAATGCATATATCGAGGACCAGCTTCAAGCCAAATTTGAAGCCACTCGCCGGGCTAGCGTCTGGCTGGAGGAGAGAATCGGAGAATTACGCGAGCAGGCAAGCAAGGCCTATAAAGCTGTCCAAGACTTTAAGGCGGAGAACAACATCATCATTGGAGTGGATGGCAAACTTGCGAGCGAGGTTGAGCTGGACCAACTCGGCATAGCATTGGCAAAAGCTCGTGCCGACACCAGTCAGGCGCGTGCAAAATTGGATCGCATCTCTCGCGTGCTCGAGCAAAGGCCGACGACTGACAATCTCAAAATTCCTGATCCGGTAGTGACCGATGCTCTGAGCAATCCAGTAATCACTAAGCTCCGGCAGCAATTCCTTGATGACCAAAACAAGGAGTCCGAATGGAGCGCCCGCTACGGGGCAGACCACCAAGCAGCACGGAACCTTCGCTCAGAAATGGCGGCGCTTCAGCGGGCCATTTGGGATGAGATTGCTCGCATCGCTGAGAGTTATAAGAGTGAGCTCCAGATCGCAAAGAGCCAAGAAGACTCTATCGACAAGAGAATGATCGAGGTATTCGAAAAATCTGGATCCGCGAGGCAATCCCAGGTTCGCTTGCGCGAACTCGAAACCGCAGCGACGACGTACCGCGGGATTTACGAAACTTTTCTTTCTCGCTTCACTCAATCCGTTCAGCAACAATCGTTTCCGTCGACCGAAGCTCGGGTCGTAAGCGAAGCATCGCAACCTCGGACGCCCAGCTCGCCCAAAATCGGTCTTTCCATTGCGCTCGCGACTCTTTGCGGCCTCCTTTTGGGGACCGCCATTGCCTTCGCACGCGAGCAAATGAGCCGCCAGATCCACACTCGCGCTCAGCTTGAGGGACTTCTCGGTACAACATGCTTAGCTGTTATACCTGCGGTGACGGTGCCCAAGAAACCAGCACTTAGAACGACGAGACATCCATCAACTGAAAGATCTGCGTTCCGTCAGATCAGTGAGGTCGCTCCTTTCTCTGCAACGGCGGAGGCGCTTCGATATATCAAAGTCGCAATAGACCTCCACCCCTCGGGGGGCAAAGTCATCGGAATCGTATCGGCACTGCCCGGTGAGGGAAAAACGACCGTCGCAGCAGCGTTTGCTGCATTCGTTGCAAAAGGCGGCGCGCGTACATTAGTGATCGACGCAGACCTCAGAAACCCTTCCATGACAAGAGCGCTGGGCTATGCTGGTGCGCCGGGCCTACTCAATATGGTTGCCGAGAAATCCGAGTTCTCCAATCTTGTCATAACCGATTCTAAATTTAAGTTCGATTTCTTGCCTGCATCAACACAGATCAAGCCATCGAACAGTTCGGATATTCTGACCGCGCCCAATGTAAAGGAAATGCTCAAATCTGCCGAAACTGAGTACGATTATGTTTTGGTCGATCTTCCGCCAATTCTGCCTGTAGTCGACGTCAAAGCAGCCGCAGAGCTTTTCGATGCGTTTGTTTTGGTTGTCGAATGGGGCAGCACGTCAACTGATGAGATTGTCAAAGCTGTGAACACTTCTCCAGTGGTTGCAGAGCGACTTCTTGGAGCGGTCTTAAATAAGGCGGATGAGGTCGTCATGCGCAGGTTCGAAGGATATTCGGATCGGCAGTACAACTACTACACGAACGATGTGACGACCGGAGCGTCCTAGATTTGGCGCGAGACGTCGAACTTCAGACACGATCAGAACTGTACGCTCGAAGGGTAGCTATTCTAGCAATCTGTGCTAGCGCTTTCTTTTGGGCTGCTCGGACGCTTCCAAAAAGTTTAGCGGTTGACCGCTTTCGAAGCGTTGCCGCCGAGCTGCTGAGCTACGAGCAATATAGTAGCGCTAGTCTAGCAAGCATGTTGAGTGATCAAGCTGCACTCAACCTTGACCCGTGCGATACTTACGCTCAGCGCGCGTTAATGCTCGCCGAGATTCCCCTCGTTGAACTCTCACTCAAAAGAGGGGCAGCGGCTGAGTTCGACTCGCACGTTCATGCACTTGAGTTGCGCGTCGAGCAGATTCTCCGCTGTAATCCTCGCGATTCGTTTGCCTGGCTGGTCGCGTTTAATCTCCGCATCATCCACGGCCAACTTGACGTTAGAACGTTTCAATTTCTAGACACGTCATACGACACCTCGCCCAATGAAGTATGGATAGCGATTCGTCGCTTATTGGCAGCAATGCCGTTCTTGGATGAGGCGCCTCCGCAAACACGTGCAAGAGCTGCGAGCGAGTTTAGACTTCTCGTCCACAACGGCCTCTTCGACGAAGCCGCCCGATCTTATTTGGTCGCGTCTGATTCTATGCGGGCTATGCTTATGATCGAACTTCAAGAAGCGACGCAGGTCGAACGAGAGCGCCTGCTTCGTTCGTTGAAAAGTCTTGATCTAGTCAACCAGCCATCGAGAAGAAGTTAGCTCCAGTGCTGGTCTGGTTTGCTGGACAAGGGCAGCAGCCAATATCGCGCTAGCTAAAACTGGATGGGTTAGTCTGAATTGGTTTGGATTCCATAATCAGGGTATCTCTGATCACCATGCTGGCTGGATGGGAGGCCAGCATGGATGAGAAAGCCCTATTCTCTGGAGCTCCGTAAGCGTGTCGTAGCCGCGATTGAGGGCGGCAAAGCAGTGCGCCAACTCATCCGTTCGGTCGGCGCCAAACTCTTCTTCCAAGATACTCGACTGACCTGAACCCGATTGAGCAGGTCTTTGCCAAGCTCAAGCACCTGCGCCGGAAAGCTGCCGCATGAACCGTCGTCGACACGGGCTGCGCCGCGTGCACTTCATTATGCCTAGTTTGGTCGTTTGATCCAATATTCGCGAGAATTGGCAGTTCTTCTTCTTCCGGTAATTCGAAATGGAGCTCGCGGGGGGGGCCGTCTAAATTTGGCTCCTGAGCTGATCAACAAAAAGACAAACTTTGGCCTCGAACCGCCTAGACAAATCGCACAGAAAATATAGTTAATAACGCCAAATGCTTAGCGATTTATATTAACGGTCGAGGTGCCAGCAATTGAGGCTTGCTTGAATTGTGCACTGCCCCTTTAATTGATAAAAAGGAGTTAGAGGCCGAAGTAAATTTGGATCTTTAGTTTAAAGTTGCATTAAGGAGTGCGAGATGAGTAGTTTCGCGGACATTGGTGGCGATCTAAAAGTTGTTGCGGTTAGTCCTTCTCACCCCATAGGTATGACCTCAAAAAGGCTGGTAGACATCGTTATCGCTGCGTCGGCAATATTGTTCCTTGCCCCTCTGTTTGTGCTTTGTTTCTTGCTAACTGTACTGAGCTCTCCAGGCCCGGTGATTTTTCGACATAAGCGCATCGGCTTCAATGGGCGTGAATTTGGTTGCTTCAAATTCCGTACGATGGTGACAAACGCTGAAGAGTGTTTGCGTCAGTTGCTTGAGGCCGATCCTGCTGCTGCTGCAGAATGGGCTGCCACTCGGAAGCTGCGTAGCGATCCCAGAGTGACCCTAATCGGCGGTATCTTGCGTAAATCAAGTCTTGATGAGTTGCCTCAGCTCTTCAATGTCATCAAGGGTGATATGAGTATTGTTGGCCCTCGACCTGTTACAAGGGATGAACTCGCGATGTACGAGGGCTCGCAGGGCGCGTACCTATCGTGCCGACCCGGAATTACGGGCCTGTGGCAGGTGAGCGGCCGGAGCAGCACTACCTATAGCAAGCGAGTTGCTTGCGATACATTCTATGCTGCGAACTGGTCTATGCTTTTGGACGCCAAGATTTTGATTGTAACAATACCGGCGTTATTGCTTTCCGAGAATGCTTGCTAAGGGCGAGCGGAAGCAAGGACGCTTTCGTTGGAGCGTGCTTCTAGTTTTCATACCCCTCTTATCAAAAATGAAGTCCGACGCTGGTCGTCGGGGCACTTGGTAGCGCAAGTCAAGGATCGTATGCGCCTCTGTCAGATAGAACTTTTTAGATAGAGAAATGCAAAGATGCTTCATACAGCCAATACCGCTGGGACTTGTCATCCCCTCTGGCACCTAGTGGCTTCTATAGCGCTGGGCAAATGATAAGAAAGAATTAACGCACTAATTGCATGATGCTCCGAGTGGCGGCGCGCTATGTCGCCACCTAACATGCTCGGACATCAATAGTGTTACCTTTTAGGTCGATTCTCTTCGCGATCGCCGCAGCTCTTTCGATCACCGGCCTGCAAGCGCGAGAACAGCTACCGCCAGGTTGGATTTCCGCTGCCCCGATTGTGGAGGGAAAACCGACGTTGGCTCCGTTTCAACATGTCAGATTTTGTATACGCTACCCGAGCGAATGTGACGCCGGCACGTCAGGAAGCGACAAGATCGAGCTCAACTCTAAGACGCTCGAAGTTCTGAAGCGCGTCAATCGAGATGTAAATACTTTGATTTCTCCCATTGCCAAGGATTATGGCGTCGCGCTCCAGGATGGATGGACGATCGCTCCGACCGCGGGAGACTGCAACGACTACGCCGTAACTAAAAGACATCAGCTCGTCGAGAACGGAATACCGTCCGGCGCTGCACGCCTGGCCGTCGTTAAGACACCGTCCGGCATAGGGCATCTTGTGCTTATCGTATCCACGACCCAGGGCGATCTGGTCTTGGACAATCTCACCGACGCAGTTCGAATTTGGCAAAGTACGCCATACTCCTGGATCAAAATACAGTCGGCAAACAATTTACGTTTTTGGTCCGAGGTAAAGCCGACACAATCCATACTTTCCGACGCATCTAGAGTACGCGTCGCTAACCGCTAAGAGTTAGCGCGTTACAACGGTCGACCGTTCCACTCCACAAAGTGGCTCTTGGAAATGCCCAGGCGGGACCACCGACGTAGATGCGCCCAGCAGGCGGCTCGGTAGCGGCACCGGCGTTTGATGCTTGGTGGTCGCGCGCCTGCCAATCGCCAGCCGATAGAAGATGCCGCCGTCCAAGTCGACGAAAGACTTTCCCGGCGCACGGAACGGCGAGGCGCTTGCGATAGCCCCCGCCCTGGTGCCCGTGTAGAGACCAATCAAAATGAACCTAGCAACGTGTCTTAGGGGCCTCTTGTCGGTTTCGATCTTCTGTCCCTTCAACGGTCCCACATGGATCGTCTGCGTCTCTCGATATCGCCAGCACATCCAGAGCAACTTCGCCGCCTCCTGACGGGTTGCGATGAGTCGGGGAGCCCGCGTGCTCAAGAAGAAAACCTTGGTCAATCCGCTTTTCGATATCAATCGGGCCGCCATCATCTACCCTACCCACGAACGCAGCCGTGATCTGTTTGCCATCGTGAGCCATCATCGGCTCAGGCTCCCACTGCACGAACATTATCGCATCTTGTTCCAGAAGTTCCTCGAACACCTTCATTCCCATACGATTGCAGAGCAGTGGAGCGATGACATTCGCGCCAGTTACACTTAGCTGAACGGTGTCGAATAAGAGCAATTGCTCAAATAGCGATTTCTCCACTGCTCGAAGCGGTATCGAGAAAGTTGGGGACGCCTTGGCCAACGGTGAGTAGTTTACCGTTGTGCTACCCGGTGATGGGGCCGAATGTTCGGTCCGAAATTTTTTCAGCTCCGAGGAGAATACCTTTAGGCTCATGCTCTCACTCCAGTCCGCGCCGCTCATGGAGCCAATTCTTTATCATGATATCTGACGTCCGGTTGTGATGCTGTGGACGGCTCCTCCACGGGCACGAGAGTGCCAAGGAGTGGGCGCCGTTTGAGGCTCCCACGATTCGGAGGAGCAGCCTATGCAG
>NZ_JARXWB010000036.1 GCF_029892425.1 Bradyrhizobium sp. BR13661 | reverse complement strand
TGAAGCCAAACACACGGCCTTCCCTGCGCAGTGGGTTGACGGCTTATGCCGAGCTCTCCCCGGGGAGCGATGCACTATTGCCCCCGTCGCCTTGCGGATGACTGATGCATGGGCCCGGTTGGGCCGCAGACATCACCGCAAGACTTGACGCACAGACTCCGGGCGTCAGGACGACACGGTTTTGCCGTACGCAGCCACACCCGTCGTGTGCGCGAGGCCTTCGCTCACGGTTGCCCGCCCTGCAAAAACCTTCGCGCGGCGTGACTGACGTCCACCACGGCTCACCCCACGTTCGTGACGATCGCGATACGCCCCTCTGACCGGGATGAGGTGGCGGATGTCTACTGTAAATCAGAAATTCGGTAAAGCTGAATATTTTCGCGCGCGTCGGTTGACCCGCTGGTCGGGTGTTCTGCCCGTCGGGCAACACAAGGGATGGTGTTTTATATCGGACTGGGCCATCAATCCGTCCCGGGGCAGGCGCCCAAAGCGCAATTCGAGACCGGAAACCATCGATGACTCCTCCGCATCAGACGACGACCTCTCGCGCGCGAACCGATCGGCTGCCGCTGTCGGTCGCGGCCAAGGTCGCACGCCTGATGATGTTGGCCCTGCTCATCTGTGTGGCCTGGTCGGCCGCTCACGCCGAGACCGCCAGACTGCGGGTGGCGACCCGCATCGTCCCGCCCATGGTCGTCGAGAAAAACGGCGTGCTTGGCGGCTTCAGCATCGAGCTCTGGAACAGCATCGGCAAGAAATTGAACCGCGAGACCGAATACGTCGTGTTGCCCGACGTGAATGAATTGCTTGACGCGGTCGGAAGCGGACGGGCCGATCTCGCCATCGCGGCCATCTCGATCACGTCGGAGCGAGAGGACAGATTCGACTTCTCGCAACCGATCCTGAACTCGGGCCTGCAAATCCTGGTGCGCGGCACGGCCGTCAATGTCGAAGCCAATCCGTTGCGCGAACTGATGCAACTGTTCTTCTCACGCACCCTGCTGGTCTGGCTCGGCATCGCGCTCCTCCTGATCCTCGTGCCGGCGCATCTGATGTTCCTGGTCGAGCGGACGCATCACAGCGGAATCATTCCAACCAAGAAATATTTCCCGGGAATCTTCCATGCGATGTTCTGGGCGGCAGGTACGCTGGCGACCCAGGCCGACCAGATGCCGCGGCACTGGATGGCCCGGATCGTCGCAATATTGTGGATGTTCACAGGCGTCGTGTTCGTCGCCTTCTACACGGCGCAACTGACGGCTTCGCTGACGGTCCAGCAGATCAGGGGGCCGATCAACGGGCCGCAGGATCTCGTCGGCAAGACCGTCGGCACGACCCGTGGCAGCACGGCGACGGCGTATCTGAATGAGGTCAAAGCTCAGATGGTCGAATTCGAAAAGGTCGACGACCTCTACAATGCCCTGCTGAGCCAACAGCTCGATGCGGTCGTGTTCGATTCACCGGCCCTGCTCTATTTCACCACCCACGACGGCAGAGGATTGGCGCGGACCGTCGGCGAGGTGTTCCACAAGGAAGATTACGGCATCGTTTTTCCGACCGGCAGTCCGCTGCGCAAGCAGGTGAACGAAGCTCTTCTGGGGCTGCGCGAGAATGACACGTATCAGAGGATCTACGAGGAATGGTTCGGTAAGCGGTAGGTCTGCCAGATGGGCTGTGCAGCAATTTGCCGTGCGTAGAGGCCACTGACAGTTACGGTCGCCGGCAGACCAAATCGATCTCGATCAGCGCGTCATAGGCAAGCCCCGTGACGCCGACGCAGGTGCGGGCCGGAAGGCAGCCGGGTGCAAAGTACGTGCGGTAAGTCTCGTTCATCGTGGCGTAGTCCTCCTTGAAGCGAGTGAGGTAAACGCGCGTCATCACGACGTGCTCGAGGCCGAGATCGAGACCGGCAAGAACCAGTTTCAAATTCTCCATCACGGCACGGGTTTGTGCGACGATGCCATCGGGCAGGACGCCCGGTGCGTGTGGCGTATCCGGCATCTGGCCGGTGACGAAGACAAAACCGTCGGTTTCGACGGCGTGGCTGAAGGGCGCGACCGGCTTTGGTCCGCCGCTGATCATGTGGAATTTCACTCGAGTCATCCCTGGGTTTAAGACGCGTCCCGAAACAGGCGCTTGCTGAGGATGGCGTGCACGCCCCAATTGCCATCGACCACCTGCGTCACGCCAAAATCGACCGCGGCCGACATCAGCGCGATCGCCTCGTCCTCGCTGAGGCCCTTCACGTTCATCAGGAAGCGCCGCATCTTGCGGAACGCATCCTTCATGGCGAGGTCAAGCGAGGATGTTGCATAGACCTCGCTCTGGCCCTGCGCGCCGAACTCGGCGAGATAATTGGGATGGCTGAAGCCGGTCAGCACCCAGTCGGTCTCGGTCTCGATCAGGGGATAGGAGAGATCGGCAAAGGGCTGGCCGGCGAGATCGGCCTTCTTGTGCAGGATCACCTCGAACGTGCCGGTCATCGAGCATTCAATCGCGGTACCGCTGAGCTCGCCGTCGCCCTGCGTGGCGTGGGAATCCCCGACCGATAGCAGTGCGCCGGGAACGGACACCGGAAGATAGACGGTCGATCCCTTCCCGAGCCGCCAATTGTCGAGGTTGCCGCCGAAATAGCATGGCGGCACGGAGTCGACGAAATCGACCTCGCGCGGCGCCACCGCGATCACGCCGAAATGCGGCCGCAGCGGAATACGGACGCCGTCGAGCACGGCATGCCGGCGCTTGATCGTGGCCGGCGCAACGGGGACGCCGGGATAGTCGTAGGTGGTATGCACGACGCCGGAGGGATCGGTCTGCGGCTCCCAGCGGTAGGAGTAGAGCGCGCGGGCATGCGGCTCTTCGGGGTCGTCAAAAATCTCGTAGATCGTGACGATCTCGCGCGGCTTGGGACCGCCGAGAAACTCGTTGTAGTGATAGCCCCACCAGGCCGCGACCGACGAGCCGAACACGCGGCCGGCATGCATCGGGCTGCGACTTGCGCGCGGCACGATATCGAGGATGCGTACTTCGAGGACGTCGCCGGGCTGGGCGTCCTTCACCGCCACAGGACCCGTGCAGATGTGCACGCCGAACCCCTCGCCGGCGCCGCGGCCGAACACGCTTGCGTCCATCGGACCTGCACCGCGGCGATCGACGTTCTTCTTGTCGGCGGTCCAGCCGAATACGCTTTCTGCACCAGCATCGCCCGCGATCATCATCTCCGGCGCGTCAGAAGCGTGCTGGGTCAGCGTTTCGATGGTGATGGTGTCGCCCGAAGCGATCTCGATCTGTGGTGGCAACGAGCGGCTGAAATAGCCCCAATGGACGCGGCTGGCCTCAACCGGGAGATGATGATGCCGGCGCCCCGCGGTTCTCGGCTCAGCAATGTCCGCGCGGAAGACGTTGCTGCGGGCCTCCACGCTCTGATGCACACGGAGCTGGGCCAGCGCCTCCTGCGGCCAGCCGCGCTGGCCGGCAACGCCAGGCTGCGAGGTCGCGCGTTCGGCTTCCTGCTGGCGAAACTCGCGCGGCGGCATGCCGAAGCGATGGCGGAAGGCGCGACTGAAATGCGCGGAGTCACCAAAGCCGTAGGCGTAGGCGATTTCGGAGATCGAGCGATGCGTCTCGGCTGGATTGGACAGATCGGCCCAGGCACGCTGCAGCCGGCGCTCGCGAACGTAATGGGTAAAATTGTCGCCGACCGTCTCGAACAGTTTTTGCAGATAACGCTCGGAAATCCCCTCCGCCTGTGCGACGCGCACCGGCACCAAATCAGGATCGTCGAGGCGGCGTTCGATGGTCTGGCAGATCCGGTGCAGCAGCGCGGCCTGCGTCGCGCTCGATCCGGCGTCCGATGTCGAGGAGGCCTGCTGATGGGCGAGCGTCAGCAGGAGATCGACCAGCGACTGCGCGACCGCATTCCACTCGGTATCGCCGAGTGTGTCGAGCGCGCGCGCGGTCGCATCCAGCAGGCGCGCGAAGACGTCAGCGAATCCGCCTGACGGAACGACGCGGGGCTCGCCGAGCCGAGGTTTGCCCGAGAGGCGCCCATGCAGCGCCTCCGAGGTCACGGCCAGCACAATGGCGCGCATGTCGCGCTGGAACACGATGCTCCAGTCGCCGCTGCGCGGCAGCAACACGAGATGGCCAACGGGAACGATGCGATGACCGCCCGTGCTTTTCAGCACCATGCCGTCCTCGACCGGCATCAACGCGATCGGCAGATCGTCAGTCGCTTGCGCGAGCGGTGCGATGCTCTGCGCGCCCGCAGCCATGCGCGTCAGCGCGACGCCCGTGGCATGACGATGCGAGGCGGTCGCATGTCCGTCATAAAACGAATGATTCGCCGCCGGTTGCAGGCCGACCGCAGCCAGCACGTCCCGCCAGGCTTCAGGGCGGTCGTCTTGCGCGTAGGACTCGCTCGTGAACGGGCGAAAACTCATCGGATCGACCCAGATTGCGGTCGATCGAAGCAACCTCTGTGCCAGACGCACGCGGTCATCCGTCGCAGCGACGGGCCGCAGGTGAGGTTCGTTGGTCACGTATTCATCTCGAAAACGAAATGTCCTTCAATGCATTAGTCGCACCGGAAGATGTTCTTGCGGATCGTGCCGTGGACACCCCAATTGGCGTCGACGACCTGGGTGACGCCGAAATCGGCGCCTACCGACATCAGCGAGATCGCCTCGTCCTCGCTGAGACCATGCACGGTCATCAGGAACCGGCGCAGTTTCCGGAACGCATCGCGCATCGCACGGTCGAGGCTCGAGTGATTGGCAATCTCGGTTTGTGCCTCGGCGCCGAGCGCTGCGAGATAGTTCGGATAGGTGAAGCCGTAGAACGACCAGGCGTGGTCGGTCTCGAGCATG
The DNA here is from genome assembly GCF_029892425.1 of Bradyrhizobium sp. BR13661. Classification (GTDB taxonomy): domain Bacteria; phylum Pseudomonadota; class Alphaproteobacteria; order Rhizobiales; family Xanthobacteraceae; genus Bradyrhizobium. The sequence continues at coordinate 79,428 of NZ_JARXWB010000036.1, read as the reverse complement.
GGATGGTCGAGACCTTCCAGGTTGGTGCCGACCAGATCGGCCTTCTTGTGCAGGATGAATTCGAAATCGCCGGTCAGCGAGGTCTCGATCGCGGTGCCGCCGAGCTCACTGTCGCCTTGCGCGGCGTGTGGATCGCCAACGGAGAAATAGGCGCCTGATACCGCGACCGGATAGAACATGCGCGCGCCCTTGCCGATGCGCCAGTCGTCGATATTGCCGCCGGTGTAGCTCGGCGGGATCGAGCTGACGAAATCGGCCTCCGACGGCGCCAGACCCATGGTGCCGAAATGCAGGCGCGCCGGCACCTTGACGCTCGACAGGATGTTCTCACGCTTCTTGATGGTGGCGTGATCGACGCGCACGCCGGGATAGTCGATGGTCGGATGCACGATGCCGTCAGGGTCGGTCTGCGGGGTCCAGACGTAATTGTAGACGGCCTTCGCATAGGGTTCGCCCGAGGTGTCGAGCTCGAAGATGGTGACGACCTCGCGCGGCTTCGGCTCCTCGATCAGGTCGTGATAGTGAAAGCCCCAGTTGGCCGCGACATTGGAGCCGAAGCAGCGGCCGGCATGGCAGGCGCTGCAGCTCGGCCGCGGCCGGACGTCGAGGATGCGCACCTCCAGAATGTCGCCGGGCTCGGCGCCTTCGACCGCCACGGGACCAGTGAGCAGGTGCACGCCGATCCCCTCGCCTGCGCCGCGGATGAACGGGCCTTCGGTCGGGCCGGAGCCGCGGCGCGCCACCGCCTTGTGCTCGCGGGTCCACTGGAACACGCTCTCGGCGCCGGGATCGCCCGCGATCATGCGCTCGTAGTCGTCATTGGCGTGATGGGTGAGCGTCTCGATGGTGGCGCGATCGCCCGAGCGCAGCGTCAAGGCCGGCGCGACTTTCTTGGAGAAATAGCCCCAGTGGACGGTATTCGGCGAAACCGGCAGCGTGAAATGCTTCATGAGGTGGCCTCTTCGGGGGTCTTGAACCTTGCGAAGGCAGCGCTCATCGCACCGCCTCCGGGGTCTTGTCGGCTTCCATCACGCTGAGGAAACGTGCGGTCAGCGGATTGCGCGGGTTGGAGAGCACCTCGTGCGCCGGCCCCTCCTCGAGGATCGTGCCGCCGCTCAGGAACGCGACGCGGTCGGCGACCTCATCGGCGAAGCGGATCTGGTGGGTTGAGATGATCATGGTGAGGCCATCGTCGATGGCGAGGCGCCGGATCACTTCCAGCACTTCGTTGACAAGCTCCGGATCAAGCGCGGAGGTCGGCTCGTCCAGGAGAAGCACGCTCGGGTTCGGCGCCAGCGCCCGGGCGATCGCGACGCGCTGCTGCTGGCCGCCGGACAGATGCCGCGGCAACGCATCGGCGCGATGCAACAGGCCGACGCGGTCGAGCAACTCCGTGGCGCGGCGGTCGGCATCGATGCGGGTCATCCCGTGGACCCAGCGCAAGGGACCGGCGACGTTCTCCTTCGCCGACAAATGGGCGAACAAATTGAATTGCTGGAACACCATGCCGACGCCGACGGTCGCCCGCTCGTTGGCGATCGCCCGCGGCGACAGCAATTTTCCATCGTCGTCGAAACCGAGACGGCGGCCGCCGACGCGCACGGTGCCTCCATCCCAGCTTTCGAGATGGTTGATGCAGCGGAGCAAAGTGCTCTTGCCGGAGCCGCTCGGCCCGAGCAGCGCGACCACCTCGCCGACGCGCACGGTGAGATCAAGACCGCCGAGCACTTTTTGCTGGCCGTAGCTCTTGGTGAGATCCTTGGCCTCGACCGCGATATTGTTGCGCGCGATCGTGGCGGCGCGCCGGGCGCGCTCTTCGCGGGTCAAGGCCAGCGGCGGCGTGTCCGCGAGCTCGGCCGGCGCCTGTTCGGGATCGGCGACGACGGTCGCGTCGGCGAGTTCAAGCCTGGTGGCGAGATCGAAGCGGCGCCACGGCAGATAGTCGGCGAGCTTGCGCTCGCGGCTTGTGGTGCGGTCGAGATCGAGCAACCACTCAGTGAAGAGCTGGATGGCGCTGATGGCAAAGGTCAGCACGAGGTACAGCAGGCCCGAAGCGAAGAAGATCGAGAAAAAATCGAAGGTCGAGGACGCCAGCTGGGTCGAGCGCAGCGTCAGCTCCTGGACCGCGACGACGGAGGCGAGCGAGGAATTCTTCAGGGCGCTTACGGCCTCGTTGCCAAACGCGGGGATCATGGTGCGGATCGCCTGCGGCGCGATCACCCGCCACATCAGGATCCGCGGGGTCATGCCGAGCGCCTGGCCTGCCGTCACCTGGCCGCGATCGACGCCGAGCACGCCGGCGCGGAACATCTCGGCGATGAACGGCGCCTCGTTGCAGGCGAGCGCGAGACCGGCGGCCAGCACCGCCGGCAGCTTGATGCCGATATGCGGCAGCGCGTCGTAGGCGAACACCATCTGGAGGATCAGCGGCGTGCCGCGGAAGATCACGGTATACCCCCGGGCGATCGCCGCCGGTACCCAGAAGCGGGAGAGCTGCATGCCGGCGAGGATCAATCCGAGGATCAATCCGCCCCCGAGCCCGAGGGCAGTCACCTCGAGGGTGAGCTCGATGCCCTCGAGCAGATACGGCATGCTCAGATAGTGCAGGAAGAGCGACATCAGTCGGCAGTCATCAAAGCGGAATGAGGTTGGCAGAAGGCGAGTGAGCCGGGCTCGGTTCACCTCTCCCGTAGGGAGAGGTCGGATCGCATCGTCAGATGCGATCCGGGTGAGGGCTTACGCCGCACCGAATTTGCCGCGCCCCCCTCACCCGGCGCTTCGCGCCGACCTCTCCCCGTCGGGGAGAGGTAAACCGCACTCAGTCAGCCGTCAGGATGTCCGGCTCCTTGAAGTTGCCCACATCGAGCCCATGCTTCTTCAGAAGCTCCATGTGAATGCCGGCCTTCTGCACCTCGATCAGCGCGGCGAGCACCGCGTCGCGGAACGTCGGCTTGTCCTTCGGCACGGCAATGCCGACCGAGTACGGGATCGTCACCGCGATCGCCTTCTCCAACTTGTCCGGATAGGCCTTGACCGCGCTGTCGACGGTATTGACGTCGTTGACATAGGTGTCGGCGCGACCGGCGAGGATCGCTTGGATGCAGTTGGCGTTGTTGTCGTAGAGCTGGACCGTCGGCTCTGCCTTGCCGGCCTTCTTGCACTCCGGCGCGAGGGCCTGCACCAGCGGCACCTCGACGTAACCGGTGTTTTCCGCCGCAGCCGCGCCGCACATCGACATGTTGATGCCGTTGATGCCCTTCGGATTGCCCTTGGCGACCAGCACGCCGTCGAACACTTTTGAGTAGGTAATGAAGTCGGCCGCCTTGGCGCGCTCCTTGGTGGCGTAGATGTCGGAGATCACGATGTCGGCCTGGCCCGCGGCGAGCGTGGTCAGGAGCGCCGCGAACGTCACCGGCTTGTAGGTCAGCTTGAAGCCGAGGCAGTCGCCGATGGCTTCGCCGAGATCGATGTCGAAGCCGATATATTTGCTGGGATCCTTCGGATCGATGGTCTCATAACCCGGCGTGTGCGGGTTGATGGCGTTGACGAGCGTCTTGCCCTTCCAGTCCGGATATTTCCCTTGAAGCGCGGCGCAGGCGGCGGGCGCTGCGGCCTGCGCGCTCAGCGGTGCGGCGGCGACGAGGCCGAGCGCGATGGCGGCGCCGAGCGCGGCCTTGCGCCACGGCAATGCGCGCGACATCCCCCGCGCCTGGGGTAATATCCGTGTCTGCATCTCCTGCTCCTTCGAATTGTCATGGCATTGGCCATGTTCCAGATCTCGGAAGGGAGCCTAGGTGGAGGGCGAGTCGAAAAGCTTGTCCGCGGGCGTACAAAAAATTGGATTGAGGGGGCCCGCGATTTGGGCAGGCAGCTGCACAAAAACTGTTCGCGCGGGAGGCCCGCTACGGCACGCAATTCCGAATTCGGGAGAACCAAATGGTCTCGTCCTGCGCAATGATCCGCGCAACCGGAGAATCATCTGGTGAGGTTATTTGACAGAGATATGACGATATCTTGCCCAGATAGGGCGCGCGTAAACACATCTGCGGTCGGAATCCACAGCACTCCACAGCCTGTCCGCAGCATATCCACAGGTCGACTATGCCGGATTCGCGAGCCCGCACGAGCCACTTGCTGCGCACAAATCCACAGCCGCGCGGTTCAGCCGCCAGCCTGGTCGAACACGGTGCGGCAAGCATCGCTCAGGCTTGAGCGGTTGCGCCGCAGGCAGGCCGTAATGGCCTTGACGTTGGGAATCTCGCCGGCACAGAGCCGGTAGACGTCGGGGCTGCAGGCCTTCCGCTGCTCCGGTGTGCCCGGCTGTGCCTGGGCTGCTGTGGCAAACAAGGTCAGGAACAGCCCGACCGTCGAGGCGCGACGAGCCCGGCTTCTCACACCCGCACACCGCAAGAACCTCGCCTTCATGACCCGTCTCCTGTCCGCCTTGCTCACCGGCCTTCGTTGGCCGGTTGGGAACAGGTAGGAGGAATAAGTCGCGGGGGATGTGATCTCCTTCACACTGGCGCTGCCGCGCAGGAACCTAGAGTCCCCCGGGGGATTTTCAGGAATCGCTAACCAAACGAGCCCCGATCGCCCGATCGTTAAAATGCGAACGATCGGCTCAATCGGGAAACAAACAGGCTTTGCGACAGTGCGCCATCCGCGTTCCGGAGGGTGTGATGAGCGAAGCCGAATTCAACTTGATGCTGGATGCCGTGCGCGACGCCATGAACCATGACAATTTCGCACCCGTTCCGGAGGAGGACTTCGAGCCTCATTCGTGGAGCTTCGACGCGATGGCCGGCAAAACTCTGATGGCCGCGAATGACAATGAGGGCGCCTGGCCCCTGCTGCCGTTTCCGGATGGTTGGTACGCGGCCTGCTGAGAAGCGTGTTGCCGACCGAAATAACTCGGCGGTCCCGCGGGGTTGCCTAAAGCGCTGATCCCCTATATTGCTCCGCCCTCGTTGAGGCCACGTGGCGGAGTGGTTACGCAACGGTCTGCAAAACCGTGTACACCAGTTCAATTCTGGTCGTGGCCTCCATCACAACTCCCTGATATCTCTGTACAAATCAGCCCCGCGCCGGCTCCGCCGAGCGCGCGAATGCCACTTGCGCAAAGCTCAACCACCGGGTTTGCCCGGGGCTGGCTGGAAACCCCCGATTCAGGTCACGTGGCATAACCTTCGCATCAGCCGGGTGATGCAGGTCGCAACAAAACCGAGCGCTGGAGAGCACGTGGGCGAGATCGTCCGATTTATCCCGAAGTCCGAGCTTGAGCGGGCACGCCTCATCCGCGAGGCGCGCGCGATCTATGACAGCATCTTCCCACCGTCCGCGCCCGATGAGGCGCCGCAGGACGACGAGGAGAGCGTCAAGAACTAGCCCGCCGACCCGGTCAGGATCGTTTGCCGCGACGGAAATCGCGCCGGCGGCCTTTCGGTGCCGGCTTTGGGGCCAGTTCCGGCATCTCGGCCTGAACCTCGCGGTAGCGTGTCAGCAGCCTTTCGAAACTTGCATTCAGCGTCTCGGCAATGTCAGGACGCCGCTCGAGGCCGGACAGCAGCGTCGCCGCTGCCTCGATGGTCGAGAGCCCATCCTTGCGCGGCTCGCGACGCAGCCGCCCATAGCGCGACGGATGCTTCGGGTTGAGAATGATGCGCTGGCATTTCAGCATCCACGGATTGCGCCACCACAGCGCCTTGGCCTGGCTCCAGGTGCCGTCGAGCAGCACCACGCCTTCGAGCTTTCCCAAAATGGCGCGCTGGTTGTCCGCGACCTCGCCCTTGCGATTGAGCGCGACGATCTCACCTTCCACGTCGAGATCGGCCGCGCGGGCCGAGCCGAGATAGAGCACGGCCCAGTGCGAGGCGTTCTCGACCGGGTGCCCGAGCGCCTTGGACAGGCTCGGCCAGGACAGCCCAACGCGGACCTTGGCCTCCTCAAAATGCTTCGCCAGCAGTCGCGCCGTGCCGAGCGCCCTGTCCTGCTCCTGCGGATGCTGCAGGATCAGGAGCGAGAGCTTGTTCTCGATCGGCGTGACCGTGTCACAGATGCAGAGCGGCATCGGCTTCTGGCAGTGCGGGCACTCGGGAATCGGCTCGGGGACTGCGGCCGTGGTCTCAGCAGGGTTGGACATAGAAGCCGCTATACGCTTCGGACGGCGGTTCAACAACCCGCCTATTCCGCCGGCGCTGCCAGCGCGCGCGGCTCGGACCGCCGGCGCAGGCGGTCGATCAGCAGATAGATCACCGGCGTGGTGTAGAGGGTGAGGATCTGCGAGACGAACAGGCCGCCGATGATGGTAATGCCGAGTGGGCGCCGCAGCTCCGTGCCCGGCCCCGTTGCGACGACCAGCGGAATGCCGGCGAACAGCGCTGCCATGGTCGTCATCAGGATCGGACGGAAGCGGGCCTGACAGGCCTCGAAGATCGCTTCAGCCGAGGACAGGCCGCGCTGGCGCTCGGCATCGAGCGCGAAGTCGACCATCATGATGCCGTTCTTCTTGACGATGCCGATCAGCAGGATGATGCCGACGAAAGCGATCACCGTCAGCGGCGTATTGGTGATCTGGAGCGCCAGCAGCGCGCCGAGCCCGGCCGAGGGCAGCGTCGAGATGATCGTCAGCGGATGGGCGAGGCTCTCATAGAGCACGCCGAGCACGATATACATCGCCACCAGCGCGCCGAGGATCAAAAGGGGTTGGCGGCCGCTGGTCCTGGCGAAATCGCCGGCATTGCCGTCAAAGCTGCCGCGGATGCCCTCGGGCATATGCAATTCGTCGACCGCACGCTGGATGTTCTGCGTGGCAGCCTGGAGCACGACGTCAGGCAACGTGTTGAACGACACCGTGGTCGAGGGCACCGACTGCGAATGAAAGACCGCGAGCGCGGCGAGCCCGCGCGTCGCGTGCACCACGGCGGACAGCGGCACCTGCACGTCGCCCGCGCCGGCGACATAGATGCGATCGAGATTGGACGGATCGACCTGGAATTTCGGATCAATCTCCAGCACGGTCATGTACTGGTTGCGCTGGGTGTAGATGATCGAGATCTGGCGCTGCGAGAAGGCGTTGTTCAGGGCGTTGTCGATGTCCTGAACCCTGACGCCGAGCGCTGCGGCCTTCTGGCGGTCGATGTTCAGCGTGAGCTGAAGTCCGCCGGGATCGCGGTCGCTGGACACATCGGTGATGCCCTCCACCGTCTCCATCCGCTTGGCCACGATCGGCGCCCATTTTTGCAGCAGGTCGAGGTCGGTGCTCGAGAGTGTGTACTGGTAGTTTGAGTCGCTCTGGCGGCCGCCGGCGCGGACATCCTGGGCGGCGAACATGAAAAGGCGGATACCGGGCACGGGAAACAGTGCCTTCCGCAACCGGTCGATCACGACCTGGGTCGAGACGTGATCTCTCTCCTCGGGCGGCTTCAGACTGATGAACATGACACCGCGGTTCGACGTCGCGCCCCCCGGCCCGCCACCACCGCCGACGGTCGAGCCGATACCGGCCACGGCAGAATCCTGCATCACGATGTCGGCGAGCCGTTGCTGCAGGCTCAGCATCGACTGGAACGAGATGTCGGCCGAAGCGCGTGTCGCGCCGATGACGAAGCCGGAATCGTCGACCGGGAAATCGGATTTGGGAACCTTGATGTAGAGCGTTACGGTCAGACCGATGGTGGCAAAGAAGACCAGCAGCGTCAGCAGCGGGAATTCGAGCGCGGCGCGCAAAGTGCGGGCATAAAAGGCGACGATATGCGATAGCACACCTTCGATGACGCGATCGAACAGCGTTGCGGTCTCCGACGTCGTCTGCCTGACGTAATGGGCGCAAATCATCGGCGTCACCGTCAGCGACACCAGGGTCGACACCACAATCGCGAAGGTCAGCGTCAAAGAAAATTCACGCAGCAGGCGCCCCTGAATCCCGTTCATGAAAAGGAGCGGCGTGAACGCCGCGATCAGCGACAGGCTGATCGAGACCACGGTGAAGCCGATCTGCCTGGCGCCCTCCAGCGCCGCCTGCATCGGCCGCATGCCGTGCTCGAGATTTCGGAACATGTTCTCGATCATGACGATGGCGTCGTCGACCACGAAGCCGACCGAGATCGCGAGCGCCATCAGCGACAGATTGTCGATCGAGAAGCCCGCGACCCACATCCCCGCGCAGGTTCCGGCCAGCGCCAGCGGCACCGAGATGCCGGCGGCAATCGTCGGCGTGATCCGGCGCAGGAACACGAACACCACGACCATCACCAGGATGGCGGTCGCGAGCAACGTCCACTGCATGTCCATGACGCTGGCGCGGATCGTGGTCGTCCGATCGACCAGCGTCGAGACGTCCACACCGGCCGGAATCCATTGCTTCAGCGCGGGGATCAGCGCCTTCACGCGGTCGACGGTGTCGATGACGTTGGCATCGCCCTGCTTGGTGATCTGGATCAGCACGGCCGGCTGCTTGTTGAACCAGGCGATCGAGCGCGCGTTGCGGACGGAATCCTCAATATCGGCGACGTCGGAGAGCCGGACGAAATTGCCGTTCGAGCTCTTGATGATGATGTCGCGGAATTCCTTGGCCGTGCGCATCTGCCTGTTCAGCGACAGCGTCTCGCTCTGGCGCTCGCCGTTGAAGATGCCGACCGGACCGAGCGGGTTGGCGTTGATGATCGCGGTGCGGACGTCGTCCGTCGCGATCCCCGCATTCGACAGCGCCACCGGATTGAGCTGGATCCGCACCGCCGGCTGGTCGGCGCCCGAGACCGTGACGTCGCCGACGCCCGGCACCTGCGAGATCCGCTGCGCCAGAACAGTGTCGGCGACGTCGTAGATCGCGCTGGCCGACAGCGTCTTGGAGGTCAGCGCCAACACGAAGACGGGTGCGCCGGCGGTATTGGCTTTGCGGAAACGCGGCAGCGCCGGCAGGTCGCTGGGCAGGTCGACGAGGGCGGCATTGATGGCGGCCTGCACGTCGCGCGCCGCCTTGTCGATGTTGCGGCCGATGTCGAACTGGAGCTGGATGTTCGCGACGCCCAACGACGACGTCGAGGTGATCTGGTTGATGCCGGCGATTTCGCCGAGCCGCCGCTCCAGCGGGGCGGCCACGGTTGCGGCCATCACCGAAGGATCGGCGCCGGGACGACTGGCCGAGACGAAGATGGCGGGGAAGTCGACGTTCGGAACGGAGGCGACGGGCAGGAACTCGTAAGCGACGCCCCCCAGCAGGAACAGCCCGATCGACAGCAGCGTGGTCGCGACGGGGCGGCGGATGAAGGGCTCCGAGATCGATGCCATCACTGCATCCCCTCGGTCGCGCCGGCCGTGGGCGCCTCGGGCTCGACCGGCGGCAGCGCCTGCTCGAGGCGGCGGTTGATGCGGTCGAGCGCAAGGTAGATCACGGGCGTGGTGTAGAGTGTCAGCAGCTGGCTCAGCAGCAGGCCGCCGATGATGGAGATGCCGAGCGGGAAGCGCAGCTCTGCGCCGGTGCCGCTCTCGATCGCCAGCGGCAGCGCGCCGAACAGTGCGGCCAGTGTCGTCATCATGATCGGGCGGAAGCGCAACAGGCACGCCTGCACGATGGCTTCTTGCGCGGGCATGCCCTGCCTGCGCTCGGCCTCCAGCGCGAAGTCGATCATCATGATCGCATTCTTCTTGACGATGCCCATCAACAGGATGATGCCGATCAGGCCGATGACCGAAAGGTCCTGCCCGCACAGGATCAGCGCCACAATGGCGCCGACACCGGCCGAGGGCAGCGTCGAGAGGATCGTGATCGGGTGGATGTAGCTCTCATACAGCACGCCCAGCACGATGTAGATGGTGATGACAGCGGCGAGCAGCAGCCAGGGCTGGCCGGCGAGCGCCTTGGCGAATTCAGCGGCATCGCCGGCATAGACGCCGACGATGCTGTTGGGCATTTCGATCCGCGTCTCGATCGCTTTGACCGCCTCGACCGCATCGCCGAGCGCGGCACCCGGCGCCAGGTTGAAGCTGAGCGAGATCGCGGGGAATTGCGCCTGGTGCGAAATCGCGAGCGGCGCCGTTGTGCGCTTCAAGGTCGCCACCGCATCGAGCGGCACCTGGGCGTTGGGCGCGCCGGCGGTCGCACTGGCACCGCCCGGCAGATAGAGTTTCGACAGGATCGAGGGATCGCGCTGGTACATCGGCAGCGCCTCCAGCACCACGCGGTACTGATTGGCCTGGCCGTAGATGGTCGAGATCTGCCGCTGCGCAAAGGCGTCGTTCAGCGTATCGGTGATGGCTTGCAGGCTGACGCCGAGCTGGCCGGCGCGCGTGCGGTCGACCTCCAACTGCGCGCGCAAGCCGCCCTCCTGCGCCTCCGAGGAGACGTCGCGGAACAAGGGCTCGCGCCGCATCTCGTCGACGAGCTTTCGCGCCCATTCGGACACCAGCGCAGCGTCCGTGCCGGTCAGCGTATACTGGTATTGCGAGCGGCTCGATTGGGTCGAGATCTGCACGTCCTGCACCGGCTGGAAGTAGACGGTCATTCCGGGGATGCCGGAGACCCTCTCCTTCAACCGCGCGATGACCACGCTGACATCGTCGGCCCGCTCGCCGCGTGGCTTCAAGGTCATGACGAGGCGGCCGACATTGGTGGTCGGATTGACCGAGCCCGCGCCGATCACCGAGACGACGCCGGTGACGTCAGGATCGGTCTTGATGGCGTCGGCGGCCTCGGTCTGTCGCTTCTGCATCTCGGCGAAAGAGACGTCCGGGCCAGCCTCCGTCACCGCGGTAATCGAGGCCGTGTCCTGTAGCGGCAGAAAACCCTTGGGCGCGACGACGTAGAGAACGAGGGTTGCGACCAGCGTCGCGAAGGTCACGACCAGCGTGGCGCGCTGATGACGCAACACCACCAGCAGCGTGCGGTGGTAGAACTCGACGGTGCGGTCGATGAAGCGGCTGACGGCCGCCAGCCCCGGCACCGCGAGCTCCTCATGGGCGTGCTTGAGCAGCCGCGAGCACATCATCGGCGTCAGCGTCAACGACACCACAGCCGAGGTCACGACCGCGATGGTCAAGGTCAGCGCGAATTCGCGGAACATACGACCGACAAGGCCCGACATGAACAGCAGCGGGATGAACACCGCGATCAGCGACACCGTCAGCGAGATCACGGTGAAGCCGATTTCGCTGGCCCCCTTCAGCGAGGCGGTCATCGCGCTGTCGCCATTCTCCATATGGCGGACGATGTTCTCGATCATGACGATGGCGTCGTCGACGACGAAGCCGGTGCCGATCGTGAGCGCCATCAGCGACAGATTATCGAGGCTGAAGCCGGCAAAATACATGATGCCGAAGCTCGTAATCAGCGACAGCGGCAGCGCCACGCCCGCGATCAGCGTCGCCCGCAGTGAGCGCAGGAACAGCAGCACCACGAGCGTCACCAGCACCACACTGAGGATCAGCGTGAACTGCACGTCGTGGACCGAGGCGCGGATGGTGACGGTGCGGTCGGAGACGATGGTCAGCTGCACGCCGGCCGGAATCGCGCGCTGCACCTTCGGGATCTCGGCGCGGATCTGGCTGACGACGTCGATGACGTTGGCGCCGGGCTGGCGCTGGATGTCGATGATGACCGCCGGCGTGCCCTGGTACCAGCCGCCGGTGCGGTCGTTTTCGAGCCCGTCGACGATCTGCGCGACGTCGCCGATCGTGACAGGCGAGCCGTTGCGATAGGCGATGATGATGGGACGGTAGGCGTCGGCGGCGGCGATCTGGTCGTTGGCGGCGATGATGTAGGATTGCTGGGCGCCGTCGAGCGAGCCCTTCGGACCGGAGACGTTGGCGTTGGCGATCGCTGCGCGTAAGTCCTCCATGGCGATGCCGTAGGCGGCGAGCCGCGCCAGATCGGCCTGGATGCGGACGGCCGGCTTCAGCCCGCCGAGCACCGAGACTCGGCCGACGCCGGAGATCTGGCTGAGACGCTGGGCCAGCAGCGTATCGGCGATATCGCTCATCGCGCGCAGCGAGATCGTGTCCGAGCGCAGCGCCAGCGTCATCACAGGCGCATCCGCCGGGTTCACCTTGGCGTAGGTCGGCGGATAAGGCAGCGTCCTGGGCAGCACGCCGGCGGCGGCGTTGATTGCGGCCTGTACGTCCTGGGTCGCACCGTCGATATCACGGTTGAGATCGAACTGGAGCGAGATCTGGCTGACGCCGAACGAGCTCGTCGAGCTCATCGCCGTCAGAGACGGGATCTGGCCGAGCTGGCGCTCGAGCGGCGCGGTGATCAGCGAGGCGATGACGTCGGGGCTTGCGCCGGGCAGCTGCGTCGACACCTGCACGGTCGGGAAGTCGACCTGCGGCAGCGCGGACACCGGCAGCGCGAAATAGCCGAGCACGCCGCCGATCAGCAGCGCAATGCCGAGCAGCGAGGTTGCGATCGGCCGGCGGATGAAGGGTTCGGAGACACCCATGAGATGCGCCTGCCGCTCAGGCGGCTGTTGCCGGGATCATGGCTGCTTGGCTCCAGATCCAGATTGTTGAGCCCCCGATGGTTGAGCCCCCTCGGCCGGTTGCCCCTTCTGGTCGCCCTCGCTGCTCTTCTGCTTGGCGCGGAATTCGCCGTCCTTGCCTTGTCCGTCCTTCTGGCCATCCTTCAAGCCATCCTTCAAGCCATCCTTGGCCTGACCGCCCTTCCCGTCGCCCTGCGGCGCGCGCGTGCGCTTGCGCGGGGCGAGGTCGGCCGACGGCGTCTGCTCGTCGCGGCCGATGACGACCTTGGAGCCGTCGGACAGATTGGCAAAGCCCGTGGTGACGACCTTGTCGTTCGCCGTCAGGCCACTCGCAATGACCGCGTCATGCTCGTTCTGCTGGGTCACGGTCACGGGCTTGGCCGAGACGACATTGTCCTCGCCGATGACATAGCTGAACGTGCCGATCGGTCCGCGCTGCACGGCAGACGTCGGCACCACTAACGCCTGGTTCAGCGTTTCGACCTTGAGGCGGACATTGACGAACTGGCCCGGCCAGAGCTGGTAGTTGGCGTTGGGAAATTCCGCCTTGAGCCTCAGCGTACCGGTCGTCTGGTCGACCTGGTTGTCGATGCCGGTCAGCTTGCCGGTGTCGATGACGGTGACGCCATCATTGCCAAACACGTCGACCGACAGCGCGCCTTTCGCTGCGGCCGCATTGACGCGCATGATCTGCTGCTGCGGCAGGCTGAACCACACCGCGATCGGCTGCAATTGGGTGATGACGACGAGGCCGGTGGTGTCGGAGGCGTGAATGATGTTGCCCTGGTCGACCTGACGCAGGCCGGCGCGGCCCGACAGCGGCGCCACGATCTTGGTGTAGCTCAGCGTGGCAGCCGCATTGTCGATCGAGGCCTGGTCGGCCTTCACCAGCGCCTCGGTCTGCGCCACCGCGGCGCGCTGGGTATCGGCCTGCTGCTTCGAGCCGGCATTGGAGGCGGCGAGCTGCTCGTAGCGCGCAAGGTCGATGCGCTGGTTGGCGAGCTGGGCCTCGTCCTGCGCCTTCTTGGCGACGGCCTGATCATAGGTCGCCTGATAGAGCGCCGGATCGATCTCGCCGAGCACGTCGCCCTTCTTGACGTCCTGGCCTTCGGTGAACTTCACCGCGATCAGCTTGCCGTCGACCTGCGAGCGCACGGTCACGGTATTGAGCGCGCGAATCGCGCCGACGCCGTCGAGATAGACCGGCACATCCTGGACCCGCGGCGTCGCCGCCAGCACCGGCACCGGCAGGTCGGGCCGCTGCTGGCCGCGACCGAAGGCCGGCTGCTGCTGCGGCTGCTGATGCCACACGGTCCAGCCGAGATAGCCAAGGCCGCCGAGGATCGCGAGCGTGATCAGGACCACGACGAAGCCGCGGCCGCGCGACTTTTTCGCCGTCCCTTGCTTCGCGTCCTGCTTCATATCCGGCTTAAAGAGCATTGACCGGTTTCTCCATTCGCGGCTCCCAGCCGCCGCCGAGCGCCTGATAGAGGCTGACGATGGCAAGAAGGCGGGCGAGCTGTGCCTGCGCCAGGGTGTCTTCGGCCTGGAACAGCGTCAGCTGGGTGTTGAGGACTGTCACGATATCGGCCGTGCCGGCGCGCAGCTGCTGCTCGGCGAGGTCGAAGGCGCGCCGCGATGCGTTGACGACATCGCGCTGCAATTGCAGCTTGATCGTGGTCTGCTTGATCGAGAACAGCGCATTGTCGACGTCGGTGAAGGCCTGGATGATGGTCTTGCGGTAGGTCTGCAGCAACTCGTCCTGCCGCGCCTTGGCATACTCGAAATTGCCGAGGATCTTGCCGCCGTCGAAGATCGGCTGGGTCGCGCTGCCGACCAGCTGGAAGAACGCCGCATGCGGCTGAAACAGCGAGACCAGCGCCGAGCTCTGATAGCCGCCATTGCCGGTGAGCTGAATGGTCGGGAAGAACTGCGCACGGGCATTGCCGATATTCGCAGTCGCCGAGGCGAGCTGCGCCTCCTGCCGGCGAATGTCCGGCCGCTGCGTCAGGATCTCCGACGGCAGGCCGGGCGTGACGCGCGGGATCGCAATCCTGTCCAGCGAGCCGCCCGCAAGGCGCACGCTCTCCGGCGGGCGCGACACCAGCACCGCAAGCGCATTGGTGTTCTGGTCGAGGGTCTGGCGCAGAGGCGGCACCAGCGCCTTCTGGTTGGCCAGCACGCTCTCCTGCTGCGCGACGTCGAGATCGGTTCCGGTGCCCGCCTTGCGGCGCTCGCGGATGGCATCGAGGATGCGCTGGGCGCTGGCGATATTGCGCTGGGCTGTCCGCAGGCGATCCTGCGAGGACAATACCTGGAAATAGGCATTAGCGACGGCTGCGAGCGTCGTCAGCGCCACGGTATCGCGGTCGAAACGATTGGCCTTGGCGGTCTCTTCCGCCGTTTGCAGCGCGTCGCGGTTCTGGCCCCAGAAATCGAGCTGGTAGCTGGCGCTGAGCGACGAGGAATAGTTGACGATTTCGCGGCCGCCATTGGTCAGGCCCGACGAACTCGAGCCTGACGTGCGCGAATAGGTCTCTGATCCGCTGCCCGACAGGCTCGGCAGCAGTGCCGCGCCCGCTTGCCGCGCCTGTGCATCAGCCTCGACAATGCGCGCCACCGCGGCAGCGATGTCGAGGTTGACGGTCTGGGCCTCTTCCATGAGCTGCGTCAGCTCCGTCGAGCGGAAGCCGCGCCACCAATCCAGCGTCGGCGGCGCGTCCGCCTTGCCGGCATATTTGTACTGGGCGGGGACATCGAGCGCGGGATCGGGAAGGTCCTGGGTCAGCACACAGGCGCCCGAACTCGAGGCCAGGCACACCACAGCGACCGCGCGCAGGGTCCGTGACGCAGAACCAAGGAATTGCCGCATGGCCGGAAGCCGCCGTGTCACCCCCACCCCCTTGCCGGGCAGATCGTGCCATCGCCGCGCGGCCGGAACAGCCGATTCGCGCGCCGACGGCTGAAGGCCATTCTGTAACTCGTTCACAGCGTGATGCTTTCTGCGGGACCTGAAATCCATACTAGCCGGGCGCGGAACTGCGGGACAGTCCCGCACCTGCGAAACGCACAGACGAAGCTGCCCGCTCGAAGGCCATCGGAATGAAAGATGTGCCTGTGCTGCAGTCGTTTCTTTGATTCTCGAAAGGTTCAGAAACAAGCTCAAGCTTACCAAGATTTCATGTGATATTGCAGCCACAGTTGCGCCGAAGACGCATCGCAGGGGCGCATGCTCCACTGAAACCCGCGCCGCAACGCACCGTAGCTTGTCCAGCACGAGGCAGGGACACTTACGCATGCGCATCGCGGTCATCGGAACGGGCATTGCCGGCAACACGGCAGCCTGGACGCTCTCCCAGCGCTACCCTGTGACGGTCTATGACCGCGAACTGCGCCCTGGCGGGCACAGCCACACGGTCACCATCGACTATCAGGGCACGCCAGTCGCAGTCGACATTGGCTTCATCGTCTATAACGAGCTCAACTATCCCGACCTGACGGCGATGTTCGCCCATCTCGGCGTCGAGACCGTCGCAAGCTGCATGAGCTTTGCCGTATCCGCCGATGGCGGTCGTTTCGAATGGCGTGGCGGCGGCAATGATTGGTGGGCGACCGGGACCGGATTGTTCGCGCAAGTCGGCAACCTGCTCTCCCCGTCCTACCTGCGGATGCTGACGGAGATCCCGACATTTGGCCGGCAAAGCATCGACGACCTCCGCAACGGTCGCCTGACCGGACTGACGCTTGGCGCCTATTTCCGCGAGCGCAAGTTCTCAAAACGCCTGCTGACCGACTATCTCGCACCCATGGGAGCTGCCATCTGGTCTGCGCCTGCCGGCGAAATGCTCGACTTCCCGGCCGAGAACTTCGTTGCCTTCTTCGACAATCATCGCCTGCTGCATTACGACCGGCCGGTCTGGCGCACGGTGAAGGGCGGCAGCCAGACCTACGTCACGCGGCTCCAGGCCGCGTTCAGGGACCGCGTCCGGCTCGGCTGCGCCGTGACGTCGGTCGCACGCTCCGCACATGGCGTCGTGATCCATGACAGCCACGGGCGGCACGAGACCTACGATCATGTGGTGATCGCGGCGCATAGCGACCAGGCGCTCGCCATGCTGTCCGACCCTGATGCGCGCGAGCGCGACATCCTCGGCGCCATCGGCTATTCGCCGAACAAGGTCTATCTGCATCGCGATGTCAGGCTGATGCCGAAGCGGCGCCGCGCCTGGGCGTCGTGGAATTTCCTGCGCTGGCAGCGCGATGGAGAAGCGGTGAACGACGTTGCGGTGACCTATTGGATGAACCGACTCCAGGGCATCGATCCAGACAAGCCGCTGTTCGTCAGCCTCAACCCGCCGTTCGAACCCGCGCCCGAGCTCACATTCGGCCAATATCTCTGCGAGCATCCGCAGTACAATGCGGCGGCGTTTGCCGCGCAGAAGCGGCTGGCCGAGATCCAGGGGCAGCGGCACACCTGGTTCTGCGGCGCCTGGACCGGCTACGGCTTTCATGAGGACGGCGTGCGCTCGGGCCTTGCCGTGGCCGAGGCGCTCGGGGCGACCGCGCCCTGGCGCGCGGCACCTGTCGAACTCGCGGAGGCCGCGGAGTAGTGCGATGGTGACGACTGCACTCCCAACCTCAGACGCCGCCTCGCTCTATTTCGGCGATGTCATGCATGCGCGGCTCAAGCCGATGGGCCATCGCTTCAGCTACCGCGTCGTGAGCCTCCTGATCGATCTCGACCGGCTGGATGAGGCTAACAGGCAGTCGGCGCTGTTCGGCGTCAATCGCGCCGCACTCTACAGTTTCCACGAAAAGGACCATGGCCCGCGCGACGGCTCGTCGCTGCGCACCTACGCCGAGCGCTGCGCTGCCGCTCACGGCGTCGACCTTAGGCGTGGCCGGGTCGAGCTGCTCTGCTATCCCCGCCTGCTCGGCTACGGCTTCAATCCGCTGTCGGTCTATTTCTGCCATGGCGCCGATGGCAGGCTGGCGCTGGTGATCTACGAGGTGCGCAACACCTTTGGCGAGATTCATCCATACATTCTGCCTGTCAGGGCCGGCGAGCTGAACATTTCAGGCCTGCGGCAGCAGCAGGACAAGCTGTTCTACGTCTCGCCCTTCATTCCAATGGCGATGCGCTACCTTTTCCGGGTGCTGCCGCCGTCCGACACGGTCAAGCTGCGCATCCTGGAGACCGACCACGACGGGCCGTTGCTCGCGGCGACGTTCAACGGCCGCCGCCGCGCCCTGACCTCGCCCGCGCTGCTGCGATCGTTCTTCGCCCTGCCGCTGGTCAGCCTGAAGATCATGGCGGCGATCCATTGGGAGGCGCTGCGGCTCTGGCTGAAGGGGGCGCGGCTGGTGCCACGGCGCGATGTCGCAGCGCAGCCGGATGCTGAAACCACCTTGGCGACCGGCAAATCGCGCGCCTATATTATCAATCGCTGACCGTTTGCAGGGCGCGCTCGGGCTTGGCGAAGAAACGAGACAAGCGCGTCTGGCTGACGGCCGTACAGTGTCAGTTCAGGTGATGGATCCGCCGATGTCGACGGTCGTCTCGGTCACGCCCGATAATGCAGAGACAGCGCTCGCTGACCTGCCGCGTGTCGTTCGTCTTGCGCTTACCTTCGGCTCGCGGCTCCGACGCGGCGCGCTCGATGTCACCCTGCCTGACGGTCGCGTGATCAGGCTCGGCGGTCACGAGCCGGGTCCGAATGCTGCGATGCGCCTGCACAATTACGGCGTCGCATCGCGCCTGATCAACGGCGGCGACATCGGCATTGCCGAAGCCTATCTCGCCGGCGATTGGGATACGCCCGACCTGACGCAGTTTCTCTACCTCTTCTGCGTCAACCACGATTTGATCCAGGCCATGCTGCGCGACAAGCCGTTGATGCGGTTCGTGCAGATGCTGCAGCACTGGTTCAACCGCAACACCCGCCGCCAGGCGCGGCGCAACATCCACGCCCATTACGACATCGGCAATGCGTTCTACTCGGCCTGGCTCGATCCGAGCATGACCTATTCGTCGGCGCTGTTCGAGGGCTCGACCACGGACCTCTCGACCGCGCAGGCGAACAAATACCGTCGCCTTGCCGAAGCCCTCGACCTGAAGCCGGGCCAGAGGCTGCTCGAGATCGGCTGCGGCTGGGGCGGCTTTGCCGAATTCGCCGCCAAGACCTACGGCGCGCGCGTCGTTGGCCTGACGATTTCGACCGAGCAGCGGGATTTCGCGCAAAAGCGCATCTTCGATGCGGGCCTGGCCGAGCAGGTCGAGATCCGACTGCAGGATTATCGCGACGAGCGCGACCGCTACGACCGGATCGCTTCGATCGAAATGATCGAGGCGGTCGGCGAGGCATTCTGGCCGCGCTATTTCGCCCAGCTGCGGGACCGGCTGCTGCCGGGTGGCCTTGCCGGGATTCAGGCCATCACGATCCAGGACCGGCTGTTCCAGGGCTACCGTCGCGAGGTCGACTTCATCCAGCGCTACGTCTTTCCCGGCGGCATGCTGCCCTCGCCCGCGGTGCTGAAGTCGCTCGGGGATCGGTTCAGTATGCCCGTCATCCGCGAGCGGATCTTTGGGCAAGATTATGCCAAGACGCTTGCCAGCTGGCGAAATAATTTTCGCACAGCATGGCCTACTCTTGCTCCGCTCGGATTCGACGACCGGTTCCGGCGGCTCTGGGAGTACTATCTCGCCTATTGCGAGGCCGGATTCCTGTCCGGCAACATTGACGTCCGGCAGGTCATCTTCGCAAAGCAGCAATAAGACTTCGCAGCCTCGCGTTGGAAGGGGTCGCTTGTAAGGCTGGCGACCCTACTTTAGGGTCTGACGACTTTCGCCTCCAGCCGGTAATTGCCTGACATGACCATCAAAAACGACGTTGTCGAAGCCATCGGCAACACCCCGCTGATCAAACTCAAGCGCGCCTCCGAACTGACCGGCTGCACCATTCTCGGCAAGGCCGAGTTCATGAATCCCGGCCAGTCGGTCAAGGACCGCGCCGGCAAATGGATGATCATGGAGGCCGAGAAGCGCGGCGAGCTGAAGCCAGGCGGCCTCGTGGTGGAATCGACCGCCGGCAACACCGGCATTGGGCTGGCGGTGGTGGCGAGCGCGCGTGGCTATCGCACGCTGATCGTGATCCCGGAGACGCAGAGTCAGGAGAAGAAGGATTTCCTGAAGCTGTGCGGCGCCCAGCTGCTGGAATCGCCGGCCCTGCCCTACTCCAATCCCAACAACTACCAGCATGTCGGCCGCCGTCTTGCCGACGAGTTGCGCAAGACCGAGCCGAACGGCGTGCTGTTCGCCGACCAGTGGAACAACCTCGACAATGCCAAGGCGCATTACGACTCCACCGGTCCCGAGATCTGGGCGCAGACCGGCGGCAAGATCGACGGCTTCGTCTGCTCGGTCGGCAGCGGCGGCACGCTCGCCGGCACCAGCCGTTTCCTCAAGGAGAAGAGCAAGGACATCCGGATTGCCTGCGCCGATCCGCAGGGGTTCGGCATGTACGAATATTTCAGGACCGGCGAGGTCAAGATGACGCCCGGCGACTCCATTACGGAAGGTATCGGGCTCGGCCGCAAAACCGCGATCGTCGAGAGCGCCAAGGTCGATGATGCCTTCCTCATTCCGGACGCCGAGGCCGTGACGGTGATCTACGAACTGCTCCAGCACGAGGGCCTGTGTCTCGGCGGCTCAACCGGCATCAACATCGTCGGCGCGATGCGGCTCGCCCAGCAGCTCGGCCCCGGCAAGACCATCGTCACCATTCTCTGCGATTCCGGCAGCCGCTATCAGTCAAAGCTGTTCAATGCCGACTTCATGCGCGCCAAGAACCTGCCGGTGCCTGAATGGCTGGAGAAGCGCAGCAACATCAAGCTGCCCTTCGTCTAGCGCCAACGAATTAACTCCTGGCGCTTAACTCCAGGTTGGACGCGGCGAGCCTTGCGATACCCGTGCGAGGCGCTGGTCTGACGTCGACGGCTTGGTGACAGCCCGCGCGGGCGGCTCGAAGGGGTTGGTGTAGACACCCTCGCCCTCGGCACTCGGCCAGAAGGTGAGCGCCAGCAGAAGTGCGACATTGACCAGCCCGCCGACCATCGTGCCCTGATGCTCCTGACCGATGGCCCAGGCCGGAAACCGGCCGGCCACCACGTGGTCGACGATCATCAGCGCGATCCAGGCCGGGATCACGCAGACCGGATCCCAGCCGATGTCGCGGATGCGCATCGATTGCAGCATGAAGGTTGCCAGACCAAAGAAGACCATCGCGCCGATGATCGCCCAATTCCGGGTGAGATCCTCGGGGTGGACCATGCTCGGCGACGTGGTGCGCAACACGGCCAGGGCGATCGCAAAGCAGATCGCCGTCATCACGATCGCCAGCGCGACCGAGGCCAGGAAGAAATGCAGGCGCCCAAGGCGCGCATTAAGTCCGAACACGAAACCGAGCATGTGACACCCCCTTTTGCCGCCTTATGCGCAGAAACAGCTTTCGGACGCGTGAAGCGCCGGGGTGTCGTCATCGGCATGTTTTCTAGCCGATCACGGAATTGCGTAAAATTTTAGGGTTCGGCGCCCTCGCTGGACCGCGACGCCGAAGCGCAATAATCACGCCAGAACTGGCGATAGCCTGCCTCGACCCTGCCCGCGTATATCTCGACATTGCCGGCCGGCGAGGCTGCGATCTGAGCCGGCAGTCCCGCGCGCAGCTTCGCCAGTTGATCCGGCTGGGCCGCAAACTTGCATGCAATTGCAACGTAGCCATCGTCGTCCGCGGCGATCCAGTCGTCGAGGCCGACGGCCGCCACGATCGAGGCGCCGGCGCGCGATGAGGACGCGTTCCCCAACCTGGCGATCACGGGAACGCCGGCATAGAGCGATTCCCATGTGCTGATGCCGCCATTCTGGGGGAACGGATCGAGCGAAATGTCGACCTCGGCAAAGGCCCGGAGATGCTCGTGGCGCGGGGTCATGCCGAGGCAGGTGATGTTCCCTTCGCCAATCCCGTGCGCCACAAATCGCGCGAGGAGCCGCTCGCGCACCAGGGGATCGTCGAGCAGCGTGTGTTTCAGGATGATCCGCGATCCCGTCACCTCGCGCATCAGTCTCGACCACACGCGGATCGCGTCGTCCGAGATCTTGTTGATGCGGTTGAACACGCCGAAGGTCACGTGACCGTTGCGGAGCATCGGAAGCTCTGACGGCGGCACATCCAGGATCGGATCCAGCGTGTTCAGGCACGGCAGGTCATAGACCTTTTCGGCCAGCAGATGCCGCGCCGATTCCGGAATGAAGACGGGATCCGCAAGCACGTAGTCCATGGTCTGAAGGCCCGTCCCGGACGCGTGTCCGAAGGCCGTGACCTGGATGGGGGCCGGCTTGCGTGCAAACACAGGAAGCCTGTTGCCGGTGGTATGCCCCGATACGTCGATCAGGATATCGACCTTGTCGGCCTGAATACGATCGGCCAGCTGGTCGTCCGACATCTGCCAGGCATCGACCCAGGTGTCGGCCAGCTGCTTGAATTGGGCGGTCACCTCGTCCTGCGTCGAAGAGCACGCGTAGCAGACGATTTCGAACTTGGTGCGATCATGATGCCGCAGGATCGGCAGCAGCGCGAACGCCGCCGAGTGATACCAGAACTCGGCGGAGACATAACCGATCACGATCCGCCTGTCGGGATCGAGCGACCGCGGCGCCAGCGTCCTTTGCGGCAATCTGGTGCCGATCACGTCCCACCAATGCTTTCGCGCGGCCTGCTGGACCGCGAAATCGGCCTCAGTGAGAAAGTCCAGAAAGAATATCTTTCGCCCGATCAATCCTGCATCCGGCGTGATGGCCACCGACGCGTCCAGAAGTTCGATTGCGGACGCGATCTCGCCCTGGTTCGCGAAACAGGCGCTCAGCAACGCCAACCCGACCGCGGAGCGCGGATTTTCCTCGAGCAAGGTCGTGCAGGCCAACATGGCCTGTGCCGTATTGCCCATGTCGAGCGAGACCTGCGCTTTCCCCTGCAGGGCCACTTCGAGCCTGGGAGACAGCGCAAGCGCTGCGTCAAAGTCCGCCGCCGCCTGGTCCAGCCGCGACAATTCGAGATTGAGACGCCCGCGGTTCGCCAGGATCTTCGCCGAGCCCGGCCTGAGCGCGAGCGCCGTTTCCAGCGCGCTCCTGGCCTCGTCGTAGTTCTTCAGCTCGATATTGACCAGGCCCTTGCCGACCTGCGCCTCCACGTGTCGCGGCTGGAACAACAGGGTACGCTCAAAACTCTGTCTGGCGCGCTCGAACCGTTGCACGGCCAGCTCCGCGAGGCCGCGATTGCACAGCGCATCGACATGGTCGGGCTTCAGCTTGATCGCGCGATCGTAGACGTCAATCGCCTGCTCGACGCAGTTCAGGTGCAGCAGGGCATTGCCGAGGTTGGCCAGGGCCATCGGGAAGTTCGGCTTCAGCGCGATGGCCTTCTCCAGACAGGTGCGCGCGTCCTCATATTGCCCGAGCGCAAAATGCGTCGCTCCCAGATCGGAAAACGCCTGTGCCGAGCGCGGGTCGACGGTCACGGCTTGCTTGAGGGCCTGTTTCGCTGCTTCGAACTGCTGAGCCGCAAAAGCGCACAATCCGAGCAGGTGCAGGGCGCTGAAATGCTCCGGCAGCTCATTCAGGATCTGGCGGCACAGCGCCTCGGCCTCCGCATACCGGCCCTGGCCATAGGCCGTGTTCGCGGCGGTGATGATCGCCTCCGCCTGCTTCTTGAATTTCTTCTGCAATCGCGCGTTCTGGAACGCGCGCGCACCGGCGCTGCTCTGCAAGGTCGCTCTCCGAAGGGATGGCTGAGGGAGAGTCTAACTGATTCGCTCGGGCCCCCGGCCGCTCGGCGGCGCCTCCGGGATCTCCCGGGAGATCAGCGCAGGATCTGGCTCAGGAACAGTTTGGTGCGGGCGTGCTGGGGCGCGGCGAAGAACTCATTCGGCGTGTTCGCCTCGATGATCTGGCCGGCGTCCATGAACACGACGCGGTTGGCGACCTCGCGGGCAAAGCCCATTTCGTGGGTGACGACCAGCATGGTCATGCCCTCCTCCGCGAGGTCAACCATGGTGTCGAGCACCTCCTTGACCATTTCAGGATCGAGCGCCGAGGTCGGCTCGTCGAACAGCATCACCTTCGGGTTCATGGTCAGGGCGCGTGCGATGGCGACGCGCTGTTGCTGGCCGCCGGACATTTGCCCCGGGAATTTGTTGGCCTGGTGCGGGATCTTGACCCGCTCCAGGAATTTCATCGCGGCCGCCTCGGCATCCTTCTTGGGGATGTTGCGCACCCAGATCGGCGCCAGCGTGCAATTGTCGAGCACGGTGAGATGCGGGAACAGGTTAAAACTCTGGAACACCATGCCGACTTCGCGGCGCACGGCGTCGACATGCTTGAGGTTCGGCCCGAGCGCGATGCCGTCAACGACGATCTCGCCCTCCTGGAACTCCTCGAGCGCATTGATGCAGCGGATCAAGGTCGACTTGCCCGAGCCCGAAGGGCCGCAGATCACGATGCGCTCGCCCTTGCTGACTGCGAGGTCGATGTCGCGCAGCACGTGAAACTCGCCGTACCATTTGTTGAGGCCGGAAATGTTGACGATGGGATCAGCGGACATGGCGAGCTCGATCAGTTGCGGCGGTGAGCATTGAGGCGGCGCTCGACGAAGAGCGAGTAGCGCGACATTCCAAAGCAGAACAGAAAGTAGATGACGCCGGCGAAGGCGAAGCCGGTGAACGCCGTCGAGGGCGTCGACCATTTCGGGTCCGAGAACGAGGCCCGCAGCGAGCCGAGCAAGTCGAACAGCGCCACGATCGAGACCAGCGAGGTGTCCTTGAACAGCGAGATGAAGCTGTTGACGAGGTTCGGAATGACGTGGCGTAGCGCCTGCGGCAGCACGATCAGCGACGTCGTCCTCCACCAGGACAGGCCGAGCGCCGCCGCCGCCTCGCTCTGCCCGCGCGGGATCGCAGCGAGACCGCCGCGAACGTTCTCGGCCTGATAAGCGCCCGTGAACAGCGCGATTCCGATCAGCGCGCGGACCAGGCCGTCGACGCTGAAATTGCCGGGCAGGAACAGCGGCAGCATATAGGTGGCGAAGAACAGCACGGTGATCAGCGGCACGCCGCGCCAGAACTCGATGAAGGCAATCGAGAAGATCCGGATCAGCGGGATCGAGGCGCGCCGGCCGAGCGCCAGCGCAATGCCGATCGGCAGCGAGGTGACGATGCCTGTCACGGACACGACCAGCGTCACCAGCAGGCCGCCCCAGAGGTTCGTGCCAACGATCGGCAGGCCGCCGTGGTCGAGTCCCATCAGCTTGATGACGACCGCAATGGCCACAAAGGTGGCGATGCTCCATGCAAGCGCGCGCCCGCCGCTGCGCATACCGCCGCCGAGGAAGAAAGCAATCAGCGAGACGAATGCCGTCGTGATGACAAAATCGAGCCAGACCGACTGGCTCGTCGCCTGGATCTGGTCGCGCAGCCAGGTCAGCGGGAAAATCAGCCAATGAATCGCAGTCCCGACCAGCACGATGATATTGCCGACAACCCAGAGCAACGGCGCGATGGCCGATGTCTTGCTCAGGCTGACCAGGATCTTTCCGGCGCTCACGATGCTGTCGTCGAACAGTTCACCCAGGCCGGCCGCCCAGCTGACCCCGAAGCCGCTGATGCCGCCGCCATGCAGCAGGAAGAATGCAACCACCGGAAAGGCGAAGAAGAACAGGGTGGAGTTCAGGCCCTTCGCCGGCAGGCGCGGAATCAGCAGGGGCAGCAGCAAGGCCGCCGCCAGGATCAGCGCCAAATTGACCCGCCAGCGCTCGGATTCAGGATAGAAGCCGTAGATGAGCTGCGGCAGCTTGGCTTGGATGTAGGGCCAGCAGGCCCCCACCGCAAAGCCAGCATTCTCGGGCAGGCAAGCCGCGCGATCGTTGCCGGTCCAGACCGCATCGACAATCAGGAACTTGACCGACGGAATGATCGTGAACCAGAGCAGCAACGCACCGACGATGGTGAGCAGGATATTGGTCGGCGAATTGAGCAGGCGCGTGCGCAGCAGGCCGATGACGCCCGTGGTCTTGATCGGCGCGGGACGCTCGGCGACCAGGTCCTGACGGACAAAGGATGACGCGGTGATATCGGTCATGCACCGAGGCTCCGGCTGATCCGCCAACCGTAAATGCTCATGGCGCCGCTGGTGACGAGCGAGATCAGGAGATAGACGCCCATCGTCATGGCGATGATCTCGATCGCCTGCCCGGTCTGGCTCAGCGAGGTTCCGGCGAACACCGAGACGAGGTCGGGATAACCGATCGCAACCGCGAGCGACGAGTTCTTGGTAAGGTTGAGGTACTGGTTGGTCAGCGGCGGCACGATCACGCGCATTGCCTGTGGCACCACGATCAGCCGCAGCGTGGTGCCCCGGCTGAGGCCGAGCGAGGCTCCGGCCTCCATCTGTCCCGCATGGACGGACAGGATACCGGCGCGTACGATTTCCGCGATGAAGGCCGCGGTATAGGTCGACAACGCCAGCGTCAGCGCCACGAATTCCGGAATGATCCGCGCGCCGCCGGCAAAATTGAAACCCTTGAGCTGCGGCAGCTCGACCGTGAAGGGCAAACCGAACACCGCCATCGTGACCAGCGGCAGCCCGATGACGAGGCCCAGCACCCAGGGCCAGATGTGGATCCTCTGCCCGCGCAAGAACAGCGCCCGCCGTGCGTAGATGCGAAGCGCAAGTGCCGCGACGGCGCCGAAGGCCAGCACCACCAGGAACGGATCGAGTCCGGCCTGACCGATCGGCTGCGGAATGACGAGGCCGCGATTGCTGATGAAGGCGATGCCGAACAGCGAGATGCTCTGCCGCGGGTTGGGCAGCGCCGCGAGCACCGCCAGGTACCAGAACAGGATCTGGAACAGCAGCGGCAAATTGCGGATCAGCTCGACATAGAGTTCGCCGACGCGCGACACCAGCCAGTTCGGCGACAGCCGACATAGCGCGACGATGAAGCCGATCAAGGTGGAGAACACGATGCCCACCACGGAGACCACGAGCGTGTTCAGGAGACCGACCACGAACACCCGCAGGAACGTGTCGGAGCCGGTGTAGGAGATCAGGGTCTGGTTGACGTCGAAGCCGGCGTTATTCCTGAGGAAACCAAAGCCGGCGGCAATGTGCTGGTTTTCGAGGTTGGCGCGGGCGTTCGAGACGATCTCATAGGCGATCCAGCCCAGCACTGCCGCGAAGGCAAACTGGACGGCGACGCCGTTCCAGCCTGCCTTGCCACCCAGAAGGCGCCTGATCTTCAGGGCGATCTGGAGTGGCGGTTTACGAGCCTCGGTGCTCATTGCCGTATGCCGGCCGCTCGATCGGGATCAGCGGATCGGCGGCGCGTACTGGAGACCACCTTTGTTCCAGAGATTGTTCAGACCGCGGCTGATGCCGAGCGGCGAGCCCGCGCCGACGTTGCGATCGAACATCTCGCCGTAATTGCCCTCGGCCTTGATGATCCGGATCACCCAGTCCTTGGTCACGCCGAGTTGCTCGCCAAAATTGCCGTCAGAGCCAAGGACGCGTTTCAGCTCCGGATTCTCCATCTTGGCTTTCTCGTCGACGTTCTTCGAGGTGATGCCGAGCTCCTCGGCGGTAACCATCGCATACAGCGTCCATTTCACCAGGTCGAACCACTGATCATCGCCATGGCGCACCATCGGTCCGAGCGGCTCCTTCGAGATGATCTCGGGGAGAACCATGTGGTCGTTGGGATTTGCGAGCTTCAGGCGGTTGGCGTAGAGGCCCGACTGGTCGGTGGTGAAGACATCGCAGCGCCCTGCTTCATAGGCCTTGACGGTTTCGTCGTTGGTGCCGAACGCGATCACCTCGTACTTCATGTTGTTGGCTTTGAAGTAGTCGGCGAGATTCTGTTCGGTGGTGGTGCCGGTCTGGACACAGACCGAGGCGCTGTTCAGTTCCAGCGCGGAATTCACCTTGAGCGACTTCTTCACCATGAAGCCCTGCCCGTCATAATAGGTCACGCCGGTAAAATTGGCGCCGAGCGAGGTGTCGCGCGAGATGGTCCAGGTGGTGTTGCGCGAGAGCACGTCGATCTCGCCGGATTGCAGCGCGGTGAAGCGGTCCTTGGCCGAGGTCGGCACGAACTTGACCTTGGTCGGGTCGTTGAAGATGGCGGCCGCGATCGCGCGGCAGACGTCGACGTCGAGGCCGGTCCAGTTACCCTTGTCGTCGGGCGATGAGAAGCCCGGCAGGCCCTGGCTGACGCCGCAGGACAACATGCCCCGGTCCTTGACGGTCTTGAGCGTTTGCGCGTCGGAAGCCTGGGCAGAGAGGCCGGCGGCGAGAGCAAGGGAGAGAGCCAGGGTTACGCGTTTCATGGGCTTGGAGCCTTTCAAAGTCATCTCAAGGTCGGGAACTGAATCTCTGCAAGGATCTCCTTGCAAGAGTCATGCTGGAAAACCTTGCCGGACAATCGCCGATCCCAAGGAGGCCATACCTTAATCCCCGCCGCAGGCGCCCGCCGTTATGGCTGTCACGCAAGGTCCGGTCAGACGATGGATCGAAGGTCGCGGCAGGCCCCTCAACATGCGGCGACTGAATAGCACCTGCGCATCACAGAACGACTGGCGAGCCGGGTCAAGGGGTTGACGGGACTCTTCTGTGTTCTGTTATTAACGTTCGCGGCCTCCCGGCCGGCCCGACGGCGCCGACCCGCGTTGGACGGAAACGCTTTTTTGAAAGCAGACGCATGGATTCCTCGCACCCCGCACAGCAGCAAGCCGAAACCCGGCTGGTCACCTCCGGCCGCGACACCAAGGCGCAGAAGGGGTTCGTCAATCCGCCGGTGTTCCACGGCTCGACCGTGCTCTATCCGACCGCCGAGGACCTGCACGCCCATCGCGGCGAGTTCACCTATGGCCGCCACGGCACCCCGACCACGCGGGCGTTCCAGGACACGCTGATGGCGCTGGAGGGGCCGCAATGCGCCGGCATCGGCATCGTGCCCTCGGGCCTGTCGGCGATCTCGACCACCCTGCTCGCGGTGCTGAAGACGGGCGACCACCTCCTGGTGTGCGACAACGTCTATCGTCCCACGCGCAATTTCTGCAACGGCATGCTTGCCCGTTACGGCGTCGAGACCACCTATTACGATCCGCTGATCGGCGCAGGTATCGAGAAACTGTTCAAGCCGAACACCCGCGCGGTGCTGGTCGAGGCGCCCGGCTCGCAATCCTTCGAGATGCCCGACATTCGCGCCATCGCCCATGTCGCGCATGCGCGCGATGCGCTCGTCATCGACGACAACACCTGGGCGACGCCGCTCTATCATCGCTCGCTCGAACAGGGCGTCGACATCAGCATGCAGGCCGCCACCAAATATATCGGCGGCCATTCCGACATCATGTTCGGCACGATCTCGGCCAATGCCAAGGCCTGGCCGCAAATCACCGAAGGCATCCGACTGCTCGGCGTCTGCGCCGGCCCCGATGACGTCTTCCTCGCGCTGCGCGGCCTGCGCACGCTGTCGGTGCGGCTCGCGCAGCATCACCGTTCGGGCCTGGACATGGCGCGCTGGCTTGCGGCGCGGCCCGAGGTCGCGCGCGTCCTGCATCCCGGGCTCGAGACAGATCCGGGCCACGCGATCTGGAAGCGCGACTTCACCGGCGCGTCGGGCCTTTTCAGCATCGTGCTGAAGCCGGCGCCGCAGAAGGCGGTCGACACCATGCTCAACACGCTCAAGCTGTTCGGCATGGGCTTCTCATGGGGCGGCTTCGAGAGCCTCGCGATCCCCTTCGATTGCGATGCCTATCGCACCGCGACCAAGTGGGCACCGGGCGGCCCGACGTTGCGACTCCACATCGGGCTCGAGAGCGTCGACGATCTCAAGGCCGATCTCGATCGCGGCTTCGCGGCGCTCAAAGCAGCCATGTGAGCCTACCGAAGCGGCATCAGACCTGGCGCCGCGTTGGCTGGCGCCAGAGAATTAGCTAGCTAGACTAGGGATCAGCGATCCAGAGTCTTCGACGCCGTGCCCCGGTTCTTCCAGATCAGCATGATGTTGCGCAGATAGATGATGGTCGCAAACAGCTGCCCGAGGATGATGATGGGCTCGCGCTTGACGACGCCGTAGACCAGCGTCATCAGGCCGCCGCCCATCGAGCAGAACCAAAACGCCATCGGCACCACGCTGTTGCCGGCGCGCTCGCTTGCGATCCACTGCACCAGGAAGCGTGCGGTGAAGAACAATTGCGCAACCAGGCCGAAGGCGAGCCAGAAGTCGAACTTGGCGACGAAGACGTCGTAGAAATAGTTGCTCACGGCCTGGCCGTACTGAATGATCATGCCTCCACCTCAGTCGCCTCTGGTGTCGGCTTCTTCCGACGGATCAGCCACCACACGCCGGCGAGATCCATGATCCCGATCCACAGCCGGTCGAAAAAGCCGTAATTGGACACGCCGGAATGACGCGGCCGGTCGATCACATCGACATAGGCGATGTCGAAACCTTCGCGGCGCATCAGCGCCGGCAGGAAACGATGCAGCCCGTCGAAATAGGGCATCATCAGGAAGACCTCGCGCCGGAACGCCTTCAGCCCGCAGCCGGTGTCGCGCGTGCCGTCCTGCAGGATGGCGTTGCGGACCTTGTTGGCCACCCGCGACTGGAATTTCTTGAAGCCGGTGTCCTTGCGACCCACACGCTGTCCTGCAGCAAGCCCGACATTCGCGCCCTTCTCCACCGCCGCGATCAAGTCCGGCAGGAAGGCCGGATTGTTCTGTCCGTCGCCATCGAGCGTTGCAACGATCGCGCCACGTGCCGCTCGCACGCCACTGCGCACCGCGGCCGACTGGCCGCCGGATTTGGCATGACGAAGCTGCCGCAGATTGCCGCGCTGCTTCATGATCTGCGCGAGCCGCTCGCCGGTCGCATCCGTCGAGCCGTCGTTGACATAGATGATCTCATAGGCCCAGCGGCCATCGAGCGCGGCGGTGATCTCCTCGACCAGAGGCGCAATGTTGTCGGCTTCGTTGCGTACGGGGACGACGATGGAAACCGAAGGCTGGGACGACGACAAATCGAAAGCTCGTGGTTGGATTGGGCCTGGCCCGGGAACCCTTGGCCCGGGAAGCAGCCGCTTTTATGGGGCGGCTGGGCCGCGGGCAACCCTTTTGAGGCCCCCTGGAAGCGGTCCTGGAAGCGGCACGATGGTGCCGTCGGCGCGGATGGCAAAGCCGAGCCTGCGGGCCGCAAACCAGTAGCGCACGGCCATGGCGCTGACCATCCCGACCAGGGCGCCGGCCGTGACGTCACTCGGATGGTGCGCAAGCAATACCAGCCGCGTCAGCAGGATCAGAGCAGCGTAGATGAACATGAACACGCGCAGGCGCGGCCAGAGCGCAGAGACCGCAAAGGCAAGTGCGAACGCCGTGACCGCATGCGCAGACGGCAGGCTGAAATAGGCCTCCGTGCCCTGGAACGGAACGAAGTTGAACGGATTGGCCTTGCCGCCGACGAAGGGCCTGCCGCGCCCGATGACGAATTTCAGGATCTCGGCGACGAACACCGACACGGCAACGGAAAGAAACACATATTGCAGCCGGGTCCCAAGACCGAGCAGCAGCCTGCGGCGTGTGTCATGCAGCCCCGCCGCAACGAGCGCGACGGCGACGAGCGCGATGGCAAGCGCGACGAGGACATATTCGTCCTTGCCGAAATCGGTGAGAATGCGGATCGGCCACAGCCAGGCCGTGCCGCGCGCCGGCATCAGCTGGATCTCGGTCTGATCGAGCGCAAGCATCAGCACGATGACCAGAGCCGCACCCGCCGCGCTGAGCCACAGCGAATGCCGCGCCAGCTTTCGCGCAGCTGCGGCGCGCCGCGAATGCGAGGGAGCGCGCACGAGCTGCGCCAGGGCTGTCCCCGCGACAGCAAACAACTGTGCTGGGTAGCTGGCACGCGGGGCGATGGTCGGCGTCGCAGACATCCTACTCGGTGCCTTCGGAGCGGAAGATCGAGATAGAGATCGCGCGTCCTTGCGAGAAATTATAGCCGTCGATGCGCGCGCCGACCTTGTAGCGTAGCCCGATCGCCTCGGCACGCTGCACGAAGCTGCGCTCCGAGCGCTGCTCGACCAGCGCGAAACGGCAACTCCCCTGCCTGAGGAAATCGGCAGCTCCCGATCCGTCGGTCAGCAGCGTCTGGGTGCCGGTCAGGAAGACAAGGCTCGGCTCGGCGTAGCCGGCCGAGGCCGCCCTCGGTCCGACGCAGGTCACATTGCGCAGCGCGCGCGCGATCTCGATGCTCGGAAACAGCGGTGTCAACGACGGCAACACGATGCCATAGACCACCACCGCCAGCATCAGCGCAGCAACCAGGGCGTTGAGCACCGATCGCTCGGCGCGGTTGGTATCGAACAGCCACCAGGCGAACAGGCCGAAAATCAGCGAGGCTGCGATGAAGGGCCAAGCGACGAAAGCCGGCTGTCGCGTCAGCATCACCGCGCCGACGACCGCGACGATCGAGCCGGCCGCGGGGATCGCGAACCACCAGGCCGAGCCGCGCATCAGCCAGGAGCGCGACAGCACGCGTCGCTCGAGTGCGCCGGCGGTGAGGATCGCGATCGCGGGATAGAGCGGCAGCACGTAATGCGGCAGCTTGGTCAGCACCGCCTCGAACACGATCCAGGACGGGATCAGCCAGGCCAGCAGGAATTGCGCACCGGGCTCACGCCGCGCTCGCCACACCGCAGGCGCGGCCATGGCCGCAAGCGGCGCGCCGGGCCAGAAGGTGACCCAGAACAGCGCCAGATAGACCCCGGGCGGCGCACCATGGGATTCCTGCGCGCCGATCTTGCTCAGCATGTCGCCGCCGACGGAGTCGGCAAAGAAGGCGTCGCCCGCGCGCCAGAAGATCGCGATGAACCAGGGCAGCACCAGCACCAGCATCCACATCAGGCCCCAGACCGGACGCAGCTTCCACAGCCAGGAGGCATCGCGATCCTGGATCGCGAGCGCGACGATGGTCAGGCCTGCGAACATCAGGATCAGCGGGCCCTTGATCAGGATGCCCACGGCGAGCGCGGTCCAGAAGATCGCGGGCCAGCTCCAGGGCGGATGGGTCTCGTCCTCGGCGCGCTGCCAGGATAGATAGGCCCGCGCCATCGCCCCCATCGCGGCGACCACTGAGAACAGCAGCACGGCGTCGGTCTTGGCGAGACGCGCCTCGACACCGAGCAGCACGGAGGCGGACATCAACAGCGCGGCGAGGACCGCGGCGCGCCGCGTCACGAAGCCCAGCGCAGTCCAATAGGTCATCAGCACTGCGCCGATCGCACCTAACAGCGACGGCAGCCGATAGACCCAGATCCGCAGTTCGGCCTTCGGCAGCTTCAGCGCCGTCGCGGCTTCGACCGCAGCCGATTGCAACCAGTAGATGCCGACCGGCTTCTTGTAGCGGACGTCCTCCTGGAAGCGGATGTCGACATAATCGCCGGTCTCGACCATCTGCTTGGTGGCCTGCGCGAAGCGCGCCTCGTCGCGATCGACCGGCGGGATGGTGAAGAAGCCGGGCAGAAAGAGCAGCAGTGCGCAAAGCACCAGAAAGCTCACGGCGCGGGCGTGGCTGGCAGTGACATAGTCGAGCATCAGCACGAGCCGGCTGCCCGGATTCACCGGCGTTTTCGGCTCTCGGGGCGCTCCAAATCGGGGAGTGGGATAGGTCTCGGCCATTGGTTCCGCTTACGCTGAAACCGCCATCGCCACAACCGCTTAAGCCGCTCTCATTGAATTCGAATGACGACTGTGTCCGCGGCGCCCGTGGCGTCGATCACGGTGAGCCGTGCAAAGCCCGGGCCGGGCGGATCGATCAGGCGCTGCCGGCGGCCATCGATCTCGCCGAGCGCCGTACCGTTGACCATGACGGTCATCGGCAACACCCCGCCGGCGACCTTGACCGGCATGGCGGCGGCTTCCGTGCCGCCTGAGCGATCGACGTCGATCCTGCTGCCGTTGAGCGGGAACTGGATGTGGAGCGCCTGCTCGCCGCCGGTGCGGACCAGTTCCCCGACGGGGCGGAACCGCTTCAGGGGCAATGGCAACTTCGCGTTGCTCGCCACCAGGGTTCCCTTCGGCGGCTTCGGGAGCGGGGTCAAGGTCTTGCCGGTCCGCGCGAGGGCATCGAACAGGATGGGGGCTGCGGCCACGCGGCCGATCAGGCCGGGAACCGGCGCGCCATCGGGCCGGCCGACCCAGACGCCGATGGCCATACGACCGTCGAACCCGACCGACCAAGCGTCGCGATAGCCGTAGGAGGTGCCGGTCTTGAAGGCAATGCGGTTGTGGGCCGCGTTCTCCGGCGGCGGAGTTCCCAGGAGCACATTCCCGACCTGCCAGGCCGCGACCGGGTCCAAGAGCCGCAGCGGCTCGCGATCATCCCTGGCAGCCATGATCTCCCGCAGCGGCTTGGTGGTGCCGAGCCGGGCGAATCCCGCATAAAGCTGCACGAGATCCTGCAGCGTCACACCGACACCGCCGAGGCCCATCGCGAGCCCCGGTGCCTCGTCCTTGGGCAGAATGAGATTGCCGCCGGCCTGCCGCAGCCGCGACGCCAGCCGGCTCGCGCCGACGCGGTCGAGCAGCACGATCGCCGGCACGTTGAGCGACAATTGCAGCGCCTTCTTCACCGGCACCGTGCCCTGGAACGTCATGTCGAAATTCTCAGGCGCGTAGGAGCCGAAGCGCACCGGGCGGTCGTCGATCAGACTGTCGGGATGAACAAAACCATCCTCGAAAGCGAGGCCGTAGATGAACGGCTTGAGGGTCGAGCCCGGCGAACGGATGGCACGAGTCATGTCGACCTGCCCTGCCCGGCTGTCGTCGAAATAATCCGCCGAGCCGACGCGCGCGAGCACGTCGCCGCTCTCGATGTCGACGACGATGATGCCAACCGAAATGTTCGGCCCTAGCGCAATGGCGCGGTCATGCGCCAGCGGCTCCAGCACCTTCTGCAGGCTCGAATCCAGCGTCAGCTTGATGACCGGCGCATCCTTGACCGTGGCCAGCGCGCTGTCGGACGCATGCGGCGCCAGGATCGGCATCGGCTTGCGCAGTGTCGGCACCGGCACCGCCTTGGCCTGCTTCGCGTCATCGAGGCTGACCACATGCTCTTCGACCATGCGGTCGAGCACGCGATTGCGGGCGATGCGCGCGGCCTCCGGATAGCGGTCGAGCCGGCGCGTCTCCGGCGACTGCGGCAGCGCGACCAGCAGTGCAGCCTCCGCCAGCGACAGCCGCTTCGGCTCCCTGCCGAGATAGGCAATCGATGCGGCACGGATGCCCTCGAGATTGCCGCCATAAGGTGCGAGTGCGAGGTAGAGGTTGAGGATCTCGTCCTTGCTCAGCGTTCGCTCCAGCTCGATCGCGCGGACGATCTGGTGCAGTTTGGCGTAGAGCGAGCGCTGCCGCCGTGGTTCCATGAGCCGCGCGAGCTGCATCGAGATGGTCGAGCCACCGGACACGATGTGACCACGTGTGGAGAGCTGCAACGCCGCGCGGCCCAGCGCCAGCGGATCGATGCCGTCATGGGCATAGAAGCGCTGGTCTTCATACGCGAACAGCAATTTCAGATAGGTCGGATCGACATTGGCCTTGGCGTCGACCGGCAGACGCCAGCGGCCGTCCGCCATCGCATAAGCGCGCAGCAGCTTGCCGTTACGATCGACAATGGTGGTCGAGACGCGCCGCGCTTCGTCGAGCGGGAGCGGACCGAGGGAATAGACCCAGCCGACAAAGCCGATAATGGCGAGAATGAAGGTGAAAGCTGCGACCGATAGAACACGACGGCCCCAGTCCCACGCTCCGTCATGGCCGGGCTTGTCCCGGCCATCCACGTTCTTGCTTGCCGAACCACAGTCCGAGGATGCCCGGGACAAGCCCGGGCATGACGACGGAGATTGCGGCTCGTTCGGAAAGCTAGTCATCCAAAGCGCTCACTTCGCCGCCCGCACCTCAACCGTGCCCGTGCCGGTGCGGCCGTAGCGCGAGGGATTGTACATGTCTTCGACATAGGCCTGCGGCAGCACGTATTTGCCGGGCGAGACCACGCGCACGACATAGGCGACGGTGAACACCGCCTTGGAATCCGAGGCCCGGTCAACGGCCGCCGTGAAGCGGTCGTCGCGGAACTCGGTATCCTTGGGCTCCGCGCCGTCCTCGATCCAGTCCAGCGTGCCGCTATCGCCCGACGACACCAGCTTCGGATTGTCGATCTCCAGGCCCGCCGGCAGATAGTCGGACACCATGATGTGGCCGTACTCGGGCTTGGCCTCCGTAATCTTCAACACCACGGCGAAGCGATCGTTCTGCTTGACCTTGCTGATATCGGCAGGCTTGCCGTCGAGCGTGAAGTAGTTCCGCTCGATCTTGAAGCCGTTGGACGCGGCCGGCTCCGGCGTGACCGGCGAGCCCGACACCGAGATCACCGCCTGCACCGGTGCATCGCCGGTATTGGTAATCTTCAGCGGCTTGCCGCTCAAAGTGTCCGCCTTGTAGCTTCGATAGAGCGCGGTCTTGACCGGCTGGCCGTCGACCTCGATCGAGAGGTTCTCCTTGGCCAGCGCCCGCGCCGCCAGCACCAGCCACGCATTCTCCTGCGTGGAGGTGTAGGGAGTTAGCCCGCGCGCGGTCTCGACCCGTGCCACGGCCTGTGTCAGCGTCGCTTTCGGCGCGTTGCCTTCGCTGGCGAGCGAGACGAGCGCCGCGGCATCGCGGAGCTGCGAGCCATAATCGCTGCGACCGAACTCCAGCACCGGCTTGGGCGCAAGCGAGTCGAGCGCTGCTCCATAGACCCGCTCGGCGCGGTTGCGGTCGCCGACCAAAGCGAGCGCCGCCGCAAGCTGAGATTTGGCGATCGGCGTCGCCAAATTGTTCAGCTTGGTGTCGGCGAGATAGCGGAGGTCGCCGATCGGTGCCGCGCCGTTGCGGGCGAGCACGTAGAGGCCGTAAGCGAGATCGCGGCCGCCGTCCTTCTCCGGCTCGTTGCCGTTGACGACGGAGTTGCGGATACGATCGAGCGCGTTCTTGAACAGGACGTCAGGCACCACGAAACCCTTCTCGCGGGCGCGGGTGAGGAAGTCAGTCACGTACGCATCGAGCCAGGCATCGTCGCCGCCCGCCGACCACAGGCCGAACGAGCCGTTCGAGCCCTGACGCGCCAAAAGTCGCTCGATCGCGTCGCGGATGCGCTGGTCGACCTCGCTGTCCATGGCGAGATGTGCGCCGGCAGCGAGGTCGTTGACGTAGAGCAGCGGCATGGCGCGGCTGGTGATCTGCTCCGAGCAGCCATAGGGATAGCGATCGAGCGCTTTGAGGATTGTCGCTGCATCGAGCGCGGTGGACAGGCTCGCCGAGACCGAGACGCTGCCGGTGCCCGGCACGAGGTCGGAGAACATGTCCGAGGTCAGCGTCAGGCTCTCGCCTTTCGCCAGCGTGCGGATCGAGCGCCGCGCCAGGACTTGGGTCGCCGCCTTGACGTCGAGCGCATAGTGGCGCGCGAGCGTAAGCCCGTTCGGCCCCTTGATGTCGACGTCGAGCGTCGCCGGCCCCGCCGCGGTCGCGTCGACCGCCAGCGCGAACGAATTGCGCTGCCTGGCCGCGAGCTTGACGGTGGTGGCGGGATTGCCGGTCATTTTCACCGGGCCGCCGGTCTTGACATTAATAACGTAGTCGCCGGCCTGGCCCTCGACATTGTCGATCTCGAGATTGACCGTGCCGTGGTCGCCGTTGAGCAGGAAGCGCGGCAAGGTCGTGGTCAGCACCACGGGATCGCGGATCACGACATCGGTGTTGGCGCGGCCGAGCTTGGTCGCCGTCCACGCCACCGCCATCACGCGCGCGGTGCCGGCGAACTCGGGAATGTCGAAGCTGATTTCAGCCGTGCCGTCGGCGCCGACGGTGACGATGCCCGAATAGAGCGCGAGCGGTTTCTGCGCGGGCGGCGAGCCCTGCAGCTCGGCAGCGCCGGCGTCACCGCCGGACTTGATCTGGCCGCGCGTGCCCGACATGCCGTCAATCAGTTGCCCGTAGAGATCGCGGATCTCCGCGCTCAGCTGGCGCTGGCCGAGATAATAATCGTCCGGCGCCGGCGGCTTGTAATTGGTGAGGTTGAGAATGCCGACATCGACCGCTGATATTACGACCTTGGCATCCTCACCGGGATTGAGCCCCTCGAGCTTGACCGGGATCTTCAGCATCGCATTCGGCCGGATCAGATCGGGCGGCGAAAGCTTCACAGCAAGCGTGCGCGCCTGCTTGTCGATCCCGAACCATTTCAGGCCGATCGCGCGGCCCGGCATGCGCTGCGCAGCCGCATCCAGCGGACGGCGCAAGGTCGCCACCACATAGGCACCGGTGCCCCAGTCCTTGCCGACCGGGATCTTCACCTGCGCGGTGCCTTCCTTGACGTCGACGGTCTGCGTCGTCAGCAGGCGGTCGCCGACCACATTGACGGTCAGCTTGCCGGCGGAGCGGACGTTGACCGAGACGGTCATGGTGTCGCCGGAGGCGTATTGCGGCTTGTCGATCGAGGTTTCCAGGAGGTCCGGCGTGTCGGCGCTGCCGTCGGAATACCAGCCGACATCGAACTGCACCGAAGTCACCGGGCCTTCGGCGTCGTTCGATTTCACGTCCAGCCGATAGCGGCCGGGGCGTGGCGCCAGCGAGATCCGGAACGGCTTGTCGGCCGCGATCGTGACGTCACCATCTGCGACGCGCGATGTCGACTTGACGGGTTCGTACTCCCAGTAATTGTTCTGGCGATACCATTGGTAGCGCGACTCCATTTTCAGGAGCTCGTAGCGCAGGCCGTCACGCGGCAGCGTCTTGCCCTCGGGCGAGACGAACACGATTTCGAACTCGGCCTTGTCGCCCTCCGCGACGTTCTTGTCGCCGAACAGCGGCTTGATGCCGATCAGCGCGGTCGCAGGCGCGACCGGCAGCACCAGCTTGCGCTCGACGGCGCGGCCGCCGGTCTCGACCATGCGCACGAAGATCTGCGCTTCCTGCGGACGTGTCGAAGCTGGCTGTTTTTCCAGTGTTACCGGGAAGGTCGCGACACCGTTTGCGTCGGCCTCGGGCAGGTTCTCCAGCGGCGTGCGCTCGTTCGAGGTGGTCTGCTCGTCATCGACGCCAAACTGGTAGCCGGCAAAGCCCGGCCGCCCGGCAGCCGGCGCGATCAGCATGTCGCCCTCGAGCTGGAGGCCCGAGGCCGGCGCGCCATAGAGGAAATGGCCGTCCGCCTTAAGCTCCACAGGAGCGTTAGCTTTGATCAGCTTGTCCTTGGCGGACAAGTCGAATTCGATCCGATCGGGGACATAGTCCTCGACCATGAACGTGGTCTCGCCGACCGACGAGCCCTTCGGATCGGTGAAGGCGCGCACCCGCCAGGTCCCGGTCGGCACGGCCGAGTTCAGCGGCACAGACAGCGTGCGACCGCCGGCGCCCTGGTCAGCCAGCACCGCGCGGCGGAATTCGACGCCGTCGGGGCGCTCGATCACCAGCGTCAGCGGCCCGCCATTGACGGCATTGCCCTGCCCGTCGCGCAGCAGCGCGGTGAGATAGACGGTCTCGTTGGAGCGGTAGACCCCGCGCTCGGCATAGACGAAGGCGTCGGCGCCCGCAGGCACCGCACGACCCGCGACGCCGCGGTCGGACAGATCGAAGGCCGAGGTCTTCAGGCTGAGGAAGGCATAGTCGGCCTTCTCGCCCGCGACCGTCAGCATCGCCGGCGACAGGCCGCCCTCGCCGCGCGCAAGCCCCGCCTCGAACAGCACGTGGCCGGCATCGTCGGTCTTGCGCGTCGCCAGGATCTCGTTGTTGCGGGCGACCAGCCGCACCTCGGCTTTGCCGACCGGATCGGTCGAGGCCAGCGAATTGACGAAGACATGAATGCCGTCATTTCCGGAATAGGCTGCTACACCGAGATCGGAGACGATGAACCATTGGGTGGCGAGCTGATATCCATCGTCGCTGCCCGGGCCTTTGGCGGCCGCCGTCATCACATAGACGCCGGGCTGAAGTTCACCCAGCGCCTGGTCGACCGGGAATGCCGTGATGACGTCCTGGTTCAGGGTCATCGCGGTCGCGAGTTCGCCGGACCAGACCTTCATGCCCCGCTCGTCGCCGAGATCGGAGAGCTGATATTTCGACAGCGTCTTCTGGAAGTCGCTGTCGACCACCGTGTTGATGAGGTTGCGGTCGCCGATGCGGAACACGTCGATGTTCACCGCGGGCGTGTTGACGCTGACCACGGGGATGCCCCGCTGGCCGGTCCGCGGCAGCACATAAGCGCGGCTGGTGAAGCGCACGAACGGCTTGCGGTCGCGCACATAGACGTTGAACTCGGCCGATTTCGGCAGGCCTTCCTTGACGGTCGACGGCAGGCCGGCACGCAAATTGATGTTGTAGCGCTCGCCATGCTTCAGCCCGTCGACGCAGAGCTGCTTGCCTTCAGCCGATAGCGCCGGCTTGTCCTGGCCAGCGAGCGCCAGGAACGGCGCGAAATCGGTGCGCTTGGCGAGTTCTTCCGAGAACTGGAAGCAGGCGCGCGGGCTCGCCGAATCCGAGTCCACGGTGTAATCGAGCAGCCGGAAACCGTGCTCGTCGCGCAGCTTTTCGTAGTTCCCGCGAACGTCGGCAACCTCGCGCATATCGAGCGACAGCCGCAGCGCATCCAGCGCCGGCCGCCACAGCTTGCGTTCGGCGAGCGACTTGCCGAGCACGGCGAGCGCGTCCGCCTCCTCGCCCTGATTGCCGGCGCGCTGGTAGGCGATGTAGGCGGCGGTCGAGGCACGCTCCAAGAGAAAGGTCTGCTCGCTCGAGCTCTTCGGCGTGATCTGGAAGATGACTTTTGCCAGCCGCAGCCAGTTGCCGGCGTCCTCGGGCGTGGTGGTGGCGATCTGGCCGAGGATCGAGAGCCCGGTGCGGAGATCACTGCGCTTGAAGGCCGCGTCGGCGTCGGTGCGCAGGCTCGCGCCGGACTTGGCCACCGGCCCCGCCTCGCTCTTGATCTGTGCCTCGAGCTTGATGGCGGAATCGGCGAGATCGTCACGCTTGAAAGCCTTGTCGGCTGCCTGCGCAGCGCAAAGACCAAACGCCAGCGTGGCGCAGAGAGCGACGGCGCGAACCAGACCAATCATGAAAGGACTCCCGGAAATCGCGGTCGAGCGCCGCGGCGGCAATAATGTGTGCGGAAAGGTGACGGACTCATGGCGATGGAACTGAAGGTGCAAAACGTCGCATTCGCCATGGCAAGCCACGCCCAGAGGGGACCGATCCAGATATCGCCGCGCACGCCGTCCTGTGGCGCAGCCAATACGGACCCGTCAACCGGCGACCGTGTCCCGGAAGCTGGCCAGCGTTGCCGGCGACGTTATCCATCGTCCAGTCCGCTGCCGCTCAACCCGGCACCCTGACACTCCGCCGTTCCGGTTTGTCGCCGCACTGAGGAAAACGGTTCGGTTCAGGCTTGGCGAAAGACCAGATTTTTCATATTGCCATGCTATATGAACAGCCGCCCCCAAACCGGGGGCGGCCAGGACGGTCCCGTAGCTCAACTGGATAGAGCATCAGATTTCTACTCTGAGGGTTGCAGGTTCGATTCCTGCCGGGATCGCCAATCCCCAGATCTTGTCGGCTCGCGCCGGCGTTCATGATTAACGCCTCACGCGTCTGCCCATCGCAAATCTGTCGTCTTTCACGAACGCGTGGGTTGCCTTGCCGCAGCCTTTGAACTTGGCAGGCGCCCCCCATGTATCGGCGGCGAGCGAATTGCGCTCGAAAGGGACTTTCGATGTCGCGGGCCGAACTGACGAGAATGGGGATTGCCGGCGTTATCGCCGTCATCGCGATGTCGTTTCTGGCGCTCGACGCAGTC
Organism: Bradyrhizobium sp. BR13661; assembly: GCF_029892425.1. Classification (GTDB taxonomy): domain Bacteria; phylum Pseudomonadota; class Alphaproteobacteria; order Rhizobiales; family Xanthobacteraceae; genus Bradyrhizobium. The sequence goes on along the minus strand of NZ_JARXWB010000036.1, from coordinate 37,976 downwards.
GTGGACGTCAACTCCAGCACAATCACAAATCGGATCGAGATGGCGCAGGCGTCGATTGCCGATGCAGGCATGTCCCAGCATCAACTCGCCTCCGGCGTCCACGCCTCGGTGCATCGCGGCCATCCGAGGCCGCCGTCAGCGGTCGAGTGATTGGGGCCAGCTCCTGAATCGCTTCGCAGATATTCAAAGATCCGGCTCGGAGCCGACGGCAGCCACAGGCTGAATGCAATCAGTCCCGGCGCTCCTCGTCGCGCCGATCGCGCGCGAGCTGATGCCACGCCAGGGCCAGTTCGATGAGGAGTTGCCGGTCGGGGCCTTCGGACGCCGCGGCGCGCTTCATTGCGGCCTCGGCTTCATGCTGTGGATCGTACTTGGTACACATGAGGCCAACTTTAGCCGGCCGATATTGACAAGTGCGTGGCAATTTCGTCCGTATGATTGCGGTGGACGAAAGTCGCAATGGCCTGCGCATTTCAGCACGATGTTACCGCGGCGAATTTTGTCGCGACCGGAAGCTGCGCGAGCTCTCCTCTTGGAGACGATCTTGCGTCAGAGGCACAACGATCAGGCGCGACAAGCCCCTCACGCCGGACTTCGTATTTTCCGTAGTCAAAGACGTCGACCTCCGCCGCCTGGCCGAGCGACTGTTTTGGATACCGCGCGCACAAAACGGTGAAGCCGCCTCTCGTTCGGTCCGATCTGTGAATTGGGTCACAGCCGAACTCCAGCGCATTCGCTAAACAACATCAGGCGCGACGCAAGATCGCGCCACAGATGGGCTGATCGAGTCATGACACAGAAGGCCGAAAGTGCGGCACAGCCGGACGCATCGCCGCGCAAGGCGGACGCGATTGGCCTCGCCCTTCTCGCCACCATCATCCTGGCCATGACGGCCTGGATCGGCGGCCTGGTCTGGGCCTTGATAGCGTTCCTGAACTGGCTCGTTTCCTAGCGAGCTCGCCGGTCGTCCCCGCTAAAACAGGTAGTGCACCAGTTGCACTGCCTTGACCCCTCCGCAAACGATCATGGCCCACAGCGCCAAGCTGATCTGGATCGCATCCAGCATGTGTTTCTGTCCCCTGCGACTCACCTGTTCGTTTTTTCTTTGATCAATGCGTGGTGCGACAAAGAGCGCCAGCTAAAATTTAGGGCAGTTGTTGTGCGTCGCCGCAAGAACGTCGCTGCGTCCGAGCGCCGCTGATCACGACACACCCCGATGCGCAAATGCAAATGAGGCGGGCACCGGGCCCGCCTCATTTAAGTTAGGTTGCGCGTCAGGTTCAGTAACAGGCGCGCGGATCGGCCTGCACATACTGGCCGTTTGGATAGCGGTAGTAGCAATTGCCCTGGGCGAGATAGTAGCCGGGACGCGCGGCAGCCGTGGCGCCGGCGATGGCGCCGGTCGCGCCGCCGATGACCGCGCCTGCGGCCGCACCCGTGGCATTGCCGGAGATCAGACCACCGAGCACACCGCCGACGATGGCCCCACCGAGCGCGCTTGCGCCGGGATCTGCGGGGGGCGGCGGAGGCGGCGGCTCATAGGCAACCGGCGGGCCCGGCGGCGCGTAGGCCACCGGCACATCGTCCACATAGTCCTCGGAGATATAGGCAGGTGGGCCGTCCATCCGCTGCGGATAATAGTACCAGACGCCGCCGACATCCCACCACCAGCCCGGACGGCCATTATGGACCTCGTGACGCCAGCGTCCGCCGTCCCAGGCAAAATTGCCGCGATAGGGCTGTCCGCCCCAGTCGCGCGCGGGCGCCGGACCGCGCGCCATAGTGCGGCCGGGCGGCGGCCCGCCGGCACCGTGCGGACCGGGACCCGGCCCCGGAGCCATATGGGCCTGACCGCCAGCTGGGGGCGCGGGGTGCCCTGCCTGCGGAGAAGGACCCTTGCGTATGTTCTGATTGGACAGAGGCGGGCTACCAGCACCCTGTCCCGGCGGCTGGCCGGCGCCCTTAGGTGGACCTGCGTCCTGCGCCTGCGCGGACAATGCCAGCAACGATACGGCCGAAACCACGGAAATGATGATCTTCATGCGGCTGGGCGCGCTCATGGGTGCCTCCCCCTCAACTTTCAGAAAATTGCCGTGGTCCAGGCGCGATCGACGACGGCAATCGTGCCTGGCTGATGCCGGCTGACAAATGACCTGCAGAAGCCGGCCATGTCCCGTTACAAATGTTTAAGATCACGGCAAATTTTCGTCCAGGCGGACCGCGAGACGGGTCTAGCGCGCCGGCTCGATCACGTCGCAATTGCGTCGCCCCGACATCAGGCAATCCTGCATCTTGCTGGCGGCGGTGAGGTCCCGCGCAAGCCACACGCCGACGGCGAGCAGCACGGCGGCAATGATCAGCCCCGCGATCGCGCCGCGACGGTTGTCACCGGATTGCGGCTTGGGTGAAGCTTTAGGCTTCGCGGCAGGATCAGGCTTTGACTCGGGCTTGCACTCGGGATTGGACATGGAAACCTTGTCACTCGGCGAGGCCCTTTATCACCTCTGCGACGTCGCGTCACATCCCTGCACGGCCTTTGCCGATCAACCCCTGGACGGCCTCAGCGCCTCCTTGCCCGAGGTCTCGACCGCTGGAATCACGTGCGTGCGTGGCGCGCAGCTCGTCAGAATGAACGCGGTCTGGGTGCATTCCCATGCGGCCCCCAGAACGGTGCTCTCGATCGGTTGTGGGCGGGCGGCCAGCAGCACCGCTCCCGCGACAGCCGCCATTGCGACCGCAATTACGAGGGCCTTCAGGCTCCGCCGGAAAAACGTCATGCCCGTGCTCCGTCTCGTATCCGGGCGGACGCTAGGCGCCGCCGCTGGGCTGCCCTTATGAGGGACATCACAATTCGGCAGTTTTTCCGGGCTACGAAGGATCGGCTGGTCAGCGATTTCGTGGACCTGATCGGCTGCGATTATGGGTGGCTTCACGGCGCGTGGCGATGTACACGCTTCTGCGTCGTGTGGTGCCTGCTTGTGCCCAGCCGACGTACCAACAGTCAGCCATGTAGGATTGAAAGCGAGGAAGGCAAGGCCCGTGAGTGGATTTAGGGAACCAGGCTTCACAGACCGGCAGAAGGCGGCGCAGGAAGCGCGCAAGAATCTTTTGAACAAATTCAAGTCGCAGCCGGGGCACGACGATCCCGCGGTTGTGGCGAAGCGTGCCGAGCGCGAGGCACTCGCAGCCAAGCGCGCCGAGGCAAAGGCCGCCCGCGAGGCTGAAAAGGCCGAGCAGAAGCGTGTCGCGGAAGAGGCTGCAGCGGCGGAGGCTGCGCGGGTCGCCCGCGAAGCTGAAGAAGCGGTCGCCAAGCAGGCTGAGCTCGAGGCCGAGCAGAAGGCCAAGCGCGACGCGCGCTACGCTGCCCGCAAGGCCAAGCGCAAGTAACGCATTCGCTTCACGTTCAAATGAATTTGAACCGAGACGACGCTTCCGGGGCGGTCCACGTGACCGCCCCCCGGATTTTCGCGTGCGCGCATTCGCTGGCGCACGACAGAGACGACGGATGAAGATCAGTTCTTCTTCATCATCCCGTCGTCTTTCTTCATGCCGTCCTTCGACATGTGGTCGTCCTTCTTCATGCCGTCGTCCTTGGACATGGTATCCTTCTTCATGCCGTCCTTGGACATCGTGTCCTTCTTCATGCCGTCATCTTTGCCCATCTTGTCCTGGGCGAAAGCGGCAGGTGCAAAGGCCAGGCTGAGCGAGAGAGCGGCAGCCGAGACGCCGAGCACGATGCGGGAACGAGTGGTCATGGTTCATCTTCCTTCGAGTTGAAATGGCCAGCGACGGATGCCGCTATCCATTCTCGACGGATCGCTGCCTATGCTTGTTACTCTGCCTTGCAGATTTTTTCGCAACCGACCTGTCCCCGCCTCATCGTCGCCTTCCGGATGTGAGCAGCGTTAACCTCTGGAACGGATCACGGGCGGGTGTGCGGCGCAGCAAGGCCGCGACTTGCAGCCGCCTTCGATCTCGAACTATCAGACTAGAGAATATCGGGTGGAAGACCGGCTAGGATGGGCCAGGCCGGCTCAAAATTCGATCGCGCCAACAAGAACAGTCCAAGGGGATCACGTCATGCTTACCCGCCGCCATCTGCTCGCGACCGCCGTCGCCGCACCCGCCATTCTCCGCTTCGGCATCGGCACCGCGCATGCCGCGACCACGCTGAAGATCTCGCACCAATTCCCGGGTGGCAGCATCGACAAGGGCGATTTCCGCGACCGGCTCTGCCGCATGTTTGCCGCCGAGATTGCCAAGCGCAGCAATGGCGACATCGCCGCCGAGATCTACCCGAACTCCTCGCTGATCAAGACCAACGCGCAGTTCTCCGCGATGCGCAAGGGCGCGCTCGACATCTCGCTGTATCCGATGCCCTATGCCGGCGGCGAATTGCCCGAGACCAATATCGGCCTGATGCCCGGCCTCGTGACGACCTACGACCAGGGCATGCGCTGGAAGAAGGAGCCGGTCGGCAAGGCGCTGTCCGACTTCCTCGCCGACAAGGGCATTATCCTGCTCTCCTGGGTATGGCAGGCCGGCGGCGTCGCCAGCCGCTCCAAGGCCATCGTTGCTCCTGAAGACGCCAAGGGCATGAAGGTGCGCGGCGGCTCGCGCGAGATGGACATGGTGCTGCAGACCGCCGGCGCTTCGGTACTGTCGGTGCCTTCCAACGAAATCTACGCCGCGATGCAGACCGGCGCCTGCGATGCCGGCATCACCTCCTCCACCAGTCTGATCTCGTTCCGCCTCGAAGAGGTCGCGAAATCGCTGACCTCGGGCGCGGGCGCATCCTACTGGTTCATGCTCGAGCCGCTGATGATGTCGAAGGCGATCTTCGACAAGCTGCCGAAGAACCAGCAGGACATCCTCCTCACTGTGGGCGAAGAGCTCGAGGCCTTCGGCCGCAAGGGCGCGCAGGACGACGACGTCGAGGTCGCCAAGGTCTACGAGAAGGCCGGCGCCAAGGTCGCAGTGCTGGATGCCGCGACCGTCGGCAAATGGCGCGACATCGCCCGCGACACCGCGTGGAAGGATTACGGCGCCAAGACCGCAACCGCCGCGAACCTGCTCAAGCTCGCCTCCGACGTCGCTGCATGAGCCACGGTCCGCTTCCTGATCGTGACGGTCAGGCGAATGCTGCCGCAAGGACCGGCCTTGCGGCAGCGCTCGATCGCGGCCTCACCATCCTCAACCGCATCATCGTCGTATTCGCAGCGCTGGCGCTGGTCGCGGCCTGCGCCATCCTGAGCTACAGCGTGCTCAGCCGTGCCTTGTTCAAGGCCGCCAATTACTGGCAGGACGAGGCCGCAGTGTTCCTGCTGGTCGGCGCGACCTTCATGACCGCGGCCTACGTGCAGCAGAACCGCGGCCATATCGGCATCGAGGCTTTTGTCGGCCTGCTGTCGCCGCTTGCGAACCGGATCAGGCTCTGGATCGTCGACGCCGTGACGTTCCTGTTCTGCGCGTTCTTCACCTGGAAGTCCTGGACGCTGACACATGAGGCCTATGTCGACGGCCAGGTCTCCAATTCGATGTGGTCGCCGCCACTCGCGATTCCCTATTCCCTGATGGCGGTCGGCATGAGCCTGCTCTGTATCCAGATCCTCGTGCAGCTGGCGCTGCCTTTCGCGGGAGCCAGGCGCTCATGAGCGTTTTCGGGATCGGCATCGCTTATGGCGTCGCAACGCTGCTCGTGATGTTTTCGGGCATGCCGATCGCGTTCGCGCTCGGCGCCGTCGCAGTCGTGTTCATGGGCATCTACATGCCCTCGGCCTCGCTCGATACGGTGACTCAGAACGTCTACGAGGAGATGGCCTCGATCACCCTGCTGTCGATCCCGCTCTTCATCCTCAAGGGTGCCGCCATCGGCAAATCGCGCGCCGGCCAGGATCTCTATTCGGCCCTGCATGCGTGGCTGCATCGCGTGCCCGGCGGCCTCGGCGTCGCCAACGTGTTCGCCTGCGCGCTGTTCGCAGCGATGGCGGGCTCCTCGCCTGCGACTTGCTCTGCGATCGGCTCGGCCGGTATCCCCGAGATGCGCAAGCGCGGCTATTCTGGCGGTTTTGCTGCCGGCATCATCGCCGCCGGCGGCACGCTCGGCATCCTGCTGCCGCCCTCGATCACCATGATCCTGTTTGCTGTTGCCGCCGAGAAGTCACTGGGACGCCTGTTCCTCGCCGGCATCGGTCCCGGCCTGCTGCTGGTCACGCTGTTCGGTTTCTATGCGGTGTTCCGCTTCCGCAAGGAATATGCCGCGGCGGAAGCGATCTACAAGAACGGCGGTCCGGAAGCGGCCATCCTCGCCCGTGACGAGTACACGCTCGCCGAACGCTTCAGCGTGCTGCCGCGCGTGATCCCGTTCGTGCTGCTGCTCACCGGCGTCATGGCGGCGCTCTATGGCGGCTTTGCCACGCCGTCGGAAACGGCCGGCCTCGGCGGCCTCCTGGCGCTGGGGCTGATCGCGGCGATCTACGGCGTCTGGCGGCCGGAAGACCTCGGCCCGATCATGAAATCGACGATTCGGGAATCGACCATGCTGATGATGATCATCGGCATGTCGCTGCTCTATTCCTACGTGATGAGCTATCTGCACATCTCGCAATCGGCAGCCGAATCCGTCGTTGCGATGCATCTGCCGCGCTGGGGGCTGCTGTTTGCGATCCTGGTCATGGTCGTCGTGCTCGGCTTTTTCCTGCCGCCGGTCTCAATCATCCTGATGACCGCGCCGATCATCCTGCCGCCGCTCCGCGCTGCGAATTTCGACATCATCTGGTTCGGCGTGGTCATGACCATCGTGATGGAGATGGGGCTGATCCATCCCCCCGTCGGCCTCAACATCTTCGTCATCCGCAACGTTGCGCCTGATATTCCCTTGAGCGAAGTGATCTGGGGCACGCTGCCCTTCGTGCTCCTGATGATGGGCGCCGTGCTGCTGCTGTGTCTGGTGCCTGACATCTCGACCTGGCTGCCGGATCTGGTGATGGGGCCGGACGGGAGCAGGTAGAGCCAAGCACGGTTACCGTAGGTTGGTTAGACCTGTGGCTGCGCAAAGCGCGACCGCAGGGCGTAACCCACCCTACGGTAGCTACGAACTCGCCCGCTTGTTCTTTGCGTTCAGCGCCGTCGCGACGCGACTCACGGGCGCTTTGCCGAGCACGACGCTCATCGCGTTCGTCGCGGCCAGCAGCTTGTCCATGTCGACGCCAGTTCTCTCGCCCATGCCTTCCAGCATGTAGACGACGTCCTCGGTCGCGACGTTACCCGTGGCGCCGGGCGCATAGGGGCAACCGCCGAGGCCACCCGCGGCGGCATCGATCACACGAACGCCCTCCTCCAGGCCGGCATAGAGATTGGCGAGCGCCTGCCCGTAGGTGTCGTGGAAATGCATCGCCAGTTTTGCGGCGGGAATGTTGGCGGCCACGGCGCGCAGCATCTCCTTGGCCTTATCAGGCGTGCCGACGCCGATGGTGTCGCCGAGCGAGATCTCGTAGCAGCCGAGGTCCCACAGCGTCCTGGCGAGATCGGCGACCGCCTTCGGCTTGATCTCGCCGTCGAAGGGACAGCCGAGCACGCAAGAGATATAGCCGCGCACCGGCACGCCGTCGGCCCTGGCCCGTGCCAGCACCGGCTTGAACCGCTCGATCGACTCCGCGACCGTGCAATTGATGTTGGCGCGCGAGAAACCTTCGGACACTGCAGCGAACACGGACACCACCTTCGCGCCGGCAGCTCGCGCCGCGTCGTAGCCTTTTTCGTTCGGTACCAGCACGTGGAATTCAGCACCCTTGACGTGGCTGACGCCGCGCAGCACGGCATCCGAGCTCGCCATCTGCGGGATCGCCTTCGGCGAGACGAAGGCGCCGACCTCGACCGTATCGAGACCGGCCGCGACAAGCGCCTCGATGAAGGAGATACGGGCCTCGACGCTCACGGGCGTCTTCTCGTTCTGGAGGCCGTCGCGCGGCCCCATCTCGATGATGCGGACGCGATCGCTCATGTCACTCTCCCCGAGTCATTCTTCCGAAAAGCCATTCTTCCGAAAAGTCATTCTTCCGAAGGCTCGACCACGGCAAGCTCGATGCCTTCCTGCACGATGTCGCCGACCCTGCACTTGATGGACTTCAGCACCCCTGCATAGGGTGCGCGCAGCGTCTGCTCCATCTTCATCACCTCCAGGGTGAGGATCGGCGCGCCCTTTTCGAGCTTAGCGCCCTCCTCGGCCAGCACGGCGACGACCGTACCCGGCAGAGGCGCCGCGATCTTGTCCGCGCCGGTTTGCTCCTCGGTCTCACCGCCGAACGGATCGACCCAGTGCAGGTCGAAGCGGCCATTGCGTGTGCGTAGGTACAGCTCGTGACCGTCGATCACGGCGGCGACGGGCGATTTGATGCCATCCAGCGTCAGGTCGAAGCCACCATCCTTTGGCACGATCGCGAACGCCAGCTCGCGCTCGCCGATCACGAGCGTAGATGGCCCGCTGCCATAGTTCAGGGCGATTTTCTGCTCGGGACCATGGCCGACGCGGAACGCAAAGTTGCGTTGGCGGCGGCCGACCGGCTGCCAGCCGAAGGTGTGCCACGGTGAACTCGCGTCCGCCTGCCGCTCGTCAGCGACGATTGCGGCAACCGCGGCACAGAGTTCGAGCTCGCCGGGTGCTGCTGCCGCCGAGGTCAGGGCCGAAAGCTCGCGCTCGATGAAACCGGTGTCGATCGCATTGGCCCGCACCTTCGGATGCGTGATCAGCGCCGACAGGAACGGGATGTTGGTGACGATGCCACGGACGTCGGAGTCTTCCAGCCCGCGATTGAGCCGGTCGATCGCCACATCGCGCGTCGGCGCCCATGCGATCATTTTTGCCAACATTGCATCGTAATACGGCGAGACCGTATCGCCCTCGCGGTAGCCGGCATCGATGCGCAAGCCACCGGTCTCCGCCGGCAGCCGCCAGGTCGAGATCCGGCCGACCGACGGCATGAAATTCTTGGTCGGGTTCTCGGCGTAGACGCGCGCCTCGACGGCGTGGCCGTTGAGCTTGATCTCGTCCTGCTTGAGCGGCAGCGCCTCACCGAAGGCAACGCGCAGCTGCCATTCGACCAGATCGATGCCCGTAATCAGCTCGGTCACGGGATGCTCGACCTGCAGGCGCGTGTTCATCTCGATGAAGAACACGTCCTTGCCGTCGGAGACGAATTCGATGGTGCCGGCGCCGACGTAATTCACCGCGCCCGCCGCCTTGCGCGCGGCGGCGCAGACCGTCTCTCGCTGGGCGGCATTGAGCGTCGGCGAAGGTGCTTCCTCGATCACCTTCTGGTGCCGCCGCTGCAGCGTGCATTCGCGCTCGAACAGCGAGAGCAGATTGCCGTGGCTGTCGCCGACGATCTGCACCTCGATATGCCGGGGATTGTCGACATATTTCTCGATCAGCATGCGATCGTCGCCGAACGCGGCCTTGGCCTCGCGCTTGGCGCTGACGATTGCCGGGCCAAGCTCCGCGGCCGAGCGCACGATGCGCATGCCACGGCCGCCGCCGCCGGCGGAGGCCTTCACCAGGATCGGGAAGCCGATCTTGTCCGCGGCCTTTGACAGCGTCGCATCGTCCTGGGCCTCGCCGTGATAGCCGGGCACCAACGGCACGCCCGCCTTCTCCATCAGCCCCTTCGACCCGGACTTCGAGCCCATCGCGGTCATCATCGCGGCGGTCGGGCCGACGAAGACGAGGCCTGCATCGTAACAGGCCTGCGCGAACTCGGCATTCTCCGACAGGAAGCCGTAACCGGGATGCACGGCTTCAGCGCCGGTCTTCTTCGCGGCCTCGATCAGCCGCTCGACATTGAGATAGCTATCGCGGGCCCGCGCAGGCCCGAGCAGCACGGCTTCATCCGCGAGCGCGACATGCATCGCGTCGCGATCGGCCTCGGAATAGACGGCGACCGTGCGCAGGCCCATGGCGCGGGCGGTGCGAATGACACGGCAGGCGATCTCGCCGCGGTTGGCGATCAGGAGCGTGCGAAAACGGCGGTAGAGCTTTGAACGGTCCATCGCATCACATCCTGAACAGGCCGAACTTCGTCGGCTCGATCGGCGCATTCGACGCTGCCGAGAGGCCGAGGCCGAGTACAAGCCGCGTGTCGGCGGGGTCGATCACGCCGTCGTCCCAGAGGCGCGCAGTCGCGTAATAGGGATGCCCCTGGCTCTCATATTGGTCGCGGATCGGCTTGCGGAACTTGTCTTCTTCTTCCTTCGACCAGCTATCGCCCTTGGCTTCGATGTTGTCGCGGCGGACCTGGCTCAGCACCATCGAGGCCTGCTCGCCGCCCATCACCGAGATGCGCGCATTCGGCCACATCCAGAGGAAGCGCGGCGAGTAGGCGCGGCCGCACATGCCGTAATTGCCGGCGCCGTAGGAGCCGCCGATCACCACGGTGAATTTCGGCACCGAGGCGGTCGCGACCGCCGTCACCAGCTTGGCGCCGTCGCGCGCGATACCGCCGGCCTCGTATTTCTTGCCGACCATGAAACCGGTGATGTTCTGCAGGAACACCAAGGGAATGCCGCGCTGGCAGCACAGCTCGATGAAATGCGCGCCCTTCAGCGAGCTCTCGCTGAAGAGAATGCCGTTGTTGGCGATGATGCCGACCGGATAGCCCCAGATATGGGCGAAGCCGCACACCAGTGTCGTGCCGTAGAGCTTCTTGAACTCGTCGAATTCGGAACCGTCGACCACACGCGCGATGATGTCGCGCACGTCGAACGGCTTGCGGCCATCAACGGGCACCACGCCATAGATTTCCTCCGCTGCGAAAAGCGGATTGCGCGGCTTGTGCATGTTGAGATTTGGCCGCGTAGACGGCTTCAGCGTGCCGACGATGCGCCGGGCAATGCCGATCGCATGGGCATCGTTCTGGGCGTAGTGATCGGTCACGCCGGACTGCCGCGAATGCACGTCGGCGCCGCCAAGCTCTTCCGCGCTGACGACCTCGCCGGTCGCCGCCTTCACCAGCGGTGGGCCGCCGAGGAAGATGGTGCCTTGATTGCGCACGATGATGCTCTCGTCCGACATGGCAGGCACATAGGCGCCGCCGGCGGTGCAGGAGCCCATCACGATCGCGATCTGCGGAATGCCTTGGGACGACATCTGCGCTTGATTGTAGAAGATGCGGCCGAAGTGGCGCTCGTCCGGAAAGATCTCGTCCTGCAAGGGCAGGAAGGCGCCGCCGGAATCGACCATGTAGACGCAGGGCAGATTGTTCTGCCGCGCGATGTCCTGCGCGCGTAGATGCTTCTTCACGGTCATCGGATAATAGGTGCCGCCCTTGATGGTGGCGTCGTTGGCAACGATCACGCATTCGCGGCCCGAGATGCGGCCCACGCCGGTGACGATGCTCGCCGAATGCACGTCGCCGCCGTAGAGGCCATGGGCAGCCAGCGGCGACAGTTCCAGGAACGACGTGCCGGGATCGACCAGGAGATCGACGCGCTCGCGCGCCAGCATCTTGCCACGCGATGTGTGGCGGTTGCGCGAGGCCTCGCCGCCGCCGCCGGCGACCTGGGCAAGCTTCTCGCGCAAATCGGCGACGAGGCCGCGCATGGCTTCGGAATTGCGCGCAAAGTCCGATGAAGAAACGTCGATGCTGGAATGAAGCGGCATGTTGATTCCAATGAGGTGAAGGTTCTCAGGCCGTCTCGGACATCAGCTCACGGCCGATCAGCATGCGGCGAACCTCCGAGGTGCCCGCGCCGATTTCGTAGAGTTTTGCATCGCGCCAGAGCCGTCCGACCGGAAATTCGGATGTATAGCCGACCCCGCCGAGCGCCTGGATCGCCTCGCCTGCCATCCACGTCGCCTTCTCAGCGGAATAAAGGATCGCCGCCGCCGCGTCCTTGCGCAGCGTGCGCGCGTGGCCACCGCGATCGCAGGCCTTGCCCACGGCATAGACATAGGCGCGCGTGGCCTGCCAGGTCGAATACATGTCGGCGAGCTTGCCCTGCATCAGCTGGAAATCGCCGATCGGCTGGCCGAACTGCTTGCGCTCATGCATGTAGGGCACGACCGCATCCATGCACGCCGCCATGATGCCGAGCGGGCCGCCAGAGAGCACGGCGCGCTCATAGTCGAGGCCGGACATCAGCACCTTGACGCCCTCGCCGACCTGACCCAGTACGTTCTCTGCTGGCACCTCGCATTCGTCGAAGAACAGCGGATAGGTGTTGGAGCCGCGCATGCCGAGCTTGTCGAGATGCTGGCCGTGGCTGAAGCCCTTGAAGCCTTTCTCGATCAGGAACGCGGTCATGCCGCGCGGGCCGGCCTCGGGATCGGTCTTGGCGTAGACGACGAGCACGTCGGCGTCGCCGCCATTGGTGATCCACATCTTCGAGCCGTTCAGCACATAGCGGTCGCCGCGCTTGTCGGCGCGCAGCTTCATCGAGACGACGTCGGAGCCGGCACCCGGCTCGGACATCGCGAGCGCGCCGACATGCTCGCCCGAGATCAGCTTTGGCAGATAGCGCTGGCGCTGCGCGTCATTGCCGTTGCGGCGGATCTGGTTGACGCAGAGATTGGAGTGAGCCCCGTAGGACAAACCGACGGCCGCTGAGCCGCGCGAAATCTCCTCCATAGCGACGATATGGGCGAGGTAGCCCATGTTGGAGCCGCCATATTGCTCCGGTGCGGTCATGCCGAGCAGGCCGAGGTCGCCGAGCCGCTTCCAGAGGTCGGCCGGGAACAGATTGGCCTTCTCGATCTCGGCGGCGCGGGGCGCCACCTCCGCCTCGACAAAAGCGCGCAGCGTGTCGCGCAGCATGCCGATGTCTTCGCCCAGATCGAAGTCGATGCTCGGGATGTTCAAGGCGATTCCTCCTGGATCTTGTCGGGTCCGAACCTACCCCCGCCCGGGCGTTCTGGCGGTCGAAAAGGTTGCATTTTCCGCCAAGTTTGGCGAGGATTTTCCAAAGGACATCCAATGCCTTTCCAGGCCGCAACCGCCACGCCCCGCCGCGCCATGACCCCCGCCGCCTTCGTCCGCGGCGTGGTTGCGGCCTATGCCCGCCATGGGCGCGATCCCGCCGACGCCCTGAGCAAGGGACAGGTCCAGTCCGATCTCGCCGGATCGACCGATGGCCGGGTCACAGCCGCCCAATTCGAGGCGCTGGCTGGCCATGCCATGCGCGAGCTCGACGACGAGGCGCTCGGCTGGTTCTCCCGAAAGCTGCCGTGGGGCACCTACGGCATGCTGTGCCGGGCGTCGATCACCGCGCCCAATCTCGAGGTCGCATTGAAGCGCTGGTGCCGGCATCACCGCCTGCTGACCGAGGATGTGCTGTTCGAGCTTGCGGTCAGCGGCGAGACCGCGACCATCTCCCTTCGCGAGCAGCGCGATCTCGGCGACTGCCGCGAATTCTGCCTCGTCACCCTGCTCCGCTATGTCCTGGGTTTCTCCTGCTGGGCGGTGGATTCAGCGATCGCGCTCAGCGCCGCGGAATTCCCTTATCCAGAGCCCGGCCACGTCTCGGTCTATCCGACCATCTTCTGCAAGCACGTCCGTTTCGATGCTGAGGCGGCACGCATCGTCTTCGACAAGCATTATCTCTCGCTGCCGCTGACACGTAGTGCCGCCGATCTTGACAGCATGCTCAAGGGCGCGCTGCGCCTGACGGTGCTGCCCTATCGTCGCGATCGTTTGCTGGTGGAGCGCGTTCGCCGCGTGCTCCGCGAGGCGCGCGGACGCATTCTCGGCGCCGAGGACGTCGCCAGCGAGCTCGCGCTCTCCACCCGCACCATGCATCGCCGCCTGCGCGAGGAATCCACCTCGTTGCGCGACCTCAAGGAGGAAGCAAAGCTCGAACTCGCCAAGCAGGAGTTGATGCGCGGCCGCACCCCGATCAAGCGGATCGCGGAGATCGCCGGCTTCCGCAATGAAAAGAGTTTTTCCCGCGCCTTCCGCACATGGACCGGCGCCAGCCCGCGCGAGTTTCGCGGCCGGTATCGTTGAGGGACGCAGTCGACGCCCGCTCGACCCTATCCTGCCGGAGCAGCCACCGCGATCTCCTGCACCGGTAGCGGCACATCCTTCGCGACGCCGAGCACGGGAAAGCTGCGGACATTCTTCACGTTGGGCATGGCGGCGAAATGCAGGAGCTGCTGGCGCATGCTCTCGACGCTCGGCGCAACGCATTTGAGGAGATAGTCCGTGTCGCCCGAAATGCGCCAGCACTGCTGGATACGCGGGATCGCCGATATCGAGCGCTCGAACGCCTCGAGCACCGGATGGGCCTGGCTGCCGAGCTGGATCGAGACGAACGACACCACCTCGTAGCCGAGCAGCCGCTCGTCGATGACGGCGCGCACCGCGCGGATGACGCCGCGGCCGAACAGCGATTTGAGCCGCCGCAGGCAGTTCGGCGCAGACACGCCGACGCGCAGCGCCAGCTCGTTGTTGCGGACGCGCCCGTCCTGCTGCAGTTCAGAGAGTATCTTCAGATCGACGCCGTCGAGCTGGTTGCGCCCGGCCATCCCCCCACCTCGTCATGGTCCCGTCATGCGGGCCAGCGAAGCACGCGGCAGAAGGAGTGCCAAGGGGCCGTCCGAGCGATCGTTCGCTCTCCTCGTCATGGCCGGGCTTGTCCCGGCCATCCACGTTCTTTCACGCGGCCCCAAAGACGTGGATGCCCGGGACAAGCCCGGGCATGACGTCCCGATAGAGTTTGTCGAGGATTAGTGCGTCCAGGGCTCGCCGCGGCGGAAGGAGAAATTGTCGGCGTAGGCGACCTGGCGGTGCAGCGATTCCTTGGGCTCGATCACCTGGTAGGCGATGCCCTTGCGCTCGCAATAGGCGACCGCCTCGTCCTTGGTGTGGAAGCGCAGCGTGATCTGCTGCTTCATGTCGCCGGACGAGGTCCAACCCATCAGCGGCTCGACCGAACGGGGCTGCTCCGGCTCGTAGTCGAGCTGCCATTCCTTGGTCTTGGAGCGGCCGGATTGCATCGCGTTCTTGGCGGGCTTGAAAATGCGTGCGGTCATTGGCGGTCCGGCCTCTTCGTCTTTTCGTTCGATTCTAGCGCGTCATGGTGGCGATTGGTGGAAACCGCGGGCATAGTATAGAGACACCTTTCGGGAACTGATCGGTGATTCCGGCCCTCCCGGGTCCTTGCCGATGGGTATAGACATTATGCTGCACTGTGACAATTGCGTACCCGCCTCCCGCCCGGGGATCCCACCCAGCAATCAAGGCTTGCCAACATCCGCCTCGCCGACTTCAGCGTATCTGTCCTCTTCGAGAGCTTCCGTCACATGGCCTTCCTGAACATCAATGCCACGCTTCCCGAAAAGGGCCGTGACCTCAGGCTCGACCTGTTTCGCGGCATCGCCAACTGGGCGATCTTCCTCGACCACATCCCCGACAACGTCGTGAACTGGATCACGACGCGCAATTACGGCTTTTCCGACGCGGCCGATTTGTTCGTCTTCATCTCCGGCTACACCGCCTCCTTCGTGTATGCCCGGATGATGCTGGAGCGCGGCTTCATCGTCGGCGCCACGCGCCTGACCAAGCGGGTCTGGCAGCTCTACGTCGCCCACATCATCCTGTTCGTGATCTACATCGCCTCGATCAGCTATCTGGCGCTGCGCTTCGGCGATTCCGAGATGATCAACGAGTTCAACGTCGCCGGCCTCGTCGACAACGCCACCGAGACGCTGCGTCAGGGCCTGTTCCTGCGCTTCAAGCCGCTCAATCTCGACGTGCTGCCGCTCTACATCGTGCTGATGGGCCTGTTTCCGCCGGTGCTGTGGTTCATGCTGCGCAAGCCTGATCTCACCATGGTGCTGTCCATCATTCTCTGGCTGACCGCACGCCACTTCGGCCTGAACCTGACCGCCTATCCGGCCGGCCAGTGGTACTTCAACCCCTATTGCTGGCAGGTGCTGTTCGTGTTCGGCGCCTGGTGCGCGATGGGTGGTGCGCGCCGCTCGGGCAAGCTGATCAACTCACCGATCACGCTGTGGTTTTGCTTCGCCTATCTGGCGTTCGCACTGGTGATGACGATGGCGGGCCGCTTCCCGGCCCTCGGCGGCATGATGCCGGAATGGCTGTTCTCGGCCTTCAACCCGAACGACAAGACCAATCTCGCGCCGTACCGCTTCATCCACTTCGTCGTGATCGTGATCCTGGTGATCCGCTTCCTGCCGAAGGACTGGCCGGGCCTTGAGTGGAAGGTCTTCGATCCGGTGATCGTATGCGGCCAGCAATCACTCGCCGTGTTCTGTGTCGGCGTGTTCCTGTCCTTCGTCGGCCATTTCGAGCTGTCGATGAGCTCGGGCTCGCTGTTCGCGCAGCTGTTCGTCTCCATCGCCGGCATCGCGATCATGACGACGGTCGCCTACTACATCTCCTGGTCGAAGCGGCAGGACAAGCCGCTGAAGCCGCCGCCGGCAAAGCCCGCGGCCGCGCCGGCCGCAAAAGCCGCCTGAGCCTCCGAACGCCCGCTCATTCCAGCGGGCGTTCGATGTCCTCTGCCATGGTCGGCATTGCCGGGATCGGATTGACCTGCGTCAACCAGCGACGACGCCGATCGGCCTAGTGTTGTAAAGATACGCGCCGTCGCACTGATGTGGGCGGCGTTCCCCTCGGACAAGGCCCAAGCACATGCCCTCTCACTTTCACGCCGTCGTCTGGATCGATCATTCGCAGGCCCGGATCTTCCATCTTGGCCTGACCGGCTCCGACGAGGTCACGCTGCATCCGCAGCTGGCGACACGGCACCTCCATCACAAGGCCAACACGATCGGCAGCGGCCACGCTGCACCCGACAAGGCGTTCAATGCTGAGGTCACCAAGGCCCTCACTGATGCCGGCGAGATCCTGATCATCGGTCCGGCGAATGCGAAGACGGAGCTCGCCAGCTACATTCGCGCTCACGCGCCCGACCTAGCCAAGCGAATTGCTGCGGTGGAAGCAGCCGATCATCCCTCCGACAACGAGATCGTCGCTTACGCAAAACGTCATTTCAAATTGCCGCTGCCGCGTGTGCAGACGCCGGGAGCGGCCGCGGGCGAGCGACACACGGGTTGAGGAAATCCGCTCCGGCTCAGGCCGCTGCCTCGCCGTCGTACTCGGTGAACTTCTTGTAGATCCAGTCGCGGCCGTCATGACGGCGCCAGACCTTGCCGTAGACGAGCTGCCCATTGATTGAGCGGCGCGGCACGATCACGGTCCAGAGATGCCAGATCTCGGTCCAGTTCGATCGTTGGCGGGGGGTTTTCGTAGTCAGATCGGAAGCCATGACGGACAACTCGCGCGAAACGAAACGCCGCGACGAATGTGATCTCGTGTGAGCCGCTGCTGGGGCGTCGTCGCGTGCCGGGACCGATTTGATACCAGTCGTCAAAGCGGCCGCAACGACGGCTCGTCCTTAACCTAACCGATCAACCTTACTTTGTGTGCAGATCAGCGCGTTGCCGGTTGAAACGTATGCCCGTTTTTCCTAGGATGCCTGCGCAATTTGAGAACCGAGCGCGCCATTTGTGGAGTGCGCACGTACCGATTTCGAGCTCGGACTGAATTTTCAAACGACTGACTGCGCAGGTTGATGATCATGAATTTGCAATGTGCATATTTGCAGCTGGCGATCGTTTCGCCGCCCCCAACACCACCGGGCCAACCGATCGCCGGCACGTCACCCAGGCTCGCCAACAAGGCCGCCAACGACAATTATCCCGTCTGGCCGTTACTGCCGTTTCCGGCGGGCTGGTGCGCGTCGAACTGAGTCCTGCAAAAGCGCAACGCCGCTCAAGCGGAGTATCATCGCTTGGCGGCGTCCGTTTAGGCATTGGGCGCTGAAATCCCCAACAAGGATGTGTCTGTGACGACGCCCAAAGGTTCGATGAATCTTTGGCAATGCTGCGCACTTAACCCGTTTGGTTCTCTGTATGAATCACGCAGAGATCGTGTGGCGCGAAGAATAAGCGCAGAGCGTTCGGCGTCGCCTTCGACCGGACCTGCGGCCTCGAGCTGGATCCCGGCTCAAACGCCGCTGCTCGCAGCGGCCACGCCGGTGGCGCTGGCGTTCAGCGCGCCCTGTGCATTATAGCTCTGGCCTGCCTGGCTGTTGCCTTGGTTCGCCTGCGAGCTGGCTGCTGAGGTTTCCACCTCGGTGGTGCCATCGGAATAGGTGATCGTCGTTGTCGTGATCCCGTTGATGGTGGTCGAGACCTCGCTGACGATGGTCTTTGACGAGCTGCCACCGCCACTCGATCCCGAGCTGCCGCCGGCCGATTGCGACGACGAGGTCGACGACGTTGCCGACGTCGATGAGGTCGCCGAAGCCGACGAGGTCGCTGACGTTGATGATGTCGACGCGGACGAGTTTGCGGCACTCGACGGCGTCGCCGTCGCTGCGGCGGCGGAAGAAGCAATCGCACTGATCGACATGGGGACCTCGCCTGAAAGGAGCTGCAGGAGCGGAGCAACGATTGTTCGCCCTGTTCTCTCCTTTAACGCGGCGAATGCGCGAAGCAGGCGCAGAAAACGCCAAATGCGGCCTCCTTACCTTGCAGCCAATCACCACGCTACGCGTTGCATGTTGTTTCTACTCTCCCGAATGGCCTGCGGGCTGATCGCGATCGGCTCGCGATTGCTGTGAATGAACAGTCATCCCATCTCACGTCCGTGTGAGCTGGAGTTCAGCCGGTGAATTATCAGCAGCAACCGGAGACCAATAGACAGCAGGCCGTTGGCCAAGGGGACGCTGTGAGCCAAGTTGAGACGACCGAGAAATTGTCCGAGGCAAAGGAGCCCCGGACGTCAGTGTTTTCACTCTGCCTGCTGGGGATCCTGGCGAGCGTGATGTTGGGCTGGATCTGCACGCTGGGCTGGGTCGCCTGGCACTTCGTCGACTGGCTGTTGTTCTGACAGACCGAGCTGGCTGGCTGTAACGTGCCGGCCGATCCCGATCGCATCAATAGTGGTAGTTCACGCCGATCGTCGCGGCATGGATCGTGTCCTTGAGATGGGCCACGGTGACGCCGTCGACCGGGCTGATCCGAGGTCGCTGCAATGGACGGCCGGCCTGATCAGAGCCAGAGCGGAGAGACGTCCCGCGCGTCGAAACTTTCAGGAGATGAGAAAGGCCGAGACCCGGGACTGGTCGGGGCAGCTGGATTCGAACCAACGACCTGCAGTACCCAAAACTGGCGTTAACGGGTCTTGAGGATGATTGCGGGACTTCGTGGGACGGCCTTTCTCTCTGATTTAACTGTATTTATTGTTTCAGGCCGTCCCATGATTTTCCGGGGCATGCCGGCAATTCCTTACCCGGTGGGTAAGGTGGTATAGGGGGTTCGCGAACAGGGGACCTCGTGCCGAAACTGACAGACCAAGCGATCAAAGCCACCACGTGCCCGGATGGCAGGGACAGGATCGAAATCGCCGACAGCGCCTGCCCAGGCTTGGTCCTGCGGGTCACTCGCGGCAGGAAGACATTCCGTTTTGTGTATTGGTCACCTGTCTTGGGGAAGCCGGTTGGGTTGAATCTCGGCACCTACCCTGCCCTCAAACTCGGCCCCGCGCGCAAGAAGGTAGCAAAGCATCGCGAGACAATGGGCGAGGACAAAGACCCGCGCCGTGAGGCCCGCGAAGAGCGTAAGAAGGTAGCGAAGCAGGAGGAGCTCACGTTTGACGCCTTTGCCGACATCTACATCTGCGAATATGTGATCGGCGGCAAAGCCGGTAAGGAGGCCGTGCGGACATTTGCCGAGACCGGTAAGTGGCCGAAGCTCTCAAATCCAAACAAGCGCTCCTGGCGAAACGACGTCAACTACCTGCAGTCCGCGCGCGAAGCGTGGGGAAAGCTGCCGGCGGCGTCGATCACCGACGACGATGTTGCGGAGTTGCTGGACGAGATCGCGGAACGCGCCCCGGTGTCAGCCAACCGGACTCAATCGATCCTCCACACGATGTTCAATTGGGGACGTCAACCCGGTCGCAAGCACGTCCCATTGAATCCCGTTGCGGGTCTCCATCAGCGCGGCGGCAAGGAGAAGAAGCGCGAGCGCGTGCTGAGCGACGAAGAGATACGCACGTTGTGGTGGGGCCTTGAGCATCCCGATGTGCCGTGTGACCTGCACGTCCGCCTGGCGATCAAGTTCATTTTGGTCACGATGGTCCGCCCCTACCAATCCGCCCACGTCGAGGTCGCGGAGCTCTCCAATCTCGGCACGTCGAATGCGCTCTACGACATCCCGCCGCTGCGCGTAAAGAAGTTCAGGCCGGCCTTGGTGCCCCTCTCCGATCTCGCGCAGAAGATCATCGACCGGGCGATGGCGCCGCCGGCGTATACCACCGTTGGCGACAACAATCCGCCCGAGCCGATCGAGAAGAAGCAGACTGTGCTGTTCCCGTCCCGCTTCTCGAAGGGTGACATCTCGATCAGGCGTGACGCCATCGCCCAGGCTCTCAACGGCAAGAAAGACGAGAAGCGGCGCGACGGCACGCGCAAGGACCGTATCGGCATCCGCGAGTTCTTAGGACTCGCACATTTCACTGCCCACGATCTGCGACGTACCGCCGCAACGATCGCTAGGCGCGCCGGCGCGCCGCGCCCGGACGTCAAAGCGATGCTCGATCACGTCAATGGCGATGTCACTGACGTGTACGACAAATACGACATGCTGGCGGAGAAGCGCGCTGTAGTCACGATCTTGGCCGGCGAACTCCGTCGCATCGTTGGTGTTCCATCTGACTTTTAATCACGGGGTCCTGGGTTCGAGCTCCAGCGCGCTCACCAAATTGAAAATACTAGAGAAATTGGATTTTAGTAGGTCCTTTTTGGAACGAATTATTTGCTTCGGTAAGCACCGGGTAAGCAGCAGCACTTCGGTCCACCATTATTTCCACGCGCGCGAGCCTCGATACGGTGAGCCCCGCAGCGTCAGGCGTGAGGGTGTAGATTGCGACCGCCACATCGATATGAGTTGATCCTAATACGCCTCGCGTGTGAAGAAACGGTCACGGCGCACGCGAGTAACGCCGAGACCGGACGGCCGCTGCGGAAGCGCGGGGTTTCGAGCGACCGTCGCAATAAGCTACGGGCAGCGTAGGAATAGTTTCACTGTCCTCATCCCCCTTGGGGCTGGATAACCGCCGCCTGCGATCATTCAAGCAGGCGGCGTTTTTGATTCCGAAAAGCAAAAAGCCCAGCCCGGGGCTGGCCGGCTGAGGCTTTTTTCCAAAAAGCGCCAACGCTGCGCGACTCGCGACACACCGGAAATTTCAGCGACTTAGAACTTGCGTCCAAAAGTCGTCGAATAACCGTGGAGTAAGCGCCGACGAACGTTGGCAAACTCCGCCACCGAGGGTCGACCGGCGCGGCTGATGTCAAGACCCTTGGTCCCACGCGCTCAGTTTCTACTCGATACCTGTCACGTTCTACGCGGCCTTCACCGTCATAAGGAATTTGTCGACTTCAACGCGAAGCTGCTCGGATTGACACGAAAGTTCCGAAGCCGCCGTCAAAACCTGAGAGGCCGCAGCGCCGGTTTCTCCAGACGACTGGGTTATTTTCGAAATGTTGCTTGAAACCTGCCCGGTGCTCTTTGCGGCAAGTTGAACGCTGCGGGAAATCTCGTTCGTTGCGGACCCCTGTTGCTCGACGGCGGCGGCGATTGCGGTCGAGATATCGTTCATGTTTTTGATGACGCCGGTAATTGCGTTGATGGCGGCAACCGATTCCGTTGTCGCGCCTTGGATATCCCCGACCTGCCCTGCAATTTCCGCAGTCGCCTTGGCCGTCTGCTCGGCGAGCGACTTCACTTCGGAAGCCACCACCGCAAAGCCGCGGCCCGCCTCTCCGGCACGCGCTGCTTCGATCGTCGCATTGAGCGCCAGCAGGTTCGTCTGTCCTGCGATATTGTTGATGAGGTCGATCACCGTCCCGATCTTCTGCGCACCTTCCGAGAGTCGACGCATTTTTTCGGCAGTTTGATCCGCGTCGCGCGCGGCTTCGCTCGAAGTGCGTGCAGATTCGTTGACCTGACGGGATATCTCCTGGATTGAGCCGGTCAATTCTTCCGTCGCGGCCGCAACCGATTGAACGTTGGACGATGCATCCTTTGAAGCGGCATCTACCGCCAACGACTGTGATGCGGCATCGTTTGCCGAGGACGTCATGGTCTGTGCCGCGGCCTGCAACTCGGTAGCGGCCGATGCGACTATCTGGACGACGCCCCCGATGGTCTTTTCGAAATCACCGGCCAGTCGTTCCAGCACCGAACGTCGGTCGCGTCGACCTGCCTCGATATAGACGGCGATCGCCAGGTCCATATCGAGCATGGAGGCCTTGATGACGGCGGTTTGTAGTTCCGTCTTCTTCCTGGCCCCACCACGATCGAATCTGGCGACTGGCATGCGATCGGCTATGGCATTGACCAGCCCTGAAACAAGGGCGTTGTAGCCACCGATGTACCAGCGCGGTTCGAGGCCGAGCTTGTTGTGAACCTCGCCTATCTTGGTGACGGACGTTTCGTAGGTGTCGTCGAACCGGCCGTCCATGATGATCGCCCAATGCTGAAGCTGCATTTTTTTGGCATGCATCATGTGGTCGCGACCCCTGAAGAACCTGGCAGTCTCCGCGAAGCGCCCGACATGATCGTAAAACACATCCAAAATCGCAGGCATCTCGGCAAGGATGAAAGACTTCGCGTCTCGCAATATGGCGATTGTTGCCTGATCTATCATGTTGAAGCGCAGCCGCTCCTGGATCGTGCTCTCTCCGGCCATTTGTTTGCCCCTTGAATAAATTGGATTGCAATATCCTCAAATTCTAGGCCGAGCGCGTTGAGCAAGAGTTAATGAAGAATTAATGGGAAAATTGATCGTCTGACCAAATTCTTGGTTTGTCGCCGTAATAATACTGGCGTGGGCGCAGCAAAATTTGCGTCTTGTGATCGGCCGATCGACCAATTTTTCTTTGGGGCGGAGCCGCATACCTTTGCGGACTTGCCGCGCGCCAGTAGCGTCTTAAAATTAGAGCTTCAATAAGCTAAAGTGCAAGTTGTATTTTTCGATAGCGCAATCTGCGATCCGGTTATCAAATGCTCTTATTGTTCGACGGAGACCTCGGCGCCCGGGAAACTCTTCGCTTCATCGAAGAAAAACTTCACGCGGGGATATGGAGTTGGGATCTCGCAAGCGGCGATATGCAGTGGTCGCACGGCTTCTTTGCACTGCTCGGCGTTGACCCCAATTCTACCAAGCCCTCGTCTGCCCTTCTCTCGCAAATGGTGCATCCGGACGATCGTCCTCCCTCCGAAGCCGTCAACCGGACTCTCAACGAAGGCCTGCCTGCGGAGTGGGAGTTTCGGATCATTCGTCCGAACGGTCGTATTCGCTGGGTCGCGACACACTCCGAATTGCTTCTGGACTCCGATGGCCGTCCGGTCAAATCGATTGGCATTTCGTTTGACGTCACGAAGCAGCACGAGTCGCTTCAGTCTCTGGACATCGCAACGGGTCACTACGACGCTCTGGTCCGCGCTGCTCAGGGTATCGTTTGGTTCGGAGACAAGGACGGGAGGATTACCAAGATACTGAGGTCCGATGACACGGTTGCCGAACGGCCCATTGGCCGCCAATCGGAGGGCGGGGCGGACATTTTTCACCCCGACGAACAGGGTTCGGTCGAAGGACTATGGCGGCAGGCTGCTATCTCGAGAAATCCGCTCCGGTTCGACCATCGTATTCGCCAGCGCGATAACTCCTATCGGTGGGCGCGCACGATCATCGTCCAGGTGTTCAGCCGCAGAGGTGAGCCGATGGAGTTGGTAGGCCTGTCCACCGACATCGAGATCGAGAAGCGCTATTCGCCCAATTCGGCCCGGCCCAAGCAATTGACCGGAACTCAGATAAGAGGGGCGAGAGGAATGCTTGCATGGTCCGTGAAGGATCTTGCCGAGAGAGCCGAGATCTCACCGACGACCATTCGACGCTATGAGCAGATCGATGGCCCAATCAATTCACTCGAAGTGGGTTTGGAAGCCGTTGAGCGCGTACTTACCCAAGCTGGCATCGAGTTCATATTTCCGGAACTTGGCAAGCCTGGCATCCGCCCGCGGTGAAAACAGGGGCGCGATAGACGGATGTAATCGACAATTTGACTCTCGTCGGCGCCGCGTTTCGATGACGTCATGACCGTCCGTCTCATCAAGCACGAAGCTGTGCCTGGTACTGGTAGTTTCGAGGTGCGCTTCACTGATGGGCGCCGCAGTGCCCATTTCTATTTCGACGATCTCCCATCGCGTCGGCTACGGCCGGGTCAGGTGCCTCGCGAGCAAGCCCTCGGGTGGGCAAAGATGTTCGCGCGGATCATGCGCGGAATAATCAAGGGTTGGCCTCACCCATAAATCTTCCAATCTGAAAGCGTCGTAACGCCAGCCTAGCAAGAGGGCGGCGATCAGCGCCGCATGGCATTCTCCAGCTCCGACCTCCACCTCTCGGTTCTACTCCAAATCGATCGTATCCACGCGATGACACGGTATGCATCTGTAAGCGTACACCGCCGGCAGGCTTACGATCTTAGGCAGTAGCGCTAGGTAGTCCATGGGACGCCTGCACTTAGAGCAGATGAGGATTGGAGGGTTGTCCTTAGGGGCGCTGCTTTTCATGCTCACGCACGCACACTCACTGGCGCGGCAACATAGGTTTGGTTGGCTTTGCTGACACCTCCGGTGAAATACCGACACTTATCGAAATTCGGCAACTCGCGGCGACTTCCATTGTTGGCCGCAACGTTCACGGCGTTGATTGCGGTCGCCGGAGATTGACCAGGATCAAGCTTCGCCAAGCCTTTTGTGTCACCTTGGTTGTATGTCAACTCGATCCGAACTCTTTTTTACTTTTGCGCGAATCTGCAAGGAGAATGCGCTTCGCTCTTCTGACGTCCGCTCGCTGATCGAGTGGCAGGAAGCTGGTAGGGAATGGGCGCGACTGGGCAGGGAGGCAGCAGAGCAGGATCAGATGCTTAGTTTCTCTCAGAATGGGTCTAGCTTAGACCGTCCGTTCCGAAGTGTAAGCGGACTCAGCTCATCACGCTTCCAGAGCTGAGGTCGGTTATTTCGCTTATCTGGCCCGGAATTATCGAGCCCAACGCCGCCGCGCACCTCATCAACCGTCAGCGAGATTCGTCGCCACATCTTCAACTGGCCAGCTCGCGTGTGATGACACGAACGGGTTCGTCTTCACTCACGGAGGGGTTCCCGGATCGAAGACGTATTGCTGCGGTTGATCGGCGCCGAGTGTGACGGGGGAAGTGTTGAGAGACTGGAAATGTCGATCGAAATCAGACCGGCCTTGGGCTCGCGGACGGGAGCAGATCTTCGACGGTTACGCCCAGCGCGTCGGCAATAGGCTTGAGCCGGATTAACCACAGTTCCTCCTCGCCATCCTCAAGCTGCCGTAGGTAGTCGGGTGTCAGGCCTGCCTTAATCGCGAGTTGCGTCAGCGTCATGCCTGCGCGCTCTCGCTGCGAGCGGATGCGGTTCATTGGTCACACCGCCTTCTAGCGCGCACGAATGCGACGATGCCACCGCGCGCGATGCCACGGCGAGGGTTGCTGGGGTAATCGGCCCATGCCACTCGCCAAATGAGCCAATTGATAAATTGGATTTTTGCCTTGGCGCGTGACGCTACCCGATTAGCGTGACAGAGACTGAACTCGACGTCGAGCCTATACACCTTGATTGACGAACACGCTCAATGTCCTCGCGTTCGCCGATCTCTTTCAGAACTCTCCGCCCTCTAGCAGGGCTCCGGGCTATGGCTTTGCACGCTCATCGAGCAGCGCTACGACTTTTGCGGGAGGCATTTGCTCTTCAATCTGGAGAAGGCTCGTGGGCTCCGTTGGCTGTATCGTCGCGCCTGCGGCAACTATTGCGGAATATGTAACTCTGCCAGCGCTATCGTCACCAAACGGGTTGCCGAGATCGGCGAAGTCGAGCCCGAGCAGCGTAGTTGCCGCGAGGGCGAGGGCCGCTGCTCCCCAACCGATCGATGCTACCGGCTTGTAGTCGTAAGGCAGGCTTTCCATGACGCCTCTCAGCACCCCGATGCTGGTCTAATAGGCGAAAAATCCTACCGACGATGATCGAGAGTACGTGCAATTTTAATAGGCTTTGCTTGAAGAAGCAGCTCAACCGGGTCATCCAGAACAGGCCCTGTATTTCTAGCGCTCTCTTACAAGTGCGGATGACCGAGGCCCGGAAATGGAGGTGAATCCAAACCGGGCCCCGCAGCCACCTACTCCCCTGGGGGAGAAAGCCTAGCGGAACGATGAGCATCCTGCCAAGTTTTCCCAAAGGCTCGGGCTCGTGATCTGAGCCGGAAGGTAACCTTAGCCCCAGCTCACTTGACCTTTGGTGAAGCTGGGGCCCTTTTCCCGGAATCATTAGACTGACGATTTCAAATGTCAGCCAACATGCCGATCTTGTGCTTGGTTGCCTTCCAACGGGAGGACTAGGCTTCTAAGCTTCGGCCCGCCGCGATCAGTAAACGAAAGCTGCGCGAGCGCACCCGCTCGGTGACGGTGCCACCACAGCAAGCCAGTAGCGAGTTCTCGCAGGTCATTTCGTTCGGAGCCGATGGGCAATCGCCGCGCGCGGCGTAGTATCTCCGCCGCCTGCTCTCTAAATTCGCTTCGATCAATCATACGCCCGGCGCCCCAGTCAGTTTTCTGCGGGACCATAGCGCCGTGACGTGACACTACGTTGTGAACCAGCTCACAAAACCCGAGGCGGAACAATAGGAACAAGGATTTGGCTGTTCGCTTATATTTGCGCTGAGGGCAACCACTCATGAGGCGACCCAATGGCTCGAGACGAACATAACAAGGCAGCGGAGCATCACGAGAACGCGGCAAAGTCCCATCGCACAGCCGCAGAGCATCACGGAAAAGGTGATCACGCGAAGGGTATGGAGCACTCGAACACCGCAAAACAACACTCTCAGACTGCCCATCAAGAGAGTGAGAAGGCTCATTCGAAGAGCCAGCAACAGAAGTAAAAGAAAAGCCCGGCTTGGCGAGCCGGGCTTTTCCGCACCCTATGTTCGGGGAACAGGCTCAAGGAAGCCGGACCACTCCGTGGCTGCACTCAAGTCTGCGCATTTCTTGATTCCAACGGATCGGCCCAGCAGCGTGAACCGGCGGGCCTTGGTCGTTCAATCCCGACGGTAAAGGCCTCGCCCGGCGTGAAACCCTCGCTTCTTCTGCGTTTGCCTACAATATCGGCTTGCCGAAAATCTGTCGCTCGCGCTTATTACTCTGGTGGGTCCATGGAGCAACACCGAGCCAAAGCTCGCCTTGCGTTATCTTTCCCAGACGACAAAGCCCCTGCATGCCGTGCGCGGCCCGGCGGGGGTTTTTGTTTTAGATCAGCCCGCCTGAATACTGTGCGTCTGAGGCGGCCTAGGTCAGCTTGGCCTCGGCAATAGCGCGCTCGATTTCTGATGCCAGTACACGGTAATGATCGGCCACCTTGGCAAATAAATCGCGCTTAGCCTTACCGGTCGCAAGATCGCGGATCATTTCGCACTCGGCGATCTGTGTGCGCAGCTTTTCTAAGTGCGCCTGCATGTCTTCCATTGGCCTTACCCCGTTTGAGGAAGCCGGTGGCATACCAAGGCAAAGCAGTCCTCAACAAATGTTAGAAATTGAACTTAGGACACCAAGCAGAAAACCGCAGCGGGGAAGTAGGAAAGTGAAACTATTTCTATGCTGCCCGTAGCTTAGCACGACGGCCGCATGACCCCGCGCTTCTGCAGTGTGGCTTGTCCGGTCTCGGCGTTACTCGCGTGCGCCGGGACCGTCTTTTTTAGATTGGCCGAGAACTTCGCCGACGAGCGATTCGCAATTCCAGCCGGTCGCGACTATCTTATCCACGTCGGTAAGCGTGGAGTTGAGTATGCACAGGCGCAACTGGATGCCTTCGATCGTGCCCGCTGGCGACGATCAGACAGTATACTTGGTCAAGGATGATCTCGGCCACCTTGGTGCCGTTTGGCGCGAAGCCGACGCTGAGATTACCGATCTTGAGACTGTTATTACCGACCTGATGGCCGGCGAGTACAACGACCCATTGCGCGTCATCGCCTTCAACACAACCGAGCGTTGGTCGGAGGATGTCTCCGAAGACGTTGCTCGCGAGATCCGCAGGCGCTTCGACCTGCAGCTAGCTGACGTGCCGTCAGGCCTACAGGATTTTGTGGAACGGAACGAAGGTAACCACCGGCAGCTAGCGCTGCGGCTGGTCTAGTCGGACCAGCAGCGGATGATCTTCCTCGGCCTCGACCCAGAACAAGCTTCCGACCGGATGGAGAGGTTTCTGACCAAGCTGGTCGATGCGGAAGCTCATGCCAGCACACCTCAATTCAACACTCTCATGGCCGAAGCTTACGCCCTATACGAGCAGCTCTCGGACGATGAACGCCCGTGGTTCGATGAAAAAGCCGAGGAGATCGGCCGGCCGACCTTGAACTAACGAAGCGCATGACCCGCACGTTCGAATTTTGCCTTCCCGCCGCCGCCAACGTCGTACCCGACGGCCCCGACTGGATCCACGAAATAAAATATGACGGCTATCGCCTGCGGGTCGAGCGCGACAGCCGCGACGTACGGCTGATCACGCGCGGCGGTCACAACTGGACCAGCCGCTTTCCCTGGATCGTCGAGGCAGCGCTGAAGAACCGCGAGCAGCAATTCATCATCGACGGCGAGGCCGTTGTGCTCGGCGTCGATGGCGTATCGGATTTCAACGCCTTGCACTCGCGCCAGCACGATGCCGAAGTGCAGCTCTATGCTTTCGACATTATCGCGCTCGGCAGTGAGGATTTGCGCCAGCTGCCGCTGACGATGCGCAAGACCAACCTCGCGCGCCTTCTGCGTGGGCGCCCTGACGGCATGTTCGTCGCACCATTTGAGCCTGGCACAATCGGCCCGGACCTGTTCGGCGCGGCGTCCCGCATGGGACTTGAGGGCCTGGTGTCGAAACGCCGCGACCGCTGTTACAGCGGCGGCCGCTCTAAGGACTGGATCAAGGTCAAGAACCGGACGCATCCGGCGATGACGCGGGTCGCTGACAGCTTCAGATGACAAATGCGGTGCGGTTGGGCGGCCCGATCCGCCAGCGTGAAGCGCGTAGGGCAAACTCTAAATGTAAGCGATCTCATCGAAGTTTGTGCGCTCTACTCCGCGACGCTCCATGAGGTCACCTCTTCATCCGTGCACCGGCGGATCATCGTTCGCAATTTGCTCTAACAGCCGAAACTGTCGCGCGATTCGCACGGCTAGATCCGAGCGCTCCTTTGCGAGGGCCTTCCTTTGTTCGAACACGTCGTATCCCTCATGCTCAAGTACATCGATCAGCGCTGCTTGGTCGTCGATATACCGTCCCCTGGCTTCGATTTCCCGCTTAATGTGCGCTACTTCACCTTCGATTTTTGAGGTCATGGCAATCCTCGAACCCGGCGGCTAGGAAAGCCGCAAGCTAGCCGTAAGTTGGCTGCAAAATCGTTACACTGAGCCGCCGCTGTCCGAGAAGATGTCATCTTTGGCAGCGCGATGGCGCCGGCACGCAACTGACTTCATGATTTAACGCAAGCACCGCCGGGCATTGCCAAATTTCGATAGACATCGACACCGTTCGCATAGGTCGTCACGAGGTGACGACACCATCGCGCGCAATCAACATTGACGCGGGCGCCAGCTTTTTAAGCGAGAGTCAGCGTGCCATGGCCGCGACCAAACTGGCGAACAGCGTCCCGCCCTCCCTCCCAACACCGCAGATCCGATGGCAAATCCTCGCCCCAACCATTCGGCTGAGATCTTTGCTGCCCGTTAGTAAGAATCGGTCAGGATAGATTTTGGGACGGGGCCGTGGGGGACATACGTGGCCTTGTGCTTGTGGTTGAGAGCCCGCCAAGCAGCCAGCCCCGGCGGGCTCTCCCTCACCGGTTCCGAATTAAATACGTTCTCAAGTGTGTCTTAAATGACATTGCACTGCAGCAGAGCTGCGGTAGGCTACTGCTTACCGGGGCTGGCTCCATATTTCACTCAGATCGTTTTCACCCGGATTTTTTCAAGAATGAGGCCGCAGTGGTCCCCCGCTGCGGCCTTCGTTCTTCGGGCATTTGGCTGCCAAAGCCAGTTAAAACGGATCCTGGTTAGACGGTGCCGACTGGCGGATCCGGCGCACGCTCACCGGCGTGCCGTCGGAGACGAACAGGAGTTCATACTTCCGGCCTTCGTTGTCGGTCGCAGAGCAGGTGACGTCGTTCACCTTCTTGGCGGCGAAATTGCCGGTCTGGCGGCAACTGCCGGTAGAGGTCTGCGCAGCCGGAACCGGCAGGCCGTCGACCTTCGGCCGGTTCTTGGAGTTGAGCAGCATGCGGTCAATCGGCAGTTCGTAGGAATTGTCGTCGGCGCGCTTGCCGTTCTCGCCGGAGAACGACACGACGTGGTTATTATCATAGGGATCATCGACGACGA
This sequence comes from Bradyrhizobium sp. BR13661, assembly GCF_029892425.1. Lineage (GTDB taxonomy): Bacteria > Pseudomonadota > Alphaproteobacteria > Rhizobiales > Xanthobacteraceae > Bradyrhizobium. The sequence goes on along the minus strand of NZ_JARXWB010000036.1, from coordinate 7,445 downwards.
CCGCGAAATTGACGCGCCCCTTATCGGCATGCGCGTAGGCGATCGTCCTGCAGCCAAAGTCCTGTCCGGCAATCTTCAGCGTTTTGCATTCCCCTGACATAAGGGCCAGCAGGTCAACGAAGGAGCTCGCATCAATCACCTCCGATAGGCCCAGCGACTCGTTTTCTGGGGTTTGGCAATTGACAGCGGTGGAGAAGGTAATCAAAGCAGCCGCAGCGGCTGGCAACGGAAAACGCATGTGTGCCTCGTCAGACACCCTTCGCGGTCACGAGCGGGCAGCCTCCCAAAGCACATTGCGCATTAACTCGCAATTCGAAGAATTGCGAAAGGCTGGCGCGCGCCGCCCCCAGCATCCGAAAAACGGCCACACTCAACGATCCCAATCCCAAGTGTCAACAGTGACCACGCTTGTGACGTCGAGCTGCTCGCTGTGGAATTTTGCGCTCGCGACGCGTTCGATTTCCGGTCGTCGCCTTACGAATATTTCCTCTGCATTCTCGGCATCTCCGATAGCATAGAGTGCGTTTCGTGGGACCTTGCAAAGGACAGCCGTTTCCCCCGCATACATCAGGAAGAAAAATGCCTGATCGAAGGCGCTAAATCTCTTCTGAGGATCAGGCGTAAGCCGCATGAAATCGGTTTCCCAACACCCGTATGTTGCTCGTAATCTCAGTCTTCCCTGAGAGCGTAGCGCGGTTGAATCTCCTGCTGGCGCCGGCTAGCCAGATCCAAGATTGGCCGCTGGCGACATTCTGGTACGCCTTACCGCGCACCTCTCAGTCTGCAAGATGTTGTGCAAGTAGCGGTTGTCCCTCGCTCACATGATTTGCAAGCGGCGATACACTGTTCTAGGTTTTTAGGATTGTAGGGAGAGTAAAGCTTCTCTGCACAGCGAACGTTGATTGCACCCGTTGCTTCCTCGTCGTGACACGCCATCAACGACAATGAAAGAGCGAGCAAAAGAACGAGACGCATTGCAATCTACCTATCGTCTATCACCAGGCCAAAAACCTCACGAAGGTAGGTTACAGACTTTGGACCCAAATCGGGAAGGCTTAGTAAAGTTCTGTCTGAGGCTGAGCGAACATCCCCCACCGTCTCGAAACCATAGAAGGTGAGGACGTTTTTTATCCTCGTAGGCAATGTCACTTGCGCCAAGAGAATGGTGTCCGGCAACGTAGGCAAAGGATCCAGCATCTGAACCGAGGGCTTCGATTATGTGCCATGGATCCGCTGACATGGACCTTACATATCGCTTAGAACCCCATGTCTCTACTCAACTCGCTTGCGAGTCCTAGCTCGCCCACTGGACGGCAATATCGTGACGGCAATATCGTGGTACCGCGAAGACAGCGCTCCACCCGCTGAACATCGGGCAAGTTTCTGCTCACCTCGCGCGCGTCCTCTGCGCTACCAACGATACCCGTCTCATAGCCGGCCTCCGCCAGTCCGGTGGCAACGAGCCACGATGGGTTGGCATTGTCTGGCGCGTTTCTGGGGTGACCAAACAAACGAGGGCATATGACGGTGCGGGTGCGAGCAGCGCGACGTAAGGCCTGCGTCAGGCGGCCTTGTTAACACGCTCCGGATCGCCGCTTGGAGGGTCGTGATGGGCGAAGACTTCGCACAAGTTGTCGTCGTCGGCGTGTTTACGGCCGGCGTTTTGAGCGGTTATGCGTTGCGCTACTATCAGTCTCGCGTGCTGCGACGTCAGCTCGAGTCTGCCAAAATGCTGTTAGAGGTGCACGGTGTACACCTTGATTGATAAACCCTGTCAATCTGCTCGCGTTCGCTGATCTCTTTCAGAACTCTCAGTCTGATTCTAGCGGTCGCCAGGTGAGAGCCTCTTGTCAGGCTGACCGCGTTACTTTTCACCCAGCAACTTCCCGGTCTTTCGATTGATGAAGTGCACCCTCGTGCAGGCCAGGCAGGCCACGCTTTCATATCTGTTGCCAGGTGCATCGTCCTCGTCGTCCTCGATCCAATGCTGGACGTTAAACGATGTATCGGGACATTTGAAAACGAGATGGGCCATGCCTTGTAAGATTGCGCCTTCGCGGCATGGCAATCTGACACAGGTCAATCTTGCTGCGCCGCAACAGTGCGTTCCGCGAACTGGGAACGAAGTGCTCGTTCACTGACGTCATTCACGAGCCGCGTGAGCGTGTAGTCATGCCAACGCTTCAGCTTCTGAAGCGCTGTCCTGTAGCGTAAAGCGTAAGCCCGCACCTCTTCAAATTTCGCAGCCGGATAAATTCAGAGCCTTGCGCAAGCCGCCAAACGCCGCGAGCCTACAGGACACGATCTCGCTGGCGAGCTTTGAACGCTCGGCAACCGCAGTTTGCTTGATAACGGCTATCTTCTTTGGTTTGGGACGTACGGCGCCTGCGGCCGTCTTCGAATTGTGACGTTGGCGGGCGATCGGCCTTGAAGGCTCGGGCGACGCGACACCGTCATCGTTTGGGAGAGCAACAGGCGCTTCGGCCAAAGCAACCTGGGTCGGTGTCACGCTGCTCTCCGGCGCGACGTCAAGGCGATCGCCTCGCCAGTGTATCAGGCGAGCCAGATGAGCCAGCGTCCGGAGCGGCAGGCGACTGGACGATCGCGACCGTGTGGCGCGGGGGAGCTCGCAGCTCCATGACTGACAGGACTCCTACACCCAATACGATGAGGAGACCCAGGAAGCTCGGTTTCAGCATGATGCGCTCTAACCAAGGATAGTGCTGTTGAAAATGTCTCCGCTCCAATGAGGCAATCTGTCGGCAGCGGACGTGCCGCGCGCGGATCATTTGCCGACAGGGTTAACGCCGGCGATGGTCCAGCAAATGTTGAGAGGCCGCTACTCGGCGCTGGTTCCTGCGCGAAGACGAACCTGGTTCAGGACACCGGGAATGGCTTTTTTGGCGCGTTCTCCGAGGTACTCGCGCCGCCGTCGCCGGCCGCCAATCCAAACCCATCGCAGCCAGAGCCGCCCGCCTCGCAGGCAGCGTGATTATCAGAGCCGAGCGAGGGTACATACCTCGCCCCCCTCTGATCGGTAAAACGAGCCGCGCAGTTTGTGAGCTTGCTTACTCCGAACTAGCGACAGCCCGCGATCTAGGCAGGATAGAATCCATCACCGTATCCACATATCTGCACCGGACGGAATCCTCGCCCCGACAGATCGTCGAAGGCTTGCTGATATCCGGCGCTATCCAGACCGTGCCGTGCTTGCCATTCACCTGCCTGGTCCTTGTGCCAAATTGCGGCATAGCGAGCGATCCCGGTGTCGCTGTACCCGCTCACAGAAACAAGACGAAAACCTGCAGCGTTCTGCTCATCGAAGGCCTTTTGATACTCGCTGGCCGTTAACCCGTGCCGCCCCACCCATTCGAGGCCAGGGCGCCGTTCCCAGATCGCTGCGAAACGCACGTCAACGTTGACCCGGAAGCCGCAAACCTGCACGGGCGCGAAGCCGTCAGCAGCCATCTGGTCAAAGGTCTGCTGGTATTGGCTCCGCGACATCCCGTGCCGCGCTTGCCAATCAGAAGACGCCCGCTGTTCCCAGATCGCTGCATATCGAGCCTGACCGTTCTCGGCGTACCCGCTAACGCAAACGAGCTGGTACCCTTTCGCGACGAGATCATCGAATGTCGATTGGTACTGGTCGTTGGTCAGGCCGTGGCGGGCCTCCCAGGCGGGGCCATCGCGCAGTTGCCAGACAGCGTTAAGCCGGGAGGCTGTCCCCTCGCTGTATCCGCATACGTTGGTTAGCCGGTAGCCCTGACCGACCAGCAAATCAAAAATCGACTGATAAGCCTCTGGGGTGATCCCGTGCCGAGCTTGCCATGCCGAGCCGTCGCCCTTGTCGAACAGAGCTGCGAACCGTGTGTTGAAGCGAGAGAGCGCAGCAGGTTCCCCTCCGGCCTGCCCAGCCGCGTTGTAGATGTCGAAAAAGTTCAGATCGGCGTCGAGCTGCCACCCGCTCAGTGTTCCAATAGGAACTGGGGCGGTTGTCGGCGCAATGAACATACGCAGATGTGCGCCCGCGTTTAGGAATAATCCGTTCACGTCATGGGGCCCATCGCTCAAGTATGCCGTGCCAAGCTTCGTCGGCGCCCCTGGGTTGGGAAAATCCTCTGACCTCCGCAGGAGCAGCCGAAACGATGCGTCGCCCACGCTTGCACGCCAGTTGCCAAGCCAACAAGCCTCGCTCTGCACAAACGTTGGATCGACGACATCCGTGATGTACCAGCCCGAATTGATCTGCCAGTTCGGATCGTTGTTATAGGCGATCTCGATGAATTTGCCTTCGCCCCAGTGGTTCTTGGCGAAGAACACCTGCCGATTGCGGTCGAAGCCGATCAGCAAAAGCACGTGACCTCCAATGTTCGGGGTCTTGTGAAAGACATCGCAGATTACTTCGCGGTCCGCGAGAATGGTATTCTCGAGCGCAGTGATACTCGGGTTGTTGCCGAGAGAACCCCAACCCGCCGCCCTATAGCGAGCGTTCACCCGCGCCAGGAGCGGAATGTGTTGCTCGCAAAACTCGACGGCGTCGAAGTCCTCTTGGCTCGCCAGTGCTTCCACGCCGGCAAATCCCAGCACGGGCAAGATGTCCAACAGCGTCTGTTGATTTTGCAAGTATGGCGCAGCGTCCTCTGGAGGCGAAGCATTCTCTGAGATCTTCTCCGCGATATCGCCACTTCCTTGGAATCCGGTCAGAGAGGAGTTGTTCTCTACCGGTCGCGCTGCCGCCCCCCCGCTGTCTCGGTTCAAAGCAAAGGCTTTGCCCATATGAAAGATATATTCTTCGGATACGTCGATGAGCAGACCATACTTGCGTCGGTATGCCGCCTCCAGCGCCGCGGCACCCGCAAACGCCCAGCAGGTACCGCGGTCGTTCTGTAGCTTGAATCCCGATTGCCATTGCGCCAACGAATAGACGCCGTCGATTGGCTCCCGGAGCGCTCGGGGTCCAAGCACATCTACGCGTCCGAACTTCGTGGAAACGCGCAAGCCTTCGGCTAACGCCTTGGCGTAGGCCTGTTCGTCCAAAACAGGTGGCGGAGTGATCTCGTGGTTCTCCGATTTTGCTCTGAGAAACGCTGCCGTCTGGGATGAATAGTGAAGCATGTTACCTCCGGCCGTGTTGTCGATGTGGTAGTGTCATCTATTCTGTAAGGCCCAAGTTGACGCCCGAACGCGTGGAGCGCGTGTGAACTCGCTCACATCGACAAAATGAATCTAGGAGTTGGTCTGCATCTTACGGATAGCGTCCTGGGCCAATTCTCATTAGTCGCGGCCCAATCTTCAGACAGCCCACGTCGGGATTTCTTTCTATCGAAAGGAGATTTCAGTGAATTGCCGTTGGCGGAGAGAAATGCCGATGATCTCTCTGGGCGCGTACCCTGGATGCCTGGTAATCCACGACTGTCCCAGGTGGCTCAATACCGCAGCACCGGCCGTCAATTCGGACTGCGCCAACTCAGTCTTCAGCGGAAGTCCAACCGAAAAGGAGATACATCTATGACATTCGGAAAATGGAGCTTCATCGCCGCCGCGGTCACCTGCGCCATAGCAGCGAGTTCTTGCGCGACCATCGCGGCCGAGCCGAACGGCAAGATTACGATCCTCTATGACGCGTTTGGCGCGGACCCGGAAATGACAAAGGACTGGGGTTTCTCCGCGCTGGTGGAGGTCGCAGGAAGGCGCATTCTGTTTGATACCGGAGACAACGCGGAGATCTTCGGGAAAAATGTCAAGGCAAAGGGAGTAGATCTTACCACGCTTGACTTTGTGGTTCTCTCCCATCGGCATTCCGATCACATGGCTGGACTGAGCTATGTGCTGAGTGTGAATCCGAACGTCAAGATATACGCGCCCAAAGAACGATTCGGGATCTACGGTTCGTCGCTTCCATCCACCTTCTATCGCAAGGACGATTCCCTGCCTGACGAGATGCGTTATTTTGACGGCAAACCGCCGAAAATGATGGAGTTCGGCGCAGCATGGCCCAATACCAAATTCGAACTGATCGATCAGACGACGGAGATCGCACCCGGCATTACCTTGATCGCCCTGGTTTCCGATCTTCCCGGCACTAAGGAACTCAAAGAACTCTCGCTCGCAGTGAATACGCCGGATGGCCTTGTTCTTGTCGTCGGCTGTTCGCATCCGGGAATCGAACGCATTGTAGAGGCCGCAACAGCGATCAACCCCAGAATCCATCTCATAGCCGGGGGCTTCCACCTTGTTGTTGCCACCGATGATGCGATTGAGAAGATCGTGACCGCCCTCAAGGACAAGTTCAAGGTCGAGAACATTGCCCCCGGACACTGCACGGGCGAACCGACGTTTACAGCGCTGAAGAAGGCGTTCGGCACGCAATATTTCTATGCCGGGCTCGGCACGTCGATCGTCCTCGGACCCGACATCGTTTCCAAGGTCCGGCGCGGCGAAGCACCCACCTTTGACGATTTCGCGGTTTACCGCAGGCTGGCCAGTCGCGAAGACTGATTTTCCCACCACCGGAAATGGCGGATGTCCCTCATCAATATGAGCTCCGCCACGACCGCCCCGGGTCAATAGCGTCGATTTGGCCAGCGGTGGGGCCCTTCCGCTTTACCCCCGACTTCGGACCTCAGTCCGCAACCCCTAATGGGGAGCGATAGATTGATTGCCGGCTCGAAATCAGTTGGGATGCAAGTTCGCTCTTGGCTGTAGCGGACCCAATGGGTCACGACAATCCGCCCTTCTCGCGAGCAACCAGGGGTATGAGAAATAGCCCTCAGTCAAGACGCAAACGTAGCTGACAACCGTAGCTGCGATGGTAGGAGATCTAATTTCAGCAAGAAATTCATGCCGGATCAACGGACTAAGCGTTTAAGTTTGGAGGAGCGGTGATCCGCTAGACGACACGCCGAATGACGGATGACACCGATACGCTTAAAGACATGGCAATTCGACTGCCATCTCGAGATACCTGCAAAAAGCGTTAGCGAGCTGCATTTGCCCAGGAGTGCGGCACTCGGCCTCGAAAACCCGGGGCGAAGCGACCATGATGCAGACGCACTTCGCTCTCGAAGTAGCGATGTTGAGGCGGTTCGCGCTGTAGAGGAATTCCATTCCACGTGGAGCGTCTGCGTGGCTCGATGTCGTCACGGAATAGATGACAATCGGCGCTTCTTGGCCCTGAAATTTGTCGACAGTGCCGACCTTTGCGCCCGGAATGAGCTCAAGCAACTCGAAGACTTGCGCATTATACGGGGCGACGATCAGGATGTCGTCGAGCCGAACTTGACGCTCAACACCCTGCCGATCAACCCAAGTGCTGCCGGCGTTCAAAATCTCTGAAACGAGAAGACGGACTGTCAATCGGCTTGCAAATTTGACCCCTCATCGGCGTCCAATTTTGACCCCTTCGAGCGGCGGGGTTTGGCGGTAGCGCTCGTCTCGTCGGAGCT